>NZ_CP014223.1:1200000-2400000 GCF_001561955.1 Anaerotignum propionicum DSM 1682
AGGGAAAGATTTTGAATTTCGCTTCTATTTTGACATCGAGGGTTCCGTATTCTCTCCTTATGTATTGACACTACTGAAGGATATGGAATTATCCGCAGAACAATTATCCTTCTTAGGATGCTATTCAGAAATGTAAGGGGCGATGGTATGAAGATTCTCGTACTGAACGGACCAAACTTGAATATGCTCGGGATTCGTGAAAAAGGAATTTATGGAAATGAAACCTATGAGGACTTGGTGCGTTTCATTGAAGAAACAGCCAATGAAGAAGGTATTGAGGTGGAAATAGTACAATCCAATCATGAGGGTGCTTTGGTTGACCGCATACAGCAGGCTTACTTCGATAAAACAGAGGGGATTGTGATAAATCCCGCTGCCTATACCCATACCAGCGTTGCCATTTTGGATGCGTTGAAGGCGGTGAATCTGCCTGCAGTAGAGGTGCATATTTCTGATGTGAGCCAGAGAGAAGATTTTCGTCAGATTTCCTATGCGGGAAAGGCTTGTGTCAAAACGATTATGGGCAAAGGCTTTTTGGGATATAAAGAAGCCATGCTGTTTTTACTGGAAAGAAGTAATGGGGAGGGGAAGAAGCGATGATTTCAAAAAATATGAAGGAATTGGTAGATAAGAGCGCCGCAATTAGTGCACTATTTACGGAAGGCCCACGATTGCGTAAACTATTGGGGGATGAAAATGTTTTTGATTTTGGCATTGGCAACCCCAACGTGAAGGCTCCCATTTCGGTCAATGAAACAGCAATTGAATTGCTAGAGAATATGGATTCTTTGACGCTACATAGCTATACTGACGGTGCAGGCATACCTTCGGTACGTCAGGCCATTGCGGAAAGCCTAAATCGTCGTTTTGGTGAAGAATATACAGGAAAAAATATTGTTATGACCACAGGTGCGGCTGGAGGCTTGAATGTTATTTTAAAAGTTCTCTTGGATCAAGGGGACGAAGTTTTGACCTTTGCCCCTTATTTTTCAGAATACGATGTATATGTTGCCAATGCAGGTGGACGATTGATTTCCATTGCCCCCAATATTCCTTCTTTCTTACCTGATGCCAACAAATTGGAGGAAGCGATTAGCTCCAAAACAAAGGCAATTATCATTAACAACCCCAATAACCCCACAGGTGTGGTTTATGATGAAGAAACCCTGAAAAAGGTTGCAGAGGTTTTAAACAAGAAGGGGAAAGAATTTGGAACTACGATTTATTTGATTTCTGATGAGCCATACAGGGAATTGGTTTTTGATGGTGTGACAGTGCCTTACATACCAAAGATTTATGGTAATACAATTGTTGCCTACTCCTTCTCAAAATCCCTTTCCTTGCCGGGCGATAGAATTGGTTATTTAACCATCCCTTCTACTGTGGAAGATTTTGAGGATGTGGTTTACGGCACAGGGGTAGCTAACCGTGTGCTGGGGTTTGTCAATGCCCCTGCATTACAGCAATTGGTGGTGGCAAGATGCTGTGATGAAAAGTCGGACATTGCTTTTTATGATAAAAACAGGGAAATTCTATACAATGCCTTAATCAGCTACGGTTTTGAATGTGCAAAACCACAAGGCGCATTTTACCTCTTTGTAAAGGCGCTGGAAGAAGATGATGTTGCTTTTGTAAATAAAGCCAAGGAATACGGTATTCTGATGACACCAGGTAGAGGTTTTGGTTGTAAAGGTTATGTCAGAATTGCCTATTGTGTGGCAAGAGCTGTCATCGAGAGAGCCCTTCCTTCCTTTGAAAAGCTGGCAAAGGCGTATAAAAAATAAGAATATAAATAAACGAAAAACAGGTATTGCATATGCAATACCTGTTTTTCATTTATGGGAGGAAAGTGGAGAGGAATTTTGAATTGGAAGAAAACCGAATTCTTTAAAAACTAACGGTGGAGGGATAGTGGTTGGGGAATAAATTGTCGTATCTCGTTGAAATATTCTCTTATATGAGTATAAACATTGAATTATCAAGGTTTTTTTCTGAAAAACGCAGAATTTTTTTGTACTATGGGGCTTGCCTATTTCCGTTAAATATATTACAATGTGGTTAATAGTGGTGGAAAGTGGGCGAAAATGGTTTGAAATGCCCTATATTTCCCTTAGAGGGTGAAGGGTGGTGACTACAAAATGTTTCTTGGCGAATTTCAGCATTCAATTGATTCTAAAGGGCGCTTAATTGTGCCGTCGAAATTTCGAGATGGCTTAGGCGAACATTTTGTGGTAACCAAAGGTTTGGATAATTGTTTGTTTGCTTATCCAAAAAGTGAATGGGCAATTTTTGAAGAAAAATTAAAACAGCTACCCTTAACCAGCAGTGGCGCAAGAAAATTTGTCCGTTTTTTCTTTTCAGGCGCTATCGAATGTGATTTAGATAATCAGGGAAGAATAAATTTGCCTGCAAATCTCAGAGAATACGCAGGATTAAAAAAGGACGTTGTTTCTATTGGCGTAAACAATCGTGTGGAAATCTGGAATAAGGATGATTGGGCTGAATATAACAACGAAGAAAATTTCATCAGCAATGAATTGGCTTTTGAAATGGAGAATTTGGGAATTTAATTATGGCGGCGGGACAGGCCTTCAATGAAAATGCTTATTGTGGTTTTCGAATTCTCACTGAAATTGAAGATTTGACTGCTTTGATAAAAATATATAACGGAAGAGAATTACTCAAAATTAACGTAAATCAGAAAGGATAGGGATGGCGAGATTGCGCTGTCCACGGTGACCATTTTGGAATTTCATCATGTTTCCGTACTTCTATGGGAGTGCATCGAAAATTTAAAGATTAAGCCTGATGGGGTTTATGTAGATGGAACAATGGGTGGTGGCGGTCATTCCTTAGAAATTGCAAAAAAACTGACAACAGGTAGACTGATTTGTATTGATCAGGATTTGAATGCCCATAAGGCGGCAAAGGAAAGATTAAAGGATCATTTAGATAAAATTAACTTTGTGCACAATAATTTTGGTAATATTGGCAGTATTTTGGATGGATTGGGTATTGAAAAAATTGATGGAATGCTTTTGGACATAGGGGTTTCTTCTCATCAGTTGGATGAAGCGGAGAGAGGCTTTTCTTATCAGCAGGATGCACCATTGGATATGAGAATGGATACCACCAATTCATTTTCGGCGTATACCCTCATTAATGAATATAATGAGGACGAGCTAAATCGTGTAATTTTCAACTATGGTGAAGAACGTTGGGCAAGAAGAATTGCTCAGTTCATCATACAGGAAAGGCAAAATAAGCCCATCGAAACAACAGGTGAATTGGTTGAGGTGATTAAAAAGGCAGTGCCAAAGGGTGCCAGAAAGGATGGCCCTCATCCTGCCAAGAGAACCTTTCAGGCAATTCGCATTGAGGTAAATGGTGAGTTGGATGTCTTGCAGCAAGCCATTGATGCTGTGGCAAATAGACTGAATCCCGGTGGAAGGCTTTGTATTATTACCTTTCATTCTCTGGAAGACAGAATTGTAAAAGAGGCATTTCGAAAGCAAGAAAATCCTTGTATTTGCCCCCCTCAATTTCCTATTTGTATGTGTGGAAAAAAGCGAATGGGTAAGGTAATCACAAGAAAACCCATTGTATCTGGTGAGGAAGAGTTGGAGATGAATCCCCGTGCCAGAAGCGCGAAGCTTCGCGTATTGGAGGGAGTAGAAAATTAAATGAAAGGGGTATTGGGCATGGCAGCGAAGAAATATGACAAAAATAGAAATAATTTTAAAGGTTCTTCCTACTATGCCTACGGCAACGTCGCATACGACGTGCAGCCGGAATATACCCCTTATTATACAGACGAAGAAGATGAAAAAAATCGTATTGCAGAGGAAAAAGCCCAAAAGGCAGAAAACAGAGAAAGTAGGATTACTGCGTTTAAGCTTATTATAATTATGATTCTTCTTTTTGCTGGTAGCATTGTTTTCATGGGGATGAACGTTAGAGTTGCCAATGAGAGAGTAGAGCTTCGGAAGGAAAAAAATCAACTAGCTGAATTGAAAGCAAGTAACGCCATTTTAGAGGCTGAGCTAACGGAGCAGATTGACTTGGGCTATATTAAGGAGCAGGCTACAACACGCCTAGGTATGGCTGAACCACAGCCTTACCAAATCATATACATAGATGTACCCAAGCAGAGTTATACTGTGCAATATGCGGCGGACACAACAAATGAAGATAATAATTCTGGTTTTTTAAAATTTAAAAGTCGATTGAAAAAGGATTGATGCATGATGAAAAAAACAACATCAGGAATAAAGGCAAACGGTAAATTTGCTTTTATTCTTTTTGTGTTTATGGCAGTATTTACAACTGTTTTTGGCAGAATTGTTTATCTGAAGGCAGTTCATGGAGAAGAGTATGAGGCAGCTGCAAAAAATCAGCAGATTAACCGTTATGATTCAGTCATTGCTGCCAACAGAGGGAGCATCCTCGACCGAAACGAGCAAGTGCTGGCAATTTCAACGGCGGTTTATAATGTGGTTCTTGACCCTTTGGTTTTAGCAGAAAATAAAGAAGCCGAGCAAGAAAAGACGTTAACGACATTATGCCAGAAATTTCCTGAACTGGACTATGCAACTTTAAAAGGGTACATTACCGTAAATCCTACGACAGGAAAAATAAACTTGCCAAACCACTGGAAATACTTAGTGAAAGAGGTTGATCGTTCCATAAAAGAGGAGCTGGAGGGTTTAAAATTAAAGGGTGTTTATTACGAGAAGACAACAAAACGCTCTTATCCTCTGAAAACGTTAGGGTGTCACTTGTTGGGTTTCATCCGAGGAGATGCCCAATGGGGCATTGAAGGAAAATACGGTGATTATATGGTTGGCACACCGGGACGCTCTTTTATTCTTTACGATGGTGCTGATGGGGTTTCTTATCAGGACTATCCTGCCAAAGATGGTGATACTGTAATCACCACCATTGACTACACCATTCAGCAGTATGCCGAAGATGCTGTGGCAGAGACTGCTGCCAAATGGCCTGCTGATCATATTGCTTCTATTGTGATGGATCCTAATACAGGGGAAATCATTGCTTTGGCCGAATCCAACCCATTCGATTTGAATCAGCCAGGAACTCCTTTGCAGACTGAAACCGACCCTGCATTTAAGACTGCATGGGAAGCAAAGAGTAGCAAGGAGCAGATGGAATATTTAAATAACATGTGGAAAAATTTTAGCATCAGCAGTACGTATGAACCAGGTTCCATTTATAAGCCTTTGGTGGCGGCGGCGGCTCTGGAGGAAGGGGTGATTACCCCACAAACAACCTTTTATTGCGGTGGCTCTATGGATGTAAGTGGTACGCCAATTCACTGCCATTTAAGAACCGGCCATGGCACTGTAAATGTGAAAGATATTTTGGCACAGTCTTGTAACGTAGGTATCATTCAGATTGCCCAGAAGCTTGGGGCTGAGAAAGTATATCGCTATCAAATGGAGTTTGGTTTTGGTAAAAAAACCGGTATAGATTTGCCCGGTGAAGAAGATGCTTCAAAAGTGCTTCACTCTTTATCAGGCATTGGCCCCACAGAATTGGCTACCATTTCCTTTGGCCAGACATTTAACTGTACCACGATTCAAATTATTTCGGCATTTTCTGCTTTAATAAACGGGGGTAACATTATGAAACCCTACGTTGTTTCTCAGGTGATTGATCCCAATGGTGATGTTGCATATGAAAATAAACCGGAGGTTGTTCGTCAGGTTATTTCCAAAGAAACATCTGACTATTTGCGCATTGCACTCAAGGCAACTGTAGAAGAAGGGACAGGTAAAAAAATTCAGATTCCCGGGTATTCCATTGGATGTAAAACTGGTACTGCGGAACAGGGCTCCAGAGATAGAGATGACCTTTGGACATTGACCCATATGGCGTATTTCCCCGCTGAAAATCCAAAGTATATTATCCTATCGGTAATTCACCTTCCTGAGGCATATGTTGATGGAGTGCAAAGCACTGCCCCTATGACAAAGTCTTTGATGGAGAAAATTATTAAATACAAAAATTTGGAACCAACGGAAAAAGCGCAAAATGCCTCAGCATTGACAACAAAGGCAACCGTGAAGCTCCCTGATTATGTTGGCAGTTCAGCTTATGATGTTGTGTCTGATTTGGATGGAAAAGAATTAACCTACAAAGTAGTGGGTACAGGCAATACCATTACAAATCAGGTACCTAAGGGTGGTACACAAGTGGAAAAGGGTAGTGAAATCATTCTCTATGTGGAAAGATCTGAAAAGGATACAGGGGCAGCGTCTGTGCCAAATGTCGTTGGTAAAACCTATGAAGATGCAACGGCAGCTCTGACAAAGGCCGGATTTGAAGTGGTTTTTGAGGGGGAAACTGACGGAGTTGTTTCTTCCCAAAACCCTAAATATGGTGTATCAGCCGCGAAGGGCACAGAAATCAAAATACAGCTCACAAAAAAGACTGAGGACAAAAAGAATCCGTCTCAAGGTGGATAATATGGGTACACATTACAAAAACAGAAATATTTTTAAATCATGGGAATACGGTTTGCGCTGTATTTTCACAACCTAAGACATGTCTTTCTGAATTAAACGCATACACGCCCTGTTTTTTCCATATATTTTTTATAAATGGAGAAGGCAGGGGTGTTTTTCATGGAAAGACCACCTATAGGGGTTAAAAAAAAGCTGCTGGTATTTTTGTTTGGAGCAATGTTTGGTTTTACTTTATTGCTCGGCAGAATTATTTATATTGAGCTGTTCCGTTCCCAGCAGTGGCAGGAACTGGCTTATGAACAGCAAACAAGAGATAGGCTGATTATGCCGAAAAGAGGCAGTATTTTGGATAGGAATGGTGTGGGAATTGCGTTGACTGAAACGGTAAATGCTGTTAGTGTTATTCCAGTGCAAGTAAAAGATAAAGAAAAAACCGCCTCTTATCTGGCAGAAAAGTTAGGTTTGGATTATGAGACTGTTTTAAAAAAGGTTCAGGAGAAAGTGGCTTTGGTTAGGATAAAAACCAAGGTTGACAGTGAGCTGGCGGCGGAGATCCGAAAGGCAGAAATCCCCGGTGTCATGGTGGACGAGGATGTAAAGCGGGTATATCCCTTTTCCGAAATGGGCGCCCAAGTAATTGGATTTGTAGGTAAGGACAATCAGGGTATTTTAGGCCTTGAGGCTAAATATGATGATATTTTAGAGGGAAAGCAAGGGAAGATTTTAACCCTTACTGATTCCAGAGGAAATGAAGTTGACAGTCAACAGGAACGAATTCCTCCTGAGGATGGAAAAAATCTTGTGACTACCATTGACGTGGTGCTGCAACAATATGCAGAGCAAACGATTGCAAAAGCGGTGGAGACGAAAGGGGCAGATCATGGCCTAATCATTGTCTTAAATCCGCAAAACGGTGAGATTTATGCAATGGCAAACTATCCATTTTTTGACTTGAATGATCCTTTTACCATTAATGACGATGCTCTGGCACAAGTTTGGAGCACCCTATCGGAAAAGGAGAAAAATGATTATTTGAATGCAATGTGGCGAAATACTGCCATTAATGATACCTATGAGCCCGGTAGTACCTTTAAAATTGTAACCTCGGCGGCGGGGTTAGAAGAGGGTGTAGTAACTCCGGAGAGTACCTTTCATTGCAACGGATTTTATGTAGTTGGCGATAGACGTATTAAATGCTGGCGTTTTCCTCGTACCCATGGTTCGGAGACTTTTATTCAGGGTGTACAAAACTCCTGTAACCCCGTTTTTATGCAGGTTGCTGAACGGGTAGGGGCAGAGAAGTTTTTGAATTATATGAAAAAATTTGGTTTTGACCAAAAAACAGGCGTTGACCTTGCCGGTGAGGCGGTAGGCATTATTCACAAGCTTGAGAACATTGGTCCTGTAGAGCTTGCGACCATGAGCTTTGGCCAGTCTTTTCAAATTACACCGTTACAGCTTCTAAGAGCAGCGTCATCTATTGTGAATGGCGGCAACCTTGTGACCCCCCATTTTGCTAAGGGGATTGCCGATGAAGACGGTAATATGATTGAGGAATTTCAATATGAAAAAGGGGAACAGGTCATTTCAAAGGAAACTTCGGAAACGATGAAAATGATATTGGAAAGTGTTGTTTCACAAGGAACCGGTAGCAAGACCTATATACCGGGATATCGTATTGGTGGAAAAACAGCTACGTCCGAAAAGCTGCCTCGTAGAAGCGGTAAATATATTGCGTCGTTTATGGCCTTTGCACCGGCAGAGAATCCTCAAATAATGGCATTGGTTTTAATTGATGAGCCCAAGGGTGTTTACTACGGAGGTACCGTAGCAGGTCCTGTTATGCAGGAATTAATGAAAAATACCTTACCATACATAGGGATTGAACCGGTTTATAGCGAAAAGGAGGCCAAGGAGGCGGCGAAGGAGCAAGCTACTATGCCTGATGTGATCGGAATGACTTATCAGGAAGCAAAAAATTCGTTACAAAAAGAAGGGTTATCCGTTAGTGTGCGTGGAGAGGGAGAAACTGTTCAAAGGCAACTGCCCCCTTCTGGAGAAACGATAAATAAAGGAACGCAAGTAATTGTTTATTTAGAGTGATTAGAAAGAACTTAGAAGACGTATTCTAATAAAAAGAAATCTTTTTTTGCAGATGAAAGAAAAGTTCAGAAATGGCAAAAATAATTGGTAGAATAGCGTAAATGTGGTATACTTTTCCCAATGTGCTTTCTTCTCATAGACAATTTTCAAATTTTGTATCTAAATTGTTTATGAAAAGCAAAATTCATTTTCATATTTTTAAGAAAAGGTACCGCATTTACGAATTATCTTTTGCTCGTTTGAAAAAGTATCGTTTTAGAGGTGAAGAAGCAAGAAACTACTTCTTGCATCTTATTAAATAGGCTAAGCTGTATTTATGAAAAAAATATTCGATGAAACACGAAAAAGTATTGTAATTACCGCTCATTGTAATTAAAATGATGAAGTGATTTTACATAAATGTTTTTACTGACGACAAAAGCTTTCCTCACATATGCCGAAGGCTGGCAATCGTTTAACCAAAGGAGGAAACAGCCATGGAATTGCAAAAGCTGTTAGAAGGGGTTTCCTATAAAGTATTACAAGGAAATCTATCCATTGAAGTGGAAAAAATTGAGTATGACTCCCGAAAGGTTCTTGCGGGAGATGTTTTTGTGTGTGTTACCGGTTTTCAGGTGGATGGACATAAGTTTGGGGCGAAAGCAGTGGAAAACGGTGTAGTTGCCTTGATTTGTGAGCATATGCCTGAGGGTATCGACGGGAAAGTTCCAGTTGTACAGGTGGAGAATGCCCGTGAGGCCTTGGCCTTTATGGCGGTGAATTATTATAATAGGCCTTCTGAAAAAATGCATGTAGTTGGTGTTACCGGAACAAACGGAAAAACCACTACCACATATTTAATCAAGTCCGTTTTAGACCATATCGGAAAAAAAGTTGGTGTTATAGGAACCATTGAGAATCGTATTGGGGATAAAATACTCCATACAGAGCGTACTACCCCTGAATCCAAAGAACTTCAGGAATTATTGGACACTATGGTGAAAGAGGATGTCAGCCATGTGGTTATGGAGGTATCCTCCCATTCCTTAGATTTGCATAGAGTAGATGGTATTTCATATGAAATTGGAATTTTTACAAATTTAACTCAAGACCATTTGGATTACCATAAAACCATGGAGAATTATAAAGAGGCAAAATCAAAGCTATTTCAACGTGCAAAAAAAAGTGTAATCAATATGGACGATGCCGCTGGTAGTTTTATGAAGGATAAAGCGACTGGTCAGGTATTGAGCTTTGCTGTTGATAACGCCGCTGATTTACAGGCAAAAGATATTGAAATTACTGCTGAGGGTACGGATTTTTCTTTGTTTTGGGATGAAAAAGAATATCATGTCCATTTGAGTACACCTGGCAGATTCAGTGTTTATAATGCCTTGGGTGCCATTGGAGCATGCTTGCTTTTGGAAATTCCCATGGAAGATATTATTACAGGGCTTCAAGAAAATCATGGGGTAACTGGTCGTTTTCAGGCTGTTCGCAGCAAAAAAGGATACCAAGCCGTTGTGGATTATGCCCATACGCCGGATGGGCTGGATAATATTTTGAAAACTGCTCGTGAATTTGCCAAAGGACGTATTATTACCATTTTTGGCTGTGGTGGTGACAGAGATAAAACAAAACGGCCAATCATGGGTGAAATTGCAGGCAATGGCTCTGACTTTTGTATTATTACCTCAGATAATCCCAGAACGGAAGACCCTCTAACCATCTTAAATGAGGTGGAAGTAGGGATGAAAAAAACACCTTGTCCCTATGAAAAAGTTGCTGACAGAGGAGAGGCGATTTTAAAAGGTGCAAAAATGGCAAAGGCCGGCGATGTGATTATCATTGCTGGGAAGGGACATGAAACCTATCAGATTTTTAAAGACTGTACCATTCATTTTGACGATATGGAAGAGATACGAAAGGCTTTTGGTGAAGATTGCTTATGAAAAAAATGACCATTGGAGAAATCATTGAGGCAACGAACGCACAGGTAATTGCAGTGGACGGTCTGGATGAAGTTTTAAATAAAACCATTTCTCATATTACACAGAATTCTAAGGAAGTAACAAAGGACAGCTTATTCTTTGCAGTACAGGGAGAGCGTGTGGATGGACATCAGTTTATTGAGGAATGCTTTGAAAAGGGGATTGCCGCTTGTTTGTCCTGTAAGGTAATTGCGCCCAAAAAAGGCGGCGTTTTGCTTTTGGTTCCCGACGTAAAAAAGGCTTTGCTGAAATTGGCGGCACATTATAGAAATAAATTTAATATTCCTTTTATTGGAATTACAGGAAGCGTAGGAAAAACCACAACAAAGGATATGGTGGCTTCTGTTTTAAGTCAAAAACACGATGTTCTCTGGACACAAGGGAATTATAACAATGATATTGGTGTTCCTTTAACATTATTCCGCTTGGAGGATCATCATGAAATAGCAGTGATTGAAATGGGTATGAACCATTTCGGAGAAATTCATGCATTGGCGGAAGTTGTGCGACCACAGTTAGGATTGATTTCAAATGTTGGTGTTGCTCATATTGAATATTTGGGTAGTAGAGAGGGTATTTTGAAGGCCAAATGCGAGATGTTCGATTTCATGCCGGAGGATGGCGTTGCAGTTTTAAATGGAGATAATGATATGCTCAGCACGTTAGAGGGTAAGCTTCCTCAAAGATTGCGCTGGTTTGGCATTGACAATAAAAAAGATATTTATGCTGATCATTTGGAACTTATGGGCATGGAAAAAACAAAGTGCACCATTCATACCCCCGTGGGTTCTCTCGATACAATTATACCTATGCCGGGAGAGCACATGGTCTTGAATGCCCTATCTGCGGTTACTGTAGGGCTTGAGATGGGTCTTAGTTTTGCAGAGATAAAAGAGGGCATTGAAAATTTTGTGCCAACGAAGAACCGCATGAATATTATGAAGCTGGAAAACGGTATAACGGTTTTAAATGATGTTTATAATGCAAACCCTGTATCCGTGAAGGCGTCACTGAATATTCTTGCAAATGCGGATGGTCGTAAGGTGGCAATTTTAGGGTTTATGGGAGAGCTTGGAGAATATGCATCTCAAATGCATGAAGAAGTTGGAGTCTATGCCGCAGAAAAAGGAATTGATCTCTTATTCTGTATAGGAAAGTTCAATGTTGAAATGGAGCAAGGCGCAAGAGACGGTGGACTCAAAGCGGTTTATTGCTTTGCTAGTCAAGAGGATTTTTGGAACGAAGGTTTGGCTTTGCTGAAAAATGGGGATGCTGTTTTGGTGAAGGCATCCAGAAGCATGGCATTAGAAAAAACCGTAGAAAAAATACAGGGAGTGAACTAAGTGGGGTCTTTGGAACAGGCGGTATACGCAATCATTATATCTTTCGTGGTAGGGGTTATCCTTTGTCCGGTTATGATTCCTATGCTGCATAAATTAAAATTTGGGCAAAATGTAAGGGATGATGGACCTCAAAGCCATTTGCAAAAGCAAGGAACGCCAACTATGGGCGGCATTGCCTTTTTAATTGCATTTGCTGTAGCAGCAGCATTTTTTATGAGAGGAAATATCGATGGCACCGTTATTGTTTTGGTAACGGTATGTTATGGTATTATTGGTTTTTTGGATGACTATATCAAGGTTGTGAAAAAACGCTCCCTAGGACTGCGGGCTATACAGAAAATATTGTTACAGCTCATTGTGACAGGGGCTTTTTGCTGGTATATGTATTATAGCGGAATTGGCACTGAGGTATATATTCCTTTTGGACATGGCGCAAGCATTGATATGGGAATCCTTTTTGTACCATTTTTATTTGTCGCAATACTAGGGACAGTAAATGGGGTTAACTTGACCGATGGTTTGGATGGTCTGGCAGGCGGTGTTACGCTAATTGTGGCAGCTTTTTTTGCAGTCGTAGCTTGGGCGGCAGGAAGCACCGTTTCACCCATTTGTGGAGCAATTATCGGTGGATTGCTGGCGTTTTTGATTTTTAATTCCTATCCTGCAAAGGTTTTTATGGGGGACACAGGTTCCCTTGCCTTAGGTGGATTCATTGCCTCTACGGCTTTTATATTAAAGATGCCAATTTTTATTTTAATAGTTGGCTTCATTTATCTTTTGGAATCCATCAGTACAATGCTTCAGGTTGGTTATTTTAAGCTGACAAAACGAAAATGTGGCGCAGGTAAAAGATTGTTTAAAATGGCGCCATTTCATCATCATTTGGAGCAGAGCGGCTGGAGAGAAACAAAGGTTGTCACACTTTTCTATGTGGCCACGGCTATGCTTTGTTTAATTGGTTTTTTAGGAAGTAATGGTATTTTTTAAGAGGGATTCTCTAAGAAAAAATATTTGTTGATTTGAAAGAACTGAATTAATAGATTAAAATTAGGTTTACATTAATATTGTTCTATAGCTTTAATATTTTGCATAAAATTCGCAGAATATGGTAGTTTCATAATAAAATATTGGATTATATTTGGCGGAAAAAAGAACTTTGATTTGCTGAAAACTTTTGGAAAGAGGGAATCTAAATTGGACTATAAGGATAAAAAAGTTTTGGTTTGCGGTATGGCGAAAAGCGGCATCTCTGCTGCCAAGCTTTTAAATACACTAGGGGCGAGTGTTACCCTTCAGGATATGAAAAAGCAAGAGGAAATAAAAGATTCTCGGCTTTTGGAGCAAGAGGGAATTTCCCTTTTTCTGGGAGAAAATCCAGATAAAATTGTTTTAAAGCAGGATTTAATTGTATTAAGCCCCGGGATTCCTTGTGATCTTCCTTTTATTCTAAAGGCAGAGGCTGGAGGGATTCCTGTCATTGGTGAGGTTGAATTGGCATACACTCTTACGCCCTGTCCTGTGACAGCAATTACAGGTACAAACGGAAAAACGACTACCACTACCCTTGTGGGGCAGATTATGCAGGCGATGAAGCCTAATACGGCGGTGGTAGGGAATATTGGTGTTTCTTACAGTGGTGAGGTATCACGGTTGACGAAAAATGATTGGGTAGTGGCGGAAATCAGTAGTTTCCAGATGGAAAAGGCAAAAACCTTTTCTCCCCATATCAGTGCAGTATTGAACATTTCACCTGACCACTTAAATCGTCACAAAACCATGGAAAATTATATTGCCATGAAGGAACGCATTTTTGAGAATCAGACGGAAGAAGATTTTTGTATCCTAAATTATAGTGATGAGGTATGCCGAAAGATGGCGGCAAAAACAAAGGCGAGGGTATTTTTCTTTAGCAGTCAAGAGCCTTTGAATGAGGGAATTTATCTGGATGGTGATATGATTTGTGTTCGCTGGGATGGCATGCAGGAAAATTTAGTTTCTGTTCATGACCTGCAAATATTGGGCATTCATAATTATGAGAATGCCATGGCGGCGGCGGCAATGGCTATTGTTGCAAAAGTGCCTATGGCTATCATCAGAGATGTTTTGAAAAATTTCTGCGGCGTTGCCCATAGAATTGAGTATGTTGCAACAGTTGATGGCGTAGATTATTATAATGACTCCAAAGGCACCAATACGGATGCTTCTATCCGTGCTGTGCTTGCCATGAGAAAACCCATTGTTTTGATTGGTGGAGGCTATGACAAAGGTGTATCCTTTGATGAATGGACGAAGCTTTTTCCAGGCAGAGTGAAGCATCTTGTTTTAATTGGTGTTACGGCCCAGCAAATTAAGGCGTCTGCGGAGAAATTTGGTTTCACTGATATTTCTATCTGTGAAACTTTCGAGGAAGCTGTTAATCTTTGCCGAGAATCATCCAATGAAGGGGACTGTGTCTTGCTTTCCCCTGCCTGCGCCAGCTGGGGCATGTTTGATAATTACGAGCAGCGGGGAGATATGTTTAAAGAGCAAGTAAAGGGGTTTAGACTTTAAACTCAGCAAGGGCTAAGATCTTAGGGACGCTGTCCCTAAAACCAAGCAAGGGCTAAGACCCTTAGGGACGCTATCCCTAAAACCAAGCAAGGGCTTTGCCCTTGACCCAATAGGGAAAACTTTGTTTCCAAGGATAAGCATTAAATATTAAATGTATATCTGTTAAAAACGTAGTTTTCGAGAAAAGGGTCAAGGGATGAAATCCCTTGTGGAGTTTGAGACAAAGCCTCAGGTTTAAGACCTTAGATTGATGTCTTTTAAATAAATCGGAAGAAACGGAGTGAGGAAATGGGAAGAGGGTATAGCCAAAGGAAGGGTTCAACTGCAAAAAGAAAACGAATTAAACCCGATTCCTTCGATTTCACGGTAATGTTCGTTGCGTTGACACTGATGTTATTTGGTGTAGTAATGATTTTTAGCGCTAGCTACTACACAACCATGACCGGTGCCAAGTATAACTATGATATGTTTTTTTTCCTAAAGCGTCAAAGTGTTTGGGTGGTTTTGGGTGTCGTGGCGATGGTTTTTTGCATGAATATTCCTTATAGTTTCTGGAAGCGCTTTGCCCTATTGGCTTATTGGGCTTCAAATGTTTTCTTGCTTTTGCTGCCTTTTATTGGGATTGAGGCCGGTGGGCAGAAACGTTGGCTGGGGGTAGGCATGTTGCAGTTTCAGCCATCAGAATTTACAAAATTGGCATTGGTCCTTTATTTCTCCCAATACATTGTAAGTCATAGACAGGATTTGGCGAATTTCCGAGGGTTTTTTAAGGCGCTGATGGTTTTGGCTTTACCTGTAGGATTGATTGCAATTTCAAACTTCTCTTCCGCTTTGTTGATTATGTTGATGGGTCTGACAATGCTGTTCATCGGGAGCCCTAAAATTTGGTATTTTGTTGCGGGAGCGGGGGCAATTATTCCGGCAGGTGTTCTTGCTGTTGTATTATTCCCATATCGCCTAAGTAGAATTAGGATATGGTTAGACCCTTGGTCTGACCCCACAGGAAAGGGCTTTCAGACCATTCAGGGGCTTTACGCTGTTGCATCTGGTGGGATTTTTGGCCTTGGTTTGGGGCAGAGCAGGCAGAAAACCTTTGTACCCGAGTCTCATAACGATATTATTTTTGCGATTATTTGCGAAGAGCTGGGCATTATTGGTGCAGCACTCGTGATTATCTTATTCGCAGTTTTAATTTGGCGTGGCATCAAAATTGCCATGAATGCCAAAGATACATATGGAACATTGATGGCCACTGGCATTACATCGGTCATTGCATTTCAGGCGATTATTAATATCGGTGTTGTTACGAATACCATACCAAATACGGGGCAACCTTTGCCCTTTATCAGTTATGGCGGCACATCACTTTTATTTTTAACAATTATGATTGGTTTGCTTTTGAACATTTCAAGATATCAAAAAGACTAAAAAGAAAACAGCACAGTATCCAAACGGATTGTGCTGTTTTTTCTTAAATTTAGTAATTTTTCCTGAGAAGTTTTGTCTGCTTACTAGTAATATCGATCTTTATGTAGCACTAAAGGCTGAAAATACCACTCATGTTTAATACAAGAAATGTGGCGTCTGAACCTTGTTTTTCTCCAATATGTGAGAGTAGCTGAGGTCCTGAGGTATTCATGCAGCTGGGGGGCAAATCCTTCATTGTAATTGTCTCCACAGCTAAAACTTCATCAACAAGTAACCCCAATAATGAGTCCTGCTTATCCCTTACAGTGACACACATGGTTTTGGTGTTTTCACGGAATATTCTTTTTGTTTCGTCCAAAAGTCTTACAACAATATCTTTATAGGTATGTGCATCTTGTTTAAGCTGATCGCGCAGGCATTTTTCTCTTTCACAATCATCACATTGACGAGGGCATTCGAAAGCTAAATGAGCAGTTTCATGGAGCTTTTTATGGGGCTCATCTATTTTGCTTAAGTGA
This sequence comes from Anaerotignum propionicum DSM 1682, assembly GCF_001561955.1. Lineage (NCBI taxonomy): Bacteria > Bacillati > Bacillota > Clostridia > Lachnospirales > Anaerotignaceae > Anaerotignum > Anaerotignum propionicum. Next base: position 1,216,401 of record NZ_CP014223.1, read on the forward strand.
AACGCAATGGAATGGTTATTGGTTTGATAGGCATCATACCATTTCCCAAAGGCGCATTTATGAGGATCAGTAGCCAACCGAAAGGTATCGTCCTCCAAAAGGCATCGTTCCATTTCCCGCACCCAAAGAATATGGTCATTTTTTCTTTGCTCTAACATTTCATCAAAGGCATCTTGTTCCTGTTCAAGAGTTTTTAAACCCAATGCGGGTCTTAAATCGATAATTGGGACTACATTTCCCCTTGAATGAATGATGCCACGTTTTATAATATTACTATCCGGTAACACGCTGACTGGCTCTTCTAATACAGAGATTGATTCAACATAAGAACTATCAATGGCATATAATTGGGATTCAAGTTTTAAGCTAAGCCATAGGTTCGTTTTATTTATAAATTCATCTTTTTGGTTCAGCATGTAGGATCACTCCTTTCTGTGTATCTATATTATATATTACATTCATCATACAACAGGTTTTACCATTTTTCAACTGTAATACACCTGAGAAAAGAAGCCCTTTATTTGTATACTGTTTTCATTAAAAGGATACATAGAAAACAACTTTTTTCTTATAAGTGGAATAATTCCGATTTATCGGTAATTTGATAAAAAGATGCTTGACAAATTTAAAAGAATTGACTAAAATCTTGTGATATAGAAACTGCAAAAGACAGTGAAAAAGAGGAGTATGTATCGATCATTGCCAGAGAGAAAGGGTCATCGGCTGTAAGCCCTTTTCAAAATAGGATACAGAAGGTAGCTTTTGAGTTGTTTTGCTGAAGGATTATTTCTGTGTAGGCAAAAACGGTTTACCCCGTTATCGGTTATTGAGTGTCTGCCCTTTGGGCAGAAATTAAGGTGGTACCGCGAGTTTTCGTCCTTTTTAGGGATGGAAGCTTTTTTTTTATAATTCTATCTGGTAAAAGTTTTTTTAAATCCTTGAAAGGTGGAATAACCACTGTAAGGAAGCAGAAAACACTTTGAGAAATAAAATGCATTGTTTTTTCAATGAAATGCATTGGCTAGATATAAATGAAAATTTATCTTATTTTATTTATATTGAAACCTTGTTTATAAAAGAGACGGGACATGGTTATAACAAACATAGATAATCTTTTTATAGGAGTTTTTACCGTTAATATTTAAGAAATAAACAAACTGCATTGTTTGATGAAAAGAAATATTATAGGAAGTTATTAGGAGGAGAGTATTATGAAAGAATTGGCTAAAAGTTATGATCCATCAATTGTTGAAGAAAAGCTTTATGAAAGATGGATGGAAAAGAAATATTTTCACACAGAGGTTGATAAAAGCAAAAAACCCTTCTGTATTGTTATGCCACCCCCAAACATAACAGGACAGCTGCATATGGGCCATGCTTTAGATAACACCATGCAGGATATTCTAATCCGTTGGAAGAGAATGGCGGGCTTTAATGCATTATGGGTACCGGGTATTGATCATGCCAGTATTTCTACTGAATTAAAGGTAGTTCAAAAGATGGCCTCCGAGGGTTTGAGCAAGGACGATGTTGGTCGTGACGGATTCTTGGATCGTGCATGGGCATGGAAAGAAGAATATGGTGGTATTATTTTGAACCAGCTTCGTAAATTAGGTTGTTCTTGCGATTGGGACAGAGTTCGCTTTACCATGGATGAAGGCTGTTCTGACGCTGTTCTGGAAGTATTCTGCCGATTATATGAAAAAGGCTATATCTATCGCGGTGAAAAAATCATTAACTGGTGCCCTGAGTGTCAGACCACAATTTCTGATGCTGAGGTAAATCATGTTGACTCGGCAGGACATTTTTATCATATTGATTACCCCATTGTAGGTTCTGAGGAAAAACTGCGATTGGCAACAACAAGACCTGAAACAATGCTGGGGGATACTGCTGTTGCCGTTCACCCTGAGGATGAAAGATATAAACATTTAATTGGTAAGAACTGTATTTTGCCTTTGTTAAATAAGGAGATTCCTATTATTGCTGATGATTATGTTGACCGTGAATTCGGTACGGGTGTTGTAAAAATCACACCTGCCCATGACCCTAATGACTTTGAAGTTGGTCTAAGACATGATCTGCCTCGAATCAGTGTTATGAATGATGATGGCACAATGAACGATTTGGCGGGAGAATATGCAGGCATGGATCGTTATGCATGCAGAGAAGCAATTGTTTCCAAGCTGAAAGAAGAGGGCTATTTAGTTCGTATTGAGGACATTACCCATGCTGTAGGATGTCATGAACGCTGTAATGTTCCCATTGAGCCGATGATTAAATTGCAGTGGTTTGTTAAAATGGAAGAAATGGCAAAACCTGCAATGGAAGTATATGAAAACCAGAAGCTTCGCTTTGTGCCAGACCGCTTTGGTAAGGTTTATATGCATTGGCTGGAAAATATTCGTGACTGGTGTATCTCTCGTCAGCTTTGGTGGGGACACCGCATCCCTGCATATTATTGTGCAGACTGCGGACATATCACTGTTGACAAGCATACACCGGATAAATGTGAAAAATGCGGCTCTACAAATCTTAGACAGGATGAAGATACGTTGGATACATGGTTCAGCTCAGCTTTATGGCCTTTTTCAACCTTAGGCTGGCCTGAAAATACCGAGGAGATGAAACACTTCTATCCGACAAGCACTCTGGTTACAGGGTATGATATTATCTTCTTCTGGGTAGTAAGAATGGTATTTAGCGGCATGGAGCAGATTGGTGAAATTCCATTCCATGATGTATTAATTCATGGCTTGATTCGTGATGATCAGGGTCGTAAATTCTCCAAATCTTTGGGCAATGGCATTGATCCATTGGAGGTTATTGCAAACTACGGTGCTGACCCTCTGCGTTTGATGCTTATTACTGGAAACGCACCCGGAAATGATATGCGTTTCTATTGGGAAAGATTGGAGAACTGCAGAAACTTTAGTAATAAAATTTGGAATGCAACTCGTTTTGTTATGATGAATCTGGATGAAAAAGTAGAAACAAAACTTCTCATGTTGACTTCTGCGGATAAGTGGATTCTTTCAAAGGTAAATACTTTGGCAAAAGAAGTTGAAGATAACATGGAACATTATGAATTGGCTCTGGCTGCCCAGAAGGTTTATGATTTCCTTTGGGATGAATATTGCGACTGGTATATTGAAATGGTTAAGCCTCGTTTGTACAATAAGGAAGATCATACCAGAGAGGCTGCCCTTTGGACACTGAAAACCGTTTTGATAAATGCGTTGAAGCTGTTGCACCCATTTATGCCTTTCATCACAGAGGAGCTGTTTTTACACATTCAGGATGCCGAAGAAAGTATCATGATTTCCGATTGGCCTGTATACAAGGAAGAGTGGAACTATAAAGAAAATGAAATGGAAATCGATACGATAAAAGAAGCCGTTCGTAATATCCGTAATATTCGTGGTGAAATGAACGTAGCTCCTTCCAAGAAGGTGCAGGTATTTGTTGTTACTGAAAATGAAGAAATCAGCCATATTTTTGAGCATGCAAAGGTGTTCTTTAAAACTTTGGCATATGCCAGCGAGGTTATGGTTCAAAGCACTCGAGAAGGCATTGGTGAAGATGCAGTTTCAGTGGTAATCTCCAATGCAACAATTTATATGCCTTTGGCAGAATTGGTTGATATTTCCAAGGAAATAGAGCGTTTAGAAAAAGAGCGGGATAAAATGCTGGGAGAAATTCAGCGTGTGGAGAAGAAGCTGGAAAATCAGGGCTTTGTAGCAAAAGCACCTAAGTCTTTGATTGATGAGGAAAAGGCGAAGGGTGAAAAATACAAAGCAATGTTGGCGCAGATTGAGGAACGCTTGGCTCAGATGAAGTAATAAAATGAAATAAAGAAACAGCCAAAATATAAAATAATTGTGATTGGACTGGGTTCGCTGAGAACTCAGTCCTTATTATATTATATGAGAGATTTGGAGAGGGATTTTTTATCTTTATAGTTGATTAAGAAAGTATACTAATAAAAATTTGCACCATTCCGTGTTCATATCGATTGGTAAATTTTCACGCACGCATTCCTTTTTTGTTGAAGATGAAAAAGCTAATAAAATTACTATATATTGAAATATTTAAAAACCCCCGGCATTGGCCGGGGGAATGATGTGGAGCTACATTTTTATTTACAGTTGCATCTGTTGTTGCAATTACAGTTATTGTTGCTGTTATTTACGGAATTAGTATTGTCATCGAAATCGCAGTTTGGAGAACTGAAGGTTGGTGTAAATGCACAGCAGGATTTAGGTTCCTTGGAAGGTACAAATGCATCCCAAGGGAAACTCAAAGCATTGAAGTTTGCACAAGGATCGCCGGACTGCAAAGGTGATACGCAGCTTTCAGGCAAACATGTGCCTAAGGACTGAACTACCATGTTTACAGGGCGATACAGTTTGATAATTGTAAACAAACCGATTGTGACATTCACAGCTACAGGAGTAGTTTGAGAAACGTCTCCGCAGCAGTCGTTGCAGAAGTCGTTGCATCCATTGTCACAGCCGCATCCGCTTTCGCAGTCGCAAATGCAACTACAGCAACAGCAGCAGCAGTTGTTACTAGGACTAGCATACTTTAATTCAGCAGCTAAAGCGATAGCTTTTCCTTCTGCCACAACAAAGGGGCCGCCGATGCCGCTAAAGCAGCAATTAAACATTTCGTTTACTGTTGTTGTATCTGTTTCGGTAGAGCCAAACAGTGTAGTTTTTAAGGTGTAACTGCTTGTTGCATCAATACGTCCGATAAAACAGCCATCAGAACGACGGAACTCTAAAGTATATTCAAAAACATACCTTAGTTCAATATCCCAGCAGCCAATTTGTAAAGGGCTAGGAGTCTTGCGAATAATTTCGATTTTTTTGAGCACAAGATGTTTGATGATAACATCAGTTGCATTGCAAGGAGGAACGATGATGTCACCCTCACAAATCATTTCTTTTCCACCAGGACCACTATTCCTTGCAGCTCTAGCGGGTCCCAAAATATCGGGGGTTAAACATTTCTGAATACGGCATTGGTCGAAGATTTTTTGCGCGATGATACAGACCTCGCCAGCTCCAGTATTGGAGTCACTTCCACTTCCACAGCCACAGCCACAGCCACAGCTTCTACTACTGAGCTCTGTATTGTTATCAAATTCAAAAGCTCCCATAAGATTGCCTCCTTTAAGTTGTATATGTTCTTATATATAGTATGTAAAGTGGGAAAATGGGTGATAGGAGTAAAATAAATATATTTGCAGTATTTTAGCTTTCTTCAGCGGGGGTTGGAAGATTTAACCTTAAATTCATCTAATGTAAATATTTTTTTATCTATTTTGCCAAGTACTTTTTTCTGCCTAAAATGTTATACTCTGGTTATAGTCCTTTACAGGAGATGCCACTTTACTTTCTTCAGAATAAGGGAATATGCTTAATATGAAAAGAACAGAGAACTTGTGCTGATAAGCAGCGCTGATGAAATTATTTGAGAAACAAAAATAAAAAGGCACCTTAAAAAGGAATAGGAGGATGAAGAATGGGTTTGAATTTTGAAGAAATTAAAAATGTGGATGTTGAGGTTGCACAGGCAATTGAGGCTGAACTTGTACGTCAACAGCATAATATTGAGTTGATTGCATCGGAAAATATTGTTTCCAAGGCGGTTATGCTTTCAATGGGTACGCCCTTAACAAATAAATATGCTGAAGGTTACCCTGCCAAGCGTTATTATGGTGGTTGTGAAAAGGTTGATATTGTTGAAAATTTGGCGAGAGATCGGGCAAAAGAATTATTTGACTGCGATCATGTGAATGTACAGCCCCACAGCGGTTCTCAGGCAAATCAAGCTGTTTATTTTGCAATGCTTCAATACGGTGATACTGTTATGGGGATGAATTTGGATCATGGCGGTCATTTAACTCATGGCAGCCCTGTCAACCTTTCCGGCAAATATTTTAACTTTGTAGCCTATGGCGTGGATGATAATGGATTTATTGATTATGAAGCATTTCGCAATAAGGCATTAGAGGTTAAACCAAAAATGATTGTTGCTGGTGCCAGTGCATATGCAAGAACCATTGACTTTGAGTTTATGGGCAAGGTGGCAAAGGAAGTGGGCGCGTACTTCATGGTGGATATTGCCCATATCGCCGGACTTGTAGCAGCGGGTTTCCATCCTTCCCCCGTGCCTCATGCTGATTTTGTTACAACTACAACCCATAAAACCCTGCGTGGTCCTCGTGGTGGAATGATAATGTGCAAAGAGGAATATGCGCAAAAGATTGATAAGTCAATTTTCCCCGGTATTCAGGGAGGTCCTTTGATGCACACCATTGCCTCTAAAGCAGTATGCTTTAAGGAAGCGCTGGACCCTTCCTACAAGGAATATATTGGTCAGGTTGTTAAAAATGCAAAGGTTTTAGCAGAAAGCCTTCAGGCAAATGGTGTAGATATCGTCTCCGGCGGCACAGATAATCACTTAATGCTGGTTGATTTACGTTCCTTGAATATTACAGGCAAGGAAGCTGAGAAAAAATTGGATGAGGTTGGAATTACAGTAAATAAAAATACCATTCCAAATGATCCCCAGTCTCCATTTGTAACCAGTGGTATTCGTGTTGGCACTCCTGCTATTACTTCAAGAGGCATGGTGGAGGATGACATGAAGGAGATTGCAGCAATCATAGCCCTAGTTTTGAAGGACTTTGAGGGTAATAAGAATGAAGCAAAAAAACGTGTAAAAGCGTTAACAGATAGATATCCTATTTATGAGGATTAAATCGGCCTGTTCAATTCTAGCAGATGCCGTCTACATCCACATAAGTACTCCAAAATAGTGGGTATTTCTGATATATTTTCCTTATGAAAATTTAACTGCAAGCGGAATGTAGAAAATTTGCGGCTTACCTAAGTATCTTTAACAAAATAGTCTCCTTGCCGTGAATGGTGAGGAGACTTTTGTTTTATAATTGAATATGGAGTAGCCTAAGCCACTGGGAGGTTTTTAGCGACGGGAATTGTAGACTTGTTACAATATTTAGTAGAGTAAAAACGTATTGTGTAGAAGCAAAAAGAAATTTTCATATGCTTTTTGCTTTTCTATCAATTTTATGCTATACTTTAGACTTGAGTGGAAAATCACTCTAAAATGGATGATTTATAAGTATTTGACTTTGACGGAATGAAATGTTTATCAAGGGATGCTTTTTAGTGAATCCCACTGAGAATATGTAACATGATTTTTTTTGCAATTGGAGGTGAGAGATTAAATATGAAAATTTTAGCGGATACCCATACCCACAGTCTGGCTAGCGGACATGCCTATAGCACCATTCAAGAAAACGTTCGTGCGGCGGCAGAAAAGGGGCTTAAGCTAATTGCTTTGACGGAGCATGCACCTGCAATGCAAAATACTACTTCCCATGCTTATTTTGCAAATCTCCATGTGATTCCTGATGAGCTTTTTGGTGTACGTGTACTAAAAGGTGTAGAGCTTAATATTCTTGACTTTGAGGGAAGCGTTGATATGGATGAGCGAATCCTCTCTGGTCTTGATCTTTCTATTGCAAGCTTACATATTCCTTGTATTGCACCGGGAAGCATGGAGGAAAATACAAATGCTTGCATCCGTGCAATGGAAAATCCCTATGTAGATATATTAGGACATCCGGGTGATCCCAGATATCCTTTGGATTATGACGAAATTTTTAAAGCAGCAAAAAGGACAGGTACTTTACTTGAAATCAATAATGCATCCTTGGTGCCAGGTGGTTTCCGCTCCGGAAGCGATGAAAATATTGAAAAATTATTGCATATGGCCATAGCAGAAAATGTACCGATTGTGGTGGGTAGTGATGCCCATTTTTATACTGGAATTGGTGATATATATTATGTGGAACGCCTATTGGAAAAAATCGGATTCCCAGAAGAATTGGTTTTAAATACAGACCTTGAAAAGCTTTTGTATGCAATAAAACGCAATAAAAGGCAAAAAAAATAGAAGGAAATCCCTTTACTTTAGCACTTTAGTATGTTAATATAAAAAGGATTATAGTGCAAAAGAGGTGGCCTTGACAGATGAATAAAAAAATTAAAACAGAACTTACAGATAAGCTTTTTCAAAGTATTTTGTGCATGAATACAGTAGAAGAATGCTATCAGCTTTTCGAGGATCTTTGTACGGTGAATGAGATTCAGGCCATTGCCCAGCGTATGGAGGTTGCAGCTATGCTGGATGCAAAATGTACCTATGTAGAGATCGCAGAAAAAACCGGTGCTTCAACTGCAACGATCAGCAGAGTAAATCGATGTCTTCATTATGGGACTGACGGATATAAATTGGCGATAGATCGCGTGAAGGCATTGGAACAGAAGGAAGAAAATTAGGTTTTATGAATGTATGAATAAAGCGTGGGGCTGATTATTGACGAAGCAGTGGAAAACGAATCCGGACTTCATCGATATCAGCCTTTCTTGGCGCTTTTTTGAAGCTTATGTGAGCATTTATCCAGATGATAATGGTACAAGATTTTAGGAGCAAAATTGCCCAGCGAATCGTTTCGTAAAATTTCATCTGTTTTTTTAATATATCGTAACTGAAAGTATATATAGTGGAGTTTAATTAGGAAGAGGAGAATAATATGATAGGGTTTGAGCAGCTCAACACGATGCAGCAAAAGGCAGTTTTACAAAAGGATGGTCCCGTTTTGGTTTTGGCTGGGGCAGGCAGTGGAAAAACCGGAGCGTTAACCGTGCGTATTGCCCATTTGCTGGAGACAGGAGTGAAGCCTTGGAATATCCTTGCGATTACTTTTACAAATAAAGCTGCAAAGGAAATGAGAGAGCGTGTGCTTAAGCTGGTACCAAACGGGGCAGAGGATATTTGGATCAGTACGTTCCATTCCACTTGCGTTCGTATTTTGCGCCGAGAAATTCATTTTTTGGATTATGATGGGCAATTTTCTATCTATGACGCTGATGATCAGGAAAAGCTTATGCGTGAGGTTTTTAAACAGCTGGGCTTTGATACCATGAATAAATCTTTTTCTGTGAGAGGGGCTATGTCCATCATCAGCAACCTAAAGGAAGAAATGGTTTCTTGGGAAGATTATTCCAAAAACGCTGATCGAGAAGACGAAAAAGCAAGTCGTATCGCTTTAGTTTATCGTACTTACCAAAAACGTTTGAAAGAAAACAATGCTTTGGATTTTGATGATTTAATATATAAAACTGTTTTATTGTTTAGAAATCATCCTGAGGTTTTGGAGAAGTATCAGGATAGATTCCGTTATATTATGGTGGACGAGTATCAGGATACAAATACCTCTCAGTATGAATTAGTTTGTATGCTGGCTTCTAAATATAAAAATCTTTGTGTTGTTGGAGATGATGACCAAAGTATCTATGGTTGGCGTGGTGCGAACATACGAAATATTTTGGAATTCGAAAAGGATTTCCCTGAAACCGTTGTAATAAAGCTGGAACAAAATTATCGTTCTACCCAAAAAATTCTGGAAGCTGCAAATTCCGTGATTCAGAATAATCAGACAAGAAAAGATAAATCTCTTTGGACAGAGAATGATGGTGGAAATATTCTTCATATTTATAAAGGGGAAAATGAATACGACGAGGCGCGTTTTGTTGCTGAGCAGATTCAGGAAATTGTAAATAATGGCAGAGAATTTAAGGATATGGCTGTTCTGTATCGTACCAATGCGCAGTCCCGTGCGGTGGAGGATCAATTTGTGAAAAAAGGGATTCCTTATCGTTTATTTGGGGGCGTTCGGTTTTACGAGCGTAAGGAAGTAAGAGATATTCTTTCATACCTCAAGGTTTTAGCCAATCCTGTGGATACCATTTCTTTGCGCCGCATTATTAATGTTCCCAAAAGAGGAATTGGTGAGGCTTCTATTGACAAGGTTGCAGCATTTGCAGAAGCAAACCAAATATCTTTGTTTGATGCCTTGTTAAGGCTGGATGAGATTACGGAATTAAAAACAAGAGCATCAAAATTCCGAGATTTTCTTGAAATTATTACTAGCTTGCAAAAGGACGCAGCTGATTTATCTGCAGCGGAATTGATTGATACAGTGGTAAAACGTTCAGGATATTTCCAACTGTTGATGACAGAAGGGACAGAAGAGGCTCTTTCACGCTTGCAAAACATTGATGAATTTGTGAATAAAGCAGTGGAATACGATAAAAATAATCCAGAGGGTGGATTGATGGGATTTTTGGAAGAGGTTTCCTTGGTAGCGGATATTGATAGTTATCAGCCGGGGGAGGACGCCGCTGTGCTTATGACATTACATAGCGCCAAGGGCTTGGAATTTCCTTATGTATTTATGATTGGTATGGAGGAAGGCATGTTCCCTACCTTCCGTGCAGTAATGTATGGTGGAGAAAAGGATATCGAGGAAGAAAGACGCCTTTGCTATGTTGGTATTACCCGTGCAAGAGAAGAATTGTTTCTTACCCATGCAAAAAGTCGTATGCAACATGGAATTACACAATACAATCCACCATCACGCTTCTTAAAGGAAATTCCTCAAGAGCTGGTGGATATGCCTACAAGGGAAATTTCTGAGATGGCAAAGAAATATGCCATGAAAAATAGCATGAAGCTTTCACCAATTACATCTTTAAAACAGCAACGTATTGGCGGAAGAGGCACAGGAATCCCTGCAACTTTTATTACGGCTTCTAAGGAAAATAAGAGAATGCCTGCCCCTAAGGATTTTGAATTGAATTATAAAGAAGGCGATAAGGTGCGTGCACCAAAGTATGGCATTGGCGTAGTAAAATCCATTCAAAATGGCGGTGCGGATTATGAAGTTGAGGTTTCATTTGGTGAGAAGGGAACCAAGAAATTTATGGCGAAATTATCAAAGCTGATTAAAGTAACCGAATAAAGATTTAGGAGTTGAGGCTGAATGGTAAACCGGATAAAGGAATTGATTTCTCTTTTGAATAAGGCGGCTGAAGCGTATTATCAAAAGGATACAGAAATAATGTCTAATCAGGAGTATGATCGTTTGTATGATGAACTGGAGCATTTGGAAAAGGAAAGCGGCATCATACTGGCCAATAGCCCTACCCAAAGGGTTGGTTATACCGTATTGAGTAATTTGCAAAAGGTGAAGCATGACAGCCCCATATTATCTTTAGATAAAACAAAAGAACCACAAAAATTAAAAAGCTTTTTAGGCGGAGAAAAGGGAATTCTTTCTTGGAAATTAGATGGATTAACCATTGTATTAACATACGAAAATGGGACACTTCAGCAGGCAATAACCCGGGGAAATGGGGAAATCGGCGAGGATGTCACCCATAATGCAAGGGTCTTTGCTAATTTACCGTTGCAAATTAGCTTTAAAGGAAGCTTGGTTCTTCGTGGAGAAGGCGTGATTTCTTATACAGAGTTTCATCGCATAAACGAAGGAGCTCAGGAAGAAGAGAAATACAAGAATCCTAGAAATCTTTGCAGTGGTACGGTACGACAGCTTAATAGTGAAATTGCCGCGAAAAGAAGAGTCCAGTTCTTTGCATTTACATTGGTAAGTGCTGAGGGTAGATTATTGTCCGATAGCAAGGCAGAAAATTTGAAGTGGCTTGCGGGGCTTGGATTTGATGTGGTTGACCATAAGATTGTGACCGCTGAAACTGTAGAGCAGGAAGTGGAATGGTTTCGTGCCTATGTAAAAAAGAATGACATTGCATCCGATGGTTTGGTTTTAACCTTCGATAGTATTGATTATAGTGAAAATCTTGGCAGTACAGCGAAATTCCCCAAAGATTCCATTGCCTTTAAATGGGCGGATGAAATGGCAGAGACTACCTTGCGGGAAATTGAATGGAATACCTCAAGAACTGGTTTGATGAACCCCATTGCAATCTTTGATCCTGTGGAATTGGAGGGATCTAGAGTCAGCAGAGCCAGTGTGCATAACGTTAGTATTTTGCGGGAGCTCAAGCTGGGTATTGGTGATAGTATCAAAGTTTATAAAGCAAATATGATTATCCCCCAAATTGCAGAGAATTTGACGTGCTCTGACTCAGCTGAAATTCCAAAGGAGTGCTTTGTGTGCGGTGGGGAGACCCAAATCAAAAAACAACGAGACGGGGAAGCTTTATACTGCACAAACCCAGAGTGTTCTGCCCAAAGAATTCAGAGACTTACTCATTTTGTGTCAAGAGATGCCATGAATATGGAGGGCTTTTCTGAGGAGACCATAAAGAAGTTTCTGGAGATGGGCTTTATTCAGCAATATCCTGATATTTTTTGTTTGGAGAAATATGAAGGACAAATAAAAAAAATGGAAGGCTTCGGGGAAAAATCTTATAGTAATTTGATAAAGTCCATTGAAAAGGCAAAACAAGTGGAGCTTCCGAATTTTATTTATGCTTTAGGCATTGATCAGGTGGGCTTGCGCAATGCCAAGCTTTTATGTAGTAAATATCATTATGATTTGGATAAAATTATTCACGCTTCAGAAGATGAGTTGATTGGTATTGATGGATTCGGAACTGTAATAGCCCATAGCATTCATCATTATTTTGGAGAAGAAGAACATAAAACACTGTTAAATTGTGCTTTGAAGTATTTGAAAATAAAGGTTCCGGTAGAAATTAAAACGGAGGGATCTCTTGTACAAGGGTTAACTTTTGTAGTGACAGGAGACTTAGAAAGGTTTTCAAACCGAAAAGCTCTTTCAGAGGCAATAGAGTTACTGGGAGGAAAGGTAACAGGAAGTGTTACGAAGAAGACGAATTATTTAATTAATAATGACGTTTTCTCAGCATCTTCAAAAAATGAAAAAGCCAAACAATTGGGAATTCCGATTATTAGCGAGAATGATTTTATACTTCAATTTAAGATAATGCCAGATGAATCTAAAAACATTTAAACAAATCTAATATAGACGAGATAGGAATCTTAAACCATTGTAGAGTAGATTGGCGGGTGCTTTTATGTACCTGTCTTTTTATTATTTTTGATAGACCTTAATAAAACGAGCATAATTTTGTTAATCAGATAGATGATGTATTAGAAGTGGCAATAGTGAAATCGAGTTTGATATTTGCAAAAAAGTTTCTCCTTTGAATGTTTAAGAATTTTTACAGTCAAAGGAGATTTTTTTATTGCTGCCATTTTAAACACTTTTTTTCAAGCAAAGCGATACCCTCATACATAAGGGCGGCAAGAATAGCAAGTATAATGACACTGAGCATTACCCAGTCTAGTTTGAATATCTGACTTCCGTATACAATTAAAAATCCTAATCCGGATTGGGCAACCAAAAATTCTCCGACAATAACACCTACAAAAGATAACCCCACATTAATTTTCAGTGCGTTTAAGATACAAGGGATGTTCGCTGGAAAAACAACTTTTTTTAGCACCTGTGCTTTTGTGCCGCCAAAAATTTGTATCAGCTTTATTTTTTCAGCATCCACTTGCAAAAAACCATTCAGGACACTCATTACTGTAACAATGACTGAAGTTAACAAAGCAACCGCTATAATGGAAGTTTGGTTATTTCCTAACCAAACGATAATAATTGGAGCAAGGGCGGTTTTGGGTAAGGAGTTTAATACTACCAAATATGGCTCTGCAATATCCGAAATAAAACGATTCCACCATAATAGAATTGCAGTCAAAGTGCCGAGGATTGTTCCCAGTACAAAACCAGCTACAGTTTCCCAAAGGGTTGTTCCAATGTGAGTCCATAATGTGCCGTCTTTTCCCATTTGCATTCCAGCTGATAGCATTCTGCTTGGCTGACTAAAAATGAACGGATCAATCCAGCCAACACGAGCTGCAATTTCCCATAGTAGAAAAAAACCAATCAGAAGAATCCATTGAATGCCATGTATAGCATTTTTTCTTCGCTGTAAGCGATTTAAAAAAGCTGCCTGCTCCTTTGACATGAATTTTGTATCCTTTTGCTTATGCCACATGAACATCTAACTCCTTCCAAATTGCATTGAAATATTCCCGAAATTCGGGTGCTTCTCTAGCCTTTATGGGACTATATTCATCAATTGACAGTTGAATATCATAAATCCTTTTTACTTGTGCAGGGCGAGAAGAAAGAACAACGACTCTATCTGCAAGGCTGATTGCTTCAGAAATATCATGGCTGACTAAAATTGCAGTTTTCCCTTCTTTGCGTATGATAGACCCGATTTCATCGGAAACGGAAAGGCGCGTCTGATAATCTAAGGCGGAAAATGGTTCATCAAGCAGCAGTATATCAGGTCGTATGGCCAATGTACGAATGAGGGCGACCCGTTGTCGCATCCCTCCAGAAAGCTGATAGGGATAATGCTCTTTAAAATCAGCAAGACCGTATTGATCAAGCAATGCTTCAACAAAAGCAATATTTTCGGAAGTAAGCTTATTTTGTATTTCCAAGCCCAGTAGGGCGTTATTGCGTATGGTACGCCATTCCAAAAGATAATCCTTTTGCAGCATATAACCAATTTCTCCGTTCACAGAAATTTTTCCGTGGGAAGGTGTGATTAGTCCTGCCAACATGGAAAGCAGGGAGGATTTACCGCATCCACTGGGGCCGACAATACTGAGAAATTCACCAGCCTGAACGGAGAGATTTAAATTAGAAACAGCCAATGTTTCGCCATTCACACTATGATAACGTAGGCTGACATCTTCTAAAGAAACGATAGGGTGCATGGAAACGACCTCCTTGTTGACTTATATTCCCATTATATCAATTACAGGACAAAAAGTGCTTTTCCTATTTAAAGAATATACAGAAAAGCAAATACATTTTTTAAGGATTATAAAGCGTTCACAACAACATCGTTTGATCAAAATGCAAAAGCCCGTATTGCAAGGAAATTTTAGGAGATTTTCCAATTGCAATCGGGCTTTTTATTGAAAAATGATAAAGACTCTGAAAAATACAGAAAACTTCACTTTCATAATACAGAGGATAACACTCTTACTAAAATTTACTGGCTATTCTTATTTTCTAATAAATTATTTAATCCTCTTCCATTTCCCAATAATCATACTCTGATGCAAGAACATTTTGCTCTCTACGAGGTCTGCAGCTTTGCCACAACCAGTATTGCTGCCACCACCAATATTTGCAGGAACAGTGGCAGCCACAACAAGAATGTCTGCACCGTCTGTGACTTGATCTTCGTTGATCACACATGATATATCCTCCTTTCCGTTTGATTACATAGTTTTAGCATCTGTTACATCTACAACAGCAACGATTGCATCTGCAGCACCGACAGCCTCTGTGGCAGCAACCTCTACAACATCTGTGACATGTTTGTCCAATCATATTTTATCCTCCTTTCTTTTTTGAGAGAAATGGGTGGTTGTTTCTCTTTCTATAAAATATGAAAGAAGGGACAAATTGGTGAATGCATAATAATTTAAAAAACAATAAGAGGGGAAGAAATACCTTTATAAACATTAATTTCATTAGACTGTTACCAAGTAATTTGGTTTTATATACTTTTCAAAGACCACCTTTTTTGTTTTGTGGAGCGATATATATAGAAAAAATTTGGAAAATTTGATATAATTAATAAATTAAAAAATATTTATGTTTCACATAGGTGTTTCGTATTTCGTTTAAGGCTTTATAAACCTAGGAACAATGGTAATAGAAATTTTACTTTATTATGTGCACCTTTTATACGCAAGGTTTTCTGCTCCACTGTTCAATAATCATTAACAATGAATCAATTCACTTTAAATTACTTTTTCTGAACAAAACACAAAGTGTGAAATACCTGCTTATAAGATTTAAGGCCCTAGTAGTTGAGTATTCGTTAAGGATACATTTTTGTTACTTATATTTGAGAGACAACCTGTGATAGCACTTAAGTTTGGGGATAAACTTTTTGTGTATGAAGGATAGCTTATATTGAAAATAAATGGATTATTTTCTTTCCCAGTGAGGGATAAAAGGATGGGATGTAAGATGGACAGTGAAATTCTGAAAAGCTCTGGCATTGATTTTGATAAAGGTGTTGCCCGTTTTCTTGGTGACAGGCAGCTATATGAAAGCATATTAATTACCTTTTTGTATGATGATACATTCGAGAAGGGAAAAGCAGCACTGGAAACAGAAAATTATAAAAACTTATATGAATTTGTTCATACGCTAAAAGGGGTTGCAGGTAATACAGATATGACCACTTTGTATCTAACTACAGCAGTATTAAGTGAGTATCTGCGAAAATGTGAGGTTCCTGAAAAAGATAGAGTTTTTCATCTTTTTTGTGGAATGGAAGAGGCATATTATGCTGTAATGAAAGGCATTGCAGCCGCAAAGGAGGCATGATGAATCAATGGATGCAGATATTGGTAAAAAGACAATTCTAATTGCTGATGATGCTGAGCCAAATCGCTTATTGCTGAAAAAAATATTTGGCGGAGAATATTATGTGGAAGAGGCCGTAAATGGAGTTGAGGCCTTGGAGAAGTTGCGGCAGTTAGAAGATGTTGCGATATTAATATTGGATATTGTGATGCCGTTGATGGATGGATTTAGCGTGCTTGAAGAGATGCAGAAGGATGAAATATTACGTACCATTCCTACGGTTGTGATTACTGCTAATAACGAAGAAGATATCCAAATTCGAGCATTATCCTGCGGTGCTACTGATGTTATGGCCAAACCTTTTAGTCCTCTCATTATCCTACATCGTATTAAAAATATAATGGCTCGTAAAGATTCTGAAAAACTTGCGGAGCAGAACCGAGCTTATAGACTTGAACTGAAACTTATGGATACCGATGAGAAATCGGGATTGTTTAATAAAAATGCATTTCATCGATATACAAAAAAGATGCTCCAGAAAAATTCAGACAAAAAGTTTGTTTTAATCCGCTGGGACATCGATAATTTTAAGGTGTTTAACGATTGGTTTGGAACTGAAGTTGGAGATACTTATTTGAAGAAAATCGGGGATTTTTTTCGGGAATACGAAGAAAAGAACGATTCAGTCAAGACCTATGCCAGATATGATGCAGATCATTTTGTTTGCTGCCAAGAGGCTGAGGGGTTTGATCCAGAGGAAATTACACAAATCATTGATGACTATATGACCCATTTAAAAACAATTGAATTTGAGTATACCCCTCGTGTTGGACTTTATCTGATTAACGATCCATCCCTGGATGTGGCGTTAATGTGCGACAGGGCTTTACTTGCTTTACGTTCAATTAAAGATAGTTATGGAAAGCGCTATGCATGGTTTGATGATTCTATGAGAGAGGCGCTATTAGAACAACAAGAAATTGTAAACGAAATGGAATTTGCTCTGCGAGATGGACAGTTTATTACATATTTTCAACCGCAATATAATTACGAAACAGGTAAAATGATTGGGGCAGAAGCTTTGGTTCGTTGGCAGCATCCAAGAAAAGGAACAATTTTGCCAAATAAGTTTATCCCACTGT
Organism: Anaerotignum propionicum DSM 1682; assembly: GCF_001561955.1. Classification (NCBI taxonomy): domain Bacteria; kingdom Bacillati; phylum Bacillota; class Clostridia; order Lachnospirales; family Anaerotignaceae; genus Anaerotignum; species Anaerotignum propionicum. The sequence continues at coordinate 1,233,846 of NZ_CP014223.1, forward strand.
TTGAACGTAATGGATTTATCTCTAGGTTGGACGAGTATATGTGGGAGCAGGTTTGTATTCAATTAAAGGATTGGGAGCGGAAAGGGCTGAACTTGGTTCCTATTTCCGTAAATGTATCCCGCAGAGATATTTATAATCCCCACCTAGTTGGGAATATTCTCTCCCTGCTTCAAGAATATGAATTAAGTCCTGAAATGCTTCATTTAGAAATAACGGAAAGTGCCTATACGCAAAATGCAGAGCAGCTGGTTAATACAGTAAATCTTCTAAGAATACATGGAATAGAAGTACATATGGACGATTTTGGTAGTGGATATTCATCCTTAAACATGCTTCAGAACGTTCCGGTAGATATCTTGAAGCTGGATATGAGATTTTTAGGGGGAGATTATAAGGATGAAAGAAGTGGAAATATTTTAAATGCAGTTGTTCGTATGGCAACAGCATTAAGGCTCCCTGTGCTAGCAGAGGGTGTAGAAACGAAGGAACAGGCAGAGTTTTTAAGGAGTATTGGATGTTTGCTAATGCAGGGATACTTATTCTCAAGACCAATGGCAGTTGAGGATTTCGAGAAGCTTTTAGATGGTTCCCAAACAGTTTCAGCATTGGATAAAAGTTATGTAGAGAGCTTTCAAGGTTCAATTGATTTGTTAAGTTTTACATCTCAATCCACTTTATTATTTAACTGCTTTGTTGGCGGAGCAGCGGTAGTAGAATATGACGAAAAAGATGAAGTATTATTAGCCTTAAGGATTAATGACCAATTTCTGAGGGAAATCGGTATAACCAGAATGGAATACGCGGAGGATGGGCAAAGTATCTTTCGTTATTATGAAGGTGAAAATAGGGTACTGGTAATTTCTATGTTACAAGAGGCCATTCATACGGGAAAAGAAACATGTTGTGAAATAATGAGAAAATCCAAACTGCATGATATGGAAGATAACTGGTTTAAACTTCGGGCAAGACTCCTCAAGAATAGCATGAGCAAGCATTTTTTCTATGTAACCATGGAAAATATTACAATATATAAAGAGCAAACCGTAGAAAATGAAAAATTAGTGCATTGTCTGAGCGCACTAACGAATCATGTGGATGAAGGGCTTTTGGTGCTTGAACTTTCTGAGAATATAAAAATCCAATATTCAAATGTGAGAATAGCTGAAATGTTTGGTTATACACAAAAAGAATTTCAGGAGCTTTTTGGTAATGATTTTCTTCTGTCCATTCATCCCGATGACAAGGTACTGGCGAGGGAAAATTTTGAGCAAATATTAAGGGCCGGTAATGGGGTAGGAAGGAGAATTTATCGACAGACTTGCAAAAACGGTTATTATGAGTGGGTTAGCATGACTGGTTGTGTCGTTGAAACAGAGAAAGATCATATTTGCATCTGTACCACCATTGAAAAAGATGATGAAAATAAACAAAGGTATTAAAATAATTTGTTTTATAGTAAAGGGAAATTTAAATCAAGTATTAGTCTTTGAGACAGATAACAAAATAATATAATGTTGCCAAAAGGAGTTTTAAAGTATTCTATTATAATAAGGTAAGCATTCATTGAGTCAGTGCCATTTAGGTGCTGACTTTTATCTTTTGGTTATTATTTGTAAAGTAAAAAAAGTGAGTTAGTTCATTTGATGAAGGAAAAAGTAGACGATGAAGATACTATGTTACAGTTTTCATTAAAATTAAGTAAATCTATACCCTCTTTTGATTTTTTATATTAAGGGTAAACTTATTAAATAAATGAATAATTGTTTTATGATTTTTTTTGCTCAAAACTATGAATAAAATATTGTTGTGAGTTACCAAAAAAGAAATGAAACTGAAATTATACTTTTTTTCAGTTGTCAATTTTGTAAAAAACAGTGCAAATTTTGGCATTTTGTAAATTTGGGCTAAAAAAGTGGTATTCTTTTCTTGTACAAATTATTCCAACTATTCTTAAAGAAATGGGGTGTTTTTTTTATGAAAAAAGGAACAAATAAAGTGTGTACGGAACTATGGAAGGTGATTGCCTCATTGGCGATGGTGATTACAACAATATCGGTTAATACAACCTGTATGTTTGAATATTACCAACCCAAACTACCTCAAGGAAGTGAAAAGTTGAGAAGAGAATAAGATTAATATTAAATTTAATGGTGTACTGTTCGGGGTGATTGCACATGACTGAGAAACTGATGGATGGAATTTGGAAACAAATGCAGCTATCAAAAGGACTGCAGGAAGACGATAAGGATATTTATTTATTCGGCGTTTACCAGGGTGCAATTTTACTGTTGAATATTTGTACAGCTCTGCTCATTGGGGTCGCCCTGAACATGCTTCTTGAAATAGTTATTTACTTGATTTGCTTTCTTCCACTACGCATTTTTGCTGGAGGTTATCACGCTAAGACACAGCTTAGGTGCTATATCATGTCAAGTTTTACAACAGTAATTATTTTGTTGGGAATTCAATTTTTACAGCAACAAGAAAGTATATGGGAGTTCTTAAGTTATATTGTTTCTTTTGGAATTATTTGGAGATTTGCTCCGGTGGCAGATGCGAATAAGCCTTTGCTGGAGAAGGAGCATGTGATTTATCAAAAAAAGGTTCGTAAAGTACTATTGCTTCTAACAGGGATTGCTGCGTTGACATATTTTTTAGGTTTTAACATTATCAGCACAGTAATAGAAGTATCAGTATGTTTTCTTTCGGTCATTTTACTTATGGGAATTTATAAAAACAAAGTACATTGTAATAACATAGAAGAATTGGAATGTAATAAATAAGAATAAGACTGCTATTTATAATTATAATCTAAAGTGCAGGCACATCGGGGGATAGTTGTTTGTTTGGGTTTAGTTTAAAGTAGTATGAGTAACAGGTAGAGACTTAAATGGCACTAAGAAAGCCTTTGAAAAAAACTGGCACAGCTCTATCACTAGGTCTGTACCAGCTTTAAAACGATACTATAGGGTGGCATCTACTATCAACAGATATTGTATAAACTTGGTTTTTAACATTTCATATCTTTATTTTTGATGGAAAAAATAGATATGTCTATACATACATAACTATTTCTACATCAAAATAGTTTTCTTCAGTGAGAATGGTTAAAACACCACTGTATTTTTCGACAATTCTTTTTACGTTGCTTAAACCGATACCGTGGGGCTCATTGGAATCTTTTTTTGTGCTGAAAAAAGTATTTCCTTTCTTTTTGATTTCCCCAAGGAATGAGTTTCTAATATGTAATAAAATGGTTCCTCTATCATACACAAAGTCCATTCGGAAAAATCCATTTTCCTGTTCTTGTAGTGCTCTAATTGCATTATCAAGTAAATTTCCTAATATAACAATTTCATCAAAAGCATGAATATTAATATTTTGCGGTATATTGATATTTAGCTCTACTTTTACGCCTAAATCATATAGAGTTTGTAGCTTATAGTTAATTAAACCATCTAGAGATTCATTTCCTGTCATTACAAATTCGGATTTCATATCAATTTTTTCTTCTAATGCTTGAAAATACTCCTTAAAGTTTTCTGTATTACAATTTGATGACAATTCTTTTATTGCAATCAAATGATTCTTGAAATCATGTTGCAACCTTTTCATGTTGTCTTCTGCGGTACGAATCACGACAAGTTGCTGCTGGTAAGCTTTATTTTGGTGTGATAAGGACTGATTTTGCATCTCCACTTCATACTTTTCCACTACTTGTGCGTATAGGTAGAAAAAAGCTATATTAATGATGAATAGGCTTGAAATAACGGTAACGTTTACCCATTGTTCATATCCACCCAAAATAAGAGAAATATCTGCTATTGATGATATACATGGAATAATAGTAATACAAAGCCAATGTAATTTAGGAAGGTAAATATCTTCCCGTTCTATGAAGAATCGTCTCATAATTAAAATAATAAAATACAACAAAAAATTACTAACCACATATGTAATAATTTCAATCTTAGGGCACAAGCCATATAGTAGAATTGCAGTTCTTGCTACGATTCCCTCACAAATTACACCAATCATAAAAATGGAGCAGGTTGCAAATAATCTACGGCCGATGGATGCCCTATAGGGGAGAGTCAACACTACAAATAAAACTGCATTCGTAATGACTGTTAAAACAGGATTTCGTGCGAATAAATAAACTCCACTATTGATAATAAAATAAAGAAATAATACCGCTGTTTGGGTCCATGGCTGCCATCTCAGGTTTTTTTTGAAGAAGAAAAACTCTAGAAATAGTTTAATAGCAAAGATACGAAAAGCATTCGAAATTAAATAAATCACTTCATTATAGGAAATTGCTTCCATTTTACAAAACCTCTCTTTGTAGTAAATTTAATTGTTTTCTTACTTCTTTCCGATAAATACGGCTGATGGGCAATTCTTGGGAATTACTCAATAAAACCCTGTCAAATTTGAATTGAATTACACAATGCCTATTTACAATAAAAGATTTGTGGATACATAAAAAGTCTTCTGATGGTACGATTAAGTCGCTCAATTTTCCATAAAAGTAGTCCTTTCCATTTTTCATATGTAAAAATATTTTTTTGCCTTCACTACTAAAATAAAGAATATCTCTAAAAGATACTCTTTTTTCTGTTCTCTCACTTTTGTAACAGAAGAATTTTGTTTGTCGACCCTGTAGTTCCAAGGTTTTTTCTATTATTTTAAAAATTTGGTCTTTTGCTATGGGTTTTATCAAAAAGTGAATAGGTCGAACTTGAAAAAGATCCAAAGCGTAAGATGATTTAGCAGAAATAAAAGCAATTTGTGTGTTGTCATCTAACAATTCTTCTCGAATATAACGTCCAACATGAATGCCATTTATCCTATCTAATTCAATATCAAGAAAAATTAAGTCATATTTCTCCTTTTCTTTTAAGTTTGTGAGTATTTCTTCTCCGGTAAAAAACACTTCAATATCATAATTTATCATTTCTGTTGAAAAAAACTCATCAATCTGCTTTTCAATTTGAGTACATAATATTTTGTTATCATCACAAATAGCAATTTTAAACATCTCAGCCATCCCACCTAAAAATCTGAAAATTTAATATTAATATATTACCATAATTTTAATAATTTTAAAATCAGATAATTATTTTTCGAATTACAACATTCAAAGAACTTTAATTAAGTTGTTGAGACTTTTTTAAGTCCGGTTTTAAATATTAGTGATGAAAATAATTAGTATGTCACAATTGTAAATCTATGAAAGTTTGAAAAAGCGTATATAACTGAGTTTTATAAAGGTCTCAGTTAATACGCTTTTTTTAAGCTAAGAAAAAATGCCTATAAAAACGCAGTATAAATAATACTGTGGTGAGGAATTTTGCCATATTTTGTCATGTTATATTATATATCTAATGTTTGTTTATTGTCAATCATCACGTTACAACAATAAAAAACCTTAAATTATAAGTTTTTATGATAATTTTCTTTGATTTATGTGAAATATTTCCTTTATATTGTGATTACGCCGTCGGAACAAACGTCATATAAATAGAAAGAGTTTTCTATCATTGAAACATACTGTCACTTAAGAAACTTAGGTGTTTCGTATAAATCCTTAATATTAAAAATTAAATTAAGAAATAATTAGCTTAAAAATTCTATTGTACCATACCAAAATAAATCGTCTTTTTTTTGTCTTATATTATTTCAATCCTTTTAAGAACAAGGTTTTTTACGACTTACCACAGTATTATTTATACTGCGTTTTTAAAAAGAGTATTTATGTATTCAAGTATCTCATGGGAGGCAGATATCCTATGATGAGAACATAATGCTTTTTCAAACATACACTATAGAAATTCTAAGTATATGATCGTAAAACTAAGTTAGAACCATTACTTTTGGAAGGAGGATATATGACAAAAATGAATCTCGATATAAAAAGAGTAGAGAATTTCTTTGTTTATGTATTAGTGAAATCTAATGTAAAGAATTGTAAGCCGATTATTTTTAGTGAGAATAAAAGAAAGAGGGATATGGAATGAAGCAGTGGTTTGAAAATGCGAAAGTATCGAAAAAGTTGAGCATCGGGTTTCTTCTTACAGTGTTTTTAGGGCTTATTATTGGCATTGTTGGAATCGGAAACATGCTTAACATGCTCAGCCGCCAACAAAAAACTTACGATCAGAATACATTGGGAATTGCCTATTCCACGGAGGCAGAAATTAGTTTTAAAGATGTTAGGACTTCCATAAGAGATCTTTATATTTACTACGATATAAATAAACAGAAATACTGTAATGCGATTACAAATGAAATGAATGATATTCAGACGCAATTAGATCACTATGCAAGTAGAATTGCTAATGAGCAGGATCAACAGAATTTTGATGTAGCTCAGCAGGCATTTAAAAACTATAAAAATGTTGTAGATGAAATTGTACAAGCTGCTAATAATGGAGATTCTAAGGATTCTATATTGGTATTAATTAAAGAGGGTGCATCAGTTGGGAATGATACATCCAACGCATTTAATACACTTACAGAATATAATAATTTGGCAGCAAAAGAAAATTTGGACAATGAAAAAACTACATCTTGGATTGCAATTATTTTGATGGCTGTGACGATTGTGATATCTGTGATTATAGCAATTCTTATGAGCAAATTTATATCCAATATAATCAGCAGGCCTATGCAGATGCTGGTTATGGTAGCTGAGCATTTAGAAATAGGAGATGTTGATGTTTACAATTTAATGTCTGAAGAGGATAAAAAGGTAAAATACCGAAAAGATGAAATTGGTAAGGTTGCATTAGCTTTTAATAAATTAATTCAGGCAAATATTGCGTTAAGTAAAGAGGCAGAAACGGTTGCCACAGGTGACTTGACCACAACCGTAACGGTTCGCTGCGAAAAAGATATTATTGGCAAAGCGTTGCGAGATTTAGTTGAGAAACTTCATAGCCTAATTTCATCTGTAGCGATTACTTCCGAACAGGTTGACTTTGGTGCAAGGCAGGTTTCTGATGGAGCACAAGCCTTGTCTGCCGGCACCACAGAACAAGCAGCATCGTTAGAGGAGTTGACTTCTGCGGTTGCTAATATTTCTGAGCAGGCTGTAAATAATGCTGCCAGTGTGCAAAAAGCGGGTGAGTATGTAAATCAGGCTGGTAAAGGTGTTGTTTCCAGTAGTGAACAGATGGAGAAGTTGAACCATGCTATGAAGGAGATTGGGCAGTCTTCTTTGCAAATTTCTAAGATTACAAAATTGGTAGAGGATATAGCATTTCAGACAAATATTCTTGCATTGAATGCTGCGGTAGAAGCTGCTCGGGCAGGAAATGCGGGCAAAGGTTTTGCTGTTGTAGCGGATGAAGTCCGCAATCTTGCGGCGAAGTCGGCTGAAGCAGCGAAACAGACAGCAGATTTGATTCAGAGATCTACAATATTGGTATCCGAAGGGGAAGTACTTGCGGATAAAACTGTGCAACTTTTAATCGATGTCTCAGAAAAAGCTGCTATGGTAGAAAACTCTATAATTGAAATAGAGTCTGCTTCATCATCTCAGGCAACTGCAATTGAGCAGATTAACCAGGGACTCTCTCAGGTATCGGCCGTTATTCAGACAAATGCAGCAACTTCGGAAGAGAGCTCCGCTGCCAGTGAAGAGCTTGCGGCACAGGCACAAGTTTTGAAGCAAGAGATTACCCACTTTAAATTAACCAGAGAGAAAGAAAACTACAGCATAAGAGAAAATGAAACCGCTTTCTCCGAAAATCAGGGTGAACAAACTGTTTATTTGAACCCCTCAATCAATGACTATGTAAAATATTAAAAATTGTGGTGTCAAATCTAAAGTTAGAGTCTTGAACGAAACGAGGAAAAAGAGGGACAGAAATATCTTTTAGCAAATCAAATGAAAATAACAAAGCTGATTTGATGGAATAGGTTAATCATTTATTTAAAAGCCTTGATGAAGATTTAAAAATAGTGAGCGTTAAAACGCCCCTTTACAGTTTGTAAAGGGGCGTTCAGTTTAACATTGAAAAATAGAATTAAACCGCAGTATACTTGATACTGTGCAACTGCAATTAAGTATAATATAATACAATTTATTATATAACAACTGCTTTCAGTTTGTCAATTCGTGCGACATTTTTGTCGAAAAATCACGAAAACAAAAATAATAATTTGTATTTTGATTATTACATGGTGCTTTTTCAGTGCAATTACAAGTTTCGCCGTCAAGAGCGACGTCATGGAAGCAATAAATTTAATCAAGGAAAAGGAGAATGACAATGGCACGTAGAGGAGAAAACATTTATAAACGAAAGGATAGTCGCTGGGAGGCAAGATTGCTTATCCAGAAGGGAAAGTATAGATACTTTTACGGTAAAACTTATAAAGAGGCAAAGTTAAAAATGCGCTTGTTTCAAGAAAATATAAAAATTCATAAAGAGAAACAAGCTGAACAGAAAACAAATGCATATGTGTTGTTTGAGGGGTGGCTTCAAAAACAGGTGACCTTAAACAATGTAAAACCATTAACTTATGAAAGTTATTACCATTGTATGCACAAGCATATCATGCCATTTTTTCAAAATGAGCAAACAAATAGAATCACAATAGAAACTGTTTCGCAATTTACGAAAACTGTCAGTGAGAATGAATTACTTGCGGACACCTCAAAGAAAAAAATATTCACCATTTTTAAAATTGCTTTGAGAGAAATTTTAAAAGACGAGCTAAACAGCGCCTCTATTCTGGCAGCTGTAAAATCTCCAAAACTGGAGACAAGAGAGGTTGAAATTTTTTCGATAAAAGAACAACGGAGCTTGGAAGCGGCTGCACTACAGTCACAGGATCAACGTGCCTTAGGCATTATTTTATGCCTATATACCGGTATCAGACTGGGGGAGCTTTGTGCTCTAACGTGGGGGGACATTGATTGGGATAGTGGGTTTATGTCAATTACAAAAACAGTATCAAGAGTGAAAACCTTTAAGCAGGATACAAAAAAGACTGAATTGATAGTAGGAACCCCTAAAAGTCGTAATTCAATGCGTAAGATTCCTGTGCCGGAATTTCTGTTAAAATTAGTTCGGCATCGGAAACTATGGGAAGAAAATGAAGATGCTTTTGTTCTTTCTGGTAAAGAAACTCCAATTGATCCCAGAATATTTCAAAAACTGTATAAAAAATTACTGGTGGACGCACATTTGAGAGATCGTAAATTTCACGCTATACGACACACTTTTGCTACGCGAGGATTAGAATTAGGTGTAGATATTAAAACGATTAGTGAGATATTAGGACATTCTAACGTTTCTATAACCCTGAATATATATGCCCATTCTTTAATAGAGCAGAAAAAGGCTGCAATGGAAAAATATAATGCCATGCATATTGCATCGGCTGAAATCTCTAAATACGCCGTCTAAAACATAGTGTATAATAAAAAAAGGCCCTGAAATTGGATGTTTTATGTTTAGGGCGCAGTATCAAGTATACTGCGTTCTTGAAGTCTAAATAAATATCCCCCATACGAATTGATTTATGTGCTTTTTTTATGTTACTTCCAATGATGATAATTGGATAAAATCACTTTTGAAAGATTTATTTTACCGCAAATGAATATGTAACGTAATATTTTTTGCAAATTTATATCTTAAAATTCGGAACTTATCTATTCTGTTAAATTACACCATAAGAATGTATCACAATAAAGCCTTAGGTCTATTTTACAGACGATAAATATTCAAGAAATGGGTTCATTCTTTTGAAGATAAACTCATAATTGGATAATCTATTTTAGTGAAACTATAAAAGGTAAGAAGATTATAAGGAAGAGATAAATCAAAATCATAAATATGGCCTAAAGAGAAAAAAGCGTAAAGGGGGACGTAATTTTGTTTGAATTTTTTCAAGGTTTAACAGCAGATGAATTGATTCATATGCTGCCTGAAGATCAAATTAGGCACAGCTTAAATGTAGAAATACTTGTTGGGAAGCTAGTAGAATGGTTGCCAAAGCCTGAGGAAGTACAATTGTTTGAATATTACAGTAGAGCTGCCTATTACCATGACATAGGGAAGGTTTGTGTCCCTCCTTATATACTGAATAAAACAGGGGCGTTAACGGTGGAAGAACGCTATATTATTCGATGCCACACAATCTACGCCCAGGACTTGCTTGCTTTTTACAGGGAGAGTGGTTCGGGAGAAATTCCTTTATTTCTTCTTCCTCTCACTGTACAGGCGGCTGTTTATCATCATGAATGGTGGAATGGGAAGGGATATCCCTATGGGTTAAGCGGTGCAGATATTCCATATGTGGCACGACTAACTTCCATATGTGATGCATATGATGCAATGGTAAGCAATCGCCCATATCATCTGGCATTTACCCATGAGTACGCATGTGAAGAGATTAGGAGGGGTGCTGGCACCCAGTTCGACCCAGTGCTTGCAAAGGTGTTTTTAAAGCATAAAAAAGAAATTGCACGCATTATTAATGAAATTTGCACATATCCAACGGACAAGCTTGAATTTGAAATAAAACGACTTTTAATTACCAAGCAGAATTAAATTTTATTTTCACTGAGGCCATATCTTTTGATTAAAGAGGACGTGGTCTTTTTTTATACTTCAAGAATTATAGTAATATAGTAAGGGTCTTGAAACTCAATAAATTAGAAGGACTTATTTATAATCCGTAATTTTAATATATTGACGACATAGTTATAGAGGTTGCAATAAAATACTCAATTTGAAAACCAGGATTAAATGATGGTAAGGTATTGTAAAAGATCTGAGTTTCCCTGTATGAATCATAACAGATTAAAAAAAATGAAAGAAGAATTTATCTCTAGGATAGGGTCATATGAGCAAATCGAAAGATTTTTTAAAATGCCGAATCTTCCACGAGTTAAAACATTTAGATTAGGTAATAAGAGAGTAGAAATCATTTGAATACAGGCAATGCTAATTTTCATAAAAGATATAAATTTATTACAACAAACATGTAATATTCAAAGAAAATAGCTATGGATGCTAAGATTTCAGTGAGGATTTTGAGGGTATCTTTTTTTAAAAGCATGGTATGCTTTCTTTTTTGAAATTGTTCATTTTATTGCAAATAAATTTAAAATGCTTACAAAAGTAGGACGCTAGTCATTACGACTAGCGCCCGTTCATCTTAAGCTAAATCTGCTTGTTCATTTTTTGATGCAAGAAGAGCTTTTTCGGACATTGGGATAAATTTACCTATAATACCGCCAATGATTGCAGGAATAACCCATCCACACTGGAATGTTGCAAGAGGAAGATTCTTAACAAATTCAAAAGGTAATCCATAACCTATTGATACATCAGCAGCACTTGCCAATAAAGCCAGAGCCGCAGCACCAATATAGATGTTATTGTTTTTAATTTTATTTGCAAAGAAGCTTAAGATAATCATAACAAGAATTACTGGGTACAATAGAGTTAAAATTGGCCCTGCAATGCTGATGATAGTGGAAATGCCAAAGTTTGAAATAAAGTAGCTGAAAATAATTTCAATGACAATAATTTTTGTATAGGAAATCTTATTGTTAGTCATCTCAACAAAAACGGATGCACAAGAAGATACCAAGCCGATTGCTGTGGTCATGCAAGCAAAGAAAACAATGATTCCCAAAATTAAGATACCATAGCTGCCAATCAGTTTTTGGGTAATAGCTACAAGCAGTATAGACTGATTATAGTTTTCAAAGCCGCCTGCAGATGTTGTAGCACCTAAGTAACACAAACCGCCATAAACGATAAACAAAGCAACGGCAGCAAAAAAGCTGGATTGAGTGATAATCTTTACAGTTGACTTTTTTTCTGAATAGCCCTTGCTTTGCGCTGTAGTAACAATAGTGATAATGAATACGATAGATACTAAAACATCCATTGTCTGGTATCCTGCAAGAACGCCTTCTTTTGCAGTATCAAAATTGGTTGTAGCTACAATGTCACCAATTGGATGTAAATAGCCGATTACAATTAATCCCAAAAGACAGGCAACCAATGCAGGTGTAAAGAATTTACCAATTACGTCGATTACGCCAGATGGACGGATTGTAAAGAGAAGTACCAAGCCAAAAAAGATTGCGCCAAATACCCAAGAGTTAATAGAAGGGAAAATTGGCATAACGCCCATTTCAAAAGTGGTTGCTGCTGTACGAGGGATACATAAAAAGGGCCCGATACATAAAACAATTAAAATATTCATGATGAATGAAGGCGCTTTACCCAATTTACCCGTGAGACCATTTATTGAAATATCACCCGTTTTAATCATTGCAAAGATTGCTGCTAATGCCACCCCTACGTCAGCAACAAAGAAACATAAAAAGCCGATAAACCAATCACTACCTGCATTTATCCCTAAGTATGGGGGGAAAATCAGGTTGCCTGCACCAAAGAACGTTGCAAATAATGCCATACCGATTACTGCAATGTCACCGATGCCTTTTTTCTTTTCTTTCATTAACTAATTCCTCCTTGTACTAATTGAACATATACTTTTTCCCTCTTTTGTCGCACAATAATCATTGTTAAAAAAATTGCGGACGCTTTACATTATGTTACAAAATGGCGAAGATTTCAAGAGGGTAAAAAAAATTTCAGTGAAATAAGCCAAGGTAAAAAAGGTTTTTTATAAAAAAATTATAAAGTTCACCAAAAAATATGCTTTAAATGGCAAAAAATAAGAAGTAATAAAATTTTTTGGGAATTTTGCCAAATAAAAGCTTGCTTTTTGCTAAAAAATATTTCATTTTTTTGATTGAAGCACTGTGAAAAGTAAGAATTCATTGACTTTTTTTCTATGTTAAAATCGCCGAAAGTGTTAAATTTTTGTTCGAATTAGTAGAAATTCTGACAAATGAATGATGTTCCTTGATTAATATGAATTTATCTGATTTTTATTTTTATGGATTGGTTGGTTTATAAAAGCCAGTTGTAGATTTTTTATTGAAAATTGAAAGGTGATATGATGGGCAAAAAATAAAATGAAGAAATCGAATCAATATCCATAGGTTATTGCTTAGTCGTCTACTGGTGAAATAAGCCTTGCAATATTTGCGAAAACCTTATATAATTATTTTGTTAAAGAAAACAAAATATATGAGATGTTCCTTGCGAAGGACAGACAGTCTGTCCCACCATCTCGTGAATAAAAAACAGGGGGTTTTTTTTATGGGAAGAAATAAGATATCTGTTAAGTTTTTAGTGATTACTGCGATGATTGCAGCAGTCTATTTTGTGATGACCATGGCCATTGCACCACTGTCTTTTGGGTTTATCCAAATGCGTATTTCGGAGGTTCTGGTGCTTCTTGCATTTATTGACAAGCGGTATGTACCGGGGCTAATATTGGGCTGTTTTATTGCAAATTTATTTAGTCCTTTTGGGATGATAGACGTGTTTTTCGGAACAGCTTGTACAGCAGCTGCCCTTTGGGGGATTACCCACAGTAAAACCTTATTTGGCGCCAGCTTATGGCCGGTATTTTGTAATGCCTTTATCGGCGTTGAGCTTTATATTTTAGGGGAGTGTCCTTTGTTTTTCGGAATGGCCACTGTTGCGATTGGTGAGTTTTTAGCAGTATCCTGCGTGGGATATGTTTTGTTTCGCCAAATCATGAAAAATCCCAGTCTTATGGCGAGGTTGAAATTCGCTTAAAATAATAGTATGGTTTTTAAGGAGTAACTTTGTATTGAAAACGAAGTTGCTCTTTTTTTGTTTGCCTTGACTGTAAGGATTTATTTTCGCCATTGAAAAATTGGATATTGGAGGTTGCCTTCTATAAAGGGCAGGATAGCAGTGACCATGATAAAATTCGTCGAATGGATTATTCATTAACAGAATCGAGTAAACAATATATTGAATTCGTTAGTTATTGTGTATGTATTTTTCATCTTTCATTTTGAAAACAGATTATTTATGGTATAATTTTTAAGACAAGGCTTGCTGAATTGCTGAAAATTTTGAATAAGAACATGCTGTAGCAGGATAGTTCCATTTGAATAAGCATTGCGATGAAGCCTGTTTCTTCGGAAGTGCACAAGCTTAAAGATTATTTCCGAAACCGTACCGCTCTTGTTTCTTTAGTACAACCATAGATTTGAGAACTTGATTATGTATTCAGAATAACGGAGGGATTTTATGTTATATTCTTCATTTAGAATAAGAGAGATGGAACTAAAAAACCGTTGGATTATGTTGGCGATGCATACAGGCTTTGCAGAGGGCAATGAGATTAGCGAAAGAGAATTTGCCTTTTATGAAGCAAGAGCCAAAGGTGGGGCTGCGGGGATAACGTTGACTTTGGCTGTAAATGAGGCCGGAGGTTTAAAGGGAATGCACCAGATTGGTAATTTATCTTTGCAAAGTCTGAAAGAGTTGGCGGAACGCATACATCAATATGATTGTAAGCTGATTGTACAGTTGTTTCACTGTGGACGGAATGAAAGCTTAGAAAACCATGAGGATAGGCCTTTGGTAGCGCCTTCACCAGTGCCTTCACCAATTTTTAAGGCCGAACCAAAGGAAATGAGTGAGAAGGCGTTGGCAGAAACAATCGAGGCCTTTGCTTTTGCAGGGGGGTTTTGCAAAAGTGCAGGTGTTGACGCAATAGAGATTAGCGCTTCAGCAGGCTACTTATTATCCGAATTTTTATCACCAAACACGAATTTACGAACAGACGCCTATGGCTATGGAACAAATCAGGGAATGAATTTTCCTTTGGAAGTGATTCACGCTGTTCGAGAGAACGTTGGAGGACTGCCTGTTATTCTTAAGGTTTCCGGTGCACAAATGATGGAGGGTGGGTACGAATTAGAGGATACCATTTCTTTCTGTCGCTTGGCTTCAAAATATATTGACTGCGTTACGGTAACAGGCGGATGGCATGAATCTCCTATTGACCAGATTTCTTATCATGTCTCTAAAGGTGCTTATGCTCCTTTTGCAGGGGCAATCAGGAAATACACAGCCTTGCCTGTAATAGCCTGTAATCGTATTCATGATGGCGAGACGGCAGAGCGACTGTTAGAAGAGAGTCTTTGTGACCTTGTTGGAACTGCAAGAGCTTTTTTGGCAGACCCTCAGTTTGCAAATAGAGTGGAACAAAAGGAATTATTTTTACCATGCCAAGGGTGTAACCGCTGTATAACCAGTGTGCTAAAGGGTCAGGAAATATGGTGTGGCTTTAATCCGGAAGTAGGGCAGGAATACTTCGAAAATCAGCGCAGGAAAATTGCAACACGCAAAGAGGTAGTTGTAGTGGGAGGCGGTCCCGCGGGCATGGAGGCCGCAAAGAAATCGGCAGAGCGTGGTTTTATGACAACCTTGATTACGGAGGAATCTTCCTTGGGCGGACAATTTATTCTAGCTGCAAAACCTCCGAAAAAAGACGGGATTTCTGAGTATGTGGCTTATATGGAAGAAACATTAAAGAATTTAGGGGTCCAGATTATTTTTGGTCAGAAATGTGATGCAGATTTTTTACTTTCAAAAAAACCTTATTTTACGGTTATTGCAACGGGTAGCCAGCCAAGCAGCCCTGCTATCAAGGGAATAGAAAATGGGATTTTTGCTAACGATATTCTCTCAGGTAAGGTTTCACTGCCTCCCCAGTCGGAAGAAGGGCAGATTGTAATCATCGGTGGCGGTGTTGTGGGACTGGAAACAGCGGCTTTTATCAAGGAAACGGATCAGGAACGTAAAATTAAAATCATTGAAGCTAAGACCACCTTTGGAAAAGACCTTGGAGCGTTATCCAGACCTTTAATTTCCCAATTACGGGCTAATGGCGTTCAGCTAATGGCGGACACCACAGCGGATGCCTTAGAGACTGGGAAAGTTTTTATTTCCATCGGGGAGCAGAAGTTTTTTCTCCAAGGGGATGCTATTCTCTTGGCAACAGGAGCAAAAGCAAGTGAATATGCCGATCTAACAATGCCGTTGATGGATGAACGGCTATCTTACGCCTTGGTTGGTGATGCTGAAAATCTCGGAGATGGTGGTGATGCAATCAAATCCGCATATGAATTGTTCAAAAGACTTTATCTGGCTTAAAGTATAGTAAAAGTGAACAGAAATTTAGAAGTTTATTGCTAATTCTCGGTAATTGTACTATAATATATGAGGTTTAATGGTAACAAATGTTATTCTAAAGTACTTTGTGGATGATTCAGAAGAGAGAGCAAAGGGGGAAATGAGATGGATTTTATCAAAAGAACTTGGGCAGAAATTGATATGGATGCATTGGCGCATAATATCAAAAGTATCCAGTCCAAGTTGGCTGCGGGAGAAAAGGTAATGGGTATTGTGAAAGCCGATGCTTATGGCCATGGTGATGGTTTTGTAGCGCGTGCTTTGCAAGATGCAGGTTTTGATTGGTTTGGCGTTTCTAATATCGAAGAAGGCATGAGTTTGCGTAATGAAGGGATTGTAAAACCTATTTTAGTTTTAGGCTATACCCCGGTTGAAACTGTAAGTATTATGAACGAAAAAAAGATTACACAGGCTTTGGTTGGCATAGATTATGCAAAAGCTTTGCAAAAAGAAGCAGAAAAAGCCGGCGTAGTTATTGACGTTCATGTTAAATTGGATACGGGTATGACCCGCGTAGGTTTCCAAGCAGATGAAGAACATTTCGATGGTTCTTTACAGGAATTGATTGAAGTGAGTAAAATGCCCAATCTTCATATTACAGGTATTTTTACACACCATGCAGTTGCAGATGCTTATCAGGCGGACAACCCTAAATTTACAGAAATGCAGTTTACCCGCTTTAACAAAATGGTAAATGCGTTAAAGGATGCAGGTGTGGATGTTGGCATTCCTCATTGTGCAAACAGCGCAACCACCATTGCTTACCCCGAAAAACATTTAGGCATGTGCCGCTCCGGAATTATTACATACGGTATGCTCCCCTCCGGCGAGTGTGAAGGCATGATTGACATAAAACCATTAATGACATTGAAAACCACAGTAGGCTTAGTGAAGCACGTTAAGGGCGGTTCACAGCTTTCTTACGGAAGAACTTATACAGCCGAAACAGATAGAGTTATTGCTACAGTTCCCATTGGTTATGCCGACGGATATAATCGCTCTTTATCCAATAAAGCTAGAATGCTTGTAAACGGACACTTTGCACCTGTTGTGGGACGTGTTTGCATGGATCAGCTAATGCTGGATGTAACAGGAATTCCTGATGTAAAAATGGGTGATGAAGTGGTTGTTTTCGGCCATCAGGGTGATCAGGTGTTGCCTATCGAAGAATTGGCAGATATGTTAGGAACCATCAACTATGAACTTACTTGTGTTGTTACAAAAAGAGTACCCCGTGTATTTATACAAGGTGGCAAGGTAATTGGCGTTGTTGATCATGTATTGCATCAATATAAGTAATTTTAAGAAAATTTTTTAAGACTATATGCCTCTAGGCTGATATAAATTTCAGCGTAGAGGCTTTTTTCGTTAAAAGAACAATATAAAGAATTTCATTCTGTATGTAAGTTTTTACAAGAATAGGCTTTATGCCACTCAATTGTACAGCATACAAAGAATCAATTTTGTAAGGAATAAAAGAGTGAAATTAAGAAAAACTGGTATAGACTTGTTTAAATAATACAGAATTTGATTATATGCTTTTTTCGGAAAAAGTTTTCATTAAATCTACCGACTTTTTCATGATTTTCAAAAAAGAAGTAGTTTGGAAGTACTTCGTGTTGAATTTGTAGAAAAAAGATATATAATGATAATTATTAATGGTTGAATGGAAACAAAAGGAAATAAGAAAAGTTTATAGTGAAAAAGAAAAATACAACAGTGGAGGGTGAATATATGGATTTAAAGGATATTATGCAGGAAAAAGTATTTGCAGTCGTGGGTGATACTTTAAATGAGGAGAAGTACGCTTATAAAATAAAAAATGAATTAACAGAGCATGGATACAAGGTTTACAGCGTAGGAAAAGAACTGCCTTCAATCAATGATGTCCCTGATGCAATTGATGTCATTGATTTGTGCATTCATCCTTCTAAGGGTCTGAAGCTGTTGAAGGAATGCAATAAAGATTATAAATATATCCTGATTCAACCCGGCGCTGAAAGTCAAGAAATACTGGAATACTTGGATAAAACACATACGCCATATTTGGAGGGCTGTGCCTTGGTTGGCGTGAGATTGTATTGCAAAGAGAAATAGGGACATGCTCTTGGACATTAAGGCATTTGATTTAGTAAATTGTTGCGATTAAATGTAAAGTCTGAATGTTTAAATAAACCTGCGTTTTTGTAAAGCACTGGAGAATTATTTAAAAAAATATATATGATTATCAAACAAACTTTAGCAAAACCCCAAAAATCGTGAAAACTCAATTTTCTTTAAAAAAGTATTTTGCAATTTTATAAAAGTGGATTATGTTATTTGTACAGGATACATCTTTGTGACAAGGTTACAGAAAAATCTTTCGATAAAGATTATAATGAGTTCAAAGATTAGTTAGAAAATAACAACGTTATTAAGGGGGATATAGATATGGCTAAAAAAACTCTTATCGTAGGCGGCGTGGCCGGAGGTGCTACCACAGCAACAAGACTTCGCAGAAGAGATGATTCCATGGAGATTGTTATCTTCGAGCGTGGCGATTATATTTCCTATGCAAACTGCGGATTGCCTTATTATATTGGTGGTGTAATCGAGTCTAGGGATGCTTTGCTGGTAACAAAGCCCGAGGTAATGCGAGATAGATTTCATATTGATGTACGGGTATCCAGTGAGGTAACAAAAATCATTCCTGAAGAGAAAAAGATTGAAGTAACCAATAAAAAAACCGGAGAGGTGTATGAAGAAACCTATGACAATTTGGTTTTGGCAACAGGGTCTTCGCCAATTAAACCTCCGATTCCCGGAATCAATGCAGATAATATTTTTACTTTATGGACAGTGCCGGATACTGACCGAATTAAAGCATACCTTACAGAGAAAAAACCTAGAAGTGCAGCAGTCATCGGTGGTGGGTTTATCGGCTTAGAGATGGCGGAAAACCTTCATGCAGAAGGCTTAGAGGTTTCTGTGATTGAAATGCAAAGTCAAGTTATGGCTCCTGTTGACCCTGAGATGGCAAACCTGGTTCATGAAAATATGATAATGAATGGCTTGAACTTGATCTTGGGAGATGGGGTAAAGGAATTCCATCATAAGGGAAATACAATTCAAATTGAGCTAACCAGTGGAAACATGGTAGAGACTGATATGGTTATTTTATCTATCGGCGTTCGTCCTAATAATGAGCTGGCAAAACAGGCTGGTCTTGCTTTGAATCAAAAAGGCGGAGTTCTGGTGGACGATTACTTGCAGACCTCTATTCCTGACATTTATGCCGTGGGCGACGTGATTGAGGTTACCCACTATGTAACAAAAGATAAAACCATGATTCCTTTGGCAGGTCCTGCGAACAAACAGGCGAGAATTTTGGCGGACAACATCGTAGGAGATAAGAAAAAATATAACGGAACACTGGGAACTGCTGTGGCTAAGGTATTTGATTTGGATGTTGCTAGCGTAGGTCTCAATGAAAAGCAATTAAAGGCTATGGGCAAGGTGAAAAATCAGGATTATTTCGTGGCTTTGATTAATCAGAAATCCCATGCAGGGTATTATCCCGGGGCAACACCCTTAACCCTAAAAATGCTTTTTGATGGAGAAGGAAAAATCCTTGGCGGCCAGATTGTAGGGCAAGATGGTGTAGATAAACGTATCGATACCCTTGCCACAACTATGCGGCTGGATGGAACCATATATCAATTGGAGGAATTGGAACTTGCATATGCACCGCCCTTCTCCTCTGCAAAGGATCCTGTGAATATGCTGGGGTATGTAGCAGAAAATATTTTGCGGGGACAGGTGAAATTCATTGACTGGAGTGAATTAGATACTCTTTTGGCGGACGAAAGCAAAAAGAACTCTTATACTGTATTAGATGTTACAGAAGAAATGGAGCGAATGGTATTTGCAGTTCCTAATTCTATTCACATCCCTTCAGGACAGATTCATGACAGATGGAATGAATTGGACAAAAATAAAATGATAATTTTATACTGTACCATTGGTGTTCGTTCCTATAATGCGGCTAGGGTCTTAATTCAAAAAGGCTTTAAAGATGTTTCGGTTTTATCATGTGGAACCAGCTTCTATAAATCAATGCACTATGAAAAAAGCAAAGTTCAGTTAAAGGCGGCGGAAAAAAAAACAGTAGAACCAATGCCGACTTCTGATAAAGAGATGAAGGTGCTCAATTGCTGTGGTTTACAGTGCCCCGGACCTATTATGAAGGTGCATGAAACAATCTCCGGCATGAATGAGAATGAAATGCTAAAGGTTTCCGCTACAGATATGGGCTTCGCCGCAGATATTGATTCTTGGTGTCGTAGAACAGGAAATACACTGGTAAAAACAGAAAGACAAAACAAAGAGAATATTGTTTATATCAAAAAGGGAACGGAAAATATGTCCCAAAAGGAAAATCAGATTATTGAAACCCCTCAGGGAAAAACTATTATCGTTTTCAGTGGTGATTTAGATAAGGTGCTTGCTTCCTTTATTATTGCCAATGGCGCAGCTTCTATGGGTAGACCTGTAACCATGTTCTTTACCTTCTGGGGATTGAATGCCCTGAGAAAGTCTAATGGGCCTTCTGTAAAGAAGCCTTTCATGGATAGAATGTTTGGGGCTATGATGCCCAAGGGAAGTAAGAAACTGAAGCTTTCTAAGATGAATATGGCAGGCATGGGAACAGCTATGATGAAAAAGGTTATGAACGATAAAAATGTGGATTCACTTGAAACCTTGATGCAGCATGGGCTGAAAAATGGAATTCGTTTGGTTGCCTGCACCATGTCTATGGATATTATGGGAATCACAAAAGATGAGCTCATTGATGGAGTGGAATTTGCAGGGGTAGCATCCTATCTTGGAGATGCGGAAGAGTCAAATGTAAATTTGTTCATCTAAAACGAGATGTGAAAATAAAGCGAGACGACGACTATCTGTTTGATGAGAAGCAGATAGTCGTTTTTACATTGTATAAAATTTAATAAGAAGCGTGTAAATATGGTACAGTGCGTACATTTCGCATTTATTTTAAGAGCAAAGAGAAAATGAATACGATTACCTTGAAAAATCAGAATGAAAACTATTTTATTCCCGACTTTATTTCATTGAAATTTTAGAATACAGAAAAAACAAGAAAAAATACTTAAGACGACTATTCCCTTGGATAACCGTGTGCTATAATTGATTCAATCTAAAGAAAATATCAAGGGATTCGTTGCATGTTTTTTTGCACTGTATTATTGGAGAAGTAGTGGCTTCTGAAGCGACATGAAAGAAGAGTCTTGTGTTTAAAGGGTAAATATGTAGCATAACACAGATGGAAACCTGCATAGATAATAATTTAAGCTTTGCGGGATTTATTAAAGGAGAATAAAAAGATATGAAAATTTCCAAAAAAGATGCTTTATTGTGGTTTGAATTTTTCTCTGCTTTGCCAGAAGAGGAGGAGTATTTAACAAAACAGCAAGAAATTATTTATGCTGTTTTTGCACAAATTGAAGCAGCAGTTGATGATAGAAATGAAAAGCTTATGGAAGAAATAAAAAATTTGAAAACATTAAATCATCGAACTTTGTATGTAGGAAATGACAGCAAATTTCCCAAGGGATGCTGTTCTTGCTTGCTTGGTACTGGGCTGAGTGCCATCAGAAAAACCAACAAATGTAATGTGGAATGCAAGTTCTGCTACAACTATGGAGAGCTTGACGACATAGCGCCCATTGGAGAAGGTCTTTGGGATATTGGCGGCACAAAATATTATGAAAAGGATATTGATTTACTGCTGTCTATTCAAGAAAAGCCAACAGGTATTTCCTACGTTTATTTAGAACCATTTATGGAAATCGAAAAATATTATTCTATTGTTAAAAAATTCCGAAATGCCGGAATTCATCAGCATTTGTATACAAATGGTATTTTGGCAACAGAAGAAACCTTGAAGGCATTGGGAGAAGCAGGCCTTGATGAAATACGCTTTAATTTAGGCGCATCCAACTGTTCCGATAAAGTAATTGAAAATATTGGAATTGCAAAGAAATATATCAAGCGTGTTGGCATAGAAACACCTATGACACCTGAGCTTTTTGACGCTTTTTTCAAGAAAAAACAAGCAATCTTGGATACAAAATTAGATTTTATCAATTGTGCCGAATTGCATTTAAACGGAAACAACATAGATAATTATGCTGGTGAAAATATGTATATATCCCGTCATGGTTATATTTCTCCCATCTGGAGCAGGGAGTTGACCCTAAAATTCATGAAGATTGCTGATGATGAAAATTGGGATTTGGCCGTACATGATTGCTCTAATCACACGAAGTTTATTCGAGGAATGAATCTACGGGGCAAAGAAGGCGGTTGGTTCGGCTCTAATAACTATGCTTGTGAATTCACAAGAATACCTTGTGAAGTGTTTCTACCTATTTTACGGGATGATCAGTTTCAATTTTTAATAGAAGAAGAGCTGCCCAAGGGATATAAGCCGGGAGAAATGATGTTTTAATTAGAATAATTGGAATTGTTTGGGGAAAGCTTCTGTCTTTCAGATGATTTATAAATTTCTGATGGTTTACAATAAATTTCTATAAATTACTATTAAGCACTATGCGCACGAAAAAGAATAGGCTATAATAGAAATAATACAAAAAAAGGTAAACTTGTAAAAAAGAAAGGAGAGAGGGTTTAAAAACTAGAGAACAATCAGTTTTGTGGGTTGAGGAAAACGTTTACTGATTTTTAAGTGGGATAAGGGTAGGTGCATAATGAAAGATATAAAAATAGTTATAGTTGACGATTCTCTTTTTTCGGTGGCAATGATAAGCAATATCCTTCAGGAGAAAGGTTTTGAGGTCATCGGAAGTGCAAATTCTATGAAAGAGGCAGTTGAAGTAGTTTCTGCTTTAAAGCCTGATCTTGTAACAATGGATATGACAATGCCCGATGCAGACGGCCTTGAGTGCACAAAAGCCCTTCGAAAAATTGATCCGGATTTAAAGGTAGTGGTAATCAGCTCCATGATGGACGAAGAAATTCTGCGAAAAGCAAAGAAAGAAAAGGTATCCGGTTACGTTCAAAAACCTGTTGATGGGGACGAGCTTTCTTTATTGATTCGCCGTATTATGGCTGATGAGGAATTGTTTGCAGAACTGGAACAGTTATATTTTACTGCATTTAAAGAAGCCTTGACAGATACCTTTAATAAATTTTTCAAGGCTGTTCCAACTTATAATGAGGCAAGAACCTGTAATGATGAATACACATCGAGAGGGGTTTCAGTGGTTATGGGGGTAATCGGCAAGTACTCCGGCAGAATGATTTTGGATATGTCTTTTGATTCTGCAAGAAAGGCTGCCTCCAGTGTGCTTAAAAAAGAAGAGTTATCAGAAGAGTATGTAATTAATGTGTTGGGAGAAATGGCCAACATTATAGCAGGAAATGCATGCTCTATGTTAAATAAAAACAATGAAATTTTTGGATTGCGCGTTGCTCCGCCTACCGTAGTACATGGTGAATCCATTACCATTTCTAAATTAAAATTAGATACTGTCACTTCAGTAGAAGCAGATTCCCTTTTTGGCGAAATTTATATGAGTGTAGGTTTTAATAGGAGCGAATGTAATGAATGAAGAGATTGTAAATGCATTTAAAGATGCTGTATTTAATGTAGTCCCAATGTTAGGGATTAGTGATGTAAAATTTATTGGTGAAGAAAATCATAAAAAACAAATTGCATCCAGTGGTGTTATTAGCATTATAGGCATTATTGGAGATTTAACTGGGAATGTGTTTTTATCTATGGAAGAGGAATGTGCTAAAAAAATTGCTTCTTATATGATGTTTGGCATGGAGGTAGTGGCATTTGATGAGCTTGCCCAAAGTGCTATTTCCGAATTAAGTAATATGCTTGCGGCAAATGCAAGTATTTCCCTTTCCGAAACAGGGAAAAAAACAGACA
Source organism: Anaerotignum propionicum DSM 1682 (assembly GCF_001561955.1). Taxonomy (NCBI): domain Bacteria; kingdom Bacillati; phylum Bacillota; class Clostridia; order Lachnospirales; family Anaerotignaceae; genus Anaerotignum; species Anaerotignum propionicum. The sequence continues at coordinate 1,257,936 of NZ_CP014223.1, forward strand.
TTTCTACACCAACATTGATGACAGGGGAGTTTACGGTAATTTCAAGTTTGCCGGATGTAATAAGCTTAAGTATGTTAATAGAGGATATGCCTTTTAATATTTATTTGTCTATTAAAGAAAAGTAGTCTAAATTTACATAATAACATTGGTTCTCTGTACAAACATTAATAGCCGCCAAGACCTTGCATGGTTTGGGCGGCCTTTTTGTTCCATTTTGTTGAGCATGGACTTATAAGCTCAGTTTTTTGTGTAGAGATATCTTGTCTGTTTTTATTTAGGAGTTACCCATTATGTAAGGATTCATTATGCAAATGAGTAGAAGCCTTTTTACCAGGAAATGTTCCGACAAGTTTGGATTTATTTTATTCCTTATTTTTCAAATTATTTTAATTTCGTTGTTAAAACAACATAAATGTTGTTTGCGCCATGATATACTAAGTTCAACAAATGAAGCAAAAAATATAAAAAGTGATTTCCAGAGAGGAGAGTTTCTTATGAAGTATTTTGTAAATGACAGTTGTATTGGGTGTGGATTGTGTGCAATGGCTTGTCCCGAGGTTTTTGAAATGAATGATGCAGGCTTAGCAATTGCTTCTAAAAGTGAAGTTCCCGCAGAAGTAATGGAGGCCGCAGCTCAGGCACAGGGTGGTTGCCCTGTGGGTGCCATTGAAAATGCAGACTAAGGAGGCGATTGCATGAGCTACATTAAAAATATGGAACATGAAAAAGTCTTAATGTTAGCCAATGAAGTTACTGTTCAGAAGGGTCAAGTCGTAAGTAAAACATTAGCCCAAAATCCTCATGTCAGCGTTACCCTTTTTGCTTTTGATAAAGGCGAAGAAATCAGCTCCCATGATTCCAGTGGTGATGCAATGGTTTTTATTCTGGAGGGGACAGGACAGTTCACAGTGGATGGGACTGAATATGTTTTGAACCCAGGTGAATCCCTGATCATGCCTGCAAAGAAGCCACATGCTGTCTTTGCAAAAGAAGCATTCAAGATGTTGCTTACCGTTGTTTTCCCATCCGCAGTTTGATGGGAATGCAACTTAGAAAATACAAAAATAAATAATAAAATTTTGGAGGAATAACCATGGAAAATAAAATGTTTTGTTATCAATGTCAAGAAACAGCAGGTTGCACAGGATGTACCCAAGTAGGCGTATGTGGTAAAAAGCCTGATGTTGCAGCTATGCAGGATTTGTTGATTTATGTTACCAAGGGCTTGTCTGCTGTTACAACTGCATTACGTGCTGAAGGAGCAGAGGTTTCCAAGGCAATCAATCACTTAATTACTTTGAATCTTTTTACAACAATCACAAACGCCAATTTTGATAAAGAAGCTATCACAGCCCGCATTCGTGCCACTTTGGACACAAAAAAGGAATTGCTTGCCCAAGTAAAAAACAAAGAAGCATTGCCCGAAGCGGCAATCTGGGAAGGTGATGAGGCTGAATTTGATGCCAAAGCCGCAGTAGTAGGCGTACTTTCTACAGAAAATGAAGATGTTCGTTCTTTGCGAGAACTGATTACCTATGGTTTAAAAGGTCTTTCCGCCTACTCAAAGCATGCAAATGTTTTGCTTCAAGAGGATGGCGAAGTAGATGCATTTTTACAGCGTGCGCTTTCTGCTACTTTGGATGACAGCCTTTCCGCTGACGAGTTGGTGGCACTGACATTGGAAACCGGTAAGTACGGCGTTTCCGGTATGGCTTTGTTGGATAAAGCAAATACTGAAGCTTATGGTAATCCTGAAATTACAAAAGTAAATATTGGTGTTGGAACTCGCCCAGGCATTTTGGTTTCCGGGCACGACTTATTGGATTTGGAAATGTTGTTGAAGCAAACACAAGGAACCGGCGTTGATGTGTATACCCACTCTGAAATGTTACCTGCACACTACTATCCTGCTTTCAAAAAGTATCCTAATTTTGTGGGCAACTACGGAAATGCATGGTGGAAACAGAAAGAAGAATTTGAATCCTTCAATGGTCCTATTCTTATGACAACAAACTGTATTGTACCTCCGAAGGATAGCTATATAGATCGCCTGTATACAACGGGAGCGGCAGGTTACCCAGGTTGCAAGCATATTTCTGGCGCAATTGGGGAGGAAAAAGATTTCTCTGCAATTATCGAACATGCAAAACAGTGTGCATCTCCTGTAGAAATTGAAACGGGAGAAATCATCGGCGGCTTTGCCCACAATCAAGTATTAGCACTTGCTGACCAAGTGGTTGGGGCTGTGAAATCAGGTGCAATTAAGAAGTTTGTTGTTATGGCAGGTTGTGATGGTCGTGCAAAAAGCCGTAATTATTATACTGATTTCGCTAAGGCTTTACCAAAAGATGCAGTGATCCTCACCGCAGGTTGCGCAAAATATAAATATAATAAATTGGATTTGGGTGATATCGGTGGTATCCCAAGGGTATTGGATGCGGGACAGTGTAACGATTCTTACTCCTTGGCAGTCATTGCTCTAAAACTGAAAGAAGTATTCGGACTTGATGACATCAACGATTTGCCTATCGTATATAACATTGCTTGGTATGAGCAAAAAGCAGTTATTGTACTTCTGGCTTTGTTACACTTAGGTGTAAAGAATATTCATTTAGGGCCAACACTTCCTGCTTTCCTTAGCCCAAATGTAGCAAAGGTACTGGTGGAGAATTTTGGAATTGCAGGTATTGGTACAGTTGAGGATGACTTAAAGTTGTTCTTCGGTGATGAAGTTGCAAGCCCCGCTGTTACAGGTGACATGATTATGGGAGATATTTTACGCAAATATCCTGAAACCGCCTCTGCATTGATGGAGTGTGGCATGCATTGTCTGGGTTGTCCTTCTTCTCAGATGGAGTCTTTGGCAGATGCATGTATGGTTCATGGATTAAATGTTGAAGATGTATTAAAATCTGTTAATGATAAAATAAACGGGTAATACTAAGATTGTGGTCATGGGACACTTGTTGTTCCATGACCAAATTTTCAGAAAGGGATGAAAAAATGAGTGCTTTTTTAGGACCAATTCATTACTGGCTATATCGTAAAATTCAGTTGCAGGAGAGCTTAACACAAGCCCTGACTTCGGTTCTTTCTGAGGAAGAACGTATTACCTTGGAAAAAAGTTTAGATGCAGAATGCGGTGTTGTGGAACGCAGACCTTTGGAAGAGGTAATTGATAACGGTAATATCCATGGTTGGCTGCAAGGCCAGATTGCCATTGCAGAAAAACGTTTTGCTTTCGCTGTTACAACAATTCTGAAAAAAGATTCGATCCAAGTGGAGAATCTCAAACAAGTGGCTTACCAAATGGGGCAGGGAAATCCTTTGCCGGACACTGAAGATGCCCAAAGTATCTATCGGGCATTGAATGATGTTTTGCTGGAGGGAATGCCTTGCGACCATGTGAATCAAGTCTTAGAGCAAAGTGAACAGCGTGTTATCTGGAACCAAACGGTGGATTTGCATTTGCCTTTTTGGGATGAGGTAGGGGGAAATATTGAAAACTACTATTTATTACGTAATGCTTTTATTTCTGGAAGTCTCTCAGGCAAGCCCTTCAACTTTCAGCAAGTAGGCAAGGAATTTCTTATTCAGGAGGTGTCATGAATGGACTCAATTGAATTAATGGTGATGGAACACGAAAATATTCTTTCTCTTGTATCGGTAATTCGCAATGCATGCTGTGGTGTGTTAGAGGGTGCTCCTGTGGAAGTGAATGATTTTCGAGATATGATTACCTTTGCACGAACTTATGCAGACAAACATCATCACGGAAAAGAGGAACAAATTTTATTCCGTGAGATGATGGAACGGTTGGGGCCTGCTGCTGTTAAGCTGATTCAACATGGCATGTATGTTGAGCATGATATGGGACGTTTTCATTTGGGTGAGCTTGAAAGTGCATTAGCCCGCTATGAAGTTGACAAAAAAACATTTGACAAGCTGGAAATTTTGGTAAATGCTGCTGCTTGGGCGGACTTATTACAGCGCCATATCGATAAAGAGAATAATGTTGTTTATACCTTTGCCCGCCGTAGTCTAGCTGAGGATGTTTTGCAGAGCATAAACAGTGAAGTGGAGCAATTTGAAGGACAGGCGGTAAAAGATAGTGTTCAGGAAACTGCTTTGAGCCTGCTGAAAAAGCTTACGGATAAATATTGTTAAGGATGAAAAGCAACGTGGTGTAATTGGTTAGGCGCGAGTGGGAAAAGGAATAAACCCTTTTATAGAAAAGGCTTTGATTTATACTCTTTCGAAGATAGAATTTTGTGTGCTATTTCAGTCGCATCATAAGAAATATTTTAGTAGGAAGTGGGGGTGGGAAAATGGATACTTTATTTTTATCAAATACAAATTTATTTCGGGGTACCACCCCGGAGGAAATCGCATCCATGCTGGATTGCCTTATGGCGGAAGAAAAAAGCTTTAAAAAAGATGAAGTGATTTACCGTACAGGTGATGTTATTCATAAAATTGGCATGGTAATAACGGGAAGTGTTTCAATTGAGAATGACGATATTTGGGGAAATAAAAGCATTTTAGATAAGATTGGTTCAGGTCAGGTTTTTGCCGAAACCTATGCCTGCGCTCCTGGTGAACCCCTGATGGTAAGTGTAGTGGCGGCAGAAAATACGGTGGTCTTGTTTCTGGATGTAACGAAGACCTTGCAGCCATGTTCTTCTGCCTGTGGGCATCATGGGAAGTTGATTCGCAACTTACTGACAATCTCTTCCCAGAAAAACTTAATTCTTTCCCGCCGTATTTTTCATACTTCTGCAAAGTCCATTCGTGGTCGGCTGCTTTCTTATCTATCTTACCAAGCCACACGGGAGGGAAATCGTGAATTTGATATCCCTTTTAACCGACAGCAACTTGCCGATTATTTGAGTGTAGACCGCAGCGCCCTTTCCAATGAGCTGAGTAAAATGCAACAAGAAGGATTGATTACGGTGCATAAAAATCATTTTTGTATCATGTCTGATCTGGATTGATATTTTGTTTCGTTTCGGATATTTACAGAAAACAGCCTGTTTCTCTTGTGTGAAACAAGAATGAAAAGCGGTGAGAACAGACTTTCTGGTTCTCACCGCTTTTCAATTTTCTAAAAATTTAAAAACGAAAGTTATTATAAAACAGTGAGTTTGTTTAAAATAAAGGAGGAAAAAAATTATGTATTATCCAATTTCAGAAAAAATTTCAGTTCTCGGAAAGGTTATACAAAAACCAAATTTAAGTTTTTCCTTTTTAGCATATCTTTTGCAAGGAGAAAAGAATGTGTTAATTGATACTGTCCCTGAAAAGGCGGGGGAGGTGTTTTTAACTGAATTAAAAGCACTGATTCCCATTAGCCAGTTGGATGCTATCATTTTGAATCATTCTGAAGAAGACCATAGTGGTGCCCTAGGTTTATTGCTGGCTGAAAAAGAGGATATTTCCATTTACTGTACAGAGGCATGTAAACAGCGCCTAATTTCCCGTTACCCAAATGGGCAATTCATAGCGGTAGAGCATTTATCCACGCTGAAAATAGGAACATTCCAATTTCGTTTTACCCATACTCCGGGACTGCACTGGGATGACAATATGGTTACTTATTTTGAAAATGAGAAAATTTTATTCTCAAATGATTTGTTTGGGCAGTATTTAGGTTGTCAGCCACCCCTTGACAAAGACTATTCCGTAGAGGATGTTTTGCAGGGAGCAAAATCATATTTTGATAAGGTGTTTGCGCCAGCTACCATTGAGGAAAAGCAGGTAGTTTTGAAAATAAGAGATTTGGATTTAAAATGTGTTGCACCTGGGCATGGTGTAATTTTAAAAGAAAAGTTAGAGGATGTTTTAGCACTTTATGAAAAGGAATGCGCTGGGACGTCTGAGATCAGATAATAAGTCATAAGCAGTGAGATATGGATTTTAAATTGGTGTCAAAGTAACTGTCAATTTTTCTTACCATAAAAGTGCTCACCTAATTTCAAATCGTTTGTTAAACAGTTGATTCGTTTTTAGACTTAACAAACAATGAATATAAATATGCATTGTAAAACCTCCTATGAGATATTTGTTGGGGTCTGGAAAAGACACAATAAAACATAGGAGGTTTTTGTGAGCAGAAATTTTTTGACATCTTGAATAAATCTCTTATTCGTTTATATGGATTTCAGGTTTTCCAAAGAGCGGCGAAAATTTCTCGTATTGAATAATTAAAAAAAATACACTATAATTAAATTAGAAAAAAATAGAAGTAATTACATTTTTATTAAAAATAATTTTAAAATGGAAGTGTTTTTATTTAATTTTACTATAATTTGGGAAAATAGAGAAACTAATGGGCTTGCAAATTTTTTAGTATATGTATTATATAATTGAAACAACCATTGGAACTTAGTTAAAACCAATTGCTTTTTTACCATTGAGCAATGGCAATGGCGAATGAAGAGAACACAATTTCATTTCCTCAAAATGGATGGAGGATTTCATGTGATTAAGTGGGGCATCTACTGGCAAGAAACGTTTTCGAATTTTATGGAAATCAATCAAGTACTGAACCAACTGGTATGGGGAGTTCCCATGATTATCATTTTAATGGGAACAGGAATCTACTTTAGCTTCGGCTTAAAATTTTTTCAACTCAGATGGTTCAGTTATCTAAATTGGCGTCAGGCGAAAAAACATTACAAAGAAATGAAATATGAAAAGGAAGGTAATTCTATTTCAGAAATTCAAGCTTTGTTGACTGCATTGGCCGCAACGATTGGAACGGGCAACATTATTGGTGTGGCAACCGCCATACAAGCAGGAGGACGGGGCGCTGTCTTTTGGATGTGGATTTCGGCTTTTTTGGGGATGATTATTAAGTATGCTGAAAATGTACTTGGTATTTACTATCGGTATCGCAATAGTAAAGGCGAATGGATGGGTGGACCCATGGTTTATATTGAGCGGGGGATGAAACTGAAATCTCTTGCTACAATTTTTGCATGCTGTTGTTTTGTGGCAACTTTTGGGATAGGAAATATAGCGCAAATTAATGGCATTTCTACTTCTTTGGAGTCCACCTTTGGGATTGATCCCATGCTGACAGGAACTTGTGTGGCTATATTCACCGGAATTATTGTATTCGGCGGGTTAAAGCGAATTGTTTCCTTCTCAAGAAAATTGGTGCCTTTTATGGCCGGATTTTATAGTATTAGTGCTTTAATAATAATTTTTTTCCATGTAGACAAAATTCCCGGTGTATTTATGGATATTTTTCAAGAGGCCTTTAGCCTTGGCTCTGTAGGGGGCGGGATAACGGGCTATATAGTCTCTAAATCCATCCGCTACGGAATGGCTCGAGGAATTTTTTCAAATGAGGCTGGCCTTGGAACCTCCGTTATGATTCACACCCTTTCCGAGCAAAAGGAACCTGTTATTCAAGGCATTTGGGGAGGATTTGAAGTTTTTATTGACACTATGATTATTTGTACTTTAACGGCACTGGCTATTTTGACCACAGATGCAGACAAGGTTATTGGTTTAACGGGTGTTAACATTACCTTCTATGCTTTTCATACTGTTCTGGGCAGAGGCGGCGCCGCGATTGTGACCATTGCTGTTGTATTGTTTGCCTTTACCACACTGATTGGATGGTCAATATATGGTATGCGAGCGGGGGAATACTTTGGCGGTTCCAGATATACCCTTATGTTTAAAATTTTGTTTGTTGTGCTTATTTTTATTGGTGCCAATACAGATGCACAGTTTGTATGGGCCTTGGCAGATACTTGTAATGGCTTAATGGCTGTACCCAATGCCATTGCAATTCTAGCTCTTTCAGGAAAGGTATTTAAAATTACAGATAATTTTCTACAACGAAAAAAAGGAAATTCCGTTTTACCTATGCGAAGCTATTTAGAAGAGTCAATAAAAAAATAAGTACATAAAGGGAGGATTCCCATGAAACATATTTTTATCATCAATCAGGAATGTAAAGCGATTATGAGCGGAAATGAAATTCGTAGTTTTTTGATGAACAAAGAAAATTTCGAATATCTTGTGTTTAATCGTAATTATGTTGGTCATGAAGCGGAATTGGTTTCTAAAATGTGTCGTCTATTTCAAGAGGAAAATATCCGATTTTATTCTTGTGGCGATGCCACTACCTTGTTTCATGTTTTGCGAGGCATAGACTCTTTTCAAAATAGGGAAATTGCATTTTTTCATAATGGAGGAAGGTCGGATTTTTTAGAGAATTTTAAAGAGAGACATCTTTTTATGGATTTAGATTGTTTAATAGAGGGGCAGGCAGCCTTTTTAGATTATGTGCAGTTACAGGATGCCATTTGCTGTAACTCCCTTTCTGTGGGAGCAGATGTCCGTATGCAGTCAATTGTTGATAGGATCAAAAAAACCATGTCCATTAACGACAATTTTGCTTATCGTCTTGCTTTGTTTTTAGATACCTTGGTAGGTTTTAAGCCGGAAGAATTACATATAACCATTGACGGGAAAAATTATAATGGCAACTATCTTTTGGTGCATATTGCAAATGGTAGGCGTTATAATTCCATATTTTATCCTGCCAAAGAACATACACCCATGGATGGGGAATTGGACATACTCCTTTGGAAAGAATCTACAACCATGCGCTGGTTGGAAGGGTATACCTCTTATCGGATGGGGAATTTGGCAAACCTTTCAGATGTATTGATTCAACTGAAAGGGAAGAATTTTAGAATCGCTTCTTCTGATGGTAAAAAATTAATCTTTCAGTGTGATGGCGTTGAACATTATTGTGAAGAAATGTCAGGAAATCTGCAACAGGGGGGAATACCTTTTGTGTTACCCAAAGGGGTCGGGGTAATTGGCAAGGAGGACGTAGATGGATAAATTGATTGACAGCAAAAATATTACGAAAGTTGCCTTTCGCTTTTATACATACTTTTGCCTATATCTGGCATTGAGATTCAAGCAGATGAATCTCAGCGTTTATACGGCCACTTTTTTAATTGTTATGGTTTTGGTTGTCGGTGTACTTACCACCTCAAACTTGCTTTCAATGCGTCTGCAAGGCTGGATTATAACTTGCTCCTTACTGGGAACACAGTTGATATTTTCTTTCTCCGAGCCCATGCCTTACCTGAGCTATGTTTTGCTTTTGGTAACTGCATGTATGATTTCATTATTTCAATATCTAAAATATAACTATTTTATTCTATTATGTACGGTCTTATTTTCTGTGTATTCTCTGCGGCAAGGGGCACAAGAGAAAATATTGATTATTACAGCAGCTTCTCTCATAGCCCATATTTTACTTATTTTGGTGATTTCTTGGAACCAGCGGTTTCAAAAGCTGGCGTTTGACAGCATGCAGACCAGTGAAGATTTACTGAAAATTGTTGAAATAAAAATGGAAGAAACGTCCGAGGCGAAAAAGCAAGCAGAGGTATCTGCCCAGGCAAAGGCAGATTTTTTAGCGAATGTTTCCCATGAAATACGAACGCCAATGAATGCAATCTGCGGTATGAGTGAAATTCTGCTATCTCGTGATTTGGATGGTGCCTCAAGAGAATATGTGGAAATTATTAAAAGTGCGTCTAATAATCTTTTGGGCATTATTAATGATATTTTGGATTTTTCAAAAATCGAATCAGGAAAAATTGAAATTGTAACATCTGAATATGTTCTCTTAGAAGCTGTACAGGATGTTTTAAATATTGTGCAATATAAACTGGAAACAAAAGAAGTTTCTTTAAATTTGGAGATGAAAAAAGATATCCCAAAGGTGCTATTAGGGGATTCTATGCGGTTGCGGCAAATTTTAACGAATTTATTGAACAATGCAGTAAAATTTACCGATCACGGCGAAATTAAATTGGTGCTTGACTGGACTTTCACTGGGAAGAAGGAGGGTGTTCTTTTGGTGGAAGTTATAGATACCGGAATCGGTATTAGGGAGGAAGATGTTCAAAAATTATTTCATAGTTTCACCCAAGTGAACTCCAAACGAAATAGAGAATTAGAAGGAACAGGTCTTGGACTGGCTATTTGTAAGAATTTAATCAATGCCATGGAAGGCAATGTTGGGGTAACAAGTGTTTATGGGGAAGGGAGTAATTTTTATTTTAGTATTCCCCAAGGCATTGGAGAAGAGCAATTTGAAACGAAAAGAGGCAGAAAAACGACAGGGCTTTCGGAAACATTTTTTTATGCTCCAAATGCAAGCATTTTGGTGGTGGATGACAATGTTGTAAACCTAAAGGTAATTTCGGCTCTTTTGGAAGGTTATCACATTGCGTGTAAAACGGCCACCAGCGGTCAACAGGCACTGACGCTATTAGAAGATGGAATTTTGTTTGATATTATTTTTATGGATCATATGATGCCGGGCATGGATGGCATAGAGACAACAACTTTCATTCGTTCCTCCGAAAAAGACTATCATTGCACACCGGTGGTAGCATTAACGGCAAATACTGTGAATGATGCGAAAAAAATGTTTTTAGAAAATGGAATGGATGATTATTTAACAAAACCAATTGATCCCCATAGGCTGCAATCAGTCCTTGAGCGCTGGCTGCCAATGGAGAAAATTGAGTTTATTGAAGCATCCAAGGGGGCAGAGGCTGACCCATCGCCATCTCAGAGCTTAAAGAAATATTTTAGCAATATAGAGCATTATGAATGGATGAAGGGGTTGGTCAATTGCCGTGGTGACGAAAAAATATATATTAGTATAGTGCAGGCTTTTGCAAGGGAAACTTCTCTTTCGGCAATTGAATATGCCTACGCCAACAAAGATATTTCACGTTATGTAATAGAAGTACATGGCGTAAAAAGTGCGGCAGAAAGCATCGGTGCAACTGCACTATCAAACTTAGCGGGGAAATTGGAGATGGCGGGAAAACAAAATGATAGGTTGTATGTGGAAAATCATCACGCTATGTTTTTAACCCAGTATAAAACCTTAATATTCCAGTTACAACAGGCAGTAGAGTTGTATAAACAGTCCTCCTTGTTACAAAAGAAAAAGGAGGTAACAACAGAAAAAGCGAAAACGATGATTACTTCTTTTCTAGAAGTTTGCGAAAATATGTCAATTAATGATGCAGATATTTTGGCACAAGAATGGAATGCCTGTCACTACTCTCAGGAAAAAGTAATGGAGCTGGTTGAGGAGGCCATTACTTACATTGCTGATTTTGAATTTGAAGAAGCCATAGAGCGATTAAAGTTAGCATATGCCCAAATAGAAAGAGAGGAAAATAATGGAGAAGAAGAAAATTTTGGTTGTTGATGATGTTGTTACAAACTTAAAATATGTTGCCAAAACTTTAGAACAATCTTATGATGTTGTCTGTACAAAATCGGGGAAAAAAGCAATTGAGTATTTGCAAGAAAAAACGGTGGATTTAATTCTCTTGGATATTATGATGCCGGAGATGGATGGATTTGAGGTATTAGACATCCTAAAAGATAATCCAAAAACTGCTGCTATTCCTATTATTTTGCTTACAGCTGAGCAAGATAAGGAACTGGAGTTAAAAGGGCTTTCTGTTGGCGCTCAGGATTTTATTTCTAAACCCTTTGTTCCCGAAATAATGATGGCTCGAATAGAGCGCATTTTAGAACTTTTTACTTTAAGAAAGTATTTGGAGCTGGAGCTAAAATCAAAAGAAGAACAGGTGAGATATATGGAGAATATCTCCAGTACTGACGAGCTGACGGGGCTTTGGAAACGAGGATATTTACGTCAACAAGTCAATTTCTACCTTGAAAGGGAGAAAGGAGGATGTCTGTTCATTCTTGATATCGATAATTTCAAGCAAATCAATGATTCTTTCGGACATATTGCCGGGGATACTGTATTAATCAATTTTGCTAAAAAGTTACAGGAATGCCTATGTAGTGATGAGAAAGCGGCCAGGCTTGGAGGGGATGAGTTTGTTATATTTAAAGAGGGCACCCATTCCTACGAGAAGATTCATCACAGAGCAACTGCGATTATGCAACAGCTCCGTAAGGATGAAACAGAAATTAATCCTGACGGAAGGTTTTCTGTTTCCATGGGAATTGCGTTTGCAAGAGAAAATGAGGTGAATTTTGAGATGCTTTATAGTTGTGCGGATAAGGCACTTTATTATATTAAACAGAATGGTAAAAACTCCTATCATATTTTTGATATCTTCTAAAATGAATTTAAAATATAAATATCTATTGAGAAGTGCCGAAAAAAATAAATAAAAAAGATTAATAGTGAGAAAATAAGGTTTGATATGAAAAATCTCCTTTACTATGTTTTCAAAACCTGAAGTTTTATCTATATAAATAATTTCTGAAAAATAACATTCCAATTTATGGTGAAAATAATGTGTATAACTATTCACAAATCGTTAAAAATAGAGTAAAAGATATCATAATTTGGAGGTAGCTATGAAAGAGACTATTGATTTTTTAAACAAAAATAAGTTCGGTAATCTGGCAACTTGTGACGGAAACAAACCTGATACTCGCCCTTTTGAAGTGGCTCATATAACAGATCAGGGACTTTTATTCTATGTGTCATCTGATACAGATTTGAGCAAACAATTAAAGGCAAATCCCCAAATTTGCTTTTGCGCAACCAATGATAAATATGACTATGTAAAAGTTACAGGTGAAATTACCTTTAGCAACAACCAAGAAGATAAAGAGAATGTGCTTAAAAATAGTCATTTTGCAAAAAAAGTATTTGATACCATTGGCTTGGACAAAATGGAAGTGTTTAAGCTGAATCATGGTGAGTCCATGTTGCATCATCATATGAATGATAATGTGACGAAAGAAAGCTTTTAACGAATTAGCAGAAATGCTTTAATATAATAATAGGAAATCTAAAAAACATCTATTCTTTCAGTAGTTTTAAACGGATAGATGTTTTTTTGTTATTCCGATTAATGATTAATATTTAGTCAAAAGCATTAGGAATTCTTTAAAATTATGAATAGAATTGCCTTAATTTCAAATGATAAAAAAGAAAAACAATTAGGAGGTTTTAGAATGGGAATGGTTACGAAAGCAACAGATAAATTTCAGCTTTGCATTGATGCCTGTGTGAAATGTACTCAGGCTTGCTATGAATGCTTTGACGCATGTTTAAAAGAGACAGATGTAACCAAAAGGAAGAAATGCCTTTTTATTTTGATGGAATGCGCTAAGATGTGTGAAACATCAGTTGCTTTGATGTCAATGAATGGACATCAGGCATATGAATATTGTGAGTTATGCGGAAAAATTTGTGCAAAGTGTGCTCAGGAGTGTGGCGTTATGGAAGATGAGCATTGCAAAAAATGTGCAGCAATTTGCAAAGATTGTGCGGACGAATGTATTAAGGTATCGTCAACTTAATGCTTGCAATTGACAACTCCCTATGATGTGGGGGAAGTTCTGAAACAACCAATGTATAATAACAATAAAAAATAACTATTTTAGGCGCAGATATGGCGCATGTAAAAATTGGACGACTCAATAGACTGAATCCATGGTTCACATAGATTCAGTCTATTTTTCTGACTATTGTTCGTTGGAGATTTTGATTTACGAGCTTGTAAAAGAAAGAGAGCTCATTTGACTGTCTTTAGTAAATCTTCCGCGGAAATGTCATATAAGTTTGCCAAGGCCAATAGATTTGAAGTGCTGGGGTCAGAAGTGCCGTTTTCCCATTTTGATACAGCTTGCCGACTGACGCCCACGCTTTCTGCTACAAATTCTTGGGTCATTTTACAGCGAGTACGGTTTTCTTTCAATGCTTCCCCTAGGGATTTAGTTACTCTGTCTTTTTCTTTTCGCACCCCATCGGAACGGATATATTTTTTTAGGGCCTTTATGATAAGTACAATCAAATAAATGATAATTGCCCCAATAGCCAGATAAATGAAAATGCCCCCAAGTAAAAGTGATATGCTAATATTCATTTTTGTGCCTCCTTTCTGAGAAAAAGCTTAACAGATAATCTGTGTTGCTTAAACCAACTATAGCGCAATTATCGGTTGCGTATGTAATAAAGTCGATGTTCAGTAGTTTTTTACCTCTTAAATTTTAAGAGGACTTTAAAAATTTTTTTTCATTTTACCACAGTGAAGACACTAGCACAACCAAGAGAAACAATAATTAAAGACTGAAGTTTTTTCATAAATTTCATCATTAGGACTATCAGTAGGTAATGTAAAAAATTGGGTTATTATGGAATGCGTAGTCTTACCAGTTGAATTTACAGTTGGAAACTTGTATAATTTAAAGAATATGGATTTATCTAAATTACAATTTAAAATAGTTTCGATTATATACCAATGATATATGAACACAAAGGAGGAAACTATGAAAAGTGAGTGCTATGATATTTTGATAATTGGTGGGGGGCCGGCAGGTGCAACATTAGCAAGGCTTTTGCCTAAAAAATATCGTGTGATTTTAATAGATAAAAAGGAGAAAGATAGTGGATTTCAAAAACCCTGCGGTGGACTTCTTTCAGAGGATGCACAGCGTTCTTTGGCTCAATTAAATATTACAATGCCTAAGGATATATTGGCTGACCCTCAAATATTTTCTGTTAAAACCATAGATGTAGAGTCGGGTTTGATACGTCATTATCAAAGAACCTATATAAATTTGGATCGGCACAAGTTTGATATGTGGCTGTTAAGCTTGATACCTGACAATGTGGAAAAGACAAATGGAATTGTTCGCAATTTTTCTATAAATGAAAAGGGATATACAGTAGAGCTTTTTGATGGCCGCGTTTTTCATACCCGATATCTTGTTGGTGCAGATGGTGCCAATTCCATAGTTCGTAAGACTTTATATCCTAATAAGACTATGCCAAGTTATGTGGCAATACAGCAAAGCTTTCGTGAACAGCACAAAACGCCTTTTTACTCCTGCATTTTTGATAAAAAAACAAGTGATTGCTGTTCGTGGTCTATCTCTAAAGATGATGTACTTATATTTGGCGGTGCTTTTGCCCCTCAAAATTGTCGCAACGACTTTGAGAAGCAGAAACAACGACTGGGGAAATACGGTTTCCGTTTTGGAAAGCCCATTAAAACGGAGGCTTGTATTGTTTTGCGCCCGAAATCCTATTTTGATATTTGCACGGGAAAAAACAGAGCTTTTTTGATTGGGGAGGCGGCCGGATTTATTAGCCCCAGCTCCCTTGAAGGTATCAGCTTTGCCATAGATAGTGCAATACTATTAGCTGAGACGTTTGCCCTTCAAAGTAAAAATAAGGAGAAAAAATATCTTAGAAAAACATTTCATCTCCGTTTAAAAATTTTCAAAAAAATCATCAAATGCCCTTTTATGTATCATCCGATGTTGCGTAAGCTTGTTATGTTAAGTGGTTTTACATCAATAGATGTGAAATGAGCAGTACAAATATGAATGAAACGTTAGGATTTAAAATAATGTGGCTTCTTTCAATGGAATATCCTTTTACTTTACTTGACCAAAGCTAGGCAATTCAATAGTTTCATTTTAAGTAAGAAAGGGAATAGAGAAAGTAAATCCTGAGTCGAAACTGATATGAGGTACTTACAACCCCCCAATTCATTTTATGGAATAATACGTGTTGTGGGTGAAAATTCTTTCAAAGGAGATATGAAGCTTGGATTTAATAGGGAATGCATTACGATTTTTAATTATATCAATAGGCTTTGCAAAATTGTTGATGTTTTTGGGAGGAAAAGTGAATGTTTTTGATAAGATGCAAAGATTCGTGAAAAGCATTTTTCATATCATAAAAGGATAAAATAGTGTTATTTAGAAGCTGATTTGATTATCTTAAATAAAAATGAAACTGTAAGATTAATATAAAAAATATTTAGAGTGGCAAATTTGAAATATGATTCAAAGCAATAAAAATGGTGTCTGATAAATCAGGCACCGCTTTTTTATTGTAAGAGCCAGAAAAATGAGAAGGCCGCTGCAAGCGTAGAACCAATTAAGTTAAACAACATATCCATATCTGTATCCCGAAGTCCTTTTTGTGTTTTCGGTTCGTCTTTTTTTGAAACATCATGGTACATCTCCATGAGTTCGAAGAAAACACCAAGGGTATTGCCGACACAAAATATAAAGATTGCCTGAAATAAGGCAGAGCTTCCGGTAATTATAAAGTTATCCAAGGTACAATAAGTTATCAGTGAGAATGAAAAAGAACCAAATGCATGAAGATATCGATCGAAGGTTCTGGATTTAGTATAGCCTCCTAAATAGTGACCCAAAAAACAAGCACCCAAAATGGTGAGCATGGCCAAGAGCAATATATAGCCTGGAATTTCTATACGAAAAACCCAAATTGCCACAAAAAATATTGTGTAAAATATATAAGTTGATAATGCTTCCTTTGCAAAAGGTGTATCACCCCTTGCGAAAAGCTTTATTACTGAAAAAATACAAAGAGCAGTTACAATGGAATAAGTAATTATAATCCATAAGGGCATACTGTTCACTTCCGTTCAGGTTTTTTAGTCTGCTATTTAATATTATTATTTTTTGTAAAAATATACTTGAATTTGTGGGTTTTGTAAAATATTTGCTAATGATGAGGTAAGTGCGGCGATGTATCGTAAAGGGAAGGATTTCACTGCTGCTTTCAAGTTGGCACTGAGCCATTTGGTATTAACATAGAAGGAAGTTTTCTTGTGCTTCATTAAAAGAATTTTTCCCATATGACGTAATAAGTGATTCTAGATTTACATTCCTAGGGGGATAAGGCGATGAACTTTGTGAGGATTTTAAATATATGAGGATGTTTTACGAATTACTAACCCCAATTTGCTTTAGAATTAACAGTTATATTTTAAAATAAAACTGTACCAATAAACCTATTTTGAGGAAGGAGTTTTGATTTGGATAAAATAAAAGAGAAAAAGGGATTTATATGTGATATGGATGGTGTGATTTACCATGGCAACAACTTGCTAGCCGGTACAAAAGAATTTGTCCATTGGCTTTACCGTGAAAACAAAGAATTTTTATTTTTGACGAATTCTAGCAATCGTACGCCCAAGGAACTGCAACAGAAATTACAGATGTTGGGATTAGAGGTGGATGAAAAGCATTTCTATACCAGTGCCCTTGCCACTGCCAAGTTTTTAAGCAAGCAAATGCCTAATTGCAGTGCTTATGTGATTGGTGATCCGGGTCTCTACCATGCTCTTTATGATGCAGGCATTACCATTAGTAATACAAATCCTGATTATGTGGTTGTGGGTGAAACCAAAAGTTATAATTATGAAAGTATTTGCCTTGCAGTAAAGTTTGTGCTAAACGGCGCAAAGCTAATTGGTACAAATTCGGATTTAACAGGGCCGTCGGAAAGTGGAATCATACCGGCATGCCGAGCCTTGGTTGCCCCAATTGAAGCGGCAACAGGAAAGAATGCCTATTTCGTAGGAAAGCCAAATCCCCTGATGATGCGTACGGGAATACAAATGCTTGGGGTACATTCTAAAGATGCCGTTATGATAGGAGATAGGATGGATACAGACATTATTGCGGGGATTGAAAGTGGTTTGGATACGGTTCTTGTTTTAAGTGGTGTTACCTCTGAAGAGACGATAGACTTATACCCCTATAGACCACGACTTGTTATAGATGGAATCGGGGATTTGGTTAGGGAATAACATAGAATATTAAAAATTCTGTTAAAGGGGAGAATATATGAAAAAAACCTATGTTTTGGATACGAATGTATTGATACAGTCGCCGGCTTCACTGCTATGCTTTGAGGAAAACAATTTGGTTCTGCCTATTGTATGTTTAGAGGAGTTGGATAAGCTTAAAACAGAGGATGGAGAATGCGGTTCAAATGCGAGGTCTTGTATCCGTTTTTTAGAAAAATTGAGACAAGAGGGTAACCTTCTTGAAGGTATTTTGCTTTCTAATGGAGGATGTCTTCGCATAGAGCCTAATTTTGTTAATATAGAGCTTCCGCCGGATTTTTCAAATAATAAAAATGACAATCGAATATTACAGGTTTGCAGAGGACTTTGCGAAAATGGCGAGTCCGTTATTTTAGTTACAAAGGATATTTTGGTTAGACTGAAAGCCCAGATGCTGGGAATAGAAGCCCAGGATTTTGCAAATGAACAAGCACCATCCTTAGAAGGGCAATATACCGGTCGAAATGAATGTTTTGTATCAGATGAAGCAATGGCTTCCTTTAAGAAAAAAGGAATTTGTTTAGAAGATGCCTATACATATATAGCCAATGAAAAGAAATCTCTAACCCCCATTATAAATGAATTTTACACACTGCGCTCGGAAATAAATGAACAAAAAACATTGTTAGCTCGCTTTGACGGTAACAAATTTATTTCTTTGAATTATTCAAAACTACAGCCCTTTGGAGTGAAACCAAAGAATTTAGGGCAATATTTTTTACAGGAAGCTTTAATGGAAACTGCCAAAAAAGCACCCCTTGTCATTATAAAAGGGACAGCAGGAACAGCAAAAACATTTTATTCTCTTGCCGTGGGATTAGCTAAAACCTTGCAGGAGAATGATAGAGAATACAGAAGAATCTTGGTTACACGACCGAATGTACAATTTGACGAAGATATTGGTTTTTTACCCGGTACGGAACAAGAAAAAATTGCGCCATTTTTACGACCAATTCTTGACAATCTGGAAGTATTGCTGCGAAGAAACAAAGGTGAAAAATCTCTGGATGACCTTGCAATAAAATCTAAAATTCATGAGATTTTTGAAAATACCATTTGTGCAGAGGCGATGAATTTTATCCGTGGTAGAACCTTGACACATACATATTTAATCATTGATGAGGCACAAAATTTAACACCGAAGCAGGCCAAAGGGTTGATTACCCGTGTAGGGGAGGGAACGAAGGTGATTTTACTTGGAGACCCTCAGCAAATAGACCATCCATTATTGGATGAGAGAACCAATGGTCTAAGTTATGCCAGCGAGAAAATGAAAGGTAGTCCTCTTTGCTATCAGATTACAATGAGGGCTGATGAATGTGAACGGTCAAAATTAGCTTTTGATGCTGCAAACAGAATGTAATTAACAATTTGAAAGTTAGATTGGTTTAAATAGGTTTTATCTTAAATAAAGATGAAACCTATTTTTTTTGTGAAATGTCCTTTGCGTGTTATAAGGATGAGAGGAGAAGAGACGAAAGATGGTAGCAGAAGAATTAGACTTTAATGCAGTGAGGGGAGTGGTAGATATCTTAAGGAAGACGAAAAAGATCTGTCAAAGAAATAGGGAGGGTCACGATCATTTTCTAAGGATATCACCATAAAGGGTTTTGGCGAAGAAATAAAAAACAATGCCATGACATTGGATCGTCACGGCATTATATGTATTCTTTTATTTCAATTCTTAAGAATGATAATTTTAGATGCTATCATTATGGGATGTTTTATAAATTACACCAGTGCTGTTTGTGTTTCTATATAATTTCTTATATTAGATGGGTTCACATATAGGGTGAATTCTAATCCATTTTGCACAACCATCGCAGGTACGCTTCTAATTCCGTACTGCTCCACAAGTTCGCTATTTTCTTCTGCCTGTATCAGCTCATAAGTTATATTTGCTTGAGACAAAAAGGATTTTACCATGTTGCAATTTACGCAAGTGCTGGTGGTGAAAAGCATAATCCTATTTTCCGTTTCTGGATTTTGCTTTTTCTTTATGGGAAAGCTGTCAAGTTTGAGGTTCTCTTGTTTGAAAGTATGTTTTACAAAATGTTTTTTGTCTAAATCATATAGTTTTCTATCCTTAAACTCTTGGGTTTTTCCTTCATTCCAGTTTTGCACCGGACGATAATAACCTGTTATGCGGCTGTATACCTCTGTTGTGCCTCCACATTTATCGCAAACATACTTTTCTCCATTAATATATCCATGATTTTTACAAATGGAATAGGTAGGAGAAAGGGTGTAATAGGGCAGGGTATAATTTTCAGCTATTTTTCGCACCAACGTTGCAGCGGCTTTCCATCCCGGTAGCTTTTCACCTAAGAAAGCGTGGAAAACAGTGCCTGAGGTATAAAGTGTTTGCAAATCATCCTGGGATTCCAATGCTTCAAAAATATCATCGGTAAAGCCCACAGGAAGATGGGAGGAATTTGTATAATAAGGTGTCTCACCAGCTTTAGCTGCAGTAATGATATCCGGATAACGCTTTACATCATGCTTTGCCAAACGGAAGGTTGTACTTTCAGCAGGAGTGGCTTCCAAATTGTATAAGTCTCCATATTTCTCCTGATAGTCGGAAAGACGTTCTCTCATATAATTCAGAACCTCCTTGGCAAAGG
This sequence comes from Anaerotignum propionicum DSM 1682, assembly GCF_001561955.1. Classification (NCBI taxonomy): domain Bacteria; kingdom Bacillati; phylum Bacillota; class Clostridia; order Lachnospirales; family Anaerotignaceae; genus Anaerotignum; species Anaerotignum propionicum. The sequence goes on from NZ_CP014223.1 coordinate 1,278,244, forward strand.
CATGGGCTTCAGGATGGGAGATATCTTTTTTTATCCAGTTTGCATTGAGGGTCGCTTCGTTCATTCCGATTAGGCCAATGGTGGAAAAATGATTGCCAAATCCCCCCAAATAACGCTTTGTATAAGGATACAAACCTTCTTCTAGCAGTTTCGTTACAACATTACGCTTGATTTTAAGGCTTCTTGCCGCAATATCCATCTTCTTATCAAGGCGGGCATAAAAATCCTTTTCATCCTTGGCTAGATAGGCAATGCGGGGCAGGTTAATGGTTACAACACCAATAGAACCTGTGCTTTCTCCGCTACCGAAAAATCCTCCTGATTTTTTTCGAAGCTCCCGTAAATCCAAACGTAAACGGCAACACATGCTTCGCACATCACTGGGTTCCAATTCGCTGTTAATATAATTTGAGAAATAGGGGGTGCCATATTTGGCTGCCATTTCAAATAACAGACGATTATTTTCTGTGTCACTCCAGTCAAAATCTCTGGTGATGGAATATGTGGGGATAGGATATTGGAATCCCCGTCCGTTTGCATCTCCTTCTATCATGATTTCGATGAAGGCCTTATTTACCATATCCATTTCTTTTTTACAGTCTTTATATTTGAAATCCATTTCCTTACCGCCTACGATTGCAGGCAGCTCAGCAAGGTCATTGGGAACGACCCAATCCAAGGTAATGTTGGAGAAAGGAGCCTGTGTTCCCCAACGTGATGGGGTATTTACCCCATAGATAAAGCTCTCAATACATTTTTTTACTGCATCATAGGAAAGGTTGTCTGCTTTTACAAATGGAGCCAAATAGGTATCGAAGGAAGAGAACGCCTGAGCACCTGCCCATTCGTTCTGCATGATACCCAAAAAATTCACCATTTGATTGCAAAGGGTTGCTAAATGGCTGGCAGGTGAGGAGGTAATCTTTCCGGGAATTCCCCCTAGGCCCTCTTGAATGAGCTGTTTTAAGCTCCACCCTGCACAATACCCTGTAAGCATGGACAAATCATGGAGGTGGATATCTGCATCGCGGTGGGCTTGGGCAATTTCTGTGTCATAAATTTCGCTTAACCAATAGTTTGCAGTAATGGCTCCGGAGTTGCTCAAAATCAACCCCCCTACGGAATATGTAACAGTGGAATTTTCCTTTACTCGCCAGTCCGTTACATTTAGGTAGCTGTCCACGGTTTCTTTAAAATCTAAAATAGTAGATTTCATATTCCGCATTTTTTCGTGCTGCTTTCTATATAAAATAAAAGCCTTAGCCACATCAGCGTATCCACTTTTAATCAAAATATTTTCAACGCTATCTTGGATATCTTCTACAGAGATAAAACCGTTTTGGATTTTAGGTTCGAAATCGGCTGTGACTTTTAAAGATAAAAAATCAATGGTTTGTGGATGATATTGCTTATTTTGTGATTCAAAAGCCTTGGTGATTGCCTTACTGATTTTGATTAAATCAAACTCAGCAAACTGACCGTCTCTTTTAATTACTCTATACATCTCTCTTAACCTCGATTCCTTTTTTATTTTTATCATTGTAGCACAGATGGCTTATACATACAATCATAAAATACAATATGTAGTATTAATTTTAGATAGAACCACAACTTATGGAATGAATTATATCCCCCGCAGTTCGGCTGAAGGTAGAAAAGGAAGAATGCTTTGAAGGAGATTCCGTAATTCTTTTTCAGAATAACCACTGAGATCCTTTGCCAACACATCATCTGAATGCACAAAGCTTTGAATATAATATTTTTCAGAGCCCTGTATCCATTGGGCCAGTGCCAGCATATCTTCTGCTGTATGTAATTCACGTACCACGGTGGTTCTAAACTCATAAGGTACCACATCTGCCATTAAGATGGACACACTTTCTTTGATTGGCCCAAGATCAAAGTTTTTGATTCCAATGGTTTGGCTGTACTTATCTTGGGCATTTTTTATATCCATCGCAACATAGTCCACAAGTTTGCTTGAGATAAGCTGTTGCAATCTTTCTGGAAAGCTGCCATTGCTATCCAACTTGATTGAAAAGCCAAGGGATTTTATTTCATAAAAAAAGGGTTCTAAATCTTTTTGCAGCAGGGGTTCTCCTCCGGTGATGCAAACACCATCCAAAAGTCCTTTCCTTTTTTTCAAAAAAGAAAACAGTTCCTCTTCAGAAATGATATCTCCGGAAAAAGGAAGGTGTATAATAGAGGCATTATGGCAAAATGGGCACCTAAGATTACACCCGACGGTAAAAATAGTGCAGCAAGTTTTATCGGGATAGTCGAGTAAAGAAAGCTTTTGAAGTCCACCAATTTGCATTAAAATTCCCCCTGTAGTAAAATCATTCCCATTCAAAATTGACTAATATGTTGTTAAAAATTTCATTTGCACTTCACCTATTGTATCAAATGAAAAGAAAAAAACAATCGCTCTACGGGATTATTTTGTATTGATTACCGCAAGATGCGACATAAGTCTTTACAGAAAATTGAGAACTTATGGGCTCTTCCTTTTTATTTTATCGAATTGCGCAGGGTGAAAATATCTTTTTTCTACTTGTAAAACAAACCTTATAAAGTCAAAATTTCTCTTAGAAATACCTGCCCAATGTAATTTATATTGCTTCCTCAAACAAAAAAACGGCAGTCACAAAGCTGTGATTGCCGCTGTAAACAAAATTATAAGTGGTAAGCTTCATATTTTTTTGCGAAGCAAAAACCTGTTGTTCCCGGACCGGTATGAGAAGCTACTGTGGCACCGATTTGGAAAGGAGAGATGAATTCCATTTCGGGAAAAGCCTTTTTCAATGCTTCTTCAAATTCAGGAACTTCATCCCAAACATTGGTTGTTCCAATGTGAGCAATATAATCCTTTGGATTTTCACCAGTTGATTTAAAGTGATTGATTGAAATTTCAACTAGCTTTGCCAGACCCTTTTTCCTACTTCTGACAGCTCCACCAACACTGATTTCTCCACCTTTGAGAATAATCAAAGGCTTGATTTTTAAAATGCTTCCCGACAGAGCGGCAATCTTGCCGATTCTTCCTCCAACTTCAAGATGGCTTAAATCACCCACCATAAAATGAATACGGGCATCCACTTTGGCTTTTTCAACGTATTCCATAACCTCTTCAATTGTTTTACCGGCTTTTTTCATTTTAGCCATTTCCATAAGTATCAGTGTTTGAGATCCTGTAATATGCCAGCAATTCACAACGTAAATTTTTGCATTGGGGAACTCTTCCTCCAGCATTAATTTTGCTGTGGTGGCGGACTGTATTGAGCTGCTGAGGGAATGTGTAACAGTTGTACAAATAATATCTTTGCCTTGTTGCAAAGCCGGACGAAAGGCATCAATAAAATCTTGAACAGAGGGCAAAGAGGTTTTGGGGTATCCGTTCTCGTCGATGATAAATCTATAATATTCATCTAAGGATATTTCTTCAATCTCCTTAAAATATTTTTGGTGATCTAGGGATACATAAAAAGGAATCAAAGATATATCGAATTCCTCTCCTCGTTCTTTCCCGATATCACAAGCGCCGTCACTGAAAATTTGATAGTCTGCCATAACGTCCTCCTTCGATGCTGTACTTCAATAAACATTATAATAGCAAAAAAGTTAAGGAATTGCAATATTAAAACGCAGAACGTAGTTTAAATAACTATGTTTTGTGAAATTTGTGAAATTACAAAAAGGGAACGGAAAACTTTTCGTAATTAAGGTTAGTTTTTTCGTTGAAAATTATTCCTCATAATAACATACTTTCTCTACTTAAAATATGAGCATTCTTTTTTAAAAAAGAACAAAAAATGCTATTATTAGGGGATTGTTTTTTGCTACAAGATTCTTATATTTCCTTATTGAATTCTTTTATATTACAAAAAGATTAGTGAGAAAATGGATTTATTAAAATATGACAATAAATTTTAAATAAATTGTCAGGAAAACTTAAAGACTTCCGTCGAAAAATGATTTATGATAATAAAGTCCTATAATTGGCATAAGAATCTCCTTTTTCGGAAAAAATTAGAAAAAAGGAGTGAATTGATTATGTTTCAAGCAGGACAGAAAATTGTATATCCTTTGCATGGGGCAGGATATATTGAGGAAATTGAAGGAACAGAAAATGGAGAATATTATATTATCCGTATACCCACTGGCAACGTAATGATTCGTATTCCAAAAGATGGTGCAGAAAAATCCGGAATTCGCCTGCCGGAGGAAAGGAACATTGTAGAGGAAACGTTGGTTCGGGTAGGAAAAAGCAGGCCAACCTTATCAGATAACTGGAATTTAAGACAGAAGGAGAATTTTTGTCGTTTGAAAACAGGGAAACTGGATCAGGCCGCAGAAGTCATTAAAGCGCTTTATGAACAGGAAAAGAAAAAGAAGCTCTCCTCGGCGGAATGCAGGCTTTTAGGAATGGCTAGACAGATTGTACTCAGTGAAATTATATCTGTTTATGAAATTAATAGCGAAAAAGCAGAAGAATTGCTTGCAAAATGGTTAGAAAATTGATACTATTTCTTTATGGTAAAGTATGGGTATTTTACCCTTTTGCCAAAAATGGGGGAAGGAGGTGGAAGAATGAAAAGACTTGTTGAGATTATTATGAGTTTAATCGTTATGGCGGCGAGCTATGCGCTCTTGCATATTCTATTCATATCTAACTTTTTCCAATGGCATATATCCATGCCTTTTTATGTGCCAATGGGGTTAGCAGTATTCACCGGACTTATATTTTATCTTATCTTATCATCGCCCTTAACGGAAATGATGTTAAAAAGGCTTTCTCAAACAGAAGAAAGATTAACCAAAATGAATGTAAAGGAATTGGCATTGACAATTCTTGGTTGTGTTGTTGGTTTGATCATTGCAAACCTTATCGGCATTGCCTTTAGCGGATTTGGTGCAATCGGAACTTTCATTGTGGTATTGTTAAACTTACTGTTTGGGTTTTTGGGAATTCGTGTGGCAAGAAGAAAGAAGGACGAATTTAATGTAAAAAGCTTACAAAAAATGATTATTCCTGCTTTGGCACCACAAGAGAAAATTTCCGTTTATGGACAACCTAAGATATTAGATACAAGTGTAATTATTGACGGTAGAATTCTGGATTTGCTGCAAACCGGGTTTATTGAGGGCAAAATTATTATTCCAAATTTCGTTCTGGAAGAATTACGGCATATTGCGGACTCTGCCGATGGTTTGAAGAGAAACCGTGGTCGTCGAGGTTTAGATATCTTGAATGAAATTCAAAAGCAGTTGGCAGTACCCGTTGAAATCAAAGAATATTCCACAAAGCAGTCAATGGAGGTTGATTCCATGCTGCTCAAGATGGCGGAAAGTCTGGATGCCTTTGTTGTTACAAACGACTATAACTTAAATAAAGTTGCTGAGTTTCAGGGTGTTCGGGTTCTAAATATCAATGAACTGGCAAATGCCATAAAGCCTGTAGTGCTTCCGGGAGAAGAAATGCAAGTTACGATTATTAAAGCCGGCAAAGAAATGGGACAGGGCATTGCGTATTTGAATGATGGCACCATGATTGTTGTGGATGGCGGTAATAAATTTATTGGTGAAACGAAGAATGTTGTAGTAACCAGCGTGTTGCAAACAGCAGCAGGCCGAATGATTTTTACAAAAATGGTTGCTGCTGCTTCATAAAATGAAGAGAATGAAAGCCCCAAAGCAAACGATCCCTGTCAAAAAGGGTTGCATGGGGCTTTTATTGATAGAGGGAGAGAAGAAGTGTGGAGGGTGAACGTATTTCTGCTGCAATTATTGTTGCTGCGGGGCAGGGCAAGCGCATGGGTGGGAAAACCCGAAAGCAGTTCTTGATGTTGGAAGGAAAAGAAATTTTAGCTCATACGGTAGATCGTTTTGAGGAGTTTTCCAAAATAAAAGAGATTGTTTTGGTAATAGGCAGAGATGATATAGAGAGTGTTAAGGCGATGGTAAGGAAATACGGCTGGAAGAAAATTAGTGCTGTGGTTTGTGGAGGGAAGGAACGACAAGATTCTGTGAAGTGTGGTCTAAAGGCACTTTCCCTAGCCTCAGAAGTCGTTTTAATACATGATGGTGTGCGCCCATTTGTAACAGAAGAAATGATTAACTGTTCCATAGATGCAGCGCAAAATTTTGATGGATGTGTACTTGGTGTACCAGCAAAGGATACCATTAAGATTTGCGACAAAGATGGGATGGTTCTTGAAACACCTGATCGCAGTACAGTATGGCACATACAAACACCCCAGACGTTCTCCAGAGATTTGATAGAAAAGGCATACGAAAAGGCGGAGAAGGATGGTTTTTTTGGCACGGATGATGCTTCTGTCGTTGAGCATTATGGCGCCAAGATAAAGGTCATTCATGGCAGCTATCAAAATATCAAGATTACCACAAGGGAGGATATCCTAATGGGAGCTTGCTTTTTGGAGGAGGAGAGGAAATGAAGACAATTGTGATATATACAGATGGTGCATGCTCCGGAAATCCAGGCGCAGGAGGATATGGCGTAGTAATGCTATATGGCACTGCCCGAAAGGAGCTGTCAGGAGGATATCGCAAAACAACTAATAATCGTATGGAAGTTTTAGCTGTGATTAAAGGACTGGAGGCCTTAAAGGAGCCTTGTGCCGTTAAGCTGTATAGTGACTCAAAATATGTAGTAGATGCGATCGAAAAAGGTTGGGCAAAAAAATGGCGCAGTCAAGGTTGGATGCGCAATAACAAGGAAAAGGCCTCAAATGTAGATTTATGGGAGCGACTGTTGGCACTGCTTGAAATTCATCATGTTTCCTTTATTTGGGTAAAAGGACATGCTGATAATCCTGAAAATGAGCGATGTGACCAATTAGCAAGGGCTGCAATACAGAAAAATACGTTAGAAAATGACGAAAATTATGAAACAATGTAAATGAGAACAGTGACTTAGTAGGAAATTTGCGTTGACACTTTATGAAATATATGGTAGTATTGTCTTGTAAAAGTTTTTTATCTATCTATGTAGGAGGATTTATTCAATGAAAAAGGGTACAGTTAAATGGTTCAACGCAGAAAAAGGTTTCGGTTTTATTTCCGTTCCCGGTGAAGACGACGTGTTTGTACACTTCTCTGCTATTCAGTCTGAAGGTTACAAGACACTTGAAGAAGGTCAGGAAGTTGAATTTGAAGTTGTTCAGGGTGCAAAAGGCCCTCAGGCTGCTAACGTAAAACGTGCTTAATCGATTTGATTCTGTATTGAAGATGCTTAGGCATTGATAATATAAATTATTTTTTGGTTATGCAAAAAACAACGCTTTATACCGTTGGACAAAGTTAGGAAGCTAGACTTCCATGGAAGGCATAGGTTTGCACCTGTGCCTTTTTGTTATGTAAAAGTACCCTTACACAACTAAATACTTAAGGATTCAAATAAAACTTAAATGTGTTTTAAAAGTGCTTTCTTTGTGGTATTTCTGGAAAGACATATAGTTCTCTAAAGGGAAAAATAATATAGAAACAAATACAAATTATATTGAATGCGAAAGATAAAAAGTATAGATGTTTTTAGGTACTGCGAAGAGTAATATATTTGGTGATAAAAAATGATTGGCTCTAAAGATTGATAATTGATATATGTGGTCATTAAAACAATTGTAAGTGGAAAATTGTAAAAACATTGCAGATGAAAAAAATCAAGCTTATATTAGATATAAAAGATCAAACCTAAAAAATAGCAACTAAAGAAAAAAACAATGGCGATAACCAAAAGACACTTGGTTTATCGCCATTAACTTTACTGATTTAGAATTGATACAATTTGTTTTGTTCCTTTAAGAAACAGCAACCTTTCCCACTCGGATTCCTTTATATTTGCGCTCTGCAACCTCGCAAACAGCACAAACCTTATCTACAAAGGTAATGACGTAGGATTCAATATATCTGGGAGGAACGAGGGTGCATGGCCACATATGCTTAGAGATAGCATCCTTTTCGACTTTATTCAGCTCTGTAATTTTTCTTGCATTATCCAGAGCAACTCTGGGATGCCAAGATGCATGATGGGTGCGAAGCCCCTTCTTTGTTCTCCAATCGTAGAAGAACAGATCATGAAGAAGACCAGCTCTGGCTGCGGAACGATAGTCCCAGCCCATGCGATAGCAAACCAAAAAGCTGTAATAGGATACATTAATGCTATGCTGCAATCTGCTTGTATTGCAATGCTGTACGAAGGAGTCCATTTTTCTAACCATTTCATGATCAAGGAGATCCTGTACGCATTCATTATACTCTGCTAATAATTCATCCTCACTTAAGTTGCCAAAATCTTTTTTGGAACCAATTGCCTTGTGCATTGGCATCACGTCCTTTTTGAGATTTACATAAGTATACCACAACGGCGAAGAAAAAAGACGGGGGAAACCAGGAAAAAGAACTTTTTTTCCCAATCACTGCTATGTTTTTCCTCAGCATTATCAAATGACCCCGACTTCAAGTTTCTTTGCTTTGACTTTTCTATTATAGCATATGAATAAATAACGCACAAGGAACAAAACAAGCAAATTTCAAGTAAATCATTCCCTTATGTTTGTGACCATTGATCATTATTGCTCCGACAAAATCTTTCAAAAATCAACAATAAAACAGGAGAGAAATCAGTCTGTTCCCCTCAATTTTAAAAGAAAATAATTATGAGTTTATCTTAAAATACACTGTCTTTTTTGTATTCAAAATCGTCAGTTATTTAACATGCTAATTAACATAAAACATGGAGATATTTTAGATATTATAATAGAAAATCAAATTTTAATAATGATACTTAGATTTTTAGAGGGGCTATGACATAGAATGTATGCTTTAAGGTATATTTATTCTAAAGTAAGTGATATTTTTCTGAATAGAAGAAAATTTACGAAAAATTTTTTTGAGTCCTCTTATCATCATGGGGGTGTAGATGTTTTCACAAATTATCGAGAAAATATGTTTTTTTCAAAAATGACTGATTGAATTTGGAACATAGTAAAGATGAAATCCAACTATTTCATCAAAGGAAATATTACACAATTCCTTATAAAAACGTAGCTATCCAGCTAGTAGATCTTTTGTCAGATTGCACAAGAATGTAAGAAACACTTTTGATGTTTTTAGCATGGCTAGAAATCGACTTTATTGATAAGCCTTAGGCCGTATTCTACGAAGAAAAGATATGGGGTGATATTTTATTAGAATAATGGTGCAACTTTTTATCTGTAAATGAAATTGCTATTTGAATACCTAGATACTAGAACCCTTTATTTTTTAAAGTAGGTTTTTTATTGACTATTTCGGCAAAAATGATGATTATAAGCTTGAGAAGCCAAATTTTTTGTATAAAAAAGAATTGTTAGCACTCTTTACAAGTGAGTGCTAACAATGTATAATATACCCATATTGAAGATACATTTAATGTATGTAATAGGAAGGTGGAATGGTTATGAACTTGCAAAAATTTACCCAAAAGTCTTTGGAAGCCATTCAAAATGCCCAGTCTGTTGCTGTGGAATATGGAAATCCACAAATTGACCAGCAGCATTTGTTGGCAATGCTATTAACCCAGGAAGATGGTTTGATTCCTCAGTTATTACAGAAGATGGATGTAAATGTGAATGGCTTGCTTCAGGCAGTAGAAGCTGAAATAAAAAAACTTCCTCGTGTGTCAGGGGGACAGACCTATGCCAGCGGGGGATTAGAAAAAACTTTAGTTGCCTCCGAAAAGCTTGCTGAAAATATGACAGATGAATATGTTTCTGTAGAACATATTTTTTTAGCAATGTTGAATGCACCAAATGAAGTGCTAAAGCCAGTTTTCAAGCAATACAACGTGAGCAAAGATGCATTTATGAAGATATTGGTTTCTGTACGGGGAAACACCCGTGTGACCAGCGATTCTCCGGAGGCCACGTATGATGCTTTGAAAAAATATGGTACAGATTTGGTGGAGAGGGCGAGAAGCAAAAAGCTGGATCCCGTTATTGGTCGTGATGATGAAATCAGAAATGTAATACGAATTTTATCACGTAAGACGAAAAACAACCCTGTTTTAATCGGTGAACCCGGTGTGGGAAAAACGGCGATTGCCGAAGGCTTAGCACAGCGTATTGTCAAAGAGGATGTGCCCAATAGCCTAAGGGATAAAACCATTTTCTCATTAGATATGGGGGCTTTGATTGCAGGGGCAAAATTCCGTGGGGAATTTGAAGAACGATTGAAAGCGGTTTTAAATGAAGTCCGTAAAAGTGAAGGTAAAATTATTCTCTTTATTGATGAGCTGCATACCATTGTTGGGGCAGGAAAGACAGACGGTGCCATGGATGCCGGCAACTTGCTGAAACCAATGCTAGCCAGAGGTGAACTGCATTGTATCGGTGCAACCACCCTGAATGAATATAGGCAGTACATCGAAAAGGACGCTGCATTGGAGAGAAGATTTCAACCAGTTTTGGTCAACGAACCAACGGTGGAAGATACCATTTCCATCTTGCGTGGGCTGAAAGAACGTTATGAGGTTTATCATGGTGTTAAAATTCAGGATCAAGCAATTATTGCAGCAGTAACATTGTCCAACAGATATATCAGTGACCGTTTTCTTCCTGACAAGGCAATTGATTTGGTGGATGAAGCTTGTGCTATGATTCGTACGGAAATGGATTCTATGCCAACGGAGCTAGACATTATTCAAAGAAAAATTATACAACATGAAATAGAAGAGGCGGCGCTTAAGAAAGAAAATGATAAGCTTTCTAAGGAACGATTGACTGAAACCCAAAAGGAACTGGCAGAAATGCGGGATAAGTTTGCCGCTTTGAAAGCAAAATGGGAAAATGAAAAGGACTCCATTGGCGTTGTGCAAAAGCTTAGAGAGGAAATAGAAGATGTAAACGCTGAAATTGAGGCGGCAGAGAGAAAATATGATTTGAACCGAGCCGCCGAGTTAAAATATGGAAGACTGCCCCAATTACAAAAGGAGCTTGAGGAAAAAGAACATCTTGCCGAGGAAAACAGCGGAAAGAATACACTCCTTCGGGATAAAGTAACTGAGGAAGAGATTGCACGTATTATTGAACGTTGGACGGGGATTCCCGGAGCAAGACTTATGGAAGGCGAAAGAGAAAAGCTTCTTCATTTGGAGGAGATTTTGCACGAGAGAGTGGTTGGTCAAGATGAGGCGGTAATGAAGGTTTCGGAAGCCATTTTAAGAAGCCGTGCAGGAATTCAAAGTCCAAATAGGCCCATTGGCTCATTCTTATTCCTTGGCCCAACGGGCGTTGGAAAAACAGAGTTGGCAAAAACTTTGGCAGAATGCTTGTTTGATGATGAAAAAAATCTGGTTCGTATAGATATGTCTGAGTATATGGAAAAATTCAGCGTATCTCGTTTGATTGGTGCCCCTCCGGGTTATGTTGGTTATGAGGAGGGTGGTCAGCTTACCGAGGCTGTTCGCAGAAAGCCTTATTCTGTGATTCTTTTTGATGAGATTGAAAAGGCCCATCCTGATGTATTCAATATTTTACTTCAGGTTTTGGATGATGGACGTATTACAGATTCCCAAGGAAGAACAGTGGATTTTAAAAATACAGTAATCATTCTTACCTCCAACTTAGGTTCTTCCTATTTATTAGAAGGAATGGAGGATACGGGAGAAATAAAAGAGGACGCTCGTTTGGCGGTGGAAGAATTGCTGCGTCGTTCTTTCAGACCGGAATTTTTAAACCGTTTGGATGAAATTGTATTTTATAAACCATTAACAAAAGATAACATCACTCATATTGTCGACTTAATTATAGCTGACTTGAATAAACGACTGGTTGATAAACAGCTCCAATGTAAATTGACGACAAGAGCAAAAGAATTTATCGTGGATGAAGGTTATGATCCTGCATTTGGTGCAAGACCCCTTAAGAGAATGGTTCAAAGAAATATTGAAACACTGTTGGCAAAGAAAATTATTGCTGACGAGGTTGCTCCAGGAACCACTTTAACGATTGATGTGGAAAATGGTGAATACAAAATAATTTGAGTATCAAGATTAAAAAAATGAAGAAATATTTCTGTAAATGAAATCTAATGAAAAAAGTCCGCATTGCAGGGTAGGGAGCAAAGCTCGCCTATTGCATGGGGGCTTTTTTATTTTATAATCTGATGCTCAGACAGCTATATTTTGCACTAAGAAAATTACAAATTATTGCAAGAGTTTCTGTCGAAGATTGTGTTTGCTATTTAGTTCTGTTATAATATTATAAATTAGTAAAAGAAAATGAAACTTTATGCATTGGCCAAAGAAACAATTCATTTTTGTATGTTATAGCGGAGCAAATAAAGAGAGGTAGACTGCTAATTGGAAGTCATAATAATGAAATTGGAGAAGGAATATAAATGGATCATTTATCTAAATTCTTGAGAGGGTTAGGCCATTGGAAAGAGAGCTTGCTTGCTGAGAAGGTTGATTTATATAAAGAAGAAATATGTAATAGAAATTATAACAATTTTCTCGGATTAACAACCGTAGGTATTATTATTACTTGCGGAATTTTATTAGTGGGCTTACCTTTATCCGAATATTTTACATTTAATAATCAGATATTTGTACTATTAGGTTTTTGTGTAATTTTATATTTAATAGCCAAGTTTTATCTTCATAAAAAAAAGAAGTACATCACACTCATTTTCTATTGTGCATTATCCCCGGTTATGTTCATGGGAATATTAATGGGTACATTTTTGGATAGTCAGGTTCCTTCTATCACAATCATGGTATTTTTATGTGTGTTAACATTGTTTATGATAGACAAACCATGGAGAATTTTTTTTTATATCACATGTTCAGCAATGATCTATGCTATTTTATGCTATTATGCCAAGCCAAAATCACTGTTTCTTTCTGATATGATGCATTTGGTTGCTTTCTACTGCTTGGCATTGGGGATTAATTTCTTGACTTTAAATGAGCGAATAGAAAATGTGGAAAGCTTTGTAAAATACAAAAGCAAGTCGGAAATAGATCTTATGACAGGGGTATATAACAGAGAAGTCGGGCTTCTTAAAATAAAGCAATTAATTTACAACCAAATAAAGGGCTCTTTTATAATTTTGGATATAGATGATTTCAAAAAAATAAATGATCATTTTGGACATATGTATGGTGATTCTGTTATCAAAGAAATCAGTCATCTAATCAAAGGCTATTTTTCAGAGGAAGATATCGTTTTGCGTATGGGCGGTGATGAGTTCATTGTTTACTCCATTAATCTTATTGAAATGAATGAATGCAGAAGAGGCTTGGAAAATTTATTGGACTCTTTACGTTCTTCTGCCATAGGGTGGGAAAAAGGCATCAGTGTAAGCTTTAGTATTGGCTGTGCCATTAATGACAAAGAAGAGGTTGATTTTAATCGTCTCTATCGTGAAAGTGATCAGTGCCTATATGTAGCAAAAAATTCCGGCAAGGGCTGTTGCGTTATTAAAAAATAATTTTCAGTGAGATAAATTTAGAGATTCAATTTAAGATGAGGTAAAAGGATAAGTACATTTTACGAACAAAAAGGAGCAATGATACAAAAGCGATACTAAAGTTAAAAGTATCGCTTTTGTACTATAATCAGTGGAGATTAACGTCCTGTTTTCTGTGCAGTTTTTGCAAAGTGACGCAAGGATTTCATGGTTGTGATTTCAGAACTACTGTGTGAAATGGTCTGTTGAATTTCATCGGGTAACCCTTTGTAAAAGTTCTGTGCTCTTGCGTTGTTTAAAAGTAAGTCGGCTAAGTCTCTGTATTCTTTTCCAAACATTTTAATAACCTCCTCTCAAAAGATGCTCGGCATAGCGCCGAAGGTCTAAGTCATAGTGGATGTTGTTTTCGTACTGACGAACGTTAAATTGGCGGTCTTCCGGCAGAGAATCAAAAAAATCCTTTGCTTTTGGATTGCGGTTTAACAAATCATCAAGGTTTGTGTATTCTTGAGCCATTTTTATCACCTCAACGTTATTTTGCGCAAAAAAAAGAGTTTCATTCTTAATTAAAAAGTAGGAAATACTTTTGTGGTTGGTAATTTGTGTGATATAATATTGCAATTGATCGATAGAAAAAATCATTTTCTAATGATTAAGTTGAATACGAAAATAATAATTTAATTTCATTAAATTGCTGTAGGTATTAAAAACGAATTGGTTGGTGAAAGACATGTTGTATGAATATAAAACAATTTTAACAGAAGCAGAAGCTGAAATAATCGAAAAAAAATCACGCTTTATTGCCACGGTACGCCCTGTAAAATCAGAAGAAGAAGCAAGGCTGTTCGTAGAAGAAATGAAAAAGAAATATTGGAATGCCACCCACAACGTTTTTGCATTTCAGCTTGGGGAACGTAATGAGATTCAGCGATTCAGTGATGATGGTGAGCCTCAGGGAACGGCAGGCATGCCTGTTTTAAATGTGCTTAAGGCAGAGGATATTAAAAATGCAGCAGTTGTAGTTACCAGATATTTTGGAGGAACGCTTCTGGGCACAGGTGGATTGGTTCGTGCTTATGGAAAGGCTGCGAAAGTAGGGTTGCTGACCGCAGGGATAGTCCAATTAATTTTGTATTCAAAATATGAAATTACAACGGAGTATACGGATTCGGGAAAAGTGCAATACGAAATTCTCCAAGAAGGACATATTCTTTTTGACACCCAGTATTCTGAAAAGGTTGTTTTCGTAGTATTTGTTAAAGTTGAAGAGACTACCACTTTTGAGAAAAAGATGACAGATGTTTTTAAAGGAAATACCCCTTTTGAAAAACAAGGAGAGCAATATGGGGTGTGGCAGGATGGAGAGCTATCTTTACTGTAATGAAGTTGCTTGCAAGAAGATTAAGAAAGTTTAAATTCTCAAGGAGATAGCAATTCTGGAAAAATAAATAGAAAAAAAGTAATTTTTTTGGAGTTACGAATTTTTCTCGTGAATGAGAAATAAAGATAAGAATCTTTTCGTTCCATGAACTGGAGAGTGCTAGTTTAACTTTAAAAGAATGGAGCAAAAGAGAAAGAGATTCCTTTTCGGAAAATAGGAGTTGGAAGGTTCATTTTTGAAGAGGGAGGAAAGTTTTTTGCACACCAGTTAGTCATCGCTTACATGTGGCGCTGAAACGATCTATGGAAAATAGTGAATTTAGGACATGATCTAACAAGAAAGAATAGGTGAAATATTATGAGAGTAGGTCATTTAATTTACAAAGTCGAGAATTTGGACAAAAGAGTGAAAGAATGGAGAGATAAAAATGTTTCTTTCCTGGAGAATTGAGTTTGCCATGCTTATTTGAGTTATTTTGATATTGACCCTAAGCTACGAAATTCTGTACGTCCCAATGGATGAACAGTTGTAAAAATAGGTAAGCCACAACGGCAGAAACAGCAAAAATGGTTCAAGAATTTTTGGATGATCCTATTGTTGAAATAACAGTTACTGGAGAAGAAGGTTTTGTTAAAGAAGTGTTGAATTGCGTAGCTTACTCAGGCAATGGATTTTCTGTTAGCTGAAATTACGCTTGAGGCCTTGTTTTCATTGACAGAAAGGGAGTTCCACGCAAGATTTCATATTTCTAATAGAACAGAAATCTGAAAGAGCAATATTGTTCAAGAATGCTTAATGGGTTTATGATATAGTGTAAGCAAGCCGCAAGAACTAGGAGAGGATGTACATATGACAAAGGAAATCAGAACAGTAAAATTTGATGCTGAGCTGAGGGTAGAGGCCTATCATTTTCAAGGAATTATGCAAAAATTCCCCAACCATTTTCATGAATATTATGTATTTGGATTTATTGAAGAGGGAAATCGGTACCTTTCCTGCAAAAATAATGAATATACTGTTGTTCCGGGCGAGTTGGTTCTATTTAATCCGGGGGATAACCATACCTGTGAACAAGTAGATGGTAAAACGTTGGATTATCGCAGTATCAATATACAACCACAGGTTATGGCAAAGGCGGTTTTTGAGATAACAGGAAAAGAAGAGTTACCTTATTTTGCAACAACAGTGGTTTATTGCAGTGAGCTTGCATCACAGATTAAAGAGCTTCATTCATTGATTATGGAGGAAGAAAAGGATTTTAGAAAGGAGGAATTATTTTTCTTGCTTATAGAACAGTTGATTGAAGAACATGCTGCAGAGACTCCTTCCAAAAAATCGGAACAAAGTACGGAGGTTAGGACTGTTTGTGATTATTTAGAAAATAACTATAGGGATAGTATTACTCTGGATCAATTGAGTGATTTAACAGGATTGAGCAAATATTATTTATTGCGTACTTTTACAAAACAAATGGGAATTTCCCCTTATAGGTACTTAGAAACAATACGAATTGACAAGGCGAAGAAGTTTTTGGAGCAGGGCATGTTGCCCATTGATGTTGCTTTGCGAACAGGTTTTAGTGATCAAAGTCATTTTTCAAATTTCTTCAAGAGGTTTATTGGGTTGTCACCAAAACAATATCAGAGCATTTTTAAAAATCAGTTTTGATGAGTGCAAGAAAGGACTATTATGGATAGAAAAAATGAAATTACAGGGCATATACTGGCAATTGTCACTATTATTATTTGGGGAACCACGTTCATTTCTACGAAGATTTTATTAAAAACCATGACCCCCATAGAAATATTGTTTATCCGATTCATGATTGGGTGGATTGCATTAATCCTTGTGCATCCTCGCAGATTAAAGATCCAAAATCGAAAGCAGGAATTATATTTTGCTGGGGCAGGACTATGCGGAATTACCCTATATTTTTTGTTGGAGAATATCGCTCTGACCTACACCTTTGCATCTAATGTGGGTGTGATTATTTCCGTGGCTCCGTTTTTTACTGCATTATGTGCCCATTTCTTTTTGAAAGAAGAGAAATTGAAGCCCCAATTTTTCGTTGGATTTTTGATTGCATTGGTTGGCATTTTCCTAATGAGCTATCAAGGAGCCAGTGTTTTGAAACTAAACCCTATGGGGGATCTGTTGGCAGTTTTAGCCGCATTTGTATGGGCTCTTTATTCCATTTTGACAAAAAAGATCAGTGGATTTCAATATAATACGGTGCAGGCAACCAGGAGAATTTTCTTTTATGGATTGTTATTTATGATACCCGCTTTGTTTATTTTCCAATTTGAACCCAATGTTACTATACTTTTAAAACCTATAAACCTTTTCAATATGGTATTTTTAGGATTAGGTGCTTCTGCGGCATGCTTTGCTACGTGGAATTGGGCAGTAAAAATTCTGGGAGCGGTGAAAACCAGTGTATACATTTATTTGGTTCCTGTGGTAACGATTATCACCTCCATTCTGATTTTACATGAAAAAATAACAGGGATGGGTGTTGTTGGCGTTGGGCTTACATTAGCGGGGTTATTTATCTCAGAAAATAAGTTTTCAATGGGGAGAAAGAACGAGGTGAAGAATGAATGCTGTTGACATGAAATGCGTAATGATTATAGATTTCGAATTGCCAATAGGGATTGTAGCAAATACATCTGCAATTTTAGGTGTCACTTTGGGGGAACAAGTACCCAATTTGGTGGGGGAGAATGCCACGGATGCCTTGAATGGAACACATTTAGGTATTGTTACAGTTCCCATTACAATGTTAAAAGAAAGCAAGGTTGGGCTAAGAGATTTAAGAGAAAGGTTATATGCACCAGAATTTAGTGATCTAGTGGTTGTTGATTTTACAGATGCGGCGCAGACCTCTCAGATTTATAATGACTATGTGCGTAAATTGGCATCCCTTTCCACCCAAGAGCATACTTATTTAGGAATTGGAATTTATGGTGAAAAGAAGAAGATAAATAAATTGACAGGTGCAATGCCTCTTTTGAGAGGTTAATATTTTTATAGCCTTCCTTGCATGGGGTTGTTAGAATAGAAGAGCAATGGTATCATTACATCAATAGTCTGAAGTTCATTAATAGTTTTGGAGGAAGCCATGAAAGAAGTTATCCGTAAAAATATTTTAGATTTACCATATAGTCTTCATGATGCCAGAGTGAGTAAAATCACGTTGGAAGAGAAGAAAATCATCTTATATTTTAGTGAAGGCTTTTATGAACCCAGAAATAATGACTATTTAGCAGTTGAGGGAAAAGGTATAATCAGTATTGAAGGTTCGGATTTAGATTTCTGTACAGTCTATTTGTTTGATTCAGTGGGAAATAGCGGACAGTTTTCCGGTGAAAAGTACAGGCTTGATGCTTTTATTCATGAATTTCCCCACATGGATTTCGAAATCATAGATGAGACCTATGGGTACAATCAATCTAAGTTTTCAGGATATTTTTATGAGGGGGACAAAATGAAAGAATGCACTGTTGACATCTATCATTTTGGCAATATGAAATATATTGTTGAGAAATATGTAAAGTAGAGCCACCTAAATGAGGTGAAAAATTAGAGCAAAGCATTCCGTGAGTAAAATTGCTGAATGCTTTTCTTTTTTATTTGAAAAGAAATAAGATTAGAATAATAAGATATTGCATGCAGAGCATATTTAATTGTGTTAAAATAATATCGGTGATAAAATATGAAAATTGATCGATTACTTGAAATGGTTTATGTGCTTTTTGAGAAAAAAAACGTGACAGCCAAGGAACTGTCGAATTATTTTGAAGTATCACAGAGAACCATTTATAGAGACTTGGAAACACTGAGTGCCGCAGGAATACCTATTTACACCAGTAAGGGCAAGGGTGGGGGTATCCGCTTATTGGACAGTTATGTGATGAAAAAATCAATGGTTACCGATAAGGACCAACTGGAGATTATTTCTTCCCTGCAAGGTATGAATGCATTAAATGTACCAGGAGTAGAGCCGGTTCTAAAAAAACTTGGCGTTTTGTTTCAACGCAATGAGTCCAAATGGATTGATGTAGATTTTTCCCATTGGGGCAGTGGAGAAGATGAAAAAGAAAAATTTATGAAGCTTAAAAGTGCCATTATTTATAAAAAAAGAATTCAATTTGATTATTATAGTACCAATGGTGAGTATTCCGAAAGAATTATGGAACCACTGCAATTAATTTTTAAAGGACAAGCTTGGTATGTTTATGGATTTTGCATGGTTAGAAACGCTTATCGTATGTTTCGGGTAACACGAATCAATAAGCTCAATGTTACTGATGAGAGTTTTGAGAGATGCTTAGAAGAGGAAAATCGATTTTTTGTTGCAGAGATAAAGGAACCTATTACCATGGTCTTGCAAATTGACCCTTTTATGGCATTTCGTGTTTACGATGAATTTGAACACTCAGAAATTGTGAAGAACGATGATGGCAGTTTCACGGTAACAAAGACATTGCCTGAAAATGATTGGGTGTATGGATATATTTTGTCTTTTGGAGCCTCTGCCCAGGTACTGGAACCTAAGAATCTTCGGGATAGCATTCGTAAAATTTTAGAAAATAGCTTAAAGAAATATATTTAATATGACATAATGATGTCAGTTTTTGTGAGGTATACTTCTTTTATTAAATAGAAAAGAGGTACTGCATATGAAATATGAAGTGGTTGAGTTAAGTGAAAAGAAGATTGCCGGCATTCGGATTAGAACAAGTAATAATAATGAAGATATGAGTTCACAAATCGGATTGGCTTGGCAAAAGTTTTTTGAAGAGGGAGTCTACGCTTCCATACCAGGAAAAATAAATGATAAAACCTTGGGTGTTTACACAAATTATGAAAAGGATGTAAACGGAGCCTATGATGTAGTGGTTTGCTGTGAGGTTGAGGCAGATGCAAAACTTCCTGTGGATGTATCAGCAGAAACCATTCCCAAAGGCAAATATGCCAAGTTTGTAATTCATGGTGACGTGAAAGAAGCAGTACAGGCGTTTTGGATGGAGCTTTGGAATATGGAATTGGATAGAAAATATAGCTGCGATTTTGAAGAATATCAAGGTGGAGACAATTTGACACAAGCAGAAATACATGTGTATATATCATTAAATTAAAAAGGAGCTGAGTGCGTGGAACTAATTTCTGTTGACAGTGGCAACATCGAAAAGGAACATATTTGTTGTGCCATTTCAGACAAAAAGGGAGACCCTTGTACATCCTCTAAGAAAAACTGGATGAAAAGCCAGTTTGAACATGGGCTTACCTTCATAAAAGTGAATGTAAGGGGGAAGGCATTTATAGAATATATTCCCGCAGAAAATGCATGGTGCCCCATTGATGCGGATGGGTATCTGTATATCAATTGTTTTTGGGTTTCTGGACAGTTGAAAGGACATGGCTATGCAAATGATCTACTGCAAGCGTGTATTGATGATGCTAAGAGGCAGGGAAGAAAGGGGCTTGTTATCCTTTCTTCTGAAAAAAAGATGCCTTTTTTATCTGATGCAAAGTATTTAAAATATAAAGGGTTTCAAGTTTGCGATAGCGCAGAACCATTTTTTCAGCTTTTGTATTATCCTTTTGAAAACGAGGCACTTAAACCAAAGTTTAAAGACTGCTGTAAAAGTGCAAGTATAGCGGAAAAAGGCATGGTATTTTATTATACAAATCAATGTCCTCATACAGAAAAATATGTTCCCCTTATGGCTGAGGTAGCCAAGGAAAAGGGACAAACGGTAAGGCTGATAAAATTTGAAAGTGCAAAGCAGGCACAAAATGCCCCCACGCCATTTACAACCTATGGCTTTTTTGATGATGGAGAATTTGTTACAAATGAAATGTTTTCGGGCAGCAAATTTAAAAAATATTTGGAAAAGAAGGGTTTGTGATGGATTGGATACCTGCAAAAACAATCCTTTCCGGATACAGTGAAAATAACTTATGGTTTGGGACGAACTATAACATGAACCTTTATAAAGGTTGTAGCCATGGTTGCATTTATTGTGATAGCAGAAGTGATTGCTATGGCGTGGAAATCTTTGATAAAGTTCGAGCCAAGGAAAATGCCCTTTCTATTTTGGAGCGAGAGTTGAGATGTAAAAGAAAGAGGGGTGTTGTTGGCACGGGAGCAATGAGTGATCCCTATAACCCCTTTGAAAAGGAATATCAGCTTACCAGGGGGGCATTGGTGCAGATCAATCGGTATGGTTATGGAGTTGCCATTGCAACAAAAAGCAATTTGGTGGAGCGAGACATTGATTTGCTCCAAGAAATATCTACCCACTCTCCTGTTTTGATAAAACTAACAATCACTACGGCTGATGATGCCATGTGCAAAAAAATAGAGCCCAATGTAGCCCTTTCTTCACAACGTTTTGCCACCATCAAGACACTGTCTCAGGCAGGGATTTTTGCAGGAATTTTGTGCATGCCCATACTACCCTTTATAGAAGACAATGAAAATAATATTAGAGCTATTGTGGAGCAGGCACATGAAAATGGTGCAAAGTTTATTTATCCTGCATTTGGTGTAACCTTAAGGCAGAATCAGCGGGAATGGTATTATGATAAATTGGATGAATTGTTTCCCTCACTAAAAGAAAAATATATGATAACCTATGGGAATTCTTACGAATGCAAATCTCCTAAAGGAAAAGAATTGTGGAAGATTTTTGTTGAAACGTGCCAACGACACGGAATTTTATATAAAATGGATGAGATTATTAAGGGGTATAAAAGTTATGGACAACCGGTTCAACTTTCATGGTTTTAGTTTTTTTTAGAGAAATGAGGGGAACTCAAAAGGTAAATACTAAAAAAGTAAGGTTTACTGAATTCAAGAGATGAAGTAAGCCTTACTTTTTTTTGAATGAAAAAGTTAGACTTTATAATGTATTGCTGTTTTTTAGTGAAAACAGAATATGAAAAAATAGTATGCAATAAATATTAAAAGAAATAATTTTTGTTAGTCAATATAGTCGGGTTTATAGGGGATATTCAATTGGATAGTATATAAATTAAGTGGGGATTTTGAAAGAAATTATACATTTCATACATGAATACTGTGGATTGAAATATTTTATTTGTGAATAGTTTCCTTATTTTCCTTTACAATTCAACAAGAAAATGGTAATATTTTACTAAATGCAAGTATTACAGTTTACTGATATATTTCAAGAAAGGGTGTTTATTATGTCTTATTCTCCAACACTATCCTCTGGCTTCACGGCAGGAAGAAATTCCAGTAGATTTGTATCACCTCAATCGGGAATGTGTTCCTTTTGCACTGAGGATTGTAATGGAACTTGTGAAATTGCATTGGCGGCAGTATTAGGTGCCAGAACGGTATATCCCATTACCACAGGCAATAATCAAATTGCCAGTGAAAAAGATTATCCCATAGACTATTCCCATTTTAATATTAATGGCCGAGTTTTTGGCGCAGAGGGAACAGATAAATCTGAGGCAGAATTAACTGTTTTTGATGTGAATTTGAAAACCACATATGGCACAAAGAATAAAATAAATATGAATCTTCCAATTATTTTGCCTGCATTGATAAAGCTAAATTGGAAAGATTATTTTGCCGGTGCGGCAATGGCAGGTGTGAGCTGTGTCATTGGTGAGGACGCCAGAAACAATGATTCTGCCTTGGTTATTGAGGATGGCAAGGTTAAAGAGTTTCCTCTTTTACAAGAAATTATGGATTGCTATACACCGTTTTGTCGTGGATTGGGGCAATTAATTTTACAATGCAATGCTGATGATAACCTTATGGGTGTGCCTGAAATTGCTATTAAAAAATATGGCTACAAGGCTATTGAAATTAAGTTTGGACAAGGGGCAAAGGGCGTTCAGCCATTGAAGCGATTAAAGAATTATGAAATGGCATTGGAGAAACAAGCAAGTGGGTGTTTGGTGCATCCGAATCCTTTAGACCCCAAAATAAAAGAAGCTTATGAAAAGGGTGTCTGTCCAAGTTTTTATAGTTGCGGAAGATTTCCTGCATGGACAGAGGAGAATATAAAAGTACATATCAACAATTTGAGAAAAATAGGTGCAGAAAATATCTATTTTAAGATGGCCGGTTATGATCAGGTAGATTTGGAACGGGTGCTTAGAATGGCTTGTGCAAATGAGGTGGATATGGTTACGTTGGATGGTGCCGGGGGTGGCTCGGGATACAGCCCTTCTAAGATGATGAATGAGTGGTCTTATCCCACCATTGTTCTAGAAAAAAAGGTGGTAGAGATTTGTAGAAGGTTGAAAAAAGAAGGTTTAAATTTGCCTGCAATTACAATTACCGGTGGTTTTGCCAGTGAAGATCAGGTGTTTAAGGCACTGGCTCTTGGGGAAGGGTTTATCACATCTGTAGGGTTGTGCAGATCGGCTATGGCCGCCGCTATGACAGGTCGTAAAATTGGTGAAGAAATCAAGGCAGGCAAAATTCCTGAATTGTTCAAAGCTTTCGGGAAAACTGTAGAGGAAATTTATAGTGACTTGCCTGATTTGCGGTCAATTTATGGTAAAGAAGCGGAAACCTTTTCAACAGGTGCCATTGGGGTATTCTCTTATTTAAATAAAATTGGCTTTGGTATTCAGCACTTCGCGGCCTTGAACCGAAAGTTCGATGTATCTCTTCTGAATTGCGGTGACTTAATTCCCCTAACAGGGGAAAGTGAACTGCTGTTACAGAAATAGAAATCCGAAACGATAATCTAAGAAAATCAATATAAAAAATAGGCTCATATGAGCCTATTTTTTATATAAGAAGAATGTTATTTGCATAAAAGGAAATATAAGTCGTTTACATTTGTTCCTGTAGGACCTGTCATGACTAATGCGTCAGCAAGAGCCAAGGCCTTATTAGAATCATTTTCTGCCAGAATTGCATCGATGGAAATACCTTTCTGGTCTAAAATTTCTTTTGTGTGACCATCCACTAGACCTCCAGCGGCATCGGTAGGGCCGTCGGTACCATCTGAACCAACTGCACAGACTGCAATATTTTCCATTCCAACAATGGATGCGGCGGCGGATAGTGCAAGTTCTTGATTTCTTCCGCCTTTGCCTTTTCCGGTAATGCGCACAATGGTTTCCCCTCCGCAAATAATGACACATGGCGGTTTTAATGGAAACCCATCTTTTTGAATTGTTTTACCCATGGAAGCCAATAGGCGACCCGCTTCTTTTGCTTCACAATCTACGAAGGTGGAAAGGATGAGGGGGTTATAGCCTAGGTGCTTAGCCTCCTCAGCCGCTGCTAGGCAAAGCTCTTTTACACTTCCTGTAATCAGCATTGTATTATTCACAACTTCTTTGGGGGTTTCAATACAAAGCTCTTTTTTCATTTCATCAGTCAGTTTAAGGCCATATTTTTCCACGATGGCAAACGCTTCAGCGGAGGTTGAAAAATCAGCACATGTGGGGCCGGAAGCAATGGAATCGGGTCTATCTCCCAGAATATCACTAAGGGCGATGGTGTAAACATTAGCTGGAGCACACAGTGTGGCAAATTTTCCGCCTTTTACAGCAGAAAGATGCTTGCGAATGGTGTTTATCTCTACAATATCCGCACCGCATTTTAGCAATTGGTCTGTAATCTGCAAAAAGTCGTCTAATTTTAAATTACCTGCGGGCTTCTCGAATAAAGCGGAGCCGCCACCGGAAACTAGAAATATGACAGTATCCATCGGAGAAAGATTTGAAACAGCTTCAATAATTTTTGCTGTTCCTACTATGGTGTTTTCATCAGGTAGGGGATGAGCGGCTTCTAAAATACAGAAACCCTTAATGTCTCCCTGACTGTGTTCATATTTGGTAAGGACGATGCCTTCTTTTATACGTTCTCCGAGAATTTCGGCGGCGGCATTTGCCATATTCCATGCAGCTTTCCCAATTGCAATTACAATGACTTCACCTTGAAAGGTTTGCCCTGCCAAAGCACGTTTGACTGCAGAATCGGGCAGAACGCGTTTGATTGAGCTTTGAATAATTTTATATGCATCCTCTTTTATGGTTGCCATTATTTCACCTCTTTGATATTTTTTATTACAATTTTAAATTTGTAGTGGATTTAAATAGTTTTTTAATTTTATACTTTTTAGTTTTTGCAACATCTAATTTAATTCTACAAAGAAACACTGGAAAGCATAGAAAATCTATTTTTGTGTGAATAAAATACCCAGAAAAGCTGTGTATTCCTAGTGTTTTAAAATGTTTACAAAATGTTCATATTCCCTACATACCCAATTCATAAAGCTATTTTATCATAGAATCATCCTTAAAAGAAGCAAGGATAAAGCAAATAACATAGTAATACATACCCTCCCCTTTTAAAAGAGCCTTTATGGCTCTTTTTTCATTGTTTTTTTATCTTACAAATTTTTCTTAGGGAATTTTTATGCTATAATAAGGAATGACTTAGCAGGATTTAAAAAGAAAGGGGTAAATGCCGTGTATGATAAAAAGGAAATAAAGAAGATGCTGGATGAAAAAGGATTTGTTTATGAATGGGTAGAACATGAAGCCGCCTTTACCATTGAAGATATGGTTCGTATGGGTTTTGATAAAGAACTTGATGTAGCAAAAAATCTTTTTCTGCGAGATGGTAAAGGAGAAAATCACTATTTGATTGTAGTGCGTTCTGATAAAAAGGTAAATCTAAAGGAATTTGGACAGGCATTTGGTTTGTCTAAGCTTTCTTTTGCATCGGAAGAACGTTTGATGAAGTACTTGGGATTGAAAAAGGGTGCAGTAACCCCCCTAGGCGTTTTGAATGATACGGAAAAACAAGTAAGGGTGTTCTTTGATCAGGATTTTTTGGAAATGAAGATAATTGGTGTTCATCCTAATGATAATACTGCAACGGTTTATTTGCTAATCCAAGACCTTTTGGAAATAATAAAAGAGAATGGAAATCAGTTAAAGGTAGTTGGGATTCCCCAATAAAAAAAGTTTGGCTTAAGGGGCGATGATTTGTAGACTGCCTGCTGTATTTTAGTGGTTGAATAGTCTTGGAAGGGAAGGAAGTCGAGTATGTTTTTTTGTCATTAAATTCTTCATGTGGTTAAGTTTAAGGAATTGTATGTTTAAGAAAAAATTCGTTGAGCCTAGGAAACTTCTATGTTATACTAAAATATAGCGGTTTTGCCAAAAATAGCATTGAAAGGGAAGAGCTATGAAGGATACAAGAAAAGATATAGCTGTTGATGAAACAGAACTGTTACGACAGCTGGATTATATGCAGGGCATTCGAAAGATCAACGATGCCTTTGAAACGGAAACAGGAAAAAAGAAGAAATTTTTTAGTCTGGCTATGGGATGTCAGATGAATGCCCATGACTCGGAAAAGCTAGAAGGCATGCTTGATAAAATGGGTTATGAGCGAACAGACGAAGAAACAGATGCAGATTTTATTATCTACAATACATGCTGTGTACGTGAAAATGCGGAGCAAAAGGTATATGGTAAATTAGGCTGGCTGAAACATTATAAAAAGGACAAGCCTGACACTGTTATTGCGTTATGCGGTTGCATGATGCAGCAAGATAGTGTGATTAAGACATTAAGACAAAAGTATCGTCATGTTGATATTGTTTTTGGAACATACAATCTTTATAAATTGCCTGAATTGATGAATACCCGCATGGAAAGCGGCGATACCATTTATGATATTTGGCAAGAGCAAGAGGAGATAGTAGAGGATTTGCCTAGCATTAGACATTTCCCATACAAAGCAGCTGTCAATATTATGTTTGGTTGCAATAATTTTTGTACCTATTGCATCGTGCCTTATGTGCGGGGAAGAGAGAGAAGCCGTGAGGCAGAGGATATTATAGCTGAGGTGAAAAAGCTTGCCGCAGATGGCGTAAAAGAAATTATGCTTTTGGGCCAAAATGTAAACTCATACGGAAAGAATTTGAGTGAACCTGTTAGCTTTGCAAAACTTTTGCGTATGGTAAATGATGTGGAGGGAATAGAGAGAATTCGTTTTATGACCTCTCATCCTAAGGATTTATCTGATGAGTTGATTGAAGCTATGAAAGATTGTCCGAAGGTTTGTAAAAGCTTGCATTTGCCTGTACAGGCGGGCAGTAGTGAAATTTTGCGCCGAATGAACCGTAACTATACCAAGGAATCCTATTTAGAAACAGTGGGAAAGATAAAAGAGGCAATGCCTGATATTACTTTAAGCACTGATATTATCGTAGGATTTCCTGGGGAAACAGAAGAAGATTTCCAAGAAACATTGGATGTTATTCGCAAAGTAGGTTATACCACGGCGTATACCTTCATTTACTCCAAGCGCACAGGAACCCCTGCGGCAACTATGGACAATCAGGTGGATGAGGACTTAATTAAGGATCGCTTTGACCGTATGTTAAACGTTTTAAACCCTATGATTCATGAATTAAATGAAAAAATGGTGGGGAAAATCGTTCATGTGCTGGTGGAAGAACCCAGTAAGTCCAATAAAGATGTATTAACGGGCAGAGCAGACAATTATGCTCTGGTTCATTTTGAAGGCAGTAAAGATTTAATCGGGCAAATTGTTCCCGTTCGGATCATTGAAAATAAAACATTCTATTTTATTGCAGAAAGGGTTAATGGTGACTAAAATGACATCTGTTTATGAATTGGCGAGAAACTTGGGCGAAGAATTAAAGAAGACTCCCCAAGTTGAAACTTTGCTAGCAGCAAAAAAGGCGTATGAGGAAAGCCCTGAAATCGCAACAGCAGTAGAGGAATATACAAAGCTGCATCAGGAATTTGAGGCGAAAATGCAGGCTGGTGGTATTTCCGCAGAAGAGCAAAAGGCTTTCTCCGAAGATATGGCAAAAAGAGGCGAAGAAATCAGAAACAATAAAATTGCATCTGAATTATTTGCCGCAGAAATGAACTTTAATAACTTTATGAATTCTATATTTACAATTGTAACTTCTACTTTGACAGGCGAAGATCCTGCACAGAGCGGATGCAGCCCTAGCTCTTGCGCTTCTTGCGGCGGCGGCTGCCACTAAGCACTCAAACGGATAAAGCGTTGGATAGATGCCCGAGCTCCCTTGCGGGGTTCGGGCTTTTACATAGTTGAAATAACAGGATAGCATACATGATTGCTAAGAACCTAAATCGCTTTGATGGTAAAAGGTATCATTTCGGAAATAAATAGGCTGGAACTGCAACTAACTTAGAAAATTGAAAGTTGCTATTTGGTGATATATTTTGCAAAGAAAGTCACCAGATACAATAATTATATATATATTTTGAATGAAAAAGGAGGAACGATCATGGCAAAAATCACGCCTATGATGCAGCAATACTTTGAGATTAAAGAAAATTATAAGCATTGCCTGCTATTTTTTCGCTTAGGTGATTTTTATGAAATGTTTTTCGAAGATGCGGTGATCGCCTCGAAGGAATTGGAAATTACCCTTACGGGGAAGGACTGGGGGCAGGAAGAACGGGCACCTATGTGTGGTGTTCCGTTCCATTCTGCCGATGGATATATAGCCAGATTGGTGGAGAAGGGGTACAAGGTTGCCATTTGTGAACAAGTTGAAGACCCGAAATTGGCAAAAGGCATTGTAAAACGAGATGTTGTACGGGTAATTACCCCGGGAACTGTTTTAGATAATGCTGTTTTGGATGAACGGAAAAACAACTATATTCTTGCAGTGTATAGCAGTGGTGCAGGTTATGGCATTGCCGCCTGCGATGTGAGCACAGGAGAATTTCAAACCACGGAGTTTACAAGCATACAAGCGGCGAACAAAATTTTGGATGAAATTGCACGTTTTGCCCCTGCGGAGGTTATTTGCAATGAGTCCTTTTTAAATAACCCTTTGTGCAATGAAATCAAGGATCGGTTTTATTATTTTTTAAATGATATTGACAATCGGATGTTTGATTTTGCTACGGCGAAAGACACCATTTTGAAGCATTTTCAAGTAAAAACCTTGGATGGATACGGTTTGAGTAAGAAACCTTCAGCCGTTGCGGCAGCAGGGGGCTTGCTTTGGTATCTCTTAGAGACCCAGAAGAACGAATTGAACCATATTTCAACGGTAAAATATTATACCACTGGGGATTTTATGCTTTTGGATGTTTCCAGTCGACGAAATTTAGAACTAACAGAAACTATGCGGGAAAAAAACAGAAAGGGTTCTTTATTATGGGTTCTGGACAAAACCCAGACTGCCATGGGGGCAAGATTGCTTCGTAAATGGATTGAACAGCCCTTGCTATCCGCAGGAGAAATTCATAAGAGGTTGGATGGCGTGGAAGAGCTTTTTGGAGACTTATTTCTAAGGGAAGAAATCAAGGACATTTTACACTCCATGTATGATTTTGAGCGCATTATGAGCCGCGTGATTTTTCAAAATGCAAACGCCAGAGATTTGGCGGCATTAAAGAATTCCATTGAAAATCTGCCCCTATTAAAAAATATATTAGCAAGGTGTAAAAGTCCTTATTTGGCGGAGATTTGTGAGAAACTTGACCCTCTGGAAAATATACATACCTTAATCGCCCAAGCGATTGTGGAAGACCCTCCTTTTTCTGTAAGAGAGGGTGGTATGATTAAGCCGGGTTTCCACAGTGAGTTGGATACTTTTGCCCAAGCGAAGGAAAAAGGAACCACTTGGATTCACCAAATGGAAGAAGAGGAGAAAGAAAAAACAGGCATTAAAAACCTAAAAATTCGATTCAATAAGGTTTTTGGTTATTATATAGAAGTCACAAGATCAAACATGAAAGAGGTTCCTCAGCATTATATTCGCAAGCAAACCCTAGCAAACTGCGAACGTTACATAACGCCGGAGCTGAACGAATTGGCTGAATTGATTTTAGGTGCAGAGGAAAAAATTACTGCCTTGGAATATCAGATATTTACAGAAATTAGAAATGCGGTGGCGGCAGAGGTTGAGCGCATACAATACTGCGCTTATATGGTATCTGTGGTAGATGCCCTTCAATCCTTTGCTGAAGTTGCCCAGAATATGAATTATGTAAAGCCTGTTGTTGACGAGGGGGATGTTATCACTGTTACTGGTGGGCGCCACCCCGTTGTAGAAAAGATGACCAAGGGGCAATTTATTCCCAATGACATCTATTTAGATCAGGAAGAAACAAGATTGGCAATTATTACAGGCCCCAACATGGCAGGTAAGTCAACATATATGCGTCAAACAGCGTTAATTGTTTTGATGGCGCAAATTGGCAGTTTTGTTCCTGCGGATGCCGCTCATATTGGAATAGTAGACCGTATTTTTACTAGAGTTGGCGCGTCCGATGATTTGAGTGCAGGGCAAAGTACCTTTATGGTAGAAATGTCCGAGGTTGCAAATATTTTAAATAATGCTACGTCAAAAAGCCTCTTGATTTTAGATGAAATTGGGCGAGGAACCAGCACCTTTGATGGATTAAGCATTGCTTGGGCGGTTTTGGAATACATCGCTGATGAGAAGCAAATTGGGGCAAAAACCCTATTTGCCACCCATTATCATGAGCTTTCGGAACTGGAAGGAAAGCTTCCCGGTGTGAAGAATTATTGCATTGCCGTGCAGGAAATGGGTGAGGATATTATCTTCCTCCGTAAAATAAAGCGGGGCGGGGCAGACCATAGCTATGGTGTGCAGGTTGCAAGGCTTGCAGGCCTTCCGACAAAGGTAATCCGTCGCAGTGGGCAGATATTAAAACAGCTGAATGCTGCGGATATAACGAAGAAAGCAAAGAAAATTGCAGTTGAAGCTCAAGAACAGGCAGAGGATTTGGCAAAGCAAATAGATATGTTTTCTGTAAAAGAAAATCAAATGATAGACGAAATTTCCAAGCTGGATGTTATGGCAATGACACCCATTGAAGCATTGCAGACCCTTTTTGAATTACATAAAAAGGCAAAGGGACTGTAAAAGAAAGGAGGATATCCTTGCAATCAATCAGAATTTTAGACACAAAAACCATCAATAAAATTGCCGCCGGAGAGGTTGTGGAAGGACCAAAATCTGTTGTAAAGGAATTAGTGGAAAATGCCATTGATGCCGGAGCTACCGCTGTAACCGTAGAAATAAAAGAAGGCGGGATTTCCTATATTCGTATTATGGATAATGGATGCGGTATACCCAAGGAGCAGGTGAAAACGGCTTTTTTGCGCCATGCCACAAGCAAAATGAGTGAAATTGAAGATTTAGAGCATATTTTCACATTGGGTTTTCGTGGAGAAGCCTTGGCCAGCATTGCCGGAGTTGCCCAGGTTGAAATGCTGACAAAAACGAGAGATGAAGAGACGGGTACATCTATTGAAATCAGCGGAGGGGAAATCAAGAATATACAAGATACCTCCTGTACAGAAGGAACCACCATAACTGTTAAGAATTTATTTTACAATGTTCCTGCCAGGCGAAAATTTTTGAAAAAGCCGGCAACGGAAAGTGGATTTGTTTCAGACCTGATGAATAAATTGGCTTTAGGGCATCCAGAAGTATCCTTCCGCTTTATTAATAACGATACAACTATGCTGCATACAGCAGGAAATGGTGATCTTAAGGCTTCGGTTTTTTATGTATATGGCAAGGAAGCCGCCAACAGTATGGTTCCCTTAGAATATAAAAAAGGTGAGTATGCTCTTTCAGGATTAATTGGTAAGCCTGAACTTTCAAGGGGAAACCGAAATTATGAGAATTTGTTTATTAATGGTCGCTTCATTAAAAACAAGGTGGTTGCAACAGCGGTAGAGGATGCCTACAAAACACGCTTGTTAATTGGTAAGTTTCCAATTTTTGTGTTAAATTTTCAAATGAACCCTAGTCAGGTAGATGTTAATGTACACCCTGCAAAGCTTGAGGTGCGTTTCAAAAATGATGACGAAATTTATGAATTTTTTCATGATGCCGTTTCCAAAACCTTAGACCAGTTGGTTTTAATCCCCCAAGTTGGCTGGGATAAAGCTCCTGCAGTGAAAACGGCGGAAAAACACATAGAGATAGAACAGCAAAAGATTGAAGACATACCTGTGTATAAAAGTTTGCCAAGCTCTTTTACACAAGACAGAGCAGCCTCAGGAGGAATGGGAAAGAGCGTTGACCAACTGCTGAATAGGCAGCAAGGCACTCAAAATCAGGTGCGACAAAGTGCAGAGGCGTTTTTGATTGACCCTGTAATTGTAAGAGAAAATGTGGAAATAACTAAAACCCAACAGAAGCCCCTTGTGAATCAAATTTCCAATCCCCAAATTCTTAATAATCAGGTGGGGGAAAGGGTTGTAGAACCTAAAGTTGAGCCGTTTTTTAAGCAATATAAAATGATTGGGCAGATTTTTCAGACCTACTGGATGATTGAGCAGGGAGAGTGTCTTTATTTGATAGACCAGCATGCTGCCCATGAACGTATTTTGTTTGAGGAATTCATGAACCGTTTCAAAGAGGAAAATATGGTTTCTCAAAAACTTTTGCTTCCCCAAATGTTGAATTTAACTCCATCTGAAATTGAAGTTTTAAGGGAAAATCAATCCCTTTTAGAAGGGTTTGGGTTTGAATTTGAAACCTTTGGGCAAAATCAATATGCCCTGAAGGCTGTGCCTTATTTGCTAAAAGAACCTAGCGGAGCAGGGTTTTTTACAGAAATTTTGGATAGTCTTTCGGAGCAAAAAATTCGTTCCGTATACGATATGAAGTTGTTGGCTGTGGCAACAATGGCTTGTAAAGCAGCAGTAAAAGGCCACGATCGTCTGAGTTTTCAGGAAGCAGAGGCTATGATTGGAAGGCTGTTAAAACTGGAAAATCCCTTTACCTGCCCCCACGGACGACCAACAATTATTGAAATGACAAAGTATGAACTGGAGAAAAAATTCAAGCGAATCCAGAATTAAAGGGTGATAAAATGAAAAAACCTTTGGTAATGGTTGGAGGCCCTACCGCCTGCGGAAAAACTGCCATGTCCATAGAATTGGCAAAACGAATCAACGGAGAGGTGATTTCCGGGGATTCCATGCAGATATACCGCTATATGGACATTGGAACTGCCAAGGTAACAGAGGAAGAAAAACAAGGCATTCCTCACTATTTGGTAGATGAACTGAATCCCGATGAGGAATATAACGTAATGATTTTTCAGCAAAAAGCAAAAAACTATATGAATGAAATTTGGGCAAAGGGCAAAGTACCTATCATAGTAGGCGGTACAGGTTTTTATATGAATGCTTTGCTGAATGATACTGATTTTACAGAAACGGAAAATGACACATCTTTTCGTGAAGAATGTTACAAACAAGCCCAGAGTGAAGGGGCTGAAGTTTTATTTGAAAGACTAAAAAAGATTGACCCAGAATATGCCCAGACTATCCATGCAAACAATGTGAAACGTGTTGCCCGAGCTTTGGAATACCATTTCCTAACTGGTGAAAAATTCTCCCAGCATAATGCTGAGCAAAAGGAGAAAGAAAGCCCATATCAAGCCGCTGTTATCATTTTAACCATGGAGAGAGAGAAGCTTTATCAACGGATTAATCATAGGGTTGATTTGATGATGGAGCAAGGTTTGTTGGCTGAGGTGAAGGACTTGTTAGAAAAGGGCTACTCATCGGATTTGGTTTCCATGCAAGGGCTGGGATACAAGGAATTCATGCCTTATTTTCGGGGAGAATGCAGCTTAGATGATGCAGTTGAGCAGTTAAAAAAGGGTACACGGCATTTTGCAAAACGTCAATTGACTTGGTTCCGTCGTCAGATTGATGGATTATGGGTGGATTTATCTAAGGCTGATTTCGATTTGGCTATGACCGATGTAATGGAATATTTGAAGGAAAGAAAAATTCTGGAAGAATAATTGAAAAGAAGTGATGCCTATGATGACTACGGAAATATTTGGGTTTACAATTTTTGATCTTTATTTCTATTTTATGATATATAGCTTTCTTGGTTGGGCATTAGAGTCTGCATATGTTTCTGCCTCCAATAAAACTTGGACAAACCGTGGGTTTATCAGTGGCCCTCTTTGCCCCATTTATGGAACAGGAGCAACATTGGTAATTGTGGCTCTAACACCTTTTAAGAATAACCTTTTGCTGATGTTTTTAGGCGGCGTATTTATTGCAACGGTTGTTGAATATGTAATTGCTTTATTGCTGGAGAAAATTTTTCATGCCACATGGTGGGATTACAGCCAAATGCGATTTCAGTTGCAAGGTAGAATTTGTTTAAGGCGATCTTTGGAATGGGGTGCACTTACGGTTGTAATGATGCACTTAATTCAACCTCCAATTCAGCGTTTTGTAGCATGGATTCCTCGTGCTGGCGGAGAATTTGTTGGGGTGTTGCTACTGATGTATCTCATGGCAGATGCTAGTGTTACGATAATGAAGATATTCCAACTAAAGGAAAAAATTGCAAGGATAGAGGAAGCTGGGCTTGGTTTGCGTGAAAAGATGGAAACAATCAACTTATTTGAAGCCAAAAAAGAACTTTTGGATTATCTGGAAGGCTTGCCAATTGCAGAAGCTATGAACAATCTGAAGACAAGGCTTGAGGAGCAAAATGGTCAGTTAATGAAACTAAGAACGGAAGAGCGACTGAGATTTGAATTTTTTCTGTCCGAAATGAAAGATAAGCTTGAAAAGCGTGAAAGGATTTTAAAGAAGAACACCTTAACAGAACGACGTATTGCAAAGGCATTTCCTCGCTTATATTTTAAAAACTACAACGAGGCCTTTGCCACATTAAAAGAAGAGCTTTTGAAAAAAAAGAAGAATAAGTGAAGAAAGGAAATGGGCAATGAAAAAGCAATTTGCAAAAAAAATCGCCTTGCTTATGGCGATAACCTTATGTTTGGGTACTGCCTCATGTGGAAAAAAGGAGGAGCCAAAAACTGAAAATCCAGAAAAAAATGTGCAGAATGTAGAGTCCACGGATCAAGCTGCTACTCCTGAAACACCGGCGCTGCAAACAGCCTTTTTACAGGCAAATAATGCGCCTACGATTACCGCAGGAACTGCGATTTTGGTGGAGCAATCCACAGGGACAATTCTGTTTGACAAAAATGCCAAGGATAAAATGTATCCCGCAAGTATGACAAAGATGGTAACTGCCCTGGTGGTTATGGATTATTTTAAAGCGGAAGAGCTGATTACCGTAGGCACTGAGATTAATGAGGTATCCCTTGATTCCAGCAAAGCGGGTCATGTGAATGGTGAAACCTTGACAGTGAAAAACTTAATTCGAGGTTTAATCATTCCATCAGGAAATGATTCTGCCAATGTTTTAGCCACTGCAGTTGCAAAAAAAGTAAAAAATAATCAGAGCTTATCTTTTGCGGAATGTCAGGATATTTTTGCAGGCCTTATGAATGACAAAGCCAAGGCTTTGGGTGCAGTGAATACTCATTTTACCAATGCCCATGGTTATCACGATGAAAATCATTATAGCTGTGCTTATGATATGGCATTGTTTGGACGGGCGTATCTTGCAAACAGTACCCTTGCGGAAATAGCTAATGAAAAGAGCTTTTCCGGAAATGGTGCAGATAATATGTTTGCCCAGAACAAAGAAAAGAAGACGCAAGATTATTCATGGAAAAGCCATAACCTATTAATAACAAGCAATGAATATAACTATAGCTATGCATCAGGTATTAAAACAGGTTTTACCAACGAAGCAGGTGACTGTGTATCCGCAGCGGCGATGAAAGATGGTGTTACTTTAATTGCCATTATCTTTAATTCTCCTGATCCTGCAAGATGGTTGGATGCAAAGAGCTTATTTGAATATGGTTTTAATGGATATGAAAAAGTAGAGCTTGGAAAGGCTGCAGCTGTGGTTGAGGCTGTTCCGTTGGTGAAGCATAAACGTTTAGAAGGTGATACCCTTGATGTTGTTTTCCATCAGGATGTTGTAGCTTATCTTCCTACTGGTGAAGCTTCAAAAGTAACAAAGACCATGGAATATGAGCAGGAATATTTAGCTGAGAGCAAGGATAACGTGGTAAAATTAAAAGCCCCCATTAAAAAGGATGCGAAAGTAGGAACGGCTTCCTTCCAAATTGGCGGTAAAACAGTACTGACAGAGCCTGTTTTTGCAGGCCGTGAAGTATCTAAGGGCACCATTTGGAGCAGTATTCATTATTTCTTCAAGAACTTTACCTCTGTTGTGTTCTCCGTGAAGGGTTTGATTGGTTTAGGTGTCATTGTTGCTGTGGGGGCATTGATTTTCTTAGGTGCTCGTTTCATTGGAGGCCGCAGAAGAAGGTCAGCAAGGGGATATTCTTTCCGCCAGCCTATTTCCCGCAGGGGCAATAGAAGAGGAAAAAGGAGATTCTAAAGACTTAGGCACGAATTCATTTGTCTGTACTTCTGAAATTTATTCTGTACAGTAAAACTTTTCCAGTAGAACTGTATGTAGTAAACTTTGTTACAGTTAAAAGTGCTATAGAAAGGCTGGTATCCATTGAAAAGATACCAGCCTTACTTTTATTATATTAATTAAATGAGTTCATGTTTTTTGATGTAACAAATTCCAATCGCAGTGGGGCCTGCATGGGTTCCAATGGTAATGCCCACTTGTGCCAATGGGGGAACAGCTAATTCAAAGCCTTCAGCCGATAATTCTTCTGCCAGCTCTTCTGTGGCTTCTTTACGTTCTTTTTCTGCATAAATCAAAAGTACACGATATTCGTCTTTTTTATTGCCAATTTCCTCACGGGTCATTTCCATAATGGTGCGAAGCGCCTTTTTATGACCTCTCACCTTACTTTCCGGGAATAGTTCACCATGCTGTGCAACAATAATTGGTTTGATGTTTAAAATGGTTCCAGCTAAAGCTGCGGCTTTGCCGATGCGCCCACCTTTTTGCAGGTGTTCCAAAGAATCCACGGTAAAGTTGATTTTGGTAGTGACTTTTAAAGCATCAATTTTTTCTAGTTGCTGATCTAAAGTATATCCTTCATCCCGCATTCGGATTACTTCCCAAACCAGTAAGCCTTGAATGCCTGTCACATTTCTGGAATCCAAAACCTCAATGCGAGCTTCAGGATAAGTTTCGGATAAAATGTTTTTTGCATTCATTGCACTCTGGTAAGAGCCGCTAAAATTAGAAGTTAAGCATAAACATAGAATATCTTTACCTTCTTTTAGATATGGTTCAAAAACATCAATATAGTCATGAATGGTTGGTTGAGATGTTTTTGGAAATATGCCATGTTCATTAATTTTGTCGTAGAAAGCATCTGGTGTTAATTCATAAATTTCTTTATAATATGTTTCCCCATCAAAGGAAACAAAAAAGGGTACTACCCCCAGATTGGCTTGCTTTATATATTCCGGCCCAATATCACAAGAGCTGTCGGAAATAACTTGATATGGTCTCATAGAGTACCTCCATGTATATGTAAATCTTTGGTTAAGTTATCTTATTCTAAAGCATATTTAATTCTATGTCAATAAACGAAAAGGAGTATTTGCCTTTCTCGGGGAAGGGTGGTATACTTTGGAAAGGAAAAAAGGGGGTGGATAAATGGGCAGAATATTAGTGGTAGCGGAGAAGCCATCGGTGGCTCGGGATATCGCTAAAACACTGGGCGCAGGGCAAAAAGGCGACGGTTGTTTACTGGGTGAAAAGTATGTGGTTTCGTGGGCAATAGGTCATCTGGTTACGCTGGCAGAGCCAGAGGAATATGGCGAAAATTTTAAGAAATGGAGCTTTGCTTCCTTGCCCATTATTCCCGATGAAATGGAACTAAAGGCGATTAAAAATACCCGTTCTCAATTGAAGGTATTGCATAAGTGGATGAATGACAAAGAGATTACGTCAATCATTTGCGCAACAGATAGCGGACGAGAGGGCGAGTTAATCTTCCGATATATATACGAAATCACAAAGTGCAATAAGCCATTTCAACGCCTTTGGATATCAAGTATGACAGAACAGGCAATCAAAGAGGGTTTTGCCAACTTAAAGGACGGCACAGCCTATGATTTATTATATCATTCTGCCAAGTGCCGTTCGGAAGCGGACTGGCTGGTTGGCATGAATGCCACAAGGGCATATACATTGCGTTATCATGTTCTTTTAAGCATTGGTCGAGTGCAAACGCCTACTTTGGCATTAATCGTGGACAAGCAAAAAGAAATCAATGCCTTTGTTTCTAAGGACTATTATGAAATACAGACGGTTTTTGACGGGTTTCATGGCTTTTGGATTGATGAAGAGGAACAAACCAAAATTGAAAATGAAGCTGTAGCGAAAGAAATATCTGATAAGATAAATGCACAAGATTCGCTTGTGACTAAAGTGGAAAAGGAAGAGAAAAGGATACCAGCCCCTCTGTTGTATGATTTAACGGAGCTTCAGCGAGAATGCAATAGAAAGTTCGGATATTCTGCAAAGAAGACATTAGATATTGCCCAAAGTCTTTATGAAAAAAGAAAAATGATTACCTATCCCAGAACAGATAGCCGTTATTTGAGCGATGACATGAAGGGAAAGGTTCAAAATACCATGAAACGACTTGGCGAGAGCCAGCCCTTTGAAGAATTTGCCACCCCGTTGATCAATGGAGCAAAACTGTTGTTTACCAAGAGGATTATTGACAATTCTAAAGTTACGGATCACCATGCCATTATACCAACGGATGTGCGACCTCGGTTAGATAGCTTAGCGGAAGAGGAAAAAAATGTGTTTCTTTTGGTAGCCGCCAGATTTATCAGTGCATTTTATCCTCATTATCGCTATGAGGTGACTAAGGTATATTTTACTTGTCAGGATGAACGTCTTTTATCCAAAGGAACAGTAGTTTTGGAAGAGGGCTGGCAAGGCGTGGAACGAAAGCTTGTTCCGATGAAAGGGAAAAAAGAAAAGGGAAACGAGGAACAAAAGCTTCCTCCTTTGACAGAGGGAGAGCTTCATAAAATTAAGGAAGCCAAGGTGTTGAAGAAGAAAACAACCCCTCCCAAAGCATATACAGAAAGCAGTTTGCTTTCCGCAATGGAAAATGCAGGCCGCTTCGTGGAAGATGAAACTTTGAAAGAACAAATGAAGGACAGTGGCTTAGGAACTCCCGCAACTAGAGCAGCAATTATTGAGCGATTGCTCTCCGTTGGCTACATCACAAGAAAAGGAAAAAATCTGATACCTACGGAAAAGGGTATGCAATTAATTCAAGTTGTACCTGAGGAATTACGTTCTCCCCAAACAACAGGGAAATGGGAAAAGGGTCTTTCCTCCATTGCCAAGGGAAACATGGAGGAAGAACGGTTTATGGCAAGCATTAAGCGGTATGTATCCTTCCTTGTGGAAGATGCAATAAAAAGGAAAACAGATATTGTTTTTCCGGAAGAAGCAAAAATGGGGGCAAAAAAGGGTGGAAAGTCTCTTGGGAAATGTCCAATTTGTAAGGATGGTGACGTGCTGGAGAACAGTAAAGCATATTTTTGCGGGAAGTGGAAAACTGGCTGCAAATTCACCGTTTGGAAGGACAGCCTTACCCCCTATGGAATCGAGCTAAATAGCAAAACAATTCAGAAGTTATTAAAAGAAGAGAAAATTCCCGATGTTTCGGTTACCTTACCTCAAACTGGTGAAAAAGGGAAGTCAACTATGATTTTTTCAGCGGATGGTAAGGGTCAAATTGAATTGATGGATTTTACAAGGGATGAAATGATAGAGGGAAAGGAATCTTCCCAAGCAAATGAAGGAGAGTAGAAATAAATGAGCAGTATGTATCAAGTATTAGGAATTGCCCCAGAGGTAGAAGCATTTTGTGAACAGATATTGGAAGACTTAAAGGAACGTTTTCAGAGTATTGATTCTATAGCGGAGTACAATCAGTGCAAGGTCATTGCGGCAATGCAAAAGGAACGGGTGGATGCCTCCTGTTTTGCAGGAAGCACAGGTTATGGTTATAATGACGCAGGCAGGGATACTTTGGAGCGAGTGTATGCCGCATGTTTTCAAACGGAGACGGCTTTGGTACGTCCTCAAATCACTTGCGGAACCCATGCGCTGGCAGTTGCTCTTTCGGCGAATTTATTGCCTGGGGACGAGCTTCTTTCTCCGGCAGGAAAGCCTTATGATACTTTGGAGGAGGTCATAGGTATTCGTGAATCACCCTGTTCTTTGAAGGAATATGGTGTGAGCTATCGTCAGGTTGATTTGTTAGAGGGTGGATCCTTTGATTATGAAAATATTCGTAAGGCAATCAATGAAAAAACCAAGCTGATTACCATTCAACGTTCCAAGGGATATCAGATGCGCCCAACCTTTTCGGTTGAAAAAATCGGTGAGCTTATAGCCTTTGTAAAGGAAATAAAACCAGATGTAATTTGTATGGTTGACAATTGCTATGGTGAGTTTGTTGAAAAAATAGAACCCTCCAATGTTGGTGCAGATATGATTGTCGGCTCTTTGATTAAAAATCCAGGAGGTGGATTGGCACC
The DNA here is from genome assembly GCF_001561955.1 of Anaerotignum propionicum DSM 1682. NCBI lineage: Bacteria > Bacillati > Bacillota > Clostridia > Lachnospirales > Anaerotignaceae > Anaerotignum > Anaerotignum propionicum. The sequence continues at coordinate 1,318,545 of NZ_CP014223.1, forward strand.
TGTAGGTGGCTATATCTGTGGAACACAAGCTTGTATTGACCGCTGTGCTTATCGTTTGAGTGCACCGGGATTGGGTCAAGAAGTTGGTGCCAGCTTAGATTTGATGCGTTCTTTGTATCAAGGGTTTTTCCTCTCCCCTAATGTGGTGGCAGGAGCACTAAAAGGAGCCATATTCGCCGCAAATGTTTATGAAAAGCTTGGATTCCGTGTAATCCCAAACAGTTTGGAATCTCGCCACGACATCATTCAGGCGGTGGAGTTGGGTACTGCAGAGGGCGTTATTGCTTTTTGCGAGGGCATACAGGCGGCGGCACCTGTGGATAGCTATGTTAAGCCTGTGCCTTATGCAATGCCAGGTTATAATTGTGATGTTATTATGGCCGCTGGGGCGTTTGTACAGGGTTCTTCTATAGAACTGAGCGCCGATGGCCCTATTCGACCACCGTATTCTGTCTATTTTCAAGGTGGGTTAACTTGGTTTCATGCAAAATTCGGTATTATGATGTCATTGCAAAAGTTGTATGAAAAAAATCTGGTGGAAATCAAAATGTAGCTATCAGTATTGAAGGGTAAATGATTAGTCTATTGATGAAAAAATATTAGCTAGAAAGAAGGTTAATATGGAAGAAACGAGAGATTGGACGACTGATGTTTTAGATTTCATTCAACACATTGAAAGTGACGTTTTTACCCTTCAGGAAGTATATAAATTTGAAGGAAAGCTGTCAAATTTGTATCCCAACAACAAAAATATCAAAGCAAAGATTCGTTAGATACTTCAAGTTCTGAGAGATAGTGGAACTCTAGAGTTTATTGATAATTAGGGAAATTATAAAAAGATAAATAAAAATCGGGGCGCCAGAAGTCGGTGCTCCGATTTTGTATTTTAATCATCATAATTAAGTTTTTTTCTTCTGCTTTCCAAAAAAAGCCGTCATATTTTCTTTCGAAAAACAGCCCAGCATCATCAAGAAGAAGAGATATAGCAATCCCATTGCCGTTAAGGATAGGAAAAAAAGAAGCTTTGATGGCGTGGAGATACGGATGATATAACGAATCAGCAATCCTGATGCTGCCCCTGCCAATAGGGGTTTTAGGAAACAGTCAGCAAGGTCCGGAAAAACACCTGTGCGTATGTAAAGCTTTCGTAGGCAAGAACCTACGGAATAGGCCATTCCTGCCGCCCAAGAGATTAAAAAAGCTGGAATACCATATAGGGGCATAAAAAACCAAATTCCCATAATGGTAATTACCGAACTAATCAAGTTGTTTTGAAATAAAAACATCTGCTCTCCCATGCCATTTAAAAGCCCATGCATTGTCGTTTGGGCATACAAAAACGGACAAAGGAACGCCAGCGGAAATAATAATTCCCCTAAGCCTTGCCGATTATAGACAATATAGCAAATCTCCCTGGGAAAAACAGCAAAAAGGGAGGCCGCACCAATGCCAACAATAAAGGTAAAAAGAAAGGTAACGGAAACGGTACGGCTAATTCTTTGGTTTTGTTTGACTGCGCAAGCCTCTGAAATTTCCGGTACTAAGGATACAGAGGCCGCCATTAGACAGGCAGAAGGCAGTAGAATCAGTGGTAGAGCCATACCTGTTAATTCACCATAGGAAATGAGGGCTTCCTTTGCATTTTGACCATAAAGCTGCAACTGCCGAGGAATTAATATATTTTCTGCAGTTGAAAGCAAAGAGGCTGCAATTTTTGTTGCAGAAAGGGGCAAAGCCATGGCCAAAATCATATTGCAGGCGGCGTATGAAGAAAGCGTTGGTCTTTTAATCATCTTTTTCCGTCTTTTAAAGCGCAAGTAGCTTACAAAAACAAAGGCAAAGGAAAGAAATTCGCCCAAAACAATACCGGCTACGGCAGCACAACATGCATAGGTTAAACCCATAGGAACAAAAATACCTGCAAGAAGATAAATAGTTAAAATACGCACTGCCTGCTCTAAGACTTGAGAAAAGGCAGGTACCATTGCGTTTTGGAGACCAAGAAAAAAGCCCCTAAGGCACGAGCCAGTGGCCATAAAGGGTATTGCAAAGGACAGCAAACGTAAGGATAGGGCGGCGCGACCGTCTTTTAATACAAACAAAGCGATATTGTCTGCAAACAGAAATAGGCAACCGGAAACGATTATGCTAACCATTAAGGAAAGCATAATGGATTGTTTTACGATGCGTCCGATGTTACCCGATTGCCCAAGTACATTTTCTTGCGCTGACAGACGGGAAATCGTTGTTGTGAATCCGGCAGAAGTAATACTCCACGTTAATATATAAATTGGCATAATTAACTGATACAAGCCAATACCTTCTGCCCCGATTGTATTTGACATAAATACACGGTAAAAGAAACCCATCAATTTTGTAATTAAGTTGGCCGCTGTTAAAATCAACGTCCCTGTTATAATTGTTTTTCTGCTCATTCCATCACCTTATGTACGGGTATTGTTACATAATATGAAGAATTTCGGCAAAACAGAAATACTTTTTCGTATTTCGCTATTTATAAGAAATTTTAATATGAGTTAAAAAAAATACAGCATAACTATTGACATTTTCCAATGAAAAATGTATACTCATTTTACAAATTACATAAAGCCAGTTGATACGCAAGGGAGATCTTATAAGTAGAAGTAAGAACCGATGGAGCAATTCAAAAGAGCCGCTTTTGAAGAAACTTTCAGGTGCAAGGGACCTTGTGTGGATGGAACTCTGGAAAGAGCCTTTTTGAGGCCGCCGTCGAAGTAATGCTTTCAGGTGAAGATACAGAGGACATATAGGCATAATACTGCTTGTATGTCCTTTTTTCTTGCGAAAAACTGGCAAATTTGCACTTATTCTGATTATTATCTATTGGAGGGTAAACTATGGAAAAAAAACAAGAGCTGAAAAAGAATCTTGGAATGTCCACGGCGATGGCTACAGTTGTAGGCTGCGTAATTGGTTCAGGCGTTTTCTTTAAGCCTCAGGCAATTTATACAGCAACAGGAGGTGCGCCAGGTTTGGGTATGCTGGCGTGGATTATTACCGGTTTGGTTTGTATCGCTGCAGCGATGACTTTCGCAGAGGTAGCAATTATGATTCCCAAAACCGGGGGTATGGTTGTTTATTTGGAAGAAGCCTTTGGCAAGAAAGTTGGCTTTTTAGCCGGGTGGATGCAGAGCATTTTGTTTTATCCTGCAATGATTGCAGCTCTTGCCGTAATTTTTGCGGAGCAGGCAACTCTTTTTGTAGGCGATGGTTTTAAATTGCCTATGGCAATTGGCGCTATTATTTTTCTTATTTTTTTGAATAGTTTGGGTTCAGCTGTTGGCGGTGGAGCGCAGATTATATTTACAATTTGTAAATTAATTCCTTTGATTTTACTTATGGTATTTGGTTTTATTCGTGGTTCGGGAGCGAATCCCATCTTTACACCCATGGTAAGCGAAGGACTTAACCCAGCAGTTATTTTAGGTCAGTTGATGATTGCGATTTTATTTGCCTTTGAAGGCTGGACCAATGTTGGCGCTATCGCAGGGGAAATGAAAAATCCCGGCAAAGATTTGCCAGTTGCAATCGTTGGTGGTGTTTCAGGAATCATGGCAGTATACTTTACAATTAACTTGGCATACCTTTGGGTTTTGCCTGCAAATGAATTGATGAATTTATCTGCACCTGCATCTGCGGTTGCTATTGCAATTTTTGGTGATATAGGCGGTAAAATTATTTCCGTAGGTATTATGATTTCCGTTTTGGGTGCGGCAAACGGCTTTATCCTTTCCGGCTCTCGTGTAACTTATTCTTTGGCTGAGGTGGGCACACTGCCTTTTAGCAGCAGCCTTGGAAAAATCAACAAAGCACAGGTTCCTACAAACTCCATTATATTGGTAGGTGGCATTGGTTGTCTTTTTGCAATCAGCGGACAGTTTAATAGATTAACAGATTTAGCGGTATTTTCTTGCTGGATTTTTTATACACTAACTTTCTTTGCGGTAATTCGCTTAAGAAAAACCCAACCTGATGCAGTCAGAACCTATAAGGTGCCTCTGTATCCTGTGATTCCTGCAATTGCCATTATCAGTGGCATTTATGTAGTATTAAATCAGTTGCTTATGTCTGGTTCAACAACTAGACTATTGGCAATTGGCAGCATCATTCTTACTTTAATCGGGTTGCCAATTTACAACATGACAACAAGAAAGAAAGCAAATTAATCGTATTATATTGCTTTCCATTTTTCCCAATGAGACATATGGTCCCCACCCATATGTCTTTTTTTTATGTAAAAGACAGAATATGATTGTCTAATATTGAAGAATTTTTATTTTTAACAGCAGATTGTTATGAAAAAAGAAGAGTAAATCTGCATAAACGTGATGCAAAAAATGATAGAAATGATGGTTATAAGAATATTTGCATATATATTTTTTAAAATTTCTATAGGTAGCAAAATGCACAAAATTATTATTTTGAAAAAATTTAATGTAAACTTATAAGAAAAAATCCGCAAACAATGGTGTAACAGAAGCTTATAAAATACATATTTACTAACTTCTTGTCAGATAAGATAAGATTTAAATGAACTGTTTTTTTTGTTGATTTTAAAGGGAAAATTTCATTTATAAAAAGAATTTTTCTATAGAATCACCTATGAAATTATTAATAATAGACAAAAATAAAAGCGGATTAATTTAGCTTATGTGTAAATATGATAGCATAAGTGTTGGAAGTTAGAATAATGTTCAATTATTGTTGTTACATATTATGCAGTGCTTGACAACTACTCTTAGTTAGACCATAATATAGTAGTTGAATGTAGTTTAGGTAAATTATTTTAATTTGTTGTAAGTAGGGTGTTAAGATTTCGTAAAATTTTGTAAAGGAGTTTGTATCCTTTTTTAGATTCTTATGTCTCTTTATGGAGAAAATTGCAGAACTATTGCTTTGGAGGAAAGATTGATGAATTGCAAAGCACAGTCACTGGGGGAATTTATGTATAAAAAATACACAGAAAATCTAACACGATTTACTTTAAGACAGTTTATTGACAGGGGGAAAGGATGAGAATATGTTTTTACTGCTTCTTTTGTTGTGGATAATTTTTAATGGAAAAGTGACTCTTGAAATTTTATTGTTTGGCATTATTATTTGCGCATGGCTGTACTGGTTTATGTGTAAGCATTTGGGTTATCGAGCAGATCATGAAATTAAAATTCTAAAAAATTTTCATCTTTATATAAAGTATTTTATAATACTAACACTAGAAATCATAAAAGCCAATTTAGCTGTTATTCGTCTCGTCTTATCTTCTAAAAAAGAATTTGAACCATCCCTTGTAAAATTTAAAACAGATTTAAAGTCAGACTTAGGAAAAGTAATTCTTGCAAACTCAATAACCTTAACACCTGGAACATTTACCATTCAATTGGAGGATGATGAATATTTAATTCATGCACTGGATAAATCTTTTGGCAAGGATTTGGGTGAGTCTATTTTTGCGAAACAAATAAGGGAGTTGGAGGCGAAGCAATGAGCGAAATTATGAAAACAGTGCTGGAAATTGCTTTGGGCGTTTTAGCACTTGGAATATGTGTCATTTTTGTTAGAGCAATCATAGGACCAAGATTTACAGATCGAATTGTTGCAATTAATATGATTGGTACTATGACCACAGCAACGATTTGCATTCTTTCAGTTTATTTAAAAGAGATTTGTTTAATTGATGTTTCATTGGTTTATACATTATTAAGCTTTCTTGCAGTCGTAATTATTTGTCATGTTGTGTCACTGCATCACAAAGGCAGAGAACTGTTTTTAAAAAGGGTGGAAACGGAGGCTGAAGAAAAATGAGAGAAATATTGGCTACGTTTTTTATCATTGCAGGACTTATTGTGTTTTTATTTTCTGTGATTGGAGTTTTTCGTTTTAAATATGTTTTAAACAGAATACATGCGGCTGCATTAGGGGATACCTTAGGATTGGTTTTAATTGTAATAGGTGTGATGATTTTGACCCTTGATTTTTTTGCTATTGCAAAGCTATTCTTAATCATCTTATTTTTTTGGCTTTCCAGTCCTATTGCAACCCATAGCATTGCCAAGGTTGAAGTTTTAACAAATAAGAACTACGAGGAAAGGGTGCATGAAAAATGAGTACGGTAATCCAGATTATATTGCTGGCGTTTTTAGTTGCCTGCGCTTTGGGTGTTTCTCTTACAAAAAATCTGTTCATAGCAGTTATTATTTTTATGGGTTATAGCTCTATTATGGCAGTTATTTGGTTATTTTTGGAGTCTCCCGATCTAGCCATTACGGAGGCTGCGGTGGGCGCAGGTGTAGACAGTGTTTTATTCTTCCTCACACTGAAAAAAGTTCATATTTTGAAAGGTACGCGTGAGGGTTGATATGAAGGACAAAAAATCATTTTGGAAGCATTTAAAGGCATGGGTGGATGGTGAGGAAGTCATCTTGAATGCGGATAAATATATTGCTACCAGAACGCCTAAAGAGAGTTTGAATTGGCGCAAGTTTTTTTCTGTACAAAATGTAAAAGAAAACAAGCGAAATTATGCAATATTAAGCGTTGGTATTTCCGCTCTTTTTATAGGAATTATGCTTTCGGTTGTGAATGCTTTGCCGGAATTTGGAAGTCCATACAATCCCTCAAATAACGAAGTAATGGTGCGCTATCTGGAAAAGGGAATTGAAGAAACAGGGGCTGTGAATTTTGTTGCCGGTATGATTTTAGATTACCGTGCATTCGATACCTTCGGTGAAGCAAATGTATTGTTTTTGGCAGTAATGAGTGTTGTTCTCTTACTAAAGAAAGATAAAAAGAATTATTCCGCCAAAGAAGAACAGGAAAATAAAGAGGATGATTTTTTTGATACCAATGAAAAACGTCCTATTTTGCAGATAGGTGCAAAAATGCTGGCGCCGATGGTTATCCTTTATGGAATTTATGTGGTTCTAAATGGACACCTTTCACCCGGTGGCGGCTTTTCCGGTGGCTCCATTATAGGCGCAGGCTTGATTCTTTATGCCTCTGCTTATGGACAGAAGAAGATGCAAACATTTTTCACATTCCGTACATTTACAAAAATATGCGCAGCGGGTTTGCTGACATACTTTGCCTGCAAAAGTTATTCCTTCTTTACAGGGGCTAACCATGTGGGATATGAAATTCCCAAGGGAATACCCGGAAATATTTTAAGTGCAGGTTTTATTTTGCCTTTGAATATTTGTGTTGGATTAATTGTTGCATGTACCATGTATGGTTTTTATGCATTGTTTACTAAAGGAGATATCTAACTATGAATCATCTGGGAACAAATTTTTACGAGGCAGTTTCGGTCATTCTATTTGGAATCGGCTTTATGAATCTGCTGTTGCAAAATAACTTGATCAAGAAATTCATTGGCTTAAATATCATGGATACGGCGGTATATTTGTTTCTAGCGGCTCAAGGATATATTTTTGGCAGAGTAGCGCCGATTTTAACCGATGGAGTTGTAGATGCTACCTACTATGTGAATCCTATTCCCGCAGGATTGGTTTTAACAGGTATTGTTGTTTCTGTTAGTATTACTGCCTTTTCTCTGGCTTTGGTTCAGCGACTTTATAAACATTATGGTTCGTTGAATATGGACGAAATTATGAAATTATCCAGAGAGGAGGAAGGGGAATAATGGAGCATTTAAATTGGATACATAATATACCCTTTTTCAGTATTTTTTTGGCCATGCTCAGCGGTATTGTAACAGCCTTAGTAAAAAAAGGGAAGACTGCTTATAAAATTCATTTAGGAATGGTTCTTGTGGTTTGTATTATGTCTGGACTCTTGCTGGTAAGTGTATCGGTGAAGAATGAGATGTTTACATTCATGATGGGACACTTTCCCGCACCATGGGGCAATGAATTACGGGCAGGCCCACTGGAGGCTTTGATGGCAACTACCTTTAGTGTTGTAATGCTATTGACGGTAAGTGGAGGTTCTCAATTTATTTTTAAGGATGTAGTGGAAGAAAAACAACCTTTGTATTTTATCATGTTAAATGCGTTGTTTGGAGCCATGCTTGCTTTGGTTTATACAAATGATATTTTTACGGCATATGTGTTTATTGAGATTAATACAATCGCTTCCTGTGCGTTGATTATGGCGAAGGGTACACCCCAGTCTATGGTTGGTACAACCCACTACTTGGTAATCAGTCTTTTGGGTTCAGGCTTGTTCCTTTTGGGTGTTTGTATATTGTATAGCATTACAGGTCATCTTTTGTTTCCTCAAATGCAGGAAGCGATTTTAGAATTGATTAAGACAGAGGCATACAGGATGCCCCTTTTGGTTGTAACTGGCTTTATGTTTATTGGTGTTGCAATAAAAAGTGCACTTTTTCCTTTCCACTCCATGCTACCGGGAGCATATCAAGCAGCAATTCCAACTTCCAGTGGTATTTTGTCAGGTTTGGTGCTGAAAAGCTATATAATTTTGGGAATTAAGTTAATTTATTGCGTGTTCTCTGCCCAAGTAATGCATACATTAAAAATTACTGAGGTATTGTTTGCTTTTGGCTTGGCGGGAATGGTAATGGGCTCTGTTTATGCTATGAGAGAACGTAAAATGAAGCGTATGCTGGCATATTCCTCTGTAGCGCAAATTGGATATATTTATATGGGCATTGGAATGGCTTCCCCTGTTGGCATGACGGCGGCTTGCTTCCATATTCTTGCCCATGCGGTGACAAAAACCCTATTGTTTATCTGCTGTGGCAGCTTCGTCGAGGATAGCGATGGCAAAGAAAAGATATATCATATGAGAGGGGTGGCACTACGTAATCCTCTGGCAGGTATCGGGTATACCATTGGGGCATTGTCTATGATTGGTATTCCTCTTTTGGCAGGTTTCATTTCAAAGATATATTTTGCCACTGCGTCTGTATACTCTTCGGGCAAAATGGCTGCGGTTTTAATTGTCTTAGGTGTTAGTATGGTATTAAATGCTTTATATTTCCTGCCATCTGTTATTGCAATCTGGACTCCAGTAAAAGGAGAGGAGAAGAAACCTGCTGTTACCAATTCACCTGCTTTTGCTACTTCTATTGTTGGGTTTATCATATTAAATTTAATATTAGGCATTTGCTATCGCCCAATAACCCACATTATTCAAATAAGCATTGAATTGTTAGCACAGTAATTGCAAAACGGTGAGAGGATGAGGTGATAAAATGTCTGGAGATACGATGCTGTTGCTTCCGGTAATTCTGCCGTTTATCGCAGGAATAATAATCGGTTTTATAAATAATGAAAAGCAACGAAATAGGACGGTTTTTGTAACAATTGCTGTAGAACTGGCTTTGGTTCTTTATGTGGCAATGGGAGAAAGTTCCCTAACAGTATGGAACATGACAGATAGGCTTTCTATTGCCTATCATATAGATGGAATTGCCAGATATTTTGCGGTTCTAATTTGTGTAATATGGCTTTTGGCCGCGGTTTTTTCCATGGAGTATATGAAACATGAGAATAAGCCTGCACGTTTTTTTATGTTTTATGTAATGTCTTTAAGTGCACTGGTTAGCCTATGTTTTTCAGCCAATATGATGACAATGTATTTTTCATATGAGCTTATGACCCTGTTAACGTTCCCTCTGGTGATTCATTCCCAAGAGCCACAATCAGTAAGAGCAGGCATGAAATATTTGGGATATTCTATTTTTGGTGCAGGCCTTGGTCTTTTGGGATTCTTCTTCCTGAATACCTATTGCATCACCACAGAATTTGCTCCTGGTGGAACGCTAAACATGGTCCTTATTGCAGGGAATGAAAATCTTTTACTTTCTGTATTCTTTCTAATGGCAGTTGGTTTTGGCTGCAAGGCAGGTATGTTTCCCCTACATGCATGGTTGCCTACCGCCCATCCGGTTGCACCGTCACCGGCATCAGCAGTACTTTCGGGTATTATTACAAAAGGCGGTATAATCTGTATTATTCGTGTAACGTTTTATCTGTTTGGTGCGGATTTTATCAGAGGTTCATGGGCACAAACGGCGGTGCTGGTTTTATCCTTAATCACGATTTTTATGGGTTCTATGCTGGCCTATAAAGAAAAGATTTTGAAAAAAAGATTGGCATATTCCACGGTGAGTCAGGTTTCATACGTAATTTTCGGCTTAATGTTGCTTACCCCAGTTGGGTTTACAGGAGCATTACTGCAGGTTGCATTTCATGCAGTGGCGAAAAACATACTGTTCCTTTGCGCCGGCGCAATCATCTACAAAAAAGGGTGTACCCTCGTGGAAGAACTGCGGGGAATTGGAAAAGAAATGCCCATTGTGATGGGGTGCTTTACCATTGCCTCCTTGTCTCTTGTAGGTATTCCACCTATGGGTGGTTTTGTGAGCAAATGGTTTTTGGCTCAAGGTGCATTAGGTTCTTCGGTAGGCACCCTTGCAATTGTTGGTGTGGCAATCCTAATGGTTAGTGCGCTGTTAACAGCCGGATATTTGTTTTCCATAGTGATGGATGGTTTTTTCCCGGGAAATACATTTAACTATTCTGCCGTTCAAAAAAGAGAACCGAATTATTTGATGACAATTCCTTTGTTAATTTTATCAATAGCAGTTGTTTTTTTTGGTATTTTTCCAAACTGTTTAGAAATTTTCATTAACAATATAAGCGGCGTAATTTTTTAGGAAAGGGTGGGACGTTATGGATAAATTTGCAACGATCTTACCGGTGATCTTTCCGATCATAGCAGGTGTTGCGCTGCTGCCGGTAAAGTTTAGTAACAGAAAGCAAAGGGAAATTTGGGTTTTCTCAATCACAATTTTAAATACAATTTTTGCCCTCTATGCAATTTATTTTGCGGATGCGGGTGTAGTGACTTTAATACGTTTTAGTGAGAAGCTGTCTTTGACAATGCACATTGATGGTCTGTCAAAGGTTTTTGCCACTATGGTTTCTATTTTATGGGTGATTACTACGGTTTACGCTTTTGAGTATATGACCCATGAAGGCAGAGAGGACAAATTTTTTGCCTTTTTCACAATGACCTATGGTGTAGTTTTGGGCGTTGCTTTTTCAGGCAATTTCCTTACCATGTATCTTTTTTATGAGTTTTTAACATTGGCGACCCTTCCGTTGGTTATGCACGCTATGGATAATAAAGCTAGGCACGCAGGGAAAACATACATTTTTTATATGATGTTCGGTGCAGCGCTGGCATTTATCGGTTTTGTATTTTTATACTGCTACGGTGATGGACTGGAATTTACTTATGGCGGTGTGTTGATTCCCGAAATGATTAGAGGGAACGAACAAACTTTGCAAATTGTATTTTTAGCTGCATTTTTTGGTTTTGGTGTTAAGGCTTCTGTTTTACCTTTTTATCGTTGGCTGCCAAAGGCCTCTGTTGCACCAACACCGGTTACTGCATTGCTCCATGCGGTTGCTGTTGTGAAATCCGGCATTTTTGCAATTGTCCGTTTGATTTATTTTAGCTTTGGCACAGATTATCTTATCGGTAGCTGGGCTCAAAATGTTATTTTGATTGCCACGGCGATTACCATTGTATTCGGTTCCACCCTAGCCTTGAGAATGCCTCATATTAAAAGGCGCTTTGCCTATTCTACGATTTCAAATCTTTCGTATATTGTATTTGGTGCGGCTTTGATGACGCCAGCAGGGCTTACAGCAGGGCTTTTGCATATGATTTATCATGCTGTAATTAAAATAACGCTGTTCTTTACTGCTGGTGCTATTTTATACAAGACCCATAGAGAGTATTTATATGAAATTGAAGGCTTTGGCAGGCTTATGCCTATCACCTTCTTAAGCATGGCACTAACAGGGATTAGTTTGGTGGGTATACCGCCTTTTGCAGGCTTCCATAGCAAGTGGGCCTTGGCTACAGCGGCAGTACAATCGGAAAACCCTATGGCTTATTTTGGCATTGTGGCGCTGATTATTTCTGCGGTTTTAACGGCACTGTATATCCTTTATGTACTTGTGCGTGCGTATTTCCCAAGAAAACGAGAGTATCCCGCGGGATATTATGACCATGTTTCTGATCCCAATGCATATATGACGGTTCCCCTCATTATGCTGACAATTATTACAGTTTTAATCGGATTGTTTCCCTCGAACCTTCTTTCTGTATTAGAGAAGGTTGCGACAGGAATTATTTAAGAAAGGAGGAAAACGGATATGCATCAGAATATACTTTTGCCTTTATTGGTTTTCTTCCCGATGGTGGAGGCTGTTTTGGGATATGCAATTGGTAGAAAACATAAGGAAACAAGAAATAATTGGGCTTGTTTTGCTACCTTTTTGGTGATGGGTGGTACATTGCTGTTAATTGGGAAGCATGCCAGCTATTCTTTGCCTGAATTTTGCGGGTTGGGCCTAAACTTTGAAGGGGATGGATTGCGGGTGATTTTAGCAGTGCTGACCTCATCCATCTGGTTTATTACCACGGTATTTTCCAAGGAATACCTTGCTCACTATCATAACAGAAACAGATACTATTTCTTTATGCTGATGACCCTTGGTGCAACATTGGGCATTTTCCTTTCCGCAGATTTATATACTACTTTTATTTTCTTTGAAATGATGTCCTTTACTTCCTTTGTACTGGTGATTCATCAAGAAAGTGATGCAGTAATCAGGGCGGCACAAAGCTATTTAGGAATTGCCATTATCGGCGGTTTGGTGACGCTAATGGGTCTGTTTATGATGTATCATATGGCAGGGACATTAAATATTGAGGCCTTAGCAGAATTTATGGCAACACAAGAGGATAAGAGCAAATTTTATATTGTTGGTGGTCTGATTTTATTTGGATTCGCCGCAAAAGCAGGCCTTTTTCCATTGCACACATGGTTGCCTGAGGCGTATCCTGCGGCACCTACACCTGCCACCACTTTGTTATCTTGTATCTTGTCAAAAGCTGGTATTTTCGGCATTTTGGTTTTGAGCTGCAAAATATTCCTTTATGATGCAGGCTGGGGCAACTTTGTTTTGCTCCTTGGCGTGATTACTATGGTTACAGGGGCTATTTTGGCTGTTTTCTCTGTCAATTTGAAAAGAACATTGGCTTGTTCTTCCATGTCTCAAATTGGGTTTGTAACAATAGCCATTGGTATGCAAGGTCTACTGGGCTCTCATAATGCTTTGGCTGCAGGAGGAACCATTCTTCATATTGTGAATCACTCTTTATTGAAGTTGGTATTATTCCTATCTGCTGGCGTAATTTACATGAATTTGCAAAAGCTTAACCTCAATGAAATCAGAGGCTGGGGAAAAGATAAACCTCTTTTGAAGTTTATCTTTCTTATGGGTGTGTTAGGTATCACGGGTATTCCTTTTTGGAATGGGTATATCAGCAAAACCTTAATTCATGAAAGCATTGTGGAATATATTGAGCTGTTGCATGAAGCAGGACAGTCTACGATTTATATGCAATCCGTTGAATGGATTTTCCTATTTTCAGGTGGGTTGACGTTGGCATATATGACAAAAATCTTTGTGGCTATCTTTGTGGAAACAAATCCTTATGCCAACAGTTGTTATCCTTCTAGGAAAGGGGATTATTTAAGCAAAGTATCCGGAATTATTTTGACCCTATGCGCAGTGGCTTTACCCATTGTGGGTATTTTCCCTTATTTAACAGCAGATAAAATTGCTGATGCCAGTTATCATTTTATGGGTGCCCATGCGCCAGAACACGTAGTGCAATATTTTGCTTGGGTGAATGTTAAGGGTGCTGTAGTTTCAGTTGGGATTGGGGCTTTGGTCTATCTTCTCTTTATTCGAAAAGTACTTATGGAGAGGGATCATAATGGAAATTTAGTTTATATTGACCGCTGGCCAAAGGGACTTAACTTGGAAAATAGAATTTATCGCCCTGTTTTGTTAAAAATCCTTCCCTTCATTGGTGCCTTTTTTGCCCGTATTGCAGGTTCTTTGACGGATGGCGTGATTTCCATCTTGCGTATGGCAATTTTTAATGATGACAGTGGTAGAGTTGTTCCCCCCGAGGATCGTTATTTCTCTGCTTATACTGATGAGGAGACGGATAAAATTGTGTATGGTGAGGGCTTTGCAAAAAGTTTACTCATGATTGGCGTTGGCCTTGCTGTGGCAATGCTTTATATATTATTTTAAAATGTTCAATCTTTTGCTGAAAAAGCAAAGGAACTTTCAAATGAATAAAAAGGTTGTATCAAAATATGATACGACCTTTCTTTATTTGACATGGGGAATGAAATTGGTTAGAATGTAGAAAGAAACAAGTAGTGGGCAAGGAGAACTGATAAATGAAAAGAAAAATAGCAATGGCAATCCTACTGTGCTTTACATTTAGTTTTGCTACTGGGTGTGCAGAAAAGCGAGATGAAGCCCAGAACATGCTAAACAAACATGCAGAGGCAAACCTGCATGAAATGACAACATTTTCCATGGACACTGTGATGCAATTTACCATATACCATGAAAATGGTGAAGAAATTTTAACAGATGCGGAGCAGGAAATACGCAGGCTGGAAAGATTATTTTCTGTAACTTTGGAAGACAGTGAGATTTCCAAATTGAATGCACAGTCAGGTTTAGATTCAGTTAAGCTTTCTGCGGATACAGAAGAGGTATTGAAGCATGGAAAGGAAATTGGAGAGCTGACGAATCAAGCATTCGATATTGCCATATCACCGGTGGTAAAAGCATGGGGCTTTACCACTGATGGTGAGAAGCATGTTCCGGCGCAGGAAACCTTGGAAAACCTTCTGCCATTAACAAATATTGATGATTTAGTGATTGATGAAAATACATCAACCGCTCAATTACTAAAAAAAGGTATGGCGGTTGATTTAGGTGGAATTGCAAAGGGATATGCCTCTGATAAAGTTGCGGCATTATTGAAAGAAAAAGGTGTAACCAGTGGTTTATTTTCTTTGGGTGGCAATATTGGTGCTATCGGAACGAAGCCAAACGGCGAAAATTGGAAGGTAGCCATCGAAAATCCTTTAAATGCCAATGATTATGTAGGATTACTCGCCATTCAGGATTGTTTCGTCATAACTTCTGGTGGCTATCAACGCTATTTTGAGGAAAAAGGAAAACGTTATCATCACATAATTGATTCTAATACTGGGTATCCTGCTGATAGAGGTCTTTTATCTGTTACCATTATTAGCAAGGATGGTACGAAAGCTGATGGGTTATCAACCGCGTTGTTTGTTATGGGCTTAGATAAAGCTGTGCAGCTATGGCGAAGCAGTAACGACTTTGAAGCGGTTTTTGTAACAGAGGATGGGCGCGTGATTGCCACAGAGGGTGCGGCGAACATTTTTACTTTTGAAGGTAGAGATAATGACTTTAAGTTTGAAACAGTGGAAAGATGAGGAGGGGTACAATGAGAAGAATTAAAGAATTTTTGGAAAGCTTTATTGTAGAATTTGATTGGAAAGATATCACTATTTTTAAGCTTTGCCTCACTGCCTTTGGGATAATGATTGGAATTTCTTTACCCAGAAAAAATAAAAAAGCGATATTAGCAGCGAGTGGGGCAGTGTTTATTGTATCAACAATCCTTTTGTTTTGTGGATTATTTGACGTTTCATGCCCATTTTGCCAAAAGGAAGAAGAATTTGATTTTGATGACGATGATGAAAACGGATTAGTCATGAAAATAAGTGCGGCAGACGAGTAAAATGATAAAGGCTGTAAGGACTTAGATTGCTTAGTTCTTACAGCCTTTTTATCAGCAGTCGGCATCTTGCAACGGAGATTTCAATAAGAAAAAGAAAAATGAAAGCCGATTATTCATCGGCTTTTTTATGTTTTAGCGCTTGACAATAACTGAAAGACAATATATATTTAAAAAGTAAACTAATAGTATACTTTTGCGGAGGTTGTATGGAACGAAATAAGAAAAAAGAATACATTCAAGATGCAATTATCGATGGGATTTTTTCTTTACTTTTAGAAAAAAACTGGGCAAGCTTGTCTAGCAATGAAATATGTGAGGAAGCCGGCGTCAGTAAAAGAACTTTATACGCCTATTTTCATAGTCAAGATGAGATGTATTTAGAATTGGTAAAAAGAAGTTTTGAACGAATGAATGTTGCCATGGGTGATGCCATGACACAAAAGGTTTGCGCTTTTGACAAAATCATTTACTTAGGTGAGGCATACATAAAGTTTATGCTGGAAAATCCAAGAGAGGGCGCATTAATCCTTGGATTTGATGAAAAAAGGTATGAGAATCAGTATGAGAAACAAGTAAATGAAATTCATTTGATTGCAAATCAATATGAATTGATGCATTTATTTCGAGAATTGAATTTGAATACCACGGTATTTGACGGAAATCTGGCAGTTTTTTTATGGGCACATATTCAAGGTATTGCTCAGTTACTCCACAGCAAAGGGAAATGGATGGAGGAATATTATGGTGTTTCCATTGAGAATATTATTGAAGGGCAAATGAAGCTAACAAGACAGATGCTTGGAGGATTAAAATGAGTAGGAGAAAAAGAATGATAATTATTGTATTTTTATCAGCAATTGCAATTGTAATTTTTGGTATGGCTTCTTGGGATGGAGCCTTTTTGAAAACGAAATACAATATCGGAGAAGATAAGTATGACATTGAAAAAAATATAATGTCAGAAGAGGAATTTCAACTGATTCGTGGGGGGATTGCATCTTCCAGCAGCCATAATATGCAGCCATGGAAGATAAAAATTCAGGATGAAAATACATTTTCATTATATGCGGATATGGATAAAACCTTGCCTATCATTGATCCTGAAAACCAACAGCTTCTTATGAGTTTGGGTACTTTTATAGGTTCGGTTAAGGAAACGGCAAAGAAGAAAGGATTGGATATGGATGTGCAGTATGCACCCATTTATACAAGTGAAAAGCTAAATCTGATTGCAACATTTCAAATTTTAGGGCAAGCAGAAAGTAAGGTTGATGGGATTACATCGGCTACCCAAGGGATGAAAAAAGTAACTCCTAAGCTAGAGGAAGAAGTAATTTTAGATTTTATGGAAACTCCTTTAAAAGGGTATCAAAAGCTTTGGATAATGGAGGAGCAAAAATTACTTCTTCAGGAATACTTGTTAAAAGGTACGATGATTGAAGGGGGAAATCAGAAAGCTACGGAAGAACTTTTGCAGATTTTTCGATTTACAAAGTGGGCAAAGAATCAATATAGATATGGTTTATCATTAAATACCATGTCCCCGGCGCTAAGGATGTTTGTGGAACCCCTAGTAGGAGCCAGTCAGGAATGGGAATGCTTTGGAAAAAATTCTGTCACTGCTTTTAAACAACGATTGAAGAATGAAAAGGCTTATATGATCATTTCCCTTGAGAACCCAACACATTCTGACTACATTAGGGTGGGTGAGGCACTTTCTTTCCTTGGACTTCATACAGAAGGGTACACAATAAAACCTGCTGTTCAGCTGATGGAACCATTAGAAGGGATGAATGAGGTCTACAGTGAAATGAAAGAAACTTTTGGTATTCAAGGAGAGGTTATGCTAATCCTTGGTTTTACAGAAAGAGGAACAGGCTATCATGATTCTGTACGCCACCAAGTTATGGATATCATTATACAATAATCCCTTCTTTTAAATGATGGAAGTCATAAGAAAAGGAACTAGAGCAGACAAAAGTCTGCTTTTTTCTATAAAGACAAGGCGAAGCTGTTTAAGCAACAATTCTGATATGTATCATTTTATTAATGGGGTAAAACATTTCATTTAGAAGACTATTTCTTTTTATATAAAAAATATATGTTCCAATTAAATTAGATTAAGGGAATTCTAAATAAAAAATATATTCTGGATTTTCCACAAATTTTATAGTAAAATAACTGAGGATCTACTGTGAAAAAATAAGTCATAACGTGTTCTAAAGAATGATAAGCATGGCCAACCATGAAATAGGATTATTTTTGTGCTTAAGAGCTTTGGATACATATATCCCCTTCAGAATGCCCCATATGTAGATTATGTTTGATTAAAAGTGAATGGTTGTAATATAGCTGCATCGGGTTTTAAAATATTGAAATTGGGGAGCCGAATGTGAAAAAACATATCTTGCTGATAAGTAACTTAATTATTATTTTCTCTTTAATAGCCGGTTTTATTGGAGTGGTATATAAACAGACAAAATCGTATCAAAATTTGGCTGAAGAATACCTGGCAAATATTCTTAGCATCGCAGAGGTTGATATTACAAAGCAAATTGAAAACGCCATGACAAAACCTGTGATGGTGTCAAAGACAATGGCAAACGATGAATTTTTGAAAAAATGGTTCGGCAATGAAAAGGAAAATCAAAATAGGGATGGTTATATGAATGAATTATACAGCTATCTCAATGCTTACAAGGAAAAATACGGCTATACAACGGTTTTCTGTGTATCAGAACAAACGGGAAATTATTATTTTCAAGATGGTTTAAATAAGAAACTTTCGGAAAATGATGAACATGATATTTGGTATTATAATTTTATCAAATCCGGAAATGAATACGATATTCAAATTGATATTAACGAAGCGGATGGCAACACCATTACTTCCTTTGTTAATTTTCGTATGGAAAGTGAAGACGGAGAACTTCTTGGTGTCATTGGAGTAGGCCTTGAAATCTCTGATATAGAGGGCATTGTTCGTTCCTATGAAGAAAATTACAATTTATCTGTATATGTTGTGAATGTGAGAGGCTCTGAAAACTCTTTTGGTAAAGATACGGATGTTTTTGTGAGCGAGGAGGAATTGGCAAGGCGAACAGGAATACAGAATAAAATATTAACTGATTTTTCCACTGAGCCATATATGAAATGGTTTACCTCCCCAAATGAAAGAAAATGTATTATAACGAAATATGATGAAAACCTGGGTTGGTATTTGATTTTGGAAAAAGATACAATTTCAATCAATCGTTCCTTTCAAAAAGGAATTATGGATAATATAATTTTTATGCTTATTTCCCTCGCTGCATGCATTATGGTGACAACAGCTGTTTTTTTGAATTTTAACCATCGTACCATTGAAATGGAAAACACAGATGAATTGACGGGGTTACCCAATAGCAAACTGTTTTATAGGCAGTATCGTTCCTTTGTGAGAAAGCATCATGAGCATAGAAAGATTATTTTTATGTTTGATATAGATAATTTCAAAGATATGAATGATACGCAGGGGCATTTATTTGGAAATGAAGTACTTGCTAAGGTGGGAGAATCACTGAAAAAGACAGTTGAGGGCCATGGAATTGCTGCCCGATGGGGCGGAGATGAATTCATTGGTGCACTTGATACTGGGCCCCAAGAGGCAGAGGGCATACTCAAAGGATTTATGGAGGATTTAAGGAATCTGGAGAAGGAGAAAGGGTATATAGTGACTGTCAGCGTAGGTATTGCAGAAATTCATAAACCATTCAGTGCGGAGCAACTGATACAAAAGGTGGATGAAGCCGTTTATATTTCCAAGCAAAACGGAAGGAATCAAATTACAATTTATAAACCTAATCATTAATCTCATCGTAAAATATAGTCTGAAAAAACAGACCTTCTATGATTATTAAAGTCATAGAGGGTCTGTTTTTGTGAGTATAGGGGCATGGACTTCAATTTTAAATAAGGGTATCCCATTGGAAATTGCTTTTAAAATCTAAAGTATAATTTTTTTGGTTGCTACATTTTCGCAAAAAGCCTTGTCATGTTCAACAAACAAGAGGGTAGGTTTAAAATCATGAATCACTCGTTCTAATTGAATGCGTGATAGCACATCAACAAAGTTAAGGGGTTCATCCCAAATATGAATATGGGCCTTTTCACATAGGCTTTTGGCAATGAGGACCTTCTTTTTTTGACCGCCGCTGAAAACAGAGATATCTTTTTCAAACTGTATTCGAGAAAAATCTAATTTTCGTAATATTGATTTGAATAAGCTCTCATCGATATCACATTCCTTTGCAAATTCAGTTAAATTACCGCGAAGGGTAGAGGTATCTTGTGAAATATATGAGATTTTCAGCTCTGGTGCAATATAAATGGTACCTGTATGGGAAATATTTTCCCCACAAATTAATTTTAAAATTGTTGATTTGCCTGTACCGTTTTTGCCCCATACAGATATAATATCACCTGTATTTATGGAAAAAGAAATATGTTCACACACAATTTTTTCGCCATAATATGCTGAGACATCATCAAATGTAATCAATGTCTTACTATGATGCGTGAATTGTTCCATTTTTAGATCTTCAGCGATTTCAATATTTTTCAATAATTTCTGTTTCTCTTCAATGCTGCTTTCCATACGTTTTTGAATAGATTTGGCTCTTTTCATGGTTTTAGCCGCTTTATGCCCAATGTAGCCTCTGTCGCAGGGGCCTTCTCCAAACTTACTTGCTTCTGTTTTATCTGACCACGATCGTTTTTCTTTTGCGGTTTTATTTAGTCTGGAAATTTCTGTTTTTAATTTCTCATTTTGAGCAATCTCATATGAATCTTGTAGCTGTTTATTTTGGTACCAAGAAGAGAAGTTTCCTTTTTGTATTTCAATGTTGTTCTTATTAATGGAAAGAATGTGATCAATACTGGAATCTAAGAAATCCCTATCATGAGAGACCAAAATAAAGCCTTTCTTTTGGCTGAGATATTTGCTTACAATTTGCCTGCCCTGGGCATCCAGATGATTGGTTGGTTCATCAATCAGCAAAAATGTATTTTCTTTTAGAAATAAAACAGCCAGCAAAATTTTGGTTTGCTCTCCCTTTGAAAGCGTATCAAAGGTGCGATATAATACTTCATCAGATAGTTCTAAAAAGTTTAATTCTTTTATTAATTCCCATTGTAAATAATTAGGGTAGATATCTTCTATCACATTAATTGTAAGTTGAGACATATTTTCAATGGGATAGGGAAAGTATGCCATTTCTACTGATTTCGTAATGGTGCCTCCATATTCATAATTACCAAGTAAAAGGTTTAGAAACGTAGTTTTACCTCTGCCATTTCTGCCGGTAAAGCCTAGTTTCCAATCAGTATCAATCTGAAAACTTACATTTTCGAAGACTGTATCATAACTTCCATCATATGAAAAAGTCAGGTTTTTAATATTTATTTGTGACATGCATTGTCCTCCTTAAAAAAAATAGACTGCAAGAAAGTAAATTCTTACAGCCTAAATAAAACGAGACAATACAAAAAAAGTCCGTATAATATAAGAGCTTTAAAAATGAATTACTTTCTTGCAATTTGGCACAACAAAACCAATGGTAAACCAATTGTTTGTTTGCCTAAATTATTAGCAAGAAAAGTTAATCATTTTTTCAACTCCAATCTTCATAGTATGATTTTATATTACTACGATTTCAATAGAAATACAAGTTGTTTTTTATTTAGCTGTGAGGGGGCTTGAAAATTAGGTTACTGATTGCAAATAGATTTTGTTAGAGCATCATGCAGGATGATAAAAAGTCGGTGCCCTTCATTAAGTATATATCTATACAGTACAATTATTATGCAACATGAAGGAATGAACTAAATAAATGTCTGTTTTTTTTGATTGCGCAACATGCCGCACTTGTTCTCTGGTAAGTAGTCGAATTGATACTTTTGATATAATAGGTCTGCAGGATAATTTGCTATTAAACAAACATAACTGTCTTCGAGGGAATTTTCCTCAAAATACCAGTTGATCGCTTTCATAATTTCCTTGGCATATCCCTTACCTTGATAGGCCATGTCTACCATAATGTCACTTACAACGTAGGTGATACCGCCATCGCCAACAATTCTTCCAAAGCCAATCAGTTCCTCTTTATCGTAGATGGACACTGTAAATAAAGAATTTTTTAGAGCTATTTGGCTTCTATTTATATCTTTACCTCCCATTCCGGAGCGCATCCGAAGACTTACATAATCTTGTGCTGATGGTACTTCATAAATAAGTTGCATATTCATCTGTTGTCCTCCAAACATCTAATAATCTTTTTTGAATCGATTTGGGTTTTACTTACCCTTTAGCATACCACATATAAAAGCTGTATCGATCAATTTAGATTGACTTAAATTTAAAGTATAGCAAAGTATGCTATCACAATGATACCAAGGATAATCCGATACCAGCCAAATACCTTGAAATCATGCTTTTTAATATATCCAAGGAGAAATTTTATGACTATAACAGATACTACAAAGGCTACTACCATACCGATGCCTAAGATAAGCAGCTCTGCACTTGTAAAGGAAAATCCAAATTTCAGTATTTTAAGGGCACTTAAGCCAAACATAACAGGAACTGCCAGGAAAAAGGTGAATTCTGCGGCGACCACTCTTGATATACCAATCAGTAATGCACCAATAATTGTAGCTCCTGAACGAGAAGTGCCGGGAATAATGGAAAGCACTTGGAATAGTCCGATGATAAACGCTGTTTTGTAGGTGATGTCATTTAACCTTGTGGTGGTTGGCAAGCGCTTTTTATTCCATAGTTCAATTACAATAAACGCAACACCATAAAAAATTAAGGCCAGAGCAATTACCATAGGAGTGTGTAAATTGGCTTCAATATAATCGTCAAAAAGGATAGTTACAATAGCCCCAGGGACACATGCAATCACCACTTTGAACCAAAGGGAAAAGGTCTCCTTCTTTATGATAGATTGTGCTTTATTTCCAAACTGAAAGGGAAACATTTTTTTCCAAAATATCACCACAACTGCAAGGATTGCTCCAAGCTGAATTACAACAAAAAACATTTCTTTAAATGGAATGCTCATATTCAGGGCAATAAACTGGTCAACCAGAAGCATATGTCCTGTGCTGCTGATTGGCAACCACTCAGTAATTCCCTCTACAATACCAATAAAAATAACTTTTAAAATTTCTATGAACTCAAGTGACATTATTAAAATCCTCCTTTAAATGTAAAAAACATATGAAAGCCAACTATGGACGGAATCAGTGTGTTTAGTTATTGGGCGTTTCTACCAAGTATACCACAATTTTATCTTAGGATACTTTAAGATTTGCGTAATAATTTTCTACCTTTTATGAATTTCTTTTGTATTTCTTTTCGCAGCTGAAACTGTTTCAGTATGTTTTCATATGAATAATCCAGTGAGTCGAATCTTATAAGAAAATCATTTTCCGTTTATTATTTCGTGCTTTTTTGTAGGAGAAAAGGAGAATAGGTATCCTTTCTGATTCAAAAGATTTAAATTTGTCATTGGTTTTAGCAGTGCGAATTTAAATACTCTTGACGTATATATTTTTATGATATATTATAAAGATATATTAATCAATGGAGCGTGTATATATGAAAGAAAACACAGGGAAATCAAAATATGTGATATTGGGAATGCTTGCCCGCATGCCACAAACGGGATACAACATGAAAAAATGGATCGAGAAAGAATACAGCCATTTTTGGCAGGAGAGTTATGGTCAAATTTATCCTACATTGAAAAAATTGGTTGCCGAAGGGCTGGCTGTTCCTTCGGAAGAACAGGGAAATGGGCGAGGGCAGATTACATATAGTATAACGGATGACGGTAGGAAAGAGCTTGATCATTGGTTGCGGAAAGCACCGGAAATAGAAAAGCTTCGATATGAAATACTGCTGAAAGTTTCCTTCGGTGAGAATACAGAGCCGAATGTGTTACTTGGGCATTTAGATGATTTTGCCACGAGAAATGAAAATATGATTCGTGATATGAAAGAGTATTTGCAGTATTTTGAACTTCTGAAAGAGCAGGGGATAGACTGTACTTATAGCCACCTGACTGCACTTTGTGGTGTTTACATCTATTCCGCAATGAGAGATTGGGCTGGGGAGGCCAAAAGAATTATTTCGGAGCGGGAGGTTGATTCTAAATGAGACAGCGGATTCGCAAAGGTATACTTATTTTTTCCTTACTTATGTTTCCCATAACATTTATGCTTTTATCACCTTTTGTGATTGTAGTATCTGCGTCGAATGGTGTACTGAATGGGAGTGCAATGATTTTTGGGACACTTTTATTGTTTTCTATGGTTGGTAGTCGTCTTTTTTGTGGATGGCTTTGTCCCGGCGGTGCCTTACAGGAGCATATTACCGTGGTCAATAGTCGCCACTGGAATAGTAAAGGAAAAAACATGTCTAAATATATGATATGGACAATTTGGTTTTTTTTCATTGTTTATTTATGGCTGCAAAATCGTCCACTAAAGGGAAATTTTTTGTATTTTATTGAATTTAATCTGCAATTTTTTATTATATATTCCATTGTAATGACCTTAATTTATTTGTTTACAATTATGACCGGTAGACGGGGAATGTGCCATAGTCTTTGCTGGATGGCACCTTTTATGGTAATTGGTGAAAAGCTAGGAGATTTTTTGCATATCCCCAGATTTAGACTAAAAGCAAAAGCTGAAGACTGTATTTCCTGTGGTAAATGTACCAAGAATTGTCCTATGGGTTTGGATGTAGCAGCCATGGTTAAAGAAGAGGTGACGGATTCTTACGAATGTATCAATTGTTTGGAGTGCGTGGATGGATGTCCCAAGAAAGCAATCAGCTTCGGAATATATCAAAAACAGCGATAAGTAATTTTAAAGCATGATATTAATATAGTAATTCAGATTAGAAAGGAGAGTTTAGATGAGCACATTGGTTGTATTTTTTTCTTTTGAGGGGAACACAAAGTTGGTGGGAGATGTCATTGCCAAAACAATGAAAGCAGATACGGTGGAGTTAAAAACCAGCAAACAGTATCCAACAGAGGGATTTGGAAAGTTTTTTTGGGGAGGCAAAAGCGTTCTTTTTGGTGAGAAGCCCCAACTTATTAACGAAAGAATTGATTTGAGCAAATACGACACGGTTGTTATCGGAACACCGATTTGGGCAGGTTCTTTTGCGCCTCCAATAAAAAGTTTTATAACACAATATAAAATGGAGGGGAAACGGATTGCCCTGTTTGCATGCCATGGTGGAGGCGGAGCAAAGAAGTGTTTTTCAAAATTGAAAGAAGCTTTTCCTGAAAATCAGTTTATTGGAGAGATTGCTTTTGTGGAACCTAAGAAAAATTCTGAGGTGAGTTCTAATGAAGCTGCCAAGTGGGCGTCAGAACTTTAAAAAAATTTGAAATCTATATCGGAAATTTAATGAGATGTTTTTTATTATGGAATGTAAGCTCTTTATGGGGCACAAAAAGAGGCTGCCATTTATGGTTGCCTCACTGTTTTTAATCACAATATAGATATTTATATAGGTTTTATTTTCTGTAAGTCTTATTTTAATAGTTCATCTGTGGTAATATTAAATATCTTGGCGAAAGCAACAATTTCAATGTCTGTTACAAATCTTGTGCCACTTTCAATTTTTTGAATGGCATTCTTATCTAAATCAATTCCTATGAGCTGTAATTTATTTGCAAGCATTCTCTGGGATACTGTAGGGGTTATGGCTTGTCTTAATTCTTTAATTTTATTACCACAGAGATTTAATGAGCCATCCGAATTTTTATTTTTATACATTTTCCACCTCCGTTTTGACATCTTCTGCTTGTCAATAGCTTTATTATATGGTAAATTGTTATTATTATGACATTTACTGAATGTCAAAAGAGGTGATGTTAATGATTGAATATGAAGATATGTATTTCTTGTTGCTTAATAAAATAACAGATATTATCAAAGATTTGCAGGAAGTTCAACAACAGGCGGAAGAATTGTACATGGCGCAAGAAGATGCGAGGATAGTTGAGTAACCAACGAAAGTAAACGAATAGTTATCCGACTGAAACAAGAGCATCTACCTGATGAATTTGGATAGATGCTATTGAGTTCTTTTGACATATTTTTTTATTGGACACATAACCTTTACAAGCAAAACAAAACTTTATTGATATGAGTTTTAATTTTTAATCTATTTTGATAATGTAGATAAGCGCAGAAAAGGACTTATGATATATCCGTTCATAAGTCCTTTTGAGTATTTCTTAATGAAAGTATAGAGGTTACAACAAAAAATCACTTTCTTTTATAAATCCTTTTCTTCAATTTTCATATGGTTAAGTGCATATTCACAACACTGGGCAACTAGAGAATTTACAGATATGTTATGTTCTGCTGAACATTTTGATAATCGCTCTACCAAAGTCTTTTCTAATCTAAAAGTTTTATTTACGAATTCAGTTTTCTTTATCTCAAACATTGATATCACCTCACATATATAGTATAGTGCAAAGAATTACAAATTATATACGCTGTATTTACACTTTATATTATATGTGTTACTTGATATAGTATTTTTGAGGTGATAATAATGACGGATTATAAAGATATGTATTTTCTGTTGCTCAATAAAATAACAGATATTATCAAAGATTTGCAGGAAGTTCAGCAACAGGCAGAGGATATGTACTTAGCACAAGAGGATAGTGTTACAAGAATCGTTGAGTAACTTGATAAAAAAAGTTCATATCTACAATTAAAAAGGGAGAGTAAAAACAAGAGTATTTGCCGTTAACTAGGTAGAAATACTCTTGTTTTTCCGCATCTATTTATTGTTTCTTATACAATAATTTTTATAGGAGTGAGGCGGTACCAATATAGACGTAATGTTATTATTGGAAATATATAAATCTATTTATGGGGATAACTATCAAATTCAAAACTTTTCATTTCATTTTCCTTTAGTACTTTTATTTTAGTTCCCATCTTCTTAATGAGTCCTTGAGCTTCCAGTTCATTTATACATCTGCTTAAATGCCGATAACTTACTCCGAGGATTTCGGATAGTTCTTTATAGGAAAAAGGAAACTCAGCTAATTTTGAAGTTTTATTCATATATTCCAAAATGTATCCAACTAAACGGTTTTTCAGTGGATATAAGATGTTATTTGAACTTATGCTGCTGATAGCATCAAATTTATTACATAAATCAATGCATAGATATTTTAAAAAAATGCTATTGTTCAGTCCGTAAGTTTTTATCTTATCTATAGGAAAAGCTATACATAAACAGTCTGAAAGAGCTTCTACATGACATCTATATCTGGTTTCAGTAAAAAGCTCGATATCACCTAAATTAGTGATTGAATCAAATATTCTCAAACACAATATTTTACCATCTGCTGAAACGGTAAATACCTTTACATTTCCTTCTAATAGTATGTAAAAATGCTCGATTTTCTCGCCTAATACACAGATCAGATCGCCTTTCTTAAATTGAAAAAATTCATGACTCAGCTCAAGATTTTCGTCAATAATCTCTCTCAAAGTAAATTTTTCTAAATAGTTGCTTAATCTTAGATTGTCTTTATATCTTTTCATAGTATCTCCAAATTTTTTTTAAACTGACAAATGTCCTATCTGTATTCTTAATCTGTATGATAATATCTATTCAACGCAGAAGGGAGTAACAATTATGTATAAATTTATGGCTACATTAGATGGTGTCTTGATTGGTTTAATGGTAGTGCTGAATGGAATTTTAGCTTCTAAAACGGGAAATACCCAGTCCCTTGTAATAATCCATGGAGTTGGTTTCTTAGGATCCATCGTTTTACTTATAGGTAGTCGTACCCGCCTAAAAAGTATTAAGGGGTTGCCTTATTATCTTTTTACAGCTGGGGCATTGGGCATTTTTACTGTGCTTTTTAACAATATTAGTTTTTTAAAGCTTGGTGCCACTCTTACGCTTTGCCTAAATTTGCTTGGACAACTTTTCGCTTCTATGATAATAGATCATTTTGGTCTGCTGGGTCAACAGATAAATAAGGTTAATTTTCTAAAACTCCTTGGAGTTGCAATAATGACCTTAGGAATTATAGCCATGATATTAATTTAAGGAGGCTTCTTACTATGTACATATTCTTTTCATTATTAGCAGGATGCTTAGTAATTCTGTGTATTTCAATAAATGGGAGGCTGGCTATCAAAGTTGGATTAATTCAAGCGGGTATAACGAATTATCTAGTGGGGCTTATCTGTTCAATTGTTTATTTTATTATAACAAGTAATGGTTTGCCCATTGATTTTTTATATTCAAGCATTCCATTTTATTACTTTTTAGGAGGGGTAGTGGGGTCAGTAATTATGCTTTTAAATAGTATAATAATAAATAATCTGTCAGCCGTTTATGTAACTGTTTTGGTGTTTATTGGACAGCTTTCCATAGGCGTTTTTATCGATTATTTACAGGCGGGTGATTTACCTGTGGGAAAAGTAATAGGGGGAATGTTGATCTTAGCTGGATTAAACGTTTATATAAAGGGTGGGGAAAGGACAGACTTAACGCATGATAAAATGGAAGTTTGAAAAGAATTGTGAGGGTAATATGGGAAGAACTTATGTAAAATAGCTCTGGTGTAGTTAATAAGAGCCTTGGGAATGCGGTAATTACAGCATTCCAAGGCATTTTGTTTTAATTTCAACTCTCTCCTGAAATCTATAAGTTAAAAAATTTTGTTTAGATGATTTAGCTCATGCTTATTTCTGTTATATCAGCTATTCATATATTTTTGACTTTCTCATTTATATTTCAAAGTCCAAAAGCGTGATTTTTGTTCTCTCATATATGTAGCATAAAGAAGAATATATATGAAGATAATTTAGGTATGCGTGAGTATTTCTCATGCATCTATATTGTTATATTAATTACTTTTACACGGTTTTGCCTTGCATATTGTACAGTCTGAGCCGTTCCTCCAGTCGAATATATCTGGGCACAGATACAGTACAATGACCTATCCACCATGTATTGATTTCGTTTTTTCATGCAATCATTGGTGTAAGTCTCTAAAACATAAACAATCTCATCCGCTTCATCAAGCAACCCATGATATAGCTTTTTCTGCTCTGTAGTCCAAAGTACATCCTGATTTCTGCACGGCAAGGCAAATACTAACTTGACATCATATCCCATTTCCTTTTTTGCAGTAATCACTGAAGCTGCTATCTGGTCAAATCCAAGGGCACCGCCTGATATGAAATCCGTTACGCCTTGACTGATGAGGTTGTCTATCTCTTGGTTAAGGCGTATCATAATGCGCTGGATATTATCTTTCGGTAACCTGCGATGACCTGCAAAACAGCATGTTTTTGTTTTTTCCATATTTATCAACCCTTCCTTGAAATATAATGCACTAATTTTTAGTGCATTATAAGAATAATAGCACATTATATACTTAAAATAAAGGTATATTAAGTGCATATTTAGTTTTGAGAGGGTGAGTGATTTGAAGAAAAACAAACATATTAGCATTAGAATTGATGAAGATGTATTGCAAAAATTCCACTATGTATCTAAATATGAGGACCGCTCCGCCAGTGGGCAAATAATGTATCTCATTAACAACTGCATAAGAGAATTTGAAGAAAAGCATGGTGCAATTGAATTGCTTGATAAAGCAGAAAAATGAGGCTCGTCACCACAAGCCTCATCCTATCAGCTTGCATCATGTGTTTTCCTTTTCTGGCTTTTCCAAGTAAATGAGCAAGACCATTCTGTTCGATGATGGATTTGAAAAAGCTGTTTTGCTTACTGTTTATTCAAGTCAGCGTTTTTTCTGCTGTAATTTGCCCTTATTAAGCTGACTTGACAGAACGAAAACTTAATTCCTGTGTGAATTTTGAAATTTCAGCTATATTCGTGCTAATGACCTTTCGGAAAGAGAACATATGATTTACCGCTAGGAAAAATTCAAAATTCTCCAAAGGATTTTGACAAAAGACAGCAAAAAAGAGCTAACTGACATTCCAAATCAGTTAGCTCTTTTATATAATAGTGTTGCCAAAACGTTGCCATAAGGCTGTTCTCAATTCCATATACCCGTTTTTATTGGGTTATCAGCGTTTCACAACATTATTCCCACTCAGTTTAAATTCGATTATTTTCATTCTATATGGCTTAAAAACGTATATGAAAAGGTATTAAATATAGGGCAGAATAGGGGTTTTAGGGTTTATAGTACGTTTTTAGTACGCTTAAATTAATGATTAATTTAAGCATTTTAGAAGGGCGGTTGAGAAATACTCAAATATTTTGAACACACTATTGACGTACAGAATATTGTACTGTATAATTTAATTGTAAACGTACAGAATATTGTACTAAGTGGAGGTGTATATTATGTTGGCTGTCAACTATACTAACTTAAGGGAAAACATGAAAGCATATATGGATAAGGTGACAGATGATTATGAAACTATGATTGTCACTAGAAAGGATAACAAGAATGTGGTCATGATTTCTGAAGAAGCTTATAATAATTTAATTGAAAACATTTATGTTATGGATAATAAACATAACTATGATTGGTTGATGGAGTCAAAAGCTCAACTTGAAAATGGTAATACTAAAACTCATGAGCTGGTTGAGGTAAATGAGGATGAATAAGGTATTTACTGAAAACGGGTGGAAGGACTATGAGTATTGGCAAACGGAGGATAGAAAAACTTTAAAGAAAATAAATCTTCTTTTGCAGGATATTGAGAGAAATGGAAATATTGGCATAGGTAAGCCTGAACCATTGACAGGTAATTTATCAGGGTATTGGAGTAGAAGAGTCAGTGATAAGGATAGGCTGATTTATAGAATTGATGATAAGAATATTTATATATTGGCTTGTAGGTATCACTACGGAGATAAATAAGTATGTGTGGATGAAGGGGACTTCTTATGGAGTCCTTTTTTGTGTTAATTTTGAAAGGCAGTGATGGCAATCAGATCTAAACCATTCTGAATGTCAGGCAACAAAATTTCTAAAAGATTTAAGTGTAGGTAAATAATTATGAGTTTTAAAATAATTATTTTGTATTTTTAATATGCTTTATTGCATAGAACACGCTAATACTATAGGATTTTAAACATTTGGAAAAATCAATTTAACATAAAAAGAGTTTGTTAAATAAGATTTGTGTTTTAAATTTGCCTACAATATATGTCACAAAAAACCTTACTTAACACAATCCTGTAATATGTTAAATAAGAGATTTACTTGGATAATGGCTGTAACCCTTGTATGGAGCGGGTTTTGAGCATTTGTAGTAAATAATGAATTATATTCAACTGTTTTATGCGAGCACCTAAAAAACGCAAAAGTGCCGATTTGTGATGAAATGATACTGTATTTTTCACGTGAGGAAAAGTAGAAAAAATGGCAGTAAATACTGATTTTATGGGATTTCAAGGTTTTTGGACAACAATGAACATAATTTCATTAACTGAACTGAAAATCGATATGCATTGATATACATAGCAAATCGGCACTTTTTCATTATAAGTGCCGATCGAATATTTATGCTTTAAGATTTTGTCTCAGCTTCCATTTGTTTTATGAATTTATCCAAGGTTGGGCGTGTTATGCCTAGTTCTTTTGCAAGCTGTACTTTGTTTACTTCTCGTCTCTTATATCTTTCGTAATGATCTTGAAAATTTTCAACTTTAATTTCCTTACGGCCTTTGTATTTGCCATCCTTTACGGCAAGGGCTATACCTTCTCTTTGTCTTTCTAAAAGGTTGGTGCGCTCAAATTCATTTATTGCGCCTATCATGGTTAGCATGAGTTTTCCTGTTGGTGTGGTTGTGTCAATGTTTTCCTTTGTGCTAACAAGATGAACTCCTTTTTCTGTAAGTTGCTCAACGATAGCAAGCAGGTCTTTCGTGCTTCTGGCAATTCTAGAGAAGTCATGTATATAAATTGTGTCTCCCGCTCTGGCGAAATCTAGCATTTCTTGCAGTTGTGGTCTTTTGGTATCCTTTGCACTTATTTTTTCCGTATACCATTTATCAATATTATATCTTTTAAGTGACTCTAACTGTCTACCCTCATTTTGTTCAATAGTGGAAACTCTAACATAAGCAAGATTCATAAGAACACCCCTTTTCTATTTATAATTATAACTATATGTAAATTATAAGTCAATAACTTTATTTACAAAATGTAAAATAATTATAAAAGTAACTTTAATTTTACTGAAAAAGGGCGGGGTAAAGATGTAAATTTAGGGTACACCCTATTTTTATACTTGAACAGATATATGAAGTTGTTTTTTTCGTTTTCATAACGTATACTAAAATTATGGGTGACTGGGCTTCGTTTCGGACGTCAGCTAAGGGCATTGCATTTAGCACCTCAGCCCCTTTAAAAAGAAATATGCTCAATAGAACGACTAGGCAATGTAGCCTCTGGTTAGGGAATTGAGTATGTATATAAATATTCAAGTGTACAACTCGGGGAATTAGACCCCGTTGTTAAGTAGCTTGAATATGTTCTTTAGATTTGGAAAAGAGCCTAGTTCCTTGTTTTTAATCGGAGCAGGCTCTTTTTGTGTTAGTTTGATATAATTAAACCGTCCAATATTGGGTTGAGTTCAATTAGGGATAAGAATATGAGAAGTAATAATAAGAAAATATTAATAAGAAAATTGCAAAATGCTGGAAAAAGTTGGCTAAAAGTGTATAATTAATACTATAAGGTGGAAATTGTGGTTTATATAAATAATTTATAGAGGCAAACCTATTATAGCAATTAGACCAAACTCGGTCAAAGCGTATTATAGCAATTATACGAAGTTAGTCTAAACGGTAGAGTATAGCAATTATACGAAGTTAGTCTAAACGGTAGAGTATAGCAATTATACGAAGTTAGAAATTAATTATCAATATAATTTTAAGAGCCAGATTTAGGTGAGAGTATAGAAAAGGAGTAGGTATGATTTATCATTATTGTTCTCTAGATACATTTGCAGAAGTTATTAAGAATAAAACAATAAGATTGTCTGACTTAGATAAAACAAATGATTATATGGAAAAAAGATGGGGGATGGATTTGTTACAGGAGGCTTTAAAAAAAGAGCTAGTAAGTAACAGTATATCTATGAATTTGCTAGAAGATTATTGGTATAGTGATGATGCACATAATCATCTTGAACAATTAAATAATAATATTAGCTATTATTTAGATCATCAAACACTTATTGCATGCTTTTCTTTAGAAAAAGATATTTTAAGTCAATGGCGTGCTTATGGACAAGATGGCGAAGGTATGGCAATAGGATTCAATTATGACTATTTAAAACGTTTGTTAAAAGGGCACAGTAAGATTTCAATTGATAAGGTGATTTATAAGAAAAGCAAGCAGGAAAATTTAATCAGGAACAAATTGTTTTTGCCAGCTGTAAATTATATGCGTGATATGTTTCAACGGGTTGCGGTAAGGTGTTCTGATGACTTTAACAAATTCTTTGTTGAGGAGTTTGATTGTTTTTGTGAGGTTTTATATACATATACAGAACAAGTTTTTACATTTTTAAAAAACCCGACATTTGAAGAAGAAAAAGAAGTGAGAATTGTTTACAATACTGGAATTTATGAAGAAATTAGTACAAAAGATTTGAGCGAAATATTGAGAGAAGAATTTAAAATTGGAATTAATCAAGAACTTATCCTCCAACCCATGCAATATCAGGTTAAGGAAGATAAATTAGTGGCTTATTCGGATTTATGTTTTAAGAACTGTTTAGACGCTGGAATTATTAAAGAAATTGTAATTGGACCTAAATCAAAGGTATCGGATATAGATATCCGTCAGTTTTTATTGACTAATGGGTTTGATGATAATATTGAGATTAAAAGGTCAGAGGCATCTTATCGTTAGAAAGACATAGGGCTTCTCAATATGTCTATGGTGGACAAGATACTTTGCAGCAATAAAGCATTAGTTCAATAATAAGTAGATATAATCTGAAAATTAGTGAGAGGTAGTAACTATATGAGGATAATCTTTAAACCATTGTTCGAATTTATTACTGGTAATGTTGCAGTAATGGATAATTTGATATACAACTATTTAATACTGCTTGTGGTGGGCGAAATCGCATATCAACTAGCTTGGAGTTTTGTTGGAAATTTATATAGTATTGGAGCCATAGAGGGAAGAACTAGTGGTTCTTGCATCCACTGGAGCATCCGATTGATTACATATGTTTTCTGTGCTTATTTGATACGAGGTTTCATTTGGGTTTATGAGCTTGTGTTAAATGTACCTTATTGGGTATGGTGGGTGCTGATAGGGATTAGTGCAGGCGCCTTAGTTACTGCAATAATAGTTGCAAATTTAAGAAAAAGAAAGATAAATGTTCATGGTATGGGCGACATTAAAGAAAATGATTGACCAGAAAGAATATAATGAAAATTAGTCCCATTATGGAATTGAAACACTAGATTATAAAATAATTTTAATAAAATATTAGACTAGATATCTCATTAAAGAAAGGATTGCAAGTTTTGAAAAAGGATGATATTACTTTTGATACAATAATGAAATTTAGTCCAGATAATAAGGATGTTTTTGAAGAAATCCTTGAACATATGAAGAATAATAACTTAGTTCCTTTTGTTGGAGCAGGTCTCTCATCATTTGTATATCCATGCTGGTCAGATTTCTTAAAGGAAATTGCCAAGAAGCTTTCAGAGCGTGATTACGATAGCATTGAGTTTTTACTGAAAGAATTTAAGTATGAAGAAGCCGCCTCACTTTTATGTGATAAAAGGGGGTATTCAAATTTTAATGCTGATATTTCTAGAATATTTTCAGAAACAGAACTTAATGAAGTTAATTTATACAAGCAAGCTGTGTATATTTTGCCAAAATTATTTAATAATTTAGTTATTACTACTAATATTGACAGAATATTAGAGCGTGTATTTTCAGAAAACAAAAAAGAAATATTTTCTTGTTTTCCTGGCAACTCTGAGCCTTTTATATCAGCTATGAAAAGAGGAACCCCAACAATATTTAAAATACATGGTGATATTTCATCAAAGAACAACTTAGTTCTCACAAAAGAACAATATGATGAAACATATGTAGAAGATTGCACATTGATTGACCAATTAAGTCAATGCTTTGAAAATAAAATCCACCTTTTTTTGGGTTGCAGTTTACAAGCTGATCGTACAGTTCCTATTTTAGAGAATATTCAAAAAAAGCAAAACAGGGTAGTTCCTGATTATACTATATATCCATGTAGTGCTTCTGATAAGTATGCTAAAATGCAAAGTTTTGGGCAAAGGGGTATTCGTGCAATTTTATACCCGGAAAACAGTCACCACTCAGTTCGGATAGTTTTAGAGGCATTATTAGAGCGTATAGATCGTGATGAATATCTTAAGTTAGAATACCGCAACGGAAAGCCCTTAATAAATAGTCCCATACAACGATATCAATATGATGCAGCAACTGTTGATTTCTTTGGTCGAGAAAATGAAATGAACCAGTTATTAGCTTTCTGTGAAAATAATAATAACGTACATTTGCAGTGGTGGGCCGTTACCGGAGATGGCGGATGTGGAAAAAGTCGTTTGGCATTGGAACTGGAAAAAAAACTCAATAGTTTAGGCTGGGAGTCATATATACATGACAAGATGGACTTTACTGATCTAAAAGCAACTTCAAGAAAAATATGCAAGAGTACCATATTTATTATTGACTCTATAGAGGCATATCCAGAAGAAGTTGGAAAATGGATAGAAAGTCTAAATCAACCTACGAGCACAATTAGAAAAAGAATTATTTTGATTGCACGTGAAGGTAATAATATTAAAACCCCTTGGGTAAAATCAATGAAAAAATCTTGTTTATCGGATAACATGCTTAATGGGATTTGCTATCAAAACGAATTTCTTAGATTATCAAGTCTACCCAAAGATATAACTAAGGACATCATAAAGAATTATGCGGCTAGTGTACATGAATGTATAGATGATGAGCAGGCAGATAAAATATATCAAGGGTTGGAGAAAATTGATGGAACTTTACATAGGCCGCTGTATGCACTAATTCTAGTTGACACTTATTTTGAAAACAATTTTACATTGCCAAAGGATATAAATAGTGTTTTAGAAATATTGGTCTTAAGAGAAATTAAAATTATTTCAAATTTATTAAAAGCAAAAATTAACGCTTCGGATGACCAATTTGAAGAATTGATTCTACGCATTAAAGTGATTGCTACTATAGTAAGGGGCATTGATGTAAATAATTTAGAAAATTATCTTGATATATATGATTATAATTTATTATATGAGAAATTAAAAAAATATAATAATGATGATTTGATCTCATTTTTAAAAAAAATATATGTAATAGAAGATAACGGTAATTTAATCAAACCGATTAAACCTGACTTGATTGGAGAGTATTTTGTAGTACATGTATTGAAAAGCGAGATGCGTTTTGAATGTTACAGGCCTTAATTAAAAAAGCTTGGAATGAACAAAGGCGTACTCATGATTATCTATCGCGAATGGCAATAACTTATAACACGCTACTACTAGAGAATACTGAGCTATATAATGTTATTACAACTAACCCAGGTAAGGATAGAATAGGCTGGTATTTATCATTATTGTGCGAAATAATGGCAAATAGTAGAGGTGAAGTTTTCTTGAAGATAAAGGAGAAATTTTTATCTGAAATTACGAATCTTTCAGAAGAAGAATGCCATAAAAGTTATGTGTCTTTTGGTATGAGTGCATCATTAACATATACGTTGGCAGACGCAAGGTTTAGAGATGAAGAACAAAGACGTAGTTTGAAGACAGAAAAAGATATGGAATCTGATGAATTTGATTGTTTATCTATGAAGAATACTGCTGCTGCCCTTTATTACGGATCAATTATGCTGGGGAATGACAGTTATTTGGTAAAGAATGATTTTGCTTATATGCTTCGTAGAAAAGAAGTGAACCAACCATATGGGCTTACAGTTGAGGACATTTTGAAGGATAGTATTAAAGCTAAAAAAGCTTTTCCATTGGTAAATATGGCACTACACTATGCCATGAACAGATGTAGTAAAGAAGATTGGTCGCAAGCTGATGAATTGTTAGCTATGATTGCTGAAGATGAGGTGAAGAGTATTGAATCTTATTGGACAGGAATGGCCAATTGGGATGAAGATGAAGGGTTTCTTGTTTTATTGTGGCTTTGCCGACATGGATTTATTGAGACAACAAAGTACGGAGATCAAGAACGTTTATTCACCCTCTTGAAAGCAAGGGTAGACACAATTCCTAATTGGATGAAGGAAAAAGCATTTATAAAAAATAGCACTGAAATCTATTGAGGGGGAAAAGATGTTCATAGAGGAGCAGAAAAAGATAAATCTTATAAATGAAAAAGCCATAACAGAAAAAGCTAAAGCTTTGTATTACCAAACTCTTATCAATTTTGAAATATACAAAGATTCTGTAATGAGAATTAATAGTAATATGAAAAATCTTAATTATAATAATTTTGCAAAGGTGCAAAGCTGCCATATGACAGATGGTTTATTTGGTGAACAAAAGCATCTGGAATATGAAACAGTTTTAAAGATAAAGGTAACTGCCAATTTAATTACATTAATCACATCTGCCCATAGAATTATAACTTGCATAAAAAATTGTAGAAATATAGAACAAAGTGAAGATTGGAAAAGACTAAAAACATTGATAGCTATTAATGATAAAAACTACGATAATAATCTTCGTAATTTCATGGAACATCTTGACGAGAAAGCTTCAAAACAGAACTTAGATAATTCAAATGCATATTTCACACCAGAAAGAACACTTTTTTGCTCAGATGATAAAGTAAATATAAGATTTAAATTTGATCCGAAATCTTTGAATAATATAAATGACTTGGTTGATGAGGTATTTAAAATGTTGGAGAATAGGAATTGAATTTATACTTATATAGTTAAGGATGTTATAAACATAAATTTCTCATTATGTTTATACAGCGGAACCAGCCTGAAGGGTGTGCGCTAGTACCCTGATAATTGCGTCATTACTTAAAGGGATGTTTAGGGTGTACATTAATGAGTTGCAAATTTATTATATTGTGAGAAGGAGAAACCGAATGAGCGGATTTTTTAATGTGGGTAGCATTGTTCTAGGCACTGTATCATGGATAATACCAATGCATGCAGTAAGACAATATCACAAGGGGTGTAACCCAAAAAACTTTTCGATTTATAGCTTCACTACTTGTGCCATTGCACTGGTTTTTCAATTATTTGAAATAAGACACAGAGTGGATATAGAAGATTTTAGTACCATTATGGACACGATTGGGGCAATCTCTGTTGTATCTGTTATTCTTGTTGTCATTACTTTTGTACTTAATATTATAGGAACTTATTCATGTAATAATGAAAGCAAGTAACTTTTAGGTAGAAAATACCATACAGCAATTCAATTGCTCATTATGTTTATGATTGTACACTAAGAGTTATGGATTGTTAATATCGTGAGGTGAAATATGTGGAAAGTATTGCTCTTAAAATAGTTAATAATAATGGATTGAGAAAATTGGAAAAAGAAATTGACCAGCTCAAGGATTCAACAGAAAGAGATGTCAGAGAGCGATTGCTTGATGCTATCTGGGATAAAATATACGAATATGATGCACATATACTTGATTATGAATATAAACAACATATTATTGAGCTATCTAAGCGAGGGTTAGAATTTGTTCCAGTTGAAAAGAATCCTGTGGTAGCGAATTGGGATGAAGTATTTACATCAGCGGTTTCAGAAGAAACAAAGAAGCATGCAAAACACTATAATGACCAATATAAATGGCATCTCTTTAGCTTTGATTTACTAGATGCCTTAAAATTGGACGCTGCAAGAGAGATTTTGATACAATAGAAAAGATGCAGTCTATTTATTTTTTCAGTATGCAGAGGAATGTTATTTTGTAAAGAATGCTTCTTTGCTTAAAGCAAAAGACTTAGACTTTGATAGTGATATGAGTAAGGCGGACATATATGTTTTTGATCCAGTAGGAAAATGGACATATGTAAAGACACACGAGGATTCATGTGGACCATATTTCTACAGTATTAATTGAGCATACTTCACAATAAATTCAATTTCTTAGTATGTTTATAGGCAGTAATTATTATGAAGATACAAAATGCTAATTAATTATTATAATAGAAAGGTGGTAATGATGAATTCAAATTCAAAAAAGATCTTTTTGATAGTAGGATTGCTCTTTTTTATAATAGGAATTATTGCCCTATTCAACGGAACTAATTTTGGCGCTGCAATGGCACAAGGCGCTATAAATAATAATGGCGGCAGTATGGACACACAAGAGTTTTATTGGATTAAGCAATCCAACACATTAGGTTTTCAAATTTTCGGAGCAATTTTATCTGTACTCGGTGGTTTTTCCTCAATATTGGCGGTATATAAGTTGAATGAAAAATAACTTCCTGTTAATTTCCGATTATGTTTATAAAATACAATTGATAGAGGTTGCGATAGAGAGATGTAAGGGGTCAGCATTTTAATATATTTAATACAGGAAGATGTGGAGGGGGTTTTTAATATGATTAAAAAATGTATTATTTTTTGTTTTGTTTAGGTTTGCTTTTTTCGGCGTCTGTTACGGTTTTTGCAGAAGATACTTATCAATTTGAAAAAATACAAGGCGGATATTCTGTACTAACGGGTAAAGTCGAAAAAATAACCAATGGAAGAATAAAGCTTACAAAAATAAGTGATGATCTTTGGAGTGATATTATTGGAACGCAAAAGGCAAACTATATTATTCTTGACACAACGAATTTTGAGGATACAGAGTTTTGTGACGGGGATGTAATAAGGGCATATTTCCAAACTAATATTATGCTTGATTATAGAACAGAAATTGACGAAGATGATTATACATTTGAGCTTTTGGCTTATCAGAGGAAAGACCAAGAAATTTCCGTTGTAGAAATGGCGAAATTCTTGGAAGGAATAGGCGTTTTGAATGGGTATGAGGACGGGGAACTACATTTGGAGCGAAATATAACCAGAGCCGAATTTACTGCACTTATGGTGAAAATTTACCATACGTATACATCAAAGGAAGAGGACGAAATTGAGTTTCCATTTAAGGATATTCCAAAAGACCATTGGGCTAGAGAGCGTATTATATGTGCATTCGCCAATGGAATGATAAGCGGAAAGAATAAAGATACCTTTGCCCCCGACGAAAGCATCACCATAAGAGATTATATTGTTGTTTTGTTGAAAGCCAGTGCAAAAAACGAAGAACAACGCAAACTTCTTTTAGACACTGCTAAGACTTTAGGCGGTTATCCTGATGGATATTTAAAAATTGCCAAGGGAAATGGGCTTATTGCAGATCAGTTACCTGAGAAAATTGCTTCCAGAGGGGATATTGCCAGAATTTTGTACAATGCCTATAATCATGAAGCAACTATCACATATATTAAGGCTGCCAAACCTGTTATATATCTTTATCCAGAAAAAGAAACCGATGTAAATGTAAAAGTTTCTTTTATGGGGGATTTTACGTTTACATATCCCGAATACAAGGACGGTTGGGCTGTAACGGCAAGACCGGATGGAACCGTGATCAGTGGTACAACGGAATATCCTTACCTTTTTTGGGAAGGAAAAGTAATGAATTATTCACCCGAATTTGATGAAGGGTTTTTAGTTAGTAGAAAAGAAACGGTTTCTTTTTTAGAGGAAAAATTGAAAATACTAGGTCTCAATGAAAAAGAACGGACAGATTTTATTACATATTGGACACCCCAACTAATAAAAAATAATTTTAATATCATTAAATTTGATACAGAGGAATATGCTTCGAAAGCTTCTCTTAACATTGTACCTCAACCTGATAGTATAATTAGGGTATTTATGGTATATAAAGTTGCAAATGGAAATGAGAGCATAAAGAAACAGCAATTAAGTGCGGTTGAAAGAAATGGATTTGTTGCTGTTGAATGGGGTGGAGCTTTA
This sequence comes from Anaerotignum propionicum DSM 1682, assembly GCF_001561955.1. Classification (NCBI taxonomy): domain Bacteria; kingdom Bacillati; phylum Bacillota; class Clostridia; order Lachnospirales; family Anaerotignaceae; genus Anaerotignum; species Anaerotignum propionicum. The sequence continues at coordinate 1,359,376 of NZ_CP014223.1, forward strand.
GAAGAATAAAATCAAGAAATTCTTTTTAACTATTTTGATATTAACTAACTTATTTAACTGTGCATTATGTTTATAATGGATAAAGATATTATATTTGCAATGAATGATGGTAATAGCAAAGAATTATATTTGGTGGGGGTATTGTAATGGTTGATAGATTAATATCAGCATATCGAGCGCAAATCTATGATTGGACATGGGCTGAGTGGCGATCACTTTTTAAGAATGACACTGCTCTCGTATTATGTTTAATATTGTTTATTGTAGCACCTGTATTTTTAATATGTCTGTACTACATAACTCAATCGAACGTTATTCTAATTCTCATAATTTTTGCTGAAGGGATTACTGTTTATAGGATGGATCGATTTACAGTGAAGCAGTATCGAAAATTCCTTAGTAAAAAAGAGGATAGACTTAGTAAAACTATTTTATATTTAAAAACCACCATGGAAACACAAGATCTTCGTAACGAAGTTCAAATTGACGAGTTGGTAAAACGCTTGTCAGAACGTATAGAAAAGAGAGATACTCTTAAAAATTTCACTTATAGTGTTGTCAATTTTGGAAAAGCAATAATTCTTCCTATGATTACTTTTATTGCGGGAGTGTATTCCAATGATTTGGGAAATCTTCGTTGGGAAATTATATGTTCATACTCAATTATGGTGGTATTGATCCTGGGATTTATAAGGATTTCATGGGGAGGCGTATCTATGATCGTACGCACATTATTATGTAGAGATTATGATGCAGCTTTAGCATTAAGAGAGGATTTGTTAGATATCAAATTTCTATATTTTTCTTGAAACTAACTTAGGGAGAAATCGTTCTGAAATTAAAAAAGCGTGAGTGCATGGAAAGGCTTTTGTATCGCTTGCATATAGAATCCCCTAGTATACGCTCCGTTGTTAAGTAGCCTGAGTAAGTTTTGAAAAAGAGCCTTGTTCCATACTGGAGCGGGCTCTTTTGGCGTTGGATATTATGTATTAGTTGTTTAACCCTGTAGTAAATTCCTTGTAGCTGTTCAGTTCTCGGGCGGTCATTAAAATATTTGCAAGGTTTGCAATTAGCTGTATTTTCCGTTCATCCTTGATACATAGGATTTTATTGTATAACGCTTTTCGTTCGTCTGACCATAAGGGGTTGCAGGAAAGCATTTCATGGTATGATATTTCATCCCAGAAAGGCCATTCTTGCCATTCTCCATTAATTTTCTTTTCTAGGCACTCAATAACTGTATTGAAGCGGTATTCGTCAACGGCCTTGAAATAAAGAAAAGCGGGTTTGTTTTTGCTTAGCTTGCATTCTTTTGTTTCACCGTTGGGCATTTTTAGCATAATTTTAGTTTTTTCAAAATTGGTAAACTCCTTTCATTTTCTTATAAGACCTTTTAAAAAGTCATAAATAATAAATAAGGTTTTTAAAGAGGGTGTAGGCTTTCGGGAGTGAAAAAAATTAGAGTGCATGACTTAAGGCATTCTCATGCTTCATTATTAATTGAACTCGGGTATTCTCCGCTGTTAGTCTCTGAACGGTTGGGACATGAAAACATTGAAACTACACTTAGGACTTATTCTCACCTGTACCCGAACAAACAAAGGGATTTAGCTGAAAAACTTCAAAACTTATATAATTTACATGAATAGTACGTTTTTAGTACGAATTGATAAAAAAGAGCCTTGGAAATGCCGTAAAAACAGCACTCCAAGGCGTTTTGTTTGTTATTCCCACTCGCTAAGTTTTATGTAATTTACGATACTTTTGTATCTACATACTGTCAATTTGCTTGCTTTATTTCTCTATTATACCCTGTATTTTTGAGAAGTCAAATTATTAGTATCACAGTAGTAGCATTAAATTGTTTATAAATTTAACGTGATATTAGTAAGTACCTCTGTCATCTATCGCATTTTCTATCAATTCTTCTATTTTGCTTTCGATATCATCATAGACATATTTGCTTGATTTATATGGTGATTCATAGCATGTTATAAAATTTGATAATCGCTTGCCATCCTTATTTAACAAACTATAAAAAGGGTTACTTCCTTGATCAGTCTGGTTACCTTGACTATCTTTCAGCCCATGTACATAGACTCCAACTATTCCTTTACCCAACTCGTAAGCTTTTTCAATTTCATATTTAACCCATTTACGAGATGAAGTTGTTTTACCCACTAAAACTACCAAGCATGAGCGCAGAGCTATTTGCTCATCTATCCACTCTTTTATTTTACTATCTGTTTTTTCCTTAACTTCTTCCCAATCGTTATCAGAAAAAGTTGACGAATTAGATACTTTTCCCATATTTCTAATTTGTGATGCTCTCCATACATCTTTGTTATACTCAAAACTAAAAAACACCTGTCGTTTTGCCATAAATAATACACTCCTTTTCTTTTCAAATTAAATGTATGCCGTTATTAAAATCATTACTTACCCTTTTTTTGAGCAGCATTTTCTACCCATTTTCCTAAATTATTATATCCATCATTATTTAGATAATTAAAAATACCATCACAAATTTCATCGAAATATACAGGTTTTCCATCGTTATATGTTCCCACCATTTGATGTACATCAGCTTTTTTGGAAATACTCATAGTTCGAGCATCTCGAATATTATTAATGTGAATGCCGATAATAGCGTTTCCTCGATTAATGCTCTGACATATTTCATATTTTACAAATGGTCTGCTTAAAGTTTTCTCACCAAGTAATACCACAGTTACACTTGTTCCTTCTAACTGTTTATCTATCCACCTATTTACTGCAGTATCGCCTTGTCGCTTTATTTTCTCGAACTCTGCTTTATCAATTACTTCCGATGCGAGCTGCCCACCTTGCGTTACCCATCGATTTCTTACAGTCATAACCCTCATTATATCATTATCATAATGAAAACTATAAAACACTTTTCTCGCCATAAAATATCTCCTCACATCTTTTCTTTCAATAATTTAATAAAATGCAAAACATCTTGAATATTTTCTAGGGTTGATTTCTTTAAATTAAACTGCTGAAAAACTGTTTTTAGTTTATCATCGTTTGGATAGTACTTTTCAAAATTATCATTTATTTCATTCCACAATTCTAAAGCTTTATAACCTGTGTATCCTAAAGGCAACAAAGAATGACCTTTATTTTTAGCTATTAGAAACTCATTTTGGATACCGTCCGCTAATTTAATTTCCCCGTCAACTAATTTGTTTCCAAATAAGAATATTGAAACTCCAGCTCGACTAATCATATCTTCCCTATATGCCTGCCATAATAGTTTATAGTCTTCACCTTGAGGAAATGGTCTGAGCAATAATCGATCTTCTTTAATTGTTCCACCTTTCATATATATTTCTTCTAATGCCCCAGAGATAACAGCACTTCCAATACCTACCCCAAAGCCTGACACAACATTGAAGTCGGATTTTATAAGACTATTGCTCAACTTTGATATAAATTCTTTCGCTTCTTTTTCCTCAAAATCACCATACTCATGTGCGCTTCCTGATATAAAAATATTGTTTACTATTAGCTTTTTTTCAATAGTTGATAATATTTTTGTAATATCATCATATTCATCAACTAAAATAGTTTTAATATTATATCGCTTTAAATCTTCTACAAAAAAGGTTTGCTTTCTCTTTACATATTCAAATTCAGCATTATCAGTAAAATCATTTGCAGATATTTTTCTCATGATAGAATAGTGTTGTCTTTGGTTTTCTTGTGAATAATCAATTTTAACTCTACTCAAAATATAATCAATATTTGGGTCAGTGAAGCTAAAGCCAACAAATAAAAATGTTTTAGATATAAGCATACCGCTTAATGTAGTTATATACTGTGAATGCTTCCTATAATAATTCTCATAGTCGTCTTTTATTAGTATAACATCATCTGGATGACTTTTATCACCATGCATTTTGTAAACAACAGCATCTCTACGAGGCATTGTTATTGATAAATGCTTATTAGTATATTTTACATCTACTACTCTATGTGTTTCTTTTAATGCATCTTCTAATAATGAATCGTAATTAGTGGTCCAAAATGTACTGATTGGCAAACGCGCAAGGATTTTATGATTCTCACTTATTTCTGCATCTTTCGTAAATTCTTCAAAAATAATATCATTCAAGGTGCTCCTGTTCCCATTCCTATTTACATAATACTGTGCCAATGTTACTAAATCATACTCTTTTATTATGTCTAAATCCAGTTCATCCGCTACTCCTTTGAGCAAGTTTTTCCAGTCTACAAAACCACCGCTCTTGGAAAAACCCGCTCCGGCAAAAATCGCAACATTATCATCTTTCATTTCTTTGACAAATTTGTTGATAAAGCTATCTATTTCTTTTTTACTCATAAATTTCCTACCTTTCTATGATTCTAAAAAAATAAATTCATCTGCTATACAAGAGTGAAAATCAACTACATCACCATCACGCTTGACCACCATATAACCACCATTAACAATTGAAAATACATCAGATATGAGTCAGTATTATAATTCCTGCACTTAATGCTGCCAAAGGAAAATAGAACCAAAGTTCTGTTGGCGAAAACAGGACGCATAAATACTGATTGTTCTTTTCGTTAAATTCTTCTTTGGTGGCCTTCATCGAGAAGTCAATTTTATTGCTCTCTAAATTTCGCACTTTATTATACAAACTTCTGAAGAGTCGTTCTTGGAACAGGTAGTATGAATCCATTCCCCAAAAGATAATTATCGGTACGTAAGCAATAAGAAAATAACTCTTGTCCGCTTCTTTGCTAGCTAAAGCAAAAATACCTGCTACGAGAGTGACTGCCCATCCTTTTAACATAAATGAATTATTAGCCATCCTATTAATAATACCCTGAATCATTTCAAGATAACGTATTTTTCCTCCAATTTCACTCATCCTTTTTATTATTTAGAATTAAACCATTCACTCAATGGTGTTATGTAATTTCCTGTTTCCTTAAATTCTCCAATATAGTATCCTTTAGATATAGATGTCCCATTTGTATAGCGTTCTGTTCCATCGAAATAACATATATATGGATAAATTCGCATATACTCATTTCCTTTGTATGAGCTATCATATGTTCCTTGAGGCTTCATTGGAAATAAAGCAATATGATTTTTGTATTTTTTCGCATCCCCAAATCCTAATTCCCAATTACACCACTTAGATTCTATGGCTCCATTTGTTGCAAGCAAAATAAATTTATCACATTTTTCAATTCTAGATTTTATATTGTTTGCAGTAACTTCGGAAGTAATAGCTGGCATAGAGGAATCTCGGCTATCAATATATACTTTTACATTATAGTGTTTTTCTAGAAAACCTAATACACCTTGCAAATCACCAAGATCATCATGCTTGTGTGAGATAAAAACTGTGGTCTGTGCAGAAAATCTTACAACTTCATTCATTGCATGTTGTAAACTACGCTCTTGGTATGCGTTAAATGTTCCTTGTTCAAATATAGTTTTCATAATTATCCCCCTTAAATATAGTTTCTAATTTAACAACTTCAAATACTTCTGTAACCTCTCATTCACATACCCTGCAACCATTTCCACCATTGGTATCTCATTCTGATTACGATAATAATCATCAAAAGCCTGATAGTATTTACGTCTATCTGAGAACTTCACGTCAATAGCAGGGTAGCCATGCTGCATCAGCTCAAAGTTAATGAGAAGTCTGCCAGTACGTCCGTTGCCATCAATAAAAGGGTGGATACCCTCGAAGTCAAGGTGGAATAGTGCAACAGCTTCTACAAGGTGCATTTTCTCTTTCCTCTGACTGTGATTAACTATTAAATCATTCATCATAGGCTCAACCATATAGGGCTGTGGTGGTTCGTGAAAAGCACCCATGATGCGTACTGGGATACGCCTATAAGTCCCTCTATCTTCAGGTCTATCTATCAAAACTAAGGAATGGATATTTTTAATTACATATTCTGAAAACTCTACCTTGTCACTGACAAGGCTTTCTACATATTGAAATGCATCTCGATGTCCGATAATCTCTAAATGCTCTTTTAACGGCTTTTGGTCAATGGTGACACCCTCTAAAACCATGGCTGTTTCTTGCAAAGTGAGAGTGTTACCCTCAATAGCATTAGAGTTATAAGTGAACTCAATTAAAAATTCATGTCGCAAACGCTCAACTTCTCCTTTTGTTAAAGGACGCATACTAGAGAGCTTTTCAAGATTTTCATCTATATTTTTCAGTAGCTTTTTCAGTGCTGTGCGACTTCTACCTTTGCTACGAGCATCTTCAGGCTTTTTAGCATCGGTTGGTATCATATAAAGATTGCCCTTACGGATGACACCTTCTATACGATTTTCTTGACAGAGTATTCGTACTCTGCGAGCAGATAGTTCCCATTTTTCCGCTGCTTCCGATACTTTCATGTAATCCATATTGTTCACCTCGTGGAAATATTTGTATAGGAATAGTATAACACAATATTAGGAATAAATACAGGACTGAATGAGAAGTATATTTCTTGTGATTTATTGTTTTGTTCCTATTTTAAAATAGAACTCCCCACAAAATGCAGGGAGTTGTACTATTGATAGATTATCATTCAATATCACGAATGACACTTTGCTGTGGAACTACAAAAGTATCTAATACAAACCTTGCACCTAATCGAAATCCTTCTATAAACTTCTCACGACCCTCAAAGAGATTGATTTCACTCTGGGCATTCATCATCTGAGAAAGTAAGTGTTGTTCCTGCTCGGAATTGGGTAGTGCCTGTAAAAACTCTGTGATCTTTTCTTCATTCTCGCTAACGATTGCAACAAACTTTGTATAGTGAGAAGAACGAGAAAAGCACTTTTCATTGGTGTGAATATTGCCATGATACAGTTCTTCAATAATGTTCATTCTAACACCCCCAAGTTCTTTAAAATAATCACACAGTCCTTCATGCCTTGTGCGTACATACGGTCTGCGTTAGCTTCTTCCATCGAGCCAAACTCATAGATGATTTCTTCAATCATGGTCTTTTGACTGGTACTCAATTCGTTTTCCATCAATTCATTTAAGTACAGTTTTCTTTGGTGCAAATACTCATGTTCTTTTGTTTGTTGAAATGCATCAAAATTCGCTCGAATCAAGGTCTCTAAAATCTCATTCCATACTTTGGTTTTATCCATAAAAATACTTCCTTTCCTTGTTTGTAACAACCAACTTGAAAGAAAGTGCAACATAGTGTATAATATTTATGTCGTAACTGTCTTTTAGATAGTTGCTGCACTGGGAAGTGACGTGTATCTTTGATCGGAGAGCGTCACTTTTTTTATTTGTTTTTAAGGTCATTTTCTAACTTCATAACTCCACGTCTAACAGCTTCGGCAGCAGACACTGCTTCTTGCTCCATATATTCATCAAGAATATTCTTTGAAGTGTCGTCTAATTTGACTGTTACTTTGTGACTTTTTGGGTTGTCAGTTTTAGGACCTCTCTTACCTTTTTCCAGAATAGCACCCCCTCTAAGAAATAGGTCTGCCTTAATTATAGAATAGGGCAGACCTATTTGTCAATGAGTTAGATATAAATATTTTTTTTCATTATAAGTTCTTCAGCCATCATTTTGTAGTTATTCATTCTAGCAACCCAAGCCGTTTGATTGGTAGCTTTAAATTTCTCATCACATCCATTGAGTTTTGCCCAGTGAGCAACCATTTTATCAATCTGTGTTTGTGCTTGCTCGTTGATTTCAAGTAGATGCTTGTTGAGTTTCCCTGATAGATACAAACTCATATACAAGCTGTTTCTATGCTCTCTCAGATAGGCTTCACAAAGTAACCCATATTTGCCTACCCACACATCTTCTTCCTGTGGCAGAGCTAAATCGGGGTAATACATACTATCTTCAGCTAGGGTATAGTGTAATCCGTTTTTGTCGTCATAAATATGCTTTTCCATTATTTTACCTCTCATAATCTCTCTTTTTAGTTATTGAAGGTACTGGCTTTTGCTGATACTCTTGAATTAAAGCATCAACTTTGCTTTTACCTAACACTTTTTCAAGTTTCATATAGCTTTCCGCTTTTAGAGCATTTGTGTCATGTAAATTTGGTACCCGATTTGCTTTATCATACCAATAGTTTTTCTCTTTTAATAAAGTGTTATATTTCTGATTTAGATTGACTATTCTGACCACTAAGCCTTTAATGACTTCCTTTAGGGAATTTACCAGGGGCTGGGCCTTTTTTTCTTTATACGATTTTGCAGTAGCAAATCCTGTCACTTCAGGGAGCTGCCACTCTGTTTCTTCATAATAAGCATGAATATTCGTCTGAATATCTTTGTGTTGTTTCATAAGATTATATAACTTAGCTTCAATATGCTTTGCTTTATCTGATTTTTCCTCAATGACAGCATCCATTTTTGTAGATTTATCTTCCAAAGTATCAATCTTTTCTTCTAGCTGCATTATTTCTTCAGCACGCTTTTCTTTTTTGTAATCAAGAACAGATAAATGTTCTTTATTGGAGCCTATTTTCTCCCACTCGATATCATGTTCAAGCATAATTTCAGCTAGTTTTTCTTTCTCGGAATCTTGCCATTGGGTAAGCTCAGTACTACCACGAGTACCACCCTTAAAACCTAACTTCTCCAATGCACCTTTCAGGGTGTTTTTCGTATCTAAACCACGTTTGTTACCATCTGTATATGGCACAAAATCAATATGTAAATGTGGAGTGGCTTCATCCATATGAAGGTGAGCAGAAAATACATATAGGGTAGGGTTTCTTTGTTGAAAGTCAGCCATGTATTTATGGAGGATTTCTTCAGCGATTTTTCCGTTTTCATCAGTAGCACTCATATCTTCAAAGTTACCCACTTGTACAACGATTTCATAGAATAACTTCTCTTGTTTTGAAGTGCGTATTTTCTCATAATAATCTGGGATTTTTCTATCATTGCGTTTCTGTTTGGCATTGTAATTTTCAAGGGCAGTATCAAATAATTTGTGATACACTTCTTTTATATCTTCCTTAATAAAACAGGTGTTTAAATGGATACGAGTAGGGTCAATATTCTCAGCTTTAAAATCTCTAGAATTATGCCCAATAGAGCCTTTGCCTTTTGCAATACTGATTGTTCGCTTCAAATGCAAATTCCTCCTTCTTAACTATTAATACAGGAGCGTGCCACGCTCCTGTATACTGCTGATAAAGAGAAAATCACCACCGCCAATCTTTATGGTATCCCTTCAAATCTAGGTATTCAATTCTTGCTTTTTCCTGTTCTTCTTTTGTGGGTGCAGTCTTATATTTTGTGTATGTATTTCTGGCAACGATGGCTTCGATTTTTTTATTAAGCTCAGTTTCAATTTCTTCCTGCCAAATTTCGTCACCGCCTAAATGGAATTTCACAAGCATTAGAAACAGGTCATAACTTATCTGTACGTTTTTCAATCTCTCAATCCATCCTTTTACAGTTTTAACTAACTAGAGCGTCAGCTCCTTTTGTGACTTTTGTCAAAAGTAACGCAATAGCACTTTCGACACTTCGTATCAAAAGTGCCTGCGCTCTCCGAGGGGCAACGTGCCGTTGCATTGGCATATTGCTACGCAATAAGGAACATTGCAAGGTTGCAACACTCTAGAAACCTGCAACCTTGCAACCTACCTTTAAGAGTCGCTTTTAATAAGTTCCCAGTACCATTTGTTTCCGATTTTCAAGGACTTGATATACATATTTTTCTTGACTTCATCAAGTATACGTTTAGAAATTCTATGTTCTTTTGCAATTGACATAATTTCACTTTGAGGTCGTTTACCATCGGCTAAAAGTTCATTTAAAAGTTGTTCGGCTAGCTGTGATTTATTATCTTTTTGAATACCATTTAGCAGGTCATCTGCTGTAATGTCGTATTTACCTAGAAAGCGAAAACCAGTCTCTTTACTTAATTCAAAAGCAATAGAATCTCCTTCAGGTGCTAAGCTTGATTTACCTTGTGCAATTACTCTGATTTCAGGGTTATCTTTCAGCCTTCCCACGATTAAAACAGAGCGTGCAACTGCTTGAAAATCAATAGATCCTAAACCACGATAAGATGCTTTACTACCACCTTTATTCATATGGCCAATTAGGATAATGGCACAAGAATATTTGTCAGCAATACTACCTAATTTAGACATAACAGAACGTGTTTCATTTGCCACATTCATATTGATATCAGTACCTAAATAAGCTTGGATGGGATCTAAGATAACCAACCTTGCTTTAGTTTCTACAATGGCTTGCTCCAGTCGCTCGTCAACCATAGAAAGTGCCTGTGTACTTTCATCGATAACTTTAATTTTGGTGCAGTCAGCATTTGCCTCTACAAGCCTTGGCTTTATGGTATCATTTAGCCCATCTTCTGCGGTCTGATAGATGATGTTAATGGGATCACGTTCTCTATCATCGTAGGGTAGTGGTTCACCATTAGAAAGTAGGGCGGCAAGTTTTAAAACTACTGTGGTTTTACCTTCTCCAGGATCACCTTGAATAATTGTGATTTTTCCGTATGGTATGTATGGATACCACAACCATTCCACCTCTTTTGTTTCAATATCTTCCATGTTTATAATTTTCAGTTTGCTCAAACGTGTTTCCTCCTCTTGAATATTGGGTGGAAACCGTGATATACTTAAGTTGTTAATGGGATACCACAGTTTCGCTGTTATCTCAAAAGCTTCTATCTTGCCGGATAGGGGCTTTTATTTTTGCTCATTTTGTAGTCCTTGCAGTGTTAATGTAATTAGGTTAATTGTTTCTAGCAATTCTGTATCTAATCCATCTATCAATCCATCAATACGGCTTAGTTCTACTAAGACGTTGCTTAGTTGGTCACGCAGAGCCTTATATACTCTTGGATTGCCCTGAACAACAATATCTCTTTCTGATATGCGGTTTATTAAATAATCTTGCTTGTTCAGTCCTGATAGTTTCACAGCAATTTCGAATTGCTCCCATTCTTCAGGCGATACTCTGAAAGCTACTGTTTTACTACGAAAGCGATTTTTCTTATCAAGATTTTTTGCCGACATTTTGTAATTCCTCCAATTTGTCTACCATCTCAATCTGCTTACTTGGGAATAGATGAGCATAGCGGTAAGTAATATCTATTGACTCATGACCAACTCTATCAGCTATAGCAACGGCACTAAAACCTAGGTTAATCAATAGACTTACATGAGAATGCCTGATAGAATGCAAAGTTATCTTTTTTACTCCGGTTTCCCTGCAACCTCGTATCATTTCATTGGTTAGATAACTTTTATTTGTGGGGAAGAGCCTATCCTTTGGTTTAAGTTTGTACTGATGACGGATATACTCCTGTATTTCCTCACACAAGGTATCTGTAATTTTAATAATGCGGTTGCTTTTTGGTGTTTTAGGCTCCGTGATAATATCTTTACCCTGTAACCTTTGATAGGATTTATTGATACTTACAGTCCCTTTTTCAAAATCAAAGTCTTTGGGTGTCAGTGCCAATAGTTCACCAATTCTTAAGCCTGTCCAATACATTAAGGAAAAAGCATAGTAGGACATAGGCTTGTCTCTCATGGCATCAATAAAAATTTCATATTCTTCTTGTGTCCAAAATTCAATTTCTTTGGTTTTCTCACTACCCATATTGCCAACCTTAGCCGCAGGGTTGCTTTTGAGCTCATAGAATTTGACTGCATGATTGAATAGGGCAGAAAGTTGGTTATGTAGGGTCTTTCGATAAGTCATACTATACCCCTTGCCCTTATCATCACGATAGTTCATCATTGCATTTTGCCAAGCCATCACATCGGTGGCTTTGATTTCGTTCATCTTCTTATCATTGAAGTAGGGTAAAATCTTCTTTTCAATAATATGCTCTTTGGTTAGCCAGGTATTGAGTTTGAGCCTTGCTTTCATATCATTTTTGTACAGTTCATAAAACGAGGAAAATGGCATATCCAAGTCCTGTGTTTGCTGTTGTAGAAATACTCGTTCCCACTCTAGTGCTTCCTTTTTGGTGGTAAAACCACGTTTCATCTTTTTGATACGTTTTCCTTGCCAATCAGTGTAATAAAACGCAGTAAACCAAGTATTGTAGCGTTCATCTTTATACGCTGGCATTTAATTACCTCCTTGTAATCCATAAATTTTTTCTTCAAAATAAGCTCTACTTACCTTTCCAGCAATGACAATATAGCCTTGCTTTTTTAATTCATCATTGAGCTGCTGTACCAGCTTGTAAGCGTGGGATTTGGAAGTTCCTAAAATTTCTGCTACTTCCTTTGCGTTAATAAGCGCTGTTTTTGTCATATCAAATCATCCTTTCATCTTGATAAGATACTTTTGTATCTTATGTGTGTTTTTAATGTATCATATACTTTTGTATCTGTCAAATATTTTATTTACTTACTTTATTGTTTCTGATACAATAGTATCTATAAGGGTGGTGTGCATCATGAATATAAGTGAGAAAATACAATTTTATCGTAAAGCCAACAAGCTGACCCAAAAGCAACTATCCGAGCTTTCAGGAGTTAGTGAGATTTCTATACGCAAATATGAAGCAGGGGACAGGTTTCCTAAACCTGAACAACTTAAAAAAATTGCTTCTGTTCTTGAAATTGGCGGTAATCAGCTTTTAGAGATAGAACTTGATGCCGTAAAAGTAGAAACTGTTGGTGACGCCATGACATTGTTTTATCTTCTAAAAGAGAAGTTAGGCATGGACTTTTCCTATGACGTAACATCTGAGGGTAGCATTGATCCAACTTCAATCTATATCCACTTTAAAAACGATAAAATCAATAATTGTCTTGAGCGTATTGCCACAGAGGAAGCAATGGCAGAGCAGTTAAAGCAGTCGCTTGGCGGTATAGATAACGAAAATACTAAAACTCAGCTTTTAACAGATAAATTTTTACTTGACCTTACGAAAGAGGAAATGTCTAAGAATGCAGATCTTCTTTGATATTATTATTGAATAGCTAATGTTTCTATATAATCAGGAAGAAGGATTAAAATGGATAAATTACTTAATGAATTTGAAACTTATTGCCAAACACCTGGAGTAGATTCTGGAAAAGCAAGATCTTATTCAAAAGCGGTGCAATATCTGTGTGATTTTTTACACGAAAAAAATATTAATGAAGAAGTTGTAATAAAAATGAAAAGTATCGAACCTTATTTATCTCTTCCTGACAGCCAATTTTATGAAGAACTGTTAAGTTTCTTAGATAATCGTAGACAATCATCTTATCTCAGAAAAAGATTTATTAAAGCTGCATTGAAATATTTTTTTGACTTTTGGGATAATAAAAATCATCATTCATTATAAAGGTTGGTTTTTACAAAACAAAAACCCTCTCGCTAAACTAAGTCATAAAACTTAGCTAAACGAGAGGGTTTTCCTCTGTTTATTTTATTAATGGTGACACCTTAAATTATTGGTCAAAATAATTTTTAGTATCATAGCAGTATCACAGACTATTTAAAAGTGCCACAAACCCAGTGTTTAAGCCACTTTTAAGCCGTTTAATACTTATTCCCACTCAATCGTAGCGGGGGGTTTAGAAGTAATGTCATACACAATGCGATTAATGTGTTTTACTTCATTTACAATACGAACGCTGATGCGGTCCAATACATCATAAGGAATACGCGCCCAGTCAGCGGTCATGAAGTCCGTTGTTGTTACACCACGCAGTGCCAAAGTATAATCATAGGTTCTGAAATCACCCATAACACCAACAGAACGAACATCCGTAATTACTGCAAAATACTGATTAATGCTGCGGTCTAATCCAGCATTTGCAATTTCCTCACGGAAGATAGCGTCGGCATCTCTCAATATGGATAATTTATCTTCAGTCACTTCGCCAATTACACGAATACCTAAGCCGGGGCCAGGGAAAGGTTGACGCCATACTAGATTTTCAGGTAAGCCAAGTTCAATACCCATCTGACGTACTTCATCTTTAAATAAAAGACGCAAAGGCTCAATCAGCTCCTCGAAATCAACAACGGAGGGCAACCCTCCAACGTTATGATGAGACTTAATCACAGCTGAATCACCCAGACCGCTTTCAATTACGTCAGGGTAGATGGTGCCCTGAACCAAATATTGAACTTTACCGATTTTCTTCGCTTCATCTTCAAAAACTCGGATAAATTCTTCACCAATTATTTTTCTTTTAGCCTCAGGATCAGTGATACCTTTCAGCTTATTCAAAAAGCGTTCTTGTGCATTGGCACGCACAAAATGAGAATCAAAGAAACCGTCAAATACAGATTCTACCTCATCGCCTTCATTTTTACGCATTAAGCCGTGGTCAACGAACACGCAAGTCAGCTGTTTACCGATTGCTTTGGAAACCAAAGCAGCAACAACGCTGGAGTCAACGCCACCTGATAGGGCACAAAGGGCTTTGCCTGTGCCAACCTGTTTGCGGATTTTTTTAATCTGATCGTCAATATAATTTGTCATAGTCCAGTCACCGCTACAACCGCACACTTCATATAAGAAGTTGTGGATCATATCGGTACCTCTTGGCGTATGGTTTACTTCCGGATGGAATTGTACACCGTAAAAGCCTTTTTCAGGGCATTCAATGGCCGCGGCAGGGCAGGTTCCTGTTTTGCCTACAATGCGGAAGCCTTCAGGCATTTCTGTTACAAAGTCTGTATGGCTCATCCAGCAGATTTCTTTTTCACTAATACCTTTAAGCAATTTACTGCTTGTATCGAAGGAAACCTCTGTTTTGCCATATTCACTTTTTTCCTGGGCATTCCCAACTTTTCCGCCTAGGGTATATGCCATTAATTGGCAGCCATAGCAAATTCCTAAAACAGGAATGCCAAGCTCAAAAATTTCAGGATCACAGTGAGGGGATTTTTCATCATACACACTATTAGGTCCGCCGGTGAAAATGATGCCCTTGGGATTTTTAGCCTTGATTTCCTCCATAGGCTTATTCCAAGGCATGATTTCACAATATACATGATGTTCTCTGACACGGCGCGCAATCAACTGATTATATTGGCCGCCAAAGTCTAATACGATAATCATTTCGTGGTTCATCATTAACCTCCATACAAATTTCAATGTCATCCGATTTCTTGAAATGAAAAGCCGCCGAAAAATTCCGACGGCAGATTCTCTATTTATATTAGCATAGGCCACAAATATTGACAAGAGAAAAAACCATGAAATATATTGCCTGTTATTTGGAATCTTTGTAGAATATACAGTTGTAAACCGTTGACAGGTCAGCTTTACTTTGTTATCATCTTAAAGTCATTGTCTTAATTTTACTTTTTTTATTCATACCTACTATAAGGAGGGAAAAACATGGGTTTTTTCGAAAAATGTTTTAAGCTAAAACAGAATAACACTACAATGAAAACTGAAATTTTTGCTGGATTAACTACATTCATGACAATGGCATATATTTTGGTGGTTAACCCCAGTATTTTAAGTGCATCGGGAATGGACGCCAATGCTCTTCTAACTGCTACCTGTCTTGCTTCTGCACTGGGTACATTTTTTATGGCCTTTTTTGCCAACTATCCTTTTGCATTGGCTCCTGGTATGGGGCTGAATGCATATTTTGCTTTTACTGTTTGCGGACAGTATGGTTACAGCTGGCAAGTGGCTTTAACGGCAGTATTTGTGGAGGGTATAATTTTTATTTTGCTTTCCGCTGTAAAAGTGAGAGAAGCAATTTTTAACGCAATACCATCTAATATGAAAAAAGCAACCAGTGTTGGTATTGGTATGTTTATTGCCTTCATTGGATTACAAAATGCAGGTGTTATTGTTCCAAACAGTACCGTTTGTGTTGCATTAGGGGACATTAAAAATATTTCTGTGGCATTATCCTTAATTGGTACAATTATTACATTGGCGCTGGTGGTAAAAAAAGTAAAAGGCGCTTTGTTTTTGGGAATTATTTTAACTTGGGTTTTAGGTATTATCTGTCAGCTTACTGGAATTTATGTAGTAGATATTGATGCAGGAATGTATTCCTTAATTCCTCAGGGAATTATTTCGGCACCTCCAAGTATCGAACCTATCGCAATGAAGCTGAGTTTTCAAGGTGTAAATATTTTGGATTTTATAACTGTTGTATTTGCATTTTTATTTGTTGATTTATTTGATACCCTGGGTACCTTAATCGGTGTATCCACAAAAGCTGGTTTTGTTGATAAAGATGGCAAATTGCCTCATATCAAAGGAGCTTTATTTGCAGATGCATGTGCAACAACAATTGGTGCGACATTAGGTACTTCCACAGTTACCACCTTCGTGGAAAGTGCTTCCGGCGTATCTGATGGCGGACGTACAGGTATGACTGCATTTACCACTGGCGTACTATTTTTAATTGCATTGTTATTTTCCCCAATTTTAACAACAATTCCATCCTTTGCTACAACGCCTGCTTTGGTGGTAGTAGGTCTATTTATGGTTGAAAACATCAGAGAGATTGATTTTAGCGATTATACAGAGGGATTCCCTGCATTTATGACAATACTGATGATGGTTGTTGCATATAGCATATCTGAAGGCTTGGTTTTTGGTGTAATTTCTTATGTATTGTTGAAGCTGCTCAGCGGCAGACAAAAAGAACTGAATCCAGTTATCGTTATTATCGGAATTTTATTCTTTATTAAGTTGATTTTAGGATAAAAGGCAGTTTGAGCAATATTTATTTTGTATGGAATATCTTCGTTCGTTTCGTTAAAGTGAGATTATAACAGCTTAGGAATGATCAAATGAGACATACAATAATGCGCAAACTCATAATATATTTTTCTTGAGACTATTCATTAGACATAAAATAGGAATCCTATGGGTAACCGTAGATAAAATGATTCTCTTCTGGGACATGTATAGTGGATGCGTGATTGAAGCAGAAAGGGCGACTGTTCATTTGAGCAGTAGTCCTTTTGTTGCATTTTGGAAATAGGGAGCCTGAGAACGTGTAATATATGGAAGCAATGGAAATCGTTAAAATTCTTATTGTTTCTTAGAGAAATAAAATCTATAATACTTGTAGTATCTATCATGAGATAAATTTTGGAAAGGCGGATAGCAATGAAAAACTTACTGGTCGCGCAATCGGGCGGCCCATCTGCAGCAATTAATGCCACATTATGCGGTGTGGTTGAAAAAGGATTGGCTGATAAAAATATTGATAAGGTTTATGGCGCACAAAATGGTATCATTGGAATTTTGGCTGAACGAATGGTTGAACTGAATGCGCTGCTTTCTAACCCTCAATCCTTACAGCTGTTATGTCAAACACCTTCTTCGGCATTGGGCTCATGTAGAATGAAGCTTTCACATTGGGAGGAAAGTACCTTTGAATTTGAAAAAATAATTTCTATTTTCAGAAAATATAATATTGGCTATTTTATTTATATTGGTGGAAATGATTCCATGGATACAGTGCATAAGCTTTCAGAATATTGCCGCTTGCGCAAGATAAATGATATTTGTATTATGGGCGCTCCAAAAACCATTGATAACGATTTGATGGAAACGGATCATTGCCCGGGCTTTGGCTCGGCAGCAAAATATATCGCCACCACTTTTTCAGAAATTGCCTGCGATTGCAATGTGTATGCTCTACCTGCTGTCACCATTGTGGAAGTAATGGGGCGAGATGCAGGATGGCTTACTGCTTCTTCCGTTTTGGGTAGAATAAACGGAGACTCCGCACCTGATTTAATTTATCTTTGTGAAAAGCCTTTTTCCGTAGACGGATTTTTACGGGATGTAAGAGAAAAGTTAGGGGAAAAACATGCTGTGGTTATTGCGGTAAGTGAGGGAATTAAAAATGAGGCGGGAGAATATATTACCGATTGCCTTCAGGATAGAACAACAGATGCCTTCGGGCATAAAATTTTGGCAGGTGCGGCAAAGTATTTAGAAGAAATCGTTCGCCAAGAGATTGGGTGTAAGGTCAGAAGTGTAGAGCTGAATTTGATGCAGCGTTGTGCATCCCACGTGGCAAGTGCAGCGGATATTTATGAATCCAGACTGCTTGGCATGGCAGCGGCGGATTATGCTATGGCAGGCGGAAGTGGAAAAATGGCAGCAATCAAAAGAATATCCACCAAGCCGTATCAATTTGAAATTGAATTTGTAGAAATTGAAAAAATTGCCAACCAAGTGAAAACCGTTCCTTTGAAATGGATTCATGAGCAGGGGAATGATGTTACTCAAGAAATGATTGATTATTTGCTTCCGTTGATTCAAGGAGAGCTGCCTTGTACCTACGAAAATGGGGTTCCTGTGCATTTTAGACTGTTTTAAAAGGTTCTTTAAAGAAAAAATCAATGAATTCAAAATTTTTCATGTTTTTGTATAAAATTTTCCAAAAGGGTACATACTTTTTTCGAGGTGGAAATTATGAAGAAAAAAGTTGTACTTCTGGCCCTTGCCGGCTTTTTTCTATCGTTGGGGCTAGGTTATGTTTTAACAGCGAAAGAACAAGAAAAGCAAAAGCTTCCAACACAGGAACATACCGTTTTGGTTGGAAAAAAAGAAGTTACTGTGAAAAAAGAGGGTAAAATAATTTACCAATATTACTATACAAAGGACGCAATCACAAAAGAGGTTACTGAGCCAGTTCCGGATTTTCTTGAAGGGTTGAACCGCCGGCAGATGCAAAGCATTTATAACGGGTGGCAAATTGTTTATTTTTCACCTGAAAAGGTAATACTGCGGTGTTCTGTTGAGGGAAAAAGCAGTGAGGTCTTTGTTTTAAAAGAGTATGAAGGCAATTTAGCTGTGTTTACAGAAGATATTGATAAAAAGATGAGATTAAAGGAATTGACGAAAGTTCCGATTTCTGTCTTGCCTGATCCGGAGCGGCAACAGCTCATAGAGGGCATCTATGTTTTAGGCGAAGAAAACTTAGTGAAGCTACTTTCAGATTTTACAAGTTAATTTTTGTTAAATTTTTATTATTTTTTCCTAGACATTTTTTGTCCCACATGATATAATGAGCATGTGAAAACTCCCCAATATTTTCACATTGCGGTAAATCCGTAATCCCAATAAGAAATACCTTCTCTTTTTGAAAGAAGAGCAGTCATCGGCAGACTGCTCTTTTTTCCATGCATGGAAAAAATTAAGTTTATTTGAATTATTTTTCCTGATTCAAATGAATTTATGAGGGGAATCTTATTTTTACTTTTATTTTCAATTGTTTATGGTATAATTACCGCAATGAAAATCCGTTTCGGCTATTATAAGCCATATCAAATACAACAAAGGTGGTGGGTTTTTGCCAAATTATGATAATTTTTCTTGGTTAGTAAATATTCCTTATTTTTGTTCCCAAGCAATTTTCAGCGATGAAACTATAAATTATAGAATACCGCCGGAGCCTTCCAGGTTTGATACAGTTACAATTACTTTAAGGACGGGCAGAAATCTTCAGCTGCGGCCTTTTTTATGTAGGGAAGCAGAGCGCCTTCCCATGAAAAAAATGTGGTCAAGCTTTATATTTGAATTTTATCAAGTAGAATTACCCCCAACTGACGAGAAGGAATGTTATTATTTTTGTATCGAGGGGGAGGGATTCACCCTTTATTATACAAAATTTGGTGTGTTTGACAGCTATCAGGGGGAGGGATGGTTCGAAATTCTGAGGGACTATCATACACCCCAATGGGCAAGGGGAGCGGTAATGTATCAAATATTCCCCGATCGTTTTTTTGATGGAGATGAAAAAAATGATGTTCTGAGCAATGAATATATGTATTTGGGTAAACCGGTGAAAAAAATTGTAGACTGGAACAAAAATCTGGAATCAGAGGATATTCGGAATTTTTATGGCGGTGACTTGCAAGGCATTTTGACGAAGATTAACTATCTGGAAAGTTTGGGCATAGATGCAATATATTTAAACCCAATCTTTCTTTCCCCCAGTAATCATAAATACGATATTCAGGATTATGAGCATATTGATCCTCATCTTGGTGTGATTGAGGTGGATGAAGGAGCATTGGTTTTTGGTTCGGAAAAGAATCAAGAAGCAACCAGATATATCACTCGTATTACTAATGAAACAAATCTGCAAAAAAGTGATTTGCTTTTTGCTTCCTTGGTTGCAGAGGCGCATAAAAGAGGAATGAAAGTAATCCTTGACGGTGTCTTTAATCATTGCGGTGCATTCCATAAATGGATGGATCGAGAGGGGATTTATAAGGATAAATTAAAAGGTGCCTTTCAAGATAAAAACAGTCCATTTCATCCTTATTTTATATGGAATCAGGATGGAACTACCTATGAGGGGTGGTGGGGATATGAAAACCATCCTAAGCTAAATGTTGAGGGCTGTTTGGAGTTAAGAAATAAAATTATGGAGATTGGTGCAAAGTGGGTTTCGTCTCCTTTTTGTGCAGACGGATGGCGGCTGGATGTGGCGGCAGATTTAGGAACCACAGAGGAATTTAACCATACTTTCTGGCGGGAATTTCGGGAAACCGTGAAAAAAGCCAATCCAAATGCTTTAATTTTAGCAGAGCATTACGGAGAGGCAAAAGCTTGGTTACTTGGCGATCAATGGGATAGCATTATGAATTATGACGCCTTTATGGAGCCGTTGACTTGGTTTCTTACAGGGGTATCAAAGCACAGTACAGACGCCAGAGATGATTTGTACAATAATGCTGATGTATTTTGGGGCAGTATGATTTATCAAATGTCAAAGCTGCCTATTCAGGCCTTAACTACAGCAATGAATGAGCTTTCTAATCATGACCATTCTCGTTTTTTAACAAGAACAAACCGCCAATTGGGTAGATTGGAGCATGATGGCGCAGAAAGAGCCTCGGAGGGTATTCAACTTTCTGTGATGCGGGAGGCAGTCTTGTTCCAAATGACTTGGCTTGGTGCACCCACCATCTATTATGGGGATGAAGCTGGAGTTGCGGGATGGACTGATCCTGATAATCGCAGACCTTATCCTTGGGGCAGAGAAAATAACGAATTAATTGCATTCCACAAAGCATGCATTTTTTTGCGAAAAGAAAATGAAGCTTTACGATTGGGTTCCTTAAAGCAATTATTTGGAGAATATGGTATCATAGGATATGGAAGGTTTACGGAACAAAACCACTGTGTAGTTGTATTGAATAACAGCGATCATTTTAAAGAAATTTTTGTGCCTGTATGGCAGATTGGCGTTAGAGAAAAAGGCAGAATGAAACGCTTGATTTTGACGGATGAGAGGGGATATCATTTGGAAAGCGTGGACTTTAGTGTGGAAAACGGGCATATTTGTTTGCCATTGGAGCCTAAGAGTGGAATTCTTTTAAAGGAAGTGTAATGATGGATTGGAAAATAATATTTGAGGATGGGGAAATGTTGGTGGCGGAAAAGCCTCAAGGTATGCCAACACAGGCAGATAAAACAGGAGATTTGGATTTACTTTCTGCGTTGGAACAGCATTGCGGTCATCCATTGGGTTTGATTCACCGCCTAGATAGACCGGTAGGGGGTCTCCTTGTTTTCGCAAAAACAAAAAGGGCAGAGGCTGCTTTTGCAAAACAAATGCAGGAAGGGATTTTGGAAAAACGTTATCTTGCCGTTCTATTGGGTAAAATGCCTGAAGAAAAAGGTACCTTGATTGATTACTTGAAAAAAAATACGCGTACCAATCTTTCAGAGGTAGTTTCCCCCAAGGATAAGATGGGAAAAAAGGCTGTATTGCATTACGAGGTTTTCCAAACTAAGGTTGAAGAAAATCAGATTCTAAGTTTGGTGGAAATCCAACTGGAGACAGGCAGACATCACCAAATTCGGGTACAAACTGCACATGCAGGAGCACCAATTTGGGGAGATAAAAAATATAACTCCCAGTTTCAAAGAAGAGGACGCACGGAAATCGCTCTTTGGGCGTATTCTTTAAAAGGATTACATCCTGCAACAAATCAGCCATGGTCCTTCGTAAATATGCCTAAGGATGGCATTTTTCAGTTTTTTTATGGAAATTCATAAAACAAGCTTTGCATTTTCTCTTTGTGTGTATTATAATGTGTGTATCAATTTATGGTGAGTGGTGAAAATATTCTGTGTTTCTTTTGAGAAACGATTGATTTCAGGTATCCTCTTATCATTTCTTTCGTATAATTAAGTATATTTGGAAAAAGAATAAAGAACTGAAAAGTTCTTTTATTTTAAACATACAATTAGCAATCACAAGCTTTGATGGCTAACAAGCTAAGGAAGGTGAAAAACATGGAAGGAAGATATACGAAAAAAGCGCAAGAGGTTTTGGCAAGAGCTCAAGAGGCTGCGTTAAAACTGGGAAATAAGTACGTTGGAACAGAGCATATTTTACTTGGGCTAACCCTAGTACAAGAAAGTGTAGCGGCAAAAGCCTTGGAAATCCAAGGGGTAACCTATCATCAGGTTATGGATCGCATTGTTACGTTAAATGAGCACAACAGAACCTTTTATGTCCCCGTAGACTACACACCCAGAGCAAAACGGGTTGTGGAATTTGGTCTTCAGGAAGCGGTAAAAATGGGTATGGGTTATGTTGGAACAGAACATATGTTGATATCCTTGATTCGAGAAGAAGACAACATTGCAACAAAAATTCTGATGGATCTAAATGTAAATCGTCAGCAAGTATACGCTGATATTATGAGCATGCTGGGTGCAGGTGAAAATGAAACCTCAGGTATTCGAGGTATGAATACAAACGGCGAGACACAGGAAAAAAGCCCAACGGAAACGCTGGATAAATTCAGCCGTAACCTAACGGAAATGGCGAAAAACAATAAGTTTGACCCCATTGTCGGCAGAGATTTGGAAATTGAACGTATCATACAAATTTTAAGCAGAAGAACGAAAAATAACCCTTGTCTTGTGGGGGATCCTGGTGTGGGAAAAACTGCTATTGTGGAAGGCTTGGCACAAAAAATTGTAGATGGAAACATTCCTGAAGTATTAAAAAATAAAAAGATTATCAGCCTTGATTTGTCTGCTGTCATTGCGGGTTCAAAATATCGTGGTGAATTTGAAGACAGAATGAAAAAAGCTTTGGCTGAGGTTCGAGCAGATGGTAACATCATTCTTTTTGTTGATGAAATTCATACCATAATCGGCGCAGGTGCTGCGGAAGGAGCTATTGATGCTTCCAATATTTTAAAGCCTTCTCTTGCACGAGGTGAAATACAGCTGATTGGTGCTACAACACTGGATGAATACAGAAAATATATTGAAAAGGATGCGGCCTTTGAACGCCGTTTCCAGCCTGTAAAGGTGGAAGAACCAACGGAGCAGGCTGCCATTGATATGCTTCGTGCCCTACGGGATAGATATGAGGTGCATCATAAAGTAACCATTACTGACGAAGCGGTAGAGGCGGCGGTAAAGCTTTCTATGCGTTATGTTACGGATCGATTTTTACCGGATAAGGCAATTGATCTGATTGATGAAGCTGCTTCACGCCTGCGTTTAAAAACCTATGGAGCACCCCTAGCGGTAAAGGATTTGCAAAAGAAACTGGCGGAGATGGAGAAGGAAAAAGAGGAATCTATCAAAACAGAAGATTTTGAAAAAGCATGTGAAATTAAAAAACAACAGGATGCTTTACGTACCCAATTGAAGGAAGCCCAAAAAGATTGGGAGCAGAATAACGACATCAATGCCCATACAGTAACACCGGAGGAAGTGGCAGAAGTGCTTTCTCGTTGGACGGGAATTCCTTTACAGAGTATAAAAGAGGAAGAGACGGCTAGATTGCTCGCCCTTGAAGATACACTCCATGAACGGGTAGTGGGTCAGCATGAAGCGGTAAAGGCAGTGGCAAGAGCAATTCGCCGTGGCCGAGTTGGTTTAAAAGATCCAAATAGACCCATTGGCTCCTTCTTGTTTTTAGGACCAACAGGTGTGGGCAAAACAGAGCTTTCCAAAGCTTTGGCTCAGGCACTTTTTGGTGACGAAAGTGCAATGATTCGTATTGATATGTCTGAATATATGGAGAAGCACAGTGTAGCCAGAATGGTGGGTGCACCTCCTGGATATGTTGGTTATGAAGAAGGGGGTCAGCTCAGCGAAAAGGTTCGCAGAAACCCTTATTCGGTAGTACTTTTTGATGAAATTGAAAAGGCTTCCCCAGAAGTGTTTAATGTCCTTTTGCAGGTGCTGGATGACGGACATATCACGGACGGTCAAGGGCGTAAGGTGGATTTTAAGAATACAGTTATTATTATGACATCCAACGCCGGAGCAAGAAGCATTGCCGCACCGAAAAGAATGGGCTTTACCAGTGTGGAAACGGCAGAACAAAGCTATGAAGTTATGAAAAAGGGTGTTATGGATGAGGTGAAAAACATCTTTAAGCCGGAGTTTATCAATCGTATTGACGACATCATTGTGTTCCATCCTTTGGAACAGGAGGATATAGTTGAGATTGTTAAGATTATGGCAAAGACACTTTGTAAAAGAGTTGAGGAAAACATGGATATTACGTTAACCTTTACAGATAAAGCCATTGAAAAAATTGCGGAGGTTGGCTACGATAAAGCGTATGGCGCCAGACCTTTACGCCGTGCTCTGCAAACAAAGATTGAGGATGTTTTTGCAGAGGAGTTTTTGAGTGGAAACTTCCAAAAGGGAAGTAAGGTTTCTGTTGGGGTTAAGACAAATGGATTTTCTTTTAGAACTGTAAAATAATTGAAATTTTTCCTATTGAAATAATGAATTTAGCTATATACCAAAGTCATGTTTTGTGTTATAATCAACCTAATCCAAATGAAGAGAGAAATTTGGCGATATTTCGGATTTTTTATCGAAAGTATACTGTGAAAGTGATATTTTGGGAGGTAGCGAAATGGCTGTAATCGAGGAATTGATTCGTCAGGAAGAAGATGGAAGTATCAGCTTCGGCAATTATTTGATGGATGAAAAGAAAAAGGTTTTGGATTTTGAGGTAAAAGGCGATCTTTATAAGGTTAAAACATACAATGAAATTACAAAGCTTGAGAAAAACGGTAAAATGCTTATGGAGGTAGTGCCCGGCGCTACCATACATAAATTTTCATTAAATGAAAAGGGTGCATTTTTCATGATAGAGGGTCACGAGGATGTTCAGTTGACTTTGGAAATGGAACCTTCTAGTGAATATAAAATTTTAATTGACGATGTAAATGTAGGCAAGGTAAAAACAAATATGGCAGGCAAGGTAACCATTGGTGTTGAATTGCAAAATAATATGCCCTATGTAAAGGTTGAAAAGATAGGTTGATAAAGCTAAGGTGGACTGTATAATTATACAGTCCACTTCAGATTATAGGCCGATTTTTTTAGCTTGATTGTTATTTAATTATAGCTTTCCTGATTTCAGGTTATGTCGGAGGGGCGGGGAAGGATTGGCATCAAAAAGATTGCTGATTTTCCCTAACTACTATGAAAATGCAAAAAAATTGGGTTTCCTCAGGTGGACTGTATAAGCGTGCAGCCCACTTTTTTCTAATGATAGAATAGGCTGGGAGTGGAGATATGAAGACAAAAACGGTATTTGTTTGTTCTGAATGTGGATATAAAAGTCCGAAATGGGCTGGTAGATGCACCAGCTGTGGAGCATGGAATACATTTGAAGAACGAGAAGAGACAAAAAGCCAAAAGGGACAGGCTTTTGCAAGGACTGTGGCGAAAAGCTCTTCCAATCAAGTGGTGTCTCGATTGTCTGAGGTTGAAATCATAGGGGATGAGCGACTTTTAACTGGTATTACTGAGTTTGATAGAGTGATGGGTGGAGGTATAGTAAGAGATTCCGTGTCAATTATCACGTCTCCTCCTGGTGGTGGCAAATCAACCTTATCCCTTATGGTGGCAAGCCAATTGGCCAAAAGCGGTAAGCGGGTGCTTTATGCTTCCGGTGAGGAAAGCGACAGCCAAATTAAAAGCCGTGCTGACCGAATATTGGAAAAGGTGGAGGATAATATCTGGATTTTGGCAGATACTTCTATGGATCGGGTTTTGGAGGCAATTTCTGAGGTGGACGCTGATTTTATCATTTTAGACAGTATCCAAACCTTTGCTTTATCGGAGTTTTATCCATCCAGAGCAGGAAATCCAACCCAAACCATGGAATGCGCCTCAGCCTTAGTGCAAAGTGCAAAAAACAAAGTCAGACCTAGGGCTGTATTTATGATTGGACAGATGAATAAAAACGATGAAATTGCAGGTCTTAGAGCCTTGGAGCATTTAGTAGATACCGTTTTGGTTCTGGAAGGGGAAGGAGCAGAAGAGCTGAGAAGTTTAATTGCTACAAAGAACCGCTTTGGTAGCACTGGGGAAATGGGCTTCTTCGCTATGACAGAAAAGGGGCTTACTTCCATAGATAATCCATCAGAATATTTTGTTACTAAAAGAAAAAAAGAAGATGCTGTTTCAGGTAGTGCCATCACTGTTTTGCGGGAAGGTTCCCGCGCGGTTGTGGCTGAAATTGAAAGTCTGGTTTCCAATTCTTTTACGGCATATCCGTTAAGAATCAGCGAAAATATGAAAAAAGATACTTTAAATACTCTTTTGTCTGTATTGGAACAGCGTGGCGGGTTAAAACTATATGATAAAAATGTGGTTGTGAAGACAACAGGTGGTCTGTTTTTAAAGGAGCAGGCAGCGAATTTGGCTGTGCTGATGAGCATAGTTTCCGGGGTAAAAGACATTCCGTTGCCCTCCGATTGGGCATTCATTGCCGATGTTGGTTTAACAGGAGAATTAAAAAAAATTCCTGCAATGGAAGGGCGAATTCGAGAACTAGACAGAATGGGCTTTACAAAGGTGTTTCTGGCCTCTGAAGGTGCCAGAAAAGTAAAATTGGATAATTTGGAAGTGGTTGAATGTAAAAACCTCACACATTTATTAGGAAAAATTTTCCCTAAGGGGAAAAAATGACGAAGCATATAAGTTTTACTTATATAAATCTCTACAGATTTTTAGTTTACGAATAAGCTATCGTATATTATAATAGAGAACAAGGTTTTTAATTGTAAACTTTGGGTTTTGAATGTAAAGCATAATGATTAAGGAGGTATAAAGATGCAGGAAGTACAAATTAAGAAGTTTAAAAAGGTGCTTGTGGCAAACCGTGGCGAAATTGCAATTCGCGTATATCGTGCTTTGAATGAGCTGGGGATTCAAACTATAGGTATCTTTTCCAAAGAAGATAAATACTCTCTTTTCCGTACCAAAACCGACGAGGCATATTTGCTAAATCCCGAAAAAGGGCCTATTGACGCATATTTGGATATTGATAATATCATTAAGATTGCCAAGGCTAAGGGGGCAGATGCAATTCATCCCGGCTATGGCTTCCTCTCCGAAAATCCTGATTTTGTTTCTGCTTGTAAAAAGGCAGGCATCGCTTTTATCGGCCCAGAGGTTGAAGTTATGTATGCCATGGGTGATAAAATTTCATCCAAGCAAATGGCAATTGAATGTAATGTGCCTATCATTCCAGGTGTAGACCATGCAATTCGTGATTTGGATGAAGTGATGGCTGTTGCCGAAAAAGTTGGCTATCCCGTAATGCTGAAGGCAAGCAACGGCGGGGGCGGTCGCGGTATGCGTATTGTGAACGGACCTGAGCAAATGGCAAAGGAATTTGAAGAAGCAAGAAATGAAGCAAAAAAAGCATTTGGTGACGATAAAATTTTCGTTGAAAAATATCTTCGTAATCCTAAACACATTGAGGTTCAGGTTTTGGGTGATAAATACGGCAACGTGGTTCATCTCTTAGATCGTGACTGTTCTGTACAAAGACGTCATCAGAAGGTAGTGGAATTTGCCCCTGCCTTTACTATAAGCGATGGTGTTAGAGAAAAGATTTTTGCCGATGCAGTGCGTTTGTCAAAGCATGTAAGTTACAAAAACGCAGGAACACTGGAGTTTTTGGTGGATGCCGATGAAAATTATTATTTCATTGAAATGAACCCAAGAATTCAGGTTGAGCATACCGTAACGGAAGAAGTGACTGGTATCGATATTGTTCAGGCTCAGATTTTGATTGAAGAAGGGTATCCTTTGAATTCCCCTGAAATCGGAATTGCTTCTCAGGAAGATATTAGCTGTAACGGTTATTCCATTCAGCTTCGTATCACAACAGAAGATCCTGCAAATAACTTCTTACCTGATACAGGAAAAATCAATGTTTACCGTTCTCCCGCAGGAAATGGCATTCGTTTGGATGGTGGCACTGCATACACAGGTGCGGAAATTACACCTTATTATGACAGCTTGCTGGTAAAAGTGATTGCCCATGACAGACGATTTGAGAACGCAACCAAAAAAGCAATTCGTGCGTTAAAAGAAACTAGAATTCGTGGTGTAAAGACCAACATTCCTTTCCTGATTAATGTGTTGCAGAGCCAGATTTGGAATGATGGAAAGTGTACAACAACATTTATTGAAAGTACACCTGAGCTGTTTCATATTGTGCCCGGTAAAGACCGTGCTACGAAAATTGCAGAATTTATCGGTAATAAAATTGTGAATGAGTCTAAGGGTAATAAACCTGAATTTGATAAAATTCCAGTACCTTCCTTTGGTAAAAATGAGGATGGCTCTACAATTGAAGTAAACGGCGCAAAGAATGCTTTTTTAAAGATGGGTGCAAAGGATTATACCCAGAGTTTAATGAAGGAAAAACGCCTTTTTGTTACAGATACAACCATGCGTGATGCCCATCAGTCCTTAATGGCAACACGCTTACGTACCAACGATTTAATCGTAGCGGCACCCGCTACCAATATGGCAATGGAAAAAGCTTTTTCCGTGGAAGCATGGGGCGGCGCAACCTTCGACGTTGCATATCGTTTCTTAAAAGAGTCCCCTTGGATTCGTTTACAGCAGCTCTCAAAGGCTATGCCAAACACATTGATTCAAATGCTTTTGCGTGCTTCTAATGCAGTTGGATACGCAAACTATCCTGATAACGTGGTACAGGAATTTATCAAAATTTCTGCGGAACGAGGGGTAGATGTATTCCGTATTTTTGATAGCTTGAACTGGGTAGAAAATATGAAGATGCCCATTGAAGAATCTTTGAAAACAGGAAAAATTGTTGAAGGCGCAATTTGCTACACTGGTGATATTTTGAATCCCAAAGAAACAAAATACACTTTGGATTATTATGTGCGTAAGGCAAAAGAGATGGAAGCATTGGGCTGTCACATTTTTGCCATCAAGGATATGGCAGGTTTGATGAAGCCTTATGCTGCAAAAGAGCTGTTCACTGCTTTAAAATCTGAATTAAACATTCCTTTGCATCTCCATACTCATGATACAACAGGCAATGGTGTTAGCACAGTTTTAATGGCAGCAGAAGCAGGCGTAAATATTGTGGATTTGGCAATTCAGTCTATGAGTTCCTTAACCAGCCAGCCTTCCATGAATGCTGTAGCTGAGGCGCTGAAAGGAACAGAAAGAGATACAGGACTGGATACTGACCAGTTGACAGAATTAAGCCATTACTACGAGGGTGTTCGTCAAATTTTCACTGGTTTTGAAAGCGAAATGAAAACACCAAATACTGAAATATATAAATATGAAATTCCCGGTGGTCAGTATTCAAACTTACTGGCACAGGTAAAAGCCATGGGTTCTGCTGATAATTTTGAAGAAATTAAGCAGTTGTATAAGCAGGCAAATGACCTTTTGGGCAATATCATCAAGGTAACTCCTTCTTCTAAGGTTGTTGGCGATATGGCAATCTTTATGTCCAAAAACGGTTTGACCCAGGATAACATTTTGACAGAAGGTAAGGATTTATCCTATCCTGACTCCGTTGTGGATTACTTTATGGGGAATATTGGTAGACCAGAAGGCGGTTTCCCTGAAGAATTACAAAAAATTGTATTAAAAGGCAAGAAACCAATTGAGGGCAGAGCGGGTGCTTTACTACCTCCTGCTGACTTGAAGGCAATTGAGAAGCATTTGCTTGAAACCCATACAATGAAACGTATTAACCCCAGAAATATTATCAGCTACGCTATGTATCCTAAGGTATACGATGACTATTGCTTCCATTGGGAATACTACACTGACGTTTCTAAATTAACCAGCGATGTATATTTCTTTGGTTTAGCAAAAGGGGAAGAAACTTCAATTGAAATCGGTGAAGGTAAAAACATTCTGATTAAGTATATTGATATGTCTGACCCTGATGCTGAAGGTTTCCGCACACTCACTTTTGAAATTAACGGTGCAGTGCGTGAGGTGAAGGTGCTGGATCAGAACTTGGAAGTAAAGAGTGACCGCAAATTAAAGGCGGACAAAAATAATCCTTTCCACTTAGGTTCTTCCATTCCAGGAACAATCAGTAAGGTTTTTGTAAAAGAAGGGGATACAGTAAAGAAAAATCAACCTTTGCTTACTGTTGAGGCCATGAAAATGGAAACCTCAATTGTTGCCAAAGAAGATGGCGTGATTGATAAGATTTATGCTGTTGAGGGTGAAAAGGTTAGCCAAGGAGATTTATTGGTTTCCTTCGTAAAAGAATAAGGAAAATTCTATTGATTTAAGTAAAAAGTATCAATTTTTTTGCAACATCTATAAAAATGAAAAAGGATATCTCGAAAGTGAAATACTGCAGAGGTATCCTTTTTTTCGTTGAAAAAAGAGAGAAGTATTTGTAATGGATTCCAATAGACTTGGGACTATAGAAATTTAAAAAGACGTAAAAAAGGTTATTGCAAAATGTTGAAAACATAAATTGCAATAACCTTTCAATGTGCCCTATTGGGCATTCTAAGCTCACTGACGGGGATTTTATCTGCCGATTGACTTTTTGTACGCAGCAACATCAGCATCTGTCAAAGGCTTTAATTCGTCTGGATTTCTCCATCTAACCCAAATTCGGTCTTTCAAAGATGGAATATCTAAGGGGGCATCCATAGAGTCCTTATCGATGCCGATTACGGTATCATTGTCACCGTTGAACATGATTTCAAAGGGCTTCTCAACGCCATTTTCAAATACAAACATTTGTGTGCTGTAAAAATTCAAATATCCAGCCTCACTTAAAAGGTATTCCTCCAATTTCTCAACAGTAGGGAATGTAATCAGATACCAGTTTCCATCTGCATCTGAAAAATCATATAATTGAAGACCTGTGAATTCCAATTCCTCTTCACCGGTAGCTCCCTTGTCTGTATTCGCAGCACCTTTTAATGTTAAGGGCTTGCCGTTTTTACCGTCGCTTAATATTTCTGTTCCCGGAAGGAAACAGTCTACAAAGCCTTTTACTTCATTTTCTTTCACTTTAATTTTTAGAATGGCGTAGTCACCATTATCGTAAGATAGACTGCCAAGCTCATAAAAAAAATCCTTTAGTGTTTTAACCATTTCCAGTACCTCCAAAAAATAGTAAATCCTAATCAACTAACATTTAATAATATTTTGCACAATCTGTCAATAGATATTCTTGTTTTGTCCTGTACCGAAGAAATAATCTGGTACTTTTCCGCTAATAATTGTGTCAATCAACATTATTTTTTTTGAAAATACTATTTTTTCTTTAAAAAGAGGGTTTGCAATTTGCAATTCAAAAGATAAATTTACCCAAATTTTATAGTTTATTTGATTAATGCCTGCGGATGTAAATGAAGTTTCATAATCCGATGTAACTGCACCTACAGGCATTAGGGTAAAGGGAATTTTAGGCCCGTGGTTTGCGAAAAAAGCACTGTCTAATGCTGCTCCCAAAGGAATTAATATTCTTTCATTGGGCAAAGTTTGCATAGCAGCATTTATTTCATTATTTAATTGGGTGCAAAACAGATTAATCTGTTGTGTGTTTGCGGTATATGTGTGGTTTGTTTCGGTTATGGTCAAAAAGTCTTCCGTGGATAAAGGCAAATCTGTCAGTACAGTTTGAACGCAGTGATTAATGATTTCGTTGGCAATTGCCATGGAACGGGTATGGGAAATCTCTTGCAGAGAAGGCACTATCTGTTTTTCAAATTGCTTTAAAGACAATATAGTAATAAAAAAAACAAAAACAAATGTGAAAAGCAGAATTAGAGCTCCACTTTTTTTATTTTTTTTTCGAAATTTTTTCTTCAATTTTTTCATCTCCTTAAAACAAGAGTATGTGGGAAAGCCTTAGAATATCAAAAGAACGAATATCACAAATTTTTTTTTGTTTTCATTTTGCGTCAGCAGAAAAGGGGATTAAGATTGTTGTAATGAAATTTTTCTTTTCCTCTTTGTTGATTTCTGCTATAATCATATTGAATTTAAAGGGGGTTTATGTACATGAGTGAAACGCATCAAAGGAGACGCCCACCTGAAGGCGCTCCGAGAAGCAGTTCGTCATCTCGTTCAACTAGATCAAATCCGAGAAAGAAAAAAAGACGCAAACGTAAAGGAGGAAGCAGTGGTTTTTTTAAAGTGCTTCTGGCGATTGCTGTAATTGTCGGTTTTGCAGTTGTGGGTGCCGGACTGGGCACGGTGTTTGGAATTCTAAATGGCACAGATATGCTTAATACAGAGGATGTTACGCCGGAATCATATACTTCAATTATATATGATGCTAAAGGAGATGAATTCGATAAGCTTCATGGGGATGAAAATAGAGAATACGTTAAGTTAGCTCAAATTGCCCCATATATGCAGGAGGCTGTAATAGCTATTGAGGATGAACGTTTTTATGACCATAACGGCATTGATATGCGGGGGATTATGAGGGCTACGATACAAAATATTAGGCATCTTAGTTTATCTCAGGGTGCAAGTACACTTACCCAGCAGTTGATTAAAAACGAAGTATTAACCAACGAAAAAACATTTGTGAGAAAAGTAAAAGAGCAATATTTAGCTGTTTCCTTTGAGAAGTCTTTGGCAAAGCAACTGGGTAGCAAGAAAGCGGCAAAGGACTATATTCTGGAATTGTACTTAAATACAATTGGCCTAAGCCATGGACTCAATGGTGTTGAGGCGGCGGCGCAGTATTACTATGGAAAAAATGCCAGCGAGCTTACCTTGGCAGAGAGTGCAGTCATAGCGGGGATTACAAAAAATCCGAGCCAATATGCACCTGATACGAAGCCAGAAAAAAGTAAAGAGAGACAGACAACAATTTTGAAGAAAATGCTGGATTTAAGCTATATTACCCAAGGAGAGTATGATCAAGCTGTTGCTGAAGATGTTTTTTCTACCTTAGTTTGCAGTAAAACAGAAGATGATACGAAAAAAGCAAATCATAATTATTTTGTTGAGGCAATGATTGCTCAAGTTGCCAACGATTTGGTTGAGAAGAAAGGGTATAAAAAGGCACAAGCATACGATTTAATTTATAGTGGTGGCCTCCAGATTTATTCAACCATGGATGCAGCCATGCAAAATACCATGGAAGTTGCATTTACTGATGATTCGTTATTCCCTGCATCCGATGGTACCCTAGATGTTACTTATTTGATTTCGGTTATGGATACAACAAACCCGGATACAAAAAGTAATCAGTCTCATTATGAAAGAAAAACCACGGTTACCAGTGAGGATCAGGTAGATGCATTTGTTGAGTCTGTGAAAAAAGAACTTTTAGATGATACTCATGTTAAGGTTTTGGATAAGGTTACCACATCTAGGTCCTTACAGGCTGCAATGGTAATTATGGATCAACATAACGGACAAGTTAAAGCTTTGGTTGGTGGCAGAGGGCAAAAGCCCGGAGATTCTGTTTTTAACAGAGCAACCCAAGCCCTGCGTCAGCAGGGATCAGCAATGAAGCCAT
The DNA here is from genome assembly GCF_001561955.1 of Anaerotignum propionicum DSM 1682. Classification (NCBI taxonomy): domain Bacteria; kingdom Bacillati; phylum Bacillota; class Clostridia; order Lachnospirales; family Anaerotignaceae; genus Anaerotignum; species Anaerotignum propionicum. The sequence continues at coordinate 1,393,148 of NZ_CP014223.1, forward strand.
TGGCTTCTTATGCACCTGCAATTGATATGGGGCTTTTAATGCCCGGTTCTGTTATTATTGATGAGCCGGTTACCTATGGCAGTTGGTCACCAAGAAACTGGAATGGCAGATTTTTAGGTCCTTGCACTGTAAGACAGGGTATTCGTGATTCCATGAATATTTTGGCGATTAAAACATTTATGATGGTTGGGGCGGAATCCTCTTTCAAATATATGGAGAGCTTCGGCCTGTCAACCCTGGTGGATGCAGATAAGGCCGCAACAACAGCATTGGGTGGTTTAACCCAAGGTATTTCTGTTTTAGAAGGAACTGCTGCCTATGCAGCAATAGCAAATGGCGGTATTTATAATGAGCCACAGTATTATACGGTTGTATATGACCACGATGGCAATGTTTTGTTGGATAATTCAAAAATAGATACCCATCGAGTAATCAAGGAAACAACGGCATATATGTTGACGGATATGATGAAGGACGTAATTACAGGTGGCGGTAGTGCTACAGGTCATAGAGCTGCAATCAGCGGCATGACTGTTGCAGGTAAAACGGGTACCACCAATGATACCAAGGATTTAACCTTCTATGGGTATACGCCATATTATACTGCAGGTATTTGGATGGGGTATGATACTTCAAAAGTCATTGCAAATGGAGGAAGTGCCCACTTAAACATTTGGCGCACAGTTATGAGTCAGGTGCATCAGGGGCTTTCTAATAAGGGCTTTACAAAACCAAGTGGTCTTGTCAACCAGTCGTATTGCTCTGCTTGTGGGGGAATAGCAACTGATCTATGTGGTCAGGACTATTATGGACTCACAGCCCATACGGATATCGCCGCGGCAGATTTTAAAGGACCCGGTGAAGTTTGTACCGTGCACAAGGTGTTTAGTATTTGCAAGGAATCTGGTAAGCTTGCTTCTGACAATTGCCCTGCTTCCAGCCGTATGGATGTTGTCCTTGCAGTTGATGAAAAGGGTAAAATTTTAAGTAAGCCTTCTAAAATACCGGAAGGCAAAATGGACATTAATATCAAGGAGACTTGCGATTATGACCATACCAATTCACCTCCGCCCTTCGAAGATAATCTTCCTATTGACAATGGTGGATGGGGTGGTAATAATGGGAATAGTCCGGGTACAAATACACCCGGAGATACTAATTATGATGATGGAATTCCTGATGAAAATACTTGGCAGAACAATAACTTTGGAATAAATTAAATTTAAAAATCTTCCTAGCCCCTAGGGTGTGAGGAAGATTTTTTTGTTTTTTAATACCTAAAGAAAGGGATAGATTTTCTCATTTAATAATGGTAAAATAAAAGCAAATTTTACGAAAGAAATGGCTTCTGGCCAGAGGAGGAATCAATATGTCAATGGTTTATTTAAAATCACCCAGTACGGATCCAGCGTTTAACTTAGCGTTGGAGCAATTTGTTTTTGATAAGATGGATCGCAGCAAAGAGTATTTTATGCTGTGGCAAAATAATAATGCGGTAATTGTTGGTAAAAACCAAAATACTTTTGGGGAAGTGAATCCCAAAGTAGTTGAAGAAAAAGGGGTAAAGGTTATTCGTCGTCTTTCTGGCGGGGGAGCAGTTTACCATGACTTAGGGAATTTGAATTTTACATTTATTATGGATGCAAAAGAAGCAAGTGATTTGGATATTAAACTGTTTTGTCAGCCGGTTGCCTCTTTACTACAGGAATTAGGTGCTGATGCACAAGTAAATGGCAGGAATGACATCACAATTGACGGAAAGAAGTTTTCGGGCAATTCGCAATATTTAAAAGAAGGCAGAGTGATGCATCATGGAACAATTATGTTCAATTCTGATTTGGATGTGGTAGCTGCTGTACTTAATGTTGCGGGGGACAAATTTCAGTCTAAGGCATCAAAATCGGTAAAAAGCCGCGTAACAAATGTGAAACCTTATTTAAAACCGGATTTAACGTTAGAGGAATTTCAAAATCAGCTGGTTTCCTACGTTTTTGGGAAAATGCCTGTGGAGACCTATAGTTTGACTGAAAAAGATATAGAGGAAATCGAAAAAATTAAGGTGGAACGCTATGCCCAGTGGGATTGGAATTATGGAAAATCACCTGAATATACTGTGCAAAAGGAACGTCGTATTGATGGTTGTGGTAAAATTGAGGCACATATGAATACGAAGGATGGTAAAATTGTTGAGGTGAAGTTCTATGGAGATTTCTTTGGGGTAAGTGACCATGGAGAGCTATCAAAGTTATTGGAGGGCTGTGAATTAAAAAGGGAGGCTTTAGAAAGAATGTTGGTAAATACAGAAATTGAAAAGTATTTCCATGGGATTTCCGTAAATCAATTTATAGATATTTTGCTTTAAACGCAAAGAATGCATCAAAATGAGAATTACAACATTTTGGTGCATTCTTTTTTAATGTTTTAAAATTGTATATCCCATTAGAATCAATATATGTAATCGTTTACATCAATTGCTAAATAAAAGGGTAGAATGTTTAGGCAAATGTTCCACATTTTTCGTTTGCGCAAATTTAGGATGCCTTGACGGTTTTTCTTTGTCTACCCTCATGATCCATTTCAAAATTATCTCTAAGGATGAGTTGAGAAATGGGAACGATTTCGTAACCCTTTTCTTTCAATCCCTTGATGATGGTATCTAAAACCTCAGGTGTATATTTGGCATCATTATGGAAAAGGACGATTGAACCATTGCCAAGATGCTTATGATTTAAAACTTGGTTTATTTCATGGTCTGCTCCTAATTCTTTCCAGTCTAAGCTGTCCCTGTTAGAAACAAAAAGAAAAGTCGATTATTGACTAGATACTATATAAATTATAATTTCAATTTTAATCTAAATATGTTATTGTATATTTATTGAAAGTTAATATTTTCCATGAAAATAGGGGGGATACTTATTACTTTTCTGATGCGCAATAATTTGATTTTTATTTTTTTAGCAAGCATTTTAATTTGTGTTTTATTGTTCTTATATAAAAAATTTAAGACTAATAACAATAATAGAAAAACGTATTATTTTTTATTTGCATTTCTAGGAATAGTACTATTTTGGATTTTATTTCTTTTTGTATTTATCAATTTGAGGGTATCAATGTATCATGCTGAATATTTTGATTCTGGTTTAGTTTATGCTTGTTTCAGTTCTGCTGTATCAGCTGTAGTTGTAATTATGGTATTTCTAATTAATTATTATCGAAAATAGAATGTCCCAAACACTGTATTGTGTTAGAAGACATTCTATTTTTATACTCTATTTAAAAACGATCTCAACATTATTCTTAGTTAAAATTACCTTCTCTATAAAGCTTCTTGCCACCTTATTTTTCTCTTCAATGGATAAATTCTCCCAGTCGAAATCGCTAAAATTGGCAATCTCATTTTGTTTTTGTGGGATATGAGTAAAACTTTTCATGATATCCTGTTTCTCTTGGTGTAAGGCTTCAATTCTTGAATTAATATATTCAGCGGTGACGCTACTTGCATTTTCAAGAGAGAGAATTAAATTATTTATTTTCTCTTCGATAAGCATAAGTTTTTTATTCTGGTCTTTTTGATTGTGATTTTCGGTATTTTCATTCCGCAGTCTTATATTTTCAGCTTCGTTTACAAGCTGGTTTTCTACAAAGGCCTCTACATCGTAAACACGGTGTGTCTGTATTGCATCGCAACTTTTATGGAGGTAGCGGCCAGAACATGCAAAGTAGGGGATACGTCCTTCTTTAACGGCACCAAAGCGAACAGAAAAGGAATATCCGCAGTAACCACACTTTACAAGCCCTGTCAGCCATGAATATTTGCCCTTGTAGGTGTTTTTAATCTGACGGTTGGATGCTAGTTTAGTTTGACAAGCTAAGAAGGTTTGACTGTCTATAATGCCATCGTGGGTACCAATGGCCAAGAGGTGCTCTGACACGTCTTTATATTTTCGCTCATTTCCATCTCTTTTACCTACCAGGATACAACCATGCACACCGTCAAACTCTTCAACATCGTTTGCCATAATGGCTCCTTTGGATTTATAAAAGTTGTAAATAGCGATATCGGCTTTTACATATGCAGGATTCTTTAAAATAGAGGATAATTTAGCACTGTCAAAATTAACACCACCAGCAGAGAGTATACCCTCAGAGACAAGAAATCTTTGCACGTCTGCCAAAGAAGTATATTGTTGCCTGTACAACTCAAATATCTTGACCACATTGGCTAATTGTTCATTAGGTTGATAAGATGTTGCCTTCTTGCCATCAATAACCGTACGCACCAAATTAAAGCCGTATGCGGCGGGTCCGCCTCCCCATGCACCTTTCCTCACTCGTGCATAGTAATTATCCTTAACACGTTCGGCAATCGTTTCACGTTCCAACTGGGCAAAGACAATAACGATATACAGCATTGCACGTCCCATTGGCGTTGAAGTATCGAATTTCTCCGTAGCAGACACGAAGGAAATACCTTTTTCCTCCAAAGAATTAATGAAGTCACCAAAGTCAACGATGGAGCGGCTAACTCTATCGAGACGATAAACAACTACTTTTGAAACTTCTTCGATGTCCATATCCTTCATCATTTGTTCAAAAGCAGGGCGGTTCGTATTTTTTCCGCTGTAGCCCTTATCTTCATAAATCTTGAACTCTTCATTGAATACTTCACGTTTTGCATATTCAATTTGCGTTTCAATGGAGATACTATCTTTTTTATCAATGGATTGTCTCGCATATATATATATCATGTTAGGACACCTTTCATTTTCTATTTAACTACTCTAAAAAAAACGGTCTTGCAGTACAACCAATTTTATAAAGGTTTTAGTACCAAGCATGACCGCAGCTTTCTTAATAAATAAATCAATATACACACTTTTTACAAGGTGTTAATCCTCTTGAAAGCGCTTCCTCTAATGTAGATTCTGTATAGTGGCCACCATTACATGAGTCGTCGTAGTGATATCTTTTACCGGTTGGAGTTACATAAATGGTTCGACCATTACTTTTTTGAGTATTAGTAACACGAACTGTCTCACTTGCAGCTTTTTGTTCTGCAGCAAGTCTTTCAGCTTCAGCCTTTTGTTCAGCGGCAATTCTTTCTTCCTCGGCTTTTTTTTCTGCCACAAGTCTCTCTTCTTCAGCTTTTTTCTCAGCAGCAATTCTTTCTTCCTCGGCTTTTTTTTCAGCGGCAAGGCGTTCGGCTTCCTGCTTTTCCTTATCTACAATTGTGACAAGTAATTCATTACTTTTAATATCCGATGTTTCAGCCAGGATAGATAAATCCCCCTCATTGCTGAATGTTTTCAGCTCAAGTTCTCCGTTTTCCAGCTTGGAGATCTCAGCTAAAGAATCGTCAGTTACCTCAAAACGGATTTCGGATATATCTGCATTTTCAGGAGTATAGTGCAACTGGACAAATTGATTTTCATTTATATCCATGGTGTCATTACCAACTGAAAGTGCAATTGTTTCAACCGGTATGGAAGGGGATGCAAAGGTATGTACAAACAAACCAATTGTTGAAAATATAATTACACCGATTGTAATGAAAGTATATCTTTTACTATTTGGGTGATTCAATAAATCTTTTTTTACATGTAGCAAATGGAAAATACTTTGAATAAAGACGGCAGGAAAAAATAACCGTACGTTTATCAATGTGGCAATCAAAGTAATGGCAACATATATCATCCAACGCTTGAACTTTTTAGGCGGAAGATTGCCTCCACCTGAAAAATTTGAATATATCTCTGTAGGTGTAGCGTTGTTTTCATTTGAATATGGCGAATAACTATAATTATTCTCTGAAAGAGCAGATCCTCCTTCTTTTGCCTTTTTCTCTTTCTTTTTAGAAGGCTTTAAAGAAGTGGTTGTTACATGAGAAATACCGGTACCAGGGATGCTAAAAGATTTTGTAACTTTCCCTTTCGAATTGAGGGAAACTCTAGCACCTTTTGTGCCCACACTCATTCCTACACCACGTTTACTTAAATTAAGTTTTATGCCTGGAGCAATTTTTATACTCTTTCTAAACCTAAAACCCATACAAATTCCCCCTTAATTGACAAAATATTCTATAAAGTTTATAATGTATTAAGGGTTTGTAGCATGACAAATCTGTTTTTTACCCTCACAGTATTTGCGGTACTGTGGGGATTTTTAGTTTCGGAAAAATATCTGATAGTTCCTTTAAGGCTTGCATATGAGAAGTGCAAACTCTAATAAAATCATTCTAAACAATTTATCAAGTCTTTTTCCTTCAATATTAAAATAGTGTGACCTTTTTCTTGCATTTCAAGAGCTTTTGCGACCTTACCACCATAATTCCCATATTTCCAATTATCACTCCCAGCACCGCCAACAATAAGATAATCCGCCTTTTTAGTAAGGTTGTCTTTGCAGGAACCACCTTTTGAAATAATCATTTCTGTGATATCACTTTTAGATCCTGAGTCGAAGTCTCCCGTTAATACAAATAATTTCTCTTCAAATATAATCGAGCATTCCGTGCAAGATGTTTCTATTGGGTTTACGAATTGTGATAATAGGCAAAGCATCTCATCAGCTTCAGAATCGGTTAAAATACCATCCTCCAGTATTAGAGAGCAAAGTGCGGAAATTTTATCGAATGGATAGTTTCCAGCTAACGACTGGTGCTCTTGAATCCAATCCTTAATGAATATTATTTCATCAATCTCAATTAAATTGTCACTGATTATTTGTTCAGCTAATTCCTTTAATTCTTGCATAGAAATAGTATTATTTGAGTATTTAATTCTATTTTTGGAAGAAATAAAAAAGTTTGTGCAGTTAAGTTCATAAAAATTTTTAATTGTAAAGTTTCTATGAGCTGCAAGTAATATAAAGCTTTCATGTCTATGAGTTTTAAGTATATTGATAATAATGTTTGCCACGGCTAATGCATCGCTAAGTGCATTGTGGTGGTTGTCGATATCAACGCCATAGAGATCTGCTGCTGTCTTTAGTGTATTGTTTTGTAAATTGCCAGGAGAGCACAGATGCGTAATGTGGATATTGTCTATGTAATGAAAGTTATGAATATCAATTGAATATTCATTAAAGCAACATTTTAATACAGACATATCAAATTGAGCATTATGGGCAATTACAAAATGTGTATTAGCGAAATATTCTTTTAATTGCTCCCAGACTTCAAAAAAGTTACTCTCAGTTTTCACCATTTCAAAGGTTATTCCATGAATGTCGACATTCTTCATTAAGAATTCAGCTGTAGGAGGCTTTATTAAGAAATATTCAGTTTTTACAATTTCCTGATTTTTAACCGCAACTATTCCTATGGAGCAGGCACTATTCAAATTATTATTTGCAGTTTCAAAGTCAATCGCTATAAAGTCGTACATAAACAACACCCCTTAAAATTCAAAATTTGACAATATAATACATATTACTTATAATAATATTAAGGGGTTTGTGGCATGACAAATCTGTTTTTACCCTCACAGTATTTGCGGTACTGTGAGGGATTTTTTAGTTTTCCGAAAAATATTCTGATAGTTCCTTTAAAGCTTGCATATGTGAAGTACATATTCTAACAAAGATTTCATCTGCTGTTTTTTCATCGTAAACATGTGAGGTTAGGTTACGGTCATTTAATATCTGAATCCAAGTACGTTCATCATTGATGATTTTATATGAATATGCTTCACGCATGACGGTTTTTGGGCTATTCAGATCAAGAAAGCCTTGTTCTATAAGATACTCTCTCGCTGTTTTCCATGCAAGTTCCACTGAGAACTCAAATCTTTGGATCGCGCCATCACGAACTGTAGTGCTTTTATTCAGATTATACTCCTCTAACGCTTCCTGCAAACGAGATACTGATTTTTCAAAGTTTTCAGCTTTCTTTTGAAAATTACTCATAGAGCAGCACACCATCCTTTTCAATATTTTTAATTAGTTCCTGGTCTGTAGTCTCACTTATAAATACCAGATCAAATTTCAAAAGAGTAGGAAGATCATCAACATCAGACCAAAACCGAGATTGGTTACAATCCTTCATACCGTAAATAGCCAAATCAATGTCACTTCGTGAATGATTATCCCCACGGGCACGAGAGCCAAAGAGAACAATTTTTTGTGCTTGATATTTTTTGCCTAGGGCTTTTATTTCTTGGTAAATTGTTTCCATAGGGAGCATCCTTTCTTATTTCATAGTAATACCATCTTTCATGTCTTATGAATATTGAAATAACTTTTTCGCTTTTAGGCGTCTTTTGCGGAGATGGAAGCTATAGACGTTATGCCCTTTTTCTCGGCCAGCATTTCTTGCTTTATCAATTCTAATTCTTTTTCATCCTCAGCGGTAAGCTTCGTCACTGAGGCGGGGAAAAGCTCTTCTGCTATTTCTTCGTTCCTATTTGTAAGATTACTGCGTTCATATTCCTTTTCTAAAACTAAATTAACCATATCTTTGCCAGATTCATTTAAGCATCGATATTTAGAAATTAGTTTTATTTCGTTGTGGTCTAAATCAAAATTACATACTCTACCAAAATTAATATCTGTTATTTCGTCCTTCATTAAATAATCTAGAGTGGTATCAAAATATTCAGCTAATTTTTTGATAGTAGATAACTTAACGTTTTGATAACCTTTTTTATAAAATCCATCAATGGTTGTATATGGTATTCCACTTTCTCTTGATAAAACATTTTTGTTTATGTCATTTTTGTTCATTAGGAAATCAAGTTTTTCTAGGAAATTCATAATACTTCCCTCCTTACTTTTCCATAGTATATCTGTTTTATTATCTAGTCAAGTAAAAAATTACCCTGCAACGGAAAAAAGTATTGACAATTTACGATGCAGGGTATATTATGTGATTGTAAATACCTTGCGGGGTAAAAGGAGGGGAGAGTATGATGAAAAATTTAAGAAATGAATTACAAAAGAAAAACATTACGATAGTTGCATTTGCAAGTTTTTTAGGAGTATCTGAAAAAACAGCTCAAAACAAATTAAATGGAGTTACGGATTTTACTTATCCCGAGGCAATAAAAATTAGTTCACTTTTGTTTCCAGAATATACAATGACATATTTATTTAGAACAGAGGAGGAAGAAAAAACCGCTAGCTAAGGAGGGGGGAGCAGTGACTAAGTATAGTGAAGTTTTTAAAACCAAAAATGGGACGGAGGTGAAAATGGAAATAACAACTGAGTGTTCCACAGATGAAGAAATGAGAGAAACACTCAGTTTCATTGCATGCAGCGCACACCAATTTTATCTTCAAGCGGGAAGAGCAATTAGTAGTACGCTTTGATAAGCTCGGGTTTGCCATCATAATGGTCATACTCAATATTCTTTACAGTATATGTATTGAGTTTATCTTGGGTTGTAATTGTATTTCCAACTTGAATATTGGGTTTGTCTTCAACTAAAAATTCTATATGTTTGCCTGATTCATCGGTATTTTCTAAGCCTTTAAATACACCAATTTGCTCTTGCAAATTAAAAATTTCATAAGTGAGCAAATCGTTAGAAAAATCTTCAAAAAACAGTTTGGCAGGGACTGGTAATATACCCATTGGCATTACCTCCTTTCTTAATTACTCGGCATTGCAGTGCTTGTACAGAAAGGATAGCACGATGTGACAAAATATTCCACAATAATTACAAGCTACTTAAGGTATGTGAGATTAGAAAAAGAACCTATTTTTAGAATAGGACAAATATGCAGAATAGGACAAATTCTATAAAGCATAGCTTTTACTAGGGGGTGTTTAAGATGCCAAGAGAGGCTAAGAAAACTGAATACACTGTAACGGTACGCCATAAGGAAAAGACCAAAGAGGAAGCGGAGATTCACGAAAGAAATTGTGCTCGTGTACTTATTGAAGCAAAGATGAAAGCGGCGGAAGCTATAAAAGCCAAAGCGGCACAATCTATTAATGTAGTTAGTAAATAGGGGCGCAAGCCCTTTGATAAGGACAAGCTTTAAGAAAGGATGAATTTATGAAATCAACGGGGATTACACGCAAAGTAGATGATTTGGGCAGGGTGGTTCTGCCCATAGAGCTTCGGAGGAATTTAGGTATTGGCATTGGTGACACCCTAGAGATATTTACAGACAAAGAAATGATTGTGTTGAGACGGTATAATGCCGTGGATGATTTGCTTACCATGGCAGTTCGGCTAAAAGATAGAGTCGTTGTTGAAGATTGTGGCGAAATGAAGCCTGTTTTATTGGACAAGCTTTCTGAGGTTGAAAAATTGCTTATGAGTGAAGTGGACAAGTATTAGTATTACATAAAAATAAGGAGGTAGCCATGGACCCAAGGGAAATAGAGGAGGTTGAGCAAATATTTGACTTAAAAACAAGGAAAGAAAAGCGAGGCAAGCGGAAGAATAGGAAACAGTTTTTTTCAGAACTTTTTAAGTGTGTTTTTTTGATGGTTGTTGCAATGCTTTCAGCGGCGATTATTGTGCCGAAGTCGGAAGCGGCACCCGAAAAGGCTCTGATTATTTATGAGTTCTGCGCTGTCTTTGCAATCATTATTTTAGTTAGTTTTTGGTTGGACAAGCCAAGGAGAAAGAAGTGAGAAACCAATGAGGAATTTATGCAATAAAAAAGGCACTGGGAAACCCAGCACCACCACAAAATTATTATAGCATAGATTCTATTTTGGGACAAGCATATTCTCTATATAGATGCTAGGAGGTTATTATGAGTAAGTTTGATATATGCCCTTTTTGTGGCGCAACGTTAGACCATGGGGAAACCTGTGATTGTAGATGTAAATCTATTAAGGAAGAAACGCAAGAAATCTGTGTTTGCCAAAATGAAGAGAAAATGGAATAGATGCAAAAAAAGTGCCCCTCTCTTGCGGTAACAAGAGGGGGGCAAGGTTTTAGATAAAACCCAAGATATAGTACTTATATTATACAACAGAGTACATTGTTTTACAAGTATTTTGGGTTGCTTTCCATGAAAAAGCCTTTTTCTAAAACCTAGGAATTTAGGGGCAGAGTTGCCCTTTAACTCCTCGATAACAAGATTAACATTAGGGCTATGGTTATTTATTGAAAGGGGTAAAGCAATGCCAAGATATAGAAAACACATATGGGCAGGAGACGTTTATGAGTGTGAGGAATATTACTCACCAAGAGCCATAGGAAAAAAATATAACAGAGGGCAAAATGAACTGCTTACCTCTGAGGAACAGAAAGAACGAAATCTGAAATTAGCGAGAAGGAAATTATCCAGATTGATTAATGCGAATTTCAGGCAGGGGGATTTGTTTATTACTCTTACATACCGTAAACGATTATCCAGAGAAGAAATCAAAAGGGAGCTGCGGAACTTTTTGAGCCGCTTGAGACGGTGGAGAAAGAAAAAAGGTCTTTCGTCTGTGAAGTACATCGTTGTGACAGAGTCAGAAAGTGGCCGTGAGCACCATCATCTTTTGGTAAATGCCATGGATATTACCCTTAAGGAATTAACGGAGCTGTGGGGAAACGGAAGAGTTATGATTTCCCAATTAGAGCCAGGCGGAGATTATACAGGTCTGGCCAGATACATAACCAAGGAAAATATAAAAGAGTATGAAAAAAGATGGTCCACAAGTAGAAACTTGGTACAACCAAAAGTTGTTGTAAAAAAAATAAATTCAGCTAACCCGAAAAAGAAGCCCAAACCTCCCAAGGGGTATCTGGTTGTAGAAAGCAGTGAATATTTTTCAGAGGAAATTGGCCCTATAAGATATTTAAAAGCGATTAGATTAGGCGGTGATGATTATGGAACAGGAAAAGAAAAAACTGAATTGTGAAAAATGCTTGTGCTGGAGGTATTTCAGCAAGGAAGATGGTACTTGCATGAACTGTGAACGATGTAAAGAAAACGGTGGAGCCAATAAGGTTTGGTGTTTGATGGATTGTGATTTTATTGGGAGGCAGCCATGAAAGCTGTTATGAAGTATCCAGGAAGCAAGTGGTCTTTGGCAAAAGAAATAATCTCTCTTTTCCCTGAACACCACAGTTATTTAGAGGCTTTTTTCGGGAGCGGAGCCATTCTTTTCAATAAACCCAGAAGCAATATTGAAACGGTGAATGATTTGGACGGTGAAGTGATTAATCTTTTTGATTGTATCAGGCGTGATCCAGAACAACTTGCCAGAGAGGTTTATTTTACACCATATGCACGGCAAGTATATGAGAATGCATTTGAAGAAAAGCCATTAAACAATTATGAACGTGCTAGAAATTTTTACATAAAGCTAAACATGGGGCATGGTTATAGAACCACAGGGGGGAAAGTTGGCTGGAAAAATGATGTCCAGGGAAGGGAACGAGCCTATGCAGCTAGTGACTGGTGTAATCTTCCTGAAAAAATTATTGAGTCCGCTGAAAGGTTACGGGGTGTGCAAATAGAAAATCGCCCTGCAGTTGAATTGATAAGAAGGTTTAACAACCCAAAGGTTTTAGTGTATTGTGATCCTCCCTATATTTTGGGTACCCGATATGGAAAACAGTATCATTGTGAAATGTCAGATCGTGACCATGAGGAATTATTGAATGTATTGATAAACCATAAGGGGTCGGTTGTAATAAGTGGCTATGAGTCGGAACTATACAATCGTTGTTTAAAGGGATGGAATAAGGAATATTTTCAAGTAAGAACAAGAGCGGGAACAAAAGGGAAAGAAGTCGTTTGGATGAATTTTGAACCTAAAGGACAATTGGAATTGGAGGAAAGGTAATGGCTTACAATCAGCTAACAGCGAAGCGGCAACATCAAAATGCAGTAAATAATGCCCAAGGGCATTTATTTGAAAGTGCAATTCTGGCGGGGTGCAATACATACAGAGAAAACGGTCGGGCAGAAATTAATAAAACGCCTGAGCCATTTCGGGTTTTGAATAAAGGTATTGATGGAATGTTCATGGGGAGATTTACCGCACATGCTCAACCGGATTTTCAAGGAACCCTTGAGGATGGAAGGTCTATCGTATTTGAAGCGAAGACCACAACTTCCGACCGGATGAAGAGGGACGTATTAACTGCAGAGCAGCAGAATGCTTTAGAAAGCCATATGAGTTTGGGAGCGGTTGCGGCGGTATGTGTTGGGCTTGAAGATAATTTTTTCTTCATCCCTTGGAAGGTATGGCGGGATATGAAAGAGCATTTTGGCCGGAAATATATCACTGCAATTGATGTTGAGGAATACCAGGTTAAGTTTAATGGAGCTGTGATGTTTTTAGATTACATTAAGGGGGTAAATGCGAAATGAATATTTATAATGCAATTCTTCATACAGAAAACCATTTAGATAAAGGCGATAAGATTATAAATGATTTTTATAAGCTGTTGGATGGGGTGAAGTGCGTTGTTGCAGAAAATATCTTTGCCAGTGTGTTTTCTATTATAGGGAGTGATGATCCAAAATATAAAGAAGCTATATATTTGTTAGAGCAAGATGAAATGGATGGTTCATATATAGACGAAAGAGAAAGATTTGATAAAGATTGGGAAGACGGGGAATATTTTTCTGACGAAAGCATCCTCATAGAAAAAGAATTTGTTGAGATTGTGGAGCTAATTGGATGTATGGGAAATGACTTGTCATAAATCTTTTTTGACAAGTGAAGGGAGGTATCTCATGAAAAAAGATAATATAAGGGATTACGCAACGGAAGCCTTTCGCTACTATGCAGCTTGTGGGCAAAGAACGTCAGAGGAATTAAAACAGCAAGTGAAGAAACAAATTTATGACCAGTCGAAGCGGGAAAGAATCCGCTCTGGAAGCGGCGCACACTCTGACTATACAGCATATTCAGTTATGGCGGCAGATGATGAAATGTATGAAATGGCAGCTGAGTTCTTAGATATTATTGCAGTGGAAAAAACAATGAAACAATTGACATGTGATCAAAAGAAAGCTGTCGAGATTGTTTATTTTACAGATGCGGGAAGAGAATTGGAGAAGGGAGATATCAGCAAAAGAGTACATAAGGCTGAAATTGAAATTCCTGCAAGTAGTATGTCTATTTACAGATGGCTACGAAATGCAAGATATATTTTCTCAAAAGAAAGAGGGTTGCGCATTATAAAATGAATGTTGTTAGTAGTGGGGGTAAATTCTGTGGTAATATAGTATCATCGAAAGAGTAGCAAAGAAAAAAGACCGAGATTATTCGGTCTTTTCTTCATTAGTGCACACTGTTAATTCAATTAAACATTTAGAACCGTTGCAAGCTTAATTGCAGTATATCCTTTAACTTCATTTTTCCTTCCTGATTCTGTACATGAGAAGTGCTATCCAGGCAGCTATAAGAAAAAATGCAAAGTAAGTAGTTGGAGTTAGGTTACTGTAATCTGTTTTAAACATAAACAAAACAGATAATATTGCAAAAGATATATCAAGTAAGTATTTTTTCATTTGTACTAGATGTGGTTTGTAGTATCCCACATCTTCTCACCTCCTTTTTATGATATTAGAGCACATTGTGGCGTGCTAGTCAATAGATGAAAAGTAACTATTAATCGTTGTAGTATCATTGAAAGTGTGTGCGAATGAAGTGGCAGGCTGGTCGTTCTCTTCTTGTTTCTCATAGGTGGTTAGGTGACAGCAGGAGCGGTATGAGGCAGAACCCTTAGAGGGAAACGTTAGGTACTACCGGGGCCGTAATAGACTGCGGGTCCATGTGACCGCGGCATTTTGCTCTAAAAAATAAAAATTTTCTTGGTACTTCCTTCCGCTATCGAAGGAAAATGGAGGGCGGAAAGGGGGTAAGAACATTATATGGAAGTCAATCAAAAGCAATTATCCACAATTTTAGGTGTGACGGATCGGAGAATTCGCCAGCTAATCAATGAATTTGGGCTTTTTCAAAGCTATGAGCATGGTGGAAAAAGGGAAAAACGATACGACCTTGGAAAATGCGTTCAAGAGTTCATCCAATACCAGGTGGATGCGGAAACGAACAGGGGGGCATCTTTAAACAAGGAACAGGTTTCAACGGAGCACGAAGAAATCAAAAAAAAGATCTCCATGTTGAAGCTAAAACGCCTCCGCCGACAACTCCATGCTGCCGGAGATGTGGAGGAATTTTTAACGGATATGCTGGTTAATTTTCGTGACCGTTTATTGTCTATACCCCAAAAGACCGCCCCGATTTTAGCAGCAGAGGATGATGTAAATAAAATTTTGTCCTTATTGGAGGGGGAGGTTTGCGAGGCTTTGGATGAGCTTTCCGAATACGATCCCTTGAAGATTGAGAAAGAAAAGGACTATATGCGGCTGGAAGAAATGGAAGAGGATGAGGAGGAGGAATCATAGTGCCTACGGCAGACAAACGGAGATCCCGCCAAAGGACAAGGAATTTATTTGTTACTGTGCTGAAAAGAGCATTGCGAAAGCCTGAAAAACTGACAGTTTCCTCATGGGCTGAAAAATATAGAGTGTTGGATGAAAGCAGCAATTTCAAGGGGCGTTGGTCAAATATGATCACGCCCTATTTGATTGGAATTATGGACGTTTTCAATGATGCCTATGTGCAAGAAATTAATTTTGTTAAGCCCACCCAGGTAGGCGGCACTGAGGCTTTACTGAATATGTTAGGTTATATCATTATGCAAAGCCCTGCACCCACCATGATTGTTTACCCTACGGACGATTTGGCCAAGGATACTTCCAGGGATCGCTTGCAGCCGTCCTTGCTGAAAACAAAAGAAATTGCAGAAAAATTTCGGAAGAATGAATCCAAGGAATTGGCGTTGAAATTTTATGGCATGAACTTATATCTTCGTGGAGCGGGTTCACCGTCTAAGCTAGCATCCAAGTCTATTAAGTATCTGTTTTTTGATGAAATTGACAAGCTTGGTGGCGCAAGCAAGAAAGAGGCTTCCCCTTACAATTTGGCGAAAGAAAGAACAAGGACATTTACCTTTTCCAAAAAAATATTTACTACATCCACACCAACGTTGAAAACAAACTATGTTTGGATGCTCCATGAAAATGCCGATGAACAAAGACAGTATTTTGTTCAGTGCCCTCGTTGTGGGAAATGGATAACCCTATTTTTTAAGCAGATTATTTTTCCTAGCGAAGAAAATATGTCACCCACAGATCGTGCCAAAGAGGCGGTTTATCTTTGCCAGGAGTGCGGAGAACAAATTTCAGATAAAGAAAAGTATCAAATTATCCAGAAAGGGGAATGGCGCACCACAAATAAAACCTGTAGCGGCAGAGCGAGAAGTGTTTCTTTTTGGTTGAATGCTCTATACAGCCGATTTTTAACATGGGAGGAAATTGTACTCGAGTTTTTGAGCAGTAAAGACGATCCGGAACGGTTGCAAAACTTTGTCAACTCATGGCTTGCTGAGCCATGGGAAAATACAAAACTAAAAACCAGCGAGGATTTGGTTATGGAATGTCAGACCGAATATGAAGAACTGGAAGTGCCGGATTGGGCGAAATTACTGACTGGAGGGATAGATGTTCAAGAAAACTGTATTTACTGGACAATTCGTGCTTGGGGTGATTTTATGACTTCGCAAAATATTGCCCATGGACAAGCGCTGAGTATGGAAGAAGCAGAGCGGATTATGGGTATTCCTTACCGTAAGCGAAACGGAGAGGGGTATTTGGTGAGCTTGGCCTTAATGGACTCCGGTGACCAAACAGATCAGGTATATGATTTCTGTGTAAAGAATCAGGAATGGGTTCTACCTTGTAAGGGGCGCAGTGCTATGTTAAGCAATTATAAATTAAGCACCATCAATAAAGCCGGTTCTGCGGCCATGGGTATGACCTTGGTTTTAATTGATGTTGGGAAATACAAAGATATGATTGCTGCCAGGATGCAGAAAAAGCAGGGGAGTGGTGCTTGGATGGTTTATCAAGGCTGTGATATGGATTATGCTTTTCAAGTTACATCAGAGCATAAAGTTACTGAGCGTGGAAAGGGGCAAAGTACTCAAGTTTGGGTGAAGAAAACCACACATGCAGACAACCACTATTTAGACACAGAGGTTTATGCGGCAGCAGCGGCAGAAATCATGGGGGTTCGTAGCCTTTTTCTTTATAACGAGGAACAAAAGGAAACACCGGAAAAACCGGAAGAAACACAACAGGAAAATAGCTGGATTTCCGGTGATGGCAGTTGGATATAAGGAGGATGAATTATGGATTCAAAAGAACCAGCGGCTTTGTTGAATGAAGTGGAAGCGGCAATTTCCACAATTCTGAAAGGTGGGCAAAGCTATAAAATCGGTTCCCGAAGCCTTACCAGGGCAGATTTGGGAACGCTGACAAAATTGAGGAATGAATTATTGATGCAAGTGCAGGCTGGTGGAGGACAGCTACTTGCAAATACAAGCGTAGTTTTTTTTGAGGGAAGGTGAGGCCTATGGGGGCATTGGAAAGTTTAATCAGCTGGATTTCGCCGGAAACCGCCTGCCGCAGAGAAGCGTGGCGGCAAGAATATGAGGAAATGAAATCCTATGATGCAGGGGGCTTTGGTAGACGGAATGCACGATGGGGTGTTTATAATCAATCGGCGGAAATGACCGACCGCTATGACAGGGACACCATCAGAGCCAGAGCCAGAGATTTGGAACGAAACAGCGATATGGCGGCAAGCATTATTCGTGCGTACAAAAGAAATGTCGTAGGCCGAGGCTTCGGCTTGCAGGCAAGAACGAATGATGAAAATTTCAACAATTCTGTTGAAAAATTGTGGAAAGCTTGGTGCAAAGCCAAAAATTGTGATGTGACAGGACAGCAGAGCTTCAATCAGATGATGCGAATGTCAGCGGTTCGCAAAATGGTAGACGGCGGCATTCTGTTTAAAAAATGCTATACCGAGGGCGGTTTGGTGCCGTTTAAATTGCAGGCAATCGAAGTGGATGAGCTGGACATTTCCATTACAACGCCCATGAAAAAAGGGAATAAGGTGGTTGGCGGTGTGGAGTACAACGAATATAACAAGCCAGAGGGTTTTTGGATTACCCAATATTCCATTGATGGGTTTGTCATTCCTGAAGCCCAGTATGTTCCTGCCAAGGATATGATTTATTATTTTGACAAGAAGCGTCCTTCTCAAATCAGAGAAATTTCAGACTTAGCAAGCACCATCCCAAGAATTCGAGATACCAATGAATTTATTACAGCGGTTTCCGTAAAAGAAAGAATTGCTGCTTGTTTGGCTGTCTTTGTAAAAAAAGTTGCGCCCCCAGGCGGCGGATATGGTCGGGGTGCTGTAGAATCCATAGGCAGCTCAAAAACTTATTCGGGGAAAATGCTTACCCCGGGTATGATTACAGAGTTAAATGCCGGGGATGAAATACAGGTAGTTGATCCGAAGGGAAGCAGTGACGATGCAACTGCGCATTTAAAAATGCAGCTTCGTTTGATGGGTGCAGGCCAAGGGCTTAGTTATGAAGCGGTTTCTAGAGATATGTCGGAGACAAATTACAGCTCTGCAAGGCAGGCAAGTATTGAAGACGAATTGACCTTTGTGGAGGAAATTGAATTATTACAGGAGAATGTCATGTCGGAGATATACGAAACTTTCGTGATCTCCGTTTTTTTATCGGGCTTAATCAGCATTCGTGATTTTTGGAGCAACAAGCAGGAATACCTGTATCATGAATGGGTGGCAAGCCCTAAGAAATGGATTGATCCATTGAAGGAAGCCAATGCAAACCGTATCGCCTTGGAAACAGGGCAAAAAACCTTTAAGCAGATTGCGGCAGAGGGCGGTCGGGATTGGAAGGAACAAATTGACGATATGGCAGAAGTGTTTCAATATGCCCGGGATATGGGCGTTCAGTTAGGGGGTGAGCTATTTGAGCCAAAAAAAGATAAAAAGTAGTGGAGAGCGTTGTTTTTGCGCACAGATTCGAGCCGCAACGGAGGAGGAAAACGAAAGGAAGTTTATTATAAGTTTTTCCAGTGAAGAACCATACTTGCGGTGGTTTGGTCCCGAGATTTTATCCCATGAAGAGGGAGCCATGGATTTAGGCCGTCTGAATGAAATGGGTGTGCTGCTGTTTAACCATCACAGAGATCAGGTTGTGGGAAAGGTTTTGCGTGCATGGATTGAAAATGGTCGTGGTATGGCTGAGGTGGAATTTGATGATGATGAATTTTCAGAAACCATACGCAAGAAAGTTGCCAGCGGCACCTTAAAAGGGGTGTCCGTTTCTTACCGTGTCAGTGTGTGGGAGGAGGTTGAAGCTGGTGCCACTTCCTCAAATGGAAAGCACGTAGGTCCATGCAGCATTGCGAAAAAGTGGGAGGCTTTTGAAATTTCTATTGCTACGGTACCTGCGGATCCATCCGTAGGCGTTGGCAGAAGCTTAGAAGAAATGGAATTGAAAATGTGGCACATGGAGCGGCAGTTGGAGATCAATCGAAATTATTTATGAGGGGGAAGAACATGAAAAAGGAACTTTTAGAAAAAATCAGCCGTCAGCAGGCAATTTTAAACCAAGCTAAGGCAGAGGGCAGGGTGTTAAATGCTGAGGAAGCAAGAGAAATGGAAGATCTGCAAAAAGAAATTGAAAAAATGAAAAATCCTGAACCCACAGGAGGTGACGATGCCCAAAGAGCTGTGGAAGCGGAACGCCAACGAGTAGGGGAAATTGCAGATTTGTGCAGGGAGTTTGGAATGGACGCAGGGGACTTTATCAAAAAAGGGGATACCGTGGAAAGCGTGCGCCAAGCAGTTATTGAAAAGCTGAAGCAAAATGGTTCTCCTTTACGAAGCAGTGCCAGAGTAAGCAATACAGGGGAAGAAGCGTTCCGTCAGGATTTGTCTGATGGAATTTTAATCAGAACAGGGCAGAGCTTGAAAAACGCCACCCCGGAGGCAAGAAGCTTTTCCAATATGAGCCTGCGGGATATGGCCATTGTTTGCTTAGGCAGAGATGGGGAAAGTGAGGGCAGTTTGCTCCGTAAGAGCAATGAGGAAATTTTGGAAATGGTAAGTAGACGAGCCTATAACCCCGAAGCGGCTTTTCCTGCCATTTTGGACAATGCTGTACAGAAAAGCATCGTCAAGATTTATGAGGAAGAGGAAACTACCTTCCAGCTTTGGACAGGTAAGGGGAGCGTAAAGGACTTTAAACCTACAAAGGACCGTCAGTATCTCATTGGTGGTTCGGGTAGTTTTGAGTTGGTACCCGAAAATGGGGAGTTAAAAGCAAGTAAGCCTTTCACAAAAGAACTTCCTACCAGAAAAATTGATACTTACGGTACCACCTTCTCCATGACTAGACAAGCTTTTATTGATGATGATATTGGCTTTATTACCGAAGTGCCTGCGTATTATGCCAAAGCGGCAAAAAGAAAAATCAATCGTCAAGTTTACGAGGTTTTGTATAAGAACGGCACTATTTACGATGGGAAAACCCTGTTCCATACAGACCACAATAATTTAATTGCCACAGGTTCAGATCCCACGGCAAAGGCAATTCAAGAGGCCATCTTGAAAATGAAGATGCAAAAGGATCCATTCGAACAGGCAATTAGAATAAACCCCAAATACATCATTACCCCTGTTGGGTATGAGTTTGATTTGTATACCATTTTCAATTCCGCAGGAATGCCGGGAACAGCCAACAATGATGTAAATCCTCTTAGAAATTATAAGATGGAGATCATTGAGGATGCTGAATTGAATGCTTTGGCGGGTACGGGTGCCCTGCCTTGGTTTATGGCAGGGGGCAAGCACATCTATGTGGATTACTTGAACGGGAAAGAGGTTCCTACCATCATGCGCATGGAAAAAGCGGGGGTTTTAGGCTTTTCTTGGGACATCTATCTGGATTGGGGCGTAAGTGTGGTTGATTTTAGAGGTTTAGTTAAAAATCCAGGTAAAACCGTATAATTAAGAGAGGAGAATTGAAAATGGCAAAGGCAACGTATGTGCAAGAAGGAAATTCCCTTGACTACAGAAATGTAGGAAGTGAGAAAATTGAGGCAGGGGATATTATCAGTTTAACCACCCGTGTTGGTGTGGCCGGTACGGATATGGAAGTGGGTTCTCTTGGGTCAGTAGCTGTAACAGGCGTGTTTTCCATGCCAAAGGCAACGGGCGCTATTGCCCTTGGTGCGTTGGTGTATTTCAATACTACCCAAGGCAAGATTACAACAACCAACACAGATGTTCCTGCGGGTTTTGCAATTGCAACGGCGACAAGCAGTGACGCTACAGTACTGGTGAAGCTGCTAGGTTAAGGAGGCGGACTATGAAGTATAGAGCGAATAGTCTTTTTTATGATGGTGAAAAGGAGTATCGCCCCGGTGAGATTGTTATGGCCGAGGAAGAAAAAACAAAGCGGTGGGAAGAAAAAGGCTTTGTAATTGGGGAGGAACTGACACCGGAGGAAAAGGCGGCTGCGGAAGCAGAAAAAAAGGCAGCTGAGGAAGCAGAAAAAAAAGCAGCTGAGGAAGCGGAAAAAAAAGCGGCTGAGGAGGAAGCACAAAAAGTAGCTGAAGAGGTGAAAAGAAAGGCGGCAGAGAAGGCGGCCAAAAAAGCGGCAGAGAAAGCAGCCAAGGAGGCCACCAATAAAACCGATGAAAATGGTGAGGAAAAATGAGCGAGTCATTTAATTTCAAGGCCATTTTGTTAAATGATTTAAAAGAAACATTTTTCCTTACTGAGGAATTTTCGGAGCGGCATATGGTAAACGGCACAGAGATGGATGTGCTTTTGGATGATTACGAGCTCATGGAGCGAAAGGGAAGCCGAAAGGAAAACGAGCATTTTGACGGGATATTTTCTGCTGACGTTTTGATGTATGTAAAAGCGGAAGATTTCGGGGTGTCTCCAAAGGTGGGGGCGCTTTTAATTTTGGATGGAAGCAAGGTGTATCGTGTGCGTGAGGTGACGGAAGAAATGGGTGTATATGCCCTTGCACTGGGGGCGAATAAAGTTTGATTAAAATTGAAGTGAAAAACAGTGATGTAATTGTCAGAAGCATTGCAGAAAAACTAGGGAACCTCTCCAAAGATGCTCCTGTTGTTTTGAAGTTGGCTATCAATGAAACGGCAAACAAAACAAGAACCCTTATGGGCAAGGAAGTACAAAAAGCTTATACTACGAAATTGGGAAGCGCCAAAAAATATATGAGAATCAAAAAAGCAACGGCTAAAAAGCTTGTGGCTGTGATTTCTTCCAAGGGAAGCCCCACCATTATAAGTGACCATAAAATCAGTCCTGCCAAAATGCAAACAGGAGAAAACAGACCCAAGATTCTAAAGGCAAAAGTTCTAAGAAAAAGCAGAATGAAACCGTTGGAAAGAAATGAAATTAAGGCTTTCCTTACCAAGTTTACAGGGTCGGGTTTACACAATTATGGTGTGGTGGAGAGAGTGGGTAAAGAACGCTATCCCATCAAACCTCTTTATTCCCCTGCCATTTCTCAAATGTTAGGCAGTGAGAAGAATGTATTAAACGTCATTCGGCCAGAGGTAGGTAACTTTCTGCAAAAAGAAATTCTTCGCCAAATTGACCGTAGAAAACGAAAGGAGATGTATGTGAAATGACACCTATCTTCTTACAAAAGAGCTTGGTTGAGGAATTAAAGGCGTTGTTTGCTGGTTTTTGCTCTACGGATGATGTTGTGGGAAAGTGTGGCCAGGTTAATATCTTTCCCCAAGATTTGCCCATAGCTTTTGGCGGTGATGAAGAGGAACGGGTACCCTATATCATTGTGCGGATAGACAGCGGAAATATACAGGAGTTGAACCAGCAGGAGAGGGTGGAAATGATTCTTGTTTTCTGTGTGAAGTCAACCAATGAAAACCGCCAGGGCTACCTTGATGTAATGAACATGATTCAACGAGTGAAAGACCGATTTTTTAGAAAATTCCGTCTGGGAGAGTATTTCTTTTTTGAGCCGCCTTTTGAATGGGCGGTACAGGAGGAAGATACTTTCCCATATTTTTATGGGGCAGTAAAAATGAATTTTTATTGTCCCGCCATTATATTGGAGGGTGATTTGTGTTGAAAAAAGAGGATGTCATGAAGAAAGCAGGACGAAAAACAACAATTATTTATTGTGGGCCGTCCATTCCTTTTGTGGCAAAGGAGGGAACAGCTTTTCAAGATGGCGTTCCCTTGCGGCTGACAGAATTAGGAAAGCGATGCCCTGCCATTGGGGCGTTGCTTGTAAAAATGGAGGACTACGCTGAAACAAGGAAGATGCTCCAAAAGAAAGGCTCTGCGGAGAGCATTCTCTACGAAAAAGCAAAAGAATATATTCAAAAGGGGGTAAAGGAATATGGCCTATAAACATGGTGTGTATGTGGGAGAAGTGGCAACCAGCATTACAGCACCCATTGAGGGAACGGCAGGCTTACAGGTGATTTTAGGCACGGCACCGGTACATCTTGCCAAGGATCCATATGCTTGCAGTAATAAGCCTATTTTGTGCTACAGCTTTGCGGAAGCGGCGGAGCAGGTGGGGTATTTAGATGATTTTCAGAAATACACCCTGTGCCAGAGTGTAGATGCCAGCTTTCGGGTGTTTAACATTGCACCCATCATTTTGATAAATGTTTTGGATCCTACGAAGCACAAAAAGACATTGGCAGCAAGAGCACTGTCTGTGCTGAAAAAACAGGCGGTTTTGCAAGAAGACGGCGTGCTTTTGGATCAGCTGGTTGTAAAGTCAGAGGATGGACAAACCACATTGGCAAAGGACACGGATTATGTTGCAACCTTTGACGATGATGGATTTGTAACGATTACCCTAATCACAAGCAGTGAAATTTCTGCCATTCAGGTCTCGGGGGTTGCCATTGATCCCGCAGCGGTGGAAGCGGTAGACTTGATTGGAGGTATTCAAATCAGCACGGGGGAAGAAACAGGCATGGAGGTCATTCGTCAGATTTACCCCAAGCTTGGTATGACAGCGGGGCTTTTATTGGCTCCCGGATGGAGTCAGGATGCTAATGTAGCGGCGGCGTTACAGGCGAAATGTGAAGCAATCAACGGTGTTTTTTCCTGCGAATGCTTTTTGGATATTCCCTGTGGCACGGATGGGGCGAAAACTTATACCGATGTGAAGGAAGCCAAGGAAAGCCTTGGGGCAAGTTCAAACCATGCTTTTGCATTATGGCCGAAAGGTGCAGTGGGCAGTAAGCACTATTATTTGTCAGCTCTAGCGGCAGCTTGCACTGCCTATACCGATGCAAATAATGAGGATGTTCCGGCTACCTCCCCATCCAACAAAAACATTCGCATTACTGCAACAATTTTGGAGGATGGTACGGCGGTAGATCTTGACCAAGAGCAGGCAAATACCATCAATAGCTTTGGTGTGGCCACAGCATTAAATATGAACGGCTTTAAGTTATGGGGGAACAATACGGCGGCTTATCCCTCCACCACAGATCCAAAGGACCGTTGGCTTGCTTGCAGGCGGTTTTTTAGTTGGTGGGGAAACACCTTTATTCTCACTTATTTTCAAAAGGTGGATAGTCCTGCGAATCCTCGCTTAATTGAAAGCATTGTGGATAGCGAAAACATTAGGGGAAATAGTTTTGTTGCCAGAGGGTTTTGCGCTACAGCCCGAATTGAGTTTATTGAGGCAGAAAATCCTCGTACCGATATTTTAGGTGGGAAAATTCAGTTTCATATGTACTTGGCACCCTATACCCCTGCGGAGGTATTGAAAACCCTTTTGGAATTTGATGTGAATGCTTTAGAAACAGCTTTAACCGGAGGTGAATAAGAATGGACAAAAACATTCCAGATAAGATTACAAATTATAACGTCTATGCATCGGGCACCAGATTAATTGGCATGGGAGAAGAAATGCCCATTCCGGAGCTTTCATCAAAAACAAGTACTCTTACAGGGGCGGGAATTCTTGGGGATATTGAGACCGCCACCTTAGGACAGTTTGACAGCATGGAGCTTGAGGTGCCATTTCGTATGCCTATGGATGATTTTTTCAGCATTTTCAAGCCCGATGAACCCGTAGACTTAACGGTACGAGGGGCAATTCAAGCTATGAGAGGTGATGGCTCCTTAAAACAGGTAGGGGCAAGAATGGTGGTTCGTGGCGGCTTAAAGGGGGCTGCCTTCGGAAAGTTCAAAATTGGTGAAGCGGCAGAATCCTCTGTAAAGGTGGAAGTTTACTATTTCCTTTTAGAAATTGACGGAAAAAAGAAATTAGAGCTGGATAAATTGAATTCTGTTTTCGTTGTTGATGGTAAAGATATTTTAGAGAAAGTGAGGTCGTTGTGCTAATGAAAAGGACTTGGGATGAAGCAATGAGTGTGGCAAAAGCCATGTGTGAGGGGCAGGAGGTTTCTGAAGAGCAGTTGGAGATTTTTGCAAAGAAAATCATGGGTTATGACGATGCAACAACAGACACTTCCGAAAACTACACAGAAAGCCAAGAAGATATACAGATAGTTAAAAACAACACTGACGATGGAGAAATCGCCAAAGGAGAATTCCAAGAGGACAATATAATCATTGGAAGCGGCATTGTTGCGGAGCCGGAAGAGGAGAAGAAGGTAAATGAGGAGGAAGACTTCATCATCCGTTTCCAAAAGCCTTATCATTTTGAAGGAAAAACCTATGCAGGAGTTGATCTTTCGGGGCTAAAGAGCTTGAGGGCAAAGGATGTTTGGAAAATTAATAGAAACTACCGTAATGCTGGGAATATCGGTTTGCTTCAAGAAATGGACAGTGAGTACACCGCTCGTGTGGCGGCCAGAGCTTCTGGAATGCCGGTAGAATTTTTTGAGTGCATGGAGCTACCTGACATGATTAAAGTAAGGACAAAAGTGAGCGATTTTTTTTACCCAAGGGAATAAAATCCCACTCCGACGTAAAAAAGCTTCGTAAAATCTGTATGGATTTGGGGCGTATTACCGGCGCCGGAATTGACTATTTCATGGATCTAACCTTGGAAGAACTCTATGAAGTTGCGGAAGAGGTTGCAGACGAGGTGGTGAAAAATGGCAGGAAAAAGTAAAACCTATGAAATGATGGTGGAAATTGCAGGCAGGGTTAATAAGAATTTCGGTTCCTCCGTGGGAAAGGCGCAAAAGCAGTTAAATGGTCTGAAAGATACCATGAAAAAGGTTGGTGTTGCGATTAGTGTGGCTTCCATTACTTTGGGAGCTGCAAGCTTTTTAAAGGATAGCGTTACCCAAGCCATAGAATACGAAAGCACCATGGCAGATGTGGCTAAGGTGGTGGATGGGCTACGGGAGAAAAATGGAAAATTTACCGAGAGTTACTATGAAATGTCCGATGCACTAATAGACATGTCAAAGTATATTCCTATGACGGTTTCTGAAATGGGAGAAATCACAGCGGCGGCAGGGCAGGCTGGAATTGCCAATGAGGACTTAATGCAGTTTACCAAAACTGCCGCAAAAATGGGAATTGCTTTTGATACCACTGCGGAACAGGCGGGGGAATGGATGGCCACGTGGCGAACCTCCTTCCGCATGAGCCAAACAGAGGTAGAAACGCTCGGTGATCAAATCAACTATCTAGGAAATACAACCTCGGAAAACACCCAAAAGCTATCAGGCGTTGTAACAAGAATTGGTGCACTAGGAAAGACCTCAGGCTTGAGTGCGGCAGAAATTGCAGCGATGGCTGCCAGTATGACAGGTGTTACAGAAGAAATCAGCGCAACAGGTATTAAAAATTTGATGTTGTCCATGACGGCTGGAAAAGCGGCAACGGATAAACAAAAGACCTTATTAAAATCTCTTGGGTTTTCAGCAACGAATATGGCAAAGAGAATGCAAAAGGATGCCAAAGGGGCAATTCTAGATTTACTGGGTGCGATCAAAGCTATGCCAGAAGCGGAGCAGGCAGCGGCTTTAACCCAGTTTTTCGGCAAAGAGTCCGTTGCCGCCATTGCGCCACTATTGTCAAATTTAGATGTATTAGAAGAGCAATTTCAAAAAGTGGGGGATGCTTCCCAATATGCAGGATCCATGGAGGACGAATATGCCACACGTTCTGATACCACCGCAAATAAGATACAGATTGCACAGAATCAAATCAATGCTTTGAAAATAGAAATAGGGCAAAAGTTGCTTCCTGCGGTTGGTGCTGCAGCAGAAAAGGTTGGTGCACTTGTGGATGCCGCACCGGAGTTTGTAAGTAAATATTCTACAGTGATTAGGGTGGTAGGTGCATTCGCCGGTGTAATTGCGGCAGTAAAACTGGTTGGCTTTGCCATCAATATTGGGAGGGTTACCAAGGCACTCATGCTTCAAAAAATTGCAACAACAAAAAGTATCATAGAAACCGCAATTTTACAAGGCATGTATGCCAAAGATGCCGTTGTGCGAGGTGCTAGCATCATCGCAACAGGGGCGCACACGGTGGCACAGACTGTATGGAACGGTGTAACAGCAGCGGGTGCCGCCATTGCCAAAGGCTTTGGTGCCGCAGTTACTTTTATGACAAGCCCTTTGGGGATTGCCATTATTGTGATTGGTCTTTTAGTTGCAGCAGGGGTTCTTTTATATAAAAACTGGGATAAGGTAAAGGCGAAAGCCTCGGAGCTTTGGGAAGCAACGAAAACCGTTTTTTCAGGGATAAGAGATGCTATTACCGGAGCCTTTGATGCGGCGAAAGAAAAGGTTGCTGCTTTTTTTAGCTGGATTGGTGGAAAGCTTTCAAGTTTGGATGAAAAAATCTCTTCTATTCCTGTAGTAGGAACTCTATATAAAGGTTTCAAAAGTGGAGTTGGAGCCGTTGGAAATGCTCTTTCAGGAAACTCCAAAGTGCCTGCGTTGGCATCAGGAGGCGTGGTCACAGCCCCAACCCTTTCTCTGATTGGTGAAGGTGGTGAACCGGAAGCGGTTATTCCGTTATCAAAGCTTGAAAAAATATTAGGGGGTGCATCTTCCTCTGTTGGGGGCGGCGTTACTTTTGCCCCTGTGATACAAATTTCGGGAGAAGCAAGTAAAAAAGATGTGGATGAGGCGTTAAGCAACGCCTATGAAAAATTCAAGGGTTTTATGGCACGTTATGAAAAGGATAAGCGTAGGTTTGCATTCTAAAAAAATACCAAAACCGCAATCACCTGCGGCTTTAGGGGAAAGGGGGAAGCGGTGGTGCAGTATATCACAAAGGCAGGAGATCAATGGGACATCATTGCCAAAAATGTATATGGTGACGAATACAAGGCGGATCTATTAATGGCGGCGAA
Organism: Anaerotignum propionicum DSM 1682; assembly: GCF_001561955.1. NCBI lineage: Bacteria > Bacillati > Bacillota > Clostridia > Lachnospirales > Anaerotignaceae > Anaerotignum > Anaerotignum propionicum. The sequence continues at coordinate 1,421,344 of NZ_CP014223.1, forward strand.
TTTTCCGCTATTGGATATTTTTCAGTTTGATGCGGGAATAGTGGTAGAATGCCCTGAGTTGACAGAAACACTTAATGAGACTATGCCGCCGTGGAGAATATGAAGGCACGTAGGTCAGGAGCCACACTAAAGTATAACGGTATTGAGATTACGCCGTCCATTACAGGTTTCTCTTTGGAACTTTCCGCAGAGGGCACCGCTGACAATTGTTCTTTTCAAATTGCGGATCGAGGCGAGCGGTGGTTGGGGGATTTATTCCCCAAAAAAGGGGATGCCATAGAAGCAACAATATCTGTATATGACTGGGAAGGGGACGGGGATAACCGTTCCCTCTCTTGTGGTACCTTTACCGTTGATAGCGCAGGAATAAATGGTGAGCCTGTAGCGATTTCTGTGGGAGCGGTAGCAAAGCCTGTTAAGGCGGCTTTTTCTGCTACCCAGAGAACCCAAACATGGCAAAAGGCCACATTGCAAAAGATAGCGGAAACCATTGCAGGGCGGTATCAGCTAAAATTATTTTATGATGCCCCTGAAATCACGATAGCGGCCAAGGAGCAAAGTGAACAGGAAGACGGTGCATTTTTACAAGAGTTATGCCAAAGCTATGGCTTAATTCTAAAAATATATCGAGATAAGCTGGTTATTTTTGACCGTGAAGTTTATAAAAAGAAAAAAACTGTGAAAAAAATTTCACGCTTTGCAATCAAGCGAGAAGTAGGATGGAATTACCAAACAGATTTAGAGGGCAGTTACACTGGGGGTGTAATAACCTACACCGATGCCAGGACAGAAAAGGACATTTCCTATGAGGTGGGTACCAAAGAACGCCCTTTGAAGCTAAATGAACAGGCGGACAGCATAGGAGATGCAAAGCGGAAATTAGAAGCGGCCATTGCCAATGCAAACCATGGTTTATTTCGTTTAAGCCTTAGTGTCATGGGAAACCCTGACTTGGTGGATGGGGTAGTTTTAGAAATAGTGGATTTTGGCGTGGAAATATCGGGACGTTATTTTGTTGATAAGGCGGTGCATTCCCTTTCCAGAGGGGAGGGATATGTGACTGCTTTGGAAATGAGTAAGATCATCTGAAAGGGGTGTCATTTTGGAGGGAATGAGAGTGGGAAGGATTTCTTCTGTTAATTATGAAGGGGGAACCGCCCAAGTGGTTTATATGGATAAGGACAAAGCGGTAACTACAGAGTTACCCCTTCTTTCCAGCGAGTATTGCATGCCTGAAGCGGAGGACATGGTTTTGGTTTGTCATTTGCCCAACGGAGCGGCGGCAGGGGTGATTTTAGGTCGATTCTGGTCACAGAAAAACATACCACCCGAAAGTGGTCGAGGGTTATACCGCAAGGATATAAGCCGAGAAGCGGGCAAGGCAATGCTTCGTTACAAAGAGGGAGAAGATATTGTGCAGCTTTCAGGACCAAAAATAAAATTACTGACAAACACCCTTTTCATAGAAACACAAAACGTTTCTGGAACAGGTGAGGAAATTGGCTTTGCGGGAAACCAAGTTACCATTCAAGGAAACGGCGTATCTCTTCTAGGAGATTCTGTTGTGATGAGTGGTTCGCAGATTACGATTTCTGCTGGTTTGGTGCAAATTTCGGGAACAGGGGATGTGATTTTGGATGGGATTTCCTTAAAGAACCATACCCATACTTGTAGTGCACCGGGAACGGAAAGCTCAAAGGCCAATTAAGGGGGGGATTTTATGATTGGATCCTATGGCCCTATCATTTTTATTGTATCGGATAAAATGGCATTGACTTTTTCCAGACTATCCCGATCAGCAGGCAGTGAATGGGCTACCCATGAAACCCTGAGGGGAAAGAAGCGATCAGAATATATCGGCCCTGTGTTACAGACCATTTCCCTAGAAATCACTTTATCCGCCATGCATGGGGTACGCCCAAGACAAACAGCGGAAACCTTGGTTCAAATGGCGGAGAATGGGGTGGTGTATCCCTTTGTTGTAGGCGGAAAACCTGTGGGGAATAACCTTTGGAAATTACTTTCCGTATCTGACGATTGGAAGGGGATTTATTCCAAAGGTGAGGTTTCGGAAATTACGGTATCACTGTCGATAGAGGAATATGTGTAGGGGGTGTGCGGATTGGCGCAAGTGAAAATTGAAATGTCAGGTACATCAACAGCGGCGGAGAATATTCGCCGCTGTCTTACGATTTTATACGGAACACCTGTGGGATCTGTTGCATTAGACCGAGAATTTGGGCTGGATTGGAATTTTGTAGATTTACCCACGGAGGTTGCCAAAGCAAAAATGTCAGCGGAGATTATTGGGAAAACGAGAAAATATGAGCCAAGGGTTATGGTGCAGGAAGTGCAGTGGGAAACCAGTGGTGAGGGGGAGCTAAAGCCAAAGGTGGTGATTCAGATTGTCTAATATTGATTTATTGAAAAATGTTCCTGAGATTTCTTTTATTGAGAACATGACACTAGCAGCCTTAAAGGAGGAAATGCTTGCGGATTATAATCAGGAAATGAAAGCGTTGACGGGAGAAAGTCAAGAGCTTCCCCAAGGGGATCCTGTGCGGTTGGTTTTAAATAGTGTTGCCATGGCGTTGTATCAAGCAATGCAATATGTTGACCGAGCGGGGAAAATGAACCTTTTAAAATATAGCTATGGGAATTTCTTAGACAACGTGGGGGCATTGAAAAAGCTTATCCGGAAAGAACCGTCATTTGCTACGGTAACCTTACAATTTTCCATGGATAGTGCTCGAGGACAAGCAACGTCCATTTCGGGGGGGACTAGGGTTGCAACACAAAAGGGTGTTTATTTTATGACTGACCAATATGCCGAAATTCCTGCAGGGGAAACCGCTGTTTTCGTGAAGGGAACAGCCCTTGAGGCAGGGGTGAGAAGCAACGAGATTCCTATTGGCGTCATTACGGAAATTGTGGATCCTATTCCCTATATCAAAAGTGTGAAGAATATCACGGTTTCTGAGGGTGGTGCAGAAATGGAAAGTGATGCCGCCTTTACAGAGCGGATTTATAATTCACCATCGGGCTACAGCACTGCAGGGGCAACGGAAGCTTATGAGTATCATGCTAAGGATTACCATACCAATGTTTCCGATGTGAAAGCATATAGCCCTTCTGAAAATCAAGTTGTCATTGTATTTTTGATGAATGATGGTCGATTGCCTACGGAAACAGAGCGGGCGGGAATGTTGGAACATTTGAGTAAGGATAAAATCCGCCCTTTGACGGATCATGTGACGGTGTCCCCGCCCCAGGAAAAAGAATATACCGTCAGTCTGAATTACTTTATCAATCGCTCTGATCAAGGGCAGGCGGTAGCAATTCAAACCTCAGTGACCCAGGCGGTAGAGGAGTATTTAAAATGGCAGCGGAAATTAGGGCGTGATATTAATCCGTCAGAATTAATTAAGCGTGTGATTTTAGCGGGAGCCAAGCGGGTAGAGCTGACAACGCCTACATATGGGGCGGTGAATGATTATGAAGTTTCAAAGTGTACAGGAAAGACATTAAACTTTGGAGGGGTGGAGGATGATTAAGCTATATGATGCATTGATTACCCAAAGCCTTCCTGACATTCTGGGAGAACAGCCTTGGTGTATTGCCCTTGCCAAAGTGATTCGGAAGCAAATCAGAAAAACCATGCTTGCGGGGGAGAAAAGCAGAACCTACAGCGCCATAGACCAGGGGGATCACAAAGTTTTGGATGTGTTGGCGGCAGAAATGCGCACACCGGGGTATTCTGAAAGCTTCAGCTTGCAAGTAAAGCGCAGCTTAGTAAAAGGGACGCTTGCGTATTATTCCCATGCAGGGACGGCAGAGGCATTAAAAGTGGTTTGTGCGGAAATATTCGGAGATGCGGCGGTGCTGGAGTGGTATGAGTATAATGGGCGCCCTGGATACTTCAAAATTACCACAAACAGCCCTTCGGTAACCGATAATACCATAAATGAGTTTATTAAAACGGCGGAGAGAGTAAAAAGGCTTTCTGCTAAGTTAGATGGTATTGAGGTTGCGTTGTCAGCGAAACAAGAGATTTTTGTGGCGGCTGTACTGCATACCGGAACAAGATACACGTTCCGTTTTATAAATTAAGGGGGAGAGCTGAATGAGTTTTGATTCGGTGCAATTTACTGCCAGCGGCAGGAGAATGATGCAGGAAGCGGTAGCGGGAAAGGTTTTGACCTTTACCAAAATACAGCTAGGGGATGGCAGATTAACAGGTCAGGCAATAGGTGCATTGACTGCTTTAATAAACCCTATTAAGAATATCAGTATTTCATCCATTACAGCAAAGGAGAAGTATGCGAATGTACAAGGCTCTTTTGACAATGGCCAGCTGAGCCAAGGATTTTATTGGCGGGAGATTGGTATTTTTGCAAAGGTAGGTGAAGAAGGTACAGAAGCGTTATATGCCTATGGTAATGCATATGAATTGGCGGAGTACATCCCTGCTGGGGGGAGTGAAATTGTAGAAAAAGTGGTTAGTGTTCCGATTTTCGTAAGCAATGCAAGTCAGGTTACAGCATTGATTGATGGCAGTCTGATTTATGTTTCAGTTACAGACTTCACAAGTCATCAGCAAGAGAATGCCAGTATCACAAATTATGGACATACCAAGTTGAGTAGTGCCATAGATTCCGACAGAGAGGATTTAGCGGCCACACCAAAAGCTGTAAAGATGGGTGTTGCGGAGGCGAAATTCATTATTTCACCCACAGGGGAAAAGTACAAATGGGGAATGGATGCAGTTGGATTATTTTTAGAGGAGGTGTAGGCCATGGCCAGTGGAGACAAGTTTTATATAGCGGATAAGGCCACCCTGGATGAAGTGAAAGGGAAAATAGGAAATACCGCAGACACAGGGGGGAGTAGTACCGCCGGAAGTGTTTTTGGGAAGTTGAATTATTTGGTTTCACAGCTACAAGCAAGTTATATTGCAAATATATATAGTTGGTGCAGTGCGTTGATAAGCAGAATTGGTAGTAACAGCGATGTCGCAAATAGTGCCATCGGTGCTACTGCCCATGGAAAATTAAACTGGTTTTTAAATTTGTTCGGCAAAACGGATGATACAGGTGGGAGTACAACAGCTGGGACGGTCATGGCCAAAGAGAATGCCATTTTGAATAAGATCGGCTTGTTTAGTGATAAATCTGATTTAACTGTTTTTGGAAAATTAAATGCATTGTCTTCTAATTTATCTTCTAAGTTGGCATGTTGCGGAGACATTGGTACTACTTTTTCTATAAAAGATACAAAAGGCTACTTTGCAGAAATTTTAGTTGAGATAACAGAAAATTCTATTTTGATGCCTTCAGGGTATTATGTTGAATTTGTCGATGTTCCACTTAGTATATACGACATCATCATCAAAAACTCTTCAATTTCGGTGAATTCAAACACAGTAACGATTGATGTTGATACCTTGGGCAAGATATATACTTTTGAGTATTATATTTTAACTCAAAAATTTATAAATTCCGGGACATATACTTTTCCTGTGAAAACTATGTATATTACTGCCGCTGGGTGTGGTGGCGGAGGGGGCGGCGCAAGTAGTAGTAACAGTACTGGTGCTGGCGGCGGTGGTGGCGGCGGTGGTGCTTGCATTCATCTAGCTAAATATACAAAATCGGTGGGTTTTAGCACCGACATTACAATTACTAATTATGGTGGTAGTGGTGGCAATGTTAATACAAATGGTATTGCTGGAAACCCGACCATTCTTAGCAATTTGATTACCTTGGCAGGTGGTGGTGCGGGAGGTGCAGGTAGTGGCTATGACAGAGGCAGTGGCGGTTTAAATGGATCTGGCGGAGGTGCTGGCGGTAGTAAAAACAGTATTAATGGTACAAACAGTGTCATTCCTACCGGCAAAGGAGGCAGTGGTGATTCTGGTTGCGGCGGCGGCGGTGGCTATGGTGTAGGCGGCGCAGGTGGTGCAATTGGTGGAAAAGGAAGTCTTGGCGGTTATGGAGCAGGTGGTGGTGGCGGCGGTAGCAGTAGTGCTGGGGGCAATGCGGGTGCTGCTGGTGGCGGTGGAATAGTTGAGTTTTATATAGGCTATAAAATTTAAATGGGGGCGATTTTATGTTATACGCTATGGTGTTAAAAAACAGAGTAATAGATATTGTTGGATCTAATGTAATTCCTGAATACCCTCCCGATGCGAATAACAATGCTGTTTTTGCTGTCAATTGTGATGAGGATGTGGCAATTGGCATGCACTATGATAAACAAAATAAGAAGTTCTATGAATACGCAGAACCAGAACCAGCCATGGCACAACCAACAGATTTAGAATTGCTCATGCAAGCTCAGGCGGATTCTGAATTGCGTGACTTGGTAATTCAGCAAAATCAGGAGTTGTTAGCACAACAGATGACAGATATCGAAGTGGCACTATTGGGGGGTGACAGATAATGAGTCCTATGTTTGAGAATTTAAAGCTAAGGTTTGAAAAGAATTTTGTTAGGAAAGACCAGCTTCAAAAGTTTGTTGGATTTGGCAAGATTACTACAGAGGAATACAAAGAAATCACCGGTGAAGATTTGCCGGAATAATAACTACATAGGGCATTGAGTGGTTCGGAGCATATCCGGGTTTTTTTATTGCAAAAAAGGAGTGATTTTATTGCGTAAAGAGGTGAAGTGCGTGGATGCAGTGGTTTTTGGAATGATTCAAGGGGTAGTGACTGCAATGGGGATTTGGTACCTTCAACGGAAATTAGGAAAGCGGGATGATGCTGCCGAAAAGAGGGAAAAGGAACGGGAGGACATGGAGTACAATCTTTTAACGGCGGTGAATGCTTCCATTGCATTAGGGGAAGCAACGGCAAAGGCAGTGCAGCGGATTCCTGATGCACAGTGTAACGGTGATATGACGGCAGCCTTAAGTTATACCACAACGGTAAAGCATGATCTAAAGAACTTCCTTAACCGGAAGGCGGTGGAGAAGATTGTCTGAGAGGAAAAAACGCAGACGTTTTCGTATTAATGACGATACCATGACAACCATTGTGGTGTCGTCTTTGCTTTTCTGCGTTGCGGTGGTTGTTGCGGGTATGGTTTTAGCTTTCTTCGGAGTGGATGTTTCTGCCATTGTAGGGAATGCCTTGACGGTATTTGGTACAGAGTTGGGCATTTGTGGCGTTATGACCATATTCAACCGCTGGGCGGATAGACAGGATAAGCAAGCGGAGAAACGGCAGGAAAGAAGAATGAGACGGGAGGAAGCGGAGAATGAACGAAAACGAAACGAACAAAGCGCAGGGTAAGCTACAACAAGGGTCGGCAATCTTAAGGGAAAGCACAAAGGTAACAATCCAGAATCTTATGACAGTGAAATCTATCGTTACAATATTGCTGACGGCAGTATTCTCCTATTTGGCCATTGTTGGCCGGATTAGTGGAGAGCAGTTTTTAACCATATTTAGTGTGGTGATTGCCTTTTACTTTGGTACCCAGTATCAGAAAAATAGCGGAGGTGAGGAATAATGAAACCAGTTTTATATATGCAGAATGATCCGAAATGGGCAAGCCACGACTATTCTGCACCGGGAGAAAAGACTACGATTAAGGCGGAAGGGTGTGGTATTACTTGCACCGCTATGGTCATTGCAACGCTTGCCGACAAGAATGTTACTCCTGTTACTACTGCGGAATGGTCAAAGAAGCGAGGTTATAAGGCCAAAGGGCAGGGTACATATTATTCCTATTTCAAGCCCCAGGGAGCGGCTTATGGTATTGAAATTACTATGATAAACAGCAGCAATATTTATGGTTCTCCTGCTTCCAAGTATCACGAGTTGGCAAGGGAAGCAATTGAGAAGGGTGATTTGGTTATCGCTTGCATGGGTAAAGGGAATTGGACAACCAGTGGCCATTATGTGTTGTGGTATGGCATGGAAGGAGGAAAAGTATTAATTAATGATCCATGGTCTAATAAGCCAGCGCAGACGAATGCGGATTTCAATTTGTTCAAAAGTCAGGTGAAGTTTTATTGGGTGGTTAAGGTGCCGGATGAATTTAAGGAGGATGAGAATATGAAAAGATATAACACATTAAACGAAGTACCAAACTGGGCAAAACCTATGGTGAAAGATATGCAGGACACAGGATGTTTTTCGGACAAAAACAAGATGGATCTCACTGATGATATGCTTCGTGCCATGGCTTTTGTGACAAGGTATCTTGAAAAGAAGAAATAAGTTGGAGCTGTCAGCCCCTTGATTCATTCGAGGGGCTTTAATAAAAAAAGAAAAGAAAAAATAAAACAATAAAACAATTAAGTCGGTATGAAATGTTTTATTTAATAGGGGGATGACTTATGGATAGTTTTATTGCTTGGGTAGGCGGAAAGAAATTGTTAAGAAAAGAAATCGTAAATAGATTTCCTGAAGATGGATTCAAAAAATATGTGGAGGTCTTTGGTGGTGCTGGATGGGTATTATTTTATAGAGATAAGCATGCCGAAAAAGAAGTTTACAACGATATAAATTCAGAATTGGTGAACCTATTTAAAAATGTAAAATTCCACCCGGAAGCGGTAGCAAAGGAGCTTGAGTTTACATTAAGTGCAAGAGAAGTTTTTGAACAATACAAGATGGCGGATGTTAGCCAAATGACAGAAATCCAACGGGCGGCGAGATATTTATATTTGATAAAGCTTTCGTATGGTGCCACCGTTCGCTCCTTTGGGTGCAGAGCTAGAGAAACAGTGGATTTGGATGTACTGCATAAAGTAAAAAAACGTCTGGATGGGGTACTTATTGAAAATAAAAGTTTTGCGAAGTTGATTCCTTCCCAGGATAGAGAAGGTACTCTGTTTTATTGTGATCCGCCTTATCATAATACAGAAAAATATTATGATACCGGGGAGGACGTTTTCAATGAAGAAATGCACATATTGTTGAGGGATACACTGAAAGGAATTAAAGGGAAGTTTATTTTATCGTATAACGATGATGAATTTATCAGGGAGCTTTATAAAGATTTCGTGATTGAAGAAGTGGAGCGGTCTAATAATTTAAAATTGGTCATGGGGGATGGAGACGCACGGTATAAAGAATTGATTATCAAGAATTTCTAATTTTTTTACACACTAAATTACTATATGGGTAATTTTTTGACAAAAGTTGATACTATATTTCTATTACTGTAATGCAGTTATATATCCAGTACGAATGGAGGCAGACAGGTGATAAAGATATACCTATCAACTATTTTAGAAAGGGATGGCATGACTCAAATTGAGCTTTCAAGAAAAACGGGGATTCGGCCAGCCACTATAAATGAACTTTTTAATGAAAAAATAGAACGAATTAACTTGGAGTACCTAAGTAAAATATGTGAGGCTCTTGATTGTCAAGTGGAGGACTTACTTCAATACATACCAGATGAGGAATACTATAAGTATAGAAGAAGGCCCCAGAAGAAAAAAGTCTAGGATAATATTTAGGTCTAAACAATGATTAGTAAAAACCCTCTTAGAGGGTTCTATTTTTTTGTGGAAAATTGTCGATAATTAGGCAAAATAAATAGAAAACAGGTAATACAGGAAAAAACCTATTGATTATTCTGAAAATACTGGTAAATTATAGCCAAAAGTGTATAATTATGTTAGTAAATCATTTGATTTGGTTGTGGGTACTTATTTAGGGTATTAGGTATTATGGACAACCTGTTATAGCAATAATAGGCAACTCAAATCCTACAGGATTATGATAATAGAGTCACTGATAGTGTCCCTCAATCACGTCGGATATATTGAGACTTTATCTTTTCAAGGCGGAAAATTCGATGGGCAGGAAAAGTTTTCTCACCCGAACTAAACTAGATATATAATAAAGTATTAAAGGAGATAGTATTATGACAATTTTAGAATCAACTTTAAATTTTGTAGGAGCCAGTATTGCAAGTGGCATAACTTGGGATTTATTAAAAACTTTGGGGACTGAAATATTGAGTAAATTTAAACTGAAATTTATATCAGAAAAGTATTTTAAAGATGAAAATCAATGCGATGCGTTTTTAGAAATTATAACAAACAAGGATACTTTTAACGACAAGAAACCACTTAGAGATGTACAAAATGTTTATGTAGATATAACGGAAAATGAAACAATAAAATTTGTTCAAGAATATGAATTATGGCTTAAAGAAAACAAAGAAGATTTTGAAAAACTTATTTTGAAATTTTCTCAAACTGCATCAGTTAATATTGGAAATCAAACCAATACTGGTTCAGGCAATATAATTAATACTGGAATTTGGAATGGAAATATAGGGAGATAATGTAAATTATGGAAAGAATATATAATACAGGTAATTGTACTATAGCTACTCAGGAATTACACGAAAACTCAACAGCTATTAATGCCGGTACATATAATAATATTATTTTTGATGACCCATTTAGATATTATTCGGAAATAAAACTAAAACAAAACTCAGAACTTGAAAATAAATTGAAACTAATTGAATTATTTATTCAAAAAGACATTTTAAAAAAAAGATTTTTAGGAAGTAGTGCTAAGTATGAAGAGCTGATGGACGAGGTAAATAATTCTGAAATTTCAATATCTTCTTTAGATGATGGGTATAAGTCAATAATATCCTGTATTATAAATGTATCCCAATATTTTAAATATCCACCTAACAATGAGGGATATTTATATGTAAATGGGAATGATTATTTGCTTGCAAAAATTACCGTAAATGGATTATCAATTTCTTATTCGGATACTATTGAAACATATCAACTTTATATCGAGACAACAAAATTTGCTGAAGAATTAATAAAAAAAATTATTCCATATATTCGCTGTGCAACAACTTATGGCAATTTTTTTCAGTTTGGAGATATATTTATAACTAAAATAGGCAAAGTGCCATTTATTCCGAAAGAAGTTGTATTTAGTGTATCCAATGATATAATTCCCAATTTAATCAAACCATTGTATGGAGATAGTCCCGAATGTGGTTTGCGAGAGATTATTCAAAATGCGTGCGATGCAACTAAAGAATTACCAGATGTGAATTTGCTAGATAAGCACATAGATCTGATTGTTGTCAAAAATGAGGACAAAACAGTATTAACTATCAGAGATTATGGTATTGGAATGACAGAAGATATTTTATTAAATAAATATTTTGTTATTGGAGAAAGCTCAAAAAAAGGAAATACTACAAATCTAGTTGGTCAGTTCGGAATAGGTGCATTAGCCGCTTTTCTTCTTGGAGATAAAATTGCGGTCAAAACTAAGCATTACAAAAGTACATCAGTTTATACATTTGATTATGAATTAACTTCAAAAAATAATAACTCTATTGCTGTGTCAATAAAGGAAGATGAAGACTTTGCATGTGGCACAGAAGTAAGTATAGTTTTGAAAGATTCTTTATCTAAATTAGATCAATCTCATTTTCAGGATGAGTTAAAAATTAACGAGTGGTATGTATTACCTGATGTTGCAATAAATTATTTTTATGATGGTGAGAAGCAGAAAATCGTATCTTTTGTAGGACAAGATTATCTTTGGTTACCTCTATCAGATGATAATAAATACAATATTAGCTATTTGGATAAACCTAATACTATACTTAATAAAGGTTTTCAAATTATCTATAATGGATTGATGGTTCCTGAACCCTACAATCCGGCATCAACATATCTAAAAATGAAGCCTTATATAGCGGTATCTTCATCATCGCATGACATCAGCTTAAATTTGGAGAGAAGCAAGATTGAAAGTGGTCTTGATTTAATAAAAAAACCTCTTGAAGCCGAACTTATAAGCAAGGGTCTAAAAATTCTTGTGAAAGAAAAAAATAATATTATAGGCGAAGATGGTACTATTTTAAGTACGACTTATAACAATGAATATATAAAAGATATTCCACTATTTTTTACAAATGAAGGGTTTGGCATTCTGAATTCAAACTATTATATCAGTGATTTCATTGAAGTATATGGTTATAATGGGCATCCTAAACTTAGATTAAGTGACTTGGACTCTAATAAAAAATATATTTTTAACACTTTCACACCAGATAAATCTTCTTTAGCAACTTTGATCGAAGTCGCAAATGGTGTTGTAGTAGATAATGAGGAGATTAAACGTTATTTTTATAATGCTATAAACTTCAATTATGGTTTTAAAACTGAAACTATGAAATACTTATATAAAAACGCTTTTTCACAAATCTACGCTGAATCTTTAAATGCACAAAAATTTTGGGAACAGCATAATGAAAGAAAAGAGAGGGATTTTGAACAATTTTTTGATGAACCCCAAAATATTTGTTTATATAAAAATATGCCAAATTATGATTTTATGGATGAGATAAAAGAAAAAACAAATGGAACTGTTGTAGCTTATTTTACTTATTTAAGATACACATATTGTGATAGTCGTTTTGATATTGGAATAGTTTCTGGAACTAAAGCCTAAAGAACTCTAATCTTGAAATGAATAATAGGCTAATAACACTAAAGGGGTAAAAAATGCAAATAAAAAACTTATATATCAAAAATTACAAAAAATTCAATGACAAACACATTATATTTCGAAGTCAAGAAGCAACTCAGTTTGAAAAAAGTATCTATGGTAACATGAAAGTAACATTATTTGCAGGTTTGAATGGATCAGGAAAAACGACAATTCTTAGTTTTATTGTTTTAATATTTCGTTATTTACAGAGATTCAGAGAGAGAGTTCCTTGCGACTATATGATTAATTATGAAATAGAATTAGATAAAATATATGATATAACTTTAAAGAAGGATAAAGATAAAATATATTTTATAAAAGACAACAACTCTTTTCTTTTAAAAGAATATGACATAAAAAAGAAAGACTATATTACTTTATCTGTAGATAACATCATGCAAATAGATTACGATGAAATGCGTAAATATCTTCCAGGCAATATAATATCTCTTGGGTTTGACGTAGATTATCCGCAGAAATATTCATTTAATTACGTAGGAGATCGACTGGTTCAACAATTTCAGTTAGAATCTGTTTATGCTAAAGGAAGCTATGGATTGGATTTAAGCATTGGTATAGTTAATTTTTTTTATAGCTATATTCAAAATCAAGATTTTCATAATATAATAAATGATTTGGGAATTAGTTTGAATAATACTATATCTATTTACAATGATTTTTATAGTGAGTTTCATATGCAGAATTATGATTACGAAGAATATAAGAGTACTATGAGTTTTTTGAATGATAAAAGCATTACCCCTGAAGAACGTAAAGAAGCAAATGAGTCCTTTGACAGAAATGTAAGTAATGAAATAAAAGATGCTATCAAAAAGTTAAAAAAGTACACCAAAGAAAAAGATGATAGAGTGTTTTTTGACATAATTAGGTTCCTTAGTGATGGTGAAAAAAACTATGATATACTATGTTACCTGTGTAACTCTAGATCTATATTCATAAATGATTTGTCAATTATAAAGGATGATAAAGCGATATCTATAATTGGAATGAGTACCGGAGAAAAAACATTTCTTTTTAGATTGTTTTACATTTTATCAAGAGTATGTGATAATAGCATCATAATATTAGAAGAACCAGAAACTCATCTTAACTATGTATGGATACGACAGCTTATGCCTATATTCATTACATTATTTGAAGGTTATGATATACATTTATTAATTAGCTCACATAGCCAAACGTTTATAAATATGCTATTTAAATCTCAAATTCTGTTAATAGATAATAACGATATTAGTAATCCCTGTATAAATACCTTTATGGCAAATGAAAGCGTTATAAATCATATGCTTTTTTCTCATAATACTAACTACAATGTAATGGAGAATAATGTTATTAAACAGATAAAAAAATGTAGAAATAAAGATGATCTTTTATGCTTACTTGATGAAATGGGTGAATCATTACTTAGATTTCTCATCTATAAAGAATATAAAGACTTTAATGGAGATGAGCCTACAAATGTGGAAAATCACAAATAATTACAATATGAATATATTAAAAAATTTTGACAGTTGTATAATAGTACCATTGTTCAATGAGTTACTACATTATAAAAAAATCAATTTTAAAAATTCCATAATGGAGTATTTAGAACAAGATGATTTATATGATATTGATAACAGAAAAAACTTAAAGAAACTACTGAGATTAAAGCACGATCAGACTTCATTGTTTATAATAATTGATAAATTATTAAAAGATATTTCTTTCAAAAGGTTACAAAGAGTATTTTTCATATATAAATACCAGAATTCACTTATTAATAGACATATATATAACGTTCCTTTATTTCATTTACCTAAGCAAATTAAGTTAATTTTTACGGATTATTTTTATGATGAATTCTTTGCTAAACAAACCATATGGAATATTATCAATAAATCAACTAAAAGTAAATGTTTCACAAGAGCACAATTCCATGACAATTTTAAAGAAGAGAATAGAATACATGTTTGCCCTTATTGTGATATAGATACTACATATAATATTGGAAATAACCAAGTTGAACATTTCCTTCCCAAATCAAAATATCCTCTATTATCAATGAATGCATACAATCTTGTATCTTCTTGTATCGCATGTAATTCTACTTTTGAAGGAAAATCAGATAATTTATTAACACCAATAATTGCACCTTATACAAATCAAATCGGGGATTTAATTAAGTTTAGTATGGAAATAAAAACTCAAGAAATCAAATTAGAATCGGATATAAAAGAAGTAAACAATTTTATTACTTTACTCAACTTGAGAAAAAGATATTCGAATAAAAATGTGTATGAAAATGTATTTATTAAAGGTGAAACATTATATTCAACAATACTAAGTAATAAAGCACTTGGAAATGATATGTCAGAAGAAGAAATAAAGGACTATATTAAAAATATGAGTTTCCTTAAGCCTAAGTATGATCCAATGTATTTTGCAATCACATATATTTATAGCGATTATGATAAATATAAAGAGTTTGTAGCAGAAAATATAACTTAAGATAATGGCTCCATTTTTTAAGAACGTTTAGCAAATTCTAATTTATTACGCTAATCAGTTTTGGATTATGTTAATTGCCCATTATGTTTATATTATTTCAGAAATTAAAGGTGATTGATTTGAGAAAAGAATTTGAGATTCAAGGTTGTGTAGAGGTTGCTGCTGATTTGTCACAAGAAGTATTTTGGAATAAATTTATTGGTTTCATAGAGGCTAACGATTGGACATTTGGTGGAGGAATTAACGAGATTGTCGACGGCTTTTATATAAACTCGGATGGCACTAAGGGAAGATATGTTCTTAATGAATAAAATGAGTATATCCAGCACCCCTGTGGTTGATAGGAGTTGCTCATTATGTTTATTTGACGGAGGTGTATTTGTGAAAAAAATGAAAATTATTATAGGAACTTTGACTTTATTTCTGATTATAAGTTTGTATTTTAATTTCAAGACGGAACTTCCTATATACTCATTAAATATTTGTATCCCATTCAAAGATGGTGGGGGTTACACTGTAGATAGCGTCATTGATACAAATAATAATAAAGAAGCTTACTTGTATCTAATGAATGTACTGGAAAGCTACTCTAATACGGCAGTAGATAGAGGAACACTCCCTCCAGTCCCTGATTTGATTATCACTAGGAACATTCCTTCCATGGGAATTACTTCAGGCATGTATGGAATTTTCTTTGAAAATGAATTATCGTATGTCATAAAGGGAACAAAGTATGAAGGACAACAAATTTATCAATTTGATAAAGAGTCAACAAGTAGAATATTGGAAGCAACGGGGTATCAGCTATAAACAATATCATTTTGTGTAAGATCATGAGCATAATCCGTAGTGGATTCAATTACGCATTATGTTTAGTAGCCGAATTCAATTGTTGGTAATGTTTAGAAAGCTATTGTATTGTTTAGAAGGAGGAAAAGAAATGGCAAAATATGAAAAGTCTGTGCAAGGGGATTTTGATAAAATAGTCGAACAACTAGATGAAGATATATTTAAAAGTGGGGTAAGCGTAAACTTGGTAGATAAAAGTAATTACCAGAGCGAAAACGTTAAAATGGCTGTTCGAGTATACGATAAATATTTTATGCGAAATAGCAGTAGAGCAAGTTTAAGTGTGACGATTATTGATACTGGAACAGAAGTATTTATATCTGCTATTGGTGCTGGGGGCGGCAGTAGCGCAATTTTTAATTTTAGCTTAGGAGCAGAAAGCGAACTATCAGAAGTTGTTGCGAATAGCATCAGAAAAATGGGACTATAATTTTCTGGGCTATGAGTTTTTTATGAAAAAAATCGGGTTAAAAAGAGAGATTAGGAAATTTATAAATTTGAGCATACCTCGAGGTAAATCCAACTTCATGTTATGTTTATGATATGAATCAGAATGGTTCGGGGGTTATTATTGAATTTATGCATTGTTTATACTGTGGTGGAATCAGTGATAGATTTATCTTTTAGAGAGGATAAATAATAATTATGGACGATTATAGAGTGTTTACACATCATGAAGCAAAAAAATGGGGGTTAGAGAATTATGGGGATTGGCTTGTGAGGTTACAAAACCAAGACTATCAACCTTGTACGGACAAAGAAAAGTTTTTTAGGAAGTATACTCAAGGTATACACTATGTCTTTAATAGATTACTGCGCGATTGTAGTATAGATACATATGATTTTAAAGACAGTTGCATGTCTAAATCGATGTTTGAAGACAGTATTTTAGATATCAAAGATCATTATTTAAAAGAGAATATCGTTGTTTATAGATATGTTGATAAAACATTGTTAAAAAAGATGAAGACATGGAGCTGGGCAAAAAATATTAGACAGAAATCAATTCTTGTTGACAGGGGCTTTTTTAGCACCACACTTTGCCTAGATAGTGTAAGCGATAGGCATTATGCAAATCGAAAAGGCACGGTACTTTTAGAAATTTATGTGCCCAAGGATACTGCTTGTGTTTACTTAGATTTAATATCAGATATGGATGAGAATGAACTTCTTTTTCCGCCGAATACAAAAATACGTGTAATTCGTAAAGAATTGTTCAAGGGGCGTATTATTTGTAAGATGGAATCAACTTAATGGATACGCATTTAAAGTAAATTTGACGATAAAAAGCTGAAAACAAGGTTTTATTATTTATGATGAAAGAGAGGCTACAATATGTTTGTTGTAGATAAAGAGAAAAACCAAGCATTACCTCTTTGTAAAAAAACATTTTCCGAGTTGAATTTTACTGAAAGAAATCATCTTCAAGAATGGATTGATCAGGACACTTCAATTTTGGGGGAGAATTTACTTATCATACAAAAAGAATTTAATGGATTCTCAGATACATTGGAGCGTTTAGATTTGCTGGCGTTAGATGAGTCTGGGCGATTAGTAGTGATTGAAAACAAACTGGATGATTCGGGTAAGGATGTAGTATGGCAGGCTTTAAAATATGTTTCCTACTGCGCCAGTCTTTCCAAAAGTGAAATACGTGAAATTTTTCAAAAATACCTTGATCGCTACAAAGATGCTGGAGATGCGGGAGCATTAATTGCAGAATTTTATAAATGTTCCGATTTTGGCGAGGTAAAGATCAACACTAGTGATAGCGATCAGCGTGTCATTTTGGTGGCAGCAAACTTTCGAAAAGAAGTAACTTCTACCGTTTTGTGGCTTCAAAGCCATAATGTCGATGTTAAATGTATTCGTGTAACTCCTTACCAAATGGGTCAACAAATTTTCTTAGATACTGAACAAATCCTTCCGCCTCCTAGTACAGAAGAATACCAAATTCGACTCGGAATTAAAAAGCAAGAAGAAAATATTGCTCGGGAAGAAGCAACAGAACGACACCATTTACGCTATTCATTTTGGTCCAATGCTATTCCCCAGTTAGTGTCTAAAACAGGGCTGTATCAAAATGTGTCTGCAACAAAAGATAATTGGATCAATGGTGCCAGCGGACATACAGGAATCGGCTTTAACTCTATCATATTATTAGATGGTGCGAGAGCAGAAATTTATATAGGTAGATCTTCAAAGGAAGAAAATAAAAAAATCTATCAAGCTCTATATCTACAAAAAGATAAACTGGAGTCTGAATATGGTAAACGATTAAAGTGGGATGAATATGAAAATAAAACAACTTCCAAAATTTCTATTTCCATGGATGGTGTTAGTTTAGCAAATCAAGAAGACTGGCCGAAGATGATAGATTTTATTGCTGAGAATATATCAACACTAGTTAAAGTTTTTAAAAAGCCACTTGATGAAGCATATAAAGCACTTGCATATGACGAATAATGAGCAATAGAATATCGATTAACTTTGGTTTGAAGTGTAGCATATTTAAATTTTCGCCTAACGTTTAACCTCTACGAACCATTTTGGTTTTTCATAAAACAAATATTTTTCTTTGCCGTGTATCCGGCATAAATATCGTATCCCTTGGCCGCCTGCTTTTAAACTGGCGGCTCTTCTTTCATCTAAAATTTTATCAATTGAATAAATAGTCCCATCATCCCATTTTAGAGATTTTGGAATCATCTTACCATCAATATTAAATTCAACGACTACCTCAACATAGACTTTATCATAATTATCCAAATGAATCCCCTCTAAAAATTATTTTAAGAAACTTACTGGGTGAATTACGTGATCGGTTTTCGGATCGAGATTAGACAGAACTGGATTCACTAGCATACTTGCTCTTTGAATGCTAAAATGACCAAAACGCCGACGTATATCATCCACCGCAATTTCTAACTTTTCTTTTTTTACCATTATTTCAAATTCACCTAAACAAGACAATTGACGTTGGCTACTTACCGACAGATTACAAGCCCTTACACCAATACTTCTTAATGCGAAGTGAGGTTTATTTGCCTTATAAATAGAGAATGCTTTCTCAAATAGCTCATTTGAGCCGCATGTTGGAAAGAGCAATTTCCCTTGTCGTTCACAAGAAAATAGGTTTTTATCCCTTAGCCAAATTTGAACAGTATTAGCAAAAAATCCACTGTCTCTTAAGCGTTCGGCCACACTTTCACAAAGGATATATAATGTAATTCGTACATCTTCCTCAATTGAAACATCATAGGGTAAGGTTGTGCTATTACCAATACTCTTGATAGCAGGGTAGGAGTTTATTTCTGAAACTTTAGACTGATCCAAACCATTTGAGAATTGCCACAGCATTATACCATTAATACCAAGTTCTTGTTTTAAAAACTTTGGATTGGTAGCGGCTAAATCACCGATTGTATGCACATTTAGTTTTCTTAGTTTAGAAAAGGTTGCACGCCCAACATAAAGTAAATCATTTGCAGGAAGAACCCAAACTTTTTCTTTAAAGTTATCCTTTGTTATGATTGTAGTTGCATCAGGCTTTTTCATATCCGAGCCTAATTTTGCAAAAATCTTATTATAAGATACTCCCACAGATGCAGTAACCCCTAGTTCATCCTTTATTCTCTGGCGGATTTCATTTGATACTCTTTCGCCATCACCAAAAAGTTGTGTACTATTGGAAATATCAAGCCAACATTCATCAAGTCCAAAGCTTTCAACCTGGTTTGTATAATCCGAATAAATTTCCCGAGCCATTTTTGAGTAGTTTAAATATTTGTCGTAAGAAGGTGGTACAAACACGATATCGGGACATTTATCCCTGGCTTGCCATAAAGCATCACCTGTTTTAACTCCATATGCCTTGGCAATATAATTCTTTGCCAAAATAATTCCATGGCGTTTCTCTATATCTCCGGCAACGGCAACAGGCTTATTCCTGATTGCAGGATTGTAAAGACATTCAACTGAAGCATAGAAATTATTTAAATCTGAGTGCAAAATTATTCTATCCATAGTCACCACCACAAAAGAAGATTTGTTCTGTTTTGGATTATAAAACAAATATATGTTCTTATCAAGTGGAAATAATATCAAATATACATTCTGTCAGAATTGATTTGCTTAAATAGTCAACACTATATATGAGGTGTTTTACATGTGTGGACGTTATGAGATGTTTATTAGTCCTGAAAATAGGGAAATGATGCGTATTGTGGAAGACATAGAGAATAAATATGGTGCAAAAAATAATATGAGAACAGGTGAAATTTTTCCTACAAATGTTGTCCCTATACTTTCGTGTGATAGTAGTAATATCATGCCAGAATTATCAATTTGGGGTTTCCCCAAATTTCATAGTAAAGGAGTGATTATCAATTCAAGAGCAGAAACAGCAATTGATAAACCTACATTTAGAAAGAACCTTTTAGAAAGAAGATGCGTAATACCATCAACAGGATTTTACGAATGGAAACAAGATGTTTCAAAAAAGAAGTATAAATTTAATTTAGCGGATAGTGAAAATCTTTATATGGCTGGAATTTGGAATGAGTTTAAGAATGAAAAGAGATTTGTAATTTTAACAACAGCAGCTAACAATTCAATGGTAGATATTCATAACAGGATGCCTATTGTTTTACAGAAAGAAAAGATTGAGGATTGGATAATAGACACAGATTACGCAATGATGTTATTGAATGAAGAGCAACCTGTATTGGAGAGAATTGAGGTGTAAAAAGCATGTTAAAACGGAATAAACGACTGCCTGAGAAGCCTTGATTTTTGGGCAGTCGTTTTTCTTTCTAGTGTATCTATGTCCCACTGAATTGGATAATAGGAATTGGCGAAAGATGTTTCAATTACAGTATTGTTGTATTCACCAAAAGGGGGACGGAATAAGTTCATTTCAATTCCCGTTAAATCCTTTACTGCTTTATGGCAGTCAGCCAGCTCCTTGGCTATTTGTTCTGAAGAAAGCTGATTCATATGAGGGTGGGTGGAAGAGTGGTTGCCCAAATCATGACCTGCCTCTGCAATTTTCTTTACCTCTTCGGGATAATCCGTTACCCAATAGCCACAAAGGAAAAAAGTCGCTTTTACTTCATTGTCTGCGAGAATTTGTAATAATTGGTCTGTGTCTTCAGCGCCCCAAGCGGCATCAAAGCTGATGGATACTTGTGGTTTATCGGTTTCGACGCAGTAAATGGGTAGCTTCCTCTCGTTCTTTGCAGAAATAATTAAGGAGACTTTCGTTGCAGCAGGGGGAACAACGCAGGTAACTACACCTACGCAGGCAATTGCTGCCACTGCAAATAAAATATGCTTTTTTTTGATATGTATTGCTTTAAATAATTTCATTATGCTACCTCCGAGCTTTTTTACCAATATATCGATTTATGAGTGAAAATATGAAAAAAACGACTTGACAAATGCAAAAAATTAGAATAGTATAAATATGTGCTTACTAACTAAACATATATAAAGAAGGTGAAAAATTGACACAAAGAGAGCGGGAAATATACGAAATTATCCGTGATATGCCCATGATTGAGCAAAGTGAAATTGCCCAGAAGCTAAACATAACCCGTAGCTCCGTGGCTGTGCACATCACGAATTTGCAGAAGAAGGGATATATTCTGGGACGAGGCTATTTGCTTAAGGAGCAGGATTACATCATCGGAATCGGTGCGGCAAATGTGGATATCCACGGCATGAGCAAAAAGAGTATTATTTTAAGGGACAGCAACCCCGGAAATATGAATTCTTCCGCAGGTGGGGTTACAAGAAATGTTTCGGAAAATCTGGCAAGGCTTGGAGCACCAGTGAGGCTGATTACGGCTTTGGGTGACGATATCTATGCAGATCAGATTCGCAACGAATGTACTGCCGCGGGTATTGATTTTTCTCACAGCATGGTAGTTGAAAAGCATCCTTCTTCAACATATATCTCAATTTTAGATGAAAGCGGAGATATGTTTGTTGCCATGTCTGATATGTCGGTATTACAACGCATGAATATGGAATTTTTGAAGTCAAAATCCGGCATCATCAGCGGAGCCAAATATATTACCTGCGATGCAGGACTTCCTGAAGAGGTTTTGGAGGGGATTCTTGATGTGTATGGAAGCCAAACCCCTGTTTTTATTGACCCGGTTTCTTGTACCTATGCGGAGAAACTAAAGCCAATTATAGGCAAGGTCGATACATTAAAACCGAACCGCATGGAGATGGAAGTCATCAGTGGGATGAAAATACAAAGTGAAACTGATTTAGAGCGGGCATCAGATGTGCTTTTGGAAAAAGGTCTAAAGCATATTTATGTGAGCTTAGGTGCTGACGGTTGTTTTTATATGAATCGGGATGGCGTAAAAATAAAACGAGCGCTAAAGCCCTTAGATCAAATGGTAAATGCCACCGGCGGTGGAGATGCATTTATGGCTGCCGTGCTGTATGCAAGGTTATTTGATTTTAATGTAGATGAAACGGTGGACTTTGCTTTAGCAGCAGGTGTTGCAGCCATCTCCTATAAAGGAACTATAAATCCGAATATGAGTGTGAATTTGATTGAAAAAGTATTGGAGGAAAGAAAATGAATAATTTAGAAAAATACTTGACCATTACACCTGAAATTCAAGAAGCAATTGCGAACAACAAGCCTGTTGTTGCTTTGGAGAGTACAATTTTAAGCCATGGAATGCCTTATCCAGAAAATGTTGCATTCGCCCATAAGGTAGAAGAAATCGTGCGTGGTGAAGGTGCAATCCCAGCTACCACAGCAATCATTAATGGTAAGCTTAAGGTTGGTTTGACTGCGGATGAATTGGAGCTTATGTGCAAAGCAGAGAATGTAGGCAAGGTTAGCCGTCGTGATGTTGCGGTTTACTTAGCAACAGGTAAGGTAGGAGCTACTACAGTTGCAACGACAATGATGATTGCAGCTATGGCTGGTATCCAAGTTTTTGCCACAGGTGGCATTGGCGGTGTGCATAGAGGTGCCACAGAAACCATGGACATTAGTGCAGATTTGCAGGAGTTGGCTCATACACCGGTAGCCGTAATTTGTGCAGGAGCAAAATCTTTGCTGGATATTGGACTCACTTTGGAATATTTGGAAACAATGGGCGTGCCCGTTGTTGGCGTTGATACGGATGATTTCCCAGCGTTCTATTGCAGAAAGAGCGGGTTTAAGGTTGACTTTAACGCAAAAGATGAAAAGCTTATTGCAAAGATATTAAAAACAAAATGGGATTTAAATCTCGAAGGTGGTGCAGTTATTGCAAATCCAATTCCTGCCGAATATGAATTGGATTTCAATGAAATAGAAAGTGTTATTCAGCGTGCGTTGGAGTTAGCCAAGGAGCAGGGCATTCGTGGAAAAGAGACTACTCCATTCCTCCTGAAGCACATTAAAGAAATGACAGAAGGCGTTTCTTTTGCTTCCAACTTACAGCTAGCTTATAATAATGCAAGAGTTGCTTCAAAAATTGCTGTGGAGCTTGCAAAGCTTGATTGATATTTATTAAAGTTGCGCTGTATGCCGATAAGTCAATCCTTCCATTAGATTGAGAAGATATTTTTTGGGATTTTAATATAATGAAAAAGGCTCGTAAGCAATACATAAGTTTGTGTGTTGTATGACGAGTCTTTTCTTTATATTTTTTAAAGGTTTATATATTTTTAAGACATTTTGGTATACATCTCAATTTATCTGATTTAAAATGCTTATATGAAACAGATGCAATTATTTTGATTTCTTCATCATCCTATAACTTCAACTTGCTTTTTTGGGGCAGATTATATAAAATGCAAGAAAGAGTATTGGTTTGTTGAAAGGAGCGAGATTATGGAACAGGGAGTATTTCAAATTGGCCCCATTCGTCCACCCAGTGAAGCAAACAGCCTATTGCTTCGGGTGACGGAAAACTGTCCTTGGAATAAATGTAAATTTTGTATGTTATATAAGAACAGCACATTTCATACACGGCCTGTGGCTGAGGTTAAAAAAGATATTGATGTTATGGCGGAATATCGAGATAGAATCCTAGCACATATGCATCAGGGTGAGTATGACATGCAGGCCATTCGTCAGGAATATCTATCCATGCCCACTGATGATGCAAGAATTTGTTATCAAATGGTTTTTACTTGGCTGACAGAAGGGGATAGGCAAGCAATTTTTTTGCAGGATGCAAATACACTGGTTTTGCGCCCCGAGTGGCTGATTGAGATTGTCAGTTATGTCAGAGAACGTTTTCCGGAAATTCAGCGGATTACCTCATATGGCAGGGCAAATACTTTAGCACGCATATCTCAGGAAGATTTTAAACGTTTGCGAGAAGCGGGACTGGATCGTATCCATTCAGGGTATGAATCGGGTTCTGATAAAGTTTTACAATTGATATCAAAAGGAGCCACCCAAGAAGATGAAATTATCGGCGGCAAAAAGGTAAAGGAAGCCGGTATCGAGCTTTCCATTTATTTTATGCCTGGTGTGGGCGGCAAAGCCTTATCTGATGAAAATGCCATTGAGACGGCGAAGGTTATCAATGAAGTGAATCCGGATTTTGTACGTTTACGTACATTCATATTAAGAACGGGTTCTTTGATGGAAGAACTAAGAGATGCAGGATTGTATCAGGAGCAAAGGGATATTGATAAATTAGTAGAAATCAGGAAGATGCTTGCCCATATTGACCCCAAAAGAGCACATGGAAAGCTTACCAGTGATCATATTATTAATTTATTGCAAGAAGTAACAGGTTATTTAGATAAAGATTTATCTTCAATGCTGGAATATATCGATACTTTTTTAGCTCTTCCTGATAGGGAGCAAAAGCAATATCAGCTGGCAAGGCGCATGGGTTTCCCTTTAGATTGGAAATATCTATATCGCTTACAGCCTCAGGATCAGGCTCGTGTGGAAGAGATGTCCAAAAATATTGTTGATGAGAAGGAATGGGAGGCTCTGCTTCACCGTTTTACAGATAGATATATTTAAGGAGATGAAAAATTGGATAAGGAAGCGATTTTTACCACGGTAATTCCAATTATTTTAATACTTGGAATGGTGTACTATAATATGCGTAAAATGCAAAAGAATTTGAATAAAATGAAAAATGATTGCGGCGGAGGATGTAGTGGATGCGCCCATAGTAGCAACTGCAATAAGCCGGAAAAGGAAGACGAGAAAAGCTGATTTTAAATAATGGTTAAAATATGAATTAGTGGTTTTTTCATTTTAAAGAAGCTGTTAAAAGGGCCTGATTTACGTAACGACGTTTATCGGGCCCAAGCTGTATAAAAATGGCCCTCTAAATAGTAATTACAAAATAAATGTGTTGTTATATAGAGATGATTATTTATTCGATGTTCTTGAAACCAGAAACATTGGAGAAATAAAAAAGAGTGCCACAAGTATGGGCACTCTTCCTTGTTTGATTTTAAATGAGGGATGTATTAAGATTCTGTAGACTTTGTTTTTTGCTGTTCTTCATGCTCCGTACGGTAACGGCTCATTAGTCCATGGAATAAATCCATTGCTGTTGGTGGTGTAAAGCTGATGGCATTTGCACCTGCTTCAATGGTTTGCTTAATGCTCTCTCTAGTGGGACCACCTGTTGCAATAATAGGCACGGAAGGGTATTTGGCACGAATGGCACGAACCACATCGGGGGTTCGCCCAGCAGCCGATACGTTTAGTATACTTGTGCCCGCCGCCAATCTACCGTCTATGTCACTGTCAGCATCAAGCACAGTGACAATAATGGGTATGTCAATAATTTCATGGATATGCTGAATGACTGAGTTGCTGGTGGGAGCATTGACGACCACACCCATGGCGCCTAATGCTTCAGCATCTTTTGCCAGCATAACAACTCGAGGGCCTGTTGTGGTACCACCGCCTACGCCACAAAAAACAGGGATGCTGGAAGCAGAAACAATGGCATCTGCAATGATTTGCTGAGGTGTAAAAGGATATACTGCCAGAACTGCATCGGCATTACAGTTTCGGATAATCGCAATGTCGGTTGAAAATATTAACGACTTGATGCGTTTTCCCCAAATAACAATACCACTGGCACTCCAAATTTCCTCTGGCATTGTTACAATATGCTTTCTTAATCTACTATCAATACGGGGGATGTTTTTTTCAGCCATACCTTAGCTCCTTTCACTATATAACTGGAATAATTCATATGAAAAGTTGTTATAATTATACAATAATATAGGTTGTCTGTCAAGGTTTTTTTGTACAAACTGAAACAAAAAGGTGGAAATGGGGAATGGCGCAAAATATCCACACCTTGACATTATTTCCGTTTCAGACTAGAATAATGCTATCGGAAAATATTAGTGTTTTTTGGAGGATGATTATATTTTGGAAACCGTTATTGGTTTGGCCATATCTATCATTCTGAATATGGTTTTGCTTTTTTTATTATGGAAATTACAAGAAGAAAAAAAGCGATCAATCATTACAGAAGAAGGAATCCGCATGATGGTAGATGCCGGAGGGGATAATGGTAGTATAGATGAAACGGAAAAAAAGATGATAAACAATATTTTTGATTTGGGGAATACCTCAGTAGGAGAGATTGCTACCCATAGAACGGATATTGTTGCAATTCCTGCGGATGCTTCCATTATGGAAATAGTGGAGGTCATTTCAGAGGAAAAATATTCTCGTATCGTTGTTTATGATGACAATATCGATAATATTATTGGACTGTTTCATGTAAAGGATGTTGTAAAGTTTTTCATTGCTGATAACCACAATATAACCAATTTTGACCTGAAAGAAGTTTTGAAAAAACCCTATTTTGTTCCGTTTTCAAAAAAGACAGATGAATTATTTACTGAAATGCAAAGAGATAAGGTTCATATGGCAATTGTCATTGATGAATATGGTGGAACAGCGGGGCTAGTCACCATGGAGGACTTGCTGGAAGAGATTGTCGGTAATATTTTTGATGAATATGACTTGGAAGAGGAAGAAGATATTAGCGTGGTTGATGAAAAAGCATATCGCATCAATGGAACAACAGATTTGTCTGATGTGGAAGAATTGTTGGATATAACTTTTGAAGATGGAGAAAATTATGACACGTTAGGTGGATACTTAATTGGCCGTCTGGGGAGAATCCCTGAAGAAGAGGAAAAACCTGAAATTCATGTGGCAAATTGGTTGTTTCGCATAGAGAACATTGAGGAAAAGCGGATAGATAAGGTTTATGCCTTACGCTTAGAAGAGGAACAAACGACAAATCATGAAAAAGCTATGTAAGGATAAAATCTTTTCATAATATAAAACACAGGAGGGATAAAAATGTTAGATAAAAAAGTAATAGAACTCTTAAATTCACAAATCAACAAGGAATTTTTTTCTGCTTACCTGTATTTGGATTTTGCAAACTTCTTTGAATCCAAAGGCTTAGAGGGATTTGCAAATTGGTATAAGGTTCAAGCACAGGAAGAAAGAGACCATGCAATGCTCTTTTATCAATACTTGCAAAATAATAACCAACGTGTGGATTTTCAGGCTATCGGTAAACCTGATGTAGAAATGGAATCGTTGATGGATCCTTTAAAGGCTGCATTAGCCCATGAGGAATATGTTACTGATTCTATTCATACCATCTACACAGCTGCCCAAGAGGTTCACGACTATCGTACCCTTCAATTCTTGGATTGGTTTGTAAAAGAACAGGGTGAAGAAGAAACAAATGCCAATAATTTAATTACGAAGATGGAGTTGTTTGGCAGTGATGCAAAAGGCCTTTATATGCTGGATAATGAATTGAAGGCAAGAGTATATGCGGCACCTTCATTGGTACTTTAAACATCCAAAATGATTTGAAAATTTAGAAAAGCGTATATTTGTTATACGCTTTTTTGCGTTTAACTTTGATTGAAAACCCAGTAAGCTATTTCTGGTGTTCATAAAATTGGAATCCTTCAAAAGGATCAAAATCCATTTCCTACTACTTTACTCTCTTTCACGAAAAAATTTGTCCTGCCATATTGTAAAAGAAAAAAGAAAGGTGAGGTTGCAACTATGTGTGAAAATAAAGTGGCAGGAATGCAAACTTATGTGGGAAGAATGCTGCCTCTACCAATACCTGAAGATGAACTTTGGAAGCTTGAACAGGAAGTCCTGACACCTGCAATAAATCTTGAACCAATACGAAAAATATTACCTGAAATTAATATTATTCCCGACGTAAAAGATATGGAAATACCAATTATTGCCGGAATCACACTATATAGCTATCTGAACTTTTTTAATGCCTTAGTGTCTGTCCCTGCTATTGATATATATATAAATGGAAAAAAAGTTATTTCAAACCTAAAATATAAAGAATTTACTGAATATTATGTGGTTTTCCCCGGATACTACCGCATTCAAATTTTTGAAGCTGGTCAAATGGAAGACGAGTTTACCACAACGATAATTAATTTGATTGGCTATCGCGTTTATGCCGTTACAATTTCTGGGCTAGAGAGTCATGCATGCCTGCTTTTGGTAAATGACTGTATTTATCCTATTCCTGAGGATTATGCATACTTACGTTTTGTTCAGATTTCTCCCAATGCACCGTTGTTAAAAGTATATCTCGACGATAATCTTATTTTGACAGAATTAGATTACAAAGAAATCAGCAGATATTTATCCGCAACGGCCAAAGTGCATGATATAACATTTAGGGACTATATTTCAGATCAAATTTTGCTAGAGGTACATGATTTTAGTATGGAGAGTGAGACTGCTTACACAGCCTATACTTTAGGTGATTTTTTTTCAGAGGAAGGTCTACAAATAGTAATCGCTAAGGATGGTATCAGTCACCTAACATTTTAAATGCAATTTTTCATAAAAGGCTAGTCCTTCTTAGGATTGTTTGTTATAATATGGACAAATATATATGTATGTAAATACGGATTTGAAGGAGTATGCTATGTTACTAAAAGGAAAAACAGTAGTTTTAGGTGTGACCGGGAGTATTGCGGCATACAAGATGGCTAATGTAGCCAGTATGCTGGTAAAGTTGGAGTGCGACGTTCATGTTATCATGACGGAGAATGCAACGCATTTTATTACACCAATAACTTTTGAAACTTTAACAGGAAATAAATGTCTTGTAGATACTTTCGACCGGAATTTCCAATTTCATGTTGCCCATGTCTCTTTGGCCAAAAAAGCAGACGTTTTTCTCATTGCCCCTGCTTCTGCCAATGTAATTGGAAAATTGGCTTGTGGTATTGCCGACGATATGCTGACAACAACAGTTATGGCTTGTAAAGCGAAGAAGATTGTTGCTCCCAGCATGAATACAAATATGTATCAAAATCCCATTGTGCAGGATAATTTAAAAAAACTGGCTGGTTACGGTTACGAGATCATTCAACCGGAAAGCGGCGTTTTGGCTTGCAAGGATACAGGTGAAGGAAAACTTCCGAAGGAAGAGGTTTTAGTTGCCCATATCCTTCGTGAAATTGCATATGAAAAGGATTTCGTTGGACAAAAAATCATTATTACTGCAGGACCAACCCAAGAAAGTATTGATCCGGTTCGCTACATCACAAATCATTCCACGGGAAAAATGGGGTATGAACTGGCCAAGGCAGCTATGCTTCGTGGTGCAGAGGTTACATTGGTAAGTGGCGTAACGGCTTTAGAGAAACCCTACTTTATTAAGTATATTCAGGTAAAGAGTGCCGCTGATATGTTTGAGGCAATGAAAACGCAATTTATTGAAAATGACATTATCATTAAAGCGGCTGCAGTTGCAGACTATAAGCCAAAAACCGTAGCGGATGATAAGATGAAAAAGAAAGACGGAGAAATGAGCATCGAGCTGGATCGGACGGAGGATATCTTGAAATATATGGGTGAGCATCGCAGGGGGGGACAATTTCTCTGCGGTTTTTCCATGGAAACACAAAATATGCTTGAAAATTCCAGAATTAAGTTGGAAAAAGAATATTGATATGATAGTTGCCAATAATTTAAAGGTCGCAGGCAGTGGTTTTGGAACGGATACAAATGTTGTAACGATGATTTCCAAAAAGGAAGAAGTTCAACTAGAACTTTTGACAAAAGAAATGGTTGCTCATAAAATTTTGGATGAAATTCTAAAGCTAAAGGCTTAAGAAAGGAAGGCGTGCCATAATAAAGGGTACGCTTTTTCTTGTTTCCTATCTCATAGCAAGACACTTGCGCTGTGGCTAGTAGGGGAGGGCTTTGCTTTAACTTTAGTTGTAAGATTATTATAACGTACTTGGGCGTTATTGTGAAAGATATGTTTTCTAATTAGCAAATCACTTTATAGGCAAGGCAGTCGACAGGGTAAGAGAAAGTGATTGGACGTTAGATTTGCTTTGTTTTTATTTAATCTGAGTTATTAAACATTGGTGGTTTGATTTTCCCTGAATGGGTTTATTGACGATAATTGTTTTTTATGCTAAAATTTTAGTAAAAAATGGTTATTTATGTATCTAACCGTACAATTTGACGGAGTTACAGTGTAAAATATGCAAAGAAATACAAATGCATAGATGGGTTTTCAGATAGATTGTCCGCACATTGATGTATGGGGTAATGCAATTGCTGATGGGAGCAGGAGAGAGAACGGGCTTTAAATGAAATTAAAGTTGTTGTTTTTGAACACTATTTGGTAGATTTTATTTTTCTGATTAGTCGTGTGGTAGCTTATTACCTATGCAAGTTAAGATTGTGAGTGTGAATTGAAATTCCTATGATGAAATAATAATGAAGATAATGTATCCTCATTTTGTTATGTCGTGATATCAAGAGAAATGAGGCATATTATGAAATGTGTCGGTGATGTTAAGAAGGGTTATACAGTTTTTCAAGATAAGGTAGTACGAAACCGCTGAATTCCAGCGGTTCGTCGTATATACAGGGGTTTCACATAATTAAATTTTCCCTTCAAGGGAAATACAACCCATCATTATTCATAAAAGTTAGGTCAAAAAAACTATAAGGCTTGTTTTCTTGACGAATTTGTATTCTCTATCCTAGGATAATTATAAGTGTGCTTTACATTTGGTCAGCTTTAGAATAGTAGAGAATTATGTAAGATAAATCCTATCGAAGTAAAATTCAAAACAATAAATCTGACATTTCTTTTAGAAGAAAAGAAATAAGAGGCTTGATAAGCTTAATCACGGTTTAGTGCTCGTCATTTTAATATGGCAATTTACATGAGCAGTTCTGTTGATATTGAGCTGATGTCAGGAAATATCTGCCTTCTGAAATGTTCCTTTTGAATAGTTCTATAGAGTGAAATTGGTAATGGATGAGTAGGGGCAGGCTCTTTGCTTTTGGGGTGCAGGAGCATCTTTATATATTTATAGAATCACTTGGAAGTTGATTTTGTTAAGCTCATATATTAACTTTTAATTTGCAATTAATTCAGGTATGGGTTTGAATTAAGCAGCAGGCAAGCGTTGAATAGGTATTGAACAATTGAGGAGACACATATGTTTTCATTTTTAGAGATTTTGAAGCAGACAATGGATTTGGGTGCATCTGATATTTTTATTGTTGCCGGCAAACCGCTGTCCTATAAAAAAGGGAAAATGATTTATCAATTAAATGAGGAAAAGGTCATGCCTGATTACTCCAGGCATTTGGTGGAAGAGGCATATAATCTTGCCCAGCGTGAATTAACACGTCTGGCAGCGGATGGGGATGATGATTTTGCACTATCTGTTCCAAACTTAGCAAGACTAAGGATAAGTTGCTATAAACAAAGAGGGTCCCTTGCGGCGGTTTTGCGCATCGTGGCCTATGGTATTCCCAATTATCAATCAATAGGGATACCCGAACAAGTTTTGGCTTTGGCTAATCAAAAAAAAGGCTTAATTCTGGTGACGGGTTCTGCTGGGAATGGAAAATCAACAACTCTCGCATGTATTTTGCAAAGAATAAATGAGACAAGAAGTAACCATATCATTACCCTAGAAGATCCTATTGAATTTTTGTACCGCAATGAAAAGTCCATTTTTAGTCAGCGGGAAATTGGTCTTGATACCGCAAATTTTGTAACTGCTTTGCGTTCCAGCTTACGTCAATCTCCTGATGTGATTTTGGTTGGTGAAATGGGAGATTATGAAACCATACAAATTTCAATGGCGGCCGCTGAAACAGGACATCTTATTCTTTCTACACTACATACGGTGGGAGCAGTAAATACCATAGACAGAATTATTGATATTTTTCCACCAAACCAACAGCAACAAGTTCGTATCCAGTTGTCAATGGTTTTAAAAACCGTGGTTTCTCAGCAGCTTATCCCTGCTATTGATGATACATTGATTCCTGTTTTCGAAATTATGCATATGAATAATGCAGTACGAAATATGATTAGGGATTCTAAAGTTCATCAAATTGAATCAGTAATCGGGATGTCGGGGGAAGAAGGTATGGTTTCAATGGACAACAGCTTGTACGAATTGGTTTTAAACGGTAAGATTTTGGCAGAAACGGCGTTGCAATATGCCCTACATCCGGAGCTTTTAGATAAACGAATTCGTATGAACCTAAAGAGATAAAAACGCTTGCCAAATAAACTGGGGCGTGTTGAAATATGCCTTTATAAAGATTCTTAAGAGTACAATTAAATACAACTTACTATGCACAGGAAGTAATTAGCATCATGTGACATGTTTCAAAATTTCGATTGAGGAGACATCCTTAACTAGATATGTTTTTGGCCAAGTTGTTATATTATTCATTGATGTGTGCATTACGCTGTTCATGAATAAAGAAATATATTACAAAAGAAAAACAATGTTGTGAGCTCATGAATGAAACAATCAGGAAAATTACAATTCCATGATTATTTAAAAAGCTTCATTTATTATACAGCAATTGAGTATGTAATTTGAAGTTTCAAGTGATAAGAAAAAGGGGGAGGCCTGTGGGCGAAGAATTTAGAGTAACGTTATTAGGTGAATTTACCATTGAATACGGAAATAGTATTATTTCCGATCAAACAAACCGATCAAAGAAAGTGTGGACATTAATGGAATATATTATTGTTCACCGAAAACGATTTATAACCCAGGATGAATTGATAGAGTTGCTATGGTCTGAAAGCAATTCTAGGGATCCAATTAACACATTAAAGGTGCTGATGCACCGCGTTAGAGCTGCTTTAGATGAGCTGGATTTTGATAATAGCCGTCGCATGATATTGTATCGGAATGGAGCCTATGGCTGGAATCAGGATTATAAATGTATCACAGATGCCGATGAATTTCAAAGATTAATTTATGAAAGCGAATTGGAAACAGAAGACGTTTCACGAAAGATTTCCCTGTTACTACAGGCAGAAAGCCTTTATAAAGGCCATTTTTTGCAAAAAAAGGCTTCCGAATCTTGGGTTATACCAATTGGAACCTTTTATCGATCATTATATAATCGAGTTGTGGCTGATTTGGCTAAATTACTTTTTGAGCATAAAAAATATGAGCAGCTTTCTGCAATTTGCCAAAAGGCCATTCTATTAGAACCATATGAAGAGCAATTATATATTTATTTCATACAAGTATTGATTTGTACAGGACATTTAGAAAAAGCCTTGGATTTATACCATCATGTGGCGGATTTGTTTATGAAGGAGTTGGGAATAACTCCATCGGAGGAGTTTTTGGCGTTATATAAAGATGTGGTTAGAACAATTAAAACTCCTGAAATGAATCTGGAAGTAATAAAAAACAAGCTGGATGAAAGCAAAGATGAAATCGGAAGTGTGTATTGTGAGTATGAATTTTTTAAGCTAGTTTACCATTTGGAGTCTAAAAACATCGGAAGAACAGGAGTCACCTCAAATTTGTGTTTAATCTCAGTTGTAGACAAAAATGCCATTAGCATTCCTACCAGCAGAGTTTTAAACCGTGCAATGGATGCACTAAGAACCACAATTCAGTACAACATACGAGGTGGGGACGCATTTGCCAGATACAGTGTAAATCAATATTTGATTATATTGTCAAATACCACTGATGAAACGTCAAATATGGTGGCTCAGCGATTGCTGAAAGCCTTTCGGACGGAATTTCCTAATATAAATATCATTCTAAATTATTCGATTCAGCAAATTACACCAAGCTCAGATCGTTTTAGATAAATTGAAGTGGAACGTTTTATTTTGAAAAATTATTTTATTATAAGTTTAATTAGGTGAACTAAAGGATTCAGTTTGCAGGCTTAAAAAATCTGATAAACAATATCAAAATGACATGCTTTTTTGGCATCATACAATCGAAGTGTTGGCATAATATTCGTTGAAGAAATGAAAGTAT
Source organism: Anaerotignum propionicum DSM 1682 (assembly GCF_001561955.1). Classification (NCBI taxonomy): domain Bacteria; kingdom Bacillati; phylum Bacillota; class Clostridia; order Lachnospirales; family Anaerotignaceae; genus Anaerotignum; species Anaerotignum propionicum. Next base: position 1,455,563 of record NZ_CP014223.1, read on the forward strand.
GAAAAAAGGCCTCTTATGAAAAAATTCATAGGAGGTTCTTATTTTTCATAAATCTGAACTTAAAAATGAAGTCATTAGAATATCCAAACCATTTTTATCAAAGTGAATTTGATAAAACTCTATACATATTAAGAGATTATAATGGCGCATTATAGTATGCTTTCCTATAACAACCTTGGAAAAAGTCTATTTAGCCCAATATTTTCTGCATAAAAAATAATGAAAAATGTTTGAAATTTTATACATAATATATAAAGGTTGTGAATGGAATTTTATAGTTTGAAATCATATATATATTGTTTATGCAAAAAAACTATGGCAAATTAAATTAAAAATTGTAGGAAATGGTATTTTTTTGGGGTAAATTCATTGATAAATACTTTCTTTTATGTTAAATTAAGAGTATACAATTTTTAACAGGTGTTCACTCGATTTATCGTTAAGTTGCCTTTTTTATTTGACCCATGTTTATGTTATTTATGAACATGATTTTATATTAATAATGATATCGTACTTATAGTAAAAGTGATTTTATATAATTATATTTTGTTGAAATAGAAGTTGATGACAAAGGGGACTAGCATAAAGGAGGGGAAGCTTCGAAAGGATTTCAGTTTTTTAAATGACAGTCCAAATTTGCTATGCAGAACATACACACTGCTTTTTTCAAAATTATATGAAAAGGAGTGTCGGAATTGTTTTTGCTAAAAATGCCTGCATTAAGCAAAAAGGGGGAACGTCCGTTTAAAAACGATATTTTTTGGGATAGAGAATATTGTTTTTCTGATTTTAAACGGAAAGTAGAGAGTGCAAAAAAGAGGGGAAAAAGAGGTGTTAGAATGAAAGTGTTTACAAAAAGTATTGCAAGAAAAATGATTTTGGCGACAGTTGTACCTTTAGTTATTTTGTTTTTTATTTTAATTATAGTGGTGTCCGGGCATGTGAAAAAAAGTATTAATCAACAGTCAAATGAGGTAATAAAAACAACCTCCAATAGTGCTTCATGGCAAATTAATCAGTACCTTGCAAAGTATTTATCTTTAGTTGAAACAGGTTCTAATGATTCTATGTTTAAGAATTTAATGGTAAAAGCCACACGTGAAACAAATGTAAAAGATTTTCCTGAGTTTCCCGATGTTTTAAATGAATTGAAAGAACTTGCAAAAATTGATACCACTAATATTCAGGCGGTATGGATGGCCGATCTTGATTCTAGCCAGCTTATCATGTCAGATGGGTATGTATCTCAACTGGGTGGCGATTGGGTGATTACCCAGCGGCCTTGGTACATCAAAATGATGGAGAAAAAAGGATTATCTTTATCTGAGCCTTATGTTGACGTTAGTACACAAAAATTAGTCGTAACAATAGCAATTCCGGTTTATAGCAATGGACAGATGGTAGGTGCTTTTGGTATTGATATGGCTCTGGATCAGGTTTCCACAATCTTAGGCAGTTTAAAATTGGGGGATACTGGTTATTTCTGTTTCGTTACAGAAACCAACACCATAATATATCATCCCAATGGTGACTATGTAATGAAAAACATTGATGACCTTCCAATAACGGATGATGTGAAAAGTTTCGTTAAAAGTCCTTCTACCAGTGTTGTTGAATATGAAATAGATGGGAAGGCACTTTGCGGTTTTACTTCTTCCGTAGGCGATACCGGTTGGAGAGTTATTTCTACAATACCAAAGGATGAGGTTGACATTCCTTACATTGAAATGCGAACAATTTTGTATAGTATCATTGCGGTAATTATGCTTATTCTCTGTGCTGTTATCTATATTACTGCAAAGAAAATGATAAATCCTTTGCGTAAATTAGTGGCTGCTTCTGATAGAATTGCAGCGGGAGACCTTGATGTTGAAATAGATATTAATACCCATGACGAAACGGCTTTCTTAGCTGAATCTTTTGATAAAACGGTCGTTCGATTAAAGGGCTATATCGCATACATAAATGAAATTTCCGAATTGCTGAGACAACTTGGTACTGGTAATTTTAATCTTGAATTTAAGCAAAGCTATGAGGGCGAATTTGCAGTCATTAAAGACGCTTTGGTATCCACTACTGGAATGATTCGAGAGACATTGATTCAAATCAATTTGGCTGCAGAACAGGTTGCTTCTGGTTCCGATCAGGTATCCAGTGGAGCCCAGGCTCTTTCTCAGGGGGCAACAGAACAGGCAAGTTCTATTGAAGAATTGTCTGCAACTATGAATGATATTTCTAACCAGATTGTTCAAACAGCGGAAAATGCAACAAAAGCAAAAGCAATTGCTATGGAAGCATCTAATGCTACTACATATGGGCAAGAGCAGATGAAGCATATGGTTGAAGCGATGGAGGATATTAGCCGTACTTCAAATGAAATTGGAAAGATTATTAAGAATATTGATGATATTGCGTTCCAAACAAATATCCTTGCTTTGAATGCTGCGGTTGAGGCTGCTCGAGCAGGAAACGCAGGAAAAGGCTTTGCGGTAGTTGCAGATGAAGTTCGTAATCTTGCTAGTAAATCTGCTGAAAGCGCAAAGAATACAGCTGCTTTAATCGAAGGTTCTTTAAGAGCTATTGAAAAAGGAACAAAGATTGTAAATGGAACAGCGAAATCTCTAGAAGATATCGTTCAGGGTTCTGAACAGTCAACAAGGATTATCCAATTCATTGCTGATGCTAGCAATGAGCAGGCTCAGGCAATCAATCAGGTTAACCTTGGTGTAGAGCAAATTTCCGCTGTTGTACAAACCAATAGCGCAACGGCTGAGGAAGAGGCCGCGGCAAGTGAAGAGTTGTCTGCACAAGCTCAGTTATTAAAAGAGCTTATGTCAAGATTTATATTAGATGAAAATGGCTCTGCAAGGAGCAGCTATTCAAATTATTCTAATACCAAGAGCGTAGAAGAATTTGATTTCAACAGCGAAAATGACGACGAATTCAAATATTAATTACGCTGAAGTTGATATCTAAATGAACTTCTACTTCTAATATGTTTACACCTAGGGTACCCATGGAGTACTTTACTAGGGAGAATAATGATACATGTAACCCCCAAACCGTAATCGAATGAAATGGTTTGGGGGCTTTTTTTGTGGAATACATAGTGCCAATTGTGGAACAGGTGGTGAAGATACCTTAAATACAGTGAGAGTGGATAAAATCAATGTTGATGAGGAGCAAGAGCTTGCCCAAGTTTTTCGAGTAATGAGTATTCCAACCTTAGTTGTAATTAAAAATGGTAAGGTTGAGAAAAAGGCAATAGGCGTACAGTCTAAACAAGCCCTTTTATCCATGCTTCAATAAATCAATCAAAGGCAGAGCGTTTTCTATCTGGTTTTTTCATATAGATGAAAAGCGTTGATGAAGTTAAAAAAATGCTTATATAAAATGGGTGTGATAGAATATGGGATTTGTAAAAGCTTAATGCCATGATGAACCGTTTGTCTGTTCAAATGATGTTGCTTCTTTTGACTATTATAGCTTTGATGGAATTTATTTCTGTTTCTATGATTAACATAGCCCATGGGGTTTCATTTCCAATTGATAGCTGAGGGAATTGAAACCGCAGAGCAACTGGCTATACTAAAGGATATGGGCTGAGATATGTTTCAAGGTTATTATCTCGGAAAGCCCATGAACAAAAGGGATTTTAGGGTAAGTTTCTATAGCGATAGGGTAGACGGAATTTATTACTTGGCATTTATTTGACACGAGTAAGAGCAAATATAAAATTTGTATACAAGAGAGTGTATTTATATTACAATATCCATTATAAATCTATCTTAAAGTGATTGTCGATAGAATTGTTAAAACGAAAGGGGTAGATAAATTGAGTTTAATATCTGTAGATTCAGAAAAATGTATTAAATGTGGATTGTGCGTGAAGGAGTGTCCTGGTTTTGTATTGAAGCTTGGTAAAATTGGGCCGGAAGAAGTTTTACCAGAGGCTTGTATGATTTGTGGGCATTGCGTTGCGGTCTGTCCCAAGGAGGCAATAGATCATATAAAAACGCCTTTGTCGAGGCAAACCAGCATAAAAAATTTTACCCAATTAACTCCGGAACAAGGAGAATTCTTTCTTCGATCCAGACGCTCTATTCGTAATTATAAGGAAACGGCTGTGGAAAGAGAAAAACTGAAAGCCCTAGTGAATGTTGCTCATTATGCTCAAAGCGGGCATAACCTCCAGGGTGTATCTTATGTTGTAATAGAGGATAGAAGTATACTTCAGAAGGCAGTTGCCATTGTAATTGAAGCCTTCGAGAAGTATAATGTGCTAGAGCATATTACAAAATTATATCATGAAGAGGGGGTAGACCCTATTTTAAGAGGTGCACCATGCCTTTTTCTTACCACTGCAGATACGAGTTTTGAAAGAGCAAGAGAAAACTCAATTATAGCACTTACTTATTTAGAGCTATATGCCCCAACGTTGGGATTGGGATCTTGTTGGGCGGGAATGCTTGAGAGAATTGCTATGAGGGAAGGTTCACCGCTTTTGGAGTTGTTTCAAATTCCTGAGAATAAGAAAATCACCGGTGCTGTTATGGTGGGATACCCAAAATACACTTATCCAAGATTGGTAGATAGAAATCCACTGGATGTTATTTTTGTAAACAAAGATAATTGATTTAAAAAAATTTAGGAAGCAATTATCCTTGAGCAAATATAATTCATTTTATAAATCGCAAAGTCATTTTGGCTTATAATTTTATATTGCCCGAATGTTGTGTACCTGTGGGGCTCTTTTTGAAGTCTCTTTTAGTCTTCGGAAAACGACAAAGTTTTTTTATGGCAGAAGAGATTTTCTTTTATAATCTAACGGCATTTTCTTCCAAAAAAAATAAAAAAAACACAATTGTGTTGTATATGCAACAGACAAATATAATTTATACTTGTATACTGGGAATAGAAGTTTTTTGGAAAAATATAGGAAGAAAAGGGACGAAAAAGGAGGAAAAGCCATGAGTATGTTTTGCTATCAGTGTCAAGAAACAGCAGGTGGAAAAGGATGCATGGTTAGAGGGGTATGCGGTAAAACAGAAGCGACTGCAAAGCTTCAGGATTTACTCATATATTCCGTAAAGGGAATTTCTGAAATTGTTATGAAAGGAAAGCTGGATGTAAATGAGCTTGGCGACATTAACGATGAGGTCATTAACAGCCTGTTTATTACAATAACCAATGCAAATTTTGATGATGCAGCAATTATTGCCCAAATTCAAAAGGTGCTTGGTATGCGTGATGCGTTAAAAGAAAAGGTATCCATAGGTGGATTACACGATGCAGCAACTTTTACAGTGGATTCTACGGAGTCTATGCTAACAAAGGCTTCTAGCATAGGTGTTTTGGCTACAGATAATGAAGATATACGTTCTTTGAGAGAAATGATAATTTACGGTGTTAAGGGTATGGCGGCATATACAGAGCATGCTAGAAACCTTGGCAAGGTAAATTTGGATATCAACACATTTATCTATCAGGCATTGGCGGCAACATTGGATGATACCCTTACAGCAAATGATTTGGTTGCGCTTACGCTGAAAACCGGTGAGCACGGTGTGAAAGCAATGGCACTTCTTGATGAGGCGAATACCTCAAAATATGGTAATCCTGAAATAACTCAGGTTAACATTGGTGTGAGGAAGAATCCTGCTATACTGATTTCCGGTCACGATTTAACGGATTTGGAACAGCTTTTAGAGCAGACAAAGGATACAGGGGTGGATGTGTATACCCATAGCGAAATGCTTCCTGCTCATTACTACCCTGCGTTTAAAAAATACAACAATTTTGCAGGGAACTACGGCAACGCATGGTGGAAACAAATAGATGAATTTGTATCTTTCCGTGGCCCTATTTTGTTCACCACTAACTGTATTGTTCCACCAAGGAGCGAGGAAGTAAGAGGAAGAATCTTTACAACAGGCTCCAGCGGTTATCCAGGCTGCAAACATATTGTAGCTGATGAAAATGGGAAGAAGGATTTCTCAGAAATCATTGCTCTCGCAAAAACTTTGCCAACACCGGAAGAAATCGAAGCAGGCAGTATTGTGGGTGGCTTTGCGCACAATCAGGTATTTGCTCTGGCAGATAAGGTGGTTGATGCAGTAAAATCCGGTGCAATCAAGAAATTTTTTGTAATGGCCGGTTGCGATGGCAGAATGAAATCCAGAGAATATTATACGGAATTTGCTGAAAAACTTCCAAAAGATACAGTGATTCTTACTGCGGGCTGCGCAAAATACCGCTATAATAAGCTGCAATTAGGAGATATCGGTGGTATTCCAAGGGTATTGGATGCGGGTCAGTGTAACGATTCCTATTCCCTTGCAGTAATCGCAATGAAATTAAAAGAAGTATTTGGCCTTGATGATATCAATGAGCTTCCAATTGTATACAATATTGCGTGGTATGAGCAAAAGGCAGTTATTGTTTTGTTGGCGCTGTTATATCTTGGTGTGAAAAATATCCATTTAGGGCCTACACTCCCCGGATTTTTGTCCCCCAATGTTGCCAAGGTTCTAGTTGAAAGCTTTGGAATCAGCGGTATTGGTACAGTAGACGAGGATATTAAATTATTTATGGCTTAATCAAAAAAGTCCTGCTGATAGTATCGGCAGGACTTAATTTTTGTTTGCTTTAACTTGATTAAACCACCTGCTCTACAGGAGGTAGGAATGGTTTAGCTGTACCTGTAAGGTTTTTTTAGCTGATAAAAAATTATTAATTTTCGCAAATGTAAAATAAGTTTAAAAAACCGTTTTAACGGTAGTAGGGTGAATGTTGCATAAGAAATTTTTATCAATATGCCCCATGCTTTGCAAGGAAGTCCCTTATAGTAGCAGATCAGACCACCAGCAAATGATGCTGATATTTGACATTTAAAAGAAATGCTATTCTTCCGATATAAATGAATGGGTGAATGGGATGAAAGAATGATGCTTAAAGGGTACCAATTTCTATACAAAAGGATTTGTTTTCGTTTCTAATTAAAAAATACCTCTACAATAGTTGTATACATCATTGTAGAGGTTTGCTGTCTTAGCGTACACACCAAAGACGACTTATTTTTTTGTAGTTCCCAGAATATGCTCCTTAAATTTTTCAACGGCAGGTGGCAAATATCTATTTACCACATAAGCAAGGTAAACCATACGCTTAGAATAAGCAGTATCCAAATCTAATTTTACTACGTTATAATTTTGGATTGTCGGGTTGTCAGTAATAATTGCGATTCCTTGGTTTGCTTGAACCAGACCCGCCATTGAGTTGACATCTTCAAATTGGCAAAGAATATTAGGCATAATTTGCGCTTTTGAAAACAAGTCATCGATAATCCGTCTCATACCGCTTTCCTTTGTATAGCAGATCAAAGGATAAGGACAAATATCTTGAATACTTACTTTCTTTTTTCCTGCCAAAGCATGATTTTCGGGAACGATTACAACCAATCCCTGTTCAAAAACAGGGATAAATTCCACGTCACTTTCGTTTTCAACCATAGAGCAGAAGACCAAATCATATTTTTCTCTTTTCAAATTGTAAAGCAATGTTTTTGTATTTCCTTCATAGCAAGAAAAAGAGATGTTCTTATTCTGGGGATCATCCAAAAAACCTGCAATAATTTCCGGTACAAAATTTGCTCCCACAGAGGTCATGTATGCAAGGCCTACATGCCCACCCCCCACTGTAATGAGTCTTTCAATTTGATTTTTACCTAGTTCCAACTGAGTCAAAGCGTTTTCCACATAAAACATATAAATTCTTCCATACTTTGTCAAAACCACGTTCCGTCCCTGCTTTTCAAAAAGATTTGCCCCCAATTCCTTTTCCATAGCAGCGATAGAATGGCTTAATGTTGGCTGGGAAATATTTAATCTTTCCGAAGCCTTCGTGTAATGCTCCAATTCAGCCAAAGTTTTAAAATAGTATAATTGATTTAAATTCATTACCTTCCTCCTTTTTTCTTTATCAACCTCTTCGCAATCATTATAGCAAAAATATAGAAAGAATCTATATATTTTTCTTTTTTCGTCATAATTAATAAAAAAAAATAATGTATTTTACAATTTTGCGCTGTGGTCATGTTTATACTTGCTAATTTTACCATATAATGGATATAAATTCCAACGTTTATTAATTTATAAAATGAATCTTTTTGAATAAATATTAGATGATGAAAGCAAGAACTTATCGTTATTTCATATGGCTTGAGTTAGAAAAAATTTTGTTGGCGATTTAGAAATATACTTAAATAAAAAAAGTAAATACGGTGATAACCTTGAAAAAAATTTTTCAGATTATCATTTATTTTTCTTTTTCAAAATCAATAAATTTCATTGACAATAAAAAATAAGCATGCTAAAATCATCTCATAGATTATATGACTGACGGAACAGTGGGTTCAACCACGTGAAGTATAATCACTAACAAGCCGACCGTCTGGGCAGAAAAAGCCCGGATTGTCGGCTTTTTCTAATTCAGAAATTTGAACTAGAAAGAGGTGATTTTGTGCAAAGAGGTAAAATTCACTCTATTGAATCCATGGGACTGGTGGATGGTCCCGGCATAAGGAGCGTTCTGTTTCTCCAAGGTTGTGGGCTGCGGTGCAAGTATTGCCATAACCCGGATACTTGGCAGCTACATGGAGGAAAAGAAATAGGTGTGGACGAAATCATGAAAAAGCTCAGGCGTTTTCAGCCCTATTTTGGCGATACAGGGGGCGTGACTTGTTCCGGTGGTGAACCGCTTTTGCAGATTGAATTTGTGACGGAATTATTTAGAGAATGTAAAAAGGAAAATATCTCCACTTGCCTAGACACGGCAGGATATGGATTTGGAAATTATCAGGAGCTTTTGGAAGTTACCGATTTAGTATTGTTTGATGTAAAGCATTATTTGGCAGAAGAATATACAGCTTTAACAGGGGGCGATTTTTCTGTTACTACTGAGTTTTTAAATGCAGTGAGAAAAAGCCAAACTTCCCTTTGGATACGCCATGTGGTTGTGCCTAATATTACAGACAGTGAAGCGCATATCAAAGGGCTTGGGGGGTACATAAAAGCAATTCCCAATGTGAAAAGGGTAGAGCTTCTGCCTTATCACACGTTGGGTATGGAAAAATACAGTGTTATGGGGGTTGATTATCCCCTGAAAGATACACCGCCCATGTGTAAAGAAAAGACGAAACAACTTCAGAAATTGATTTTAGATAGCATTTCCTAGAGACAAAGAGAGGATTGAAAACATGAATATATTGGCATGGCAGGGATTTGAAACAGGCAGATGGACAAAGGAAATTGATGTTCGTAATTTCATTCAAAAAAATTATTCCCTTTATGATGGCGATGATTCCTTTTTGGAAGGGGTTACCGATAGAACAAAAAAGCTATGGGATAAGTGCCACGTATTGATTGTGGAAGAAATGAAAACAGGTATTTTGGATGTGGAGACAAATATTATTTCAGGCATTGATAATTTTGCTCCCGGTTATATTGACAGAGAAAATGAGTTGATTTTAGGCTTGCAGACAGATGCCCCTTTAAAAAGAATTGTAAACTTATATGGCGGCTTAAAAATGGCTACAAGCGCACTGGATCAGTATGGCTATCAATTAAATGGGGAAGTGGAGAAGAATTTCCATTCTTACAGAAAGTCTCATAACGAAGGTGTTTTTGATGCCTATCCCGAGAGAACAAAGGTAGCAAGACATGTTGGGCTGTTGACAGGGTTGCCTGATGCTTACGGCCGCGGCCGTGTCATTGGGGATTACAGACGTGTTTCGTTGTACGGAGTAGATTTCCTAATGCAGGAAAAGGAACGGGAATTGGCTGAGTTTGACGGTGCAATGACTGATGAACGTATTCGTACAAGAGAAGAATTGAGCATGCAAATAAAGGCTTTAAAAGAAATGAAGTCTATGGCCTTGAAATATGGCGTTGATCTCAGTGAGCCTGCGAAAGATGCCAAGGAAGCAGTACAATTTTTGTATATGGCATATCTCGCAGGTGTAAAAGAAAATAATGGTGCAGCAATTTCTTTGGGACGCACATCCACATTTTTAGATATTTATATCGAAAGAGATTTGAAAAACGGCATTCTTTCGGAAAAAGAGGCACAGGAATTAATTGACCAATTTATTATCAAATTAAGATTGGTGCGTCATTTAAGAACACCAGAGTACAATGAATTGTTTGGTGGCGATCCTACTTGGATTACAGAGGCGATTGGTGGTATCAGTCTAAATGGCGAATCTCTGGTAACAAAAAACTCTTTCCGCTACCTACATACCCTAACCAATTTGGGAACTGCTCCCGAACCAAATATGACGGTGCTTTGGAGCAGAGATTTGCCCCATGCCTTCAAGGAATATTGCGCAAAAATGAGTATCGAAACAGACTCAATTCAATACGAAAATGATGACGTGATGCGACCTTTGTATGGGGATGATTACGCAATTTCTTGCTGTGTTTCCGCGATGCGTGTGGGCAAGCAGATGCAGTTTTTCGGTGCAAGAGCAAACATTGCAAAATCTCTTCTTTTGGCAGTAAATGGTGGCGTGGATGAATTGCAAAAAATACCTGTGGTGCCTAACATTGCACCTATCCAAGGAGATGTTTTGGACTATGAAGAGGTTCTTGAGCGCTATAAAAAGGTTATGGACTACGTTGCTGAGTTGTATGTTGACAGTATAAACATCATCCACTATATGCACGATAAATATGCTTATGAAGCAAGCCAGATGGCGTTGCATGATAGGGATGTGGAACGTCTCACAGCCTTTGGTATTGCGGGGATTTCCGTAGCGGCAGATTCCCTTTCTGCCATAAAATATGCAAAGGTAACGCCCATTCGTGATGAACACGGAGTAACGGTGGACTTTAAGGTAGAGGGAGACTTCCCTAAATACGGCAATGACGATGATAGAGTAGATGATATTGCAGTGGAGATAGCAACCCATTTTTCCAATGCGTTAAAACAACACCCCATTTATCGCAATGCAAAGCATACATTGTCTGCTTTGACTATCACCAGCAATGTTATGTATGGCAAAAAAACAGGGAGCACCCCTGATGGCAGAAAATATGGAGAACCCCTTGCACCGGGAGCAAACCCCATGCACGGACGGGATGAGAACGGTGCCCTGGCATCCTTAAACTCTGTAGCTAAAATTCCTTATAGAAACGTATGCCAGGATGGCGTTTCCAATACATTTTCTGTCGTACCTGACGCACTGGGCAAGGAAGAAGAGCAGCGGATTGAAAACCTGATTCACATTTTGGATGGCTATTTTATTCAAGGTGCCCATCATTTGAATGTAAACGTAATGAACCGTGACATTCTGATTGATGCTATGGAGAACCCCGAAAGATACCCAACGCTGACTATTCGTGTTTCCGGATATGCGGTGAACTTTAATCGACTAAGCCGTGATCAACAGTTAGAGGTAATCAAAAGAACCTTCCACGAAACTATGTAACAGTTAATTTGTGTGACTACTGAAAAATTAAGAACTTGAGAAGTGTTAGAGATACGATAGCATAACGATTTTTAAATATATAGCTAACTGCATAATTAAATTTTAACCTCGCATGAAAAAGAGGAGTGAGGGTGTCGACATAGTCGCCACCCTTTGCTTTTTCATATCTTTCGGATGCAGGAAAAAACAGGTGCGTTCTGAGGCAAGATTGCCTTGAAACTTCCTGTTTTTTCTTATGGCAAGTTCATTCTGGGAATTCCATTCTGGAAGTCTTGCTTCCCAAACCCCTAAAAATGATTTGTCAGAACTTTACTGCCTGAAAAGGTGCGGTTTATAGCGATGCATCCCAAGAAGGGGGATTATGGGATGATTGGATGTTTGAGCAACACGTGAGATTCACCTACATATCAAACAAAAAGCTTTGCAATATTAGCAAATAAAATGCAAACAGTAACGCCGATTGCCGTTGGAATGATTACGGCAAGTGCTGTCCATTTCCAACTGTTCGTTTCTTTTTTTATGGTAAGCAATGTAGTAGAGCAGGGCCAGTGCATGAGGGAAAACAACATGGTGCTGACTGCTGTAATCCAAGTCCAACCATGGCTGACGAATAATTCTTTTAATTGGGTAAGGCTATCTAGTTCAAGAAGGCTTCCTTGAGACATATAAGCCATGATTATAATTGGAATGACAATCTCGTTGGCAGGAAAACCCAAAATGAATGCCAGCAGAATAACACCGTCCAGTCCCATCAATTGGGCGAAAGGATTTAAGAATGATGCACAATGATTCAGCACGCTTATATTGTTTATGCTTATGTTTGCCATGAGCCAAATCACTAAGCCTGCAGGAGCTGCCACCACGATTGCTCTGCCCAGAACAAATAAGGTTCTGTCAAAAATGGAGCGAACAATTACTTTGCCAATTTGAGGTCTTCGATAAGGAGGCATCTCTAAAGTAAAGGAGGAGGGAACACCTTTCAAAATTGTATTGGAAAGTAATTTTGTTACAACGAAGGTCATTATAATTCCTAATAAAATAAAAGCAGTCAATAAAACAGAAGAAACAATGGAAGGGAAAATTCCACCCGCTGTACCCACAAAAAACATTGTAATCATTGCAATTAACGTTGGAAATGCGCCACCACCCAAAAGGAAATTTTGATGATGTAATAAACTTATGAACAAAAACTTGTATGCAGACAAGTTGCTATTCGCTGTAAATAAAAATATGCAGGTTTTCTCCATCCCATATAATTTTATGTATGAGCAGTTTGATGAAGGTGCGCTTCTCCTGAATTGTCAGTTCAGAAAAGTTATCTGTTAAATTTGAGAGGCTAGAAATCAATAAATCTTTTTTTCGTATTTGATCCTCTGTTGCAAAGATATCTTGTTCTGCTTGATATTGCTTTTGCTCCAGTTCAAATAATTCCTGCTCAAGATGCTGCATTTTTAAATTTATTTTTTCCAGAAGTATTGGGCTAGGCGTGCTTTCTGAAATTGAATTTACTAAATTATCTATTTCTACGTTACATTTTTTTATTTGAATTTGAATTCGTTCTAAGGGGTCATCCGTTTCTTCTTTTTGAATATTACGCTTTAGGTTTTCTAACAACTTAAAGATACTTGAATCTTCATTGATGTATTCCATCAGATGCTGACAAACTGCATTATCCGTTTCCTGTCCATTTAAATTTTGGCAATTACAAAGATTTTTCCCACCACGAAGCTTGCTGTGGCAAATATAGTCAAACCATGCCGGGTTTGCATTTCTGCCTGAGCGCTGTTTTGCAAACATACGGCTACCACAGTTATCACAATAAACGAGACCTGAGAGCAGGGAATAGTCATTATGTATTTTTGAAGGTTTTTTCCGGTAGGTATATTTTCCTCTAAAATGGCTTGGATTGCTACCCACTTTTTTCCCTCTATCCGCCCTCTGTGCCTTCCGATGGAAATAATCCACTTATCAACGGATTGTCTTGGTGCATGCTTTTTCTTATAATCCCTTTTATTATAGGAAATAAGGCCATATTTATTGGAACAGTCCTTTTCTTCAAAACATACATCAGCGTTTTTTTTAACAAAATAGTTACGGGCATCTTGATCGGCAATGCAATATACTGGATTTTGTAATATGTTCTTAATACCAAGGAGGGAATAGAATTTGCCACTCCGCGACTTTATGTTTTGACTGATTAAATATTTACTTACACCGGAAATGCTTTTGCATTCTAAGTATTTTTCGAAAATGAAGTCTATCGCAAAGAGTTCTGCCGGGTTATCTTTTAATTTACACGACGTCTTTACCTTGCCATCAATAATTATTTCTTGAAGTTTTTCAGAGGTATATCCAGTGGGGGTTGTGCCCCCCAACCAACGACCGGTGCGAGCCAACATCACCATATTATCACGCACCCTCTCTGCGATGGTTTCTCGCTCTAATTGGGCAAAAACAGAGGCGATAAACATCATTGCCTTTCCCATAGGTTTGGATGTATCAAATTCTTCTTTAATACAAATAAAGGAGATGTTTCGCTGGTTCAATTCTTCGATAAGTGAGGAAAAGTCACTTACATTACGACTAATACGGTCTAAGCGATAACAAACAATATAGTCAGGTTTTCTTATTTTAATATCGCCAAGCATATGTTGGAATTGAGGTCTTTCCGTATTTTTGGCGGAAAAACCTTCATCTTCATAAATTGAAATATCATTATCTATAGCATCTGGGAATTTTGTATAGATATATTGCTTACACATTTCAATTTGGTTATCAATGCTTTCACCTTTTCCTGTGTAAACAGATTTACGACTGTATATAAAAAACTTCATTCCTGCCACCGCCTTTATGTATCATAGAAACTTTGTTATAAGTTTTAACGTATTATTTTCTTGGGATTAATTTAAGATGAAACCACTTTAATCAGGGCTGAAAACCCTTTGCAAAGAGCTATTTTTAACCAAAATTTCTTAATTCCCCAACCAGTCTATAATGAGCGTTTCTTTGTCTAAGATATTTATATACATTCAGATGGGCAGACAGTAATAAAAATTCGCCGGTTTTAGTAATATCCTAAATCGGTGATAGAAAAACCTTATAATTATTTTATTACATGTATTCTTGTAATTAAGTAATATTTTTTGCACTGTGACACATGACACTATTTTAAGGTGGTTGTTTTGAGGTAAAATATAAATAGGTTGTAAATATAAGACGAAAATTGTCGAAAGAAAAATTTTTGGATTTGGTCATTTAGAAATGATAAACAGCTTTAAAAAAGGGGAGAGATTAAATATTAAAAACTAAAATGAAAGTATTACAGATGTAAAATGTAAGGATTAGTTAGAAATAGTGTGTGGATATGGCATGTAAAATTCAAGAGAGCTAAAAGAATTCATGAAATTGTTTTTTTGGTAGTTGCTTTTTTTAAAAAGAAGATTTGTGGGCAAAAAGCGTGATTTATTCCATACTGCATTTAAAAAGAGGGGAGAAATTAATATGAAACAGTGGTTTGAAAATTTAAAAATTTCTGGTAAATTGAGAACAGGATTTTTGTTAACATCCTTTCTTGGCGTAATCATTGGCATTGTTGGTATCATCAGCATGATAGGCATGATTCGAGGCCAGCAAAAAACATATGATGAAACCACAATGGGAATGGTACATTCCTTAGAGGCGGAAAGCTCTTTCAAAGACCTGAGAAGATCGATTGTTTATCTCTATGTTTATTATGACACAGAGAAAGAAATACGTTGCCAACAAATTTCAAGTGACTTGGAAAACACCCAAGGGCATTTAGATTCTTATGCGGCAACCATTTCCAACAGTCAGGATCAACAAAATTATGATGCTACACGGGGAGCCTTTGAGGCCTACAAGAATGTTGCGGATGAAATTTTGAAAGTTGCACGGGCGGGTGAAACAAAGGAGAACTTGCTGACTTTAATTGAGAAGGCGGCATCTTCTTCTCAAAATGCTTCCGATGCGTTTGGATCCTTATCTAAGTACAACGATACTATGGCAAAAGAAAAGCTTGCTAAGGATAAATCAATGGCATGGATTGAATTGATTATTATGCTTGCTGTAATGATTGTATCCTTTATTATTTCGCAATTTTTGAGCAAGTACATAGCAGATAGTATAGGAAAACCGATGCAGAAGTTTGCCACCATTGCCAGTATGGTTGCTGTAGGTGACCTAGGTGTAAAAAAAGTTGCGGGGGAAGATGGGATAAAGTGGGCATTACGGCAGGATGAAGTTGGCGAGTTTGCCAGAGCGTTTGACCAGTTAGTTCTGAGCACTGATGAGCAGGCACAGAAAACAAGAGTTATAGCTGATGGTGATTTAACCACCACAATTACGATTAGGTCAGATCAGGATGTTCTGGGCAAAGCGTTGACAGATTTGGTGGAAAAACTTCATACACTCATTTCTTCGGTATCAATCACTGCGGAACAAGTGGGTATTGGTGCGGGACAGGTTTCTGACGGTGCGCAAGCGTTAGCCTCCGGTGCTACAGAGCAGGCTGCAACGATTGAAGAGCTGACTGCCTCAGCAGTTAGTGTTACAGAGCAGGCAGTACAAAATTCTTACAGTGTGCAAAAGGCAGGAGACTATGTGTTGCAAGCTGCCCAGGGAGTTTCGTCCGGTAATCAGTATATGGATAAATTAAATAATGCTATGCAGGAAATCGGACAATCTTCTCAGGAAATATCAAAAATTACGAAGCTGGTTGAGGATATTGCTTTTCAAACAAATATCTTAGCCTTAAACGCTGCTGTAGAGGCTGCTCGTGCTGGAAATGCGGGCAAAGGCTTTGCAGTGGTAGCCGATGAAGTGCGTAATCTTGCGGCTAAATCTGCAGAAGCTGCTAAGCAGACTTCTCATCTGATTGAGAAATCTGTGTCCATCGTTTCTGAAGGGGAGCAGCTTGCAGAGGATACCCGAAAGCTTTTGGCTTCGGTAGGGGAAAAAACCAACATGGTTGTAACGTCAATTAAAGAAATCGAAACTGCATCAACAGAGCAGACAATGGCCATTGAGCAAATCAATCAGGGACTTTCTCAGGTTTCGGCAGTGGTACAAACCAATGCTGCAACTGCGGAGGAGAGTTCCGCTTCCAGCGAAGAACTTGCCGCACAGGCACAAGTATTGCAGCAAGAGATTGGAAAATTTAAGTTACGCAACGATACAGAAAGTTACAAGATGTTTGGGCGAGACAGAAGTGCCTTTGGAGAGCAAAGGCTAGGTGGAGATTCTTATTTCAATGAAACAGATCATTATGAAAAATACTGATTTATTAGTTGAGAAAAGGGATAAAACAGGATAAAAATTAATAATGACCGTAGCTTTCCGTTTCCTGAGACTCTTTTTATCACGCTAAAAAAGGTTTTACACGAAATTAATTGTTTCTTTGGCAGAATTTAATAATGGTAAAGTTATACGTAACAGAGGAAGTATTATTTCCCTTGATTGCTTTAGCAATCCCATGAAATTGCTTCAATGTGAATACAAAGCAAAAGGACGGCTCGATGTTTAAAGCAAAGAGTTGTCCTTTTATATTGCAACTGCCACACCTAAAGCAATTAGGTTTGGGAATGATGCTTTAATATTCATATTTTCACCATTTTTAAGATTTAATAAATCTGGATTTGTATACCCAGTTCATTCTTTTCTGGGGAAGAATTGGAATGGGCGTGTACTTTTGTACTAATTATAGACCAGCAGATTTTAGGTTATCTATGATTTTATCTAAAACTTCTAGTTTGTTTTTTTTCGATAGACCTGATTGCTTTAGTTTTCTTTCAATTATGTCAGTATGAAATACGACTATTTTATTGGAAAGGGGCTGCAAATCAAAGAGATCCGCTTTATGAACCATGACATTCTTTATTTTGTTTTTTCTCATGCATACCCTCTCCTTAAAAAATAGTATTTCTTAGTTAAGAATATGAAAGTGTTAACTTGACCTATACCCGTTACGTTGTAACATTACGGTAAAACGTCAGGCTTTGTTTTGCATTCATTTTATTTAAGAATTTGTAAGGAGAGGGTGCCTTGTCTTCCTATCATCTTAAATAAATAAAGATTCTATTTTGAAATGCTTTATGTTTCAATCTAATTCCTTGGATTTCAAGCAAACAAATCAAATTAATTTCCAATTTAATATTTTTGAGGATTTAAAATGGAAGAGAAAGAAATATTCATTTTTTGACAATAAACGAAATGAGATACTAATATGTAATCTAGTAAGAAAGCAATTTTTACACATGATTTAGTTTATTATCATATATAATGATAGGAAATATGGCAGGAAGTGCCGATAAAAAAGATTGGGGAGAAAATGATGGTTAACAAAGAGCCTAATCAAGTTCAGAGTATTATAGAATACCTAAATATACCATGGGCAATAGATATTAGTGAAGACGGCAAGATATTTTTTACAGAGCGTGATGGAAAACTGCGTGTTATTACGGATGGAACTTTAAATCCTGTGCCTGTGTATACGTTTGTTCTGCCTTTTATTAGTAGCGGAGAGGGGGGGCTTATGGGGATTGCTTTGGACAAAGATTTTCTTACAAACGGGTATATTTATCTTATGTACACTTATGGAGAGAAAGGAACGTTTTACAACAGAGTGGTGCGAATGCGTATAGTGGGTGATACTGCTTTCAAGGAGGAGATTCTTTTGGACAGAATCCCCGGGGGACGCATTCATAATGGTGGCAGAATAAAAATTGGTCCGGATGGCTATCTGTATATTGCTACCGGTGATGGAGGTGTTCGTGATCTTGCTCAGGATGTGAATAGCCTAGCAGGTAAAATATTGCGTATTGGGACTGATGGAAGCATTCCGCCCGACAATCCCTTTCCTGGTTCACCTGTTTATGCATTAGGATTGAGAAACCCTCAGGGGCTGGCTTGGAATGATAAAAATATGTTATATGCTACGGATCATGGAGAAACCAATCATGATGAAATTAATCTCATAGTACATGGTGGAAACTATGGCTGGCCGCTGGTTATTGGAGATGAGGAATTACTGGGATTTGATTTCATTCAGCCTATCTTACAAAGCGGAGATGAAACATGGGCTCCCGGTGGGGCAGCTTTCATTAGCAGTGGTCCGAGAAAGGGGCAACTATTGGTATCTATGTTAAGAGGAAATGGGCTTTTGGCAATTACCTTTGATGAGACTGGAACACAGGTGGTTGATGTGGAGCCATTATTACTGGATACCTATGGTCGATTAAGGGAAGTATATCAGGCGAGTGATGGTTCCATTTACCTTACAACAAGCAATAAGGATGGTAGAGGGATTATACATTTTGGGGATGATAAGATACTCCAAATAGCACCTGAAATATGATCTTTGGGTAACGAGAAATAAATTTATTTTAGTATGGTAGTGTACATGATAACCAAAGCTCTGTCTCGCAATGGAGGATTTTCCTTAAGAGAGGTAATTTAAAGGATGACAAAGATCGACTATATTTCACTGGATAATATAAACAGTTTTTATTTGTATATGTATAAGTATTAAATTGCGATTGAGTTACCATGAATTTGGGGATTCATAATTTCCTTGTTCAGGCTTGGGGTGCTTTATTTGAAAAAGTTATATAGTGAACCAATGAATTTGAATGAAATGAAATAACGTTATAACACATTGATTTATTTGGGGTGAACGTTGTATTATTTCATTAGAATAGTATCTATACTTCACGGAAAGGTGTTAGAACGATTGCTACAAAATCTAATTTATATTCCCCCGTTATGTTATACTAATTAGAAAGCACCCGACGAATATCATTGGTATTTGTCGGGTGCTTTTGTCTATATGGTTAAGTATAGCAAGGTAGGCTGAGACTTAGTTAGGGTTGCATTTAAGGTTGCAGGGCAGACCCCACGTCATTTTGTCGTCAAGCTCCCATTTTAGGTGGTTTTAATTTTGGTGAAAACAGTATCATAATTGAGCAACTGATTTTATAGGTTCAAAAGTCTTTGACCTCTAAAAGGATGAGAATAATAACTCAGCTTGGAGGTTTCATTTCTGAAAGGAACTCTGGAAACACAGAAATACTTCGTTGTAAAATCCCTTGCATAAAGGCAATCAGAATGCCATAGTTTGTAAATGGAATGTTACTTTCTGCTGCGAATCTTTGCCGATATTTCATCTCTTTTTCGTTAAGCATGCATCCACCACAGTGAACAACCAATTGATAACTGGTAAGGTTGTCGGGAAAATCATTGCCTGATGTAAATTCGAATTTGACATTTTTATTCGTGTAGCTTTTAATCCATTGGGGAAGTTTAACCGTCCCGATATCGTCGCATTGGCGATGATGGGTACATCCTTCTGAAATGAGAATTTTATCTCCATCTTCGAGGAAGTCTAAAGTTTTTGCTCCATTCACAGCAGTTTTTAGAACACCTTTATAGCGGGCCATAAGGATAGAAAAAGAGGTGAGAAAGATATCCTCTGGGGTTTCGGCATTAATTTTATGAAACACTTGACTGTCAGTGATAACAATTCTAGGTTTTCTTCCTAAATTTCTTAGTGTTTCTGCAAATTCAGTTTCTTTCACTACAATGGAAATAGCATTTGCATCTAAAATATCCCGAATGGTTTGCTGCTGGGGCAAAATCAATCTGCCTTTTGGGGCAGCTTTATCTATGGGCACTACCAGTATGGCATAGTCACAAGGATCTAAAATATCCCCCACAAGCCGAATCTTCGGGTTATCTGTTGTGATAAGCTTTGATAGTTTTTCTTTCAAAGCGTATATTTGTTCTCCTGTTTTTGCACTTACAAAAATGCTGTGCTCCTTTGGATTTTTATAGTACTGAAGCAAATCGCACTTGTTAAAAACAAGAAGATATGGAATTTCTTTTTTTTGGAACAATTGAATGAGTGCTTCATCTTCCGTAGATTCTCCTTCTTTAGCATCCATTACAAGTACAGCAATATCAGTTTTGTTAAGTACTTGTTGTGCCTTTTTTATACGGAGTTCACCTAGTGCTCCTTCATCATCAATTCCCGGTGTGTCAATGAGCATTACTGGGCCAAGGGGAAGCAATTCCATTGCTTTATAAACGGGGTCGGTAGTGGTTCCTTTTGTATCAGAAACAATTGCTAAGTTTTGGTTGGTAATGGCATTCAAAATACTGGATTTTCCTGCGTTTCTTTTACCAAAAAACGCAATATGGATTCTATTTCCTGCCGGTGTTTCATTTAATCCCATTTGAACCTCCTAAAACCTAAAATCACGGCTTCCACTGCCGATTTTTTCAAGATTCTCAATAACAATATTTCTAACTTTTTCATTTGGAACGTTTCTAATTTCATCCAGAATCAATTGATTCCCCAGATTACTTGTTTCGGAGGAAGCATAGTCCTCCAAATATTCTTTCAAAGTCATTAAAGCATTGGGATGACAACAATTCTGTATTTGTCCGCTTTTCAAAAGCTGCATGAAGCGGTCACCCGTTCTGCCTTCTCTATAGCAAGCTGTGCAAAAGCTGGGAATATATCCTAATTCCATTAACCATTTTACAACTTCATCTAGTGTTCTATTATCATTGGGCTGAAATTGTGAAGAATCTTCATCTTCTGGCTCTGCCGCAGCATAGCCGCCTACACTTGTTTTAGAGCCACCGCTTATCTGAGATACACCAAGATGGAGAACCCTTTCCCTGCATTCTTTACTCTCCCGTGTGGAAACAATCATTCCGGTGTAAGGCACACTGATTCTAATGCAAGCCACTAGCTTTGCAAAGGTATCATCATCAATACCATTATCAAAAGTAGAAGGGTCAATATCATCTGCGGGGCGGATTCTGGGCACGCTAATTGTATGAGGGCCAACGCCAAATGCAGTTTCTAAATGCTCAGCATGCATGAGTAGGGCAGAAAACTCATAGCGATACAATTCCAGACCAAACAATACGCCAATGCCTACATCGTCAATGCCACCTTCCATGGCTCTGTCCATGGCTTCCGTATGATAAGCATAATCATGTTTTGGGCCGGTTGGATGTAGTTTTTCATAGCTGTCTTTGTGATAGGTCTCCTGAAATAAAATATAGGTGCCTATGCCAGCTTCATTTAATTTTCTATAATTTTCAACGGAAGTGGCAGCGATATTTACATTTACACGGCGGATAGCACCATTTTTGTGCTTCACACTGTAGATTGTTTTTATGGACTCCAATATATATTCAATGGGATTGTTTATGGGGTCTTCGCCTGCCTCTAATGCAAGTCTTTTGTGTCCCATATCCTGCAATGCAATGGTTTCCCGTCTAATTTCATCTTGGGTCATTTTTTTTCTGGCAATATGTTTATTTTTCAGGTGATACGGACAGTAAACACATCCGTTTATACAATAATTGGATAAATAAAGCGGAGCGAACATGACAATACGATTTCCGTAAAAGTCTTTTTTAATCTGTTCAGCCAGCGCATATATTTCTTGATTTTTCTCTTCAATTTGACAATCCAATAGTACAGCAGCCTCTCTGTGGGTGAGGCCTTTTTTTAGGCGAGCTTTCTCAATGATTACATCAATGAGTTCTACATTGTTTTTATTTTCCTCTGCGTATTTCAGTGTTGCCAACACCTCATCGTGGCAGATAAATTCTTCTGCTTTGTTTGATTTGGGATTATACATTTTTTTATCCTTTCTTATTCGGGTCAGATATTCTTCCCCGTCAGTTTAATTTATTGCAAAGAAATACAGTCACCACGGGATACCACAACTTGGTATCCTATGCTTTCCATTCTCTTTTGCATACAAAATCTGCATTCAGCGGCTTCGTCGCCGGTGCAAATTTTATTGTCGTATAACATATATTTGTTTCTTACCGAAACAGGTGATAGATTTGGCATTACAACATTGCCGCCGGCTAAAATGCCAAGTTCTCTTCCCAAGGGATCAATGGTGCCCAAAGCTGTTGTAGAAGGGAGAAGAACCTCAGGAGAGAGTAACCGAATAAGCCCCAGCATAAACAGCGTTAATTCCAAGGAACCCTTTGCTTCCTTAGCAAACGGTGTTTGGTGGTGGGGTATAAAAGGGCCAATGCCAACCATATGAGGCTGTAATTCTTTTATAAAAAGCAAATCCTCTACAAGATTGTCCACTGTTTGAAAGGGAGAACCTACCATAAAGCCAGCCCCAACCTGAAATCCAATTTGCTTTAAATCAAAAAGGCATGCCTTACGGCTGGCTAAGGTAAGGTTTGGGGGATGCAGCATTTTGTAATGTTGCGCATTGGCTGTTTCATGGCGCAAAAGATATCTTTCCGCTCCCGCATTGAAGAATGCCAAATAGCTTTCATGACTCCGTTCCCCAATGGATAGGGTAATGGCACAATCGGAATGTTGTTTTTTAATTGAAGTTATAATGTGCACTAATTTTTCATCGGAAAAATAAGAATCTTCACCACCTTGGAGTACAAAGGTTCTAAAACCAAGGTCATAACCGGTTTGGCAACAGATTAATATATCATCTTCTGATAGTCTATACCGTTGCACTTTGGAATTGCTTTTTCTAATTCCGCAATAATAGCAATCGTTTTTACAGTAATTTGTGAATTCAATGAGCCCTCTCATATAAATATCGTTACCGTAATGTGTCATTCTTACTTGACGAGATTTTTCAAAAAGATATTCAGCAAGTTCAGGGGTTCTTCCTTGGATGAGAGCCTTGAATTCTTCTGACTTAAGCTCCTTGTTTAAATATAATTTATCTATGAGTTCTTTCATTTCATTCCTCTTCTATTTTTGCAGAATACTTTGAATATACCGCTTTGGTACTGACACCGGGTAGCTTTCCAAGCTTACCTGATAATGTACTGATAATATCGTTAGGCGCATCCACAACAACACAAATGATGTTTATGTCCTTTTCTCTATATGGAATGCCCATTCTTCCTATGATATAAGCACCATAGTCATGAAGAATATTATTTAATTTTTCAACCGAATCAACTTCTTCAACGATAACTCCAATAATTGCAACTCTGGTTTCCATAAGATTAGCTCCTTTTTCATTTTATAGCAAAAAAAAAATACGCCCAAAGGCGCAGTTTCCCATAATGAATTATGTGACCGCAAGCCTTTCACCTCATATCCTGTATTTGGTGTCAGTGGTTACTTATTTAGTATATACAATTTTAGTCTTTTTTACAATGGTTAACTACTTTTTTAAATATTAATTTTCAGGTTTCCTAAAGACGGTTTTCTTTGTTAACATTCCAAAACAATTCTTTCCCTTAGTATGGTTGCGGAAATCTACCGTTGCAGGGTACAAAATTGTTTGTGAGGATTGCCAGTAAACGTTCCCTAGGTGAGTCGATAATGCGACAGCCAACAATTCCTGCGGCATTGCATCCGAATCCCATACACATGGTGTTAATAATTTTGTATTATAATCTCCATTTGATTTCCACGTTTTTGCCATCAATTTTAATACACTCAATGAGGGTTGCAATCAACATTCTTTTGGCATCTAAATCGAAGGTTTCAAAATAGGTTTCAAAAGTGTTTAAAGTGTCAATAAAATTGGCGGCTGTGTGGATTTTGTCCTCTTTGACATTCTGTCTTTCAAGTAGCATATTTTTTTCTTGGACTAGGGCTTCCACCTTGCTTGTCAAAATCTCCATAGGTAGGGTACCCACTTGGTACAAATCAATTAACTTGCTTAGCTGCTTGTTTATACTTTCCATGCGGGCATTGACTTTTTTTGTGTCTACAAAATCATCTTTATTTGGCTTTATTTTTGAGGTAAGTTGGTGAATCATTTCCTTGTTTCCAATCAACTCTCTGATGGTTTCCACTACAAGGGTATCCAGTTCTACAATATTCCAGTTTTCATTTTTACAGTTTGGATCCGTAATGAATTTTTTAGAAGATTTGGAGCGAGAATAGCACTTGTAATAGCCATGGTTTGCACTATATCTTGCGCCACAGCGGGAGCAGTAAATGAAGCTGGATAAGAGATATCCCCCACGAAAAGGAGACTTTTGCGCTGTGGTTTTTCTGTTTTCTCTTTCTTTGGAGTAAAGTAGATGTTGTACCTCTTTGAATTGCTCCGGAGAAATAATAGATGTGTGTTTTCCGTCATATTGGATACCTTTAAACTGCACTTTGCCAATATAAATTCTGTTTTTTAATGCATTACGAACTGCTGTGGCCGTCCAGTTTCGGTTCTCATATTTTCCCCTCATTATTTTTGTAATTGCATTCATGCTTTTCCCTGTGATGAATAAATCGAATATTTCCTCAATTTGCATTGCCTCATATTCGTTCACCAATAATTCTCCGTTTACATAATCATATCCATAGGGAGAATTTCCACCGCCGTGAAAGTAACCTGCTTTTCCTCGACCAATTCTGCCCATTGTAAATCTCTCTGTAATCTGATCTTTTTCCAGCTGAGCAAAGACCGATAAAATCCCAATCATTGCCCGCCCGAAAGGGGTAGAGGTATCAAAATTTTCGTTAATGGATACGAAATCCACGTTATTGGAGAGGAACTCGTCCTCAATTAGCATAAGGGTATCTTTTTGACTGCGGCTTAATCGGTCAAGCTTATAAACGATGACAGCATTAATGTCTGCCTTTTTCATATCCTCTAGCATTTGCCGTAAAGCAGGGCGGTTGGTATTGCCTCCTGAGAAGCCGCCATCGGTATAGATTTTTACCAATACCCAGCCTTTTGCTTTGCAATATGCCGTAAGACGGTCGATTTGCTCGTCAATGCTGTAATTCTCAAGCTGATTATCGGTGGATACACGGACATAGCCAAAAACCATATATTTTTCATTCATTTGGGCATCTCCTTTAAACAGACTCCCTTAAGTTTTACTTCTAATTTTGTGAGATGGCATAGTTATCTTGATTTCACTTCATAAACATGAGTGGCTCATCACAAGCTGTGTGAGCCAATAGTGTAAAATTTTGAATTGTTTCTATAGGGAACCTTCTTTTTTAAACATTTTGATAGCGTCAAAAAATCAGTTATATAAAACTCTATTACACATTAAACAAATATAGAAATAACTTTTGACTTTTAGCCTTTTACGGTGATGCCATTCCTAGGCTTAATATTTCTTGCTTTCATGAGAAATCCTTTTTCCTTATTTCAGAAATCCTTGATATGAAAAGAGAGACTTTCAAAGCTTTCTTCAACAACGTCTTATTAAAAAAACTGAAAAACTTCAAATGCAGTTTATAAGGAATTGGTAGACCAATGAAATGAGTTTCCTTACCTTTTTATTTACTGGTGAAATGTTAGAATGAAAGGAAAGGAGAATTGATAGAAAAAAAGCAAAATGTGCTGCCGAAACAAAATAGGGGAGTAGGTATAAAAATTGCAAAGACGCTGAATGTGTTGGAATCTAAGGTGCAGATATCGTGGGAATTCATTTAATTCATCCTTAAAGAAAGGACAGTATGTACACGCATAGGACAATTTTTTTAATACATAAGTATAAGCAGGAGGTGTTGGTATGAAAGAAAAAGAAACAAAGGGAAAAGGGAAAATTACGCATATCATGGCTAATGGTGAAGTTAGAGATAGCGTTGCCGGTTACTTAACCAGTGTGGACCAACTGCCCGAAGCTGCAAGACGATTACTTAGTGATATGTTTCAGGGGAAACATCAAAAAAAATGATTCTAATTAAACTGAATGGGCGCAAGCCCTTAGGGCGGACGAGCCTTTAAAAGGATAAATTTATAAACGGAAATTAAATGATGGATTGATTAACCAATGGAATATGATCCATAAATTAAGTTGCTATTTCGAAATACTAAAAATAACCACCACCATCCTTTTTAGTCAAACATTGGATTATTTGGGGTATAACGAAAAAAAGCCGATGTACTGATTTTAAAGTACATTAGCTTTTTTGTAATTATTAGCTTAGCTATTATTTTTTAATATTTTTATAGAAACGATTGCACCTTTTGCATCAATTTGATTTTTCAATTCAAGGATTCCTTGGTGAATTTCCGCAATGGCTTTTGCGAAACTTAAACCTAAACCATAGTGCTGATTTGTTCGTGAGGTGTCTTCTGTAAAAAATTCTTGTGTTGCCTTTTTTAAACTTTCCTCAGAAAACCCCTTTCCTGTATCGGCAATATGGAATATAATGTAAGATTCGTTTTCCGTAATGGTAAAGTCAATTTCAGAATTAGTATCGGAATAGCGAACAGCATTATCAACAATATTCATAATTGCTCTTTTCAACAATGCACCATCTACATAAATGGTATCGTATTTTACAGTATTTTTTAACTGAAACACTATATTTTTAGTTTTGCAAAGTGCCACTGACTCAGTAGAAACATCATGAAGGAAGTTTCTTAGAGAAATCACGTTTTTATCAATGTGTATCGAATTGTTATTAACAACACTCATTAGCAATTCCAAATATTTTTCAATGGTATCTGAGCTTGATTGAATGTAAGTAATAAGCTCTTTATTCTCTTTGGAAGAGCCACTTTCTTCTAATAATTCAGCATTTCCTTTAATCACAGTCAAAGGAGTTTTAATATCATGAGCCAATGCAGAAAGTTGTGATTTCTTTTGTTGTTCCTTGTTCCATTGCTCTTTCAGTGAGGAAGATAACGCAACTTTTAACTTTTCAATGGTATTTAAAACAGAATTAAATTCCGAAATTTGAGTAGGGGTAATATCAAAATCTAAATCTTGATTTCCTATTTTTTCTGTGGTTGTGATAATAGAAATCAAACTCTGTTTTAATTTTTTACTAAACTTTGAAGCTGTGATAACTGCAAACAAAATGACACATCCAAGAAGTAAAAGCAACATCAAAAGCTCAGGATAAGGAATCATTTTATGCAGGAGGGGATTCCTGAAATGGGCAAGTAAATCATACTGAATAATAATGATATTGCCATTCATTTGTGTTATTTCTTTATAAAAATCATAGTAGGATTTATTGCCACTTAACAAATATGATTTTGTTTTATTTAAATCCTTTTCGGTCATATCACTATCAAAAACCTTACCATTTACGTCTACAACAACATAGCTGCAATAAGGAGGCAATAATGTACTATCAAAATCCTCAATGAAAGTTTCTTCTAATTGATTTAATTTTACATCCGTATAATTTGCCGGTAAAACAAAACCGGATTGAAAAGAAACAGAAATAATGATAATAAATGCCATGATTAAACCTATAATGGCAACGGAAAGTCCAATCAAATGCTCTAAAAATAATCTATATATGGAAATTGTTTTTTTCTTTCTTATTTCCATTTATAGCCCACCCCCCAAACCGTTTCTATGGGACAATCTATGACGGCATTAAATTTACTGCGAATATTTTTTATGTGTACACGAATGGAGGAAATATCGCTTTCAGAATGGAAACCAAATATTTTCTCCAATATATTTTCCAGTGAAAAAATCTGCCCCTTATTTCTTGCCAAAAGCTCACAAATTTCATATTCACTTTTGGTTAAGCTTATCAGATTGTTTTTAACTGTTACAGTTTTTTCTGATAAATCAAAAACACAATCATTTAGAATTAAACTCTGGTGTTTGTCCCTATGTTCTCTGCGTATATGTGCATTGACTCTTGCTCTTAGTTCCCATACGTTAAATGGCTTTTTGATATAATCATCACCGCCCACAGATAATCCTTCGATGACATCTTGTTCCATTGTTTTAGCTGTTAAAAATAAAATGGGGCAATCAATCATATCTCTATAATTTCTACAAAAGGTTATGCCGTTAAGTTGAGGCATCATAATATCCAAGAGAATCAAATCAATCTGTTTAAAGTCTTTTACTGCAACTTCTGTTGCAAAGTTTTTTGTTATAACAATATGTCCATCTCTTAAGAGTGCGGTTTCAATTAGTTTACAAATTGCAATATCATCATCAATAACAAGAATTTTCGCCATAGGATCTCCTAACTTTTAATCTTCTGATTTTCTGCCTTCCCATTTATTAGATAATAAAAGTAGTGTTATAAGAAAAAGAAAAGTGAAAATTAAAATAAATACCACACTTTGTATCATACCATCAAACTGTAAAAAATCAATATTCCTTAAATTTGATATTAGCAATGTTTCGGAAAATCTTCCGCAGATTCCCCAGGGAAGAAAAGTCCAAATTTCATCTCCCAATCCTGTTAAAAGGAGTGCTGAAAGCAGACTACCTACAATTCCTAAACCCAAGCTATAGCCTTTGCCACCAATAAAACTGATGATATAATGTATGAAATATAAAGGTATTACGCTAATTGATAAGAGAAACGCAGTTTTTATATAAAACAAAAATCCAAAAGTTGTGTATCCTAATAAGCTAAAACCAATACCAAAACCAACTAACGCAAGAAAAGACGAACAAAAGCCAAATATAATAAGCCAAATCAGTTTTGTGATATGGGGTATATATTTTGGTGTCGCAGTGGATAAAAGCATTTGGAAACCACCTGCTTTTTGTTCCGATTCAGCTAAAAACGAAGTAATGATTCCAATTAGAACGGGAAAAGTGACAGATAATATTTGTATATATGCTGACAACATATTAAATTCATTCCAAGAAGAAATGGAATAGTACCAAACAAACAGTACGATTCCCACTATAGGTACAATGAAATGAATCAGCAACAGGGGAGAATGACAAATTTTAAATAAATCTGATTTTAAACTGCTATAAATACACATTTATTTTACCTCCCTTTGATGAAACCACAATGTAGTTATAGCTGAGAAAAGCATATACAATGCCACTGTTATCATAATACCCATAAAAATAACAGAGGAATCTCCTAGATGATTTCCTGCTCCAAGAGGTAAACCATTTGGCTGAACTTTAATAATAGGACACATTAAACGTGCAGGAATTGCAAAGGGAACATACCACAATCTTGTTGCTGCAAAAAAGATACCAAATCCCATATTACAAAGCAAACTTAGCATAATTGAGAAAAAAGAACCAATCTTTTCACTGATAAACATAAAGAAAGGTATTTGCCATGCAAAAGTTACAAATAGAACAAAACTTCCTATGAAGCAATTTAGAAAGGGTATTGATACACCAATGGCTATTCCAACTAAAGATAGAATCATAAAAAAGATTAAATTTGCACTGAGTAGCAAGATTGTGTTCATAATTAGCTGTGAAATCCACAGCAATTTTTTGTCAATGGAAACAGAAAACAATCCATGATGATTATGCTTTTTTTCTGCTGAAACAGTAAAGGCTATAATCATGGAAAGGGTACCCGGTAAAATCATTGTATACCACCAGTTAAATGCACCTTCCACAAAGTATTGCCCACCCATCAGAATGATTACAAGAGCCACTGCAACCAATGGGCTTAACCATAGTAATTTTAGACTAAATTGATGCTTTTGTTTTAGAAATTCGGCTTTCAAATAATTAGCCATTATAATCACCTGACTTTCTTACTACTTCCATAAACAGACTTTCCAAATCCTCGTTTTTATGGATGGAATCTTCATACCAAAGCTTCCCGTTTGCAATAATACCAATATCATCTGCTATTTGCTCAACCTCAGGCAATATATGGCTTGATAAAATAACAGTAATGCCTTTTTGGGGAAATGACAAAATAAGTTCTCTTAAATCTTGAATGCCAATGGGATCCAGCCCATTCGTTGGTTCATCAAGGATTAATAGTGTTGGATTATTTAAAAGTGCCATAGCGATACCCAGTCTCTGTTTCATTCCCATTGAAAATTGTCCTGCTTTCTTCTTACCTGTTTTTGTGAGTTCTACAATTTCAAGAACTTCTTCTATTCTGCTGTTTGGTAAATTAAAAAGTAATGCTCTAACCTTTAAATTTTCAAATGCAGTTAAATTTTCATAAATAGGTGGAGATTCAATTAAAGCTCCAATATTTGCTAAATCTTTTCTACTCCAAGGCTTACCGTTAAAATAAATTTCACCTGATGAAGGGTTAATCATACCAGTTATCATTTTAAGAAATGTGGATTTGCCTGCGCCGTTTGGACCAAGTAAACCATAAATACTGTTTTTTCTAACGGTAATTGAAATACTGTCATTTGCTTTTTGCTTTTTAAAGTTTTTGCATAAATCTTTTGTAGTCAATATGTTTTCCATATAAATTCCTCTCTTTTCTTTGTGATATAACAAGAATAAAAAATATTTATAAAGAAAGTATAAAGATTTTAAAAGTTCTATTTCAATAACTGTAATCATCCATATACAAAAATTCTATTTACTACTTTTCATGTCATAAGTAAAAAGAAACAATTCACCCATTGGGGTTAGCTCTTTTCACATAAGAAAATTAATAGGCTTTTGTTTGGCAGGGATTTCTGCTGAGCCAAAGCCTATTTTATGTCTAGAAAAGAAAAGTGTGCGTGAGAAAATGTCTAAATTGAATTCTGAAAAGTTTGAAAAACTATCTAAATGCAGTTTAAATTCTACTCAAATGAAAATTGAATATAATGATAATTTGGGTTTGGAAAAGAAATTAGTATGAAAAAATGAAAGATGGTACAAAAGGAGTAGAAAAATGGCATTTTGAGATCATTGCCCATTTATTAGATATATATTATAATTAAAAGCAGATAAAAGAGCAAAATATAGTGCGAAATTTATTTAATTTTGCGTGTAAAAAAATAAATATAGTCAATAATGTCAAAATTAAGGGATTAAAAGTTGAAAAATAAGTGATTTTAATACGCTAAAAAAATTAATAAAATCAAAATTATTACGAGATGAAAGTTTATTGAAATGAAACATTGATACAAATTAAAATTTGAAAGTATCTAGAATTAATATGGATTTTTATAACAAATGGGAATCGTTACTTTGCGAGAATACACCTGAATCAAGATGCGAAGGGATGGATTATTCTGAACACAATTGATAATAATGATTTTATGATTCTAAATAGCATTGTTTATAAAATACATACAAATACTGATTTTTTAGCCATGAGAAAAGAACTTCTGGAACAATTGAAAATGATTATTGACTTTGATAGTGCAGATTTTCATCTTTCCAAAGGTGATGGCAGCATTTCTTTGATTTCTCGTGTTTCTTATAACAACAGCGGTTCTGTTGATTTTTCTAGAGTATATGAAGGGATTGACTATAGTCAGGGAATACTGGGAACAGGAAAAAGTATGGTTTACCGTGAAACCGACATTATCTCCGACGAAAAAAGAGTTGAAACTGAGTATTATAAAAATGTATACCAAGTGAATAATTGGCATTTTTCACTGCAACTGATTTTGGGATATAATGAACGCTTTCTTGGCGTGATTACGTTTTACAGACATAAAGAAAAGGAAGATTTTAAATATGTTGATGTATTTAAGATGCAACTGATAAAAGATCATCTTGCCTATAGAATCTACAAAGAGCAAGAAAGTGCTACAAAGTATGGAGATAAAATATCCATACAAGATGCAGTAGAGCTTTTTTGTTTGACAAAAAGAGAAAGTGGCATATTGGAATTGATGATGAGTGGATATAGTAACGAGGAGATTTGTGACAAAAGTTCAATTTCCAACAATACGTTAAAAAAACACGTTTTGAATATTTATCGAAAGTTAGGCATCAAAAACAGAGTGCAATTGTTTCGTATGATAATAGAAACATAACGAAAATATCAGAGGTATCGTATTTGGAAGTCGTTGTTAATCTATTTAAAAGATTACAGTGAGTTCAAATAAAAGTAGTGGATTATGAATAAGGATGCCGTAATCTTCTATAAGTTGAAATTCTATTCGCATTTAAGCCAAATTGAGGTGATAACCCTAGAAAAAAAGTACCATTAATCTTTTGTGTGTGAGAAGAGTGGAGGGATAAAAACCATTAAGAATCGGAGTGTAAAGGGATTGCTTTACACCAACGTCAAAGGTATTAGGTGGCTATTGTATGATGACTAGGGAGGAATACATATGAAATTTGAGGAAACAAGCAGATATTTGGAAAGAATTTTAGGCTATATTCATTCAAATGAAATCGATTCTTCTGACAAAGAATTGATGACAAAAGAAACGATACACCATTTTGATAACTATGTAAGCCCGGGTTGGTTAAAATATCGCAAATCTGTATCCACAAATTCCGCCATGTTAGAATGGCAAGATTATGATAGCAGCGTTGAAAGTTTATATGGGGAAGAATTTATTGATTGCTTAGGTGGCTTTGGTATTTATACTTGTGGACATAGAAACAAATATATTGTAGATACAGTGAAAGCTCAATTAAATCATCAAGCACTTCATTCTCAAGAATTATTAGATCCTCTTCGTGGCTATCTTGCAAAAGCTGTTTCTGAAATTACACCGGGGGATTTACAATATTGCTTCTTTACAAACGGGGGAGCGGAAGCAAATGAAATGGCATTGAAATTGGCAAGGGTTGCAACAGGTGGTCGGTGGTATATTTCAACTGTAAATGCTTTCCACGGAAAATCTATGGGGGCGGTTTCCATGGGTGGTAAAGGTACATATCGTACGCCTTATACACCAATGGTACAGCAAGTAGTGCACGTTGAATATGGTAATGCAGAAGATGCTAGAAAAGCCATCAAAAACTTAATTGCTGTTGGTGAAAAAGTTGCCGCATTTATTGTAGAGCCAGTTCAAGGGGAAGCCGGGATTATCATTCCTCCAGCCGGATACTTGAAAGAACTAAGAGAAATTTGTGATGAGTATAACGTTGCATTGATCTTTGACGAAATCCAAACGGGTATGGGTCGCACAGGTCATATGTGGAGATGTGAAGGGGAAGGCGTTGTTCCTGACGTCTTAACTTTTGGTAAGGCCTTTGGTGGTGGTGTTATGCCAATCACAGGCTTAATTTGCCGCCCTCATATGTGGACACAGGATTTGATTGACAATCCTTGGCTCCTTGGTTCACCTACATTTGGTGGAAACCCTGTTTGTTGTTCCGCAGCTTTGGCAACTATCAAATATATGATTGACAACGATGTTCCCGGTGAATGTGCAAGAAAAGGTGAATTGTTTAAAGTTGGCCTTGATGCATTAAAAGTGAAATATACTGATTTGATTGATGATGTGCGTGGCATCGGTTTAATGCTTGCAGTTGAATTCAAAACTTCTGAAATTGGTTATGAAGTAGCAAAAGGTATGTTTGCTCGCAAAGTAATCACAGCCGGCACATTGGTGAATGCAAAATGTGTTCGTTTTGAGCCGGCAGCAGTGATTACAGAAGAACAAATTGCACAAGTCATCCAACACATGGATGCTGCTTTAGCAGACACTAGATTATCTTTACAAGTGTGATAGAACCTAATTGAACAATGTTTTCCCCACATGGCAACGACTATTTCCATGTGGGGTAGATGATAATTTTGTTATTCCAATTTGACTAATTTCTTAAAGCCTTTTGCTATGGTTATGGGAATCGTTGAATGTTGGAGAGGAAAAGGAGGACGAACATGACAATCCAAGAGAAAATTGATAAAGCAAGAAAAGCTCTGGAGAAAATAAAGGATTACACCCAAGAGCAGGCTGATGAATTAGTTTATGCAAGTGCAAAAATCATTTATGAGAATGCTGTACCTTTGGCGAAGCTGGCAGTTGAGGAAACCGGCTTAGGCAAGTTTGAACATAAAATTGCAAAAAATACAGATACAGCTGCTGTTTTTTATGATTACTTAAAGGATAAAAAGTCCGTTGGAGTTATTAATGAAATTCCTTCGGAAGGTATTATAGAAGTGGCTCATCCGGTAGGTGTTATTGGAGCGATTACACCAGCAACAAACCCTACAGTTACACCTTTGGGTAACTTTATGCATGCCATCAAAGGTAAAAATGCTATTATTATTTCCCCCGCACCCCGTGCAGAGAAAACTACAACGGATACAATTAACTTAATTCGACAGGCATTGGTAGATAAGAATGCGCCTGCGGACTTAATTCAGGTAGTTTCCGGTGCTACAATCGAAAAATCTGTAGAATTAATGGAAAAATGCGATTTGGTTCTTGCAACAGGAGGCCCGGGACTCACAAAGGCGGCATATGCCAGCGGAACACCTGCCTATGGCGTAGGCCCAGGCAACCCTCCTGTAATTTTAGATAGAGACTTTGACCTTGAAGAGGCAGCCAAAATTACATTAGTAGCTGTTGGCAGTGATAACGGTATCCTTTGCGATGGAGATAACCTTCTACTTTACCCTGAGGAAAAAGAGGATAGATTATTTGATGAGCTAAGAAAAGTAGGTATGGTTGTTTACGAAGATAAAAAGGATGTTGCAAAATTCCGTGAAGCATTGTTCCACGGTGGAAAAATTGATGCTGATTTGGTTGGCAAGGATGCTTTTGTGATTGCAAAGGCGGCGGGGTTTGATATTCCTGCCGAAACAGAGGTACTTGCACTTAGAATTGAAGGCATAGGGAAGGATGAAATTTTATGCAAGGAAATAATGGGGCCTATTGTTGTGCTGAAGGCTTATAAAATCTTTGAAGAAGCCGTTGATATGGCAGTAAAAAACATGGTGGAAGCTGGTGGTATTGGCCATACGGGAGGCATTCTTACTAATAATAGAGAACATATTAGATATGCAGGGGAAAAAATACCTGTGGCTCGTTTATTGGTAAATCAGCCCACGCCAGATGCATGGGGTCCTGCTACGAATGGTTTGTCACCAGCAGTATCTGAAGGCTGTGGCACTTGGGGAAATAATATTCTGTCTGCCAATGTAGATTACCTTCATTTGGTGAATGTTTCTCGTATTGCTATGCCTCTTGCTGTAGAGCCATTGGTTTTGGAAGATATATTTAAAGATTAAGGGATTGCCAATTTGCAATCATCTTATTTGGCTAAACTAGAATAATCTCGTGTAAATATGCTTTTATTGTTGTGTTTGTTAAAATTGCAAATTAATTTTGGGGCTTTTTGAAAACTCCTTTTGCAGTTTTTTTAGAAAAAATCTATACTGTATGACGGCAAAACCGTTTACTCGTGGGTAAATATAGATGGTTTTGACAGTAGGCTAGAATATGGATTTGGCGCTGATTTTCTCAAATGCTCGTTTTTCCTTGGTTTACATATTTTTGAGATAAATCAACTCTTTTTTCAATATTTTATTTACTATTGATATCAGCTAGGATTTTTTACACATTTTGAATATGATTTTGACAAAAAGACAATAAAATGAAGTTTACAGAAAGCCCTTATTATAAAAAGGGGTTCGGTCTATGGAAAAAATGAATGAGCCATCAAAAAAAGACCTTATAAAGCAAAATTTAATTGTTTATGGAATTTTGCTTGCTGCATTTTTTGTTATAGGGATGTTGGTACCTGAAAATCCAGCAGATTTTGGGATGCTTTCCGTAATTCCGGCAGGATTTCTGATTATTTTTATTTTCAAAACCAAAAGAATAGTAGAAGGCTTGACATTAGCGATTATTTTGTGCTGTATTATGGTATATAAATTAGATTTTCTTGTTGCGTTTGCAGAAATTGCTACTAACACAATGATGAATGAGGATATTGCTTTTCTAATCATTGTGTGTGGTTTAATGGGTAGTCTGGTTGCTGTTATAGAAAAGAATGGTGGCGGATTTGCTTTTGGTAATTTCGTTGCATCGAAAGCAAAAACAGAAAAAGCATCTCTTTTTGGAACTATGTTGTGTTCTGCACTTTTCTCTATGGATGACTATTTAAGTTCATTAACCTCTGGTATTGCTATGACACCTGTTACTGACAGGCATAAAATTCCCAGAGAAATGACCGCTTATGTAATTGATACAACAGCGGCTCCGGTTTCTGTTTTAAATCCAATTTCCACTTGGGCAGTATTTATAGGTGGACTTATGGTTGCCAACGGTTTGGCTGAAGAGGGTCAACAGCTTGCAACTTATGTAAAAACTATACCTTTTAACTTTTACGCAATGTTGACTCTTATAGTAATGGTGCTTGTAGTTTTGGGAGTGATTCCAAAATTTGGACCAATGAAAGCGGCGTATGAAAGAGTAGCAGCAGGAGGACCGTTGGCTCCTCCGGGATCAGAAAAAATTGACATTCGTGCAGGCCAAGACATGGTAGTTCCTGAAAATCCAAAACTTCGTAATTTCTTTGTACCGATTATTATTTTGATAGCTGGCGTTTGTTACTTTGATTTTAATATGCAGATTGGTGTGATTTTGGCTATCTTTTTGGGTTTCTTGTTTTTTGTCTTCCAGGGAATGGATCCGGAAGTGTATGCGGAAGCAGTAATTCAGGGGTTGAAAAATATGCTTTTACCAATATTGCTTATGATTTTGGCTTTCTGTTTTGCAGATGCAAGTGAGCAGGTTGGATTTATTAGCTACGTAATTGATTTAGCTGTAAGAAATATTACGCTGCCATTGTTGCCTGTAACTGTTTTCTTGATATTTGCAGCTACCGAATTTATTATGGGGATTAACTGGGGGATGTATATTATCGCAATTCCCATTGTTGCACCCATTACCCTTGCTTTAGGCGGTGATATTGGTGTTACTATTGGTGCAGTGGCAGCTGCTGGTGTTTGGGGGAGCCATTGTTGTTTCTATTCAGATGCAACAATATTAACTTCTGCTTCTACAGGGTGTGATAACTTTAGACATGCGATTACTCAGCTTCCCTTTGGAGCAATTGCTGGTATAATTTCTGCAATAGGATATTTGGTTTTAGGTTATGTGATATATTGAAGAGAATATCATGTGATATGATATTCATTAGATGAATAATCATATAACTCACAACAATGAAATAAAATCGGATTATCAAAGCAACCTCATTCGTGAGATTGCTTTTTTTCGTTATAAATTATTATAGAAAGAATTGCTGAAAGAAGATAAAATCAAAGTATTGTAGCTGAAGCAGACAAAGTAATAAAGATTTTTAGACATATTTCTTTATTGTTGCTTAAATTTTGTGATATCTCAAGTATAATACAATGCTTAAAATTAGATCCGGTACCTTGACTTGCAATTTTGAGGAAAATTGAGGGCAAGTTGAGATTTCACTCTTAAAATGAAGGTATTGCATCCAATTTCAAAGGATTTAGAAATTTTTTTGAAAATTTTTCACTTTTTAATGAACCGATTTTAGGTTATAAGTCTCTTATATATGTGTACACAGAAAGGAGATTGCAATGATAGACAATAGTGCAGAACTTGTTCTGAAACTGCAAAAGGGCGATAAGTCATCTTTTGAAGGTTTATTTGATTTGTATAAGGATAAAGCGGTAAGAACGGCATATCTGATTACAAACAACAGAGCTTTGGCAGATGATATCGTACAAGAGGCTTTTATACTATGTTATTTCAAAATTGCAGATTTAAAAGATCCGACGAGTTTTAAAACATGGTTTTTCAGAATGTTAACAAGGCTTGCATGGAAAATGTCTGCGAAAGAAAAAGTATCAATACCGGTTGACAACATATTCGAGTTTGCAGAAACAGAAGATACTCATTTAGTAGAAGGAGAAATTATTGATAAAGAGGAATCTAAATATCTAATGGATGCGGTAGAACATTTGGAAATAAAGAAAAAGATTACAATACTTCTCTATTATTATAATAATTTCTCTGTATCAGAAATTGCTGAAATCATGGGATGCTTTGAAGGAACAGTAAAATCAAGGCTCCATGCTGCTAGGAAAATTCTAAGAAAAAGCATCGAGTGTGACAACACATATAGAATGGAGGCCAAATGCAATGAAATCACCGGAAAATTTTGAAGATAAGCTAAGAAAAGCTATATATGCAGAGGCAGATAAAATTTGTCCTTCAGAGGATATGTTTCTGCAAATAAATAGAAAGATTAAAAATAAAAATATGGAGGAAAAGAATATGAAATTATTTTCTATAAAAAAAACCAGAGGAATTTTAGTAGCGTGCATGCTGTTAGCATTTACATCAATCACATGTTTTGCAGCAGCAAAAATTGTTAGTTATACCAGTCATTCTACAAATAGTACCTTTGCTGAATTTCCTAGTGAAAAAGAAGTGAAAAAAGAGGCTGGATTTGTTCCAAAGTATGTCAATGAGCTTGCAGGGGGATACGCGTTTTATAATGGTGGTATAGGAGAAACAAATGCTGAAACAGAAGATGGAAGTGCTGTAGTGACACTGAAAACTGCCAATTTCTCTTATAAGAATGGAGATTCCACTGTAAACCTTTTGGTAGAAAACGGTATTATGCCTAGTGCAGATGAAAACGGAGAAATTGTAAAGATTTCTGCTAATGTTGAGGGAAGATATCATAGTGATATGTATAAAATTCTCCCACCTGATTATGTAATGACTGAACAGGATAAGGCTGATGCTGAAAGTGGAAAATATGTATTCTCTTATGGTTCAGAAGAAGTTGAAGTTCTTCATATGCAGCAAATTCAATGGGAAGACAACGGTATGTCTTATTCTTTGATCAATTCAGATGATAAAGTGGATAAAGATGTACTTGTTAAAATGGCTGGAGAAATCGTAAATAAATAAATCTTTAATTATTTTTGTGAAAAAACTATTCTGTATGAAGTTCGCAAATCTAAATTCAGTAGCAAGTAAAGAAATGAGAACAAAAGGATAAAAACTAAAAAATCACTCACATCCGTGGGTGATTTTTTAGTTTAAAACATAGACATAATTTCGTTTGTGATATCTTTGGCATTACATAAACTGTAATATAGAGTTGAGCGTGACTTTTTCCGGATAATACTTGAGTCAAAACTAACATTTACCTAACAATTTAGAAATATATGGAAATATAACGAAGAAACATGTATAATAAAGGACAAAACGCAAAGGTGAACTAAAAATAAAGATTCCGATTAGCGAGCAAATTGGAATTCGTAATGAGGGGAGTATAATGAATCATAGGGAAATGTATAACATAGAAACGGTAAACAAAATATTGATTTTAGAAGGGTTCAAAATCTAAAAGAGTATTTTGCAAATAACTTAATTTCGCTGACAACAGATATATCAGTCATTGAACAGTGGCAAGGTGGGACGTCGTTGTGCTTAAGAAGCATATTGGAACTGTGTCCGATAACAAAAATATAAATGGGTTATCTTTTGTAATTCAACATGCGTACCCATATCAGCTTCATTATGAAGAGGACATTCTAGAAAGTCGCAATAATATTGTTGGATATTACAGAATCAGCTGAATGTATGTTATTTTGTTCAACCTAAGTAACGCAAAGGTTACTAAGTGTTCACATGGGTAATGTGTAAAAAGCGAAGGCTGACGTAAGGGTAAGTATCCAGTGGGCGATTGTCAGCGTCAAAGGTATGTGCGGCGACAAGGACGTTAGAAGGAGAGGGAATATCCCCAACTGCAACAATTGTAGGGGAATGGCTAAAACCCATTCCGTCGAAAGAAAGCTGGACAATATCCCCGGGTTCTACCTGAGAAATATCTGACGTTACCCCCACAGGTCCTACTCCTAGGTTTTTTACAAGAAATTTATAAAGAAATTCTACACCAGTCCAAGCTGGTGCCCGATTGTTTAGGCTATAATAATACCAGCCGAAGGTTGGCTTGGGATTCATAACGCCTGAGCCGGCATACAACACCTGAGAAGTGAAATTTGTGCAGTCTCCTCCAAGGCGATCAAAATTGTAGTATCGTGGATTGCGTCCGTACGCCCATTGGTGGGCATATGCCACAGCTTTTTCTCTATCATAATATGTTTTTTTCATAGTCTTCACCTCTAAACTATTGTATGCGGATGGCAATGGGAGAATCATCGTTTTGTAATGAATGTAGTAACAAAAAGGTTAACATAGAAATAAGGTTGGAATTTGAATTTACTTGAATTTATAAGGAGGAAATAGATATGAATAAAATAACTTGTATTTGTTTAGGTGTAAGAAATATGGAAAAATCTATTCAGTTTTACAGAGATAAGCTAGGTTTTCTAACAGAGGAAAAGAATGATAATCCAACTGTTGTGTTTTTTAACACACCAGGAACTAAGTTTGAGCTCTTTCCATTGGAATTATTGGCGCAGGATATCAGTAAAGACGCTCCACCTGAAATATGCAGCGGTTTTGGTGGATTCACATTAGCCTATAATGTTAAACAAAAAGAAGATGTAGAAAAAGTAATTGAAGTGGCGAGAAGTGCTGGTGCCAAAATCGTCAAAGAACCTCAAGATGTTTTTTGGGGAGGATACCACGCATACTTTGCTGACATGGACGGTTATTATTGGGAAGTGGTGTGGGGGCCTGATTTTAAGTTTGATGAAAATGGCATGTTGATATTTTAAAAATTAAAGCTCATTTTAATACAGTAATAGCTTCTAAATCATTGCAAAAATAGGGAGACTTACGGAGTTCAATGACAATTTCATTAAAAACAATATACGATCAGATGTTTTAGCTTGCTTAAATAGAGAAAGCTCGATTAAGTTTTATAATTTTTTAAAGGCTAGTCTAATAAATGAGAGGACTATTTGAGTAAGATTTTAATTTGGATAAATTGGATAATATTAGAAATTTTAACCATTGAGATTATTTCTTGAACAACAAGGAATGCTAGTAGATCATTTTATAGACAGGTGACCTTATGAATAATAAAATAAAGTTATTTGTTACTTTTGTTGTGTTATCGTACTTTTTATATATATTAATAAAGTTCTTGTACCCCAAAATACTGATAACAACGATAGAACTACAGATGAAGCTATTCAAGGATAATGAGAAAGGCCCAACCGAGGTTTCCTTTGCCGTAGATAAACATATGTTTGTAGAGTCTGAAAACGGTTATGTTACATCTGCTGTTTGTGTACATAATGGTAAGTCCTACGTATTATCAGAAGATGAATATCTATATCTTCTGAATGGAGGAAAGATGGAAGAAGTATTAAGACAAAGGCAGAATTTGAATGTACCAATAGAGAGCCAGTAGTAGTAAAAATTTGATTGACTATAGCTATATGAAAGTTTTGTAAAATACTATATGGATTAGTCGGGAGGAGGCCATGAGTATGGATTATTCTTATCTTGATATGTTGAGACATTTAGAAAATGGCAGAGAGATTGAATTTGTTTACAGTGGTCATTACTATGCTATTATAAATGGTAGTAGAAAATGGTTTTTTTATATGGATCAACAGATTACTGAGATATGTGAGTTTGAAGAAAAGAGACAGCTGATAGAAAAAGTGGGAAGTATAATCTTGCAAAATGAAACATTGGAGAGTGTTATAAATAAAAAACGATATGACGAAGGCACACTATATATTTTATAATATAGTGTTGTTTGTTCTAATTTAACTTGTTATGAGGTAAAATTATGATTTATATTTTTAATGCTATTTTAGGCGGCGTAATATATTATATACACTATATTAATACTATAG
The DNA here is from genome assembly GCF_001561955.1 of Anaerotignum propionicum DSM 1682. Taxonomy (NCBI): domain Bacteria; kingdom Bacillati; phylum Bacillota; class Clostridia; order Lachnospirales; family Anaerotignaceae; genus Anaerotignum; species Anaerotignum propionicum. The sequence goes on from NZ_CP014223.1 coordinate 1,497,412, forward strand.
AAAAAGAGAAGGTTTACGCAAAAGTAAATGCGGTATTAATTGCTATTTTTATATGGTGTTGTATTGGAAGTATAGGTTCTTTAATAAGTAACATATAAAACTAATCTAAAAATGTAAGTAAATGTATATTAAATATAATGGGAGTAATAAAAAGAATGAAAAAAAAGTATTTTTTTATATTTATTATTATTTTAATATTATTTTTTATTAGCTATAGTATATCAAATACAACAAATATTAAGAAGTATCTTAATAACGGAACTAAGATAGATACATATGCGAAAAACTTTATGCCTGCTATTGAGGATTTACCTAAATATCGGGATATATCATACAAATATAATCATTTTTCAATAATATTATTTGAGACAGAGGCAATAACACTTGTTGTTCACTATGATGAAGAAACATATGAAAAGGAAAAAGGAAAATTGACAGAAAAGTATAAGTTTTTAGACCACAAAGTTGTATCGGATTTGATAAAAATAAATATTATATTCCTGAATACGAATTTTCGATAAACAATTACGATTTTAAAGTTGTTGACGGAAAGGACAATTATGAAGCAATCTTTCCAAAGTCATTTGGTATGATTGGAATATCTGATGAAGAAAAAAGTATAGCTTATCTATATTTCTATGATTATGATTTAGATTATATACGAAAAGATAAGGATAGCCCTATGGCTGATTTTGTAAATGAGAATTTTAAATATGACTTTTAGAAATGAAATAAATTCACACTTTTCTTATATTTAGTACTATAGGTAATATTTCAACACCATATTATAACATAATAGCGATTTTTTAGATAAACTAAGACCCCCTTATGGGGGTTTTTATAATACAAAAATATATATACCATGCACATGGTAAGTGCTTGCTTTCCGCATGCATTACAACGTTTGAATGTTTTATCCAGATTATAGGCAACTCTGGGTAAGTATCCTGCATCCTCAAGCAATGTGAATAACGGAAAAAAGATTGCCATTGGCGGCAGCATAACTGAAACTACCCAAGCTAAAACACGATAAACTCCCAGCACAAGGATACCATGAAGCCAATCAGGTGCATTCACAAATTGAAAAAAAGCAGTTAAATAATCTTGTACTTTAAATAAGCAGCTGGATAATAACTGAGAAGGATAATTACTACCGGTAATGGTTAACCAAAATACCAATGCAAGGAGCGCCAGCATAATCGGATATCCTGTCGTCTTACTGGTTAATATTCTGTCTATATTTCGGTCTGAAGAATTATAGTTTTGATTTTCATATAAAACAGTATCCTTAGATATTTTTTCTGCAAAAGTAACAAGAGAAGTTACAATTTTATCTTTCAATTTATCTGGATCAAGATTACTGTTCTCCAGAATATTTTTTGCGTTTTCCAGAGCAGCAGAAAGCTCACTGTCACTGAAAAGAGAAACCCCTAAATAAGCGTTGATCTCTTTCAATAACTGTTCATCTTGCTCCAATATTTTTAAACTCAGCCATCGACTATTTAGTAAGTTGCCGTATTTTCTGCTTAGAATAGGCTCAATTGCTGAGATCGCATCTTCGATTTCTTCTGCGTACTGAATGGATAGGGGAGAACAATGAATTGTACCATTGGTTACTTTGTCAACAATATCCATTAAAGCAGAAAGACTCTTCCTTTTTCTTGCTATTGCGCCAATGACAGGAACGCCAAGATGTTTGGATAGTTTATCCACATCGATTTTAATATTTTTTCTGCGAGCCTCATCCATAAGATTAATACAAACAATGACATTTTTGGAAATTTCCATTGTTTGCAGTACGAGGTTTAAGTTGCGCTCTAGGCAAGTTGCATCACACACTACAATCACTGCATCAGGATTTCCGAAGCAAATAAAATTTCTTGCAACTTCTTCTTCGGCAGAATGAGCCATCAAAGAGTAGGTTCCAGGAATATCTACTAGAACGTATGACTGATTTTTTGTAGAACAATAACCCTGTGCATTTGTAACCGTTTTTCCGGGCCAGTTGCCGGTGTGCTGTTTCATACCTGTAAGACCATTAAACACAGTGCTCTTTCCCACATTTGGATTTCCAGCAAGTGCAATAATCTTATCAGTAGGTGATTGCTTAATAATTTCCAAACCAAAATCAACGGCATTTAATCCAATTGAACTATTCGTCAGCCCCATCTTGTTAATCCCCCTTACCGAATCTTTACTTGCGCGTTACAATGATTTTCTCACAATCCTCAGATCGAATTGCAATTACTGCACCACGAATTAAGAAAGCAGTAGGGTCACCGCCGGGGCTTCGACCGATACATTCTACGTCTGTGTTTTCAACCAGACCAATGTCTAATAAACGACGACGCATACTTCCCGTTGAGAGAAGAGCATTTACAATTGCGCTTTCTCCTGGATTTATATCATTCAAAGAATTCATATTCATAGTAAATCCGCCTTTCGAATAAATTTAGGTTAAGGAAACTTTCTATGAACATAGTATTCCGAGATTTGGGAAAGGTGACTGTCAAAGTGAATAAAATATAAGGGGAATTTGATGATGACGAAAGTAAATGGGTTTTATACTCTAAAAGGATATCAAATGAATGAAGGAGCTGAACTTACTACAGCAATGGAAGATTACCTAGAGATGATATGTCGGACTTCATTGGAAAGTGGAATTGTCCGCGTAAGCGATTTATCTAAGATGCTAAATGTTAAGCCTTCCTCTGCAACAAAAATGGTACAGCACCTTAAAGAGTTAGGATACGTAAATTCTGAAAAATACGGACAAATTGAACTGACAGAGGTAGGGGCTTCAGCAGGAAAGTATCTTCTATACCGCCATGATGTTATTTCTCGTTTTTTATGTATCTTAAACCAGTCCGAAAATGAATTGGAGCAAGTAGAAAAAATTGAGCATTTTTTAAATCGAAAAACAGTTGAAAATATTAGTAAGCTCACCCAACGCCTTGAGACTGAATGGAATCAACCTAAGCATAATGACATACAAACGAACATAAAAAAGAATAATGGTTCTTAGATCATCATGGTTATAAAAATTAAAATAGCTTTCTATCAGATTATTTCTCATAGTTCAACGATGGACAAGTTGATTAAGTAAGTGTTCTTTATTATTGCGGATTTTTCCTTTTTTTAATGAAGTTGTACGCATTGAATTGAAATATATAAAAAATTATTTGTACTCTTAACCTTTCAACTTTAAAGCATGCCAAATAAGTAAACGCCCCAAAAAAATGCTGAATTCTGAATAGGGGCGTTTTAAAAGGGTTGTATTTTATTTTTCACCTGCAATACAAAGACCAAAAAAGTTTCTTGTTACTATTGCATTTCTTAAATCGGAATGGCGAAGGAGTTCGATTATTTCAGATACAGTATAGGCTGCATTTAACGAAGTTAAAAGACCTCGGCGCATTTCCTTTGGTCGAGTAACATAATAAACCAGTGCTTTCTTTAAAGGATTTACATCACGACGTAAATCGGTGATGCAAAAACGGCCGCCATGTCGTAGAACACGATGAATTTCCTGAAAAGCTTCTAGAGGATTCTCCCATTCATGTAGAGAGCCGTTGGAGATAACCGTGTCAAAGCTTTCGTTTTCAAAAGGCATTTCCATACAGCTTCCTAAAACATATTGAGCCGGAAAATTATATTCAGATGCATTTTTTTGGGCAATGGAAAGCATGGCAGGGCTAATTTCGCAACCTGTAAGGGATGTTACACTGATTTTTTTCGTCAATTCTAACCCAACGTAACCTGGGCCTGGCCCAAGCTCCAATATATCTCCACCCATGATGCCGGAAGTAATCATCTCTGAGACACCATTCCATCCTTTGTCTCGCATTTCCCTGGCGAAAATATCAAAGGATTCTACTGTCAGTTCATCTTGAATACCTTCATTTGTTTCAATGATTCTCATTTTTACCATTGAATTTATCCTCCTTTAATGATTTTAATGATTTTTCCGCCCAAGCCAGCTCGGCTCTATAGTGGAAAAGATGGTGCTCGAAAATGATGTTGGCTGTGGTTTTGTACTCCTCGGGAATATATCTAATGGTTTCATTACGGTGCGCTTCAAGTGAAGAGAGGATTTTTTGTAGCTTTGCAATGTGACTGCTAAGACTTTTTATAAGTTCGTTGTTTTCTAAATAATCAGAAAAGTAAAAGGTTCCGTCAATATCAAAGGTGGGACGGTATTCTATGTTCAAAGTCTGTTGAAGAAGCTCTTTGAATTTATCTTCACCTGTGGTACTTACCTGATAAATTGTTTTTTCGGGACGAGCTCCCTGTTTCTCTCGTTGTGCAGTGATATAACCCAAAGTTTCCATTTTTTCTAAATGATAGTAGACAGTGGGGAGCTTAATTTGAGTGAAGTCCTCTAACTGTTCCTCCATCAATTTTTTAATCTGATACCCATGTTGGGGTCCAAACCGCAAGAGAAGTCCAAGAATATAAAGTGGAATCATAAAAATACTCCTAACAAATATAATTTTCTGTATACTCAGTATTGACTATATTTTATACTCAGTACTGAGTATTGTCAATATGAAATGATATATTTTATTAAATAACTGAACATTTTTCCTTGATTCCAAACTGTGCATTTGTTTTTAACAGCATCTAGTTCTGTTTATCGAAAGCTTATCATTATGTAAACTTAATATGTAGATAGAGAGATAGTGATAGAGTTCATGATGCTTATATGTAAACAACAGGGGAGGGAACCTCCAAACAAAGCTTAAAAAATGCTTTAAATTAAAAAAAGTAGGCAGAACCGAAATAAACGGCTCTGCCAATAAGTATTTTTGAGTACTACTTAAGAAACAGTTATAATCTGCTTTATTTGTAGGATTTTGTAGTGTCAATCCCGATGGTAGAGGTTTTCTCATCCCAAGTTACACCTACATCTAAAAGCTTTGCAACATCTCTAAGTTTATAATATGTATAATCGTTAATTGTAAATGCGCTGACGTTTTCTTGATTGCCATCCAAAAACAGCTTCGCAGTTGATGTGATTGCAGTTGTATCTTTTGCAAGAGCGCTCGTCCCTGTTGTGCCGGAATAGCTTAAACCTGTCAACAAATTGATGGATGCATCCTCATCATTCCAAACAGTATCAAATTGTTTTGCTGTGCCACTAATGGAATTGGCGATATCTCTTAGCTTAAAGTAGGTATAATCGTTAATGGTATACACCTCGAAAGCTGCGGGAGCACCGTTTACTGTAATTGATGCTTTTGTTGCGTATGCCTTTTTCTTTTCAATGATAGTTGGTGATTCAGGTTTTGTAGGCTGCGTTGGTGTAACTGCACTATAGTATTTCTTTAAAGCCGTGGCAGCACCTTGGCGATCATCAAATAAATCTCTCGCACTAAAGAAAATGCTTCCACTTACATTATAGCCTTCATTCACTTTCAGTTGCTCTGCAATCTCCTTCGCTACAACATCTTTATATATCCCTTGCCCGATATAAAGGGTAACACCTGTGTTTTTTACAAAATCACTCCACCATTTTACGAGAGTTTGATAATCAGCATATGCGTTGCCTTGTTCCCAGTAAAGTTGGGGTGTAATATAATCTATCCAGCCTTTTTCCACCCAGGTTTTTGCATCACCATAAACAGAATAATAGCCTTCACCGCCATTTGTTGCTGAACCCGAAGGGTCTGAGCTGTTATTTTTCCATATGCCCAAAGGGCTTATTCCAAACTGAACCTTTGGGTTCGTTTCTTTGATTTTCTCACTAACCATACGAACCATGTCATTAACATGTTGACGTCGCCCATTTGCTTCTGTACCGTCTCTGGTTTGACCTTCCGCTAATGGGTAATTTGTGGGGTAAAAGTAGTCATCAAAATGAATTGCATCTACGTTATAGTTTTTCACAACCTCCCCAACGGTATCTCTGATATATTCTTTAACTTCTGTTTTTGCAGGGTTATAATACATAGCACCATTATAGGTTATAATCCAATCGGGGTGCATTCTCGCCATATTATCGGAGGATAAAGCTGCTAAATCCGTGCCAGAGGTGGTAATCCGATAGGGATTCATCCACGCATGAAATTCCATGCCTCGTTTATGGGTTTCATCAATCATAAATTTCATAGGATCGTAACCGGGATCTTTTCCCTGTACTCCTGTTAAAACTGCACTCCAAGGATTTAAGTCTGATTCATAAAATGCATCACCTTTCGGTCTAACCTGAACCACCACTGCATTAACTCCTATGGCCTTTAGCTTATCCAATTTCTGTGTGAATTCAGCTTTTTGACCATTGATATTGTTTTGTACCGAGGGGTAGTCTGCGCTGTATACCGTTGAAATCCATACACCACGAAAATCCTTTGAGTCAGCGGCAAAAGCCGTTACGCAATTTACGTTGCCTGCTAACACTGTTACAGTTAGTAAAGCTGCTCTAAATTTTTTCAACCACTTTTTCATCATATTCTCCTATTAAATTACCATTATTGCCGTTTTTACCTATTCTAACATATTTTTTCCTATTTTGCCATTAAGAATATATTACAAAGGACTGGTATTTGATGGTATAAAAAATTCAAAAAAGAGGTCTTTCTTAACCTTATAAAAATTATTTTTTTCTTGTTTAAACTTGTTTGAATTTATCATTCAAAATTTGAAAGAATTAAAAATTTTTGAAGTGAGTTTTTTTCATTCAAGAAAACCTTATAAAACCGTTGCATATTTTTGACAGGTGTATTACCATAGGAGGATACCTAAGGATGTGAGGTGCATTATATGAGATACGGCTTAATTGGAGAAAAACTTGGACATAGTTTTTCCAAAATCATACATGAGCAACTGGCAGATTATACATATGATTTAATTCCTCTTTCAACTGAGGCTTTTCATCATTTCATGAAACAAAGGGATTTTCATGCAATAAACGTCACAATCCCATATAAAGAACTCGTTATGCCATATTTGGATTGTATTGATCCCAAGGCGGCGGCAATCGGGGCGGTTAACACAGTTGTTCATAGAGGCAATAAACTTTACGGTTATAATACGGATTATGATGGTTTTCGTTATATGTTAATGAAGCACAAAGTAAACCCAAAGGGGAAAAAGGTCTTGCTTTTGGGTAGGGGAGGAGCGGCAAAGGCTTGCATCGCCGTTGTGAAAGACATGGGCGTAGAAGAGGTTCTTACTGTGTATTATAAAGAAAATCCAGAAACAATTACCTACCAAGTGTGTTATGAAAGCCACAGGGATGCACAAATCATTATCAATACCACTCCTGTTGGTATGTATCCCAACACCGAAGAAAGTCCTATTGATTTAAAAGGGTTTGGCAATTTGGAGGCGGTGGTTGATGTTGTATACAATCCCCTGCGGACAAAATTTGTTTTGGATGGATTTTCCAAAGGTGTGACTGCTGTGGGCGGCTTAGAAATGCTCATTGGCCAGGCTAAATGTGCAGTTGAAATTTTTTTAGGTAGAAAGATGGAAAATACTTTGATTCAAAACCTATATACAGCTTTATTGGAAGAGAGAGGCAACCTTGTACTCATTGGGATGAGTGGCTGTGGAAAAACTACCTTGGGCAAGATGGCGGCTGAACGTTTGGGAAAGGTTTTTGTGGACATCGATGAAGAAATTGTAATGGAAATTGGTATGTCAATCAAAGAGTACTTTTCAAAAATGGGTGAATCCTCATTCCGTCTTATAGAAAGAGCCATGGTTCAAAAGTTTTCTAAGCAAAATGGACTGGTTATTGCTACAGGGGGTGGTGTAATCAAGAATGAGGAGAACATTGGTGACTTAAAACAAAATGGTCGCATTCTTTGGGTAAAGAGAGATGTTTCTCTGCTGGAGAGCGGCAATGGCAGACCTTTGGCGCCCGATGCTGAAGCCACAGCTCGCTTATATCGGGAACGGCTGCCTTTATATGAAAGGGCGGCAGAGATGGTATGCAATAACAACAGAACTGCTGAAGATGGACTAAAGGAGCTATTGGACAAATATAATCAACTATTGAGTTAAATTCTAATTCTTAAGAAGAAATGGTCAATAATGTAAAAATGAGAAATTGTTTTACCTTAAGTGTTTTTTCAGATAAAATCCGTTACCCAAACATAATAAACTAAAAAATCACACGAAAGTGTGATTTTTTTATGTCTTATATATCCAGAGATTCGGCGGCTTTATAAATTTCTTCCACCTCTTTTTTTGAGAGAGTTCGATTTAGAGTAAAAGCTATGAGAATAATTCCCGGGATATCCACGGCGAGGCGAGTCAAGGCAAATTTCATTCCCATGTATGTCATTTCAAACATCAACATAGGAATTTTTGTGGTGGACCAAGCGCCAATAAAAATCATTAGATTTGTAAATTTTACCCCTTTTTTCATAAAGACTGATGCAATGGGAAACGCTCCGTAAAGGGGTCCTGCTGCAAAGGAGCCGATAATAAAGGCTAGAAACATTCCTTTTAGCCCAGAATTTTCTCCCATATATTTAACCATAGTTTCTCTGGGAATCCAAACGTCCAGCAGTCCTAATAAAATGAACACAGGAGGAACAACCAAAAGCATTTGCGTAAGCTGAAAAAGGGAGATTCCTGCACTTTTCATTCCCACTTGAGGTTTGAATGTGGTCAGGATGCCTAATATAACCAAGCTGAAAAGAAAGAAACGATATCTTTTGAGAATTGTAAGCACTTTTTTCATCATGAACCCACCACCAAACGAATTATAATTGCAACGAAAAACGAGAAAATGAAGGCGAATAAATTTCTCAGCAGCGTAAGCTTTTTACCGAAAAATTTCATTTCTACTGGTATTGTAACTAAGCCTACCATCATGAGGGTAGAAATAAATGCCCCAATCTGCATATATCCGGCTCCCGCATCAACCAGTAGAGCTGCCGTAGGGAAGGCAACATAAGGGGGAATGAGTGTAATCGCCCCAACGGAACCTGCCAATACTACGCCGAACCATCCTGAATTTTCACCAATTAGCTGGGATATAACATCTGTATTTACAACTGCAAGCAAAATTCCTACTATTACAAGCAAGGACAGAACTTGTGGAAGAATATTCTCAAAAGATTTCCATGCTTTTTTTAATGCAAGCATGGATTTTTTTTTGTCCTTCACAAAGGAAATAACAAGTGCGATGATTGCTGCGAAATAAAATAAATAGGTTTGAATATCCATAGTTTATCTCCATACGAAAATGAATTGAAATGATGTAACTGAAACAAAAATAAGATGTTTATATTTCTCGGACATCCTCCTTTGTTATCCTTTCAAGCTTACTTATGATACGAAACAAATATTGATGCAAGTTATTTTTTTCATCATCATTCAGGCAGTCAAAGACTCTCACGGCTTCTTGAATGTTTTTTTCCATGAATTGTGCTGCTTTTTCCCCTTCTGTTGTTAAATAGATACACATGGCCCGCCGATCCTTTTCACTGGGAATACGGGTGATGTAACCATTTATTTCCAGTTTCATAATGATTTCCCCTATAGACTGGGAGCGTATATCCAGCCAATCCGACAGCTCTTTTTGCCGTATTCCGGGATTATGAAGCAAAAGGGATAAAATACGCCCTTGTCCTTGAAATGATTCCTTTTGGGCAATTCGATTCTTTTGATGATGATACCGGTGCATCAACCGATTGACTAGAAAGAATTGATCCATTAATTCCAAATTGTCCTGCATGTTGTGTCCCTTCTTTTATAAATTTATAGTCCATATTATACAGGTACCTTTATAAATTTTCAACATAAATATTTATCATTATTTTTATTGATTTATCAAGTAGTTTTAAATTAAGTTAATATTCATTTCTTACGTTAAACAATTTGACTTTGCAAGCATAATAAAATACGGAATTGCTTTAAGGAGTAGGCAAAAGTGAGATTATGAAATTTTACCCCAAAAAAGTCTTTTTGTTTATTAAGATTATGAAATATTATGGAAAATAGCAAGTTATCGTTGGATAATTTAACAATATTCGACATAATCTTCTAAAAAAATATTGACTGTAAATATATGAACAAGTATATTTAAAAAATAGAATTACATAAAGTAATTACAAAATCATTTGGTATGTAATTGTATTTAAACTATGGGGCAATACGAAGGATAAGAAGAGAGGGCGACTGATAGTATGAGGAATTTTAGTATTAGTAAGAAATTGAGCATTTCGTTTGGGATAGTGATTGCTTTAAACGTAATCACGGTAGTTTGTGCTGTTTTTTTAGGGATATACTCTATTAGAAATGATTTTAAGAATTTTTATGAAAAACCTTTTCATGCAACCAACTATACTCAGTCAGTCAGAAGGCAGATACAAGGAATTCAAAAAGATTTAGCTTATATGGTTATAGAAGAAGACCCTGAAAAATTAAAGGCTTGGGATGAAGATATTGATACCAGATCTGCTGATTTGGAAAACTTATTGACAAAGCTTGAGGGTGTGCTGGTGCAGCAAGAAGGTAAAGATAAGTTGGCACAGATTGTAGCAGATTCACCAAAAAGAGCTGAAATTCGTGAAAGGGTTATCACTGCTGCTTACGCAAACGATACTGAATTGGCTAGACGTATTATTAACGAGGAATATATTCCAGCTGCACAAAAAGCACGTGACTTGGCAGATGAAATTAATAATATCGCAATGGAAACAGCAAATAATTTTTATCTTAAGTCGGAGAAATCCGCGCAAGTTGTTACTTTGATTATTTTCACATTGTTCGGCGCAAGTTTTCTTATTGCAATTCTTATGGGTTTATACATTATTAAAAGTATTCGTAAGCCTTTGGCAGATATTGAGGCTGCGGCGAAGGACTTGGCAGAAGGCAATCTAAATGCAGTCGTTACATATGAATCTAAAGATGAGGTTGGTTCTTTAGCCAACAGTATTCGTACTTTGATTGAGAACTTAAATCGTTATATAGCAAATATTTCTTATGTTCTTGGACGTATGGCTGATGGAGATATGACAGTAAAGGTGGATATTGATTATCAAAATGATTTTTCGCCCATTAAACTTTCCATGGAACAGATCATTGCTGCATTGAATGAAACCCTTACGCAGATTCAAATTTCTTCGAAGGAGGTTACGGCAGGTGCTGATCAAGTATCCTCTGGCGCACAGTCTTTATCTCAGGGAGCAACGGAGCAAGCAAGCTCTATCGAAGAGTTGGCATCCAATATTGCTGAAATTTCTGAGCAGATTAAACAAAATGCAGATGGCGCAAAACAGGTTTACGATAATGTAAAAGAGACCACGGATGAAATCCATCTGGGTAATGAACAAATGCAAAACCTTGTTGCTGCTATGGATGAAATTACAAATACCTCTAATGAAGTACAAAAAATTATTCGTGCCATCGACGATATTGCATTCCAAACAAATATTCTTGCGTTGAACGCAGCTGTTGAGGCTGCCCGTGCAGGTGCGGCAGGAAAAGGTTTTGCTGTTGTTGCGGATGAGGTGCGAAATTTGGCTGGTAAGAGTGCTGAGGCCGCTAAGAATACCACAACATTAATTGATAATACAATTATTGCTGTAAATAATGGCACCAGGCTGGTGGACAGCGTGCGGGAATCCTTAAATAAAATCGATGAGAAAGGCAATCGGGTTATTGTCCTGGTTCAGGAGATAGCAGAAACATCCCAACAGCAGGCAGAAGCAGCCGAGCAAATTAATATTGGCGTCGAACAAATTGCCAGTGTGGTTCAGACAAACTCTGCCACAGCAGAAGAAAGTGCCGCTTCCAGCGAAGAGCTTTCAGGTCAGGCTGAAATACTGCAAAGTCAAATATCGAACTTTAAATTAAGATAATTTTCTCGGAAATTTTGGTATGACAAGAAGTGACTATAAGCTTTTTGATTTTAAAAAGGAGTGTACCAAAATCAAGGAATATAAATAAGTGTCCGTAATAAATTGTAAAGTTTATTATTTATTTCATTTGCATTTTGGTAGAAGTGAAACTGCTTTACCATAAATTATGCTCCCGCTTTCCATCTTTTTTGGTGGATTGTGGGAGCTTTTTGCAAGGTTATGGTAGGTATAGCCAGTCACCTTAATAGTCTTTTATTATTATCAATGAACGAAAGCCAAGAGTCTTATGTTCGCAAAGCAATTCCTCCTGTTAAAGTCACGTTTGCTCCAAAATCCATAATAACTCGAAGGCCCAAAATCTCTGTGTAAAGTTGCTTTGGCTCCTCCAAATTTGAAACCACAAGTAATGGACTTTTAAATTTCATTAAAGGCACCTCCAAATACTAAAAAGTATAGCCAATGCGATAAATTCCGAACTCTTTTTGTCCTAATTTCTCCGCCTTAGTCAGTTCTCCATTTGTTACTGAAACCATCTTTTCAAAAATTTCCTTGCCAACAGAGTCGAGGGTACATTCTCCAAGAATTACTTTTCCACCGTTAATATCTATGTTTTCTTCCATATTACGATATGTCTCTGGATTTCCTGTAATTTTAATTACAGGAGCAATGGGGCATCCAGTGGGCGTTCCCCGTCCGGTGGTGAAAACAATCAGCTGTGCACCGCCTGCCACCATACCTGTAATAGAATCAATATCTTCTCCTGGTGTATCCATGAAGTAAAGACCAGGTTTTGAGGAAGGAACAGGCTCACTATATTCCAAGGCACCCATAAAAGGTGTTGTATCTCCCGCTTTATGCATGCATCCCAATGATTTTTCTTCTATGGTACTAAGTCCTCCTTGAATATTTCCCGGGGTTGGCTGTGACCCCCGTAAATCCTCCCCAACAGCCAAAGCTCTTTTCTCCACATTAGAGACCATATCCAAAAACTTTGCTCTTTCTCGGGAATCATAAAATCTTTCTGCCAAAATATGTTCTGCACCGATTACCTCGGTGGTTTCGCTTAAAATGCTGCTTCCACCCATTGAGACTAGAAGATCCGAAGCAATGCCAATAGCAGGATTTGCAACAATACCGCTGGTGGGATCACTGCCGCCGCATTCCATGCCGAGTATGAGATGGTTGATGGAGAAGGGAACTCTTTTCATCAAAGATAGGTTTTCTGCCATTTTTGATGTAATTCGAATTCCTTGTTCCACGGTTTTTGTTGTTCCGCCACAGCCTTGTATGGTAATGAATGAGACTTGTTTTCCCGTCTTTTCAATTTCATGGGCAATCTGGTCGGCCTGAATACCTTCACAGCCCAGTCCCACAACCAAAACAGCACCTACATTTGGGTTACAGCCGAACCCAGTAAGGGTGCGTACCGTTTGACGAAAGTCTGCACCCATCTGACAGCACCCATGCTGATGAGGAAGGGAAATACCGCCAACTTTTTCGGCAATGCGATTTGCCACTTCCACTGCACAAACAGAGGCAGGAATGATTAATAAATGGTTTCGAATACCAAAGGTACCATTTTCCCGTGCATAGCCCATGAGCATCATATCAGCATTCCTCCTTTTTATCCCCACGTCCCCGTTTGCTTTCAATATTATGAACATGCACATAATCACCTTGGGATATTTCCTTTGTGGCAAGTCCAATGATTTGTCCATATTTATAAACGGGATTGTGAATCGGGATATGTGTAAGTGCAATTTTGTGATACTGAGGAATAGGCTCTGTGGCTGTTATATTGCATTTGTCAAAAGGAATGGTTTCTTGGGCTTCCAATTTTCTTAAACAGGTACCCACGTTGTCTTTTTCGTGAATCTTTAGTATAGGGTTCATTTTTATCCTCCTCTTTTGTATAGGGCAAGAATCATCTCATAAGTATAGCACATCCGTTTAGAAGCTCTCGAACTTGCCTTTTTTATCGTTCTTTTATTGCTGAAAACTTCTATAATTTAATCATATACCACTGAGAAAATCCTTGCAATATGATTTCAACCAATCTAATCAGCAATTTCCACAAAATAAAAAATGGGATGCATAAAGGAATGACCTTAAGAATAGAAAATGAGAGATAGGGGAGGGAAAGCCAATGACTGGATTTATTGATAAGGTGGGAAATCTAGCAAAAAAAGCCGCAGATAAAACAGGAGATATGGTTGAAATCGGAATGCTGAATTCTAAAATAGGGGCACAAAGACAGAATATTTCTTCTATGAAAGAAAGAATGGGAGGAATTGTTTTCGAGCAATTTCGCCAAGGAATAGAATTATCTGAAGAACTAACGCAGTTCTGTCAACAGATTGAAGAAATTGAAGCTGCCATTGCTAAAATGCAAAAAGATATTCAAGATTTAAAAGAGTAAGGGAAAACCCGCCAAAGCATATGTTGCATGGCGGGTTTCTTTATAAAATTAATATGCTCTGCCCCAATAAACCATATGGGTTGCTTTTTTTCCGCAGCAAACGCAGGTATCGGAGATTTCTTCTTGTTCAAAGGGGATACAACGGCTTGTTGCGGCGGTTTTTTCTTTGATTGCATCTTCGCATGCCTGATCGCCACACCACATTGCTTTTACAAAACCTGGTGTTTCGTTTAGGGTGCGTTCGAAATCCTCCAAGTTTGTAGCTGTGTAGGTTTTGGAATCTCTTCTTTCTGTTGCTTTTCTCAGTAGGTTATCCTGAACTTCTTGAAGCAGTGCGGGAATTTTTTCTTCCAGTTCATCCAGAGAAACAATGATTTTTTCCCCTGTATCACGTCTTGCGATCACCGCCTGATTTTTCTCCAAATCCTTAGGGCCAACTTCCAAACGAAGAGGAACACCCTTCATTTCGTATTCACTGAATTTCCAACCGGCAGATTTATCTGTATCATCCAATTTAATGCGGCAGGTTTTGCTTAGGGCTGCTCTCAAAGCTTCAGCTTTTTCCAGAACGCCTTCCTTATGCTGGGCAATGGGAATGATGATAACCTGTGTGGGGGCTACCATAGGAGGTAAAACAAGTCCGCTGTTGTCACCATGAACCATAATCAATGCACCAATCAAACGGGTTGTCATGCCCCAACTGGTTTGGTGAACATATTGCAGCTGATTATCCTTATCTGTATACTGAATGCCGAAAGCATGGGCAAATCCATCGCCAAAGTTATGGCTTGTGCCTGACTGCAAAGCTTTTCCGTCATGCATCAAGCTTTCGATGGTATAGGTTGCTTTTGCACCTGCAAAACGTTCTTTTGCTGTTTTTTCACCTTTAACTACAGGGATTGCCAAATATTCATGGCAAAAATCTGCATAAACGTTAAGCATGCGTACGGTTTCTTCTTCTGCTTCCTCAGCAGTTGCATGGGCAGTATGACCCTCCTGCCATAAAAACTCTGTGGTTCTCAGGAAAGGGCGGGTTGTTTTTTCCCAACGCACAACGGAGCACCATTGATTGTAAAGCTTAGGTAGGTCACGATAAGATTGAATAATATTTGCGTAATGATCGCAAAATAGAGTTTCGGAAGTAGGGCGAACACAAATACGCTCCTGTAATTTGGTTTCACCACCATGGGTTACCCAAGCAACTTCGGGTGCAAAGCCCTCCACATGATCCTTCTCTTTTTGGAGAAGACTTTCAGGAATAAACATAGGCATGTAAACGTTTTCATGTCCTGTTTCCTTAAAACGTCTGTCCAGTTCCTTTTGAATTAATTCCCAAATTGCATAACCGTATGGACGAATAATCATACAACCTTTTAAGGTTGAATAATCAGTTAAGTCCGCTTTTTTTACTACGTCAGTGTACCACTGAGGAAAATCCTGCTCCATATCGGTAATGGATTCAACTAGTTTTTTGTCCTTTGCCATTATAGTTCCTCCTAACATTTCATTTAATTTCTTCTTTGTCAAATACATTTATTTAGGCAATGCTTTGTATAATCATCTGAATGGATTTTCTTGACCAATTATTTGTGCTAAAATGCATGGGAATATTTCAGAATCCAATATCTGCTTTCTATTTTTGGATGAACAGCACGGTGCAGATTTATATACAGAAGTTGGTTATTGCCTTAGCTATTCCTTAGACTGTGATGATGTTTTTTCCACAAAAAAAGACCTAATCCCATAAAAAGGGACCAAGGTCGAATCGGCGGTGCCACCCTCATTGACGGAAAGATTCCGTCCACTTAAGCCTTGTTAACGCCAAGTTACGCCGCATTTTCCCTGCGGAACTCAGGAGGGGGGTTCAAAAAGGTTTGTCAAGGCTCGCATCAACCGCCTATTTTCTGGAGACAAATGGACTTTTTTACTATTCTCTTTCACAGTTTTTATCAGTTATCATCATAAACCGAAAAGAAATGTCCTGTCAAGGGGATTCCCTTGAAATTTACCATTTGACCATAATTTATAGCAATCTTGTTTTATAATTGGGAAAATGTATATAGATATTTGGGAACGCTTGTTGTATGATTAATTCATTAAAAATGTTAATCTACGTTTGGAGGGTATGCCATGAAAAATATATTGCTTGTTATTGATATGCAGAAAGATTTTATCGATGGTTCTTTAGGAACGAAAGAAGCGCAGAAAATTGTGGACTGCGTACTGAATAAAATTAGTGAGTATCCCAAAGAGAATATTATTGCTACTAGAGACACCCATGAAGAAAACTATCTGGAGACCCAAGAAGGCAAAAATCTACCTGTTGTTCATTGTGTGCGAGGCACAGAAGGGTGGCAGTTGGATAAACGAATTGCAGAGGCTTTGGAGGGTGTGCGGGTACTTGATAAGCCCACCTTTGGTTCTGTGGAACTGGCGGAGCTGTTATATCAGGAATCAAAAAACGAGGAGATTGAAGTTGAAATGGTGGGCCTTTGTACAGATATTTGCGTCGTGTCCAATGCAATTTTACTAAAAGCGAAAATGCCTGAAATGAAAATTTGTGTGGATTCTTCCTGTTGTGCAGGGGTGACCCCTGAAACCCATCGGGCTGCGCTGACAACCTTGGCTATGTGCCAAATTACTGTGAAATGAGGTGTTTTTTTGAGAGATGAACGTTTGGAAAAACTTGCGGAAGTTTTAGTAAGCTATTCCACGAAAGTAAAAGCAGGTGACCGTGTTGCCATTTCCGGCGAGGAGGCGGCGTTACCCTTTGTGAAAGCAGTGACCCGTGCGGCGGTGAAAAAAGGTGCCTTGATAGAATACTATATTGATATTCCTGAAGTAGATGCGGAAATTATTAAAAATGGTACCCAAGAGCAATATGCGAGGGAAAATATACGATTTGGTGCATGTGCAAAAAGTGATGTATGGATTAGTGCTTGGGGAAGTGAAAACGTTAAGGTTTTTCAATCTATTGATGGAGAAAGATTGAAAAACCGCCGACTTGCAAATCGGGAAAATCGTAAAATTTATTCCCAGCGCATGGGAAATGGCTCCTTACGTTGGTGTGGTACCCAATTCCCAACCAATGGAGATGCCCAAAATGCAGACATGAGTTTAGATGAATATGAAGAGTTTGTTTACCGTGCCGGCTTTTTATATGAAGAAGATCCTGTTGCCAAATGGGAAGAAATGGCCAGAATTCAAGAAAAGTGGGCAACCTACTTAAATGATAAAAAGGAATTGCATATTCTAACCAAAGACACAGATATACGAGTTTCCATTGCGGGAAGAAAATGGATTAATTGCTGTGGACAAGAAAACTTTCCTGATGGTGAAATATTCACCTCCCCGGTGGAGGATGGCATAAATGGGCACATAACTTTTTCCTATCCTTCTATTATGAATGGAAACGAATTCGAAGAGGTTTGCCTTACTGTTGAAAATGGACGTATTATAGAAGCTACTTGTAAGAATAAAGTGAAAGAAAAACAGCTTTTATCTTTTATTGATACCGATGAGGGTTCTCGCTATTTTGGAGAAGTAGCCATTGGCACAAATTATGGCATACAACAGCATACAAAAAATATTTTGTTTGATGAGAAGATTGGTGGCTCAATGCATATGGCTATTGGTGAGGCTTTTCATGAAGCAGGTGGTAAAAACGAATCTGCCATTCATTGGGATATGATTACAGATATGACCAATGAAGGAAAAATTTTTGCAGATGGAGAGCTTTTCTATGAAAACGGTAAGTTTAAGGAAGAGCTTTTAAAAAAGTAGTTTGAATTTGAGAAAAATGAGTTTATTTTCATTTCTTTATTTCCTAAAATGGTGAAAAAGCTTTTTTACATCTAAACAGGTGTGTAAAAAAGCTTTTTTATTAGTAAAAGTTTGGTTTTAAGGCATTTATATTAAATATTTATAAGGATTTCGATTTAAAACAAAATTTTATCCCTCTGTTCCGAAATTGGTTTTATTCTTGACTTTTAGATTGAAATAAATTTCCAAGCTTCTCTTGAATGACCATCTGAAACGTTGTATACTAGGCTTTGAGTTTAAAACCTTTCTGAAAACTGTGTTTTTTTCTGTCTTGAATTTCAAGAGTTTCTATAAAACATTTCACATCCTTTCTATATTAAATTTAATAACCAAGTGAAAGGGGTTTTCAGAAGCGTTTTCGTATTTAATGGGAGGAGGGGCTGTTGTGTGGGAAAAAACGAAAGCCCACATCATGAGTTGTGAGCGTGTTTTTACTATTTTTTTGAAATGGGTGTTAATCGGGTGTTTGGTCGGAGGAATTGTTGGCGTCATTGGTATCACATTTCATTGGTTATTGGAGGTAGCGACGACTTTTAGAATGGAACACCCTAAAATATTGTGGTGTCTGCCTTTTGGGGGACTTGCAATCATTGGGCTATACCATTTGTTAGGAATAAGAAAAGACCGCGGCACCAATTTTATTTTAGTCGCTGTAAGACAAAATGAAGCTGTTTCACTCAAAATGGCTCCTTTGATTTTTTTTAGCACCATCATAACCCATCTTTTTGGAGGATCAGCAGGTAGAGAAGGGGCGGCGCTACAACTTGGAGGTAGTATAGCCTCTTTTTTGGGACGAATCATTCATTTAAACGAGAAGGACAAGCGAATAATCACTATGTGCGGTATGGCTGCCGGTTTTTCTTCCCTTTTTGGCACACCTCTAACGGCGGTTATATTTTCTATGGAGGTAATTTCCGTTGGAATTATGCACTATTCCGCTATTGTTCCTGCTACAATTGCCGCATTTATTGCATCGGCACTGGCTCAAAAATTAGGTTTTCTGCCGGTTGCATATACTTTACTTGGTGTTCCTGAAGGGTTGAAGTTAAAATTGGCACTTTCTGTTGGCATTCTTGGCATATGTTGTGCATTGGCGAGTATGCTGTTTTGTATTGTGATGGACAAAACCTCCCACGCTTATAGAAGGTACATAGAAAATCCATATATACGGGTTTTCGTTGGTGGCGCTTTGATGCTAGGCTTTACATTGCTCTTGGGGACGAGAGACTACAATGGTGCAGGCATGGACATTATACAGAAAGCTATAGGCGGAGAGGCGAGACCTGAGGCTTTTTTTCTGAAAATTTTGCTGACTGCAATTACACTGGGTGCAGGGTATAAAGGGGGCGAAATTGTTCCTACATTTTTCATAGGCGCTACCCTTGGCTGTGTTTTAGGACCCTTATTGGGAATTTCGCCATCGTTTGCCGCTGGAATGGGTTTAACGGCTGTTTTTTGTGGTGTTACTAATTGCCCCATTGCCTCAGTGTTTCTTTGTATTGAGTTATTCGGTGCAAAAGGCATCGTTTACTGTGCTCTTTGTTGCGGTATAAGCTATATGCTGTCTGGTTATTATGGGCTTTATAGTGAACAGAAAATTATGTATTCAAAAGTGAAACCGGAATTTATTGATAGAAATGTAGCATAAATCCACCCAATTCATGAATATGCAATGTTTATGCAAGTAAAAATGCATTAAAGTTACTGTACTATTAGAAGTATGTGTAATTGAAAGGTTCCTTAACTACTTTGTCGGAGAGATTTAGATGCCCTAATAAAGCAAAATGCACAAAAAAATATTTTTAAATTAGAATTTATAGTGAAAAAATATCATTGTATTTTATGCAATTTTAGAGTATAATTTCTTAAGTAAAAATGAATATTTCCATGTATGAATAGAAAAAGGAAAACAGGAGGCAGGGTATTATGAAAAAATTTTTGAAAGGTATTTTGGCAACAACAATGGTGTTTGCAATGACAGCTGCATTGGTTGGCTGTGGAGGTTCTAAAGCAGAGCAACCTGCAGGAGATAAAGATGCTGCAAATGGGGAAAAGGAAACTTTAATTATGGCAACGAACGCTGAGTTCCCTCCCTATGAATATCATGAAGGTCAGAACATTGTGGGTATTGATGCAGAAATCGGTGCTGCCATTGCTGAAAAGTTGGGCTACAATTTCCAGATTGATGATATGGCTTTTGATTCCATTATCCCTGCTGTTACAAGTGGCAAAGCAAGCTTTGGTATGGCTGGTATGACAGTAACACCTGATCGTCTTGAGAGTGTGGATTTCTCCGATTCTTATGCAACAGGCATTCAGGTTGTAATTGTTAAAGAAGATTCTACAATTACATCCGTTGATGATTTGCTTAAAGAAGGCGCAAAACATTCAGTTGGTGTTCAAACAGGTACAACCGGTGATATTTATGCTTCCGATGATATTGAAGGCAAAGGTCTTGGTACTATCGAACGTTATAATAAGGGCGCCGATGCAGTGCAGTCTTTAGCTACAGGTAAAATTGACTGTGTAATTATTGATAAAGAACCTGCTAAAGCATTTGTTGAAGCAAATCAAGGTTTAAAGATTCTTGACACAGAATATGCTGTAGAGGATTATGCAATCTGCTTCGCAAAGGATAGCGAATTGACTGAAAAAGTAAATGGCGCGTTGAAAGAGCTTGTTGCTGATGGTACAGTACAGAAGATTATTGATAAATATATCAAGGCTGAATAATTTATGATACGCTTGGATTGGGGACGAGTATTGCCCCTGTCAGAATGAATGCAAAGTCATTTTTAAGCAGCGGAAGGACTTGAGGAACAAAATGCTTTGGTGAATCGTAAGCTTTTCTCCCAAAGTGATTTTTCGGTCCTTCTTCTGCTTCTTTGAAAAAAGCTTAAAATTTTTGAGCTTTTTTCAAAGAATAATGACTTTGTTGACACTTTCATAGGGGCGAGTTTCGTCCCTATTTTGGTTTCTAAAGAGAAGGAGGGTTTCTATGGCTGAATGGCTGGAAAAAATGCAAGCCCAATTTGAATTGAATTTCATTACCGAAGACCGTTGGCGTTATATAACCGATGGTCTGGCTGTAACGCTAAAGGTAACTTTTTTTGCCGTAATTCTGGGTATTGTGATTGGTGTACTTATTGCAATTATACGTTCCACATATGATAAAAACAAAAAAGAAATGCGTCCCGGTTTTGGGAAATTTATTTTAAGTGTGCTGAACGGTTTGAGTCAGGTCTATCTGACGGTTATCCGCGGTACACCTGTTGTTGTGCAGTTAATGATTATGTATTATATTATTTTCGCCTCTTCCAATAATAAGATATTGGTGGCTGTATTGGCGTTTGGTATCAACTCCGGTGCATATGTGGCAGAAATTGTGCGCAGTGGCATAATGTCTGTTGATTCCGGACAGTTTGAAGCTGGACGCAGCTTGGGTTTTAATTATTTTCAGACCATGCAGTATATTATCGTTCCCCAAGCCTTTAAAAATGTATTGCCTGCTTTGGCGAATGAGTTTATCGTTTTATTAAAAGAGACTTCCGTTGCCGGATATGTTGCATTACAAGATGTAACTAAGGCAGGGGATATTATCAGAAGCAGAACTTTTTCTCCTATGATGCCTTTAATTGGCGTGGCTCTTATTTATTTGGTTATGGTCATGTTCTTTACTTGGCTGGTAGGCAAGCTTGAAAGGAGGCTGAGAAACAGTGAGCGCTAATACAACTTTGATTAAAGTAGAAAATGTTCAGAAATATTATAACGGCGGAGCAATAAAAGCTTTGGATGGTATTAATACCGAAATAAAAAAAGGCGAGGTCGTTGTTGTAATTGGACCCTCTGGTTCGGGCAAATCTACCTTTTTGCGTTGCCTAAATTTATTGGAAGTCCCAACAGGGGGAAGCATTTATTTTGAAGATGTGGACATTACTGATTCGAAAACCAACATCAACATTCATCGTCAACGCATGGGAATGGTTTTTCAGCATTTCAATCTGTTTCCTCATATGACGATACTAAAAAATATGATTATTGCACCCATGAAGCTGCAAAGGAAAAGCGAAGCCGAAGCTACAGCCATTGCCATGGAGCTTCTGAAAAGAGTTGGGTTGGAGGACCGTGCCAATGCTTACCCCTCTCAGCTTTCCGGCGGACAAAAACAGCGTATTGCTATTGTGCGAGCACTGTGTATGCAGCCTGAGGTTATGCTTTTTGATGAACCCACCTCGGCCTTAGACCCTGAAATGGTTGGTGAAGTTTTGGAAGTAATGAAACAACTGGCAAAGGATAATATGACCATGGTAGTCGTAACCCATGAAATGGGCTTTGCAAAGGAAGTTGGCACAAGGGTAATGTTTATGGCTGACGGAAAACAGGTGGAAGAGGGTTCCCCCAAAGAAATCTTTGAAAAACCCAAAAGTGAGCGTTTACAGACTTTTCTTGCGAAGGTGCTATAAGTTTCAAAATAATTTAGATGAAAACCCCGCTCGTTGCATAATTTTTGCAAAGTGCGGGGTTTTAAAATGAAGTTTTTATTTTTCAGCTATGATTCATGAATGAAATTATGGTATAATATGTATATCTTTAAATTGAGTATTTGCAGCGTATACTAATTCGAAAGAGGGCATGATAAATATGATTGTCTGTTTTAGTATACTTCAAAAGTGAAAAGGGGGATAATTATGATTTTAGTGAATACAGATTATATTACCGGTAAGGAGTTTGATATGCTTGGATTAGTTCAAGGTGCGACCATTCAGTCAAAGCATATTGGAAAGGACATTGGTGCCGGGTTAAAAAGCATTGTTGGTGGGGAGCTCGCCGGTTATACGGAAATGATGATAGATGCAAGAAATATTGCCACAGAGCGCATGATTCAAATGGCAGAAAAATTGGGTGCTGACGCAGTGATAAATGTGCGATTCACAACAAGTGCCGTTACACCAGGGGCCGCAGAAGTTATGGCATATGGAACTGCCGTGAAATTTAAATAAAATTGGATATTCAACTTCATATTATTACTTGAAAGGGCGGTTCGCTGTGTTTATAACAATTGAAGAGGGGAATTATAAAATCTGCCCGTTCTTAGAAAAAAATCAAGGGAAAAATACAGAATTTTTATCCATATCCACATATGAAGAGATGGAAGGCAGGGCAAATACTTGGGGTATTTCCATGAAAATTTTAGAAGAAGCCCGGCGCTTCGGCTATGCGAAATACGACTCATTTGAAAATTTTGATTGCATCAGCCTTGAAATGCCCGATTTCAAAAAAGTAATGATTAGTTTTGGTAGCGTAATTATTTATCTGGAAAAAGGGCGGGCTTTTTTCTTTACCTCTCAGAAAGAGCGTGTCATGGAGTTGCTGGAGGAAAGTGCAAAAAGTTTGGGAGAAAAAATTTCTCTTAACCGCATTATCTATTTATTCTTTGAGGCACAAACCAGAGAAGATTATCAGGTCTTTGATTCTTTGGAAAAAGAGATTATGGATTTGGAACAAGCACTAATCACCTCGCAAAAGCACAATTGTGTAGCCGATATTATCAGCCTTAGAAAAAGGCTGATGTTTCTAAAACGATATTATGAACAATATTTAAATGTTTTGGATATACTAGGAGAGAATGAAAACAGTATTTTTGACGGCAAAACGTTGCGTTCCTTCAAAATGCTAAATAGAAGAACGGAGAGAAGATTTCAAAGTGTCTTAAACTTACGAGATTCTGTTACCCAAGTGAGGGAATCTTATGAAGCAGAGGTGGATATCAGTTTAAACTCCACTATGAAGGTTTTCACTGTAGTGACAACGATCTTCCTGCCTTTGACCTTAATTGTAGGCTGGTATGGCATGAATTTTACTATGCCGGAGTATGATTGGAAGTACGGATATGCTACGGTAATCATCATTTCCATACTATTTATTATTGGAGGAATTTATTTTTTTAAGAAAAACAAATGGTTTTGAACTTTTCATTTTATATTGGAAGAGAAAGAGAAGCTGTGTTTTTTGGGCAATTTATTAAAAGATGATTATGTAACTTGAAAAGAAAAATGAATGGATCATTGAGGAATTACCACTAATTTAGAAGCTTAATTTTTTCAGGAAAAGTGTTGACAAGTTAGTTTTTAGTGCTATAATCAGAAGTGTTTCAATTGAAGAACAGAAAGCGTTGATGAGGACAGTAGTCCTTTCAAAACGGCCAGAGAGGGACATCGGATTATTTCATAATCATGGGTGGAAATGTCCTACGTTAAGAGAGAGTACGAAAACCACCTCGGAGTGGCTCTAATAAAGCCCGTTGACTACGTTACAGTTTTAAATGAGTGGTTTTTTAACAAAAAGGGTGGAACCGCGGGAGTATTATGCTCTCGTCCCTTTCCGAAAGGAAAGTGGACGGGAGCTTTTTTATTGCAGTCTGCTTTCCGAAAAATCTTGTTTATTTCGAGAAGGAGAGGAAAATTATGAAAATTACACTGAAAGATGGCGTTGTAAAAGAATTTGAACAAGCAGTATCTGTACTGGATATTGCAAAGGCAATCAGCGAAGGATTGGCAAGAAATGCATGTGCCGGCATTGTTGATGGAGAAATAAAGGATTTACGTTTTGTTGTAGAGAAAGATGCAGAAGTAAGCATCTGCACTTTTGAAGATGAGGCTGGTAAAATGGCATTCCGCCACACAACCTCTCATATTTTAGCCCAGGCTGTAAAGAATCTTTACCCTGATACAAAACTGGCTATTGGACCTGCCATTGCAGATGGGTTCTATTACGATTTTGACCGTGAAAAGGCATTTACACCTGAGGAATTGGAAGAAATTGAAGCTGAAATGAAAAAAATTGTAAAGGCTGATTTGGCAATTGAACGGTTTGAATTGCCCCGTGGAGAAGCTATTCAATATATGGAAGAGAGAAATGAGCCATATAAGGTTGAGCTGATTCAGGATTTACCTGAAGATGCAATTATTTCTTTCTATAAGCAGGGTGATTTTACAGATTTGTGTGCAGGCCCTCACTTAATGAGTACCAAATATATTAAAGCTATTAAATTGACTTCCGTAGCGGGTGCGTACTGGAGAGGCAGTGAGAAAAACAAAATGCTTTCTCGTATTTATGGCACTTCCTATCCAAAGGCATCCGAATTGGAAGCGTATTTGACAATGATGGAGGAAGCAAAGAAGCGTGACCACAGAAAACTTGGCAAGGAACTTAAGCTGTTTGCTCTGTTGGATGAAGGCCCTGGTTTCCCTTTCTTCCTGCCTAAAGGCATGATTATCAAAAATACTTTATTGGAATATTGGAGAGAGATTCATAAAGAGGCTGGCTATGTGGAGGTTTCAACACCTATCATTATGAATCAGCATTTGTGGGAAAATAGCGGTCATTGGGATCATTATAAGGACAACATGTATACCACAATGATTGATGAAATGAATTATTGCATTAAGCCAATGAACTGCCCCGGTGGTATGTTGGTTTATAAGCAGGATATGCATTCTTACAGAGAATTGCCTATGCGTGTTGCTGAAATCGGTTTGGTTCACAGACATGAAAAATCCGGTGCACTTCATGGTTTGATGCGTGTACGTTGCTTTAATCAGGATGATGCCCACATCTTTATGACAGAGGAACAAATTAAAGATGAAATCAGTGGCGTTATCCGTTTGATTGATGGGGTTTACCGTCAGTTTGGTTTCAATTATCATATTGAGCTTTCCACAAGACCTGAAAACAGCATGGGTTCTGATGAGGCTTGGGAATTGGCAACAGAGGGCTTAAGAAGCGCTTTGGATGAGAATGGAATTTCCTATATTGTAAATGAAGGCGATGGCGCATTCTACGGCCCTAAAATTGACTTCCATTTGGAAGATTCCATCGGTAGAACATGGCAGTGTGGCACAATCCAGCTGGATATGCAGATGCCTGAGCGTTTTGATTTGGAATACATGGCAGCAGATGGCAGCAAAAAGCGTCCTGTTATGATTCACCGTGTTGCTTTTGGTTCTATTGAACGTTTTATTGGTATTTTAATTGAGCATTTTGCAGGTCAGTTCCCTACTTGGCTTTCTCCTGTACAGGTAAAGGTTCTGCCTATTTCTGAAAAGTTTGCTGATTATGCAAAGCAGGTGGCAGATCAGTTAGATGCAGAGGGTATCCGTGTTGAAACTGATTATCGTGCAGAAAAAATTGGCTACAAAATAAGAGAAGCTAGAAATGAAAGAGTACCTTATATTATCGTTGTGGGCGAAAAGGATGTGGAAGCGAATAAGGTTTCCCTGCGCTCCAGAAAGAATGGCGATGAAGGACAGGTAGATTTGGCGGATGTTATCGCAAGAGTGAAAGAAGAAATTAAAGCAAGAAGTATGAACTAAGCTGGTTTCGGGTGCAGAACAAATTATCTGCACCCGTATTTAATATTTTTTCAGAAAATTATTGACGTGGTTGTCAATTAATGCTATACTACTATGGTAATAAAGAAGAAGTTCCGCTTCTCACCTTATGGCATGGGCTTTATAAGGTTAATACACGATTTTTAAAGCAGGGCTTTACTCTGTTTTTCTGTGTGCGGCGGGTTTCTTCCGGCGCAATTTTTTTTGCGCACTTGCGGATAACGGTACAATAATTTGGGAGGTGCTTTGCTATTACAGAATTAATGATCAACGAGCAAATCAGAGACAAGGAAATTAGATTGATTGGTGAAGATGGGGAACAGTTGGGAATCGTGTCTTCTAAAGATGCACAGAAGCTGGCAGATGAAAAGAAGCTGGATCTGGTTAAAATTGCCCCAACTGCGAAGCCTCCGGTTTGTCGTATCATGGACTATGGAAAATATAAATTCGATCAGGCTAAGAAAGAAAAAGAAGCCAGAAAGAAACAAAAAACTGTAGACGTGAAAGAACTTCGTTTGTCTCCTGGTATCGATACTCATGACGTTCAGGTAAAGGTGAAAAAAGCGAATGAATTCCTGAAGGATGGGGATAAGGTAAAGGTAAGTATTCGTTTTAGAGGACGCGAAATTGGTCATTCCAAGGCGGGTATGGTCATTCTGGAGAACTTTGCAAACGAAACTGCAGAGTTTGGTGTGGTTGAAAAAGAACCCAAGATGGAAGGTAGAAGCTTAGTTATGTTCCTTGCACCAAAGAGCTGATCCGCAGGATGGAAGAAAGCAACAAGACATAAGCAGCAGATTTATCTGCTAGGATTATTTTAGGAGGTTTTAACATTATGCCTAAGTTGAAAACAAAAAAAGCAGCAGCGAAGAGATTCAGAATTACTGGCACAGGTCAGCTGAAAAGACAGAAATCCAATACACAGCATATTCTT
This sequence comes from Anaerotignum propionicum DSM 1682, assembly GCF_001561955.1. NCBI lineage: Bacteria > Bacillati > Bacillota > Clostridia > Lachnospirales > Anaerotignaceae > Anaerotignum > Anaerotignum propionicum. The sequence goes on from NZ_CP014223.1 coordinate 1,524,799, forward strand.
GGCAAAAAGTCCAGAAAGAGAAAAAGAAACTTGAGACACGCTACAACTGTTGATAAAACTGTATTGAACAGCATCAAAAAGAGACTGTTACCATACGCATAATTTCGAGTATATTTTTAGGAGGACTTTACCATGGCAAGAGTGAAAGGCGCGTTAAACGCGAGAAAAAGACATAAAAAAGTATTGAAGCTGGCTAGAGGCTATCGTGGCGCTAGAAGCAAGCAGTACAGAGTTGCAAAGCAGTCTGTAATGAAAGCTATGGCATTTGCATTTGCCGGCAGAAAGCAGACCAAAAGAGAATACAGAAGCCTTTGGATCACAAGAATCAATGCAGCAGCAAGATTGAATGATATTTCTTACAGCAAGCTGATTCACGGTTTAAAAATGGCTGACGTTAACATCAATAGAAAGATGTTGGCTGATTTGGCTGTTTCCGATCCTGCTGCATTTACTACTTTGGTAGCTACAGCAAAAGGAAAACTGTAATTCACAACCGAGAAACCGACCTTTTGTTTTATGCAAAAGGTCTTTTTTCATTCATATGGCACTAATAGGGTTGTAGAGGGAGGGATGACACTCATATGGAAATCGTTTTAACAAAAGCTTTCGGGTTTTTGTTTATGATTGGCGTGGGATTTGGACTAAAGAGGGGCGGGTTATTTTCTCAAAAGGATACCGATCTTTTGTCTAGGTTGGTTATGAAAATTACTTTGCCAATGGTGATTATAAGTAATTTTAGAACCCTTAGCCTGGATGTTTCATTCCTAACGGACATTGCCTTAGGCTTTATTACAAATCTTATGGCAATTAGTTTGGTTCTGCTTCTTACCCGAAAAAAGCAACCCTCAGAGCGGGCGTTTTTTATTATTAATGCCTCCGGCTATAACATTGGTCTTTGTACGTTGCCCTTTATGCAGAGTTTTTTCGCTCCAGATGCAGTGGCTGTTGTTTGTATGTTTGATGTAGGTAACGCCATTATGGTTTTTGGAATTACCTTTACCATTGCGACCCTCATTACCAAAGGAAAAGATAATGTTAGCGTTAAAGAAATTTTCAAAACACTATTTTCGTCTATGCCCTTCGTTGCATATCTGGTTATGATTTCATTATGCAGCTTAAAAATTCAATTACCTAATATTGTATTTGACCTTGCAACCATGATGGGACAGGCAAATACATTTCTGGCAATGATATTAATTGGAATTATGTTTGAACCTAAAATGAAAAAAAGTGTTTTGAAGGATATGGGGAGTGTTTTTGTATTAAGACTTGTAATTGCATGCGTCTTTTCCTTTTTGATTTATCATTATTTACCAGGGCCTTTATTACATAGACAAATACTCTCGATTATAGTTTTTTCACCGATTCTAAGTATAGCGCCGATTTATACAGAACGCTGTGGTTACGATCGCTCAGCTGCTGCCGTTTTGAATTCTTTGATGCTCCCATTTAGTCTGATTATAATGACTATTTTATTGATTGTTTTAAAGCTGTACTAAATAAAATTATTGATAAAATATAAAAATGGCTAAGAAAGGGCTATGCTTGTATTAGAATATATAGAAATAACTCTTATTTCTTTGAGTTTATAAAAATAGTATGGTATAATTGCTATGAAATACGTAAAAGATTGGATAAGTTGCAATCTTTTAATTCATTTTGAATATAACCAATATTGGGTTTATGTTGCTGTGCAGGGGAGAATATGAAACAGAAAGGATGTTTTTCATGATTGGAGAAAAAATAAAGGCTGCAAGAGTGGAAAAGGGAATCACCGCAAAGGATTTGGCTGAAAAAGCTGAGGTGACCCCCGGATATATTTCACAAATTGAACGTAACTTAATCAGTCCATCTCTGTCTGTTTTAATGCGTATTGCAGAGGCAATTGAAATTCCTTTGGTTTCCCTTTTTTCCCAAGAAGAACAAGAGCAAGTTACAGTAATTACCAGAGATAATCGTACAAAAATTCAGTTTGCTGATATTAATATGGAATACCAGTTTGTAACACCCTACAGCAGGAGTAAGAATGCTTGTACGAAGATGGAAATGCTATGTTTCAAATTAGGTGCAAAAAGCTGGGGCAGTACCATGGTGCAGTATCACGAGGAAGCAGCGGAGTGTACTTTGGTCTTAAAAGGAACTTTGGAATATCATATTGGCGATGATGTATATATCTTAAACGAAGGGGATAGCATTTATGTACCCCAGCAAACATATCATCAGCTGTATAATCCCGGTGATGAAGATGTAGAGGCGGTTGCAGTTATTTCTCCTGCTTTATATTAAATAAATTTTACTATGAAAATGAAATTTATTGAATTTTTAATATGATAATAAAACAAGGATTTCGCCGTAGTTTGAGTAACTTTTAATCTTTTAAAATTTATTTAATCCATGGCATTAAAATAAAATAAAAAATAACTATGAGAACTTTTCTTTTTGCGTGAAAATGCATAAAAGACAAGTTCTTTTTTTTGTGATGTTTAAAAAGATATACAATAAAATAGGCTCATCAAAAATTTATTTATTCTAAAGATATAAAATTTACAAATACTAAAATTTATTTAATATTTCGTTGACATTTATATATATTAAATATATAATCCTATTAAACTAAATTTAGTATAATTAATTACAAAAGAGAATGTAGAAAATATGGGGTAAAAAGGAGGAATCATATGAGTATTTTATCATCAAAAAAATTTCAAAAGTATTTTGTACCCGGTATCGTTTTTCAATCTTGCGTAATAGCCGGAGGCTACGGCACAGGCAGAGAGCTGATTGAATATTTTATGGGCTACGGTCCTTTGGGCGGTATTTTGGGCATGGCCATTGTATCCCTGTTGACATGGTCAATTGTTTGCGCAGTCTCCTTTGCTTTTGCGCGAAAGTTCCAAAAATACGACTACAAAAATTTTATGAAAAAGCTTATGGGGCCTGGTTGGTTAGTTTTTGAAGTTGCTTACATAATTTTTATTTTAATCGTTTTAGCAGTTGTTTCCGCTTCCGCAGGATCAATACTTCATGAGCTTTTTGGCTTAAATAAATGGTTTGGTATTATCGGTATGTCTACAGCGGTGTTTTTATTGGTAATGAATGGTTCAGAGGCGATTGAAAAGGTCTTATCATTATGGTCCTTTGTACTGTATGGCGTCTATATTCTGTTTTTGGTATTGGTAATTTCCAGATACAGCTCAGACATCAGCCACAATTTTGCTACGGTGCCGGTTAGCGGTAATTGGGCTTTGGGTGGTTTTCAATATGCATTTTATAATTTAGCAATCATTATTGCAGTGCTTTATACAATTAGGCATTCAGATAATTCCAAAGAGGCATTTACCTCTGGATTGATTGCAGGAGTCATTGGTATATTACCAGGTATTATCTTATTCGTGGCAATGGCAGGTTTTTATCCTGCAATTATTGATCAGGAGCTCCCTGTGGATTATATTTTAACCCAAATGAATATGCCGTGGTTGCGTTATATGTTCCAAATTGTATTGTTCGGTACCTTGATAGAAACAGGTTCCGGCTTAATTTACTCAATCACTGACCGTATTTCTGAGAGTTACAAAAGTAACAGACAGGAGGTACCTGGTTGGATGACACCAGTGGTTGCCGTGGTTCTTTTGGTAGTAACAACCTTTATTTCTTCTTATGGTTTGATTAACTTAATTGCAAAGGGATATGGAACTTTAGCATGGGTATTCTTCTTTGTATATGTCGTTCCAATTATGACCCTTGGTGTATATAAGCTGATGAAAAGAAACTGAAGAAGATTTGACTAGAAAATGAAATGACAGGGAGATGAAAAAATGGGCTTAACAACAACAAAAAGTGCCGCTTGGATCCAGCGCGATGAAAAAGTAATTGCACCATGTCAGCATTTTTCCTATTTTCCACTGACAATACAAAAGGTTGTGGGAGATATTATTTTCGATCAAGATGACAATCAGTTTATAGATTTTCTAAGTAGTGCATCGTCTTTAAATCTGGGTAGTGGTTTTCCTGCTGTTACAGCAGCAATCAAAGAGCAGTTGGAATTGTATAGCCAATATACGCCCGCCTATATTTATAACACAAAAAATATTAGCTATGCTGAGCGCTTAACATCAGTCTATCCCGGAGGCGCTTCTGCAAAGGTTTGCTTTGGCAACTGTGGTTCCGATGCCAACGATGCTGCAATTAAATTTGCAAGGGCATACACAGGAAGAACTAAGATTATTACGTTTATTAATGGGTATCATGGAAGTACATACGGTTCTATTTCCTTAAGTGCAGTTACAACAAGAATGCGTTCCAAAATGGGGCCATTTCTTCCAGACATTTATAATTTCCCTTTTTATGGGGATGATTTGGAGGATGAAGTTTGTGAAAGGGAGTGCATAAAGGAGCTGGAAAGGGCTTTTGAGGCATATTTGCCCCCAGAAGAGGTTGCAGCGGTTATTATTGAGCCCCTTCAAGGAGATGCTGGATTAATCGCGGCACATCAAATCTTTATGAAAAAATTATATGCCCTTTGCAAAAAATATGGGATACTATTTATTGCTGAAGAGGTACAGCAGGCATTTTTTAGAACAGGTAAATGGTTTTCCATTGAACATTACAATATAGTGCCTGATGGCATTATAATGGGCAAATCTGTGGGCGCAGGTCTTCCATTGGGTGCTTTTATGGCAAAGGAGGAAATTATGGATTCCTTACCGGCTCCGGCACATTTGTTTACTTTAGGCGGCCACGCTCTGGCTTGTGCTGCCGGTTGTGCCGCATTTGATTATATGCAAGGAGAAGAATTCCAACATATTTTAGCGGAAAATGAAAAAGCAATGGAACGCTATTTAAAAAACATCATGGAAAAGTTCCCTGATATTGCAACAAGGAAAAGCGGAAAAGGAATGTCCAGAGGTTTGGCTTTAACAAGAAGAGACTCTGAAAAGGGTACACTTATTCCAGATGATGTGGGAACCTACAAGGTTTTATTCCGTTCTTATGAAAAGGGCTTGGTTATCATTTCTCTTGGAAAAAATGTATTGCGAATCCAACCTCCTTTGAATATTAAACCTGAAAATTTAGAACGTGGCTTTAAAATAATAGAGGAATCTATTCAGGAGTACCTTGATGGAAAAATTACTGATGAAGTTCTGAAATTTAAAAAAGGCTGGTAAGAAAAGCAGTCTATTATTTTAAGCAAAAACAGTAAAATCAATTTAAAAACACCCCCACAAATATTGCTTTGGGGGGTGTTTTTTATCAAATGTTAAAGGCTAGCAAGTAGTTATAGGCATTAAGACATCATCTCTCCGCCTACGATGTAAGACCATTTTCCATTCTCCTTTTTAGCGATACAATCAACAAAACCATATGCCCCTAAAGACGAACGCCATTTTTGAGCAGAAAATGTAAATGTATCCTTTTCCATTTTAGAAGATTTCATGTTCATCAATATTCCAGTATCCATTTTTGCAAATTTCGTGTCTTTTTCAATCACAATCAAATTTTCTGCTAGTAGCTCATCATAGGTTGCCAATCGTGTTTCTATTTGGGTCCTATTCCAAAGCAAATAAACAAGGGCTTTTTTCTCGCTGTCGGTAAGATTTTCGTCCTCGGTTAAATCTAGGGCAACAAAATTTATGTCATTGTTTAGTCCGGGATCCCCCTCAAATAAATCGAAAAGAATATTGTAATAGAGGCCTACGAAGTCCTCACCTTCTTCAGTGAAAATTACGTAATCCGGATTGGCAATTATCTCAGGGTAAATGTCCAATACCACACCGCTAAACCCAATCTCTACTATATCCCCCGGTTCTACTTGGGTGATATCTCCTATAAAAGCGTTAGTAGAAACTTGACAGATATCCTTCTTTTCTGTGATTGCTACAAAAAGCATATCCTTTTCCATTTTGATGATTTTCCCATGTAACGTTTGCACAGACTTCACTTTGGGTTTTTCATTGGTGACCGCAGTGGGCGGTTTTTCATCGGTTTCTGCGGGCTGAACCGTTGCGCATCCACCATAGAAAATCAAACTGCAAAGAAATGCAAGCATGTATAAATATTTTCCCATTTTCTCAGCTCCTTTATCGTACTTTTTGATTTGACGATAAAAGGAAGAAAATGTTTCAAATTATTTTTAGTTTTAAAAAAGTTGTGGATACGAAACCTTATGAAAGGCCTTTTTCCAGTTTTACAAAAGCCTCCAAGGCAACTAAAATTTCATTTTTTTCCCCTTGCATGGAAAGGGATTCACCGTCAACATAATTTACAATGCTATCTAAGGTATCTCCTTGATATTCTACAACATTATTTAAAATAGAAGCAGTTTTCACCCCTCTTAGATGGCCGATTGTAAAGATTGCCGCTGTTTCCATATCACATCCCAGAACACCTTTTTTTGACCAGAAAGCATCAATTGCATCCTCATCATCGGTATAAAAGCTGTCGTGGCTTCTTGCAATGCCTGTATGAAAGGGAATATTTTTTTCTTTTGCGGATTCAACGCAGGCAAATAGCAGATCTATATCGGGCACGGCAGGGAACATGGCATCCACATAGGTCTTTGATGCTCCATCATCACGCACAGCACCACTTACCAGAATAATATCGCCCATTTTTACTTTCGGTTGTAAACTGCCGCAGCTACCAATACGAATCAAAGCTTCAACACCAATATTATGCAGTTCTTCCACTGCAATCCCTGCAGAGGCACCACCAATCCCGGTTGAAATGGCTAAAATTTTAATACCTTTATAAGTACCAATTAAGCTTCTGTATTCACGATTAAATTTTAACTCCATAACATTTTCCAGAAACGGAGAAATTCGATCCAATCTGGCGGGATCCCCAGGAAGTAAAGCATATTTCACCTCAAGAGTATCATCTAGCTGAATATGTGGCTGTACATTTGGCATATTTGCTCCTCCTTTGTAGTTCTTTTGTATGATATAATTTACCTTAATTTTTGAAAAAATGCAATGTTTGCAGTCTAATAATTTGAATCTATTAGAATAATATGTTAAAATCATTGGAGAGAGAAAAACCGAATGTGTTTTTGGGAGGGGAAAGATGGTTTATTATATATTTTTAATTTTGGCCGGTATATTTCAAGGCTTTATGGTATCGCTGAATGGGCAGTTGGGAAATTACTACAGCCTTTTTGGTGTTTGTTTTTTTGTCCATGTCATTGCGGCAGTGCTTCTTTTCTTTTATATTAAGATTAAGGAAAAGAAACCAATTACCTTTGGCGGAGTACCAAAATATGTGTATGCGGTGGGTTTTATGGGTGTTACATTGGTAGCTAGCAGCAGTTGGTGCATCTTGCACATTGGTGCAACCCAGTTGTTAAGCCTATCTATCATCGGGCAAATGATTTCATCAGCATTGGTTGACCACTATGGATGGTTTAATGCAGTGAAAAAACCGTTTCGTTTCAAACAATTACCCTGCTATTTATTGGTGTTGGCAGGGGTTTTGATTGTTGTTTACGCTTAAGGAGGAAAAAAATGATATATTATATAGCGGCGATTGCGAACGGATTCTTATCTGTTATCAATAAGATGGTAAATGTAAAGGCAGGGGAATGTTTGGGTACAGCCAGGGGCGCGTTAATTAATTACATTGAAGCCTCTGTCATTGCTTTTTGCCTTGTTTATATCACCGGAAAAGGCGGAGAGTTTCGCCTTTCCTTTATAAAAGAAGTACCTCTGCTTTTTTATTTAGGCAGTGTTTGTGGATTGGTAGCCATGATTTTTTTAATTGTGGGAACGAAAAATACAGGAGCCATGACATCTACTGTTTTGATGCTTTTTGGACAGTTAAGTGCCTCTATTGTGTTAGATTATGTTTTTTTTGGAACCTTTCGTCCCATTCAAATTTTAGGTATTTTTATGATTTTAAGCGGAATTGCATGGAAGGAAAAGATACGTGAGCTAGAACTGAGAAAAGCTGTTTTAATGAAAAATGAGGAGGAAGCAGAATGAAAATACTGAATTTTGGTTCTTTAAATATGGATTATGTTTATGAGGTGGATCACTTTGTTGAACCTGGGGAGACCATGTCCTCTAACGGGTTATTTGTCAACTGTGGTGGAAAAGGTTTAAATCAGTCTATTGCGGCGGTAAAGGCAGGAAATTTAGTTTATCACGCTGGTTTTGTGGGCAAGGGAGGCGAGGCCTTAGCAGCGAAACTTGGTGAAAATCATGTGGATGTTTCTTTGCTCATGGATACAACAGAAAACTGTGGACATGCCATTATTCAAGTGGATAAACATGGTCAAAATTGTATTTTGCTTTATGGTGGTACAAATCAGCTATATACAAAAGAATATATCAGCGAAACTTTAGATAAATTCGGCAACGAAGGTTTAGTTTTGTTGCAGAATGAAACAAATTTAGTGGGATATATGATTGAAGAATCCCATAAAAGAGGATTGAAAATTGCATTCAATGCAGCACCAATGAATGAAAAGGTTTTGAAATATCCTTTAGAACTTTTGGATTGGTTGATTGTCAATGAGGTCGAAGGAAGACAGATTGCAGGATGCGAAAAAGATGAAGAAATTCTTCCTGTATTAAAACATAAATATCCTAAGGGTAATATTCTTCTGACCCTGGGAAGCAGAGGTGCTATTTGTTATTCCAAAGGGGAGACCTATAAAATCGGATGCCATCAAGTTGAGGTTGTGGATACCACTGCGGCGGGGGATACCTTTAGCGGTTATTTCTTATACGGCATACTGAATGGAGAATCCATTCCTGATTCCTTATTATTGGCCACAACGGCAAGTGCTCTAGCCATTGGTAAAAAAGGTGCGTCCGATTCTGTTCCTTTAAAAGAAGAGGTTGACCATGTTTTGAAGGAAAACAAACTTGGCTCTTTAGCCGTAGAAAAAATAGATTAAAGGAGAGTGTTTTCTTTGGAAAAAGTATTGTTTGTAAATTGCTGCATTCGCAGAGATGCATCTCGAACCAAAAAACTGGCGGATTTATTTCTAAAGGAATTGGAGAAAAAAGGTACATATGAAATAGAGGAGCTTTGCTTGATGGATGAAGCGCTAATCAATATGACCGAAGGTTATTTTCACCAAAGAGATGCATTGCTGGCGAACAAGGATTTTTCTCATCCTCGTTTTCACTATGCCCATGCATTTGCCAAGGCGGACAAAATTGTGGTTGCGGCGCCTTTTTGGGATTTAAGCTTTCCTGCTTTGTTGAAAACATATATTGAAAATTTATGTGTTGAGGGAATCACCTTTGGCTGTAACGAACAGGGGTGTGTTGGAACTTGTAAGGCCAATCATATGGTTTATGTTACCACACGAGGTGGTTTTTATCAGGGCTCTCCTATGGAAATGGGCTCCAGATATATGGAAGCCATGAGTCAATTTTTTGGCATTGAAAAATATGATTGTATTTTTGCGGAGGGCTTAGATATGGGACTTCGTCCTGTTGAGGTAATCATTGAGGAAGCCGCAGAAAAAGGAAAAGAAATCGCAATCGCATTTTAAGTGAAATTATAGGGCTTGCGATACTTTTTGCCGAAAAAGGTTCCAGTGAATTGAAAATAATATTACAAAATAAAAAAAGGGTCTACGATCTAGAATTGGGGGCTGAAAATGGGGGAAACGATGAAAGCAGTTGTATACAAGGGAAATGGTATTGTGTGCTTGGAAGATAGACCGATTCCAGTGATTGAAAAAGAGACGGACGCCATTGTAAGAGTAACCAGATCTACAATTTGCTCCAGCGACCTGCATATTAAGCATGGCGCTGTGCCCAGAGCAAAGGAAAATACAGTTTTGGGACATGAGTTTGTAGGGGAAATTGTTGAAGTTGGCAGAAAGGTGAAGCATTTTTTTGTTGGTGACCGAGTTTCTGTAAATGTGGAAACTTTTTGCGGGGAATGCTTTTTCTGCAAACAAGGCTATGTAAATAATTGTATCCACGGCGGTTGGGAGCTGGGTTGCCGTATCGATGGGGGACAAGCAGAATATGCCCGCATTCCCATGGCTGACCAAGGTTTAACGAAAATTCCCGATGATGTAACCGATGAAGAAGCATTATTTAACGGAGACATCCTAGCAACAGGCTATTGGGCAGCAAGCATCGGTGAACTAAAACCCGCGGATACGGTGGTTGTTTTGGGGGCTGGCCCCACGGGGTTGTGCACTTTAATGAGCATTAAACTCTATAGTCCTGCTACAGTTATAGTTGTGGATACAAGCACAGACAGATTAAATTTGGCAAAAGAACAGGGCTTGGCAGATGTCTGCCTAAACCCTTTGGAAGTGGATATAGAAGAAGAGATTTTAAAGTTGACGCAAGGTAGAGGTGCCGACCGGGTGTTTGAAGTGGCAGGGGGAGAAAACACTTTCCAACTTGCATGGAAGGTGGCAAGACCAAACGCCATTGTGGTTTTGGTGGCTCTCTATGAAAAGGAGCAAACCTTGCCATTACATCAGATGTATGGTAAAAACCTAGTGTTTAAGACAGGTGGGGTAGATGCCAATAGCTGTGAAGCGATTATGAAAATGGTGCAATGTAAAAAGATTGATACTACTTGTCTGATTACCCATCGTGGGCCTTTAAATGATGTGATGGAGGGATATCGTATTTTTGAAAATAGACTGGATGGCTGTATAAAATGGGTCATTACACCTTTTGAGCATAATTAAAGCGAGATGGACAAGACGTAAAACCCCGAGGTTTAAGCTGAAAACCATTGCTAAATACAAAGCAGACATCTAATGGGTGTCTGCTTTGAACTGTAAAGATCATTTATAAACCGAGAGGAATAGGAAAAAGATAACTTATCTTTGTACATAGACTCTTTTTACAATTTTATTGTCTAGCCCCAGCTTAGAACGTGAATTAGAATGCAGGGATTCCGAAAGAGGGAATTTGCTATCAGATAAAATAAAGTGTTAAAATAATCTATTTCTGCGTACTAAAAGCTTGAACGAAAAACGTAATGTTTTTAAATAAACCGGAATCTGAGAAAGGAGGAAGACAATGAAATTTTTTCATATAGGGGATTTACATCTGGGCAAGAAAGTTTATGATTTTTCCATGATTGATGACCAAAAATATATCCTTATCCAGATTTTAGAGAAGGCGGAGGAAGAAAAAATAGACGGCATTTTAATCTCAGGAGATATTTATGATAAAGGTGTTCCTCCGGTGGAAGCTGTGCGACTGTTAGATTGGTTTCTGACAGAGCTATCCAAACTTAAAATAGCAATTTTTATGATTGCAGGAAACCATGATTCTGCCCATCGTCTGGATTTTGGCAGTCGACTTTTTCAAGAGAATCAGATTCATATTTGCGGTAGCTATGATGGTTCTTTGAAATCCATTGTATTGCAGGATGAATTCGGAGAAATTGAAGTGTTTTTACTTCCTTTTATCAAGCCTGCATTAGTAAGTCCTTTTTTTACAGAGGAGATTACCTCCTATCAGAAAGCTATGGAGCTTGTTTTGCAAGAATACCCACGCAAGAAAGAGCGAAGGAATATTTTATTAGCGCATCAGTTTGTGACATGGCATGGAGAAGCGGAGCAGAGTGATTCTGAAACCAAATCTTTAGGTGGTGTGGATGAGATTGATGCAAGTGTTTTTTTTGATTTTGATTATGTCGCCTTGGGGCATTTACACCGTCCACAAAAGATTGGTAGAGAAACGATTCGTTATGCAGGCTCTCCCTTGGCATACTCTTTTTCTGAAATCTCTGGCAAAAAAGCAATCACAAAAATAGAATTCAAAGAAAAAGAAGATATACAGATAAATCCTCTTCTCCTTTCGCCAAAACGACCCCTTCGGGAGATAAAAGGCCCGCTGGAGGGGTTATTGAAGGCTGCAAAAGCTGAGGGTGGGTCTGAAGATTATATCCGAGGGATACTTACTGATGCAACAGCATTAAATGACCCATTGGGACAGCTGCGTGTTTTTTATCCCAACTTAATGTCATTAGAGGTAGAAACCAGAACGTATGAGGAACGGGAATTTTCTTATTCAGCAGAAGATACATCACCCAAAGAATTATTTGAGCTTTTCTTCGAAAGGCAAAATCAAAAGGAAATGGATGATCTGCAAAAACAAGCAGTAAAAAAAGTTTGGGAAGAATTGGGGGACGAAATGGAATGAAGCCCATACATTTAACAATTTCTGCGTTTGGCCCCTTTGCAGAGACAATAGAGATACCATTTTCAAAGCTTGGAGCGGGAGGTCTTTTTCTTGTAAGCGGTGATACAGGGGCGGGAAAAACCACAATTTTTGATGCCATTTGTTTTGCACTTTTTGGAGAAACCAGTGGATCTAACCGAGGGATTGATAGTGTGCGCAGTGATTTCGCCCAAGGAAATACAAAAACATACATTGAACTATTGTTTCAACATAAAGGCAAGATTTATCGCATTGTCCGCAATCCTGCTTATCGTCGCCCCAAAAAAAATGGTGATGGAATGACAACGGAAGTGGCGGAAGCGGCATTATTTTGCCAAGATGAAACGGTTTCCACAGGCTTTGTTCAGGTGAAAAAAGCAGTTGAGGAGCTCTTATCTGTGGATTCAAAGCAATTTAAACAAATTGCCATGATTGCTCAGGGTGAGTTTTTAAAGCTTTTATACGCTGAGAGCAGCGAAAGGGGAGCAATTTTCCGAAAGGTTTTTCATACCAATACTTTTGCAGATTTTCAGCAAAGGTTAAAGGAAATGGAAAAGCTGAATCGTGCCCAATTCGAGGATAGTGAAAAACGGTTGTTACACTATTTGCAACAGCTTTTCCGCGAAGAAAGTTTAGATGCAAAAAGTTTAATTTACCAAGCCGAAGCCATATTAGAGCAAGAAGAAAAGACCTTTGCGGATGGGCAAAAGGAAGTGTTACACCTAAAAGAGGAGAAAGCAAGTCTTTCAAAAAAGGAGCAGGAACTTACCAGGGATATCAGTAAGGGTGAAATCAATAATAAGCGCATTGAAAATCTAGAAAAAGCAAAAAAGGAGCTGCAACAATTAACTGAGAAGAAAGAGGAGCAACAAGAGGCTCAAATGTCTCTTTTAAAGCAAAGAATTGCTCAGGATTATATTCACCCTCTGGAAAAAGGGATGCTTCATGAAAAAGAAATGCTGGCGGAAACGGAAACCCAGACTTTAGCTTTTCGTAAAAAATTAAGTGCACTTTACCCTGTTTTAAAGAGTATAGATGATGAGCGGAAAAGTCAAGAAAGTGCCCAACCAAAGTTGAATGAAGAGAGAATTCGTCTGAAGAAAATGGAAAATGATTTTGCAGACTATTCTAGAAAAGAAGCTTTACAAAAAGAAAAGGTTATTTTAAAGCAAGAAAAGGAAGCTTTGGAGAAAGACTTAATTGCGATACAAAGCAAAATTAAGGTTTTGGAAGATACGATTTCAGAAGTTAAAACAAAGCTCGAAGAAAAGCCTCTTTTAGAGAAAGGGGAGTTGGTGCTAGAGCAAGCAAAACAAGGAAAAAAAGAAAGAGAAAAACGAATTAAACAGATTATTTCCATGCAAGAAGCCTTAAAGGTAGATGAGATAGCCCTGGAAACTTTGAGAAAACAATACAAATTGGCGGAATTACAGTGGAAAGAAACAAGACATAATCGAGAAGCCATAGAAACGGCTTATTTAGGAGAGCAAGCGGGCATTTTGGCTGAGAAGCTTCAAGAGGACACCCCCTGCCCTGTGTGTGGCTCCTTAGAGCATCCGAGAAAAGCCGAGCTTTCCTTAAGTGCACCGACTGAAGAAGAATGGAAAAAATCCAAAGTCGATGAAGAGCTTGCCGGTGCAAATTTGCAAGAAATTGCTTCAAAAGGAAAGGAGCATTCCGCAAGATGCCAAGTGCAAAGAGAGAACATCTTAAAATTTTGCAGCGAGGAAGCCACATCCGTTGAAACGATACAAGAAGATTTAACAAGTATACAAAAGGATATAAACAGTTTGGAACTTGAGTTGAAAACACACAAGTCCAAATTATTGGAGCTTTCTGAGTTGGAAAAAGTGTTGGAAATTGAGACTACTTCCCTAGCCGATCAAAAGAAACAATTAGAAGCAATAGAAACAAAAGTCAAGAGCAATCTTGAAAAATTTGGACTTTTGCAAGGGGAATTCATTTCTTTGGAACAACGTCTTGAGAAAAATACCACTGCGGAACAGGCAAAACTGGCGATTGATGATTTGCAACGGTATATTGATAAGGCAGATGTTGAATATAAACGCATACTTACGCTCTATCAGGAGAAAAAAGACGAAGTGCAAAAACTAGAAACTCGGTTAGAGGAAAGCCGAAGTATGGCTTTACAGGGGGAAAAACGGTTGAAACAAGCCGAGTCTCTTTTTTATTCCATGATGGAGGAAAAAGGGTTTCCAACCGAGGAGCAGTACCATTTGAGCCTGCCTGCAAGCAGAGAGACGTTAGAGCAGGAGGAGCAAAGGATTCAAGCCTTTTTTATCAATTGACACAACTCGAAAATTTCGTTCAACGTACGGAATTAAGTGAGGAAACAAAAATCTATGATTTGACAAAACTACAGGATGAGATGAATACTATCACTTTGCGTATGAAAGATATTGATGATGCATTGGAAGGATTAAACGGAAGCAATGCCATTCGAGAAATTGCTTTGCAAAAAGGAAGGGCTGAATTAAAAATTCGACAAAAATTAGAAAAACAATATTTGCCCATTCTTGAACTTTCCAAAACAGCAAACGGTGAGCTTTCAGGTAAGGATAAGATAACCTTTGAATCTTTCGTGCAAGGGTTTTACTTTGATCGTGTGCTTCGGGCTGCAAATTTACGCTTGGGTGAAATGACTGAAGGCAGATATCGTTTGTTTCGGGCAGAAAACGCTTCCGATAAACGAAGTCAAAGTGGTTTGGAAATGGAAGTTATGGATTATTATACAGGAAAGAGCCGCTCCGTGAAATCCCTTTCAGGCGGTGAGGCATTCAAAGCTTCCCTTTCTTTGGCCTTGGGACTTTCTGACGTAATTCAAAGTCATGCTGGCGGTGTTCAAATTGATGCCATGTTTATTGACGAAGGTTTTGGCGCTTTGGATGAGCAATCCAGAGAGCAGGCTGTACAGGTCTTACAACGACTTTCCTATGGGAATAGATTGGTGGGTATTATATCTCATATTACGGAATTAAAGGAAAATATTGAAAAGAAAATATTGGTTCAACGCAGCTCCAAAGGCAGCTCAGTTGAGGTAATTTCTTAGTTTTTATCCATAGTAAATGGAAAACAACAGGCTTAGTGTTTCAGGCCTGTTGTTTTTATGTTGTCAAAAAGATGAAATCTCAAGCTATTCTTTCATGCTGTTATCCAGACAAACACATGATTTTTTATGGTGCATATTTTAATAAAGATAGGGGGCGGGATAATGGAATGGTCAGATAAAAAAATTCTCGTACTGGGAGGAGATCTTAGACTTCTTTACTTGGCTGATGTCTTAAAAGATGTTTTTCACCAAGTGGGAACATATGCCTTAGATGGTGCGGAACAATTATCGGGGATTGAACGGTTTGATTCATTGGAAAGTGCCATGCAATGGGCAGATATTACAGTTACGCCTGTACCGTTTACGAAAGATGGTACCCATCTTTTGACAAAGGATGACACAGTCATAGTGTTGTCTGATTTTTCTAACCAGCTAAGAGAAAATACAATTCTTTTTGGGGGAAATATCGCAAGTTCTGTATTGGAAGCAGCACAAACGAAAAATGTGCTTTGCTATGATTTTATGAAAATGGAAGAGATAGCAGTGGAAAATGCTATTACAACTGCTGAAGGTGCTATTGCAGAGGCAATTACCTTAAGCACACAAAATATGAATCAGGAAAATTGTCTTGTGTTGGGATATGGTCGATGTGCAAAGGCCATTGCAAAAAGATTACAAGGATTGGATGCAAAAGTAACCATTGGGGCAAGAAAAGAAACTGCCAGAGAAAATGCGAAAGCACAGGGCTATCAGGGTATTTCTTTGGAAGATATACCGGAGCTTATTTCTACACAGCAATTTATTTTTAATACGATTCCTGCCATGGTGTTAGATGCAGAAATTATTGATAAAGTAAACCCCGATGCAGTTATTATTGATATCGCTTCAGCACCGGGAGGAACCGACTTTGAAGCTTGTAAGAAAAACGGGATTACGGCAAAGTTGTCCCTTGGAATTCCTGGTAGATATTCGCCAAAAACCAGCGCACGAATTTTATTGAGTGGTATTGTGACCTCATTGGAAAATTGATTTAGGGGGAGTTAATGATGAAATTAGAAGGGAAAAATATCGGTTTTGCAATTACGGGTTCCTTTTGTACATTTGATAAAATTATCAAAGAGTTGGAACAATTGAAGCGGGAAAAAGCTAACATAATTCCTATTTTATCTACAAATGCTGCAACCATGGATACCAGATTTGGTAAGGCAGATGACTTCTTAAAAAAGGTTGTGGAGATAACAGGAAATGAACCGGTTTTAACTATTGTTGATGCAGAACCTCTTGGGCCCCAAGGGATGTTGGATATTCTGATTATTGCGCCTTGTACAGGAAATACCATTGCAAAATTGAGCAATGGCATTACCGATACCTCTGTGCTTATGGCGGCGAAGGCTCACATGCGGAATAATAAGCCCTTAGTTATCTCCATTTCTACCAATGATGCTTTGGGACTGAATTTAACCAATATCGGCTGTTTAATGAACACAAAGGGTATTTATTTTGTTCCCTTCCAGCAGGATAACTATGAAGGAAAGCCCAAATCTATGATAGCCAGAACAGAATTGATTGTTCCAACTTTAGAATTTGCATTTGACGGTATTCAAATTCAACCTTTGCTACAGTAGAATTCGGGGGAAAGCAAATTTTTTTTAGAAAGATACTCAGTAGCAATAAAAATTGGTAAACCCAATTGCTTCGTCCCCAAGCGGTTGGGTACTTTTTTCGTAAAATAGCAAACTAAGATTTATAAAAAAAGCTAGTATTTTGAATAGTATCTCTGTTGCTTATGATTAAAGATATTTAAAATGTTTTCTTTCTTGTTTACCCTAATATTCAGCAAAAACCGGCTTGGACTTTACTGTTTTTAAAAAGTTTTTATTGACAAACAAAATTCAGGTGCTATAATAAAACAAATTAAATATAAAAGCTATGACGAAGAGGGCTGAGTTGCTGCGTTCACAGAGAGTCGGGTTTGGTGGAAACCGATAACAAAAATACTTAATGCCTATGGCTTCTGAGCTGAAGGTTCGAAAACATGAAAATGTCGGTAGGCTCCTTCCGTGATTGCTGCGTAAAAGCATAGGGCTTGTTTGAGCCTGAGAGGTGGCATTATTTTTTTATAATGCAATTTGAGTGGTACCGCGGGAATATCCCGTCTCAAAGTTTATCTTTGAGACGGGTTTTTTTAATTTCAGACAGAAAAAAGGAGGATTTGAGATTTATGAGTGATTACAGAATAGAAACAAAATGCGTACAGGGCGGTTATACACCACAAAACGGTGAACCCAGACAAATTCCTATTATTCAAAGCACTACGTTTAAATATGAAACCAGTCAGGAAATGGGAAAGCTTTTTGATTTGGAAGCAAACGGTTATTTTTATTCCAGACTGCAAAATCCTACTTGTGACTATGTTGCGGCAAAAATTTGTGAAATGGAAGGTGGCACAGCAGCCATGCTGACATCATCAGGTCAGGCAGCAAACTTTTTTGCCATTTTCAACATTGCATCCTGTGGAGATCATATTGTTTCTTGCGCAACAATCTATGGTGGTACTTTTAATCTATTTTCCGTTACCATGAAGAAAATGGGTATTGATTTTACTTTTATTGCCCCAGATTGTTCGGATGAAGAATTGAAAGCCGCATTTAAGCCAAATACAAAAGCTGTTTTTGGAGAAACCATAGCAAATCCAGCTTTGACTGTCCTTGACATTGAGCGCTTTGCGAGTGCAGCCCATGCCCATGGTGTACCTTTGGTTATTGATAACACCTTTGCAACCCCTGTGAATTGCCGACCTTTTGAATGGGGGGCGGATATTGTTACCCACTCAACAACAAAATATCTTGATGGCCACGGTGCAGGTGTAGGTGGTTGTATTGTAGACTCCGGCAAATTTGATTGGAAGGCAAATGCAGAAAAATTCCCAGGTCTCTGCACGCCTGACCATAGTTATCACGGCATTACTTATGTGGAAAAATTCGGTCAGGGTGGTGCTTTTATTACCAAGGCAACAGCTCAGCTCATGCGAGATTTTGGAGCTTCTCAATCTCCTCAAACGGCATTTCTTTTAAATTTGGGGTTGGAAAGCTTACACGTAAGAGTTCCTCGCCATTGTGAAAATGCCCTTGCTGTTGCAAAATATTTAAAAGAAAATGACAGAATTTCATGGGTAGTATATCCCGGTTTAGAGGGTGATAAGTTCTATGAAACTGCCCAAAAGTACATGCCAAATGGCACATGCGGTGTTGTAAGTTTTGGTGTTAAAGGCGGAAGAGAAGCAGCAGAAAAATTTATGAACGGGCTAAAGCTTGCTTCCATTGCAACCCATGTTGCAGATGCAAGAACCTGTTGCCTACACCCTGCAAGCGCTACCCATAGACAAATGAATGAAAGTGAACTTGTTGCGGCGGGGATATCCGGTGACCTTGTACGTTTCTCCTGTGGGTTGGAAAATGCACAGGACTTAATTGATGATATTGAACAGGCTTTGAATGCAATATAAAACACAGTAAACAAATAACTTCTTGGAGTCTCCAAGAAGACGACTTGAACGTAGGATGAGCTTTTAGAATGTATATAGTCATCTATATTTTTCAAAAAATCTTCAAACTAATTCTAAAAAGATTTCTTATTGAGGATTAGTGATTAATGAATATTTGAAATCCCTGCAATCTTTCATGTTCTAAGCTATCATAATCTGTCTCATAAATAATGTTGGATGCAACATTTCAATTTTTTGTAAGGGATTATTTTTTATAAATAAAGAAAGCGGTGATAAAAAATGCCAATCAAAATACCCAACGAGTTGCCCGCGGTAAAGGTATTAACTGAGGAAAATATTTTTGTTATGACGGAGCATAGAGCTATAACCCAAGATATACGTCCTTTGAAAATGCTGTTGCTGAACTTGATGCCCACAAAGATTGATACCGAAACCCAGATTTCCAGACTTTTAGGGAATACACCTTTACAGATTGAGTTGGAATTGATTCATATTAAATCTCATATTGCTAAGAACACATCAAGTGAACACTTGTTGGCATTTTACAAAACCTTTGATGAAGTCAAAAATGATAATTTCGACGGCTTTATTATTACGGGTGCACCTGTGGAGAAAATGGAGTTTGAAGAGGTGGACTATTGGGATGAATTGAAGGAAATGATGGAATGGAGCAAGACGAATGTTCATAGTACATTCCACATTTGCTGGGGTGCCCAAGCTGGGCTTTATTACCATTATGGAATTCAAAAACATGAAATGAATGAGAAGCTTTTTGGTGTTTTTCCCCATGTCATTGAAAAGAAAAATTCAATGCTTTTAAGGGGAGCAGATGATGTGTTTTTTGCACCCCATTCTCGATATACAACAGTAAAAGAAGAAGATATTAAAAAAGAAGGTAATTTGGAAATCCTTGCATCCTCTAAAGAAGCGGGCGTTTACGCAATTTCTTCATTGGATGGCAAGCAAATTTTCATCATGGGCCATTCGGAGTATGATCCTTACACGCTGAATAATGAGTACACACGGGATAAGAATGCAGGGTTGGACACTGCAGTCCCAGCGAATTATTTTCCGAATGATGATGACACAAAAGAGCCACTTGTACGCTGGCGTGCCCACGGAAATTTGTTGTACTCTAATTGGCTGAATTATTATGTGTATCAGACGACCCCTTACGATATAACGAAAATCAACAGATAATCCAGTGTTTACAAGGGTTTGAGCACATAAGCATTATTGAAAAAAGTATCGTAAAGCATTACAAAATAGTGAATTTTTGTACGAAATTGGCGTATAGATGGGGTACGATTTCATAGCAATTGGAGTAAAAAACTATGAAACATCTGTAGACCACTACGCTACTATTTAGACATCTTATTATTTAAAATACGAAATAGGTACGAAAACAAAAAAGTTGTTCTTTATAAACATGTATAAGGTAGGCAGGATATACTCTTGCCTGCCTTTTTAATTGCTCAAAGAGCTTTAAAATTATTTCTAATATATTATGATGTCTTAAGTAATGAGGCCTCCTATAATATCACTTTAAAATTCATTTATTTTGATTCTCCAACAAATTGGTAAAACAATTGGAATAACTGAAGTGTTTTTGTTGAGAATTACTCTATCGAAAATAATTACATTTTGGTATACTGGAAAAGGAATTTCTAAAATAATACAATTACCTTATCGGAGGACTTGCCATGAATAGGAAGATAAAAAAGTTAATTACAGCGGCTTTGACTTTGACAATTGGATTTTCGTCCATGTCTCAAGTTGCTTTTGCTTATGAAGTACCCCAAGCGGTTCGAATTGGTCTTGAAAGTATCTGCAAAAATAAAACCACTGCATTAATCGGCGGCAGAGAGTTGTTGATTGGAACAGAAAAAAATGGATCATTCAAGGAAAACGGATCGATTTCTTCAAGCACAGGCTTTACCGCTGCCATTGCCTCTGGTGAATACATTGCAATTGAGGAAGAAATGAGTCAGAGGAACGCTTCTGATTTAGCAGATATTTTGTCACGATTAGGTCACCGGGCATACTCAGCTTATCTAGGCAATGACAAATGGACGGTATATGTTTCCGGCAGTTCTGTTTCTGAGGTGGAATCTGCCAGTCGATACAGTGCTACTAGAACAACTTTTACAGGAATACGCTTAGATGGAAGTCAGACCTCTGTTCTTTTCCCCAGTGAAATAAACCCTGCATTTATGGGAACAGGGGAACAGGATACCTTCAGTATAAACGGCAAGAGCTACCGGGGAATGCTTACATTTGTTATTCATGGTGGAACGATGACAGCAGTAAATGTTGTTGATTTGGACATGTATCTATATGGTGTTGTTCCTGCCGAGATGCCTGCGTCCTATGAAATGGAAGCATTAAAAGCCCAGACCATTTCCGCAAGAACTTATGCAATGATGAAGATAAGTGCTTATCGTAACCTAGGCTATGAATTTAATGATACGATAAGTTGTCAGGTTTACAATGGCTATAGCGGAGAATCCGCAAGAAGTACGCAGGCTGTGAATGCAACTTCGGGAAAAATTGCTGTTTATGATGGGAAACCTATTGAAGCATATTTCTGTGCTTCCACAGGTGGTTATACCGAAAACAGTGAAAATGTTTGGGCAAACCCATTGCCATATTTGAAGGCGGTACCTGAAATAGCAGAGGATGGAGACAATTCTTGGAAGGTTACCTTAACCCTTAACGACTTGGATGCACTGCTTTCGGCAAAGGGTGAAAATATTGGTAGTGCTGAGGATATTGTGATTACGAAACTTTCAACGGGTGGGAGAGTGCAGGAAATGAAGATTGTGGGCTCTAGAGGTTCAAAAACCCTCACCAAAGAAGCAATTCGTACCTATTTTTCTTCCGCTTCCTGCGGAAGTCTTCCAGGGAAGATGTTTACTATAAATGGCAAGGGTGGCGAAATTGGTATTTATGGTGAAGGTACAAAGAAAAGTTCAAGCAGTAACCAATCTTCCAATATGGGTAGCGGTACCTTAGCAGAAGCAGGGGCAAAAAACGGAATTGTTGCCAATACTGAAGGCTCCTTGTCTGCAATCAATGAAAAAACGCTCTCTATTTCCGGTGGAAGTAAAGTAGGAACAACTACATCCCAATCCTCTGATTACGAAATTTATTCTGTAAATATCAGTACAGTTGACAATAGTGGTCGGTTTGTCATTGAAGGAATCGGCAGGGGGCATGGCGTGGGATTAAGCCAAAAAGGCGCCCAGTCCATGGCAAAGTTGGGCTATAAATATGATGAAATACTGAAATACTATTATACAGGTATTACAATCGAGGGATAAGCATGGAATTAAGAGAATTCTTATTGCAACAGCGTGGTTTTGCGGATGATAACGAGAACAAAGTCTATTTTACCGATAGAGGACTTTCTCAAGAGCCCGAGGATAATGAATTTTGGATTTTTCTTGACGAAGGCCTGCGATGCGGCGGCACAGCAAGGAAAATCCCCTGTGACAAGGAACATATACAAGAGGTATTATTAGGCTGTGGCAAAAATAATTTGTGGCAGAAAGTCTTAAAACATATTGAAGTCTGGGAAAAAGAGAAGTAAACTTAGCTGTAGCATAATTTCAAAATTTTTAAAAAACAACAAAACAGATAAGTCTATTGTCTTTTTCAATAAACTTATCTGTTCCTTTTACTTAAAGGAGAAGGTATAAAGAATAGTCAAATATGAAGTCTTCAAGATTCTAATGAAGTGACTCAATTTTTAAATAATTGGCAAAAATAATTAGATTAAATAATTAGATAGATTTAGGAGTTTAATATGAAAACAAGTGATTTTTATTATGATTTACCCGAAGAATTGATTGCGCAGGAACCATTGGAGGATAGAGCCTCTTCCAGATTATTGGTTGTTGAGAAAGATACAGGGAAATGGCACCACAAACATTTTCGTGACATCAAGGAATATTTGCGTAACGGCGATTGCTTAGTCATTAATGACACCCGCGTATTGCCCGCCCGCTTATATGGAGAACGAGTTGGCACTGGAGCGGTGATGGAGATTCTTCTTTTAACAAGAAAGGATTTAGACACTTGGGAGGTTTTAGTCCGTCCAGGAAAAAAAGCTAAACCGGGAGATAAAATTTCATTTGGCAAAGGTAAATTAGTTGCTGAAGTATTGGAAGTCATCGAAGGGGGAAATCGAATCATCCGCTTTACCTACGAAGGTGTTTTTGAGGCGATTTTGGATGAATTGGGGGAAATGCCTTTGCCACCTTATATCACCCACCGTTTGGAGGACAAAGAACGTTACCAGACCGTTTATGCAAAGCATGAGGGTTCTGCAGCAGCACCTACGGCAGGGTTGCATTTTACACCTGAGCTTTTAAAGGAAATTGAGGGAATGGGAGTGAAAATTGCCCATGTTACATTACATGTTGGTTTAGGTACCTTCCGCCCAGTAAAAGCTGAAGATATTTTGGAACATGAAATGCATTCAGAGTATTATGTGGTTGAACAGGAACAGGCGGACATCATTAATCAAGCTAAGAAAAATGGCGGACGTATTTTTTCTGTTGGAACAACCAGTACAAGAACCCTGGAATCTGTTACGGATGAAAATGGTTTAGTACAGGCAAAAAGTGGATGGACACAGATTTTTATTTATCCAAGCTATACCTTTAAAATTGTGGATTGCCTGATTACAAACTTCCATTTGCCTGAATCCACATTAATTATGCTGGTTTCCGCTTTGATGGGAAAAGATTTGACCATGGAAGTATATGCCGAGGCAGTGAAGGAAAAATATCGCTTCTTCTCCTTTGGAGATGCTTGCTTGTTTTTGACGAAACCATAAGGCGGTGAGGAAATGGATCTTTTTGAATATAATAGAAGCTTAAGAGGAAATGGAGATTCTCCTTTGGCTGCCCGTATGCGCCCAAAAACTCTAGAAGAATTTGTAGGACAGGAACATATTGTGGGAAAGGATAGATTATTATACCGTGCAATCAAAGGAGACCGAATCAGTTCTGTTGTTTTTTACGGCCCTCCCGGCACAGGGAAAACTACCCTAGCAAAAATTATTGCAAACACAACGAAAAGTGAATTCCGTCAAATCAATGCAACTACTGCAGGTATTAAAGATATTAAAGAGGTTGTTTCTGAAGCAAAAGACAGACAGGGGATGTATGGAACAAAAACCATTTTGTTTATTGATGAGATTCACCGGTTTAATAAAACCCAACAGGATGCCCTATTGCCCCATGTGGAGGATGGTACCATCATATTAATCGGAGCAACCACAGAAAACCCCTATTTTGAAGTAAATAAAGCCCTTGTTTCCCGTTCTATTATTTTTCAATTGAAGCCATTGGAACAAAAGGATATTGAGAAGCTTTTATTATGGGCCATAAAGGATGTTGAACGAGGTATGGGCGCATATCAAGGAGAAATTGACCTAGATGCACTGGCTTTTCTTGCAGACACTGCTAATGGAGATGCTAGAACGGCATTAAATGCATTGGAGCTTGCCATACTGACTACTGATAAAGGGAATGATGGTAAAATTCATATTACATTGCCTGTTGCCGAAGAATGCATTCAAAAAAGGGCATTAAACTATGACAAAAACGGTGACAATCATTATGATACCATTTCCGCATTCATCAAAAGCATGAGGGGCTCCGACCCTGACGCCGCTTTATATTATTTGGCAAAAATGATTTATGCCGGAGAAGACCCCAAATTTATAGCTCGAAGAATTGTGATTTGTGCTTCTGAGGATGTAGGGAACGCAGACCCTCATGCCCTTCAGGTTGCAGTTGCAGCCATGCAGGCAGTTGATTTTATTGGATTGCCCGAGGGACGAATCCCCCTTGCCCAAGCGGTGACTTATGTTGCTTGCGCACCCAAAAGCAATGCTGCTTATATGGGAATCAATAAAGCTTTAGAGGATGTGAAAAACATTCGTGTCTCCTCGGTACCTCCTCATTTGAAGGATTCCAGTTATGGCGGTTCAAAAGAAATGGGCAACGGCATTGGTTATTTATATGCCCATAACTACCCCAATCATTATGTGAAACAGCAATATCTGCCCGATGAACTGTTGGGAACGAAATATTATGAACTATCTGACAGTGGCGTGGAAAAAAGAATTAAGGAGTACATGAGACGCTTGAAAGGGGATTCTTAAATACACAATGGTTGTTACTGTCATAGCAAAGAGGTCCTTTTTTTGTTTTACTACTGATATCAGTTAATATTTATAAGTTGTTCAGCTGGGGGATTATTTATCCCATATGGCTGACCAGGGATTATTCCTGAGGAAGACGTAATTTATGTAGCACGAAAATGAACCCTTGACTCTGTGATTGATCAAATTCACGAAAATATGTAAACCTTGAGGGCTTCGCCCTCAAGCAACTATCCGTTTGAAATTGAAATAAAACTTTTCTCCTGAAATTTCAGTGGTAATATTATTTTACCCTTGACTTTCTATTTTGTTGTGATAAAATTATTTTGATATTGAAAGAATGAATGGCTATGAAGGTGAAAAGTATACAAGCAAAAGGCATCAGAGAAAAACGTCATCGGCTGAAAGCGTTTTGGCACAGAAGCTTGTAGAAGTTCCCACCGGAGCTGATTTTCTGAACCATAGTAGGAAAATCCGATTCATGCTCGTTACGCATAAGAGTGCCTGTGTTTGCAGGAATTTGGGTGGTACCACGGAAGTCTTCGTCCCTTTGTCGGATGAGGACTATTTTTTTTGGAAAAAGAATTGAGAGGAGAAGCGTTATGAAGGATATGCTGAAATTAATCCATGATAAGGCAATTGCTGCCTTCCATGAAGCAACGGAAATGAAAGATATTGAAGATATGAAAGTGAAATATCTGGGAAAAAAGGGTGAATTAACTGCCATTTTAAAAGAAATGGGCAAGCTTTCTGCGGAAGAACGTCCCATTATTGGTCAGCTGGCCAATGAAGTAAGACAGGACATTGAAAATAAATTGGAGGAAGCAAAAAAACGTCTGGAAGCGGCTGAAATTTCTAAACGTTTGGAAACCGAAAAAATTGACGTTACCATGCCTGGTAAACCACAACCCAGTGGACATAAGCATCCTATGAGCATTGTAATCGATGAAATTTCAAATATTTTCATGGGTATGGGCTATGAAGTGATTGAAGGCCCAGAGGTAGAACAAGAGTATTATAACTTTGAAGCTTTGAACATTCCTGCAAACCATCCCGCAAGAGATGAACAGGATACCTTCTACATTGGCAATGGCATTTTATTGAGAACACAAACCTCTCCTATTCAGGTTCGTACCATGGAAAAGGGCAAAATGCCTATTCGTATGATTTCCCCCGGTACGGTTTATCGTTCTGATGAGGTGGATGCAACCCATTCTCCTGTGTTCCACCAGTTAGAAGGCCTTGTAATTGATAAAAATATTACCATGGGCGACTTAAAGGGCGCTTTGGCGGTATTTGCGAAAGAATTATTTGGCGAAGACACAAAAGTACGTTTCCGTCCTCATCATTTCCCATTCACAGAACCCAGTGCAGAAATGGATGTAACTTGCTTTGCTTGTGGTGGTGAAGGCTGTCGTGTTTGTAAGGGAGAAGGCTATATCGAGCTTTTAGGCTGTGGTATGGTGCATCCTAAGGTCTTGAAAATGAGCGGAATTGATCCCGACGAATACAGCGGTTTTGCTTTCGGTATGGGCCTTGAGCGTGTTGCAATGCAGCGCTATGGCATTACCGATATGAGACTACTATTTGAAAACGACGTGAAATTCTTGAAACAATTCTAAGGGAAACCAAAAGCTTTTATTTGAAAGGAGAGTTATTATCATGGATTTACCGATGTCATGGTTAAAAGAGTATGCCGATGTAAACGTAGGCATTAAAGAATATGTAGAAGATATTACAATGAGCGGCTCTAAGGTGGAGGGTTACACCACTTTAGCGGGAGAAATTAAAAATGTTGTTTCCGGGTATATCAAAGCCATTGAAAAGCACCCTGATGCAGATAAACTTCAGATTTGTACCATTGATGCTGGGCAAGGTAAGGATTTGACCATTGTAACAGGAGCACAAAATATCAAAGTTGGGGACTATGTGCCCGTTGCTTTAGATGGTTCTGTGATTACTGGAGGAAAAGAAATCAAAACAGGGGCTTTGCGTGGTGTTGAATCTCAAGGTATGCTTTGTTCTGTAGAGGAATTGGGCTGTGACCGTCATGATTTCCCCGAAGCACCTGAGAATGGTATCTATATTTTCCCCGAAGCTGTTGAATTGGGCAAAGATGTCGTAGAATTGTTAGACATTAAAGATGTGGTAGTGGAATTTGAAATCACTTCCAACCGTCCCGATTGCTTTAGCATTTTAGGTTTGGCAAGGGAGACTGCCGCAACCTATAAAGGTGAATTCAGATACCCTGAAATCACAGTAAAAGAAGAGGGGACAGGTAAAATTGAAGAAATGATTTCCGTTGAAATCAAAAACCCTGATCTTTGCCCCAGATATATTGCAAGAGCAGTAAAGAACGTAAAAATCGGGCCTTCTCCTCGCTGGATGCGTAAAAGATTAAGAGCCGCAGGCGTTCGCCCCATTAACAATATCGTAGATATTACAAATTATGTTATGCTGGAAATGGGTCAGCCTATGCATGCATTCAATATTGATTGTATTGCCGATAGAAAAATCATTGTAAGAAATGCAAAAGCTGATGAAAAAATTGTAACGCTGGATGGTGTAGAAAGAACTCTGAATGAATCTATGTTGGTCATTGCTGATCCTGAAAAGGCTGTTGCCATTGCCGGAGTCATGGGGGGCGAAAACTCTATGATTAGCGAAGATGCAGAGGCGATTTTATTTGAATCCGCAAACTTCAATGGCCCCAACGTGCGTATTACTGCAAAAAATGTTGGTCTGCGTACTGATGCTTCCAGCAAATATGAAAAGGGTTTAGACCCCAATTTGGCAATAGATGCGGTAAACCGTGCAGTTCAATTGGTTGAAGTGTTGGGTATTGGCGAGGTTGTTCCCGGCATGGTGGACTCCTACCCCAATCAGCGTAAACCTTGGGAGCTTTCATATTCACCTGAATGGATTAATAAATTCCTTGGAACAGAGATTTCCGAAAAAGAAATGCAGGAAACCTTTGAACGCTTGGGTATGATTGTTGACCCTGTGAAACATTCGGTAATTGTGCCAACCTATCGCCCTGACTTGGAAGCACAGGCAGATTTATCAGAAGAAGTTGCTCGTTTCTTCGGCTATGATAAAATCCCCGATACTTTGGCAGCGGGTACACCTACCGTTGGTAAGAAAAATTATGAGCAAACCATTACTTCTTTGGTAAAGGATACCATGATTGCCGATGGTCTTTGCGAAGCAATGACCTATAGCTTTGAAAGCCCTAAGATTTTCGATAAGCTTTTGATTCCTGCTGACAGTAAATTGAGAGAAACCGTTACCATTTCCAATCCCTTGGGTGAAGATTTCAGCATTATGCGTACTGTTTCCTTCAATGGTATTTTGAACTCACTGTCCACCAATTATAATAGACGTAATGAACAGGCAGGTTTATTCGAGGTTGCAAGAGTTTATTTGCCTAAGGCGTTGCCTTTGACAGAATTGCCCCACGAAATCCCCACATTAACCGTTGGTATGTACGGAAATATGGATTTCTATGACTTAAAGGGAATTGTGGAACATTTGGTTGATGTTTTGGGCTTGGCTGGAAAAGCAGAGTATTTGCCCGAAAAGGAAACTCCTTGGATGCATCCCGGTAGAACTGCATGCTTGAAAATAAACGGAGAAACCGTAGGTTACTTTGGTGAATTACACCCCGTTGTTGCGAAAAATTATGAAATCGGAACAAAGGCGTACATGGCAGTTCTTGATTTGGAAAAAATGACTGCTTATGCAGATAGAAATGTAACTTATAAGCCTTTGCCTAAATTCCCCGGCATGACAAGAGATATTGCTATGCTTGTGAAAGAAGATGTTACCGTAAAAGAAATCAGCGATATTATTAAGAAAAATGGTGGAGAATATCTGGAAAGCGTTACTCTGTTTGACGTTTACAAGGGTGCTCAAATTGAAGCAGGTTATAAATCCGTTGCGTATTCCATTTCCTTCCGCAGTGCCGAGAGAACCTTGGCAGATGCAGATATCGCTGCTGCAATGCAAGCAATTTTGAGCGGTTTGTCTACGGAATTGGATGCTCAGTTGAGAGATAAATAAATGAAAGCAACAAAGAAATAATTTAGAAATGCCTTTTATATGAAAAGCTGATTTATTGTATTTAGTTTTTATACTGATAATAGGCAGGAATAAACGAACTTTTATGGAGCTTTACAGCTTTAGAAACACATAGTTCTATGAAGAAAGAGACCCATTATCTTTGGATGAAGGGGTCTTTTTCTTATGTAGATATAAAAAGAATAAGTCATTTATAAATTTTTCTAAGAAAGTCAATTGCGAAATAAATATTAATAATAAAAAGTAAAAAAATTTTACAAAAACTATTAAGTCGTAGAAAATTTTACCGATTATATAGTTGTACAACAAAAATGGAACATGTTGTATATGCATTGGTAAGAGATATCCTTACCAATTTAACAGGTGAAGCCAGTGCACGGGCTTTGCTTGGATAATAAATCACGGAATGCACGGATGCATTCCGATTGACAAACAAGGAGGTTTTATCATGAGAATTCAACACAATATCGCAGCTTTAAACTCCCACAGACAGTTGGGCGCAAACAATAGTGCAGTAGGCAAGAACCTTGAAAAATTGTCTTCCGGTTACAGAATCAACAGAGCCGGTGACGACGCTGCTGGTTTAGCAATCTCCGAAAAAATGAGAGCGCAAATCAAGGGCTTGGAAACAGCAACAAAAAATGCTAATGATGGTATTTCCTTAGTTCAGACAGCAGAAGGTGCTTTGACAGAAGTTCATTCTATGTTAAATCGTATGGTTGAATTGGCTACACAGTCTTCAAACGGTACATACGATAACAAAGTAGACCGTGCAAACCTTCAGAAGGAAGTAGAATCCTTGAAGTCTGAAATTGATCGTATTGCCGAATCCACAAACTACAATGGTATCAAACTGTTGGATGGTTCTGTTGGTGGTTCCAGTGCAGCTGGTGGCTTGACAGGTGCTTCTATTGTTACATACAAAGGTGCTACAACTGGTGCTGCACCTGGTGCAGACGCTACTGCTGCAACTATTGATTTCTTTGAAAAGGATACAATTAATGTTGATGGCACAGAGGTTAAGGTTGACTGGTCTAAACTTAGTGATTCGGATAAAGCTGCACTTAATAAGAAATGGGATGATACTTCTACTTCGGCAGCAGACAGCAAAACTGCAGCAACTATTTTGCAGAACACAATCAACGAGGCCATTAAAGCACACAATGCTACAAATGGCACAAACCTCAGCGAAATTAAGGTTGAAGCAAGCGGCGCAGATGGTGCTGCTAAGTCCTTTGCTTTTACAAGTGGTCAGAAAGACGGAGATTCTAAGATTTCCTTTACCGGTACTGCAACCAGCGTTTTAGGGGCAACAATGGGAACATCCGAAGTTGCATCCGCTGCTCCTGCAACCAGTCTTAAATTTGCTCCTGCAGATACAGTAGGCAAGTTTACTATGAAGATTGATGATCAGACTGTAGAAGTAAGCGTAGGTTTGTCAGACGGCACTACAGGCGATTTAGTAGCAAAGCTTCAGGCTGGTATTGATGCCGCTTTGACTAACTATGACACTGCAAAAGGTTTAACCGGTACTGACGCTCTTACTAATAAAATCAAAGTATCCTTAAATGCTGATGGTGCTTTAGAATTTGCAAATACAACTGATAAGAAGTTAAGCTTTGAAGATAAAGACGGCGGTGAAGTTGCTAAAACATTGGGTATTTCCACAGAGGGTAAAGCTGTTTCTAGCGGCGGCTTAACTCTTCAGGTAGGCGATACTAGCGACAGCTACCAGAAAGTTACAGTAAGCGTTGGCGACATGAGCTCTAAATCCTTGGGTATTGAAGGCATTTCTGTTGCAAATCAGGAAAGCGCTTCCGCAGCGATTGACAAAATCAAAGCAGCAATCAATACTGTATCTGCAACCCGTGGTGACTTGGGTGCTGTTCAGAACCGTTTGGAACATACAATCAACAACTTGGGTGTTGCAACTGAAAACATGACAGCTGCTGAAAGCCGTGTTCGTGACGTTGACATGGCTAAAGAGATGATGGAATTCACAAAGAATAACATCTTGACTCAGGCTTCTCAGGCAATGCTTGCTCAGGCTAACCAGTTGCCTCAGGGCGTATTGCAGTTATTGCAGTAATCCAATAAGAAACAGTACTTATTTTAAATTTAAAAGCCCATACCTTTGGTATGGGTTTTTCTTTTCTATTTACATTATTTTGAATAAATTACTATTTTTATTAGGTGATGCAGATAGGGGATTGGTATACCTCAAAAAATCTTAATATCAAGTGAATTTTCCACGAATAATAAAAGAAAAATATAATAAATTCAAGTGAAGCCAAATCTAAAATTC
This sequence comes from Anaerotignum propionicum DSM 1682, assembly GCF_001561955.1. Lineage (NCBI taxonomy): Bacteria > Bacillati > Bacillota > Clostridia > Lachnospirales > Anaerotignaceae > Anaerotignum > Anaerotignum propionicum. Next base: position 1,556,092 of record NZ_CP014223.1, read on the forward strand.
CTAAAAAGGAATATTATAAAAGGAAGAATTTTGAAGTATCATAAGGAACTAAGCATTTTATTGACGAAAAATTTTATCAAATGATGCTTCCTAAGAATACAATTTGCAATGCATGTTGATGAATTATTATAAACTTGAAACTGGTTGACTTTTGTCGAATATAATGCTAGAATTTAATGGAAAACTCATGAATTATCAATATAAAGAATGCTGATTAAAATGAGGTTTCACTTTTTTTTAGGTAAAGGAATTGAAAAAATCTAATTGATTTTATTACTTTTTTGCAATCGAAATTTATGAAGAAAAAGAATGAAATTCGGATTTCCCCAAAAAATTGAGGAGGATATTGCTGTGTCTTTAACGAAGACTGTCCTTATTGTTGATGATAATAAAGTAAATAGACAAATGCTATCCTTAATTTTAGGCTCTCAATATGAAATATTGGAAGCAGAAAACGGTGAAGCAGCCCTTGAAGTTTTGCAGAATTCATATGCAGGCATTTCTGTAATACTGCTTGATTTGGTTATGCCCATTATGAATGGGTATGAACTTTTAGCAGAAATACACAGAGATGCTTTTTTACGCAATATTCCTGTTGTTGTAATCTCTCAAAATGAGGTTCTGGATGCTACTGCAAAGGCCAAGGCCCTTTCATATGGGGTGCAAGATTTTATTCAGATGGCGTGTGGCCCTGATGAGATTAAGCGAAGGGTAGAGAACACCGTTTTATTAAAAAAAACTGCAAATATTCTTGATTTGGTTCAGAGAGATACCCTTACGGGTTTGTATTCTAAAAAACACTTTTATAGCTTAGCCGAAAAAACAATAAAACAGAATCCTGAACAAGAATATGACATCATTTGTTGCGATATTGAGCGGTTTAAATTAGTGAACGAGCTGTTCGGTTTTAGCGAAGGAGATGCCCTTTTAAAATATGTCGCCCTGATGATTCGAGATAAGTTTCAACGGGGAGGTATCTGCGGCAGAATTGGCGGTGATATTTTTGCAGTTCTTGTAGAGCATAGGGAAGAATACAACGAAAATGACTTTTTTGATTGTGTTGAGTATATCAACCGTTTTAATGAAAATTTACATAGTGTAATAAAATTTGGAGTATATACAATTGATGATGCCACACTGCCTGTTAGTATTATGTGCGCCAGAGCTTGCCTTGCATTGGAGTCAATCAAAGGGAAATATGCTTCATATCTCGCTTTTTATAAAGATGACATTCGTCAAAAATTGTTGGATGAACAATTCATTTTATCAAATATGAAAACTGCTTTAAACAACAGAGAATTTGTTGTTTATTTTCAACCAAAGTATGATTTGATGAATGAAAAAATATGCAGTGCGGAAGCTTTGGTTCGATGGATGCACCCTGAAAAAGGAATGATTACCCCCAATCGGTTTATCAAAATTTTTGAAGATAACGGGTTTATTACTGAGTTGGATTTATATGTGTTGGAGGAATCCTGTCGGTGGATTCGTTCTTGGATGGATCGAGGAAACCCGGCCATTCCCGTTTCTGTTAATATGTCAAGGGCTGATATTTATAATCCCAACATTGATTCAATTTTGTTGTCTTTGCTTGAAAAATACGGCTTAACACCCAGTCATATTTTTATCGAAATTACAGAAAGTGCATATACCGAAAATTCAGAGCAGATTATTAACGGAATTAAGCAGCTAAAGGAATTGGGTTTTACCATCGAAATGGATGACTTTGGAAGTGGATATTCCTCTTTGAATATGCTATCTGAGCTACCCATTGATGTTCTCAAATTAGATATGCGCTTTGTGCAGGATCAAGAAAAATTCAGAGATAAAAGAAGTGTCATGAGCTTTGTGATCAGTCTTGCAAAATGGATGAATCTAAAGGTCATTGCTGAAGGGGTTGAGACCGAGGAGCAAGTAAACCTATTGAAAATTCTTGGGTGCCATAGTGTTCAGGGATATTTTTTTTCCAAACCCTTGCCGTTACATTCTTTTGAGGAACTAATCAACGAGGTGAACTTGAGTCTGATTGATTCCGAAGCAGAACTTATTGCTACCAGCAATGAAAATATTTTGAAACTTGATATTGAAAATAAATATATGTTAATATTCGATCCAAATTCTGAGGATTTTGAAAGGTTTCAGAGTGTTTTTGCGCACAAGTATGCTCTATTACAAGTAAAAACGCTACCGGAATTACATGACATCTTAAAGGAAGAGAAATCTAATATAGCCATATTAATTTTCTCTGTTGCAAACGATGTAACGGAGGAAGACTTACACGAAATCAGTTATTTAACCAAACAATTTGATATACCTATGATTACAATTCATGAAACAACGGAATTGGTAGCGAAAGCCGTTTCTTTTGGAGCCTTAGACTGCATTTTCAAGCCGTATTTATCAGAAACCCTTGATAATACAGTAAATAATACCCTGTGTCGCATGCAAACCTCTCAGTTTCAAAAAGAGGTCCAATTCAATGATGCAATTGCAGAAATGAAAAAGCGTGCAGAGGTTGATTTTTTATCAGGGCTTTTAAACCGCTCGGAATTAAAAATAAGAATTCAAGATTTCTTCAATCATAATCAAGAATTTACAGGGGTATTTATTTTAATCGATATTGACCATTTTAAATCTATCAATATTGCTTTGGGATATGGCATGGGAGACAAAGTTCTATGTGCCGTTGGCGAAATGTTGGAATCTATTTTTGAAGAAACAAACTTTATCAGCAGAATGGACGGGGATTTATTTGCTATATTTATTCCATTCCGTGTAGAGCAGGAAATATTGGAGCAAAAGCTGGAAAAAATTTGCCACGCCATTGCGTATGATAATGCAAATTTGAAATTATCCCTCACTTGTTCCGCAGGTGTTTGTTTTTCACCGGAGCATGCTACAAACTACGAAGAGCTGTACAGTAACGCAGAAATCGCTTTACTGAATGCTAGGGTTAACCGCAAAAAACGCTTTCTCTTTTATGACAAAGGCATGAAAGCACCATTAAACGAAGAACATCAGCAGCAAACCTTTATGTTTTTAGATGATGTTTCCGACGGCGTATTCATATGCGATACATTAAACGGAGAAATTATCTACATAAACGATACAGCATGTCGATTAATTGACAAATCAAGAGAAAGCTGTATTGGCGCCAGTTGCTCAGCTATTTTCGGTGAGATGAATCAAAATTTTGATTTTGCTTTTCAAAATATGGATTTCTCAGATTCTTCTTATGAGGAAGATAAATATATAAAAGGTGCAGATGTGAAAGTGCATTTAAAAGCAAAGCCAACAATTTTGAATGGAAAAAGACTAATTATATATTATTTGCAAGAAAGTGAAGCGCATGCAGCTATTAACCATTGTCAATAAGCCCTATACATATGGTTGGAACGGATAGTTGTTGGTACTTCTGCTAAACCACCAAAACCTTTATAAAACATAGAGTATTCATCTGCCCCCCTGGGAATAATTCTTGGTGGGGCTTTCACTATTATCTCCCTTATTTTCATACTTTTGAAAGTGAAAGTAGAGATTATTCATTTATGTTTTATTGAAAATTGAAAAAATCTTAAAAAAACATCATTTTTTGACAAAGAATAATTGCATAGCATGAAACCCTGTGCTACAATATAACGATGTTTAAATTTTAGAAACGATTGGAGCTTGTTATGGAACAAAAGATCGAAAATATTAGAAATGTGGCAATCATCGCCCATGTTGATCATGGCAAAACAACGCTGGTTGACCAGTTACTACGTCAGAGTGGTATTTTCCGCTCAAATCAAGTGGTACAAGAACGAGTAATGGATAGTGGTGATATTGAACGTGAAAGAGGTATTACCATTCTTTCCAAAAATACTGCCGTAAACTTTCATGACACCAAAATCAATATTATTGATACCCCCGGGCACGCGGACTTTGGCGGCGAGGTAGAACGTGTATTGAAAATGGTGGATGGCGTTGTTTTAGTTGTTGATGCTTTTGAAGGACCTATGCCTCAAACAAAATTCGTATTGCGTAAGGCTCTTGAGTTAGACCACCCCGTTGTTGTTTGCGTGAATAAGGTTGACAGACCCGAAGCACGTCCCGATGAAGTTGTGGATGAAGTGCTGGAGCTCTTTATGGAGCTGGATGCCAGTGAAAAGCAGTTAGATTCTCCCTTTGTTTTTGCTTCTGCAAGAGGGGGTTACGCTTCCACAGATTCCTCTGCCAGAGAAGGGGATATGATGCCTTTGTTTGAAGCAATCATCAATCATGTTCCAGGCCCCAAGGGTATTTTAGATGCGCCTTTGCAGGCGTTAATTTCTACCATCGACTACAGCGAATATGTAGGTCGTATTGGTATTGGCAAAATTGAAAACGGCACAATTCATGTGAATGATGAGGTTGTTGTTTTGAATATGCATGATGAGGATTCATTGAAAAAACTGCGTATTTCTAAGCTTTATCTTTTTGAAGGTTTGCAAAGAGTTGAAGTAAAAGAGGCTAGCGTAGGTAATATTGTTGCCATTAGTGGTATCGAAAACATTATGATTGGTGACACTATTTGCTCTCCCGATAAACCCGAGGCACTGCCTTTTGTTAAAATCTCAGAGCCTACTTTGTCGATGAATTTCGCTGTTAATGATAGTCCTTTTGCTGGACAGGATGGTAAGTTCGTTACTTCCCGTCAGGTAAGAGATAGATTATATAAGGAATTGAACACAGACGTTAGTCTTAGAGTGGAAGATACTGAATCCATGGATTGTATGCGTGTTTCCGGTAGAGGGGAACTGCATCTTTCTATTTTGATTGAAACTTTGCGCCGTGAAGGCTTTGAATTTCAGGTTTCTAAACCCGAAGTTTTATTCAAAGAAATTGACGGAAAACAATGTGAACCTATGGAATTTGTTACAATCGACGTTCCCGAAGAATTTGTGGGGAACGTAATCGAAAAACTTGGCTCCAGAAAAGGTGAAATGACAAATATGTATCCCTCCAAGGGTGGATATACCCGTTTGGAGTTTAACATTCCTGCTAGAGGTTTGATTGGCTACCGTAATGAGTTTTTGACAGATACGAAGGGCAATGGTATCCTGAACTCAATCTTTGAAGGATACGAACCCTATAAAGGGGAAATCCCCATGCGTTCTCAAGGCTCTTTGGTGGCTTTTGAAAGTGGCGAGGCAATTACCTATGGTTTATACAATGCCCAAGAAAGAGGCAATTTGTTCATAGGTGCGGGCGTTAAGGTATATGAAGGAATGATTGTGGGTAGAAATGCTCGTGTGGATGATATGGATATTAATGTGTGCAAAAAGAAACAGCTTACCAATACACGTTCCTCCGGCTCCGACGATTCATTGCGTCTGACTACTCCAATTCAAATGTCTTTGGAACAATGCATGGAGTTTATTGGTGAGGACGAGCTTTTGGAAGTGACACCAATAAATCTGCGTATGCGTAAAAAGATTTTGGACAATAACCTTCGCAGAAAGCAAAAAGCACGCAGTAATTAATGAGTATGAGTGAGTAAGAGGTGTGATATGGAAGAAAGAGTAAAAAGAAAGACTTCCTTTGTCAAGCAGGCCGCCATTTTAGCGACGGCCAGCATCCTTGTACGCTTTTTAGGCTTTGTATACCGAGTACCTTTAACCAATATGATTGGTGATTCTGGAAATGGTATTTACAGTGCTGGATACTATATCTATACTTTTTTACTCATACTTTCCTCAGCGGGCTTACCGGCTGCTATCTCAAAAATGGTCTCTGAAAGACTTGCGTTAAAGGAATATCGAAATGCACATAAAGTATTTCAAAGTGCACTGATCGTTTCAGGAACTTTGGGTCTTATATTTGCCGTTTTACTTGCCGTTTTTGCCCAAGAGGTGGCAAACTTTTCTAATGCTCCAGAGGGTTACTATTGCATTTTAACATTATCGCCTACAATTTTTGTCGTCGGAATTATGTCAGCATTCCGTGGGTATTTCCAAGGAATGAACACCATGGTGCCAACAGCAATTTCGCAAATTATTGAGCAAGTGTTTAATGCATTTTTCAGTGTCTATCTTGCCTATCTGTTTTTAAGCTATGGTGTACCGACGGGACAAAAAAATATTCCCTTAGGTGCGGCCGGTGGCACGATGGGTACAGGTATTGGTGCAGTGGCGGGACTTTTGGTAATTTTGTTCAGTTACCTTTTGATTCGACCAACCATTAAAAAGAAGGTAAAAAGATGCCATCAGGCTAATGAAGAAAGCCGTAAAGATACTATATTACAGCTTTTGAAAACAGCTTGGCCTATTATTGCCGGTACAGCAGTATTTAGTATTACCAATTTAATTGATATGAAGATGGTTATGCATATTCTGGAAAATACAGGTCATACCCATGAGAATGCCTTGCTACTTTATGGGCAACTATCTGGTAAGTATGTAACCTTAACAACATTGCCAGTTTCTATTTCAACAGCTTTGGCAACTGCTGCCTTGCCCAGTATTGCGTCTTCAGTGAAATTAAAGGAGTTCAAACAAGTTCGTAGAAAAATGAATTTAACATTTCGTCTTTCTATGATTATTTCCGTTCCTGCGGCCGTGGGGATTGGTGTTTTAGGTGATCCCATTATTCAATTGCTGTTTCCCAACGCCAAAGAAGGAGGCACACTTTTAATGGTAGGTGCAGTTTCTATTCTATTTTTGGCGCTTTGCCAAACTGCAACAGGAATCCTTCAAGGAATCGGGCATATTAAAATACCTGTGATTGGTGCGGTGTTAGGGGCAATTGTTAAAATAATTTTGAACTATGTGTTAATTGCAATTCCGCAATTGAATGTGCTTGGTGCTGTATTATCAACAACAGGCTGCTATTTGGTGGCAGGTGTTTTTGATGTAATCATGCTTTCCAAAATTACCGCAGTTAAATTTGACATGATGGGTACATTTTTAAAACCCATTGCCGGTTCAACGGTTATGGGAATCGCATCCCTTGCGATATACCATATTGTAAATATGCTCTACCCAAGCAATACTTTAGCGACGCTAACATCAATTTTGTTTGCTGTTGGCATTTATGGATTGGTAATGCTTTTAATTGGTGGAATTACAGAGGAAGATTTACGTAGCTTGCCTATGGGTACAAAACTCATTGGTATTTTAAGGCGCTTTCGTATGATATAAATATATGATTTGATTACCTAGGTAATAGATTGTTTCTCTAAAATTCCAATGAGATAGGTTCATCTGTCTTTTATAAAAAAGCCTTCTGTGTAACCACACAGAAGGCTTTCTTAAATTTTAAGGCTTGAAATTGCTACTTAACAATTTCAAGCCTTTTATATATTTCTTAATCAATACTAAATTCTCATTTTTTTGTTTTGTCTGTAGTCGCTTTTCCTTCTTCCGGATTTCTTTTGTCATCATTTCCTCTGCCTTTACCCTGACTACCCATAGCAGAGATGTCAATTGAGCCGGCATCGATCATATCTTCTGTTTTTTGTTCTGCTGTGGTAGAAGCGAGGGAACCATCAAGCTGAGTGCGAATGCTCTGGGCACGAAGGAGACAAAACTTGGTAATCGTATCCACTGCTGTGTCAAATTCCTCCACGGTATACCATGCAGTGGGATCACTTTCTACATAAGGGCGAATCATTGTAGAGACACGGTTGATAGTATTCTCAAATTTGCCGGACTCAAAATAATCAGCAATGAGTGTATTAAAATAGTCATGATATAGCTGTATATTTTCTTCCTTTGCCATAACCTTATCCCACATAGGTCGCTTTCCTAAATTTTGTTCATATAGGGGTGTATCAATGGCAGTATTTACAATGCTTGTTGCATCATTAGAACCTTTCATTTGGAATCCACCAAAAGCAAGATTATAGTCCCATGGAAGCATGGAAAGGATTCCATCATCTTCATAAAGCCAATAGTTGTGAAGCATGGAGCCAGTATAGCTGTCACCATTTAATACAAAATTGTGTGCCACAAAATAGCGAACCACTGCATCAACATCAACGCATTTCTCCAGATTTTCTCCCGTGGATAATTGCTTAAGAGATGCAATTAAGCGAGCCTTATCTTCATCTGTAGCATCCGTTTCTGCATTATCAAAAATATCGGAATAACTGGATATTTCATCATCGGTATATACCAGGTCAGCTCCTTTTGCTGTTCCGCCCATACCCATACCTCCCTCAGGACGTTGTCCTGCGCCTTTGGGCATATCAGTTTTTTCTCCGTTGGTAGGTGCTGGTGCTTGCGCATTTTCAGGCCGTTCCATTCCATCCGGCTTTTCCATAACCTGAGGTAGCTCCATGTTTTTCTTGCCATGTTGTCCCATGTTTCCTAACATTTCCGTTTCCGGTTTATAGAGCTCTCCGTAATCTACTCCATAGGTCCGTTCCAAGAAAGAGTCGCTTATATCCTCTAAAGCTAAATATAAACCATAAACCTCACCATTAATGGAAAGGGAAACATAGCTTGTAAGGGGAGAGGCAACACCACATTCTTTCATGATCTCATATGCAAGATAGTCTTTCATATAAGTGGCGTCGGAACATATATTTTGCAAATTTAATTTATCCAAACCAACATAAGTTTGACCTTCCACAAATTTGCCAAAATTAAGTTTAAAGCTGTATCGGTTACTTTCACTATCCGCAACTTGTGAAAGAGACGAGTTTCCTTTTGTAGCAAAGGAAACATTTTCAACGGTATTCCCATCAATTACAACGGTAGATTTATACTTCGTTTTCTCCGTTGGATTTTCCAGTAGGTCTGCCCAGCTGTCCTCATCAATTTGGATATCTATGGTATGTACATAGCTGTCGTCAAAAAGGGCATTGGCGTATTCCTTGCTGTCTGATTCTGCTCCTTGGGCATTACTACAACCAGTTGTACCAAGAAGTAACGTAAAACAAAGCAAAGTTGATATCATTCGTTTCATTTATTTCATCCTTTCAAAGCTTTTTGGTTAATTTTACTTCCTTTTATTTAAACATACCTTAAAAAGACGAAAGATAACGTATCGTTTACTTCATCAAAAACTCAAATAACCATTAAAGTATTTTCAAAACCTCTTCCTATTTTACAAGAAGTCCTTTATAATACTATGTATTCGGCAAGAGACAAAAGGTGGCCACGAACAACCTTTGCGGCTTGTCTTTTTTAGATTGTGACTTATCAATAAATGTAAATAAGGGTTTTTATAGAATCCACTTCAGATAAAACTAAAATAGGATGAATAGAGAATACATGTGTAAAATTTCGTAAAAATGAAATTTTAGGAAAGCTACACATACGCATATGGAGAAGGTGAGAACGTGTTTGATATCAGCGAAGAATTAAAGAAGCTTCCCCAAAAACCGGGGGTTTACCTCATGAAAAATGATAAGGAGCAAATTATCTATGTTGGGAAGGCAATTAACTTAAAAAATAGAGTGCGTCAATATTTTCAGAGCAACAAAAATCTTACTGCCAAAACCAGAGCAATGGTACCCCAAATAGTGGAGTTTGAATATATTGTTACTGATTCTGAACTGGAAGCATTAATCTTAGAATGCAATTTGATTAAGCAACATGAGCCTTATTACAATATCATGCTAAAGGATGATAAATCCTATCCCTATATTAAGGTGACCATTCAAGAGGAATTTCCTCGTATTTTTATTACAAGGCGTTTGGATAAGGACAAAGCCAAATACTACGGCCCTTATACCGATGGTTTGGCAGTAAAAGAAACTGTGGAAACATTGCATAAGCTATTTCCTATTCGTAAATGCAAAAAAAATTTGCCGAAAGAAATCGGAAAGGAACGTCCTTGTCTCAATCATCATATCGGTCAGTGCTTAGCACCATGCAGTGGGGCAATTTCATCTGATGATTATAAAGTATTTATTAAAGATGCCATGGATTTTCTGGAAGGAAAGCATGACGGCATTCGTAAAAGAATGGAAGCTGAGATGGCAGAAACAGCAGAAAATATGGACTACGAAAAAGCGGCGGCATTAAGAGACAAAATTCGAGCTGTACAGAGCGTTGCTCAAAAGCAAAAAATGGCTAACATGTCAGTGGGAGATGCCGATGTTATTGCAATGGTTCGTGCTTTCCACGAATGCTTAGTTCAAGTTTTCTTTATCCGTGATGGTAAAATGACAGGACGAGAAAACTTCACCATGACTGCTTCGGAAGAACAAAGCCGCAGTGAAATATTAACTGCTTTTGTTCAGCAATTTTATACTGGAACTGCCTATATTCCCAGGGAAATTATTCTGCAAGAGGATCTAGTTCCCGAAGAAAAAGAACTTCTATCAGAGTATTTCACCGGAAAAAGAGAAGGAAAGGTTATTTTTACTGTTCCCATAAAAGGAGAAAAGCAAAAACTGGTTGAATTGGCTCATAAAAATGCCATGTTGATTTTTGAACAGTTTGGCGAAAAACTGAGGAGAGAGGAACAGCGTACGAAAGGGGCAATGGAGGAGCTGCGTCAGGCTTTGGGAATCCAAGGGACATTACACCGGGTTGAGGCATATGATATTTCCAATACTCAAGGATTTGAATCTGTTGGTTCTATGGTGGTTTTTGAAGACGGTAAATCGAAAAATAGTGATTACCGAAAGTTTCGTATCAAAACAGTAATTGGTGCCAATGATTATGCCTCCATGAAAGAAGTGATTACCCGTCGGCTGAATCATGCTTTAAAGGAAAAGGCTGAGGGTAAAAACAGCAGCTTTACCCGTCTGCCTGATTTGATTTTTATGGATGGTGGTAAAATTCAAGTGAGCGCGGCCGAGGAGGTTTTGCTATCCTTTGGTATGAATATTCCTGTTTGCGGCATGATAAAAGATGATAAGCATCGTACACGAGGACTGTTATTTGATGGCGAAGAAATCAAAATACCTTATACTTCTGAGGGGTTTAAGCTTCTAACAAGAATACAGGATGAGGTTCACCGCTTTGCAATAACCTATCATCGAAAACTAAGGCAAGAGGCAGGGCTTCATTCTGTTTTAGAGGATATCAAGGGTATTGGCGAAGTTCGCAGAAAGGCTTTAATGCGGCATTTTGGTTCCATTGAAGATATTGCTCGAGCAGAGGTGGGAGACCTTTTGGAAGTAACAGAAATGAACATTCCTTCGGCGGAGCAGGTTTATGCCTTTTTCCATCAGGATGAATTGCAAAATTAACCTTTTTGGGTTATGATAGCAGTAGGTATAAGTTTGATGCCTTAGGAGGGTTTTATGTACAGCGCAAAACTAACAAAAATAGTTGAAGAATTTCAATTGGAAGCAATTTTACCTGAAATAGATATTACAGGAAGAGTGATTACCCGTAAAGAGATCAATCGTCCTGCGTTACAGCTTACAGGATTTTATCATCGATTTGATAATGATAGATTGCAAATTATCGGCAGAGTTGAGCATGGATATTTACAAACCTTGAATGCCCAAGCAAGAGATGAAGCAATTTGCCAATTGTTCGAATATCATATTCCATGCTTAATTATTTGTAAAAACCTAGAAGTATTTCCTGAAATGCTTTATTATGGGAGAAAATATGGCATTCCCATTTTTAGGACAAATAAAACCACCACCGACCTTGCCGCCGAATTGATTATGTGGTTACGAGGCGAACTGGCAGATCGTGTTATGATGCATGGTGTTTTGGTTGATATTTATGGCGAGGGTGTACTAATTACAGGCGCCAGCGGTATTGGAAAGAGTGAAACCGCTTTGGAGCTGATTAAAAGAGGGCACCGATTGATTGCCGATGATGCGGTGGAAATCAAGAAAATTGCAGATCAAACCCTTGTAGGCACTTGCCCAGAGCTCATTCGGTACCTCATTGAATTGCGAGGCATCGGTGTTATTAATGTAAAAGAGTTATTTGGTATTGGTGCAGTAAAACAGCTGAAATCCATTGACCTGGTAATCAAACTTGAGATTTGGGATGGGAATCAATGCTCTTATGACCGTTTGGGCTTAAGTGAGGTATATATCGAGATTTTGGGGAATAAAGTACTATGTAATACCATTCCCATTCGCCCCGGCAGAAATGTTGCGGTAATTTGCGAATCAGCAGCCATCAGCAATCGCCAAAAGAAAATGGGAACAAGTTCAGCAGTGGAATTTGAGAATAAAATATTACAAAACAATCGTACTGAGGCAGAATAGGAAGGTGACTATATGGATACAGTAGTGGAGGCATTACGCCTTAAGCTTGGAGAGGATGCCGTTGCATTGGCGGAACCAATGAGTGGACATACTACTTTTCGTACAGGTGGGCCTGCGGATATTTTCATTATGCCAAAGAGCTTGGAGGAAGTAAAAGCAAGCATTGAGATTTTGCAGAAGCATCAGACACCTATTTTGGTCATTGGCAACGGAAGCAATCTTTTGGTTAGTGACAAGGGCATTCGTGGTGCAGTGGTGCATATTGGTGGAAGAATGTCTGAAATAGCAATAGACGGAGAGACCATTTATGCCCAAGGAGGCGTATTACTATCGACTTTATCCGCAAAAGCCGCAGAAAACAGCCTGACAGGGCTGGAATTTGCATCGGGCATTCCCGGTTCTCTGGGTGGTGCGGTTACGATGAATGCCGGAGCCTATGGTGGGGAAATGAAGGACGTTTTAGTTTCTGCAGAGGTTTTAACAAAAGAATTAGAAGTAAAAAGCATTATAGCTGAGGATTTACATCTCTCCTATCGTCACAGCATTTTACCAGAGGAAGAATATATTCTTTTAAATGCTACCCTTCGTTTGAAAAAAGGGAACATTGAAGAAATTAAGAATAGAATGAAGGAGCTTGGCGAACAAAGAAGGGAGAAACAGCCTCTGCAATTCCCAAGCGCTGGCAGTACCTTTAAACGTCCCGAAGGCTATTTTGCAGGGAAACTAATACAAGATGCAGAATTAAAGGGCAAGAGTATCGGCGGTGCGCAGGTTTCCGAAAAACATGCTGGTTTCGTGATAAATAAAGGCAATGCCACAACACAAGATATCCTTGATTTAATTTCCTTTTGCCAGCAAACAGTATTTGAAAAATTCGGTGTCTCTTTGGAGACGGAAGTGAAAATTGTTGGGGAATTTTAAGTGTAATTACAAAGGAGAAGATTTTATATGAGGTTCGTTATTGTTACGGGTATGTCCGGAGCAGGAAAGTCTTCTGTTCTTAGGTTTTTAGAAGATATCAATTTTTTCTGCGTGGATAATCTGCCCCCTGCATTAATACCAAAGTTTGCCGAGCTTTGCTATGAGCAGGAAGGAGAAATTGAAAGGGTTGCCATGGGAGTTGATATTCGTGGTGGTAAGCTGTTTAACGACCTGTTTCAGGTTTTGTTCTCCTTGGAGGAAAAAGGCTATCAATATGAAATTATTTTTTTAGATGCATCTGATAATGCACTAATTAAGCGTTATAAAGAAACACGTCGTAGTCATCCCCTTTCCAAAAAGGGCTCCATTGAAGATGGAATCCTGCTTGAGAGAGAGATGTTGCAAGAGGTAAAGAGTCAGGCTACCTATATATTAGACACAACCAATGTGCTGACGAGGGAATTAAAGGCTCAGATTAATCGCATTTTTGTGGAAAACCAGCAATTTGATAATCTGGTGGTTACTGTATGCTCCTTTGGCTTTAAATATGGTATCCCTGTAGATAGTGATTTGGTTTTTGACGTTCGCTTTTTGCCAAATCCCTTTTATATTCAGGAGTTAAAGGAAATGACAGGGAACGAGTCCCCTGTGAGTGATTATGTAATGTCCTTCCAGGAAAGTCAAGATTTTTTGAAAAAATTGGTGGAAATGGTTGAATTTTTATTGCCTCTTTATGTAAAAGAGGGGAAAAATAGTCTTGTAATAAGCATAGGATGTACTGGAGGGAAACATCGATCAGTTACATTGGCAAATGCATTATATAACGCTTTGGATAAAGAAAAACACACACTTTTATTAAAGCATAATGATATTGAGAAAGATGGACGTCACAAAAAGCAATCATAATCTTTTCGTATGTGTAAAAACTTGCAAGGAGGCTCAAATTTGTCATTTTCATCTAAGGTAAAGCAAGAGTTATTCGAACATTTTGGGAATGCAAGACATTGCAATATAGCTGAACTTGCAGGCATTATAAATATTTGTGGTCAAATTCGTTGTTTTAAAGATATTTTTTGTTTAAAAATTCAAACAGAGAACTACCTTGTCGCGAAAAAATGCTTTACATTATTGAAAAATACTTTTAATATTAACAGTGAAATATTTATCAGATCCGGCGGTAAAAAACGCAAATCAAAGGTCTATGTTCTTATACTAAAAGATATTGACCAGGTTGAAAGGTTACTTAGAGCAACGGGTATTTGGTTGACCGAGAATGGTACTACAATCATTCGAAACAAGATGTATCCCACGGTAGTCAGCAGTATATGTTGCCGACGTGCGTACATCCGGGGAGCATTTATTTCGGTTGGTTCTGTAAACAACCCTGAAAAAAACTATCATTTAGAGTTTGTTTTACCATCTTACGATTTAGCGATACAGCTTCGAGATTTGGTAAATACCTTTGATCTCGACTCAAAAGTGGTAGAGCGGAAAGATCATTTTATTGTTTACCTAAAAGAAGGGGAGCAAATTGTAGATTTGTTAAACGTTATGGGTGCCCATATTGCACTGATGAATCTGGAAAACGTGCGCATTGTAAAAGAAATGCGAAATGATATTAACAGAAAAGTCAATTGCGAAACAGCAAATCTCAATAAAGTGGTACTTGCGGCGGTCAAACAATTGGAAGATATTACATATATCCAACAAACTATCGGGCTGGACATGCTTCCTAAGCAGTTAGAGGAGGTTGCGAGGCTCCGGTTGGAATATCCGGATACTAGCCTTAAGGAATTGGGAACCTTTTTAACAGAACCTGTAGGTAAATCTGGTGTAAATCACAGACTGCGTAAAATCAGCAATTTAGCAGAGACGCTCAGAGAGGGTAAGGGTGAAGAAAAATGACTCAGAGAACAGTGACAATTAAAACATCTTTAGACGCAAGACAGGCTGCCTATTTCGTGCAGACTGCAAGTAAGTTCAATGCGGAAATCCAAGTTAGTATTGATGAAAAAAAGATTAACGCAAAAAGCATAATGGGTACCATTGCGTTAAACATGAAGGAAGGCCAGACTGCTACAATCATTGCAGATGGCGCAGATGAGGCACTGGCTGTTGAAGAATTGGCAGCTGTTTTGTGTTAAGCTATTATTTTAATTTATAATTTTTCCACCCTTCGTTTTACGAAGGGTTTTTCTATTTTCATAACAAAAAAACTGCAATGCCGATGTGTGACAAAGCAGTTTTTTTATTATGCACGGGGTGGTCTTGGCCCTTCAAATTGATAATAATCCGTCTTGATTCGACCATTAAACAATTTTCTTTTTTTATCGGCCTGTCTCCCAAACAAGGTTTCAAAATATTCCATAGAAGTAATCACATAGGTAGACCATGTGCGATCACTCTTCATCGTTGCGCCTAAGGCACGATACATTTCTTCAACTTCTTTTAATTCACCAATTCTTTCACCATAAGGTGGGTTGGTGATTAAAACTCCGTATTTTCCCGGCAAAGTGATTTCCTGAGATGGTTTCACCTCAAAGGTAATACAATCATCCACACCCGCTTTTTCTGCATTTTCTTTTGCAAGGGCGATAGCAGCAGGGTCAATGTCACTTCCATAAATTTCAGGGGTAACATCATAATCAATTGCTTGATAAGCCTCAGCTCTTGCTTTTTTCCAAAGCTCTTTACCAATACGTCCCCATTCTTCACTGGCAAATTTTCTTTGCAGACCAGGTGCAATATTTCTGGCAAGCATGGCCGCTTCAATGGGGATGGTACCTGAACCACAAAATGGATCCAGCAAAATTCTATCTTTACGCCAATAGCTAAGCTGCACCATAGCAGAGGCAATGGATTCCTTTAGAGGGGCATCCAAGGCGTTAGCACGATAACCTCTCATGTGTAAGCCGGATCCGCTGGTGTCAATCGCCAAGGTAACAACATCCTTTAAAATACCGACTTGAATGGTATAAGAAGCACCCGTTTCATCAAACCAGTCGGTTTGATATTTTTCCTTTAATTTTTCGACAATGGCTTTTTTCACAATAGCCTGACAATCAGGCACACTAAAAAGCGTCGATTTTACAGATTTTCCAACAACAGTAAACTTTCCATCTTCGGGAATCCATTCACCCCATGGTAAAGCTTTTGTTCTATCGAATAATTCGGTAAAGGTTACCGCTGTAAAGCTGCCCATTTTTACCCATACTCTACCTGCACAGCGTAGCCAAAGATTTGCTTTTACAATGTCTTTTTCATCTCCTGTAAACTCTACTTTGCCATCGGCAGTTTTAATATCTTGAAATCCAAGGGCTTGACACTCACGCTTTACCACAGACTCCAGCCCAAAGGTTGTACTTGCAATCAATTGTATGCTCATTGTTTTAACTCCGTTCATTCTCTCAAATTATATAAAATAGAAGGGGGGCCATTGATATACTAAACATAATATAACCAATTTTTCATAAATAAAATTAGCCCAATTGCACAGAAAATTTCACAGGATATAAATCTCCATTGAAAGAATTCATAGCCAGTGAATAAAAGCAAAAAAAGAAAATTTAAAAATTGCTGTCAATCCTCATCAGAAAAATTTCCATTTTTATGCCATGAATCAGATTATTATATCATGTTATTTGAAAAAACAAAAGAATTGAGATTATATTTATCAGAAAAGTATAAATATTCTTGATAAAAAAATGGAAAAACGTTATTATAGTATTTACGTATGTAAAAATAGAAACGAGGAGAATTATGTATAAATTATTAAAAACTTGCGGAAGAGCGAAACGCGGTGAGTTTCACACCCCCCATGGAGTCATTCAAACTCCAGTTTTTATGAATGTAGGAACACTGGCGGCAATTAAGGGTGCCTTATCAACAGAAGATTTGGAACAAATCAAATGTCAGGTGGAGCTGTCAAACACCTATCATTTACATTTGCGCCCCGGTGATAAAGTAGTAAAACAACTTGGTGGACTTCATAAATTTATGGTTTGGGACAAACCAATTCTCACGGATTCCGGCGGATTTCAGGTTTTTTCCTTAACCTCTCTTAGAAAGATTACTGAAGAAGGCGTACTTTTTAATTCCCATATCGATGGAAGAAAAATATTTATGGGCCCTGAGGAGAGTATGCAGATTCAATCAAACCTCGCTTCTACCATTGCTATGGCGTTTGATGAATGTATCGGTATCCCTGCAGAACGGCCTTATGTGGAAGCATCCGTAGCGCGTACCACCCGTTGGTTGGAACGTTGCAAAAAAGAAATGTCAAGACTAAATAACTTGGATGATACCATTAATAAAAAACAAATGCTTTTCGGCATAAATCAAGGCGCCATTTACCCGGATATCCGCATTGAGCATGCAAAGCGTATTTCCGAATTGGATTTAGATGGATACGCAGTGGGCGGGCTTGCGGTAGGGGAAACCCATGCTGAAATGTATCATGTATTGGAGGAAGTTGTGCCATATTTACCGCAAAACAAACCCACCTATCTAATGGGAGTTGGGACTCCGGAAAATATTTTAGAATCGGTGGAAAGAGGAATTGACTTTTTTGACTGCGTTTTACCTGCAAGAAACGGGCGACACGCTCATGTCTATACCAATAAGGGTAAACTGAACCTTATGAACGCAAAGTATGAGCTGGATGAGGCACCCATCGATGAAAGCTGTGATTGCCCTGTTTGCCGAAGATATACCAGGGCTTACATTCGCCATCTCTTTAAAGCAAAGGAGATGCTGGCAATGCGCCTGTGCGTTATGCATAATCTTTACTTCTTTAACACAATGATGGAAGAAATTAGACAAGCACTGGATGAAGACCGTTTCCCTGCGTATAAAAAAGCGAAGTTAAACGGATTTGAGAAATCGAAAGGTAAATAATTCCTTGACGTAAAATTGATTTTTATATATAATTGTTTTATTGCATAATCATAGTTTGAAGTATGGTACTTATGTACACTTCAAACCTAAAGAAAAATATGTTAGGAGAGATACAAATGTCATTCGTACCATTTTTATTAGACACAAGCACTACAATTTTGCCAAGTAGCGGCGGTACTGCTGCTGCTCCAACAACTTCTGCCGGTGGCAATATATTTGGTTCGCTTGCTGCCAGCAACCCAGTTATGTTAATCGTACTTTACTGCATTCTTTTAGTAGGCGTAATGTATTTTCTTTCTGTAAGACCCAATCAGAAAAGAGAAAAGCAAATGGCTGAAATGAGAAGCTCCATTGCAGTGGGTGACTCTATCGTGACCAATAGCGGCTTGTTTGGCAAGGTTGTAGATATCACTTACGAATGTTTTATCATTGAATTTGGTATGAATAAAGGCGTTCGAGTTCCCGTTGTAAAGGGTGAAGTTTTTGGCAAAAGAGAGCCCAACTTATCTAATGAAGCTCCACCTCAGGCAGAACAGCCTAAAAAGAAGAAAAGTCTTTTTAGCCGTGGTGAGGAAAACTAAAAAAACAATTCTTATTCTTTCTTTTTCTATAATTACAGAATTGAATAAGATGTTTGTTTTAATGAAATGATTTCTGAAACGTTTTTCATGAACCGAATAAGCCCCGTTTGATTAGGTGAAAACTAAGCAAATAGGGCTTTCTTTATGAAAATTTGGTTTTAATATTGCTGACATACGTGATAGATTATTCTTACAGAGACCCATTACTAAAAATAGATTTAGGCATAAATAATAAATTGGTAAATAATTACTCAATTTTTCACAAATAGTCATTTTGATTCATAGTCTGCCATATTACAAACGTAGAAAAACGCAGTGTTTGTCGTAAAACAACAAACATTTCATACAAATTTTAGACCAGATAGTGGTAATTTATTGACAAAATTGAGCAATAGAGGTAAAATATCCATATGCAGAAGCTCGTATGATTATGACGCTTTTGCAAATAGTATTAAAAAATATGCAAAAAGAAAGGGAGAAAAACTATGAAAAAATTGCTTTCCATGCTTCTTGCTTCTGCACTGGCTGTTTCTATGCTGGCTGGTTGTGGTAGCAAAGCCAACACAGACGCTAATAAAGGAGATTCCGCAGAAGGAGAAAAAAAGGTTTACAAGGTTTGCAACTTGGTAAACGGCACTTTGGGCGACAAATCCTTCTTTGACTCCGCACAGGCAGGTCTGGAGAAATTGAAAGCCGATGGCAGAATTGATTTCAAAACCATCGAGATGGGTGGTACAACAGAAGATCAAGCAAAATGGCAGGGTTATTTGGAAGAAGTTTCTGCTTCCGGCGAATATGATCTGATTATCTGTGGTACATACCAGATGCCAGATTACCTCAAAAATGTTGCTGAGCAATTCCCTGATCAGAAGTACCTCATTTATGATGACACAACCTATACACTGCCTAACGTTGCAAACTTGAGCTATGCTCAAAATGACTTAGGTTATCTGGTTGGTGTTTACGCAGGTGCAATGACAACAGAGACAAGCGTTGAAGGTATTAACGAAGATGCAGTAATCGGTTTTGTTGGCGGCGTTGACAGCCCTGTTATTAATGACTTCTTGTATGGCTTTATTCTGGGTGCACAGAAATCCAACCCTGATATTAAAATTGATACAAGATATGTAAACAGCTATGTTGATCCAGCAAAAGCAAAAGAATTGGCAGAATCTATGATTAATGATAAAAAGTGCGACATCATCTGGGGTGTTGCTGGTAACTCAGGTAATGGCGCTGCTGAAGCAGCTTTGGAAACAGGTAAAGCTTACTTTATCGGCGTTGACTCCGATCAGGAATTGACTTTCTCTCCTGAAATGGCTGCAATCACATTAACATCCGGTTTGAAGAATATTGGTAATTCTTTGGTTTGGTTCTTTGATGAATGGGATAAGGGTGTTGAACATTTTGGTCAGCAGACTTTATTGGGCATGAAAGAAGGCGGCATTGGTGTTGTTACAGATAAAAACTATGACAGCAAAACACCTGATGCAGTGAAAGAAAAAGTAACTGCTGCAATTGATGCTATTTCTAAGGGTGATGTTGTAGTTCCTACAGCAATTGGAAATGAGACAAACGAAGTTCAGCAGTTAAGAGAATCAGTAAAACCTTGATGATTTTTATCAAAGCGTTTGAATGCTGGTAAAATGTAGGGGGGCTTTTATGCTCCCCTTTTACCTTTAAATAAAAATTTCCTAATATTTACTTTTATTGTAGTATTTTGACAAGTTCTAATAAATTTGGTTAATAAAATATTAAACATTATACAGTTTGAAAAAAATTCTTTATGATGATCTTAAAAAGAATTTTTTTGAAGGTGCATGGTCAAAAAATAGGTAATGGACTTTCTGCTTAATTTAAAGAAATGCAAAAGAGGAGGGGAACCGCAATGTCTGACAACGATGATTATGTTGTTCAAATGAAAGGGATCACCAAAGTTTATCCAAACGGGATTGCTGCAAATCAAGGGGTTGACTTTAGTGTAAGACGTGGAGAAATCCATGCGCTTATGGGTGAGAACGGTGCCGGTAAATCTACGTTAATGAAAATGCTTTTTGGTTTGGAACAGCCTACGGAAGGTGAAATTATCATTAATGGGGAAAAAGTATCACTTTCATCACCAACTGTGGCAATTTCCAAGGGAATTGGTATGGTTCATCAGCATTTTATGTTGGTACCGAGCTTAACTGTAGCCGAAAATATGGTTTTGGGGATGGAACCAAAGCAAGGGAACAAATTATTTATCAATTACAAAAAAGCCGTTGAAATCACGGAGGAATTTTCAAAAAAATATAACCTTTTTGTAGATCCTCATGCAAAGGTGAGAGACATTCCCGTTGGCATGAAACAAAAGGTTGAAATTCTGAAAGCATTGGTTCGTGGGGCAAAAATACTTATTCTGGATGAGCCAACCGCAGTATTAACAACGCAAGAAACAGAAGAGTTGTTCAAAGAACTAATGCACTTAAAAGAGCAAGGCTATACTTTGATCTTCATTTCTCATAAGCTGAACGAAATCAAACAAATTACAGATAGACTCACCATTATGCGTAGTGGTAAATCCATGGGTGTACATGAAACAGCGGAAATTTCAAAAGAAGAAATTTCTCGTTTGATGGTTGGCCGTGATGTAGTGCTTACGGTTGAAAAAGAGCAAGCACAGCCTACAGATATCGTTTTAAGCGTACGTGATTTAGAATATACCAATGACTGGAATAAAAAAATGCTTGATAAACTCTCCTTTGACGTAAGAAAAGGAGAAATATTAGGAATTGCAGGTGTTGAGGGCAATGGTCAGCGAGAATTGGTTGATATGCTTTTTAACTTAAACGTTCCCGACGATGGTTTGGCAACAGTGAATGGAAAAAACATTCTTGGTCGTCCCCAGAGGGAAATCCGAGACATGGGTGTTTCATTAATTCCAGAAGACAGAATGACATTTGGTATTGCAGGCACAGGTACAATTGAGGAAAACCTGATGAGTGACCGTGCGGCTGATAAAAAATATAACAACGGACCTTTATTTAACTTGAAGGCCATGCATGAAGATAGTGATAAATTGATAAAAGACTACAAAGTACTCTGTAAATCTCGCAGACAGCAGGTTGGTATGCTTTCCGGCGGTAATATTCAAAAAGTTGTTGTTGCCAGAGAATTTTCCAGCGAACCTATTTTGATTATTGCAGACCAACCCACTCGAGGTATCGATGTAGGTGCAACAGAGTTTATTCGTAAAAAATTAGTTGAGCTGAGCCGAGAGGGTGCTGCTGTTCTATTGGTTTCTGCCGACTTGAACGAAGTAATGGAGCTTTCCGATAGCTTAATTATCATGTATAACGGTAAAATCGCCGCTTATTTTGAAGATACAGCTGTTTTAAATGACACCATTATGGGTGAATATATGTTAGGTTTAAAACAACAAAGTGCTGAAGAGATAGGAGGAGTTATACATGGAAAATAAGCGTCAAAATATGTTTGAGTTTTTCCGTGGATTCGTTGCCATTGCAATTGCAATTTTCGTTGCTTTTATTTTAATTCTGATTTGTGCTGATGACCCTGGTCAGGCTTTAGAATGTCTGTTAATCAGGCCTATTATTAGCAATGGTGCACTGAATGCAAAATCAATTTTTACGATTTTAGCTCGAATGACGCCGATTATTTTTACCGGTTTGGCAGTTTGCGTTATGTTCTCAGCCAATCAGTTTAACTTGGGGGGCGAAGGTGCGGTAATGCTTGGCGGTTTTATTGCTGCTGTCATTGGTATTTATCTTCCTTTGGGCGCTGGTGTTCATGTTTTCATTGCAATATTAGCAGGAGCAATTATTGGCGGTTTGGTTATGATTATTCCCGCTGTAATTAAGGTGAAGCTAAAAGCCAGCGAAATGGTATGCTCCTTAATGATGAATTACGTTATTATGTTTATCATATTACATTTTTTGAATAATGTTTTTGCAGATAGAAGCAAAGGTGCTACCCAAACGTATCCTTTCTTGGATACCGCTACTATCCCTAAAATGATTCCCAACACTGAGTTGTCATGGGGTTTTGCTATAGCAATTATTGCAACCATCATTGCCGCATATTTTATGCATCGAACACGTTGGGGATATTCAATCCGCATGATTGGTATTAATGAATCCTTCTCCAAATATTCGGGAATGAAAGTTGGCAGTATCATTGTTTTATCTCAGGTGATTGGTGGTATGCTTTCCGGTATGGGTGGCGCCATCGAAATGCTGGGTAGATATAAGACCTTCTTGTGGCTTGATTTGCCTGGATATGGCTGGACCGGTATTACCGTTGCAATTCTTGCCAAGAATAATCCCATTATGATTCCATTTGCGGCGTTCTTTATTTCTTATTTGAATAGAGGATGTGAACTTATGTCTATTTACGCAGGTGTTCCTGCTGAAATGATTGATATTATTCAGGCTGTTATCTTCCTATTCTTTGCGGCAGAGCATTTCCTATCTGGCACACGTCAGAAGATTGTTGTAAAAGAAACAAAAGAAGAGTTGCAGAAAAAACAACTTGAAACAGCAAAGGAAGGGGGTAATGCATAATGTTTGAACAGTTAATTAACATGGTATTTTCCGCCAGCTTTGGCTATTCTATCATTCGTATTACTTCTCCTATTTTATTTGCTGCTTTGGCGGCGGTTGTCGCTGAAAAGGGCGGTGTAGTAAACATCGGTCTGGAAGGAATTATGATGATTTCCGCATTATTCGGTGTGTTATTTTCCTATTGGACAAATAGTTGGCTCATTGGCGTACTGGGTGCTGTGGCAATAGGCGTTTTTGTGGCAATGATAATGGCCATATTTGCACTGAAATTGAAAACTGATATCATTCTATCGGGTATTGCTGTCAATTTGTTAGGCGGTGGTGGCACTGTTTTCCTACTTTACCTTTTTACAGGTTTAAAGGGAAATACAGCAAGCCTTACAACTCCAAAAATGCTAACACCTAAGGTTCATATTCCTATATTAAAGGATATCCCTATCATTGGGCAAATTTTTTCAGGGCATTCAGTGTTGACTTATGTTGCGTTCCTTCTAGTATTCCTTGTATGGATTTTATTGTATAAAACAGCAATGGGACTTAGAATTCGTGCTGTAGGTGAAAATTCTCATGCTGCAGATAGCGTTGGCGTTAGTGTATTAAGAACTCAGTATATTGCTTTGGCAATTTCCGGCGCTTTGGCAGGTTTGGGTGGGGCGTACATGTCAATGTATTATTCTCAAAGCTGGAATATCGGTATTGTTGCAGGTCGTGGATTTATCGCTTTGGCTGCGCAAGCAATGGGTCAAGGGGAACCTGTTGGTGCAATGTTGGCATCCTTGCTATTTGGTTTCGCCAGTGCATTGGGCAGTAAGATGGAGGGTATGCAAGGTTTTTCCTCATATCTGGTGGCATCTATTCCCTATGCGGTTACGATTATCGGTTTGGTAATTTATGCTTTAAGTACACTGAAAAGAGTAAAGCGCTTTAGAGATAAGGCGAAATAATAATATTCTTGAAAATTGGCGAGGACATGCCTTGTTAATTTTCTCCAATTATAGTAAATAAGGAGGTTAACATGAAGAGGATTCCTATTATTTTAGACGGAGATCCAGGACATGATGATGCCATTGCATGGGTATTGGCAAATGCTAGTCCGGTTCTCGACATTCGCGCAGTTACATCTTGTTGTGGTAACCAGACAATTGAAAAAACAACATACAATGCCCTTCGCATTTGTACATTGATTAACTTGCACGTGCCAACTGCAAAGGGCCGCGTTAGACCTTTGATAGCAGAGCCCATCATTGCACCTACTGTTCATGGTGAATCTGGATTAGATGGCCCAGAATTGCCTGAACCAGATTTTGATGTTGTTGATATGGATGCAGTTACCCTGATGGCAAAGATTATTCAAGAGAGTGATGAGCCTATTACAATTGTGCCTACAGGCCCATTAACAAATGTTGCGGCATTATTGTTAGCTCACCCTGAACTGAAAGAAAATATTAAGCAGATTTCCTTGATGGGCGGCGGTGTGCAATATGGAAATTGGACACCTGCGGCTGAATTTAATATTTTAGTTGATCCTGAAGCTGCAGATGTGGTATTCAAATCCGGAATACCAATTATTATGGCTGGTTTAGATGTAACAGAAAAAGCAATGATTTTTCCTGAAGATTTTGAGCGTATCCGTGCGTTGGGTAATCATGTTGCCATCATTGTTGCTGAATGGTTGGAATTCTTTTATCAATTCCACAGAACATTGGGTTACGAAGGCGCACCTGTCCATGATGCAGTGGCAGTGGCTGCCTTAATCAAGCCTGGCATTATGGAGTCAAAAGATTTGTACGTTGAGGTAGAGACCACGGGTGATTTCTGTAAAGGCGCAACGGTGGCTGACTTTGATCATGTTTTAGATGTAGTTCCAAATGCTAAAGTATTGATGGGTATTGACAGACAAGCTTTTGTTGACCTGTTGGTTGAAGCAATCAGTGTATATGGGGAGGTGGCGAAATGAATCGTTTCCCAGTAATTATCGACTGTGATCCAGGTGTTGACGATACAGCAGCGTTGTTGTTGGCAAGCCGCTTAGAGGAATTGGATATTCGTGCAATTACAACTGTGGCTGGTAATGTTGGCGTGGATAAAACAACAGCAAATGCTGTGAAAGTAAGACATGCTATGGGTAAAGACATCCCCATTTACATGGGAGCTGACAGACCAATGTTTCGTGAGCCTGTAACTGCAGAGAAAATTCATGGAGTCGATGGATTTGGTGGGGTTTCCTATCCTGCTGAAGTAACAAACACAAAGATTGAAGAAGAAAAAGCATGGGATGCCATTTATCGTATTGCAAAAGAGTGCAATGGCGAATTGGTTATCATCGCAGTTGGCCCTATGACAAACCTTGGTATTGCCTTGTCTAAATATAGTGAACTGCCTAAACTGATTAAACGAATCATTATTATGGGTGGTGCTGCAATCGGCGGCAATGTGACACCATCTGCTGAATTTAATATCTACGTTGACCCAGAATCAGCAGATATGTTGTTCTGCTGTGGCGTGCCGGTTTATATGTGTGGTCTAGATGTGACCTTAAAGGCTTATTTAACTGCAGAAGAGATTGAAGAAATAGGTTCTTTAGGTTCATTTCAGGCAAAGATTTTTCGTGATGTTATGCAGGGCGGTCTGAAACATTATCATGAGTTGGGTTATAAAGGTGTGGCCTTACACGACCCTGCGGCAGTACTATACGCTGTAGATGATAGTATATTTGAAACCCATCATGTGGGCATCCGTGTTGAAACAAAAGGTCAAATAACCCTTGGTAAAACGGTGACAGATTTATATAGTGATAAACAATTTGAGCATAACGCTTATATTGTAACAAATGTAGATCGTGATGCATTTCGTGATAAAATAAATACCTTAATGGCCAAATTCTAAAAGATATCTCCTATCCAATGAGCGGGTAGGAGATTTTTTTGTAATTAAACATGACCAAATGAGGTATTTGTTTGTTTGATGTAATTTTTATTTGCAGAAGTCTGATTGCAATCAAGGTAGATTACAAAAAGAGTTTTAGGTTTAAAAATAATTTAACTCTACAAAAACCTGTTAACAATTTGAAAAAAGTAACGTTATATCAATTAATGGACCAACGATTGTCTACAAAAAAACCTCCAACCTAAGTTAGAGGGTCTTGTGTATTTATTAAAATAGATGTGGATACATAACAACTTCTTAGTCGGATTTGTTAGAAATCAAGCTGCTTTAGAATACCCTGTGTCATTGTGTCGGCCATTAGCAAGGCCTCTTGCTCAATATTATTAAAGTCACGAATACTATTTTCATACTTTTGATTAAGCATATTGACAGCCACCTCTTTTGTCATAGCAAGATGGTTATATAGTAGTTTTTTCCACTCACGCGCCGACCAATACGGATTAATACTTTCAAAAAATTCTGCTATCATATCTGCATTTGCATACCATCGCTTTTCAGCGTCAGCGGCTGCAGCACTATCGCCGGCCTTTGCCGCCTTAACAAGTTCAGCAGCGATATTGAGGTGATCTGTAAATAGCTCAACAAAAGTTGAAACATCATCTTCCTCATAAAATTCCCGCAATACAACTGCAAAATCTTTAGGGTTCTGCAGAAGACGATTTGCGACATATTCCGCATCAGGCAATCCAAAAACTAAGCTGGTAATAAACATTCTAGTCCAATAAACATGTTGTTCCCATAATAACCGAAGACGATTGTTGAGTGCTAGCTTCTCGTTGATTATAGAGCGGCACTGTAGAGGAATTTCACTATAACTGCATTTTTGTGGAATCCAGATTAATTGCCCAATGTACAGTTTGTTTCCTAGTTGGGGATTTTCCAACTTTATCGCTGGCACAGTCGTATGAAAGTGCCGTGCAATCAACATTAGTGTGTCTCCTTTTCGAATTGTATATGCGAAACTTCTATTGAGATGCGTCTCCATGCATATCCTCCTACTTCTTGAAAAATTACGATTTCTTTATTATATGATTTTTTAAAGAAGGTGTGCCAATCTGCTTTTTCACAAGTCCTGTTCTAGATAAGCAACCAAACTGGGTAAAACGCTACAAGAATAAGATTAATTCCTTGTATTCTGACATTTACGATCGTCTTAGAAGAGGGGGGGAGTAATGATAAACATGTATGTCCACCCGATAAATATACTCAAGGGAGGAGGATTCTCACCCCAAATTGATAATTTTCTCCTTCAATTTCCCTTGAGGATTTTAAAAAGCATATTTGTATATGGTTGAAACGTCAACCATATACTAGAGTCAAACCATGAATAGAATACAAAAACCCCTTGACAACAGGGTGTTTCCTACTGTCAAGGGGTCAATATGTTCTAATTTCCCTTATTATTTAAAGTATCTGTTCAGAAGACCTTCAAAAGCCTTACCATGTCTTGCTTCGTCGCGAGCCATTTCATGTACTGTATCGTGAATTGCATCTAAGTTTGCTGCTTTCGCACGTTTTGCAAGATCAGTTTTACCAGCAGTTGCACCGTTTTCAGCATCAACTCTTAATTCTAAGTTTTTCTTGGTTGAGTTTGTAATAACCTCACCCAACAGCTCTGCAAATTTTGCTGCGTGTTCTGCTTCTTCCCAAGCTGCTTTTTCATAATACAAACCGATTTCAGGATATCCTTCTCTATGAGCAACTCTTGCCATAGCTAAATACATACCAACTTCTGTGCATTCGCCTTCAAAGTTTGCTCTTAAGTCCTTCATAATATCTTCACTAGCGCCCTGAGCAACCCCTACAACATGTTCAGCAGCCCAAGATTTTTCGCCGCCCTGTTCGATAAATTTTTCAGCGCCTACCTTACAAACTGGACAGATTTCAGGTGCAGAATCACCTTCATGAACGTAACCACATACGGAACAAACAAATTTTTTCATATAATTTTCCTCCTTGAATTTTTAATATTATTTACTAACTAATAATGATTATAAACTAACCTATCTCGTTTGTCAACACAAAATTTTAAATATAGAATTTTTTTCTATCCTGTGATAAACTAGTGATTGCATTCTAATATTTCTTCATAAAACAAATAATTAATTTACAATAACTATTTGCAAATGAAATAAGGAGGTTCTTATATGGAATTAAAGCTTAATTCAATTATGCATGGCTTCTTACTGAAAGACAAAGAAGTTATTTCAGACATTCATGGAGAAGGGTATTTGTTTGAGCATCTAAAAAGTGGAGCGCGGCTCATTTATATAAAGGCAAAAGATGAGAACAAGGTATTTTCTATATCCTTTAAAACGCCCCCAGAAGATGATTGTGGTACCCCTCACATTTTGGAGCATTCTGTTCTATGTGGTTCCAGAAAATATGCTTCCAAGGATCCCTTTAATGAATTGGCGAAAGGGTCATTAAATACATTTCTAAATGCTTTAACTTATGCAGATAAAACCATGTATCCCATTGCCAGCTGCAACGAAGAGGATTTCCATAATTTAATGGATGTTTATTTGGATGCTGTTTTTTATCCTAACATTTACACGAAAAAAGAAATTTTTATGCAAGAAGGTTGGCGGTATATTGTCAATGAAGAAACAGGTGAGCTTAACGTTACAGGCGTCGTCTATAACGAAATGAAAGGAGCGCTTTCTGATCCCGAAAGCTTACTGCAAGGGGCTATTTCTAGGAATTTATTCGGCAAAACCACATATGGCTTTGAATCCGGCGGGGATCCTGCTACAATTCCCAATTTAACCTATGAATCATTCCTTGCTTTTCATAAAAAATACTATCATCCGTCAAATTCCTATATCTATTTGTATGGTGATATGGATATAGAGCGTTGTCTAAAGCATATTGGCGATGAATATTTGAATGATTTTATGCGTACCATTGAATTGCCAGAAATACTGGAAACAAAAGCAACTTATCTACAAAAATTATCAAAAGAAACCTTTCCTACAGACAGTGATGAGGACACAGGGTACTTAGCATATTCTGTGAACGTTGGTCTATGTACAGATGAAGAGCTTACAATGGCTTTACAAGCACTTTCCTATGTCTTGTTGGAAACAAATGCCTCAGTGATAAAAACTGCCCTTATGGAAGCAAAAATTTGTGATGATGTAGAAGGGTGGTTCGATTCTTCAACCTATGAAATGCTGTTCAGCATTGTTGCAAAAAATGCAGATTTGTCAAAGGTCTCCGAATTTGAAAAAACAATTAATCAAACTCTAGAGAGAATTCTTAAAGATGGTCTTGACAAGGAATTATTGACCAGCAGCCTTAGAAGGCTTTCATTCTTACTAAAAGAAGAGGACTATGGCTCCACACCAAAAGGCTTAATTTATGGGATGAAATTAATGAAGAGCTGGCTCCATGGGAAAAACCCATTTTTCTGTTTACGGCATTTTGAGACTTTGGAGAAATTAAAAGATCCAAATTATGAATGGAATATCCTGGTAGAAAAAAATATTCTGCATAATACGAAAAAGAATATTTTAGTATTTTCTCCAGATAAGCATAAAGAGAAGGAAATTCAGGATGAATTCCTAAAGAAAATGCATGATAAGAAAGATTCTTTTACCGAAAATGATATCAAGCAAATAAAGGAAGATACCAAAAAACTTGAGATTTTCCAACATACAGAAGATACACCTGAAATTCTTGAGCAAATTCCCATATTGCAGCTATCTCAGATTAATCCTGCGCCTTCGATTCCTGTATACACAAAAAGCAGGGTAGGAGAGGGGAAGCAGATATTTGTCCCTCTGCAAAGTAATGGAATCATATATCTAAAATTACATTTTGATGTGGATTGCTTAAATGAAGAGCTTTTGCCCTATGCCGGACTTTTAACTGATGTCCTGGGTAAATTGGATACAATAAAGTATTCCTACCAAGAATTACCCATGGTAACAAATGAAGTTTTTGGTGGGCTATCCTTTCAAAATGATGTCTTTAGTAAGAATACTGAGGATTATACCGGTTTTTTAACGGTGAAAAGCAAATTTCTAAAAGAAGATATTGCAAAAGTTGCTGAATTAACGAAGGAGATTTTGTTAAATACAAAATTTGATTCCCTCAATAGTTTGCAAAAGATTGTTCGCGCTGCAAAAATTAAAGGGGAAAACTATCTGCTCAATTACTCTCATCTGGAGGCAATCCACTTTAGTGTTGGCCAATTGTCTAACGGCGGAAAAATCAACGAAATTACAAGTGGAATTGATTATTTTCACTTTTTGGTTAAGATTGATAAAATGCTTTCTGAAACACCTGAGGTTGTCATCAATAATCTAAAAAAAGCTGCAAATTGTCTATTTACCCAAAAAAGTTTTCATATTTCCTTTGGGTGTGAAGAAGAAGATATTAATAAAGCTATTTCTATGCGTGATTTTATTTATGAAAATTTAGACCCTGGCTCAAACAGCAAATTCGAAAAATTTTCTTTTGACAAAAATTCTTCTTCCTTAGCATTTACAGCAAATAGCACAGTACAATACAATATTTTTGCAGCAGATTTTAAAAAACTGGGTTATAGCTATAACGGAAAGTTGCAAGTGCTGAGAACCATTTTAAATTTGGAATATCTATGGAATGAAGTACGTGTAAAGGGCGGCGCATATGGAAGTGGATGCAGTTTCCAGCAGAATGGAATTTGTTATTTTTATTCCTACCGAGACCCAAATGTAACCGAAACCTATAAAATCTATAAGAATCTATGGAAGAAATTAGAGACTTTTAATGCTACAGACAGAGAAATGACAAAATATATTTTAGGAACCATTAATCGTTTAGATCAGCCTAAAACAAATGCAGAAAAACTTAATGATGCAATTAATAAAGAATATCGAGATTTTCCAGAAGATTTTGAAATTATGGAAAGAAATCAAATTATACACACAACAAAAAATGATGTTTTGGAATTTACGGATTTACTGAAGGATATTTCTTTGCTAAGAAATTATTGTACAATCGGAGGCGAAGGAAAAATCCTAGCCAATAAAGAATTTTTTGATACGATTCAAAAATTAATACCATAACAAGAATAAGAAACCCTTATGATTAAATATCTCATAAGGGTTTCTTATAAATTACGATGACAATAGTGCTATAGCAAAATTAAGATTCGATGAGTCATTTGACTAAAGAGGTCTTTAATATGTAACAGGGTACGCATACAACTATTCGCAAAACGACACTTTTACGAATAGTTGTATGCCAGAAAACCTAATTCTCTATATTCCAGCTATATAGCCGTTGTATTTCATTGCCTTCTATAAAAGTATCAAATTCTTCTTTAAATCTCAAGCCATATTTTTCGTATAACCCCTCATGAGTTGTATATAAAAAAATTTCTTTTATTCCTAATCTTCGACAATTTTCTTTCGCCGATTGCATTAAAAGATTTAAATAGCCTTTGCCTCTATATGGTTTATCAATATAGACATTAATCAGCCATGGATATATGTCTGGTCTTACATCAAGATCCATTACAGACAATTGATAAACACCAACCAGTTCTTCATCTGCCAGCAATATATATGTTTGAGGAATTCTATCTTCACACAATGAATGTAATACATATGCCTCCATTTTATCCATGCTAAAACCTTCTTGTTCTCCCCACCAGTGATAAAACCATGAACAGATTCTTGCGATATAAACTGTATGTTCTTTTTCAAGCTGCAAAACTCTAACTTCCATTCAAAATGCCCCTTTGTTTACATAATTAAATTATGGTTATATATAAACATAATTTTAAAAAAACACCCTCACAAAACGCTATCTATGGTTTTATAGACTATCTGTGAGGGATGTTTGATCAACAATATTCTTTTTAATACAATTAACGGCTAATATTTTTTACGCCTAAGTAAGATTGAGGGTTAACATATTTTCCATTTACCAAAACTGAGAAATGACAATGGTTGCCCGTTGAAATTCCGGTACTTCCGCATTTTGCAACGGTCTGCCCTCTTTTTACCATTGTACCTTTCGAAACAACAAGGGATGAGTTATGTCCATATAGTGTGGAGAGTCCGCCGCCATGATCAATGATAATTGTATAGCCATAGCCATTCATCCAACCAGAGTATGTAACCTTTCCAGCTTCTGCTGCAACAATAGCCGAACCATATGGTGCGGGAATGTCATAACCACTGTGGTTTTCGCTTCTCCCTGTTACAGGGTTAATTCTATGTACAAATCCACTGCTTAAGCTTGAGGAAGATGCTGATTTTGCAGGAACTGGCCATCCTAAAGAACCATTTCCAGTATAATAAGGTGTAGAGTTACTTGTTTGTTGAGCAATCAAATTTAGAACCTGCTGATCAGCCTTTGCATTCGCAGCAATTAACTGCTCCTGCTTCTTTACATCCTTTGCATATGACGCCATCAGAGTTTCCTTTTCAGAAATGACGCTCTTCATGCTTTCAACCTTTTCTTTTTGTACTTTTACTACTACAGCTTGTGCTGCATGGTTTTTTGTAATTTCTTCTTTCTTATTCTGAATTGTAGTTTGAATTGCTTGAAGCTGATCCAAAATATCTTTATCAAAAGACATAATATCATTCACATACTGCATTCTTAAAAATAAATCAGAAAAACTTTCAGCCTCCAAAAGAATCTCTAGATAGCCAGATGAACCCTTTTGCTGCAAAAAACGCATACGACTGCCTAATAGCTCAAACTGTCTATCTCTCTTTGCTGTTGCTTCTTCTAATTCCTTTTCTGTAGCCTTTAAAGATGCAGCCAATTCATCTAAATCAGATTGTGCATTATCCAGTTCTGCCTGCAAGCTGTTCATAACCTTATCCATAGCATCAATTTCTTGTTCCACAGATAATTGCTTGTTCTTCAAATTTTGAATTTCCTTTTTTGCTTTGTCCGTCTGCTGTGATAGTGCTTTTCTTTTTGCCTCTAATTCAGCAACGGTAGCAGCACCCGTTTGATGGGTAGGAAAAACACCAAAGGCCAAAAAGGCCGTTAAAACAAGGCAAGTAGCCTTTTTTAATATTTTCATTATAAAAACCTCATTATTATCACAATTTGTCTCTTTATATTATACAGATTTTGTGACAATTTTCAACTTTAAAACACAATTTAAATGTTTTTAATTTTCAGTTAAAATATCCCAGTTAATTTTTTTAATTTCCTGGGGGAAATTGCCCCTTTCATTGCATAAAGAAATCATATAGTCTTCCATTTGCAAGGATTTTAAAAACAATTTTTTACTTTCTATAACGATGATATTTCTGTTGCGTAAACCATCCATTACAGAAAAGCTGTCAAAGGGATAGGCTATGCCTTTTCCCATCCATTTTGTTACACTTTCTTTCCTTGTCCATAGCTGAAAAAAGAATTCTTTCTTATTTGCTTCGTCTAAACGAAAAAATATTTGCTCTTCTTCCGGTGAAAAAATTTTTGCAACTTTTGGTATTTTAGCTCTCATTTTTTCAATATCACAACCAATTGGTTCATGAGAAAAGCTGCAAATTGCAAACCGTCCAGAGTGAGACAGACTAAAGAAATACTCCTGATTGGGCAAATAAGGCATCCCTTTCTCAGTAATTTTTATCTTATCGTAAAGGGAAATTTCATTCATTGTTGAAAATGCATAACTTAATAAAAGACCTGCTGACAAAGACAGACGTTTACTTTCCTCTTTCACCATTTTTTCGACTTTGGCTTTTCGTTTCTCACCCACAAGTTCCATGGCAATCTGAAATTTTGCAGTATCTTTTAATACATCCCCATCCATCATCAGCAATTCTACCATTTCAATCACCTCATAGTACAAAAAGCAGAGCTGCTAGAGAACAAGCTCTCACAACCCTGCAATAATATTTCAATGGTTTTACTTAACAATCAGATTTACGATTCTACCGGGTACATAAATCTCTTTTACGATTTCTTTTCCGTCTAAACGACTACCCAAAGTCTCTTTCGCCTGTGCCAATACTGCTTCCTTGTCAGCATCAGAGGAAATTTCCATTGTTCCTCTTAACTTACCACCAATTTGAATGGCAATTTCAATGGTATCCTGAACAAGCTTACTTTCATCCACAACCGGCCAGCCTGCTGCAAAAACAGAGTCTTCGTGACCCAATTCTCTCCAAAGCTCCTCGGAAATATGAGGCGCAAAGGGAGCCAGCATAGTAACCACTGTTTCCAAAGTTTCCTTTGAAAGACCACCCTGCTTTTTCGCAATTTCATTAAATTTATTGGAAGATTCCATAAAACCGCTGACAATTGTATTCATTGTCAAAGCTTCTAAACGGCTGGTAATATCAGCAATCATCTTATTGCAAACAAATGCCTCTTCTTTGCTTGCTTGCACAGGTGCATCTTTATAGGTATAAACCATTTTCCAAATTTTATTTAAGAAACGGAACACCCCATCAATACCGCTATCGTCCCAATCACAATCCATTTCAGGAGGGCCTACGAACAATTCATACATTCTCAATGAGTCACAGCCATATTTCTCAACCAATTCATCGGGTGATACCACATTACCCAAGGACTTACTCATTTTGCCGCCATTCTTTGTAATCATACCTTGGTTAAACAGCTTCTGGAATGGCTCTTCAAAAGGCACCGCACCAATATCATACAGGAATTTTGTATAGAAACGTGCATACAATAAGTGCAATACAGCATGCTCAATTCCACCAACATATAAGTCAACGGGAGCCCATTTTTTCAAAGCATCCATGCTAGCCAATTGTTTATCATTATGGTTATCTACATAGCGCAAGAAATACCAGCTGGAACCAGCCCACTGTGGCATGGTATTTGTTTCTCTCTTTGCAGGCTTGCCGCACACAGGGCAAGTCGTATTCACCCACTCGTCAATATGAGCCAAAGGAGATTCTCCTGTATCCGTAGGCTTGTAGGACTCTACTTCAGGGAGCAACACAGGCAATTGATCTTCGGGAACGGGAACAGCCCCACAATGATCGCAATGGATAATTGGAATAGGTTCACCCCAATATCTTTGTCTGGAGAATACCCAGTCACGCAATTTATAGTTAACTGTTTTCTTGCCGATGCCCTTTTCTTCCATCAAATGAGGCACTTTTTTCTTTGCTTCAAATGCCTTCATTCCATTCCAATCACCGGAATTGATAATAACACCGTCACCAACATATGCTTCGGTTAAGGGCTTTTCTTCTTCTCCTTCAGGCATAATTACCTGGACGATAGGCAGTTCAAATTTTGTGGCAAACTCAAAGTCACGTTCGTCATGGGCGGGCACACACATTACCGCACCGGTACCATAATCCGCCAATACATAATCAGCAACCCAAACAGGAATTTCTTTGCCATTCACAGGGTTAACGCAATAAGTGCCAGTAAACACACCTGTTTTTTCTTTATCTGTCATACGGTCAACAGAGGATTTTGTGGAAGCATCAAAGCAATATTTCTTCACTGTTTCCTCGTATCCAGGGGCAATAAAATCATCAATTCCTTTATACTCAGGAGCCAAAACCATAAAGGTACAACCGAAAAGCGTATCAGGTCTGGTGGTATAAACAGAGATATTTTTATCACTTCCACTTACCTTAAACTCTATTTCAGCGCCGTAGCTTCTTCCAATCCAATCAGACTGCATTTTCTTTACTTTTTCAGACCAATCAAGCTTTTGCAAATCTTCCAACAATCTGTCTGCGTAAGCAGTGATTTTCAGCATCCATTGACGAAGATTTCTCTTTGTTACTGTTGAACCACAACGTTCACAAGTACCGCCGGCAGCTTCCTCATTCGCCAAAACGCATTTGCAGCTAGGGCACCAGTTTAAAGGCATTTCCTTTTCATAAGCTAAGCCCTTTTTAAACATTTGAACAAAAATCCACTGTGTCCATTTATAATAACCAGGGTCTGTTGTATCAACTTCTTTATCCCAATCATAAATTGCGCTGATTTCGTGGAGCTGGCGCTTTACGTTTGTAATATTATTTGCAGTGGCAATACGAGGATGCATATTGTTTTTAATTGCAAAGTTTTCCGCAGGTAAACCAAAGGCATCCCAGCCCATGGGGTGAAGCACCTGATAACCCTGCAAAACTTTGTATCTGCTGACAACATCACTTAAAACATAACCTCTCCAGTGACCAACATGAAGCCCTGTACCGGATGGGTATGGGAACATGTCCAGACAATAAAACTTAGGTTTTTTGTCATCCTCTACATTAATAGGATTCTTCTCCCATTCATTACGCCACTTTTTCTCAATTTCACCAAATTCATAGCGACTGTTCATACAATCTCCTCCTTAATAAAACAATCTCCCAAACAAATCTATTTCCTAAACATAGCCCAAATTTCAGTTTAATTATTCATATTTAACAAAACAGAATAAAACACCTTTAGGGTCTGGAAATTTTATATCTAAAAAATAAAAAAACCTTCGTCTCAGTTAGAGACGAAGGGATACTCCGTGTTACCACTCTAGTTTGCCAAAAGGCACACTCAAAACCGATAACGGTGGCAGCCGTTGCCGCCTACTAATCTAAAAAGATGTTCAGGGCAAAACTCCGAGGCCAGTTCCAAAACGTGTTTTTACCGACTTGCACCAACCGTCGGCTCTCTGAAAAAAACAAATCGTATTGTACTCTTCCTCATCAAAGTCTATTCATGAAAATATTTATATCATATTTACCAATAAAAATCAAGTGTTTTTGGTTGTTTTTCAAAAGAATACAGTCTACACAATTTTTTATACCGCTTTTTCTGATTCAAACTGATTGCTATACAGGCTATGATAGAAGCCTTTTTTCGCCATCAATTCTTCATGGTTCCCCCGCTCTATTATCTCACCATGGTTGATTACAGCAATCAGATCAGCGTCTTTTATGGTGCTTAAGCGGTGGGCAATGACAAAACTGGTACGCCCCTTCATCAAATTCTGCATGGCTTCCTGAATTTTCACCTCTGTACGTGTATCTACACTGCTGGTTGCTTCATCAAGAATCAATACAGAGGGGTTCGCCAAAATGGCTCTGGCGATGGCAAGCATTTGCCTTTGTCCTTGGCTCAGATTTCCGCCGCCGTCGGTTAAAACGGTATCATAACCATCGGGTAGGCGTCGAATAAATTCATGGGCATTGGCAAGCTTTGCCGCAGCAATAATTTCATCATCTTTCGCGTCTAATCTACCATAGCGAATATTTTCACGAATGGTATCTGTAAATAAATAGGTATCCTGTAAAACAATACCTAGATTTGAACGCAAGCTTTTTCGCTTGATATCCTTAATTTCTCTTCCATCAATGGTAATGGTTCCTTTATCTATATCATAAAAACGGGTCAACAGATTTATAATTGTGGTTTTTCCTGCACCGGTAGGCCCAACTAAGGCAATGGTCTGCCCCGGTTTTGCATACAAGTTCACTTCTTTCAAAATAGGATGACCCTCTTCATATGAAAAATCAACACTTGAAAGAACAACATCGCCTTTTACATCATTGAGAGCAACGGAATTCGGCTGATCTTTCATTTCCTCCGGCTCATCCAAAACTTCAAAAACTCTCTCTGCTCCGGCGAAGGCCGCCATCATGGCATTTACTTGGTTTGCTAATTCATTCAAAGGTCTTGTAAATTGCTTTGAATAAATAATAAAGTTCGAAATGGTTCCCAATGTCATAGGCATACCCATAACCATCATAAGACCACCAACAGCCACAACAATGGCATATGAAATGTTGTTCAGAGCCATCATGATTGGTGCTATGATTCCTGAAAAGATTTCTGCACGAATGCCTACTTTTAATAAATCATTATTTTTCTCAGAAAATGCCTGGGTCATTTCATCTTCTTGACAGAATACTTTAACAACCTTTTGTCCCGATATAATTTCTTCAATATAACCATTTAGTTTTCCCAGACGCTCCTGTTTTTCTTTATAATTTTTTCTGGAGCGAGTTGTTATGGCTTTCGTAACAATAAGCAATATTGGTATGGTCACGATAGAAGCAATGGTTAAAGAAATATTTAAATAAAGCATCATTGCGAAGGTTCCAATTAAGGTTAATCCGCTTTGCAAAACTTGAGAGATGCTGTTATTTAAAGCCATAGAAATATTATCTACATCGTTTGTAACACGGCTCATGATTTCACCATGGGTTGTAGTGTCAAAGTACTTCAAAGGAAGTCTCTGTATCTTTTCAAAGAGCTCCTTGCGGATTGTGGCAACAACGTTTTGCCCTACCAAAAGAAGCAAATAGCTTTGAAGCCACATACACAAAGAGGAACCAACATAAATGGCTAAAAGCATTGAACAGACTTTGGCTAAACCTGCAAAATCATACTTTGTAATATACTGATCAATGGCAACACCAATCAGGCGGGTTGCATAGACTGTACCCAGTGTAACAAAAGCAATGCAAATAAATGAAATTAATAAATAAAACCAATACTTATTTAAATACTTTAAGAGTCTGCTAAGTGTTTTCTTAGTATTTTTAGGTTTTCTGGATTCTATTGGCGGTTTTCCGCCCATGCGGGGATTAGGCATCAATAA
Source organism: Anaerotignum propionicum DSM 1682 (assembly GCF_001561955.1). Lineage (NCBI taxonomy): Bacteria > Bacillati > Bacillota > Clostridia > Lachnospirales > Anaerotignaceae > Anaerotignum > Anaerotignum propionicum. The sequence goes on from NZ_CP014223.1 coordinate 1,594,699, forward strand.
CTACCCCTTTCTTCATTTGAGATTGATAGATTTCCTGATAGTCCAAACTAGTTTCCATAAGATAATTATGGTTACCTTGTGCAGCTATTTTACCATCCTTCAGCACAAAAATTTTATCTGCATGTTTAATTGAGCTGATTCGCTGGGCGATTATGAATTTTGTACACCGGTCATGTGAATCTTTCATTGCTTGACGAATTCTTTTTTCAGTTAATGAGTCCACCGCACTAGTACTATCATCAAAAATAATAATACTTGGATTTTGAATCAGCGCTCTGGCTATAGAAATACGTTGTTTTTGTCCACCGGAAACATTTACACCTTTCTGCCCCAGTTCAGTATCATAGCCATTAGGTAATTCCAAAATAAAATCATGGGCTTGTGCAGCTTTTGCCGCAGCAACAACTTCCTCCTCTGTTGCATTTTTATTTCCCCACATGATGTTTTCTCTGATTGTTCCGGTAAATAAAATGGTTTCTTGCAGTACAACAGCCACTCTTTTTCTTAAGTCGTGGATAGAATAGTCCCTCACATCAATATCGTCAATGTAAATGGCTCCTTGGGTAACATCATAAAGACGAGGCATCAAATTAACCAAGGTGGATTTTCCTGAACCTGTCTCGCCAAGAATGCCAATGGTTTCTCCTCCATTTACTGTAAAGCTTAGATTCTCCAGAACCGGCTCACCACTGCCGCCTTTATAGCGGAAGGAGACATCTTTAAATTCAACCTTCCCCTGACTTTTTTCAGGCACAATGGGATGATTGGGGTCTGCAATATCAATTTCTTCATTTAAAACCTCATTTACACGGTTTAATGAAATTTGCGCTCTGGAGATATACATAAATACCATTGCAATCATCATCAGGGCCATAATCATTTGCATTAAATAGGTGATAAAAGCCATAATCTCTTCAATTCTTAAACTACCAATGGAAAATTGAATTCCACCATTCCATAAAATAGCAATAATCGAAATGTTTAAAATCAGCATCATCAAAGGCAACATAAGCACTACAATGCGAAATGCTTTCACACTGGTTTCTTTATAATCTTCATTGGCAGCATTGAATTTTTCCATCTCATAATCATGGCGCACGAAGGCCTTTACCACTCGCATGCCTGCCAAGCATTCTCTCATAACTGTATTTACGCCGTCCAGCTTATCCTGAACCATTTTGAATTTCGGCACTGCCTTACGCATAACCAAAAAAGTTGCTATAGCCAAAACAACGATAGAAATCACAAAAATCATGGCCAACTTTGCATGAATGGAAAATGCCATAATTAAACTACCGAAACATAGCAATGGGGCACGAATCAGCATACGCAAAGACATCAATATAACCATCTGAATTTGGGTGATATCATTTGTTAATCTGGTTATCAACGAGGGTGTTTGGAATGTGTCTATATTATGGAAAGAAAAATTCTGTATTTTGGTAAACAGGTCTTTTCTTAAATCTGTTCCTGCCCTCTGACTGACAATACTTGCTGCAATCAAACAGCCAATGCCGCCAATAATACCTAAAAGAGCCACAAAAATCATTCCTGCGCCCATCTTCAATATATAATTGGAATTCGATGCACCAACACCATGATTAATTAAAAGCGTCATCAGTTTTGGCATAATCAATTCAGATGATGTTTCAATCAGCATAAAAAGTGGCGCCAAGATTGCCAATTTTCTGTAAGACTTCATATATTTTAAAACGATCTTCAAGCATTCTCCCTCTTTTCATTCAAATCCTTATTCATATTCTCTAATATTCTTCCTAAATAATGCAAACATAAATCCTTTTCTTCAGCAGTAAATCCACGTAAAGCCACATCATCTATGGATGTGCCCTTTTCAATGAAAGCCTGAAATTTCTCTCGACCTTTTTCAGTAATACAAACACGAATACTGCGCATATCCTTTTCATCCCTGATACGGTTAATCAATTCATCCCGTTCCATTCTTTTTAAAATATCAGTCATAGAAGCGGGTTTTATACGTATAAATTCACACAACTCTTTCTGTGTCTGCATGTCTTTTGACGCAAGAGACATTAAAATTTGTGGTTGCCCCCATGAGAGGCCAATCTCCTGGGCACTGTTTTTCATATATATATGATAAAGTTTAAACAGCACACTTAAAATAAAAGAGAAATCCGTAACATGATCCCCTAAAACTTCCCTTTTTTTTGCAAATGCATCAGAACAAAACATTCCATCCCTCCTTAAATTTTCGTTTTTTTCACATATGTAATATCGCTAAAAAATAAAAACGTAGCAATAAAAAATAGTTAGACATCTAACTAATTGATTAGATACCTAACTATTTTATCACATTATTTATAATTGTCAAATTAAAATATTATAATACATATTCAAACATAAAAGCTATGTGAAGGCTGCTACCAACCATAACAAAGATATGAAAGACTTCATGGAAACCAAAATGTTTGAAAGTAATATTAGGCTTTTTTAATCCATAGATCACAGCCCCAACAGTGTAAGCAATACCCCCTGCAAGTAAAAGACCAACGCCATTCCAACTAACTGCCTTTTCCAATGGTACAAATACGATAACTGCCAACCAACCCATGACAACATAAATCAACGTGGATAACCACCTGGGTGCATTCATCCAAAATATCTTAAGTAAAATACCAGTTAACGCAAATGCCCAAATTAATACCAGCATCGTCCAGCCCCATGTGCCGTGCAGGGATACCAAACAAATTGGGGTATAAGTACCTGCAATTAATACGAAAATCATCATATGATCAATTCGGCGTAAAATATTTACTTTATTTTGTGACAACTTTAATGTATGATAGATTGTGCTGGCTCCATATAAAAGCAATAAAGAAATCCCAAAAATAGCAAAACCCCATTGATGCCAAACGCTTGCCTCAAGCTTCGCCTTATACATTAGTAATATAAAGCATGGGATTACTGCGAGAAAGCCAACAAAATGTGTCAATGCACTTATAGGATCTTTTACTTTAAATATTATTTTACTCATGTTCTCCACTCCTTCATGTAGTTATCGATACTACATATCATTATATCCATATAGTAACATATTATTTAAGATAGCGCAAGAAGAATTTGGAATAAAATCTTGAAGCATTGTTTGAAATCAAGTATAATAAATAAAAGCAAGAAATTTAACAAAATAAAATGTCGGGGTGAACAAATGACAGCTCTTGAAAAAATTATAGATAACTTTACACAAGAAATTAAGTCTTCAGGAAGTATAGATATTGAGGATATTCCAAATATTGATTTATATATGGATCAGGTTACCACTTTTATGGATAAGGCTTTGGTTAGAAATAAGCGTTATGATGAAGACAAGATATTAACAAAAACCATGATTAACAACTACACCAAGGCAAAGATTTTTCCCGCGCCAGTAAAGAAGAAGTATAGCCGTATGCATATCATGCTTTTGATTATGATTTATCATTTAAAGACCGTTCTTTCAATCAGAGACATCGGCATTCTATTTCAACCTGTGCTTTCGGTAAAATCATTGGAAGAACAGGAAAAGATGATTCATAATATTTATACAGGCTTTACCAAGCTGCAACTGTCAACGCAACAGAATATGCAGTCCTCAGCAGAAGGCATTCAGGATACTGCGATTCCTGTGAAAGAAATTATTGAAGCATATCAAGATGAAAAGATAGAAAAGATTTTATTGGTTTTGCTTCTTGCAATTCGTGCCAATGCAGAAAAGCAACTGGCAGAAAAAGTATTAGACACATATTTTTGATAAAAAAGCGATGCATCTTAAAATATAGATGCATCGCTTTTAGGCTTTATCAGAAAAAATTTAATGATAAATTTCATTTATTAGAACCAGTAAAATTAAAATTGCAATGATTATTTACTTTTTTCATCCGAAACATCTATTGCGGAATAACAATTTTTCAATCACCATTACAAAGTTTGGGATCATCAAAACAAGCTAAGCTGATTCGTTTCGGGAATACCGTTTAAAACACCATTTTCCTTTAAAAGGTCTATGAGAGATCGACCCAAGGTGGTTCGGTTTTTCAACTCCTCTAAGGTATGGAACTCCCCTTCTTTCCTGCCTTCAACAATACTTTCAGCCGCAGTGGTACCTAAGCCCTGCAAGGAGTTAAAGGGAGGTATCATCCCGTCCTCTGTAATGATGAATTTTTTGCTATCCGATTTATAAAGATCAATGGGCAGGAAGTGAAACCCTCTGGCATAAAACTCAACGATAATTTCTAAAACAGTCATTTTATTTTTATCCTTGGCTGTTGCTTCCATTCCTTTTGCCTGAATCTCCTTGATTGCTTCTTTCGCCTTTTCCATCCCTTTACACATGGTTGCATAATCAAAATCATCACTGGCTCTTACTGTAAAGTATGCCGCATAATATGCCTCAGGATAGTGAATTTTAAAATAAGCAATGCGGAAAGCCATCATAACATAGGCAGCCGCATGGGCCTTAGGGAACATATACTTAATCTTTTGGCAAGATTCAATATACCAGTCGGGTACTTGAGAGGCTTTCATATCAGCAATGTCTTCCTCCGTCAAGCCCTTCCCTTTACGTACCTTCTCCATAATTTTAAACGATTTCTTTTTATCTACACCTTTATTTATCAGATAAATCATAATACTATCTCGAGTAGAAATGGTTTCTTTCAAAGTGATGGTGCCATTTTCGATTAAGGACTGAGCGTTGCCAAGCCATACATCAGTACCATGGGAAAGCCCTGAAATACGCAATAAATCAGCAAAAGACTTTGGTTTTGTATCCAAAAGCATGCCACGAACAAATTTTGTCCCGAACTCCGGTATGCCCAGTGTCCCTGTTTTACAATTGATATCCTCCTCCGTAACCCCCAAAGCATGTGGAGACTCAAACAGAGACATAGTCTCCGGATCACCAAGGGGTACCGTTTGTGGATTTACCCCGGTTAAATCGTAAAGCATACGAATTACCGTAGGATCGTCGTGCCCCAAAAGGTCAAGCTTCAGCAAACGTCCACTGATGGAATGATAATCAAAATGAGTTGTGGTAATTTTAGAGTTTACATCATTAGCAGGTCGCTGAATTGGGCAAAACTCGTATATACTATGGTCGTTGGGTACTACCATTAAACCTCCGGGATGCTGTCCTGTGGTTCTTTTTACTCCTGTACAACCCAATATCAAACGGTTTATTTCTGCATTATGCACCGTCTGTTGACGCTCATCAAAATATTTTTTTACAAAGCCATAGGCAGTTTTATCGGCAAGGGTACCAATGGTCCCTGCCTTAAAAACATGTCCTGTTCCAAAAAGCTCTTCTGTATAGGCATGGGCACTCTGCTGGTATTCCCCTGAAAAATTTAAGTCAATATCCGGTTCCTTATCTCCTTCAAATCCAAGAAAGGTTTGGAAGGGAATGTCATGTCCATCCTTATGAAGCTTTTCGCCGCAATTTGGACATACCTTATCCGGCATATCACACCCACAAGCTTCCTCCAATGCATAAGCCTTTACCGTTTCAGAATCAAAATCCGAATATTTGCAGTTTGGGCACACATAATGGGGAGGCAAGGAATTTACCTCTGTAATCCCCGCCATATTCGCCGCAAAAGAAGAACCTACCGAGCCACGGGAACCAACCAAATACCCATCCTCTACGGATTTCCATACCAGCTTTTGGGCAATGATATAAAGTACCGCATAACCATTACTGATGATAGAATTTAGTTCTGTTTCCAAACGGTCTTGAACGATGGGTGGTAAGGGCTCACCATATAAAGAATGGGCTTTATCCATACAAATACGTCTTAATTCATCATCCGCCCCTTCAATTTTAGGCGGGAAGGTTTCATCAGGTATGGGCTTGATTTTTTCAATACAATCGGCAATGCGATTTGTATTGGTGATAACCACTTCTCTTGCCTTTTCCTCCCCTAGATACTGAAATTCTTTCAACATCTCTTCCGTGGTACGAAAATATAAAGGTGGCTGGTTATCCGCATCGGAAAAACCTTCTGCCGCCATAATGATTTTTCGATAAACCTGATCATCAGGATCGATAAAATGAACATCGCAGGTAGCAACAACAGGTTTATGATATTTCTCTCCCAAGGAAACAATTTTTTGATTCATTTTCTTCAAATCTTCCACAGAACGTATGGATTCCACCCTTGGGGACTCAATCATAAAGTTGTTATTCCCTAGGGGTTGTATCTCCAAATAGTCATAAAGGCCTACAAGGTTTTCTATAACCTCTTTGGGTGCATTGTCTAATAGAGCTCGGTAAATCTCTCCTGCCTCACAGGCACTGCCTAAAATCAAACCTTCCCTTAGACGCAAAAGCTGACTTTTGGGAATACGGGGTCTTCGATAAAAATAATCAATATGGGACAAGGAAACCAATTCATATAAGTTCCGTAAGCCCGTATAATTTTGTACCAAAATAATAGCATGATGAGCACGGAGCTTTTTATAATTAACCGTTCGGCTGGAAAATATATTAATCTCATCCAGTGTAGAAACATTTTTTTCTGCCAACATATCAATAAATTTCAGAAACATTTCTGCTGTAGCCTCAGCATCGTTTACAGCTCTATGATGCCCCACCAGAGAAATATTCAAATGGTCACAAAGAATATTAAGCTTATGCTTATTCAGCTGGGGCAGTAAGGCTCTGGCCAGTTCCAGTGTATCTAAGACAGTATGCTCCACCTCAATTTGACAATATCTCTCCGCCGCAACCCGAATAAAACCCATATCAAAGCTGGCATTATGAGCCACCAAAACAGCATCCTTTGCGAATTCTAAAAATTCCGGCAATACTTCTTTTATTTTAGGAGCATCTGCAACCATTTCATCGGTAATGCCCGTTAGCTTTGTAATTTCTGCGGAAATGGGTTTTCCGGGATTCACAAAGGTACTGAATCGATCTATAATTTTTCCATCTTCTAATTTTACGGCACCAATTTCCGTAATCATTTCTGTTTCTCTGGAAAGCCCCGTTGTTTCAATATCAAAAACAACGAAGGTTTCGTTGAGCTTTTGTCCCCTAGACATGGTAACTACATTGCCAAGGTCATCCACCAAATATGCTTCCACACCGTAAATTACTTTTAAATCGGACTTGCCTGCGGCGTTCATGGCATCAGGAAAGGCCTGTACAACACCATGGTCAGTTATGGCAATTGCTTTATGTCCCCAATCTATAGCACGCTTTATATAATTTTTTACCGGAGTTACACCGTCCATGCTACTCATTTGGGTATGTAAATGGAGCTCTACTCTTTTCTCTTCCATCGTATCCATTCTGGTAGGGGGAGCTTGTGCAAGATTAATATTCTTTGCCATAATATTCATTTCTCGGGCATACTTATCAAATTGAACGTCACCTTGCACTCTTAAAAATGCGCCCATTTTAAAGCGATCCTGAAGCTCACCGTCATAAATACTTTTCTTTACAAAGAATTTGACTGTAGTTGAGTCTGTTTTATCTGTAATATCAAAGGAAATGATATATTTTTCTCCTTTAATCTCTCTGCTCTCCACATTGAAAATACTGCCTTCAATAACAACTGTTTCACCAATCATTTTACTTTCAGATATAGGTATTTTCGCCCCAACGCATTCTTTCCCAAATAAGATTCCCTTTTGAACAGAATCGGAAACACCCGCCGCCACGGCGGCTGACTTTTCTTGCTCTGCCGCCGTTTGCGCAGCAACTATTTTCTGAATAAACTCAGCGGCTCTTTCTTCCTTTGCCTGTTCAAATAATTTGGTTTCTTGTTCAGAAGTAATTGCATTTTTAAATTGGGTAAGAATCAATCGTCCGGTTTCTTTTTCAATCAACTTCTGTAATTCTATATCTAGCTTCTTTTGAGCCATAAAATATGCCATGTTATTTTTTACGTGGATATATAACTTGCCGTCTTTATATTTCCAAACTGCATCTGAAATAACACCAGAACATATTTTGCTTTGTTGAGAAATAAATTCTTTTATATTATCCCAATAGATGGATAAAAAATGCTCATCATCAATTTCATTTAATACATATTCTAAAGACAAGCGAACCTCTTTAATACCGGGAAGTGCTTGTCGTAGCTCCGTTTTTAATTGTTCTGATTCTTGTAAAGGGATCAGCTTAGGCGATACAATTTTTACATCCACAGAGCGATCTTTTTTATATATGGTTAACTTTTTTACTTCTGTATCGCAAAAAGTTTCTTTTACGCCCACAGACAAAGAAATCTTTTGAAATACTTGTTGAAAACTTTGTATTGTCACACTGTCCCTCCTTTCCAATTCCATTCCAATTAAAATCGTTCAATTTCTTCCATGAGAGCAGAAACCAACTCATGTTCCTTTACTTTTTTAATAATTTCGCCCTTTTTAAATAAAAGCCCCTCTCCTTTTCCCCCAGCGATACCAACATCGGCTTCTCTGGCTTCCCCAGGGCCATTTACCACACAGCCCATAACGGCAACTTTTAAGTTTTTATCAATGCCTCTACAAAGGCGTTCTACCTCATTGGCAATGGAAATCAAATCTATCTGCGTTCTTCCGCAGGTTGGGCAGGAAATCAGTTCGATGCCAAACTTTCGCAATCCAAGGCTTTTCAAAATCTCTTTTGCTGCACGAATCTCTTCAATAGGGTCACCTGTTAAGGAAACACGTAGGGTATCCCCTATTCCTGCCGCAAGAATTGCCCCTATGCCGACTGCGGACTTAATGGTGCCGCTATAAACCGTACCTGCCTCTGTAATCCCCACATGTATGGGATAGTCAATGGATTGGGAAAGCAGACTGTAAGCTTCCAAAGAAAACGGTACATCTGATGCTTTAATGGACACAATAATATTATGAAAATCATACTTTTCAAGAATGCGAACATGACGAAGTGCACTCTCCACCAAGCCTTGGGGAGTTACGCCACCATATTTCTCAATCAAATCTTTTTCCAGAGAGCCACTGTTTACACCAATACGAATGGGAATGTCCTTTTTCTTTGCCTTTTCCACCACTTGGCGAATGCGGCTTTCTTCCCCAATATTTCCGGGATTGATTCTAACTTTATCAATTCCCAATTCCATAACACGCAGAGCCAATTTATAATCAAAATGAATATCAGCAACCAAAGGAATATGTATATGTTTTTTTATCTCTTCCACAGCGTTGGCGGCTTCCATATCTAAAATTGCAACCCGAACCAGCTCGCAACCGGCTTCTTCCATCTGCAATATTTGTTTCACTGTTGCTGCCACATCCCGCGTATCTGTATTGCACATGGATTGTATGATGATGGGATTTCCACCGCCAATTTTCACGTTTCCCACTTGCACTTCTCTTGTCATTTTTCGCAACATATTTGCCACATCCTTTTTACTTGCACTATTAATATTTCATATTTTTATTTAAAAATAAACTTTTCATTATATATCTTATTTAAGCGTAAAAAACGCCCAAATGATAGTCATTTGAGCCATGTCTCATGAAAGTCCGTTTCTGAACTTTCAAAATGGAGGAATTTAATTCAAAAGCATACTCCGTGAAAAGAGAAAACAGGAGACCATAAATATCAAAACAGTCTCCCGTTTCTTCACCAGTTATCGCTTTTTAAAAATATGACTCTTTAACTATGCAAAAACCTTAACAATATCTCCATATAGAACAAAAACCATTAATCCCATTAAAAAGGCAAATCCAAGAAAATGTATTTTGCTTTCAAGATCGGGATTTAAAGGCCTTCTGCGGATTGCCTCAACCAGCAACAAAAGAATCCTTCCACCATCCAATGCTGGTATGGGGAAAAGATTAAGTACCCCTAAGTTGGCACTTAGCACAGCCCCAATATAAATTACATTTTGAACTGCTTCCTTTACGCCATAAGTCATACCGGCTTCATAGCTATCTCCAACCATCTTTACAATTGAAATGGGACCACCATACTCATCCTTGTCGGCGGTAAAGGTAAATACTCGTGCCAATCCCTCTGCGGTAAGCTTCACATAATTCAGCATAGAGTAGTAGCTGTAGTACATGGTATCAGATATTGAGATTTTACTATAACCCTCAACTGCTTCCGCAAATAAGCCCACATGAATTTCCGGTGCAAATCCAATTAAGTAACCTTTGCGCTGTGCATCATATTTAGGAGTCAACTTATAGGTATACACCTGATTATCTCTCATGACGTCCAATCGCAACTCTTCACCACCACTTTTATAAATCTGTGCTTCCAACTCATCATAAATATGAATACGCTTCCCATTAATTCTATACATTTCATCGCCGGCTTGCAAGCCAATTTCTTGGGCAGGCGTGCCCGGCAAAACCTCTTTGATTTTAGGAAAAGCCGTATACGAGGTTGATGTAAGCCCTATAATCATAATAAAAGCCAAAAGAAAATTCATAAACGGCCCTGCAAACATGACAATAAACCGAACGCCTACTGATTTATTCAGAAAAGACCTTGGGCCAATGGTACCGTCTTCTTCCTGATCCTGCATACGACAAAAACCACCTAAGGGTAAAAGCCGAATGCTAAATTCTGTTTCTCCCATTTGGCGTGAAAATATTTTTGTGCCCATGCCGATGGAAAATTCTTCAACCAAAATACCACTTTTCTTTGCGGCAATAAAATGCCCAAATTCATGTGCAATTACAAGTACACCAATTAAAATCAGCGAAATCAAAATGGAGAACAAGCTCCTGCCTCCTTTCGTTTACCGGAAATCCACACCTGTGGCAAAGTTTTTTGCCCAGTCATCTGCTTCCAATAAATCTTCTAATGTGTAATCATACTTCACAGTATATGCATTCATAGTCAGTTCTATCAGTTCAGGAATTTGTAAAAAAGATATTTTACCATTTAAAAATTTATCTACTGCTATTTCATTTGCACCATTTAAAACTGCTGGTAATGTTCCCCCAATTTCCAGAGCTCGGTATGCTAATTCCAGACACCGAAAGGTTTTCATATCAGGCTTTTCAAAGGTCAGTGTATTTCTCTGGGTAAAATCCACCTTTGGAAAAGGGCTTTTTTTTCTTTTGGGATATGTTAGTGCATATTGAATAGGCACCTTCATATCCGGCTCTCCCATCTGTGCAATAATTGCACCATCCTCATACTCCACTGCGGAATGCATAATACTTTGGGGATGCACCAGCACCTCAATTTGGTTTGCCGATACATCAAAAAGCCATTTTGCCTCCATTACCTCTAACCCTTTGTTCATCAGCGTAGCAGAATCAATTGTGATTTTTCTACCCATAGACCAGTTGGGATGTTTTAAAGCATCAGCAGCGCTAACATGCATCAATTCATCCTTTTTCTTCCCACGGAATGGACCACCTGATGCCGTCAACAAAATGCGGCGAATGGGGTTATCTTCATTCCCTTGTAAGGATTGAAAAATTGCAGAATGCTCACTATCCACAGGATAAATGGAAATGCCTTTTTTCTTGGCCAAATCCATTACCAGTTGGCCTGCGGAAACAAGGGTTTCTTTATTTGCCAAAGCAATGTTTTTTCCGGCAGAAATAGCATCAAAAGTAGGTTTTAAACCTACATTTCCAACAACAGAGGTAACGACAGTATCAACACTATCTAATGTTGCAACAGAAATCAGCCCTTCCATACCACTTAAAACCTTGATTTTGGTATCACGCAGACGGCCTTGAAGGATTTTTCCGCGGTTTTCATCCATAACGGCAACATAACGGGGCTGAAATTTTCTTGCTTGTTTCTCAAGTAAATCAATATTATGGTTCCCCGAAATTCCTGAAACTTTGATGTCACCTATATTCTCAATTACTTCCAAGGTTTGTGTACCAATGGAACCTGTTGAGCCTAAAATTGAAATTTCTCTCATACTTAGATACCTCTTTATGGTTTTGCTTTAATTAAGAAGAACATAATATAATACAAGGCGGGAGCAGTTAATATTACACTATCAAAGCGATCTAATACACCACCGTGACCGGGTATTAATTTCCCAAAATCCTTGATTCCGTTTATTCTTTTCATGGCTGAGGCTGCCAAATCGCCAATTTGTGCTAAAAAGGAGCCGAAAAAACCTGCTAAACCACATAGCAACAGCAAATTCACATCCTCAAACACCACCACATTTCCGATCCATAGACCATATGCCAAAGAAAGCAAGGTTGCAGTTAGAATGCCGCCGATTGCCCCTTCTATTGTTTTTTTGGGACTTAAGGACGGGATTAGTTTGTGCTTTCCAAAATTAACTCCAATGAAATATGCCCCTGTGTCACAGCCAAAAGCTGCAATAAATGCAAGCCAAACCAATTGTTGTCCATATGCAAATTCTCTAATTAAATAAATATGAGACAAAAGGAAGAACGCATAAAAAAATCCAAAAAAACCTGTCATGCCCTGCAAAGCATTTGTTTTATCATGACATACCACTGTGTAAACCAATAATACCACTAGGAAAAAAGAAACAAAAATATTAAAATAATTATTCTCGTTTATAATTTGCTCCATAAAAAGACCATAGTATAATGCAAAAACATATCCAATGATGTGCAATCCTGCATTCTCTTTGGAGAAAGCACGATAAAACTCATGCATGCCAATCAGACCTAAAATAATAACTGAGGCTTTTAACCAAAAACCACCAGATGCAACAACAAATATTAGAAACGGTAAAAGGGCTACTGCGGAAATGATTCTAGTTTTCAATGAAAAATCACCTCAATTCATCTTCCGCCGAAGCGGCGTTCTCTATTCTGATAATAGTAAATTGCCTCTAACAAGTCCTTTTTATTAAAATCAGGCCATAACACATCGGAAAAATAAAATTCTGAATATGCAATCTGCCACAAAAGAAAATTACTGATCCGTTCCTCACCGCTTGTGCGAATGAGCAGTTCTGGGTCAGGTATGCCGGCAGTATCGAGATTTTCTTCTATTGTTTCTTCTGTGATATCTGGTAGAGAAATTTGTCCATTCAATGCTTTCTCTGTAATCTTTTGAACACTGCGCAAAAGTTCATCTCTTCCGCCATAATTTAAAGCGATATGAACCGTCATGCCGTCTTTTTCTCTGGATTTTTCTTCAACCTCTTGTATTTGTTCTTGAATATCCTTGTCCAAACGAGAGATATCTCCTATTATATGCATCCTTACATTATCTTTTAAAAAGCGTTGAAAGGAGTTTTTTAAATAATGGCGCATTAAATCCATAATGGCGTTCACTTCCTCATCGGAACGCTTCCAATTTTCCGTAGAAAAAGCATAAACTGTGATATGCTGGATTCCTAAGTCCTTTGCATCAGTAATCAAGCGCTCAAATGCCTCTGCTCCTGCCTTATGCCCTGCTTTTCTGGGCAAAGCTCTTTTAGCTGCCCATCGACCATTCCCATCCATAATAATCGCAATATGCTTGGGTAAGCGTGTCATATCGATGGATACAGCTTTTTCCTTCTTTTGAAAAAACATAATTTCCTCCGTGTAACAAAGTAACAAAGCCCCTCTTATTACCAGAGGGGCGGATTATATATTTTATACCGCAAGGATGTCTTTGCACTTTTCGTCGCATTTTCTATCAATATCTGCAACAAATTTATCTGTCAGTTTCTGTGTTTTATCTTCCAGATCCTTTAATTCGTCCTCGGTAATTTCCTTTTTCTTTTCAATTTTCTTGAAAGCATCCATTGCATCTCTTCTAATGTTTCGAATTGCAACTTTTGAGTTTTCAGCTTTCTTTTTCACTTCTTTTGTCAGTTCTTTTCTTCTATCCTCTGTTAATTCAGGGAAAACCAAACGGATTACCTTACCGTCATTGTTGGGGTTGATGCCCAAATCTGACGCATTGATTGCTTTTTCAATCAATTTCAGGGTGCTGCTGTCCCAAGGCTGAATCTGAATGATACGTGCTTCTGGAACAGTTATATTTCCCACCTGATTGATCGGTGTAGGCGTACCATAATATTCAACTGAGATTTTATCAAGGACATGGGGGTTTGCACGGCCTGCGCGGATGGTTGCATAATCGCTCATCAAAGCTGCAACGGTTTTTTCCATTTTTTCTTCAAAAGGTTTCATTAATTCTGATGCCATAGCATTTGCCTCCTATGATTATTCTATCAAGAAACTGTAACAACTGTACCAATTTTTTCTCCGCTTACCGCACGGATAATACTTTTCTCTTCATTCAAACCAAAAATAACAACGGGAATTTTTCGCTCAAAGCAAAGATTGGCTGCCGCCATGTCAATTACCTTAAGATTATTTTTGACAATTTCTTCCGATTTAATTACATCTATTTTTTTTGCATTGACGTTCACCGCAGGGTCGTCATCATAGACGCCATCGATATTCTTTGCAAAAAATAACCCATCTACATCAAGCTCGGCCCCTCTTAAGGCTGTAATTGTATCTGTTGAGAAGAATGGATGCCCAAGCCCAGCTGCAAAAATCAGTACCTCGCCCTTTTCCAGTCGTGCCAATGCAGCATCCTTAGAAAAAAGCTCTGTCATGGTACCAAAAGGAATGGGTGTTTGAACGGTTGCTGATACATCGTTTTGTCTGAAAGCATCTGCCAAATAAATAGCATTCATTACCGTAGCCAACATCCCAATTTGGTCAGCTTTCGTTCGATCCATCCCTGAAGTAGCACTTCTGCCACGCCAAAAATTGCCGCCGCCCACAACGAGACATACCTGGGTGCCCCTGTTTATGACTTCTTTAATCTGAGACACCAAGCCCCAAATAATGCGATCATCAAAAGTGACGCCTTCTTTATCACCAGCCAGAGCCTCGCCGCTTAATTTCAGGACAATTCTCTTATACATTGTAACAGCCTCCTTACCATTCTAATGTATCACAATCTAACTAAAATTACCACATTTTTTACAAAAGTAAAAAACATTTCATAATTTCCGAAAAAAAGAAACGCCAGAATTTGGCGTTTCTTTTCAATTTTATCGTGTTTGACAAAAACAACCACAATACGTACCCATCACTAAATGCAGCATGGGTACTTGAAGGCATCTTACACTAACGCAGCTTTTGCAACTTCATCAGCAAAGTTTTCTTCTTTTTTCTCTAAACCTTCGCCTGTTTCGAAACGAACGTAACGTGCTACTTGGATAGGAGCGCCTACTACTTTCGCTACGGAATCAATATATTTTTGAACTGTTAGGTCGCCATCTTTTACATAAGGCTGTTCAACCAAACACATTTCCTTTAATTCCTTTTTCATTCTGCCTTCAATCATCTTTGCAATAATCTGATCAGGCTTGCTTGCATTTTTAGGATCATTTTTTGCCTGCTGTGTTAAAATTTCTGTTTCTTTTTCAATAAAATCAGAAGGAACATCATTTTCAGTGATGAATTTAGGGTTTAATGCTGCAATCTGCATTGCAATGTTTTTTCCTAATTCTTCCAATTCTTCACTTTCATTTTCGCAAGCCAATTCAATCATAACGCCGATTCTGCCGCCGCCGTGAATATAGGAAACCAATTTGCCGGACTGTGTTTTTTCAAATTTCTCAAAACGTCTGATGTTAAGGTTTTCACCAATAATTGCAACCTGCTGGCTCAAAGCATCTTTTACTGTGAACTGAGGATCCAAATCCCATTTTTCTTCAAAGAATGCATCCATATCAGCTGCTGTAGACTTGGAAGCCTGTTTTGCAACTGCAGCAACATAATCTTTGAAAATCTGGTTCTTTGCAACGAAGTCTGTTTCGGAGTTTACTTCAATAATTGTACCGATTTTGTTGTCATCGCTTAAATAAATATCTACAATGCCTTCAGAAGCAATACGTCCAGCTTTCTTTGCGGAAGCGGCAAGACCTTTTTCTCTTAAAAGCTCTACTGCCTTTTCCATATCGCCATCTGTTTCTGCCAGCGCTTTTTTACAATCCATCATGCCTACGCCTGTAGTTTCTCTCAATTCCTTAACCATTGCTGCTGTAATAGCCATGTTTTTTTCCCTCCGTATTTTCTTCTATAATATGAAAAGAGCTCCAGCCCGTAAGTTGGCTGAAGCTCGGGCAAATGCCTTGTAAATAACTTATTCAGCTACTGTTTCTTCAACAGCTGGCGCTTCCTGCTCACCCTGCTTGGATTCCAAAACAGCGTCTGCAACTTTGGAAGCAATCAGCTTTACTGCACGGATTGCATCATCGTTACCGGGAATAACATAATCGATTTCATCAGGATCACAGTTTGTATCAACGATAGCAACAATAGGGATACCCAAATTGTGTGCTTCCTGAACTGCAATTCTTTCTTTTCTTGTATCAACAATAAAGAGCATGTCAGGCACTTTCTTCATGTTTTTGATACCGCCAAGGTTTTTTTCCAGCTTATCCATCTCGTGTAACAAAGCTGCAACTTCCTTCTTAGGCAGTACTTCAAAAATGCCGTCAGCCTGCATTTTCTCTAATTCTTTCAATCTTGCAATTCTTGTTTTGATTGTTGTGAAGTTTGTCAACATACCACCCAACCATCTCTGGTTAACATAGTACATACCGCATCTTTCAGCTTCTTCCTTCAAGCATTCCTGAGCCTGCTTCTTTGTACCAACAAACAAAATTTCGCCACCGTCTGCAATAGTTTTGCAAACTTCTGCATAAGCCTCATCAACCTTTTTTACAGTTTTCTGTAAGTCGATGATATAAATGCCGTTTCTTTCTGCGAAGATGTATTCCGCCATTTTGGGGTTCCATCTTCTTGTCTGATGTCCAAAATGAACACCTGCTTCTAATAATTGTTTCATTGAAATTACGCTCATAGCGCACCTCCTGTGGTTTGTCCTCCGCATCATTTTCCAGAAGAGACCGACCCTGTCGGCACCGTTCCTCTGGCAACAGATACGTGCGTTTTAAAGTTACCTTTGGGATTATATCATAGACAAATATAAAAAACAACCATTATTACCAAAGTTTTTCTAACTTTTTGTAAAATGGTTGTTTTTCTATTTTTTATTCCCCGTCAGCGGGCTTTTCCTTTATATAACCACACTTCTCATTGGAACAAACAATTTTCACATTTTTACGACCCTTTTCAACCATAAAGCTTCCGCAAACAGGACATTTTTCCCCTGTTGGTTTATTCCAAGACATGAAGCCGCATTCAGGATTATTTTCGCATCCGTAATAAATACGACCCTTTTTAGTCTTTCTGATCAGAACCTTTCCCCCACACTCGGGACAGTTTACCCCAGCTTCTTCAAAGAAAGGTTTTGTATTCTGGCATTCAGGAAAACCTGGGCAAGCCAAGAACTTTCCATATCGTCCATATTTAATCACCATGTTTTTTCCGCATTTTTCGCAGATGACATCGCTCACTTCGTCTTTAATTTCTACCTTTGCCAGCTTTTCTCTTGCATCCTGTACACAATCTTGGAAGGCAGGATAAAAATCACGGATAACCTGTTTCCATTCTTCATGGCCGTTTTCCACTTCATCCAAGCGCTTTTCCATGTTTGCAGTAAAATCAACATCGACGATATCTGAGAAATAGCCTTTCATAATATCGTTTACTGCTTCACCAAGCTCTGTAGGATAGAGGTTTTTCGCCTCTTTGATTACATAATGGCGTGCCAAAATTGTGGTAAGGGTCGGGGCATAGGTACTGGGTCGACCAACGCCGATTTCCTCCAGCATCTTGATTAAAGAAGCATCGGTAAACCTGGCTGGAGGCTGGGTGAAATGCTGCTCAGGCAAAAGTGTTTCTACCTTTAAAATATCTCCCTTTTCTAAAAGAGGAATCATTTTTTCATCTTCATCCTCACCTTTATTATAAGCCTCCAAAAAGCCTTTAAATTTCAAGCTTGAACCGGAACTTCTAAAGCTGTATTCCCCTGCTTGCATTTTCACTGAAAGGGTATCATACACAGCAGGGCTCATTTGACTGGCAACAAAGCGTTCCCATATCAATTTGTATAATCGAAATTGATCCTTTGATAAGGATTCCTTGATACTATCCGGTGTACGCAATACTTCTGTGGGTCGAATGGCCTCATGGGCATCTTGGGTCTTTCCTTTGGATTTATAAATAACTCGTTCCGGGTTTACAAACTTTTCGCCATACTCTTCCTTTATAAATGCTACAACTGATGAATATGCTTCATCAGAAATACGGAAGGAGTCTGTACGAATATAAGAAACCAAACCCACGGTGCCTTCCCCTTTGATATTGATACCTTCATATAACTGCTGGGCAATCATCATGGTTTTTTGTGTTGCCATATTCAAATGCTTGCTGGCTTCCTGCTGTAAGGTACTGGTGGTGAAGGGAGCCACAGGCTTTTTCTGGCGCACGCCTGTTTTTACGTCTGTAACCAGAAAATCTTGCCCTTCCACGCCTTTTACAACTTCATCTGTGATTTCGCCATCAGGCAATTCCATCTTTGTGTCGCCTTTGCCATAAAACTTTGCATCCAAATGCTTGGCATTTTTATCTGAAAGCTTTGCTGTCAAAGACCAATATTCCGTAGGAATAAAAGCTAAGATTTCCTCTTCCCGGTCGCAAATAATACGCAGTGCCACTGACTGCACACGTCCGCCGGAAAGACCTTTTTTTACCTTTTGCCATAGCAAGTCGCTGATTGTGTAGCCTACAACACGATCCAGCACACGTCTTGCCTGCTGAGCATTCACCAAATCCATATCAATTTCTCTGGCTTCTGTAATGGAACGTTTTACAGCCGTTTTGGTAATTTCATTAAACGTAATACGGCTGATGTCCTTATCTTCTCCAAGATTTAACGCATGAACCAAGTGCCAGCTAATGGCTTCACCTTCACGGTCAGGGTCAGTTGCCAGGAACACTTTATCCGCACTTTTCGCATCTCTGCGCAGTTTGCTTAATAAATCCCCTTTCCCCCGAATTGTAATATATTTTGGTTCAAAGTCATTATCTACATCTATGCCCAATTGGCTTTTGGGCAAATCTCGGATATGCCCCATGGATGCTTCTATTTTATAACTGCTGCCAAGAAACTTGCCAATAGTGGTGGCCTTAGCAGGGGACTCTACAATCACCAGATATTTTTTTGACGCTTTTGCCCCCTTAGCGGTGGACTTTGTTGTTTTATTCTTTTTTTCAGCGATCTCTTTTGTCATACTTCACCTCAAATTAACCTTCCCTGATATATCCCGCTTGAGGAATTTTTCGTACATAACCTGAAATTTCCAACAAGGAAAGTATATACTGCACTTCCTGTATATTTTTATGCAGTTTCCTGCAAATGGTTTCTGCTAAAACAGGTTCTTTATCAAGAATCTGTTCATAAATTTCTTTTTCTTCCTCCGAAAGTTTAACAGCCATTTGCTTGGAAAAAGCCTGTTTTTCATATTCTTTATAAGTAATTCCCAATTCAAACAAAATATCATTGCTTTCTGTTACAACAGGACAGCCTTGTTTGATTAAATTATTCGTACCTTCGCTTAAAGCACTGGTAATATTTCCGGGAACAACAAATACTTCTCTTCCACTTTCCAATGCAATATCCGCTGTAATTAGCGTTCCGCTTTTTTTTCCTGCCTCTACAACCACCACAATTTTCGACAAACCGCTGATGATTCGATTTCGATTGGGAAAATGATGGGGTGCCGGTTCAGTACCTGGGGGATACTCGGAAATCAAACAGCCATTTTTTGCAATGCTTTCCATCAGCTCTCGATTTTCAGCAGGGTAACAGATGTCTACGCCACATCCCAGCACTGCGATGGTTTGCCCTCCACCGTCCAATACTCCTTTATGAGCCATGGCATCAATACCTTTAGCCATGCCACTTACGACAGTAATGTTTGCCTTGCCCAAGTCCTTGGCAATCTGATAGGTCACACTAGCTCCATAGCGAGAACAACGCCTTGCCCCTACCAATGATACTTTATCAATCGCATCATCAGGCAGTGTGCCTTTCACATAAATTCCAATGGGAGGATTATAAATTTCCTTTAGCAAACTTGGATATAACGGATGCAAGAAAGAATAGAACTGTATCTCTTTTTTCTCCAGCTCTTCAATCCATGAATTCAGTTTATCTTCATCCCTTCCAAAGAGTATTGCATCGATGGTTTTTTCAGGGATTCCTTTCACATTGATGAGCTGCATGCGATGGGCATTCCAAACTGCTTCGGCACTTTGAAAATATTCCAAAAGCAAATGAATACGTTTGATTCCAATCCCTTCCATTCTTGAAAGCCACATCAAATAGTATTCTTCCATGCTAGCACACCTCCGTACATCGAGTTACGCCCTTAACTATATAACCATTTTTTTAAAAATTCAATAAGAAAATGTATAATCGACAGAAATTTCAGTAATTATGGCTATTTATTCGTAGTAAATTACTGGAATCATTGCAAATTTTAGTAATTATTGATATGATAATTCCAACTAGTATGAGAAATGAGGCGTTATCCATGCTTTCTATGATTAAAAGTTCCGCATTGCAAGGAATTGACAGCTATCCGGTTTCTGTCGAGGTTGATTTGAGCAGCGGATTACCTTCCTTTGATATTGTTGGCTTGCCCGATTCTGCAGTAAAAGAATCCAGAGAACGGGTGCGAACAGCGGTAAAAAACTCAGGATTTTCCTTCCCCGTCAAACATATTACGGTAAACCTTGCTCCTGCAGATACACGCAAAGAAGGAGCTTCCTTTGATTTGCCTATTGCTTTGGGCATTCTTTGTGCTTGCGGCGCACTGCAAAACGAAGCCGCCGCTGACTATTTTGTTACAGGCGAACTTTCTCTGGACGGCTCAGTAAGGCCTGTTAATGGCGTACTGCCTATGGTCTATGGCGCAAAGCAAAACGGGATAAAAAAATGCTTTATTCCTGCGGAAAACATGGACGAAGCTGCCCTGATTGATGGAATATCTGTTTACCCTGTACATAGCTTAAAACAAATCGTAGCGCATTTAAGTGGTAAAGATAAAATACCACCTTATTCTGTAGATGTAAAAGAGTTATTTGGTAATAAAAAAGAATCTGATATCTTGGACTTTGCCCATGTGAAAGGACAGGAAAATGCAAAACGAGCAATGGAAATTGCGGCGGCAGGTGGACATAACTTTTTAATGATTGGGCCGCCCGGTTCAGGTAAAACGATGCTCGCAAAACGTCTTCCCACTATCTTGCCCGATTTAACTTTTGAGGAGAGCATTGAAATTACTAAAATATATAGTATAGCTGGACTATTGAGAAACAAAAACTCATTAATCCGTACTCGCCCCTTCCGTTCCCCTCACCATACCATCTCCGCATCCGCTTTAACCGGTGGTGGACGAATTCCTAAGCCCGGAGAAATTTCCCTTTCCCATCACGGGGTTCTATTTCTGGATGAATTGCCCGAATTTCAGAGGGCTGCATTAGAAATTATGCGACAACCCCTTGAGGATGGACAAGTTACCATAGCTCGAGTAAACGGAACACTCACATTTCCCTCGGATTTTATGCTGGTGGCTGCCATGAATCCTTGTCCATGCGGGTATTTAGGGGATGGAAACAAATGCCACTGCTCTATGAACGAAATCATACGATATCGAAGCAAAATCAGCGGCCCCCTTCTGGATCGAATTGATATTATGGTAGAAATGCCGGGGGTTTCCTATGAAGATTTAGAAATTGTAGAACAAGGTGAGTCATCCTCTAACATAAAGGAAAGAGTTCTGACGGCACATGAAATTCAGTTGAAACGTTATCAAAAGGAAGGGATTTATTTTAATGCTCAGCTCAGTGCGGCACAAATAGAAAAATACTGTGCTCTAGGTCCTAAAGAAAAGGAAATGCTGAAACAGGCCTTTACCCGCTTGGATTTAAGCGCAAGAGCATATCACAAAATACTAAAGGTTGCCAGAACCGTAGCCGACTTAGCAGGGAGCGAAGAAATTACTCTGCCACATCTGGCGGAGGTTTTGCAATACCGTTCGTTAGACAGAAAATATCTGCTTTAATCTATAAGGAGTTCAAAATGGAGCAATGGAAAAATCAAATGTCGGAAAGCTTTCGAATTGGCGCTTTATTGGCCTTTGCTGGGGGATTTTTTGATTCATATACTTATATCGCAAGAGGTGGGGTGTTTGCAAATGCGCAAACAGGTAATATGATTTTATTGGCAATTCAGCTGGTACAGGGACAGTTTATCCATGCACTGTACTATCTAATTCCTATAACTGCTTTTGTTTGCGGCATATTCCTTGACGAATACATTAAACAAAGATTTCATCAAACCCATAAGCTTCACTGGCGGCAAATTGTGCTTTTCATAGAAAATATTGTGCTCGTGATAGTCGCGTTTCTTCCTCTTGGAAAGGGAGATATCATAGCCAATGTGTTTATTTCCTTCATCTGCGCAATGCAAGCACATAGCTTCCGCACCCTACATGGTTTGCCTTATGCAACAACCATGTGCACAGGAAATCTGCGAAGCGGTACCGACCAATTGGTACACCTTGTATTTCATAAAGATACTGCTGCCGGCAAAAAGGCTTTTCTCTATTTTGCCATTATTTTTGTCTTTATTGCAGGAGCCGGTGCAGGAGCAATGGTAACACCAATCATAGGCGCTAAATCAGTTCTTTTTTGCTGCATTCTTTTAGTTCTTGCACTTGTGATGCTCTCATTAGAGAGAAAAAATTTAGAATAAATTGAAATGTAAAAAGATAGGGCGAATTCATAATTTAACCTATCTTTTTATTTTTTCATATAAGTAAATTAATTAGAAAAAATGGTAATCTAAGCTCCTTAGCAGAGTTTGCAACTTATAAAAACCAAAATGAATGCTTCGCGTCTTTGCTAAAGCTTTTACTACTATATAGACATAAAATAGTGCCAAAATCCAAACAGATCATTGGCACTATTTTAAAATGCTTTATTTATTGGTAACTAATCTTAATGTTCCGAATTTTCATCTACAACATAATTGGATTCCTGTCTGTCTTCTTCGAAGAGTTTAAACTTTCCAACTAGGTCTTTCAATGTCTCGGCTTGTCCACTCAATTCCTCTGATGTTGCGGCGCTTTCTTCTGCTGTTGCAGAATTATTTTGCACAACGCTTGCGATTTGCTCAACGGCAAAGGTAATCTGTCCAGCAGCCTGAGCTTGTTCATTAGAAGCACCTACAATTCGTTCAATCAGCTTAGTGACTGCAGAAGTCCCATTCACAACCACTTCCATGGCATTCTCTGTTTTAGCTGCCATTACCGTTCCATCCTCAACAGCATTGACAGTTTCTTCTATTAAAAGGGCAGTATTTTTTGCCGCTTCTGCTGATTTCCCCGCAAGATTACGAACCTCGTCTGCTACAACTGCAAAGCCCTTTCCTGCTTCACCGGCACGAGCTGCTTCAATAGCCGCATTCAGTGCAAGAATGTTGGTCTGGAAAGCAATGGCATCTATAATTTTAATGATTTCATTAATTTCATTTGATTTATCATTGATTACCTTAATTGCCGTAACCATCTCTTTTAATTGCTTATTGCAATCCTCAACCTGATGTTCTGTTTTCGCCACCACCAATTTAGCATTTTCCGCATCTTCTGCATTTTGCTTCGTGTGCTCTGAGATTATTGTAATTGTTGCAGAAAGTTCCTCAATGGAAGAAGCCTGCTCCGCCGCCCCTTGTGACAATTCCTGTGCGCCTGAAGCCACTTGATCCGATCCAAAAGAAACCTGTTCAGATGCTTGGTTAATTTCTGACAAAGTATTGCTGAGTTGGATTTTTATCCCTCTCATTGCAAGCAAAATCTCCCTGTATTCACCCACATATTTCTCTTCACATTGAGAGGCTACTTGGAAATTACCATTTGCCATTAGTCCTAGGAGATAACCAATATCCTGAATAATCGTCTTTAAATTGAATGCCGTTGCTTGGAATGTCTCAGCCAATTTACCGATTTCATCTTCAGAGTCCGCCTCCAAATCAATATCAAAACAACCTATTGAAATATTTTCTGCCGCTTCCACTACACTATCAATAGGCTTTAGCATTTTTTTCAGAAGCACCATAATGATAATGATAATTACAAGCAACGCCAATACTGACATAATCAGCATAATTGCCGTAAGTCGAAAAACATCTTTATTTAAATCCTTGGTCTCCACAGAAGTTTGTGCCCACCAAGTTTGCTGACCACAATCGATGGGATAAAAATATCTTGCATATTGTTTGGTTTTCCCATCCAAACCAATATACGGTGCCTCCAGCTGAAAGGGTTCCCCCTTTGCAAATTCTGCCAAAATTTCCTCATAAACTTCGGTGGAATTTCTTTCCTTCATGTTTGTCCCCGGGAGTTCATTGGAGGTGCTATCATATACATAGATGCCCTCTTGCGTCAATATATTAGCAAACATGGTAGGATACTTTTCATTAACTGATTCAATTTTCGAAAAATTGGAAACAATCACATCCACATTGACAGCGCCCTTTACTTCATTATTATTAAGAATCGGATAACAAACAGAACAAAGCTGATTCCCCTCATATATCATAGGGTTTGTTATGTATTGTTGCTTTGTTTCCTTAGCAATGCGATAATACTCTTCATTGGAATAACTCTCATAGTTCCCTTCTGATGTCACCCTTTGATCCTGGGCACTCTCAGTATTAACATAGATTGCATAATCTCTAACGCTGGGATCAAAAGCATATGGTTCAAAATAAATTCCCATTCCAGAAATATCTTGATTATTTTTTACCATAGGCCAAGCTGTATTTGCAAAAAAGCTTTCTTTCTTATAGTTCTTTTCCTGCAATGCAACGTTGTAAACAATGCTGGGCTTTGTAAGTACCTCAGCATCCGCCTCTGGTGTATATTTACTTTCTTTTTCGTATTGATCCTGAAAGTAGTATTGTAAATTTTTTGCAGTAGTATTTGCATCATCCATCATTGCTTGAACGATAAGTCCATTTTGTGTTGCTAGTCCGGAAAATTCCTCGTTCACCGTTGTTCTTAACGCTTTATTGGCTTGGAAAACCGAGACTGAAACCAATAAAGCAAGAAATACAATTAATGTTCCCCCAATATAAATTGCAATTTTTTTCGCCAACTTCATCCTTCTTAACATTTTAGAACCCCCATTCCAAAAATAACAAGCGCTTCTTTCAGCGCCTAAAAGTTGATTACCCTTTGATCTAAAACACTTCTTAACTCTTGGATTTCCATCCCCATTTCATGTATGGGCTCTTACCACCTCTTCAAAGTAATTTCAACATCACCCCTAAGTGTTCAGGATTTTTTGAGATTGATTTAGTCATGTGCCATTTCAATGAAATAATTCCTCCTCACCCTCGTTTATTCGTTAAATACTTAGCAGTTTGGGAGCTTCGTAATCATGTAAGAACAGTCATACCTATCCCTTTCGAAAATTCTTCGAATAATAGTCGAAAATTCTCGAAGTTTGTTAAATTATACATTATAGTATATACCTTAATATTAATTATTTCAATATTTTCACAGTAAAATAATACATTTATTTGCATATATTGTTATATTTTCATAAAAAAGTACAAAAAAGGCACATCTAATATGAACGGATGCTTTGATTCCTCACTTCAAACGTTATATCAGATGTGCCATAGCTTTACTTTTCTTTCTTCAGAAACAGAGAATTATTTATGCCGGAATATATTTTTTACTTTGTGAAAAGTTCTGTTAGCATTAAACCTATACTGAGTATCAAAACAAGGAATTTTTTCTCTTGCCTAATTAAATTTTTTGTGGGATATTCAATATTATTTTATTATGATAGCATCATAAATCAATTTCTTTTAATTTTTCATTTTTCCTATATTTTTCATATAAATGAAAAACAATGTCCCATTGATCTAATACCATTTTTCCAATTTCAAAATCATACATAATACCTAAATTCTTTTTGATTTCATTGTAACAATAATCATAGGTATGTGCCTTTCGATAGCTTCTATCTGATAATATGGCATCTATGGAATCGCAAACAGCAATGATTTTTGCTCCGAAAGGTATTTCATTGCCAGAAAGTCCACCGGGATATCCATTCCCATCCACTCGCTCGTGATGATATAAAACCATATCCTTTAGTTCATTCAAATGATGTGATTTACTTAAAATTTCAGCACCGATTTGCGGATGCCTTTTCATACACTCCCACTCTTCAGTCGTTAGCTTTCCTTCCTTATTTAATACGCCATCAGGAACACCCACTTTTCCGATATCATGAAGGTGGGCAGCGATATGTATTTTTTCTGCTTCTTTACTGCTTAAACCTAAAATTTTGCATACCTCTAAAGACAAATCGCTCACTCGTTGAGAATGTCCGGCTGTGTAAGCGTCCTTTGCATCCAAAGCACTGGTTATACATTCAATAATTTCATGATAGTCTATTCCATTTCTATAAAAAGAAGCTTTATTCTTCATATTCAACCCGCCGTTCTAAATAAAATTGAATCCCAAAATTCAATAAAAGTAAAATTTAATTATTTATCTCTCGAAAAAGCCAATGAAGTATGTTTCAAACCTTAACTTCTCTAACTGATTCTTAGGATTATGAGATACCTTACCTCCAAGGACAGAAAATCCATTTCCATCAAAAATGACAACCGCTTCCCCAAGCCTAAGTATCGAACCACCCTTGTACAGTATTAATTTATTACAGTAATAAGGTGCACTTACAAAATTGGTCTCCAGCAAATACTCTTTCAAGTAATTAGTTTATACTAACTCATAGTGCTTTGTCAATATTTAGATAAATATTGGATGAGAGCTGAAACAGTATTTCATCTAAGAAAAACTACCATCCCCCTAAAATCATATTGAAATAGGAAGCTCAAGTCTTACGTAAGCTAAAAGGTGAATTAACATATACTGTGAAGAATATTGAGTATAGAAGTAGACATAAAATGTATCAATTCCATTAAAATTAAGAAATCTTATCAAGATTCTTTTTTAATTTTCTATAGAAAACACCATCGCATCCCTTCCTCCTATACATGCATTTTTAAAGTTTTTTGCTAATATAATGTAAGAATACCAAAAGGAGGACGACGGCTATGTCATATCAATCATGCCTTTTTAATGATGCGCAAAAATCTGTGTTAAAGTATACTCCACGTCACCACCATATTTTAGCAGAAAAATACATTTCCCTGCTAAAAAACCAAACGGACACTATCGTTTACCTAACTTTAAAGAATAATTTAAGTTACTGGTATTTCATAAAGTCTTGTAACGACAATCAACTTACTGGCTTTGTAAAGCTTAATGAAAAGTGGGTTTATAAAACGATTCTTCTATCTAACATCCTCGAATTCTGCTAAGCCAAGGAGTGAAATTTATGTCCAAAGAACCAAGGAATGTTCCTGCCTCTTCCAGAAAAGATATATTTATGTCTGAAATTTCAAATGAATCTGAAATATCAAATGAATTTGAATTCCCGGAATTCATAGAACCAGGCTTAGAAAAAATAGAGGTCATTGCAAAATTTAACGGCGATATCGTAAGGGTCGCAGAAATTTTGGAGGCAGAGGTGGAAATCATATACCAAAACTACGCAATCATCACAATTGCGAAAGACAAGATTAAAAGACTGGCCTCCTATCCTCAAATAGAACACCTTGAGTTGCCTAAGAATTTATATTTTGAATTAAGCAGCAGCCTAACAAGCAGCTGCATCCCGTCTGTACAAAGAGCAGATGGATTCAACTTAAGCGGAAGAGGAGTTATCGTAGCAATTATTGACTCCGGAATAGATTATATGCATCCGGATTTTCGAAACAGTGATGGAACCAGCAGAATTCTATTTATTTGGGATCAAACGCAAACGGGCACGCCGCCGGTTGGATTTAACAGCGGTGCAGAGTACAATAACCAGCAAATCAATAACGCCATTCTTTCTGAAACTCCATACCAAGTTGTTCCCAGCAGGGATACAAATGGCCATGGCACTGCTGTAGCAGGCATTGCAGCAGGAAACGGAAGGGCAAGCAATGGCATAAATCGAGGAGTTGCTTTTGAAGCAGATATTATTGCGGTAAAAGTTGGTTACCGAGGATATGAGTCTTTCGCAAGGTCTACGGAACTAATGAGAGCACTAAAATATGTCATAGACAAGGCGAGACGTTTTGGTAAGCCCATCTGCATTAATATGAGTTTTGGTATGAACAACGGTTCTCATAGAGGGGATTCTTTGTTTGAAACTTTTATTACAGAGATTTCAACAAATTGGAAAACATCTATTATTATTCCCACAGGGAATGAAGGTTCCGCTGGGCATCATTATCATGGAAAAATACAGACCGGAGAAGTACAGGAAATTGAATTTTTTACAGGTCCCGGATTGGAAACATCCTATTTATCCCTATGGAAAAACTTTGCTGACAATTTTGCCGTTGAAATCATTTTTCCGGATGGAAGCTCCTCCGGAGTGGTAAATATTGAAAATCAGGTCAAGACAGTTAGAAGGCCCAACTTGATACTAAATGTATTTTATGGTCAGCCTTCTCACTACTCCTTAGAGCAAGAAGTGTTTTTCAATATCACCGCAACCCAAGGGCCTTTACCTCAGGGAATTTTCAAGCTAAGATTAATTGCCAGAAACATTGTTGATGGAAATTATGATATCTGGCTTCCAACATTAGAAGAGGTAGGTGAAGACACTTTTTTTTCTGACCCATCCATATATAACACCATCACCCTACCCGCAACCGCCGAAAAAGTGGTTCGTGTTGCAGGGTATAATGCCCGTGTAGGAAATATTGCACTGTTCTCAGGAAGAGGTGATCTTGCTGATCCTAACTCTTATCCTGACCTTGCCGCTCCATCAATCGATATACAAACAGCAAGAACCGGCGGTGGATATGATTCATTCACAGGAACCAGCGTTGCCGCACCCTTTGTTACTGGCTCAGCGGCCCTTATGATGCAATGGGGAATTATTAACAACAATGACCCTTATTTGTATGGTCAACGACTTAGGGCATTCTTGCGCATCGGTGCAGAAAGAAAAGCGG
The DNA here is from genome assembly GCF_001561955.1 of Anaerotignum propionicum DSM 1682. NCBI lineage: Bacteria > Bacillati > Bacillota > Clostridia > Lachnospirales > Anaerotignaceae > Anaerotignum > Anaerotignum propionicum. Next base: position 1,623,674 of record NZ_CP014223.1, read on the forward strand.
GTATTCCTTATCCAAATGCATCCTTTGGGTATGGTACCCTTTGCTTATATAATACAATGAATTATTTGGTTGAATATGAATTAGGTGAACAATTTTGGTTAAATCTTACCTAGGAGGTGATTATATTTGGCTGTAAATTTAGAGAATATTGATTTACCATTGTCTGAATTCGTAAAACTTCCCACAACAGTAGATTTCAATATCATAAATACAGACCGATTTAAGCTATATGTCCAAGATAAACCTTATTTAAAATTAGGGACTGAAATGGCAAATGAGTTAATTGTTGTTTATACTCACAGAGATAATCTACCCTCTTTATTTGAGGATTTGGGAAATGACTTTAACGAATTTTTCCCCAAGATCTTGTCCCCTTTAGACAGTAGAAGCAATGAAGATAGCGGTATTACGCAAATTCAAAACCAACCTTTTCTAAGTCTTTCCGGAAGAAATGTGGTTATTGGTTTTGTTGATACCGGTATTGATTATACGAAAGAAGCCTTTCGATTTGAAGATGGTTCATCAAAAATACTCTTTCTTTGGGACCAAACCATAGATGGAAATAGGCCGGATTACCTATATTTTGGCTCCGTCTATACTCAGGACGATATCAACCGCGCTTTAAATTCCGAAAATCCTTATTCTATTGTTCCCTCCATTGATGAGGATGGGCATGGAACCTTTTTGGCCTCTGTTGCAGCCAGTAACGATAGAGGCGAATACATTGGTGCCGCACCTAAAGCATATATTATGGCAGTAAAGCTGAAACGCGCCAATGAATTTTATATTGAACGATTTCTTTTGCCCAAGGATAATCCAAATCTTTACGAGTCTACGGACTTTGTTTTGGGGCTAAAATATATCTTTGACCGCACAGAGGAACTAAATCTGCCTGTGGTTCAATGTATCGCAATGGGATCCAATAGCAGCGGACATGATGGAAATACACTTTTAGAGGATTATATGACATTCGTTTCTCAGAGAGCCGGCTATTGTTTTATAACGGCAGCTGGAAATGAAAGCAACGCAAGACACCATTCCCAAGGAAAGTTGCCAAGAACGGGAACAACGGAAACCGTCAGCGTGAAAGTGGGAAGACAAGGTGAATCCTTTTCCCTATCCATATTTGGGCCGGCATATGATAAACTATCCGCCAGTATTACTTCACCTACAGGAGAGGTTATTGCAAGGCTTCCTTTTAAAGTAGGATTAAAATACAGCGAGAAGCTAGTGTTTGAGGCTAGCACAGTATCCATTGAATATTATAGGAGTTTCAGTAATCTTATATGGATTGGATTTCGAGAAGCAACCCAGGGTATATGGGACATCACCCTTTTTGGAGATGCTGTTGTGAGTGGTGACTATTTTGCATGGCTGCCCATTACAGGTCAAGTGAGTGAATATGTGGAATTATTAAAACCCTTTCCCGAGTATACCATTGTTTATCCCGCAACTGCAATAGGTTCCGTCACTACAGGCGCATACAATAGCAATGATAATAGCCTTTATGTTTCCTCCTCATGGGGGCCAACAAGATTGCCCCGCATGGCGCCGGATTTGGTTGCGCCCGGTGTTAATGTTAAGGGAATTTATCCAACAGGAGTGGGAACCAAAACAGGTACCTCTGTGGCTGCAGCAATCACTGCCGGAGCAGCTGCCCTTTTATTTGAATGGGGAATTATTCAAGGGAACATTCCTTCTATGGACGGAGACTTGATTCGTACATTCTTTATTAGCGGTGCCACCCGGGAGGAAAATATGCTCTATCCAAACACAAAATGGGGTTACGGGAGACTTAATTTGTACGGTAGCTTTGCTGTCATAAGGGAATCTATCATTAACTACTACGTATTATAATTTTTCTCAAAGGAGGTTGTATATGGCAAACGGTAAGCTTTTTTTACGTGAAAATTATTTAGGCGGAACTGGTTTACTTAGAATTAATACCTTTCTAACAAATATCGCCAGACCTGCAGCAGGTGCAACGGTCACCGTAATGGATCCCTATGATAATACGGTTATAGAAGAGGCAGTCACCAATGATTGGGGCGAGGTTCCACCAATCCCCCTAAGCGCACCTCCCATTGAATATTCCATGGAATATGACATGCCCCGTCCTTTTAATCAATATAACGTGAGAGTTGCGCTTGAGGACTATGAAGAAGCAGTGATAAATAATGTTCAAATTTTCCCAGAAACCACTGCGGTACAAGAGGTAAAACTGACACCAAGCTTTTCAGATATTAATATTCCTTATCCTGTGTTGTATGGAGATTATCCGCCGAAAATTCCGGAATCTGAAATTAAAAAACTGCCCTTCCCAAGTAACCAAGTGGTACTACCCCAGCCCGTAGTACCAAGTATCATTGTTGTGCATGACGGTAGACCGGAGGACACCTCTGCGGCAAACTATACTGTTACTTTTAAAGACTATATCAAAAATGTAGCCAGCAGTGAAATTTATGCTACATGGCCTGTAGAATCCATTAAAGCAAATGTTCATGTTATCTTGTCCTTTACATTAAACAGGGTATATACAGAATGGTATCGAAACAAAGGCTTTGATTTTACCATAACCAACTCAACAGCCTTTGATCAAGCTTTTACTTTTGGACGAAATATTTTTCAAGAAATATCCGATGTGGTAGATGAAATTTTTGCAACCTATATTGGAAAACCCGATATCCGACAGCCGTTATTTACCCAATATAGTGATGGAAGGAGAGTTGTCAGAGAAGGCTGGCTTAGCCAATGGGGTTCAAAAGACTTAGGGGATCAGGGATTAAATGCTTTACAGATTTTAAGAAACTATTATGGAAGCAATGTCTTTATTAAAGAGGCAGAAAAGGTGGAAGGAATCCCTATATCCTTCCCGGGCAGTACCCTTATAATTGGCTCAACCGGAGATGCCGTGAGAACAATCCAGCAGCAGCTAAATGCCATATCTAACAACTATCCCCTCATACCAAAATTGATAGAGGATGGTTATTACGGTGAAACCACTGCAGAGTCTGTACGGGTATTTCAGCAGATTTTCAATCTGCCCCAAACCGGAACGGTAAATTATCCCACATGGTATAAAATTTCCGATGTTTATGTGGCAATTCAAAGGCTTGCCTAAAAAAGATAAGCAAAAGCAGATATGAACCATCTCAAAATAAAGAAACCCGATGAAAGAATTTGCTGTTTCTGGTAAAATTCTTCCATCGGGTTTCTTATCGCCCAAAGTAAATATCGCAAGATAAAATTAAAGGGGATTCGTTCATTTGATTCAAGTTAAATAACCACAATGGAATTTCCGCTCTCCATTTTGGCCAATTTTTTTGTGTGGGCAATTACCTTAGATAGTTTACTTAAATCAGAGAATTTTTCCATGCGATTTGTAACAACTGCCATGGAAATGGTTGCCAGTGGAAAGGTATCCACGAAACCATTGCGATTTCTGGAAACAATAAAACCATTGTCAGCATCTTCTTGGGTATACAATGATTTGGTTCGTGTTGAAAATAAATCTATTATTTTTTCACAAAATACCTCTGAACGATGACGATCCGATATGATTACAAAATCGTCACCCCCTATATGCCCCACAAATTCTCCTTGTTCCGCACACTCCTTTAAAATATTGCCTAAGGTGATAATCAATTGGTCTCCCATGCTAAACCCATAGGCATCATTATATGGTTTAAAGCTATCAATATCTATATAAATTAAGGAAAAAGGCCTTGAATCAATCATTTTACTTGAAATTCTTTTTTGTATTTCTGTGTTTCCCGGTAAGCCTGTAAGAGGGTTGGAGCATTTTGCTCTGTTAACCTGAATGCTGATTGCGGAATTCAGTAAATCTTTTATTGTGACAATGCCAAAATACCGACCGTTTTCGGTGACTGCAATAGCATCATATACTTGAGAAAATGCTCTGGACATTGCAAGCTCAGCAACCTTTTCTATCGGTGTTTTTTTATCTACTTCTAAAAAATCGTGATTAAGTAAGCTTTTTGCTTTCACTCTTTTGCTTAGATTGTAACCAAATTGACCACTGAATTTTTCAAAGATAAAACTCCTAGTCAACATACCACATATATGGTTATTTTCGTCTAATACACAAACTTCGGTAATCTTTGGATCATTCTTCATGGATAAAAAAATATCAAATATATTGTCATTTTCCAATACACAATTCTTTTTCGTGGCTAGTGCCCCAATTTCCCCCAGTACACCTATGGTGTTTTTCTCATAATTAGCATTTCCGATGTAAATTTGCTGTTCTTTTGAAATTTCCTGAAATTTATTTTCAGGTTTGGCCAAATAATAGCCTTGTCCATAATCTATGTTTAAATCAATGAGAGTTTTTAGTTCCCCTTCGGTCTCTATTCCTTCTGCAATGGTTGCGATTCCAGATTCCTTGCAGAACTTCACAATGGCAGCAACTGCTGATTTTTTCACTGTATCAGAATCAATATTTCGGATGAGCTGCATATCGATTTTAAGAAAGTTTGGTGAAAAAGCGCAAACTCGATTCATCCCCGAGTAGCCTGACCCAAAATCATCAATGGCAATTTTAAATTGCTGTGATTGGTAATGGTTGACCGCAGCAGTGAAGGTATCCATGTGGCTAATGGCACTTTTTTCCGTAATTTCGAAAATAATATCATCGGGGCGCAATCCATACTGATTTAGTTTTTCCCAAGTGAATCCGGCAAAAACCTCAGGATCGTGAATCACATTTGGATCTACATTAATAAATAATTTTGCATGATATGGCTTATGGATGGCATTTTCAAGAGCCTTTGACCGACAAAGCCGCTCAAGCTCCCAAAGCTTATATTGGCGTGATGCCAGTTGAAAAAGCTCTTCTATATTTAATTCGCATTCCTTCAGCGCAATTCTGCTGAGGGCTTCATAGCCAAGAATACTGCCGTTATCAAGGGAAACAATAGGCTGATACACTGTATGAATAGCCCCGATTGAAAGTATTTTGAATAAGTCGTCATTCAATTTATTTACATTCAACGTTCGCTCCCCCCTATTTACTTTCCTTCTTCCTAAATCCAAAGTAAAACACCTTTTCAAATTTATGTCAACCGATTTCAGCATCACAACTACAATCCTCCTGGCGAACAAATTGCAGCATTTGTTTTTTCAAAATATGAACCTGTTGATATCCCTCTTCGCTTCCATCAGCAAATAGTTTGGCTGTCTCCGTATTCATCCGGGCAATCTGTTGAATTTTCTCCGCCTCTCTAGAAATGCTTTCTATCTCACCTTGTTCCTCTTGAATGGCCTCTGAAACTAGGGCTATCATTTCTGCAATTTCATCCGTGCGCTGCACAACTGCATCCAAAGACTGGGCTGTATTAATAACAATATTTCCACAATTGTCTGTTAATTGCAAGGAATTATCAATCAACTCTGTGGTTTCCTTGGCAGCTTCGGCTACCTTCTTGGCCAAAAGCCTTACCTCTCCCGCCACCACGGAGAACCCTCTGCCCGAGTCCCCTGCTCTGGCTGCTTCAATTGCAGCATTAAGGGCTAAAATATCTGTTTGAAATGCAATTTCGTTAATTGTGCGTATGATTCGTTTAATCTTATCCGTATGTGCCGTCACATCCTGAATGGCTTTTGTTGTTTCCATCATATACTCCCTCGTAATACTTACCTGTTCATTCATTTCCGTAGCAGCCAGATTCATATTCTGAATCTTTTGTCCACTTAGATTTGCACTGTCAGAAATCGAATTAAGTGTCGTTGAAAGCTGGGTAATGGAGGTATCCTGCTTGATGGCATGGTAAGATAGATTCTGCGCTCCGTCAAAAACTTCCTTCACATGATCCTCCACCTTTAGTGTAGCGGCACTCACGTTATTCAGTGCATAATTGATATAAGCTTGCATATTTTCTGCCGCTATCAGCAAGCTTTGATAGTCCCCAACATAATATTCTCGGTTAGAGGTTTGATAAACCATATTGCCTTTTGCCATTTCGTCTAACAAACATGCAACATCCGAAATAAGTATCTGCAACGTCTGTACCATTTTCTCAGAAGAACAAATTACCTCATCCAACTCATCACCGGGCAAGTGCCCTTTTTCCAGAATGGCTAACTCCCCTTTTTCTATGGAATCAGCAATATGTAAAATTTTACGTGTGGCTTTGCGTAATGTTTTCTCCAGCATCCCCGCCGCAGATACCAATACAGCCGCAGATATGCCCATGACAAAAATCAGTAGTAATGTCATATGCTTTCGCTGCTGTACGGTTTTTTCTAGAGCTTTCGTTGAAGCCTCTTCTGCCTTTGCTGAAACCGAATCCAAAATCAAATACAAATCATCTACGCTTTTTTCATAATCTCCATTTATCGTGGCAAATGCCCTTTCTGTTTGTCCTGCAAAAGCAAAAGACATAACCTTCATTTCTTGTGTTAAAAAGTTGTTTAAAGCAGTATTTAGTTCTCGCATCAATTGTTCTTCATGAAAACTCTTTTTCAAAATATTGATATCTGCCACGGTCTTTTGCACTGCAAGCTCTACGTCTTGATTGCTTTGCGAATGGTCATTACGAAAAACAGCGGATATAATTCCACGATCAAGCATAGCCACATCATTACGGATCTGCATTTGCTGAATGCTGTTTTTATACTCAATATTATAAAAAGATCCCATTCTTTCCTCCGCTGATTTTAGTGCTCCGAAAACAATGGAAATCGTTAAAATATTCATCCCAATTGCAATAATACTTACTAGACGCAATTTTTGACTTATTTTCAACTTCCCTTTCATTTGAAGTTTTTTTACATTAAATTGAAATGTATTTATCTTGATACCATGAAAGGAATTTAATATTAATTTTTTTATTTTTAAATAACACTGCATAATAAAAGCGAAATATTTTTTCATATTCTTTTCTCCATGATGAAACCTAGACAACAAATAATTGCATAACTTTCCATAATTATAACAATGGTAAATTTTTTCTACTATCAAAGACCGGTAAATAATTTATTAAATTTATGTTAATCAGATTTCATCATAGGGTAAAAGAAACGTCGCCTAAGTGGATAGAAGAATTATCAAAACAGAATAATAAACACCGCTATCCCAACTAGCAATTATTATGCATAACACAACTTTCCCCATCCCAATGGAGTAATGAATTGGTAAACGAATTAATCCCATAGGATGTGGGAATCATTTCTCTAAAAAATACCACTCTTTCTAATTTTCGCAAAAAATAGGCTAAGTCGAAAGGTCCTTTTTAGTTGACCATGACTTAACCTAATTTTAAAAGTATCCACTGATTCTTCTCAATTAAATCTGTATAAATACACTATCTACTTTTTGCTGTTTGAGCAGTTCCAATCTTCTCTCCCATTTTTACGATAGTTTCAATGCCTAAGCTTGTATTTTTCGAAATATCTTGATCAATTTTTATTGTTCCTTTTTCTGCACAGACAATAATTGTCGATCCTCCAAATTCAAATTTGCCTTTTTCTTCACCACGTACAACAGTACCCTCTTCATGATGATTCATAATCTTTCCTACAAACAATGCGCCAACTTCCATTATGAGTAGATTCCCAAAGTTTTTACTCTTCAGTATTGTAAACTCTCTGGTATTTTCTTTATAAATTTTCAATTTATCATTTGCAACGGGGTTTACTGTGTGTAATACGCCCGGTATATGATAATTCTTCGATTTATGTCCATCATCAATATAGCAATATCTATGATAATCATCTACTGTTAATCGAAAAACCAATAAAGTCCCACCTTGATATTTTTCGGCTAAACTTGTACTTCTTAGCAAACTTCTTATCGTGTAGGAAGTATTTTTGATTTTGAAATGACTGGAGTCATCAATTGCAAATACGCTTAATTTGCCATCACTGGGGGCAATAAAATGCTCAGGTAAAAAGTCTACTTTTCGTTTCTCTTTTTTAATTTCCCTAGTAAAAAAATCATTGTAGGATTTAAACTTACACACTTTATATTCTGTCATATCAATCTTGTTTAAAACAATAAATGGTGTAATCAGTATTTTTGAAATCCTGAGGTTTAGGAAACGGCCCATTAGAATTGAATATTTCGGTTTTACAATTTCACGGAGCAAAAGCATTCCCATTCTGCTTCTATATAAAAAGGAGAGGACACCATCTTGCCCTCCATTTTTTTCAACGATGTTCCCCTTTCGGTCAGCGTATTTCATCTAACCCCTCCCCTGCTCATTTATTATCCTCTATGGTCTGAATCAAAGGTCTTTCTCGTTCTGTGGTATGCTTTATGCGATACTCAGAAAAGAGCATATTTGTTATAACTGCACACGCAACAATCAAAACCAAAACAAAAAGTTGTTTGTTTGTTGGCTTCTTAAATTTAAAATCTACAATAAATAGTATTCCCACTAAAAGAAGTGTTCCCATAAGTACATACTCAATCATCCCCGTTGGTAATAAGAAGTTTAGAAGAAATACCAGTGGTAAAATTACTGCGATTGAGGTAACGGGTAGTCCATGATAATACTTATTTCCGCCCCCTTCCACTTGTTGTCTTCCTGTTTCCAGAACATTGAAGAAACCCAATCGAATTACAGCTGCAACACAATAAAATGTTATAATAAGTCCACCAAAAACACCTTTAACCCCCAGCACATAACCAATCATCGCCGGAAATATTCCAAAACAAACAACATCACTTAAAGAATCAATTTGTATTCCAAACATTTTTTCATCATCAGTACGATTTTTTTTGGTCCTGGCAATTTTCCCATCAAACATGTCACAAAGACCTGATAATGCAAGACAAAAAATAGCTGTCCTAAACCTGCCATCAATCACCTGTGTCATACCAAATACAGTGCTCGCCAAACCAATATAAGTAGCTATGACCGTATAATCATAAAAACCAATCATTTTATTTCTTCCCTTCTGTCTAAAACCATTCTAAAATAAGCAACAGCAGTTAATAAAGCACTCAGCAATAATTCAGTATAATAACTAAGTCCTCTACTTACCACCATAGCCGGTAACGTAATATGTCCAAAGATTGGTGTAAAAATCAATAAAAACAATTTCTCACTGATTCCCACGCCCCCCGGAAACGGCAACATATCTACCGCAACCGATATTACACCTTGTAAAAAAATAATTGTTAAAAAGCCGGTTCCACGCAAACCAAATGATTTATACACTAAATAAGTAACATAAAATAAAAACAAGCGTTGCAAAACCGATATCAGAAATACATTCCATACAACAACTTTATTTCTTCTAAAATAAGAAGCGGCATCTTTGTACTTTTCAATTGCCGTATGCACTCTGATATTTAATTTTTCTGTTTTTTTAATTACCTTGAAACTACTAAGGAACTCTATCACATTGTTTAATATGTGTTTTGCCAAGGTTGTATCAAAAATCATAAAAATCATAAACCCAACTACCACAATATTTAGAATCAACCCTAAATAAAAAATCCCTTTGGCAGGAGCAATACTATGCAGAATTTGCTGTGGTCTAGCAATTAAAACGCCTATGCCTAGAGCGATTAATACCATTTTGTAAGTGATAGTCACAATCATAAGTACTAATGTAGATATTTCTACAGGAATGTTATCTTTTCTCATAAAATAAACTTGAGCAGGTTGCCCCCCGCTGGCCGAGGGTGTTATGCAACTAAAGAAAAAGCCTATAAATGAATAAAGAAAACAATGGGTAAGCTTAATCTTTTGCCGAATATTTCTCATAAGGTAAAATATAATAACTGATTCACATCCAATAAACATAATAACGCAAATAACCGCGCATATCCAGTAAAACATATTTGCGTTACTTATCTGATCCATAATTTTTGCCATGTCTTTACCATGAAAAACATAGTACACCATACCTATAAAAAGGAAAACCAAAAACAAAAAGTTTCCAACTATTTTTCTTTTACTCATAATTAGTCTCTTTCTAATAATCATGGACCATGCATATCACAGTATCCCAGATTACTGATTTATTTATTTCATCCTATGTTACTTAAAACTTTAGTTTAAGAACAGTGATACTACCTCACATAATTTTGTATATATCTGCAATTGAAAAAGGGTATTATTTGGGTATTATTTAAAAATAAAAATTGCTATATTATATTACCATCTTTTTTCAAATAATAATACCCTCAATCAGCTAGACTGTTATCATTGTTCTTCAAATTTTCCATTCTGAATACAGTGCTATGCTGCAATACCAATAAACATCATGACACAACAGAAACGAATCTTAACACATTAGCATTTCCTCCCACCCAATTGTCGCCATTAAATAGTAAATAGGATCAAAACTGCTTTGCGCTAAGCCAATAATCATCGCAGATAGAGCAATACGGACCTTCTGCAACACAAGGAAATAAAGTTCCCATTTTACAAAAACAAAAATTACTCGGCATATATAAAAAAGATAGAGAAAATCTACTAATCTAAAATTTCTTCTGTCTTTTTTGCCAGTTGGTTATCGCCTCATTGGCTCCATCTAAGATGGTCTTTCTCGGGGTGACATCAAACAGCCTTTTCTTTACCTGTCAGTTTCGCCGAATCACTCGTTAGATGGTTCGACTTTCCGTGTCAATCCTCCCAAAGGAATATCTCAGACTGCTATCATACGATTAATATTTAATTTGATGGGGTAATGCAAATTTGCTAAAATTTCAATATTATTTTGTCTAATAAATCTTGCCTCAGAGAAATTGATAACAGCTTTCTTACATTACTTTTTATTCACTCATATGATTTCTTTCTGAAAGAATTCTCAGCATTCAAGACTTTATTCAAAAGGATACATTTTTCAAATAAGAACTTTTTATAGAAAAAGCATAAAAAAGATAGGCATTGTAAAAATACAAAGTACCGTCGTTACAAAAATATACTTACTTGCCAAAGCTTCATCCGCACCAAATTCCGCTGCCAATATGGCGCAAAATGCCCCTATGGGGGTTGACAGCCCCACTACAATTACTCCCAAAATCAACTGATCGTGAATAAAGGGTTTTAATATTATGTAAGAAGATAACGGCATGAAAATCAAACGAAAAAAGGAGACCGGATACGCCCATTTTTCCATAATTGTTTCCTTAAAATCAAATTTTCCAAGAATAGCACCAATATAAATCATAGCCAAAGGAGAAAGCATCCCACCCACCATACTAACAGTATCTTTGATGGGCGCCGGCAAGCGAATATTTCCTAGAAAAAGCAAAAGCCCTACCAGTGTTGCCACATTTACAGGGGCCAGCAACAGCTTTTTCATATCCACCTTACTTCCCTCCGGATTGTCACCACATCTTTGCAAAACAATCACGCCCAAAGTATAGGCCGTTGTATTAAAAGCAAAGCTGGCAAAGGCGCAGTAAAACACACTGTTGCCACCAAAAATCATAGCAATGACAGGCACCCCCATAAAACCGATATTGGCAAACATACAGCTAAAAATCCAAATGCCCTTTGCTTTCTCAGGTACCTTTAAAACACGAAATGAAATCCAGCCTACAATCAGCCCCCAAAAGTGCATAATCACACAAACAAGAAATACCGTAGCACCACCTCGAAACAGTTCAGAGGAATAGTCAATCTGTAAAGAAGAAATCACAAAGCAAGGAATAATAATGCGGGTTAAAAACCCTGCAAAATCTTCCACAAAGCTATCTCCCATTATTTTTTTCTTCCGACAGAAATATCCTATTAAGAGCAAAAAGAATATAATCAATAATTTATTTAGCACTGTTAGAATTGCTCCCATGCCACTGACCATCCCCTTACAAGTTTTTATGTAAATTTTAACCCATTATGGGTTCACTGTATAGGTGCATTTTCACTTTTGAAAAATGTCCAGAATGTTTAGCGCCGCCATAACCCCCATTTCACTGCTGGCTTCATATGTTGCTGCACCTGCCAATTGGCAGGCAGAGAGATGCTAAAGCAGTGTTATAGAAAAATAATTAATGTGGCTTCCATGCTTAGCTTTTTTGGCGGTTTTACCGTACCCGCCTATGAGCATCCAAGGGCGCCGTTGCCCAGCTTACGAAAGCTCTGTCCAACGAATGGGCTTCTAGAGGTGTTAATGTAATGCCATTGCTCCCAGCTATATGGCAACCGATATGAACACTGCTTTGATCAATGATGAAAGTAGAAACAAAGAAATTTTAGGTCGCATTCCTGCCAAACGATGGGGAAATGGCGAAGATATGAAGGGCATAACCATCTTCTTGGCATCCCAAGCATCTGACTATCTAAAACGGAGCGGTAATTCCCGTCAATAGCGGTTAATTAAAAAAAGATTTTTCATTACTTTGTCTCCTTTTTTACATTGTAAAAAGACGGTTCCTTTTGTGAATCGTCTTTTTACTTTTGCATGGTATCATGCAACCCTGTCATCCTCCAGTATCAAGAGTACTAATTATTACCTAGGTCAAACCACAAACTTTCTCACGAGTCTATCTTAAAATAGGGCTCATATCCCTACTGTTTGTCCAATATCATTTATTAAAATATAACTTTATATTTACACAGAAAAAATTATCTACAGTGAGTGTCCTATTATGGAATATAGGAGTATGCCTTCTCATTTTTTATAAAATATCCCCATAATGATAACGGTGTTTATAAGAGAGACTGATTCCTGAAAAGATGAAGGAGTCTGTTATGCATGAGCACGGCAGGCTTTAGAAGAAAAACCATTCCTATCAAGATTTTCTTTTTTATGGGCAAGGCTTGGGACAAATGAAAAGCCGAAGGAAATTTAAATCCTACGGCTTTTCTTAAGTCGAAAACACCCTTATAGATCGAGAGACAATTTCAGTCCGCCTCTATATCAGAGATATCATTAGACTACACTTTAACTTTATACAGCTTTTTTCCTTAAACATGCACCTAATGCGCAACCAATAAGGGAGGGTAAAATCCATGCACAGCCATACGTTGCAAAGGGGATATGATTCACGAAATCCACCGGAACCCCATATTTTGAGGCAAGTTCTAAAGCACTTGTCAAAAATGCAAAATATGCACCGAAACGAGCAATATTGTCATTCTTGAAAACGTCATCAAAAAATGTCAACAACACCAAAACCAATATAGGCGGATACAGCAAACCAAGAATGGGTGCAGAAACATTAATGATTTTGGTTAAGCCAAAGTTGGAAACCACAAAACTGAAGATACAAATGCCAATTACAAGATGGCTATATTTTATTTTTTTGTTGAATAGATTTTGAAAATAATCGGCAGCTACGGAAGTCAACCCCACCGCAGTGGTCAAACATGCTAAGAAGACAATGACAGCCAATAAAACCATGCCCGACTGCCCAGTCAGAGCATGTGCAATAGCCAACAGTAAAGCTGCTTGGTTCAAATCTTCAAAACCACCCCCAGACGAGGTGGCACCAAGATAGGTTAATCCGCAGTATACCAGCATGAGCAAACCACCTGCGATAATCCCCGCCATACCAACCATTCGGCTCACTTCTTGTTTCTCCGTAAAGCCTTTATGATACGCCGCTGTTGTAAAAATACCTGTTAAGAGAAGAGCACCAATGCCATCCATGGTCTGATATCCAGATAGCATCCCCTCTTTCAAAGGAACAACCTGAGATGTAGCAGTTATGGGGCCAATGGGCGATATGATGCCTAAAACAATCAAGGCCAGCATAACGGCTAGCAAAACCGGTGTTAGATAATTCCCAACAATATCAACAACTTTTGTTGGGCGAATCGTTAATAACAATACAACTGCAAAAAATACTGCACCAAAAATCCATGGATTGATAGCAGGTAACAGTGTGGAAACTCCCATTTCAAAAGTCGTTGCTGCTGTTCTTGGAATACATAAACCTGGGGCAATACAGATAATAATGATTGCCGCCATAATTTCCCCTGGGATTTTGCCAATCTTACCTACTACGCCTTGAATATTTCCTTGACGATTAAAAACCGTCGCCAAAATAGCAAGAACCCCAAGTCCAACATCCATAATAAAAAACCCAAAGAATCCCAAAAACCAAGATGAACCGGTTTCACGCCCTAGGTATGGGGGGAAAATCAAATTTCCTGCACCGAAAAAAGTTGCAAAAAGTGCCAAACCCATAATAAGTATTGTTTTCCCTTTGCTCGTCTTCATCCAAACCCTCCTACTTTTCCCTTTTATGGAATGAGTTTCGTTTATTATCCTTCTATTTCCTCCAACAACAAATTAAATTTCGGCAGTGCTATTTGAACCGTTTCAGGACTGACACAATAGGATAACCTTATGTAGCCTCCACACCCAAAGGCAGAGCCCGGAACTGTTAAAAGGAGATATTTCTTTGCCAAATCTACAAATTCTGTATCCTTTGCAATTGGTGTTTTCACCCAAAGGTAAAAGGCGCCATCGGGTTTGATACAAGTGTAACCCATCTCTGACAAACCATAATAGAGGGAATCCCGATTCTTTTTGTAAAAATTCAAATCCGCAACCTCATCCACACAGCGTGCAATCATTCTTTGCTGTAAGGATGGCGCATTGACAAAGCCTAATATTCTTGTTGCCACATTTAAAGCACTCATCAGCTCTTTAAAATCAACGATATTTTCTGATACTGCAAGATAGCCGATACGTTCCCCTGGCAAAGAAAGGGATTTGGACCACGAATAGCCCACGATGGTATTATCATAATACTTTGTAATAAAAGGCGGTTTTACTGTTTCGTCATAAACCAGCTCACGATATGGCTCATCTGCAAAAATATAGATTTCTGTGGAATACTCTTTCTGTTTTTCCTCCAACACTTTTGCTATTTCAATAATGGTACTTTCAGGATATATTACTCCTGTAGGATTATTAGGGGAATTGATAATGACCATTTTCGTTCGGGGTGTAATGTAATTTGCAAGGATATGTGCATCCGGAATAAAAGATGGTATATTGGGAGGAACTATCACCAGTTTCGCCTCCACATTTGATGCATAACATCGGTATTCCCCAAAAAACGGAGCAAAAACCAAAACCTCATCACCGGGATTTAGCAATGCCTTCATTGCAACATTCATGCCTCCCGCAGCCCCCACTGTCATGACAATGGACTCTGACGTAAAATTCGTTTGAAACCGACGATTTAAGGAATCTGCAACGGTATTGCGCACATCTTCGTACCCTGAATTATTCATATAACCATGGAGAAAAACAGGATCCTCTTCCTTAATAACAGCTTCCAGTGCTTCATTCACTGTGTTGGGTGCTGCCAAATTGGGATTTCCCAAGCTAAAATCGCATACATTTTCAGCCCCATGAATCTGTGCCATTTGCTTACCTTCTTCAAACATTTTTCGAATGACCGAACTGTTTGATACGAGCTCTTTCATCTTTTCAGCTATCAAATGAATTCCCTCCCTATTTTACCTTCGGTTAGAACGACGCCAGATTTTCTGACTTTCAGCTCCTTGAATTAAACCATCCCTAAAATCAGGATGTGCCAAAGAAATCAGCATTTCCGCCCGTTCCCAAGTTGAACGTCCCGCTAAATTTACACATCCATATTCACTTACGATATAAGATGCCTGTGTACGAGGGGTTGTAATAATATCGCCCCCTGTAAACTTAGGAACGATTCTGGAATGGGTCTGCCCATTTTTATCTGTAAATGCTGAACTCATACAAATAAAACTTTTACCCCCTCTAGACATATATGCCCCTGTGGCAAAGTCCACCTGTCCACCTGTACCAGAGATATGGCGTGTACCCGAGCTTTCAGAAGATACTTGACCATAAAGGTCCACACCGATACAGCTATTGATGGAAATCAACCCATCAATTTGAGACATGACCTCAGGGCTGTTTACATAGTCCATGGGAAAAGAAATTAGCCCACGATTTTCCTCAACCCAGTCATACAATTTCTGCGTGCCCAGTGCAATACCAAACACACCTTTATCTTTATGGAGCGTTTTACAGCTATGATCCAATTTCCCTGCCTCATATAACTCCACAAAACCATCAGACAATAATTCTGTATGCATGCCCAGATGCTTTAAATCTGACTCTGCAATCAATTTTCCAACAGAATTAGGCATTCCGCCAATTCCCAATTGCAGCACTACCCCATCAGACAAATGGGGCATAATTTGCATAGCAATTTTTTCATCAATCTGTGTTGCTTTTGCAGTGGGTAATTGGGCAAGGGGGGGATGCTTCCCCTCCACAACCGCATCCACCTGTGAAATATGAATGCAATCATCCTTACCGCCGTATACACTGGGAAGATTTTCATTGACTTCCAAAATAATAATATCCGCTGTATCCAAAATAGCCTTTGTTGTGCAATTTACAAATGAAAAGCTGAAATAACCCAATCTATCCATTGGTGCAACACAAATCATTGCTACGTTTACAGTTAAATATTTTCTATAATAGGAGGCCTCATTGCGAAAAAGCATTGGCATATAGTAGCAAAGTCCTTCTTCGCATAATTTTCTTTCATAGCCGGTGCAATGCCAGCTTTGGTAAGTAAAAGACTCCTGCTCCCTATCCTGCTCTACAATTTGGATGGGACTTAACGCCAAACTGCCTCTGACTTTTACATCCCTCAATTCTCCCTTTCTTTTGGCTAACGCAAAGTCCAGTAAATAAGGAGCTCCGACCCCTGTACTGTAATCTACCCAATCTCCATGTTTCACTAGGCGCACAGCCTCATCCGGTGTCCTTAATTTTGCTTTATATTCCTGATAAAACTGATTTAAACCCATTGTTGCTCCTCCATTTTCGTTATTTAACAGCATCCATGCCACAGCGAACCGCTTTCAAATTCACATCAACAAACCCAGGTTTTACCTGTTTTCTGATGATATTTTCCCAATCTAAATGTTCTAGTCCCATAGCTTTAATTATTGTACCCAATAAAACGATATTTGCAGCCTTCACATTCCCTAAATCCAATGCCATCCGGGTAGCATCCAGCACTATTGTTTTCACATGCTTCTGTATTTCTTCCACGGCATTTTTGGGATAAACGGCATCCCCTGTTAAAATTGGCATAGACGGGATTTCATGTTCATTGACTACAGCCAACCCCTCAGGTTTAAGGTATGCCAGCGCCCTGAGTGCTTCCATTCTTTCAAAGGAAACCAACAAATCCGCTTCACCAGGATCAATGGTAGTTGCTTCTACTTTATCACCAAAACGAACATGAGAGGAAACACTGCCGCCACGCTGAGACATACCATGAATTTCACTCATCTTAACATCATAGCCTGCTTCCATCAATCCTTGTGTTAAAAGCTTTGCTGCCAAAATGGTACCCTGACCACCTACACCAACCAGTAAAACATTCTTTGTCATGGCACTCACGCCTCCTTCCACTCAATCGCATTCTTCGGACACAACTGGTTGCATATGCCACAGCCTAAGCACTGAATTCCGTCAATTGCAGCCTGTTTCTTATCACTATCAAAACGAATTGCCGGACAGCCGCACTTCATACATAGTTTGCAGCCAATACATTTATCCTCATTAATCACCATTTTTAAGGTAAAAGCCCCAGCAAATTCTTTTTTATCTTCTATAGAGAATTTTTTAAGTGCGCAAGGCCATTTTGTAATGATAACAGAAGGTTCATCCAATTCCAAGAATTCATCTAAAACTTTGTCCATTTCTTTTAACTGATTCGGATTAACAGTGCGAATATGTTTAATGCCCAATGCGCGAACAATGCCTTCTATGTCCACCGCAGACGCTTCCTCACCCTTTGCATTATAGCCTGTTCCCGGATTTTCCTGATGACCTGTCATACCTGTGATGCGGTTATCCAAAATCACACTTACGGTATTGCTATTGTTATAAACAACATCCATTAATGAAGTAATACCCGAATGTAAGAATGTTGAATCGCCCAAAACGGATACCACACGCATTTTTTCTTCTTTTTTCATATTGAAGATTTTCTGGGCACCATGACCGATACTAAATCCACCACCCATGCAAATTAATGAATCCATTGCATTATATGGTTTTGCAAATCCTAGAGAATAGCACCCGATATCCCCCGAGACCATAACATTTTTACGTTTTCCCAGTTCAAAGAAAAATCCTCTATGAGGGCAACCTGCGCACAGAGTGGGAGGTCGGTCTACAATCATCCCATCGGGATAGGTAATCAAAGAATTTTCTAAATTGAAAAAAGCTTTTTTGATTACATCAGGGGTCATTTCACCGTATTTTGGCAGTAAATCCTTACCATGGCAATTAAAGCCAAGAATCTTTACTCGTTCCTCGATATAGGGATCGTTTTCTTCTATGATATAAATCGTGTCCATTTTGCGGCAGAAATCAATGATTTTTTCGTCAGGCATAGGATATGTAAAACCTAATTTTAAGTATGATGCCTTATCTTCAAAAACCTCTTTTGCGTAATGATAGCATGCACCTGAGGTAATAACGCCTATTTTTGAGTCATTCATCTCTGTAAAGTTAAATGCTGTTGTCTCTGCGAATGCTTTCAATTTTTCTAGTTTCACTTCTAAATTTCTGCGCAGACCCTTAGCATTTGCAGGAACACATACATATTTTTTTACATCTTTTAAGTATTCTTTGATGGGAACTTCTTTTCTTTCGCCCAATGTCACAATTGATTTCCCATGACAAACCCTTGTTGTCATACGGATAAGAACTGGACAGTCATACTGTTCGCTGATGTGATATGCTTCAATGACCATATCTCTGCATTCTTGGCTATTAGCAGGTTCAAACATAGGTACTTTTGCAGCCTTGGCATAGTTACGGTTATCCTGTTCATTTTGTGCAGAATGCTGTCCCGGTTCGTCTGCGGTAATAATAACTGTACCGCCATTTACCCCGGTATAAGCAAATGTAAAGAAAGGATCAGCTGCCACATTCAGCCCCACATGCTTCATTGCCGCCAATGCTCTCCCTCCTACAATAGAAGCACCAATGGCAGATTCCAGTGCCACTTTTTCATTTGGTGCCCATTCAGCACAAACTTCCTTATAATTTGAAATACTCTCCAAAATTTCTGTCGAGGGTGTCCCCGGATAAGCAGACGCAAAATGGACACCTGCTTCATATGCACCTCGGGCAATTGCCTCATCCCCAGTTAATAACTGTTTCATCTTCATTCTCCTTCCCTAAAAAAACGTTATATATCTCTAATCTTTATATATTATGCATGATGCATTGTGCATCATGCACGATTTCTATGAAATAATTACCATACCATACAAGTTTTGTCAACATATTATCGCAAAAATTGCTTTTACATATTACTTTTCATTCTTTCTAAGTTTCCTTTGGTACTGATACACCCATTTATTCATTGATTTTTTCTTTAAAATATGACATAATTTCAGTTACAATCATAAGTTTAAGCCTAAGAAAGGAGGCTATTTTAAATAATGCCTTCAATAAAAATACAAAAATCAACAATGAAAGACCAAGTATACGAAATAATCAAAGAAATGATTCTGAATCAGACATACCAATTAGGAGAAAAAATCAATATTGACACATTAGCAACTGAATTAAATGTGAGCAATTCCCCCATACGTGAAGCACTCACCATGCTGGAAAAGCAAGGCTTGGTGGAATATGTTCCCAACGTAGGCTCACGCATTATTTCTTTCTCTCCTACTGCTTTTCGTGAAATTTGTTTTTCTTTATTTACCGTTGTTTACGGTGCATATGAGTTATGCTTGTCACAAAATAAAATAGATATTGCTATCGAAAAAATGAGACAGCTTTTGCAAGCGCAAAAAGATATTGATGATCATTCCGATATGCAAACCTCTATCAAATATGCCCTTGCCTTTGACAAAAGCATTGTTTACGCAACACAAAACACCTATCTGCTTTCGATTTATGAACAAATGGAGGATATTTTCTTTTTAATGGCTTTACACATCAATCAAAGAAACGAGGAGGAACATCAAAGAAATATTTTTGAACATTCCATGATTTTAGAAAGTATTGAAAAAAATGATATTGCTGCTGCAAAACATTGGTTCTTTATTCATTATGATAAACATGTATGAAAGCCTAAATGGTCTGGTCTTATAAAAAAAGCTAATTAATTTAAAGGTGTTAGCCACTCGCTGACGCCTATACTGATCCAATATTAAGGGTCTTAATCAACAATTTGCCCTGCTGTTTGTTCGTATTATAAAAACCTCCTTCGCTCTATTGAAATTTAAGCAATCCAATAGCGTGTAGGAGGTTTCTTATACCTTAGGACTATTACTCTGCAAGGAACGAAAGTTTTCATATTTGCGTGAATATCTTTCGCAGGTAATATTTAAACTAGCTCATTTTGCAGCTTAAAAGAAAAAGCAATGATTCATATTTTCTAAAAGCTGACTCCAAAGACTATCTAAAAAAACTCCATTAAATATCGCTGAAACAAAAAATAAAATGTTTTTAAACAACTTTAATTGATATTTTTTTTAATAGATTGACAAAATATGCCATCACGTTTTATATTAAATTTATAGTGATATAATATTGTAATCTTTTTAGAAAGAAGGTTGAAAAAGGACATTTAATTTGAAATTTTTACGAAATAAAATGCAAGAATGGAGAATTCATACAAACAAATTAAATGGGGGCTGCTAATGAAAAAAATATTATTCAGACAAACAATTGCACTTGCTTTAACAATGATTATGGTAATAACTATGATACCTTTTACTGCGCTTGCCGATGCACCAAATGCACCTGGGGTAACTCCAAAGCTAGAAAGCATATTGGTAGATAATTTTACTTCAGGGGCTATACTTAAATTATACGATATCGTTAGCAACACAGTATGCGCAACTGCAACAAATGTAACCGAATCAACATATACCTTTACAAATGTAGTGCCTAAAAAAACTGCGTATTATGTTACTCAAACAGTAAGTGGAGTTGAAAGCGTTAACTCTTCTTTTGTCTATGCATACGAAAGAAGCACTGTTCTAAAGTAAGAACAGTGCTTCTTTTTGATTCAACCATTTCATTCAAATTCCAATTTATGAAGATGAGACATTAGATTTGAAGAAAAATATCACTTCTATTTGTTTCAAAGCAAATCTGAGATGACATACCAGCGATATTAGCCAGCCACTAACCTATCCAATGGTCAAAATAACTATCTGTCATTTTCCCTCTCTCAAATATCAAATAAATTAGTAGTACCTTTCTCTCTTTCAGTTTATGGAAAAGCTGTTTAAATTTAATCTCCTTTTGAAACTTAAGAATTTAAAACTTAAGAATTACCATTTAATTCATCAAAGATTTCTTTTACCGTTGTGATTTTATCCACCCGCCATACATTCTCACCACAGAAAAGGAGAGAATTCTCTTTTTCTCCTACTGCTGCTTCCATGAGAGCACGAGAAATGCAGTAATGAGTTGTTGCCGGATCACAGTTCTCGATGCATCCAAAACATTTTTCCACAGGCTGACGTCCTGCTTCTCTTTCCTTTGTAAAGGTATTGCGAATTGCTCTGCCAGGTAAGCCTACCGGACTTTTCACAATCATGACATCCTCTTTTTTTGCATTAATATATGCTTCTTTGTAGGCATCAGCTGCATCACACTCTTCCGTTGCCACAAATCGGGTTGCCATCTGTACGCCACTGCACCCCAAGCTTATATAATGGTCAATATCAGCTCTGTCATAAACACCACCAGCAAAAAACACTGGAATATGTCCATATTTTTCTTCAAAGCTATTCACATATTCAACAATCTTTACAACCTCTTGGTCGTATTCCTCATTGGTCAAATTTTCTGCTTCTTCCGGCGTAAAACCTAAATGACCACCTGCTTTTGGCCCCTCTATAACCACAAAGTCGGACACCCGCCCAAACTTCTTATCCCATCTTTTGAACATTAATTGAATGGCCCTCAAAGAGGAAACAATGGGTGCAAACTTCACCTTTGTATCCTTAAGTAATTCAGGAAGCTCCAAAGGCAACCCCGCACCAGAAATAATAGCATCAGCACCGCTTTCAACGCAGCATTGTACATATTGGTCATAGTTTCTGCATACACGCATGATATTGACACCAATAACGCCGCCGTTACTTATTTCTTTGGCCTTTCTTATATTTTCTGCCAATGCCTCTAAGTTCGCTTTCAAGGGCTCTTTGCCAAAGTTTTCTTTTAAAAAACCGGGCTGTGCCGCTGAAATGACACCTACCCCACCTTGTGCAGCAACCGCTCCGGCTAAACGCCAAAGGCTTATACCAATACCCATTCCGCCTTGAATAATGGGCACTTTTATTTCTAAGTCACCAATTCGTACCCCTTTGAGTTTAATCATGATACACCTCGTTTTGTATTTATTGATAGCACTTTTCTTATAATATGATAATATATACCATATCATCTGTCAATAGAAACTACATCATCTTGCCTGCCCTCTGTAACAATCAATGTAATCTTTTTTGTTGCTGGAGTACTTCTGATCCAGATACTATTTCGCTGCGGTTTCAAATCTATATTCCCCATTTGAATTTCAATTTATTACTCTATAAAAAGATTATAACCACCTCCTTTAATTCAGTTTTTGGCATTTAAAAAACGATGTTTGATTTCTTTCATAGCTTTCATCCTCAAATGCCACTTTTCCTTAACTAAAACAAAAACCGAGAGATGGAAAAATACATTCCACCCCTCGGAAACCCTTTTACTTTGTGATTCTGCACGTTTTTTCTAGTTGATCCTTCTTTTTCAAGCTTCACTTTATGGGAATTGAGGGGGTACTATTAATGATAATTGCGTTGGTTGTGCAAGGAACCAGTCACGGTATTTTTTTAATTTTTTCTGCCTTTTCGGAAAAATTTCTAAGGAAACAGTTCTAATATGCCATTTTCCTGCATATCACCAATGCTTACAATTTCCATTTTTTTATATTTCGATTACAAAATATCAATATATTCATTATTTAAGGCTTTATTCATACTTCTAACAGCACAAAACTTACCGCACATGGAACAAGTGTCATCAAATTCAGGTGTTCTTTCATCACGGATAGATTTTGCATATTCCGGATCAAGGGCGCATTGCCATTGTCCCTCCCAGTCCAATTTTTTTCTTGCATCCCCCATTTTGTCATCTATGTCTCTTGCATTCGGAATTTTTTTTGCGATATCCGCCGCATGTGCCGCAATTTTACTTGCTATAATCCCTTGCTTCACATCATCAATATTAGGTAGTGCAAGATGTTCTGCCGGGGTCACATAGCACAAGAACGCCGCCCCTGCCATTGCTGCAACCGCACCGCCGATTGCCGCAGTGATGTGGTCATACCCCGGAGCAATATCTGTAACGATAGGGCCAAGCACATAGAAAGGTGCTCCCATACAAATCGTTTGTTGTATTTTCATATTTGCTTCAACTTGATCTAGGGGAACATGTCCGGGGCCCTCTACCATAACTTGAACATCCCTTGCCCACGCCCTTTTTGTTAATTCGCCCAAACGAACCAGCTCATCTATTTGGCAAACATCCCCTGCGTCTGCAAGACAACCTGGGCGGCAAGCGTCACCTAATGAAATCGTAACATCATATTCTCTACAAATCTCAAGAATTTCATCGTAATACTCGTAAAATGGGTTTTCATTTCCTGTCATACACATCCAAGCAAATATCAGCGAACCACCTCTTGAAACAATATTCATTTTTCTTTTGTGTAATTTTATCTGCTCAATTGTTTTGCGTGTTATTCCACAATGTAAAGTTAGAAAGTCAACTCCGTCTTGCGCATGAAGTCGTACCACATCTATGAAATCTTTTGCTGTTAAAGTTGCTAAATCTCTTCGATAGTGTATTACAGAATCATATACAGGCACTGTACCTATCATGGCAGGGCATTCCGAAGTCAGCTTTCTTCTAAAGCCTGATGTATCTCCATGAGATGACAAATCCATAATTGCCTCTGCCCCCATATTGACAGCTGCCATAACCTTTTTCATTTCAATATCATAATCCTTACAATCTCTGGAAACACCGAGGTTTACATTTATTTTTGTTCTGAGCATAGAGCCAATACCATTTACGTCTAAGCACTTATGATTTTTATTTGCACAAATTGTAATTTTACCTTCTGCCACATGCTGTCTGATAAACTCTGGCTCTCTGCATTCCTTTTTGGCAACAAGTTCCATTTGTGGTGTAATAATTCCATTTTTTGCTGCTTCCATTTGGGTGTTATAATTCATAATTTATCCCCTTTTCTTAAAAAGTTAGTTAAAAAAAGAACAGAAAACACCCTGATTAGGGTACTTTCTGCTTCTATAACAGCACTGTGCTCCCTACGTTGGCATTATCCAAATCAGGTTAAGGGTCGAAGTAAAACTTCCTTTCAGCTATAAAGCCCCCCTGCTTCTATTCAATTTTTTTTACGTCGAAAGTCTATTATAAAACTGTTTCTTCTATACTTTGTTAATCCTTGCAGTTTCTTTAGAAGAACAAGCTGGCCTTGCTAAACACTATATTTTCCATCTGCTTTTTCGAAACCTATTAAATATAACGCTACATCATCGCATTTCATCAGGCCGCTCATGACGCAAGCGCCTTTGGCCCCTGCTTCATAGACAGAATAAATGTTATGATAGTCAATCCCTCCAATGGCATAAACAGGGATGGATACACTGTTACAAATATGTTCTAAAAAGTGGAGCCCTCGTCCTGCTAAACCCTTTTTGCAGTCAGTTTGAAAGATATGCCCTGCAATAATATAAGTACACCCAAGGCGCTGAGCCTCCAGGGCCTCCTCTAGCGAATGACAGGAGCTACCCATTACTTTAAAGCGGACTTTCTGTGTTTCGGTGACTTCTTTTAGCATAGGCAGCGGCAGATGAATTGCCTCGGCACCCAGCTCCATGGCCACATCCACAAAACTGTGTAGAATACATGGCACTTGGTGTTTCGCACAAATTTCCAACACCTGTTTTGCCAACTGTTTATATTCTTCTTCTGATAAATCTTTTTCCCGCAGAATAATACCGGCTGGATGTTTGGAGGCAATCTTTTCTATGCGGTGCAGAAATTCTTCTTTACACAGCAGACGGTTGGTAACACAAATAAAATCATACATAAAGATAATCGTTCAGAACGGGTTGCAAGCCATCCTCTGAAATATCCTGATACATTTGATCTAAACTGCGGCTGTCATCAATCTCAAACTGCTCGTCGCCTTGTGCCCCATCTGATTCCTTTCCTCTGTATTTGTTTTCATGGTCTCCAATACCCGTTGAGACACCGGCTGAAACTTTAGTAGCCGCAATTTTCACAATACCATTACGGAAAGACGCACTTTCACGAGAAGACACCGTAATTCCCACGAAAGGCAAAAAAATACGATATGCACATATCATTTGACAGAGTTGTTTTTCACCCACATCCATAGGATTAATCTTATCGTTATTGATGATGGGTCGAAGTCTTGGGCAAGATAGAGACATCTCTGCCTGAGGATATTTTCTTTGTAAATAATACACATGAAGTGCGCTGGCAAGGGCATCCTTTCTAAAATCCGAAAGACCCAGCAAAGCAGAGAATCCCACGCCCCGCATACCCCCTCTAAGGGCACGTTCTTGGGCATCAAAACGATATGGCCAAACACGCTTATGCCCACAAAGATGAATGGTTTCGTATTTCTCTGGGTCATAGGTTTCCTGAAACACAGTCACGTAGTCAGCGCCACATTGATGAAGATATCTATATTCGTCAGTATTAACGGGATAGATTTCCAGCCCAACCATACGGAAAAATTTTCGTGCCAATTTGCATGCCTCACCAATATAGGCCACATCACTCTGACTACGACTTTCCCCAGTAAGAATCAGAATTTCCTCCATCCCACTTTCTGCAATCACCTTCATCTCATGCTCAATCTGCTCCATAGTCAATTTTACTCGTTTGATGTGATTGTAGCAGTTGAAACCGCAATAAACACAATAGTTCTCGCAATAATTTGCAACATAAAGTGGCGTAAAAAGATACACTGTATTACCAAAATGCTTGCTGCTTTCCAGTCTTGCTTTTTGAGCTAACTCCTCAAGGAATGGCTCTGCCGCTGGGGATAGCAAAGCCTTGAAATCATCCAGGGAGCAAGTCTCATGCTCTAGCGCCGTTTTTACATCAAATGCAGTATATTGGGTGTAATCATAGGAATGCATCTGAGTCATAACATCTTTGCAGATGTCGGACTGAATTTGCTCCATCCCGGGTAAATACTCCATGTGGTTTTTACGATAAGATGGATCAGTTTCCAACAAATGTTTCTTTTCAAGGGCAGATTCAGACAAATGCTCTGAATCTACAAAAAATTGATTTTCCATAAAATTACCTCCTAGTTATGTAGGAAACCCGTCAGTGGATCGGAAGGAGATGCCCCTCGTACAAGGACTCTGCCAAGACCGGAGAGATACGCCTTGCGTCCTGCTTCGATTGCCTGTCGAAATGCAGATGCCATCATGGGGAGATTACCCGCTGTGGCAAGGGCAGTATTCGCCATAATTGCAGCGGCGCCCATTTCCATTGCCTCGCAAGCCTGAGAGGGTCTGCCTATGCCAGCGTCAACAATGATGGGAAGGTCAATTTCTTCAATTAGAATCTGAATAAACTCTTTTGTTACAAGTCCTTTGTTGGAGCCAATGGGCGAACCCAAGGGCATAATGGAAGCAGCACCGGCATTCACCAAATCTCTTGCTACATTTAAATCCGGATACATATAAGGCATAACCACAAATCCTTCTTTTGCAAGAATCTCTGTGGCCTTGATTGTCTCCTGATTATCGGGCAACAGATATTTGGAGTCTCGCATAATTTCGATTTTCACAAAATTTCCACATCCCAGTTCTCTTGCAAGTCTGGCAATACGCACCGCTTCCTGGGCATTTCTAGCTCCCGAGGTATTGGGCAATAGCGTAACGCCCTCCGGAATGAAGTCTAAGATATTTTCCTGTTCCTTGGTGTTGGCACGGCGAACGGCAAGGGTAATGATTTCCGCACCGGCATCTTTTACAGCCGCTTCGATTAAATTTAAAGAATACTTGCCGGAACCCAGAATGAATCTGGATTGAAACGCCTTACCTCCGATGGTCAGTTTATCGTTTGATTGCATTATGTATACCTTCTTTCTCAATTTTAAACTTCAAATTTTCCTCCAAGAATACGCAGAACCATATGAGCCTGATGTGCGGCACATAACATAACACGGGAGGAAAAAAGTCCAATATTATCAGCCACATCGCTGACTTCATCTCCGCAGAGATAAAAACAGTTTGTTACCCTTCTTGTATGAATGTTATTTGCTGAATCAATCCCAGCCATTCCGGAAGCTGCAATCAGATATTTCTCCGGCATCTTTTCCAGCACACCGTTTACCAACAGAGCTTTTGCTTCGGCTACATCAAAGGCTTCGCAAATGATATCTGCCCCCTGCAATAACTCCTGAAAATTATTTTCGTCAATTCGTTGGGTATAGGTTGTAATAGCAAGATACGGCGAAATTTCCTTTAAATTGTCAGCAAGGGCTTTGGTTTTGAAACACCCAATTTGAGATGCTTTATATTGCTGGCGGTGAAGGTTGGTAATATCCACTTCATCAAAATCAATCAAAATCAGCTTACCCACCCCTGCACGAGCAAGAGAGACGGCGATATTTGAGCCAAGTCCTCCAAGCCCACAGATTGCAACGGTTGCTCTTGCAAATTTATCCTGCAGGTTCCTTCCATTTCGATTATCAAGAGCCTGCCGCATTTCATCCTTTGTTGGAATGCCGTTCAATTCAACCACCTCCTACAAAACTAACAACTTCAATCACATCACCCTTTTTTAACTCAACTGTGCCATAACTCCCTTTGGGAACGATTTCACCATTTCTTTCAACGGCAATCCGTTTGGAATCATAGCTTGTCGTAGACAAATACTCCATCAGAGTCTTTCCTACAACTTCATGGAATGTTCCATTGATTTTTACCATGGCTTAAAACCTCCTTAATAAAAATAAATTAAAAATGGGAAGTTACCTGATTGGCAACTTCCCATAAAATTTAAACTCAGTCGTCCCTACGTTGGCATTATCCAAATCAGGTTAATGGGTCGAAGGTCATACCTTCCTCTCAGCCTGTTTGGATGTAAACACCCTCAAGCTCCCCTTATTTAATTGTTATTCACAATAATACTACGATATATAGCATTTCGCAAGAAAAATATTAAATTTTTTTATTTCATAATAATTTCTGATGAAAGTTGGTGAATACAACGAAAACCATTTCACCTTATGTACCACCAACCTTAGATAAAAGAAAGAAACATTCGTTGGAGTGACGAGAAAATTTGAAAGGCCACAACTTTCGGAGTTTTCACAGATATTTCAGAATCCAGATTTAATGAATCTATAAACCAAATTGTTTTTCATGTCATCTAATTGAGTTAACATCATCCTATATGTGAAATCTCTCAGCATAGACTACAAAATTTATTGTAAACCTTTTTAATTCATTAAGTTGACAATAGCAACTGTTCTTATTATACTTTTTCCAATAACTAACTTTTGCAAGAGGTAGCTGCGTCACCCAAATCACCAATCTAATTTCTCCATAGAAAGAAATGAAAAATTTCAACGTTGAAATCTGAATTACGTAGAGAAATTGACTAGCATCATAAAAAATTTGAAGGAGCATCTTAATGATAAAAAAACAGTTCTCAATAAAATCTATGATTCTGTGTGCCATTTTCACATCTCTGACTGCCATTGGGGCATTCATACGTATCCCAGTTCCCATGGTACCATTCACGCTACAATTCCTCTTTACAATGCTGGCGGGGCTATTATTAGGGGGAAAACGCGGTTCTATCAGCGTCCTTCTTTACATCATTCTGGGTCTTTTGGGACTGCCCATATTCGCAGAGGGTGGCGGTTTGGCTTATATTCTCAAACCCAGCTTCGGATATTTAATTGGTTTTTGCGTCAGTACGCTTGTTATCGGAAAGGTTGGGAGAGACTCCCCCATCCCTTCGTTTAAAAGGCTGCTTATCGCTAACTTTATAGGTCTTTTTATCGTTTATCTTTTTGGAATGGCTTATTATTGGTTGATAAGCACATTTTATCTAGGTACAGGTATTGGCCTATGGCCTCTGTTTCTATATTGTTTCCTTCTTGCAGTTCCGGGGGACATCGTGCTTTGCATTCTAGCTGCAATATTGGCCAAAAGGCTAATCCCTGTTTTACATAATCTAAAATTGGAGGTATAAAATGGAGTACATTTCAGAATTAAAGGAAAAGGTGTTCAATAACTCTCTCATAACCAAAAAAGAAGCACTGGCTCTCTATGATGCTCCACTGGAAGAGTTGTGCCAAGCCGCAAATGAGATTCGCATTCATTTTTGTGGTTCTGCCTTTGATATTTGCACCATTATCAATGGAAAAAGCGGTCGTTGTTCAGAGGACTGTAAATTTTGCGCCCAGTCCGCCCACTATCACACAAAGATTCAGTCATACTCTATGTTGAGTACAGATACCCTTTTGACTGAGGCAAAATACAATGATATAAACGGAGTTCTGCGATATTCCATCGTTACATCCGGAAAGGCACTGAATGATGCAGAGCTAGATTCCCTGTGCGAAAGCGTGCATATCATTGGAAAACAAACTAAAATTTCCGTCTGCGCCTCTCTTGGGCTTCTCAAGGAAAGCCAATTTCAAAAACTGAAGGAGGCAGGGGTCACACGTATACATAACAATTTGGAGACCTCCCGTAGATATTTTCCAAATGTTTGCTCCACCCATAGTTATGATGAAAAAATCGCCTCTATCCAAGCTGCCCAAAGGGTGGGGCTTGAGGTTTGCAGCGGTGGAATTATGGGTTTGGGCGAAACTGCAGAAGACCGCGTTGATATGGCACTGACTTTGAGGGAACTGGGTGTAAACTCCATTCCCATTAATCTGCTGAACCCAATCCCCGGTACACCCTTTGAAAATAATCCCCCATTAACAAATGACGACATGTGCCGCATTGTTGCAGTTTATCGGTTTTTGTTTCCAAAAGCATCTATTCGCCTTGCCGGTGGACGTGGTCTTTTGGCAGACAAAGGAGAAAGTTGTTTCCTTTCCGGTGGAAACGCTGCCATTTCCGGAGATATGCTGACCACAGCAGGAATTTCAATATCCTCTGATATGAAAATGCTGCAAAACCTTGGATATAAGGTGGTGCGCTGGAATGGGTAAAGGTATTTTCATTACAGGAACAGGAACAGATATCGGAAAAACCTATGTTGCAGCACTTTTGATTAAAAAAATGCGGGATATGGGTATGAACACTGGCTATTATAAGGGTGTGCTTAGCGGAGCCAAAAACATCTCCGAAAGCGATGCAGGCTATGTCAATGACCTGGCACAAATAGGTCAAGAGCCCGAAACCCTTGTATCCTATTTGTACAAAGATGCTGTTTCTCCCCATCTTGCTTCAAAGCTTAAAGGAAATCCTGTGGAGCTTAATCAGATAAAGAGGGATTTCATTCATGTTAGCGAAAAGTACGATTATGTAGTCGTTGAAGGAAGTGGAGGTATCGTTTGTCCCATCCGTTATGATGATGAGGCACACATTTTTCTAGAAGATATCATCAAAAACCTTGAACTTGACACGCTGATTGTTGCAAATGCGGGACTGGGAACCATCAATGCCGTTGTCCTTACCGTTGAATACATGCGTCAAAAAAATATCGGCATAAAAGGAATTATTATGAATCATTATACCGGCACTATACTACAAAAGGACAACATAAAAATGATTGAAGCACTCACTGGATTGACAGTTATCTCTTTGGTTGCACCAAATGATGAAGAACTGACGATAGATCCAACTATGTTATCCGAAATTTTTAAGGAGAAGTAAAAATGGACTTAGCTAAAAAAGACCTCAAATATATTTGGCATCCCTGCTCTCAAATGAAGGATTATGAAGCACTTCCTCCAATCATCATTGATCGTGGTAAAGGTATCTATCTGTATGATGTAGATGGCAAGGAATATATAGACATCGTCAGCTCTTGGTGGTGCAATCTGCTGGGGCACTGTAATGAAAAAATCAATGACAGCATCAAAAAACAACTTGATAAACTAGAACATGTCATATTTGCAAACTTTTCCCATGGGCCAGCAATATCACTCTGCGAGGAACTCAGTGATATTATTCCAAAAGGATTGACGAAATTCAATTTTTCCGACAATGGTTCTGCTTCCGTGGAATGCGCTCTTAAAATGGCTTTTCAGTATATGCATCAGACAGGAAAACCGAGAAAAAAAAGATTTATGTGTTTATCCGAAGGGTATCATGGAGAAACAATTGGTGCCCTATCTGTGGGCAGTATGGATCTATACGCCAGTATCTACAAACCCATGCTGATGGATACCATTCATATTGAAGCACCGGATTGCTACCGTTGTTCCTACGGTAAATGCCGCAATACCTGTGGTGCCGAGTGCTTTGAACATGCTGAAAAAGCCTTTGAACAGTATGCTGAGGAAACTTGTGCAATCATCATTGAACCATTGCTGCAAGGCAGTGCGGGCATGCGCATCTACCCTCCCATATATCTTAAAAAACTGGATACCCTCTGTAAGCAATATGATGTTTTGCTCATTGTTGATGAGATCGCCACAGGCTTTGGCAGAACGGGAAAAATGTTTGCCTGTGATTATGCCCAAATCACACCGGATATCATGTGTTTATCCAAAGGGCTTACCGGCGGATATTTACCAATGGCTATTACCATCACCACCAACAAAATCTATGATGCTTTTTATGCAGACTACAACGAAGGAAAAGCATTTATGCACAGTCACACCTACAGTGGGAATCCCCTGGGGTGCAGTGCGGCATTGGCAGTGCAAAAAGTTCTGAAAGAAGATAATGTTCTGGAAAAAGCAGCTATTCGGGGAAAATATTTGCATCAAAAGCTATGGGAAAACCTTATGGATCATCCTAATGTAGGCGAAATTCGCAATATTGGTCTTATCAATGCTATAGAGCTTGTTACAGACAAAAAAAAAATCGGGTTTGATCCCCGTCTACGCATTGGATATCAAATTTATAAATCTGCACTCCAAGAAGGTTTGCTGTTGCGCCCCCTTGGAAATGTGCTATATTTCAATCCTCCTCTGATTATCAATGAAGATGAAATTGACAAAGCAGTAGAACGTTGCATGGCAGCAATTCGTAAAATCTTATAGGTTTATATAAAAAAAGAGAAACAAAATCCCTGTTCCCTTTGATTCATCACTCTCCCACACAATTTTCCCAGCTTGGGGCAGAGAAATCAGACAAGGCCTTCCAAGACCGCTTCTGCCTGCATCTTGCAATAGCAGTCAATGATTTTTCATTACATATCCTGGTGGTTGAATAAGATTAGATCATACAGTTAATTAAATACTTCTGCATAAGTTTAAAAGATCTGCTTCCTGAACATGCATGAACTCAAAATACTTTTTTACAAGATTTTCCTTTCTTTTCGAATTACTTGGTAGTATACTTATGGAATGGCTTAATTCACTTTAGGTGATTTAAGTGGATAGAATAATTTGAAATTAATGAAAGAAGGGTGGAAATGGAGGAAGACTGGTTTACAATAGATAAAATCGATAACGCTACGTACATAATCAGTGAATATCGTCACTGGGAGGAAACACACTGTTACTTACTAAACGGAGAAGACCGCAGTTTGCTCATTGACACAGGACTTGGTATTTCTAATATTTATGATGTAGTGAAACTGTTGACGGATAAACCTATAACGGCAGTTGCAACGCATATCCATTGGGATCATATCGGTGGACACAAATATTTCCCGGATTTTTATGCCCACGAAGAAGAACTCGTCTGGTTGAGAGGAGGATTTCCTTTATCCATGGACACAATACGTGAAATGGTATTAGATCGCTGTGACCCGCCCGAAGGATATGATGTGGGTACTTATGAATTTTTCCAAGGTGAGCCCACAAAAGTATTATATGGTAATGAAGTTATAGACCTGGGAGGCAGAAGCATTGAGATAATCCATACTCCCGGACATTCCCCTGGGCATATTTGTTTTTATGAGGCGGCAAGAGGCTATCTCTTTACAGGGGATTTAATCTATAAGGACACCTTGTTTGCTTACTATCCTTCCACAGATCCACAGGCCTATCTTTGTTCTCTCGAAAGTATTTCAAGCCTTTCCGTTGAAAAGGTGTTTCCGGCACATCATACACTGGACATTCAGCCTGAAATTATAATTCGTATGAGAGATGCTTTGAGAAAGCTAAAAGCAGAGGGAAAGCTGCACCACGGAAGTGGTACGTTTGATTATGGCGACTGGGCAATCTGGATGTAGATGTATAATAATAAGCAGAGAGCAATCACTCTCTGCTTATTATTCTTTATTCCGATTAAGTAAGAAAAGATTTCACAAGAGTCCTCTACTAGAATCCCAGCTTAAGATAACTTTCTGTGAATGCAAAAAAGGCTTTGTTCATAACAGAATAAGCAAAGCCTTTTTATATAATCTTACCCAACTTTTTTGAAACTTTGAAATTATTTTTGTTCTGCTCGCCTAGTGGCAATCAGGGCATAGGCACAAGGAATAACAATCATAGTTAGAACTGTGGACAGCATCATTCCAAATATGACTGACGTAGCCATTGGTGCCCACAACGGTCCCCCTGAAATCATAAGAGGAAGAAGAGAGAAAACTGTTGTAATCATTCCAATCATAATCGGGCGCATACGTGTTTCACATGCTTGAACAATGGCTTCCCGAAAATCATTAGACTGGGGAAGGAGCACCTTGATATAATCCAGAAGAACGATACCATTATTTACAACAACTCCCATTAAGCTGATTGCACCAAGCAACGCCATAAATCCAATGGGATAGTTCATCCACTTTAGTCCCCAAATTATCCCAATAAAGGACAGGGGAATAGTGCCCATGATAATCAGTGGTTCCAAAAGATCACCAAATTGAAATACCAATATGATATAAATCAGAATACCCGCAATAATTGTTGGTAATGTCATAGAAGAAAATGCATCTTTGCTGTTTTCGCTTTCACCGCCGTATTCCAAGGTGTATCCGTCGGGAAGATTCAATCCTTCCATGCTCTTTTCCACATTTTCCATCACCGCCGCAGTGTTATAACCATCCTCCACATAACTGCCAATGGTAATCGTCCGTTGGCTGTTTCTGCGAATAATCTGATTTAACGAGGATTGGGTTTCTATGGTGGCAATCTGAGTCAAGGGAACATTTTTTCCTGTAATCTGAGATGTCAGAAAAATGGTATTTAGTATTTCACGGCTTGTTTTATCTTTATCTGATATTTTGGCAATCACAGGCAGAGAGTCTTTCTCCAAGTCCTTCTGTTTCATTTTCACAATTTCTAGTCCATTTACAGCCATTCTTACTGTACTGGCAACATCATAGTTGGTGATACCCACAAGGTTTGCCTTTTCCTCATTAACATTAACATTTAGGCGATAGCTGTTATCTCCATAGTTGTCTTTCACATTTCTGGTACCGGGTACAGTACGGCATCGATCTTCAATATCAACTTCAAGACTCCGTAGTTTTTCAATATCATCACCGGATATTCTTACTTGTATGGGATAGGTTAAAGGCAAACTGATTTCCAAATATTTCAGCGTCGTAGTAATTCCCGGAACCTCTCGAAGAATTTTCTTTTCTACAGCCGCTGCCTCTGCACGGGTTCCATTAATCAGAAATTGTGCTTTATTCGTAGCCTGCTGTTCCGGTTCAAAAGTCACATAATATTTCATAAAGCCATCTCCAACAGTACTCGAAAAAGATTGTACGGATTTTTCATTCTCGAGCACCCCAGCAACCTTCTTACATTGTGCCAGCGTCTTTTCCAGTGTACTCCCATCTTGGGTTGTAACATTCAACACATACTGATCCCGCTCCACCGGGGGAAAAAGCTGTACGGATAAGGTGGGGATAATAAGGGTGGAAACAACAAGGAGAGCAACAAAAAACAACAGTACTTCCCTTGGCTTTTTCAATGCAAAATTCAGTAACTGCCCATATAACGCTTTCCCCTTCTCAAAAAATGCCTTAAGACGCAATTTTTTCATTATCTTTTGTTTCCAAACATTAATATTTGAGAATTTGGTATTGACAGGCTTGTCGTCAACGGAATGTTTGTAAAGCAAATGTCCCAGAGCCGGAACGATGGTCAAAGAAGTCAGGTAGGAACCTGCCAGAGCCACACTAACCAGTATTGGAAGGGTTTTTACAAATTTCCCCGCATCTCCGTTCATCATTGCCAACGGAAGAAATGATGCAACCGTTGTTAGTGATGAGGTTAAAATTGGGATGCTTACCTCTTTTACGCCATTGATGCAGGCGTTTGTCAGTGACTCACCCTTAGCCAGATAAACGTGGATATTATCGTTGGCGACAATTCCATTGGCAACCATTAAGCTCAGTGAAATCATCAGTGATGCAACTGCCACCTGATGTAGGGGGATTCTGGTAAGATACATATAGCCAAAAACAAGGATACAGATAATCGGAATAGGAATCGATACAACAGCCGCTGACCGCAACCCCATAGATATCAACACAACTACGAAAACCAACAGAATTCCTACCATTAGATTATCTGAAAACATGTCGATGGAACTCTTTACAAAGCTTGCCTGATTGTTTAACTCAGTCAGTTTCATTCCAGCATACAGTTTTGTTTTTTCAAACTCACGAATGCTATCTTGAAGGCGCTTTTCAACATTTAATATATTGATACCATCTGCATATTTCACACCGATTAGAACCCCTTGTTTTCCATTCACATAGACCTGTTTTTCAGGCTTTACCTCTGTCTGAAAAACCTCAGCCACATTTTTCAAATAAACAGAAGTGCCTGAATCCACTGAAACAAAAACAATGGTATCCTTAATTTCCTCCATAGATTGATATTCTCCGGAAACCTGAATGGGAATCTTCATTCCTGAGAGCTCAAGATTTCCACCGGGAATATTAATGTTGCGGGCAGTAAGTTGAGCCGCCACTGTAGCAGGTGCAATTCCATACTGTTGAAGCTTTGACATATTTAATGCAATTTCTACTTGCTGTTTTTCATCCCCCATGATATCTACTGCTTTCACATCTGTATCCTTGGAAAGCATATTTTTCATCTGTTTTGCTACATCAGCAATCTCCTGATTGGTGTTGTCTTCTCCGGATAGTCCCATAATGAGTCCATAGGAGCTGGAAAAGTCCGTATTGATCACAGGAGCCTCTGCATCAGCGGGTAGCTCAGGCTTAATGTCATCAATTTTTTCCCGCAGTTTATCCCACTTTTTATTGATCTCATTGTCGCTCATATCTTTCAGCGTAATCTGAATTACCCCAGCTGAATCTACAGAATAGCTTTCCAGCTTCTTAATTCCCGCTATGGTGTCAATTTTCTCTTCCATGGGCTTAACAATCAGCTTTTCTATATCCTCGGGGCTTGCGCCCGGATAAATGCAGGTAACGGAGGCAACGGGGCTGATCACCTCGGGATTCTCCTGACGTTCCATCACAGTGAAGGTATAAATACCAAGTATCATAAATAGTCCGGTCAGCAGAGCAAGAATACTTTTGTGCTTTACACTCCATGAAATCATGGCTTAACCTCCTCTGCAAGCTGAACAACATCGCCGTCATATAATAAAAATTGCCCTTCTGTCACAATTTGTTCTCCAAATTCCAATCCGGAAAGAATTTCAATGGAGCTACCACAGATTTCTCCCGTTGTTATCACTTTTCTCTTAACCGTCTTATTGACGGAATCATACACAAAAACCACTGAACCATCAGCCCTTTGCAAAACACTGTCTAAGGGTATCAAAACTGCCCTTTGTGAACCGGTATGAATTGTCACATTGGCAATCATCCCCGGTTTTAACAAGCCATCGGGATTCTTAACGTTGATTTTCACAGTAAATGTACGGGTATTGCTGTCTGCCAATGCACCGATTTCAGAAACACTTCCTTGAAAGGTTCTTTTTATGCCATACACCGAAACTTCTGCTGTCTGCCCTTGCTTCATTTCATTAATTCGTTCATCGGGAACACCAATTTCTATGTAAACTTCATCTGTTCGTCCAATAACCACAACAGGATATCCCGCCGCTGCCGTCTCTCCTCCATTCATAAGCTTTTTTAAGATCACACCTCTCATAGGGCTATTTAGTGTTGTATCTTTCAAATCCTTCACTGCTTTATCTGCGGCCACAGTTGCCTGATCTTTTTGAGCTGCTGCCGCCTCAAGCTGTGCAGTAGCCATATTTTTACCTTCCAATGCCTGCTGATATATCTCAAAATCTGCCGTCAGCTTCGCCGCTATTTCATCAAGGTCACTTTGAGACACTACTTGGGCATCGCACAAGCTTTTTACTCTGTCATAAGTTTTTTGTGTGAGCTCCAACTGTGCCTTTGCTTGGGCAATTTTTGAGGGAACATCTGTATTTGCCTGCAATTTTGCAGTGGAATACTGGGCATCGGCGGCCCGAACCTGTGCCTGAGCAGCCCGAACCTGTAACGAGTAATCATCCATTGAAAGTTCAGCTACCTTTTCCCCCATTTCCACCGAATCGCCTTCCCTTACATATACATCTTTCAGTTTTCCATCAAGTTTAAAAGAAAGATTTGCAGTTTCAATTAGAACAACATTGCCACTCAGATTCAGTGTATCTGTATAAGCCGTCTCGCCTACGGTTGCAACAGAAACGCTTCTTCCGTCCTCTTGTTCTTGTTCCTTGCCGCTGTTGCAGCTGGTTAGTAGCAATGCACATAAAACGGGTACTGCCACCCAAATGGATTTTCTCATTCTCTGAATCATTGCATTTCTCCTTTATTATTTTTGTCTCTCAGTTTTCAAAAGTATTTTGTTTACACTTGTTGAATTGCATGATATTATTTTTTGTAAGAAAAAGCAAGAAACAAACTTTGCAAAGTGTAGCGTAAACTACATTTTCCAAAAAAGTGTAGAATGGAGAACGAAAATATGGATGAACAGTCAATTGATTTGCGTATGCAAAGAACCTATAAGCTTCTTAGTGAAGCCCTTTATGAACTGATTCTGAAGCAGCCCTTTGAAGAAATTTCAGTGACAGATATCTGTAAAAAGGCAATGGTGCACCGCACCACATTTTATAAGCATTTTCAAGATAAATATCAATTACTGGAGACTATATTTTCAGAAGAACAGCGTAAATTCAGTGAATTACATATTAGCGAAGGAGAAACAGAAAAAGAATATTATCGACGTGTCCTGAGGCAAATGTTTGAATATGTGAAAAACAATAGAGTTTTTTTCGTACAAAGTGCTTCTCATATTAAAAACGACTTTATGGCAAATCTCCTACGAAATACTGTTCGCACCTATCTTGAACGGTGTTTTCGAATGGATGAAACACGTTTGGGTGTTCCCAGTGCAATTCCTATTCCCATTATGTCGGAGTATTATACAGGCGCCGCCATTGCATTGGTTATGTGGTGGCTGCAAAACGGCATGGAAATTTCCATAGAACAAATGGTGGACTACATAAGTTTGATGATTGTTTGGTAATTTTAATCCTAGATTTGCCGAAGATGAGTAAGAAAAAAGGAGTATTCTCATATGAAAATACTCCTTTTCATGTACATATCTTAAATTAACCTTTCTGAAAATCAGATTAATACCCATAGAACTATTGCAAGCTTGGTCAGAGTCAAAACGTCTTGCTTTAATCAATCAGAATAATGGATACCTGGTTAACTCTGATGCTTTGTATTTACTTCGCTAATCGTTTTTACTCTTCTAAATTCTTATACACAAACCAATCAGACAAACTATAGATTCCTCTTTCCCTGTCCAATTCCGGATCATCATTTTCGCCTCTGTGGAATAAGACCTTATCTCCAATAATTTCATTATGAGGCCAATTTGCGGGAGAAAAAACCTTCTTGATCGATGCTAATTTTAATGCTTTCACCGTTCTTAATATTTCATCAACATTTCTTCCAATCTCTTTGGGATATTCCAGAATAGTCCTTACTTTCCCATTGTGATCTACAATAATGACTGCTCTGACTGCGGCAGTATCATCTTCATTTGGATGAATTAAGCCAAGAGTTTCAGATATTTTTCTTTTCTCATCATCTATAATGGGAAACTCTATCTGAACATAAATATTTTCTTTAATCCATTGAACCCATTTTTCATGTGATTCTAAATTATCTACACTTAATCCAATCAATTCAACGCCTAAATCGTTAAATTGTTTTTTTCTTTTTTGGAATGCAACAAATTCAGTGGTACATACAGGCGTAAAATCTGCCGGATGACTGAATAATACAAACCACTTCCCTTGATAATCATTTGGTAAGTGTATCGTTCCTTTTGTAGTT
This sequence comes from Anaerotignum propionicum DSM 1682, assembly GCF_001561955.1. Taxonomy (NCBI): domain Bacteria; kingdom Bacillati; phylum Bacillota; class Clostridia; order Lachnospirales; family Anaerotignaceae; genus Anaerotignum; species Anaerotignum propionicum. Next base: position 1,663,112 of record NZ_CP014223.1, read on the forward strand.
TGTACTGTAATTTCTGGAAACTTGTCTCGAAGTGATATTTTCATATAATTCCTCCTTACAAAGTAATTGTTCTTCTATGAAAATTATACACCATATCCAATAAAATACAAATCATTTTCTTAATTGAAACTATTTCATTTACTTATACCCTTGAAAAACTATTTTGCTTACTTATCTAATTTGACAATTTCATTATCTAATAGTATAAAGTGAAAATTTATTTGGCATCAATAATAATTTATAACTTCATAACTTAACGCAACCTATAAAAAAGAGCCTTTCATCTAACGACGACTCAAGACTCTTAGATACCATAATTAAATTCCTAATTAAAATCTAGGCAATACTAAAATCAAAGGGGTTGTAATACTTTGTTTTGTTAGAATTCATTGAAGACTTTTTTCCAAAAGAGTCAAAAATATCTCAGTATTATCTTCAATATAAACGACATACTATCTAGTTGTTTTCTGAGATTCAAATTGAATTATCAAAATCTATGAAATATACAGTATTGGCATAGTTCCTAATCTCTGTGAAAGCTTTTGACGTAAAAAAGATTCTGCCTCTCCACGAATATCGTTACGATAACAATATTTACCCCGCCCACGTCCTGTCATGATTTCCCGATCGTACAGCTGTACAGCATTAGGGAAAGCATCCGTATTTATAGCATTTTGTACGAAGCTATAAGTCATTAAAATGATTTCAATAAAACCTTTTTGCAACACCTTTGAACTCAGTTCATCTGCCAGACGGTCTATCAATTCGCCATATAGCTGCTTCCAATTTGGTAGCAATATCACAGGGGCAATCAACATACCCACGGGATATCCTGCCTCTGCCATGTCATTCAGTGCACGAATCCTTGCAGACAGAGAGGAAGTTCCTATCTCCACTTTATTTATGATTTCCTGGGGATTCATACTCATACGAAAGATAGTCTTTTGGCGGTGGTCAAGACCCAACAATGGTTGAACCATATCAAATTTTGAGGGAAACGTCAGCTTACCCCGGCCCTCTCGCCCAAAACGCTCGATTGTATAGATCAAATTATCCGTTATTGTGTTTTCCAACAACAAGTCACTGTTGCTGCCAATTTCAAAAGTTTGGGGTACATCAGCTGCTGCATCCTTTTTCAGCAATCTGTCCAACATTTGCTCACGATTTACAAAAAGCCGCAGATAGGCACATTTATTATAATTACAAACAAGATAGCAATATAAGCACATAGCCCTGCACCCAGAGGATGTATATGGAACTAACCAGTCAGAAACCTTATGATTGGGTACATATCTGTGAGTCTTTCTGATTCCAATAATTAGATGGTTTTTTAACTTTGGAAAATCTCGGTTTTCTGCTGATGTCATTTCCGTTATGCGGTTATGATTTTCTATCTCTCTCCATGATAAACTTGCAAATTTATGCCGTAACATCTGCCCTAATTGATAATCAAGAGCACCCGGCTCATAATATACCGCATCAAAAAACATGTCCATGCAGACCACCTCCTAACGGTTATAGTTTACCGTAAGTAACTAAAAATATTCCGTCAAGAGAGGGCAAATTAAAACTTGTATCATTTTATGAATAGTATTTTCCAGTCATTTCCATTATATCAATTTCTATTACTGCCGTACCTTTAACCATCGGAGCAGGAAGTTCCTTACCTGCTAAATGAGGTGTGTATTTTTCCACCACTTTTTTCAGAATATCTTCTTTAACTTGAATATCCTCAACGCGTTTTGCATTTCCGGAAATAATAATACTCTCATATTTCGTATTTGTGTCGCAGGGTTTCTCATTAGGATCTAGCAATAATTCATTCATTTCATAAACAGAAAATCCTACTCGTTGGTCATGGGCAATATTATCAAGCTTCTTTCCTTTTGGTAGTCCATGGGCATAAATTTTATTGTTGTAATAAACAAAATGGATTGGCGTCACATATGGCGTTCCATCAGTATTTATTGTAGCTAGGCTACCAGTCTGTGAGCGCTCCAGTAATTTGGTTATTTGTTCTTCAGATAATGGATGTGTTTTCATTCGATATTGCATAAAAATCTCTCCTCAACTTTGGCTTTTATTTTTATTGTACCATAAAGGCCGTTTGTTTTTAAGACTTGTTTTTGATTCATATACAGTATTGGACAAAAGAAGTGATTTTTCAATGTGGCTGGCAACTCTATTTCCCTTTTTTTTATTTTTCTTTACTAAAGTTCTAGATATAAATACAAAAAAAGAACTGCCTCAGCAGTTCTTTTCGAAATTGAAATCTGGCAACCATCTACTTTCCCAGGCAGCTTCCCACCAAGTATCATCGACCGCTTAGGTCTTAACCGACGTGTTCGGAATGGGAACGGGTGTGTCCCCTAAACGCATCATCACCAGAAATATTTAAGACTTAGAGCAAGCTCTCGCTTCCTCTTTGTCCTATCAGATGTATCTCTACACCTTCAAAACTGAATACAAGAATATTAGTGCTTTCCTAAGCGTTTACCAATCACCGACCAGACACCTAAGGTGTGAAGAGGTGATTGATGCGAAGGAAATATAGCGGTCTTTTCCGTTAGGAAAAGAAATTACCTCGCCTTTATCAATCGATTTATTGGTCAAGCCCTCGGTCTATTAGTATTGGTCAGCTGAACATGTTACCATGCTTACACCTCCAACCTATCTACCTCGTTATCTTCAAGGGACCTTACTTCCGAAGAATGGGAAATCTTATCTTGAGGGCGGCTTCACGCTTAGATGCCTTCAGCGTTTATCCGTTCCATACATAGCTACCCGGCTGTGCAGTTGGTCTGCAACCGGTACACCAGAGGTACGTCCATCCCGGTCCTCTCGTACTAAGGACAGCTCCTCTCAAATTTCCAGCGCCCACAACGGATAGGGACCGAACTGTCTCACGACGTTCTGAACCCAGCTCGCGTACCGCTTTAATGGGCGAACAGCCCAACCCTTGGGACCTACTTCAGCCCCAGGATGCGATGAGCCGACATCGAGGTGCCAAACCTCCCCGTCGATGTGAACTCTTGGGGGAGATAAGCCTGTTATCCCCAGGGTAGCTTTTATCCGTTGAGCGATGGCATTCCCACTTATTACCACCGGATCACTAAGTCCTACTTTCGTACCTGCTCCAGCCGTCGCTGTCGCAGTCAAGCCACCTTTTGCCTTTACACTCTTTGAATGGTTTCCAATCATTCTGAGGTGACCTTCGAGCGCCTCCGTTACCTTTTAGGAGGCGACCGCCCCAGTCAAACTGCCCGCCTGACATTGTCCCCTATCCAGATAATGGACATGGGTTAGAAATCCAATGACATAAGAGAGGTATCCCACCGGCGGCTCCACCAAGACTAGCGTCCTGGCTTCATAGCCTCCCTCCTATCCTGTACATATATCATCGAATCCCAGTATCAGGCTGCAGTAAAGCTCCATGGGGTCTTTCCGTCCTGTTGCGGGTAACCAGTATCTTCACTGGTTCTTCAATTTCACCGGGCGTGTTGTCGAGACAGTGCTCAAATCGTTACACCTTTCGTGCGGGTCAGAACTTACCTGACAAGGAATTTCGCTACCTTAGGACCGTTATAGTTACGGCCGCCGTTTACTGGGGCTTGAATTCAAAGCTTCGCTTACGCTAACCTCTCCTCTTAACCTTCCAGCACCGGGCAGGTGTCAGCCCATATACATCACCTTACGGTTTCGCATAGACCTATGTTTTTGCTAAACAGTCGCTTGAGCCTCTTTTCTGCGGCCACTTTCGTGGCTCCCCTTATCCCTAAGTTACGGGGTTATTTTGCCGAGTTCCTTAACAACACTTCTCCCGTCGGCCTGTGGATTTTCTCCTCATCTACCTGTGTCGGTTTACGGTACGGGTACGTATAATACAATAGCGGCTTTTCTTGGCAGTGTGGATTCGGAAACTTCCCTACTTTTTTTCAGTCCCCATCGCACTTCATCATCAGAAAACGGATTTGCCTATCTCCCTTGACTTTGTGCTTAGCCGGGTATTTCCATTCCCCGGTTTTCCTATCCTCCTGCGTCCCCACAGTTCTGATTATACGTAGTACAGGAATATCAACCTGTTGTCCATCGACTACGACTTTCGTCCTCGCCTTAGGCCCCGACTAACCCTGAGAAGATTAGCTTTACTCAGGAAACCTTAGATATTCGGCCTACATGTTTCTCACATGTATCTCGCTACTCATTCCGGCATTCTCTCTCCTGTTTCGTCCACCATTGTTTTCACTTTGGCTTCGTCCTTGCAGGATGCTCCTCTACCACTTCCTACTCTTCGTAGGAAATCCGTAGCTTCGGTGACGTGTTTTAGCCCCGTTACATTTTCGGCGCAGGTTTTCTCGACTAGTGAGCTATTACGCACTCTTTAAATGAGTGGCTGCTTCTAAGCCAACATCCTAGTTGTCTATGAAATCCCACATCCTTTTCCACTTAACACGTACTTTGGGACCTTAGCTGTCGGTCTGGGCTCTTTCCCTTTTGTCCACGCGACTTATCTCACGCAGACTGACTCCCGAGGGTATCTCTACGGCATTCTTAGTTTGATATGAGTTGGTAACCTTTTTGGGCCCCGCGTCAGTTCAGTGCTTTACCTCCGTTAGACTCCTCTCGAGGCTAGCCCTAAAGCTATTTCGAGGAGAACCAGCTATCTCCGAGTTCGATTGGAATTTCTCCGCTATCCACACCTCATCACCACCTTTTTCAACAGATGTGTGTTCGGTCCTCCAAAGCCTTTTACGGCTCCTTCAACCTGGACATGGATAGGTCACCCGGTTTCGGGTCTACTAATACTAACTATACGCCCTATTCAGACTTGGTTTCCCTTCGGCTCCGTGGCTTCTGACCACTTAACCTTGCTAGCATTAGTAACTCGCCGGACCGTTCTACAAAAAGTACGCCATCAGGCACAAAGCCCTCTGACTGTTTGTAAGCACAAGGTTTCAGGTTCTCTTTCACTCCCCTCCCGGGGTTCTTTTCACCTTTCCTTCACAGTACTGCTTCACTATCGGTCACTAGGGAGTATTTAGGCTTGGGGGGTGGTCCCCCCGGCTTCCCACAGGGTTTCTCGTGTCCCGTGGTACTCTGGATTCTGTCAGCTGGCTCAAAATTTCGTCTACCGGACTTTCACCGTCTTTGGTCTGCTTTCCCAAAACAGTTCGACTATCTCTTGCCAATACCTTATACAGTCCGCAACCCCGAAGAACTAGGTCCTTCGGTTTGGCCTCTTTCCCTTTCGCTCGCCGCTACTTAGGAAATCGAGTTTTCTTTCTCCTCCTGCTGCTACTTAGATGTTTCAGTTCACAGCGTTCCCTTCCATACGCTATGTATTTACGTATGGATACTTGAGGTTTGCTCAAGTAGGTTTCCCCATTCAGAAATCTCCGGATCGATGGCTATTTGCGCCTCCCCGAAGCTTATCGCAGCTTATCACGTCTTTCATCGGCTCCTAGTGCCAAGGCATTCTCCTTGTGCTCTTTCTTGCTTGACCAGTTTTTTGCTTTGAATAAATTCAAAACAATAGCTTGTTCTTTGGAATGTTTCGTAGTAGCGATACTACGGTTTTGTTGGCATCGTCTGCCAACGTTTATTACTTTTATTTCTAAAGAAAATTTTACTTTTTCTCGATTGACTCTTTTTTCTTGTATTCAGTTTTCAAGGTGCAGCATTGAAGGTTTGATCCTTCAAAACCAAACAGTAGTATACATTAACAACCAATACTCCATAGAAAGGAGGTGATCCAGCCGCACCTTCCGATACGGCTACCTTGTTACGACTTCACCCCAGTCGCTGGCTTCACCTTCGGCGGCTCCTTCCTTACGGTCAGGTCACCGACTTCGGGTGCTTCCAACTCCCATGGTGTGACGGGCGGTGTGTACAAGGCCCGGGAACGTATTCACCGCGACATTCTGATTCGCGATTACTAGCGATTCCAGCTTCATGTAGTCGAGTTGCAGACTACAATCCGAACTGGGACTGGGTTTTTGTGATTTGCTCGACGTCGCCGTTTTGCGTCACTTTGTTACCAGCCATTGTAGCACGTGTGTAGCCCAAGACATAAGGGGCATGATGATTTGACGTCATCCCCACCTTCCTCCGTGTTATCCACGGCAGTCTCCCTAGAGTGCCCAACTGAATGATGGCTACTAAGAATAGGGGTTGCGCTCGTTGCGGGACTTAACCCAACATCTCACGACACGAGCTGACGACAACCATGCACCACCTGTCACCTCTGCTCCGAAGAGAAGGTGTATCTCTACACCGGTCAGAGGGATGTCAAGCCTTGGTAAGGTTCTTCGCGTTGCTTCGAATTAAACCACATGCTCCACCGCTTGTGCGGGCCCCCGTCAATTCCTTTGAGTTTCAATCTTGCGATCGTACTCCCCAGGTGGAGTGCTTATTGCGTTAGCTGCGGCACCGAGGGTTCCCCCCCGACACCTAGCACTCATCGTTTACGGCGTGGACTACCAGGGTATCTAATCCTGTTCGCTCCCCACGCTTTCGAGCCTCAGCGTCAGTTTCAGTCCAGTAAGTCGCCTTCGCCACTGGTGTTCTTCCTAATATCTACGCATTTCACCGCTACACTAGGAATTCCACTTACCTCTCCTGTACTCTAGCTTGATAGTTTTAAATGCAATCCCGAGGTTAAGCCTCGGGCTTTCACATCTAACTTACCATGCCGCCTACTCTCCCTTTACACCCAGTAATTCCGGATAACGCTTGCCCCCTACGTATTACCGCGGCTGCTGGCACGTAGTTAGCCGGGGCTTCTTATTCAGGTACCGTCATTTTTTTCGTCCCTGTTGATAGAAGTTTACGAGCCGAAACCCTTCTTCCTTCACGCGGCGTTGCTGCATCAGGCTTTCGCCCATTGTGCAATATTCCCCACTGCTGCCTCCCGTAGGAGTTTGGGCCGTGTCTCAGTCCCAATGTGGCCGATCACCCTCTCAGGTCGGCTACTGATCGTTGCCTTGGTGGGCTGTTATCTCACCAACTAGCTAATCAGATGCGGGCCCATCCTGTACCGAATAAATCCTTTTCTTGCAAGAGGATGCCCTCTCGCAATGACATGCGGTATTAGTCACCGTTTCCAGTGATTATTCCACAGTACAGGGCAGGTTGCCCACACGTTACTCACCCGTCCGCCGCTAAAATATGTAATCTTCCTGCCGAAGCTCTCCGATTGCATATTTCCGCTCGACTTGCATGTGTTAAGCACGCCGCCAGCGTTCATCCTGAGCCAGGATCAAACTCTTATATTAAAGTTTTGTCCTGCCAGTCTTAATGTCTGGCTTACTTCCGATTTTTTCGAAATCGGTAAACTCTTTGTCTTCTTTATTGTCAGCTGCGGTCGTCTTTTTCACTTCGTGAAAAACCGCTCGTTTCTCGCCGCTCAGCTTCCTCTTTCGCCTTACGGCGTTGGTCGGTCCTTCGCAATCAGCTCGAAACTCACTGACAGAATTGACTATGGGTTGTGTGTTTGTATCTCTACTGTTTAGTTTTCAAGGATCAAGTCGCTGTTTCAGCAGCGAAGTTTATCTTATCAGATTTATTCAATCTTGTCAAATATTTTTTTCAATTTTTTTAAACTTTTTTGTCGCATTTTTTCATCATATGGATAAAAATCTTACTGCCAAAAAATATTTAAATTTACCAAGCTGTTTAGCAAGGAATCATATAATAACATGCCCTTTCTATTCTGTCAAGCAAAAATATGTCTTTTTCTTTTTAAAAATTATCAATCGTCTAAAAACTATATTATCCATGCCTATTAAAATATGTCTCATCTAAAAGTGCTCACCTTAAAGCCTGTTACATCTTGATGTTTCGTCCCTTTCAAAAACGATCTTATAACGCTCCCTACTACTCCTTGATCTCCCCTATCATCTATTTAAGTATCAGAATAGCAACAGGGGTTTGAATCGAAGGATTCTACTAGGTCTACCATATTTGCTCATTAATTTTCACCTACCACCTGGCAGTACCCTACATCTGTTAATCGTAAAATAATTCTATACATAGTGCGAATACTCACACGGCAATAATTCCTTTGAGGTATATTCAGTTTTTCCTTCCTTCGTAATATTACTGAATATTGTGTAAACCGTATTGGCACTCAATCCTGTCTCCTTGCAATTTGATAAAAACGCTCATCAAAATTATCCTCTTTTTTCCCTGATCTCTAAATTCAACACCTATTTCTTTATAAAACTTCTCGTCATCTTCTTATCAAAAGTATCACGCTCAGTTGGCTGATATCATATTTTAAAAAGTAAGTAATCTCCAGAAGAACACGGTATAAGTTAGTATCATGACGAGGTAAATAGTCACATGACACAAAATCGCTTAGTGTTTTCTCATAATATTTAAACGGTGCTTTTTAACCTATGCCGGATCATATTTCTCATTCAAACTAGTTACAACCTTGCTCATTCTATGACCTAAAATATATACAACGAAGAGCCAGCCAATATTATTTAGAGCCATACCCCAAAGGGCATAAGAAAAAGCTTTAATTATTAGAACCTCTTTTCTATTAAAATCGACATATAAAAATAGATTTTCAGGTCTAATGTGTTTGTGAGAGCTACATTACCAATTAAAATTGACTGCTTTTCTCTTCAAGACTTTTAGACAGAATTCAGTCCAAATTATAACTTTTGAGACTTATATAAAACCCACTGTATACTTTTCCGCTGGTATGCTATACGAAGATGCATAAAACAGAACACTCCTTACATTTCCACTACCCTTGTCTTTTCCTAATTCTATAGATACAAAAAAAAGTTGTTTACTAATCATAAAGTAAACAACTTTTTCTATGTCATGAAAATTATATTTCTAGTTTTATATCTTTGATTTCAAAAGCTTCTAAATTCCTGAGGATAAAGAAGAACATATCTTAAACTTTAAGATTACCTCAGTATTATAATACTTATTTATATTGGAATAGTTGAACATTGAAACCACTGGGATCTTTTATGAAAAAAAATGTTGCATCAGGAGTCTCAAAAGGACCTGAGTATATTTTTATATTTTTCTCTTCTAAAGATTTAATCATATCTTCCACAGATTTAATGGCAAACCCTATTGAGACACCTCCGCCAAAGGTGACATTATCATGATTCTCATCTTCTAAAAGTTCTACCAACGTTTCTCCATCAACCCCGTTCCCCATGAATGCGATTTCCACTCCTTTTCCTGCTTTAAAACGGTTCACAACCTGAAGGCCAATCACTTGGGTATAGAAAGCGATGGATTCTTCTAGATTTTTCACATGTACTGTTGTCCATAAAAACTTCATAATATTTATCTCTCCTTTATATAAATTGATAGAAAAGCCTAAGGTAATTTCTTCCTTAAAATATCGGAAACGCTAAGCTTCTTAGGTAAAACCAACATAAATTGAAAAAACTAAATATTTTTGTCCATATAGAAAAGAGCAAGTCTTAACAATGGGCTATTGAAGTGATCTCAGTCTTTTTATACTGCCATAATATAGTACAAATTGCAACGAAATTAAGTGGAAAAACATCTGAAAAAAATTATTGTGGTGCCATTAATTAAGATTCCTTCAATAATTCATTATCTGCCCTTATTAATTTAATCTAAGAATACTTTCCTTTCATTATACTATATCTGTATTTAAAATGAAAAAGCTGTTGAATCATTGATTTTCAATAATAATTCAACAGCTATCACTCATCAAGTGTAATTTTGTTTTTTAAAAATAGTATCTGTCTCTACCTATATAATATAAAAAAATTTATTTTGCCCAAATTGCTTTCAAATCATCCTCGGGAGATGAAATCGGTTTTAAATCAAATTTGTCCACCAAAACTTGCATAATATTTGGTGTAATAAATGCTGGCAATGATGGTCCAAGGCGAATATCTTTAATTCCCAAGGAGAGCAATGCCAGAAGGATACCGACTGCCTTTTGTTCATACCAAGAAAGCACTAAGGACAGTGGTAAATCATTCACACCACATTCAAATGCTTCAGCCAAAGCCATAGCTACCTTTACTGCAGAATAGGAATCGCTGCATTGTCCACAATCCAGCACCCTAGGAAAACCCGCCACTGTTCCCAAATCCAGCTTGTTAAAACGGAATTTGCCGCAGGCCAATGTCAAAATAATTGTATCCTTTGGTGTTTTTTCTGCGAATTCCGTATAATAGTTTCTGCCAGGTCTTGCCCCATCACAACCACCAATTAAGAAGAAATGTTTGATTTTTCCGCTTTTTACTGCATCAACAATCTCGTTGGCGTGGCTTAAAATCGCATGATGTGCAAAACCTATGGTAATTCTTTTTTCCGGCTCATCTTCCTGCCACCCCTTAAGTTCCAAGGCTTTCTCAATGATAGGAGTAAAATCTTTTTTGCCATTAACCTCATCAATATGGGGACAATCAGGCATTCCAACAATGCTTGTTGTAAACAATCTGTCTTTATAACTATCCCTTGGCTTTTGTACACAGTTGGTGGTCATTAAAATACATCCTGGTATACCGTCAAACTCCTCCTGTTGTTTCTGCCAAGCTCCACCGTAATTGCCCACTAAATGTTTAAATTTTTTCAATTCCGGGTAGGCGTTTCCAGGGAGCATTTCGCAATGGGTATAAACATTAATGCCTTTTCCCTCTGTTTGTTCCAACAATTCTTTCAAATCCTTAAAATCATGCCCCGAAACAATAATAAATGGGCCTTTTTTCTTTGTAATCAGAACCTGTGTGGGTTCAGGATTACCAAATGCCCCTGTAACAGCTGAGTCTAACATCGCCATACATTTTATATTTGTTTTCCCAAGTTCCATATTTAGGTTAAACAAATCTTCAACACTTAGGCTATCATCAATTGTTCCTGATAATCCTTTATAAAAGAAGTTATTCACTTCATCATCAAATTTACCCAAAATATATGCATGATGAGCATAAGCCGCCATTCCTTTAAAACCATAAATCAATAGCTCTCTTAATGCACGAATATCCATATCTAGCTTTTCATCAGCCATAATACCTAACTTCTCTGCATCTTCCAGCATTCCTTCCATGGTTTCCGGAGCTTTATATTTTGCAGCCTCTGGAACATTCATTATCTCGCCGACTGCTTTTTTCAATTCTTCTTTTATCTCCTCGGCCTTTTTCACATATTCTACAAATCTTGTTGGATCAAAATTTACATTTGTCAGCGTTGAAAACATGCCGTCAACTACAAATTTGTTGATTTCGCTTCGAATTTTCAACCCTTTCTCTAAATTCTTCTGACCGTAAAACCCAACTCCCTTTAATTCGTGAATCAATACATCTTGTAAGTTTGCAACGGTGGGATTTTTCCCACATACACCTGATTTCACACAGCCTTTTCCACCTAATGTTTGTTCACATTGATAACAGAACATTGAATTATCCATAACTTGACCTCCTCGTCTTTACTCTAATCTAAATTAGTTTTCCAAAACGAGAGCAGACTATTCCAATAAATCTTAAAAAATCAATATAATAACAAAAAAGCTGGCAATATGATGTAATCAGAGCAAAAATATCAGTCCAGATTTATTATTTCATAACTGAAAACTGTCGCCCACAAATTCTGATTGAATATGTGGAGCGACAGTTTCATTTTCGAAGCTTTTGCCTCTTATATTCTATTGTTGAAAAAATCTATTAAACAATACCTAGAGATCCTAACGCAACAATTGCAATTGCTGCAAATGTAGGAATAACTACTGTAACCATACCAAGATGAGCATAACTTTCCTTATGTGTCATACCTGTGATGCCAAGAAGTGTGATTACCGCACCATTATGAGGCAAACTGTCCAGACCGCCGCAGGCAACAGCAGCAACTCTATGAAGAACCTGAATGTCAATTCCTCTTGCCATAGCCTGATCCATAAAGGTTTGTCCAAATGCTTCAAGGGCAATACTTACGCCACCGGAAGCAGAACCCGTGATACCTGCAAGAACTGAACTTGAAATAGCTGTTGTAACAAGAGGGTTTGAAGATATACCCATCAATGCACCACCAACAATACCAAAGGCCGCAAGGGTTTTGATAACATTACCATAACCTACTTCACTGGCAGTGTTCATAATAGCAAGGAATGATCCCTGAACACCCTCTTTTAAAGTAGACATAATACCTTTTTTGAATCTCTTCACATTTAACGAAATTGCAAAAGCGATTGCTACAATTAAAGATAAAATTAAACTCCAGTTTCCAAGAACGGCAGAAGGAGCAATATTATATTTGTCTTGCAAGTAGGTAAAATCCATACCTGGGAAAACAATCTTAGAAAGAACAAAGTTACCAACTAATACAATTAAAATTGGAATAATTGCTGTACCAAAACTAGGTAAATCATTTGAATCTACAGTGTTTAAGTTTTCATTAGGATGATTACCATAACCTTCGCCAGCTTTTTTTGCCTTAATAGCTCTTGAAATGATCCAAAGAGTGCCCCCAAAGAACATAATCAGTGCTGCTATAATACCTAAGACAGGTGCAGCAAAAAGATCAGTACCTAAATATTTCATTGGGATAGCATTCTGAATCTGTGGTGAACCAGGCAGTGCTGACATAGAGAAAGTAAGTGTACACATACCAATGGTAGCTGGCAACAATCTCTTTGGTATATTAGCTTCTCTAAATAAAGCAGCGCCAATTGGATAAAGAGCAAATGCTGCAACGAACATGGAAACACCACCATATACGATGATACCGCCAGCAATTACAATAGCCCAAATCTCTTTGCCTTTCCCAACTTTTTTAGCGATAAACATAGCAATGGAATTCGCTGTTCCCGTGTCATCCATTACCTTACCAAACAACGCACCTAATAAAAATACAGGATAGTAATTCTTTACGTAGTTTGCGGCATTAGACATAAAAGTTTCTGTATATGTAGCCAAAAGATGAACTTCCCCACCTTCAAAAAGGGAAAAGGTTGTTGCAAGCAGAGCCAAAATAGGTGCCAAGAGAATAACTGACCAACCTCTATACGCCAGATAAATCAAAAGGCACAATGATAATAAAATACCTATAAATCCAATCATTTTTAATCCTCCTAAATTATGATAGAAAACCACAAACCCCAAAAAAACTCTTCTTCCCAAAAACCTCCCTTCTCGAATATGTCGTATTCTGCTTCATTTTTATTTGAATACGCAAACCCTAAGCTATGCTTAAAAATTGATTATGAATTCATTTTGCCATATAAGTTTTATTATGAAGTTTCTAATGCGCAAGAATCCCGGGTTATCCTGCGCAAAAAGAAATTAAGCGAAGTGATTATTTGCCAATAAACTTGGCAGGTCTTTTTTCAAGGAAAGCCGCAACACCTTCAACTTTATCTGCTGTGGAGAACAGAAGGCCTGTTACATCTCTTTCAAGCTCAAGTGCATTGACCATATCCATTTCCTTACCTCTGTTGATTGCAACCTTACACATGGAAATTGCTTTTGGTGCCTTTGTAAGTATAGTTGACATCATTTCTTTTGCAGAAGAAAGCAATTCTTCAGGGGCAACCACTTTGTTTACAAGTCCGATGGAAAGAGCTTCATCAGCTTTAACCTGTCTTGCTGTAAAAATAAGTTCTTTTGCAACACCATAAGCTACCAGTCTTGTTAAGCGCTGAGTACCACCAAAGCATGGCATAATTCCAAGGTTTACTTCCGGCTGTCCGAAAACTGCATTTGTGCTGGCAATTCTTATATCACAAGCCATAGCAACTTCGTTTCCGCCACCAAGAGCATAGCCGTTTACAGCGGCAATAACGGGTTTTTCGAGTCTTTCGATAGAACTACAGCACATCTGTCCAAGTTCGGAACAATCTCTTCCGCCCAAAGCATCCAGGGGAACAAACTGAGTAATGTCGGCACCTGCGATAAAACCCTTTCCTTCAGCTGTGATGATAACACCGTTAATGGAATCATCTAAACCAATGCATTCCATAATTTTAATCATTTCCTGCATGGTTTCAGCGTTGAGCGCATTTAATGCTTTTGGTCTATTCATTGTTAAAATAGCAACCTCGCCCTCAATCTCAATAATAATGTTTTTAATGCTTTCTTTCAGTTCTACTAATTTCAATTATGACATCTCCTTTGTTTAATTTTAAAATACTTGAATTTTGTTGTTATTTAGAGAGACCCATTGGTTCGTTCTTGAAAATTCTTTCGTCCATAAGCCGAACTTCCTTTTCCATTTTAGGAACAAAACCCATTAGATCAATAATCTGTGTTTGAATATCAATTCCAGGGGCAACTTCAATCAGATGCACACCATCTTGTCTTAGTTCAAATACAGCTCTTTCCGTTATGTACATAACTGGCTGGTTCGTTTTGTTTGCATATTTACCGCTAAAAGTGATATGCTCTACGGCATTTACAAACTTTCTTTCAGCCCCTTCTTTTGTAATGAGCATTTTGCCATTTTCTACTGCTGTTTTTAAACCACCAGCTGTAAATGTTCCGCAGAAAAATACTTTTTTTGCATTCTGTGTGATATTAATAAATCCGCCGCAGCCTGCAATTCTTGGGCCAAACTTGCTTACATTTACATTTCCGTCACCATCTGTTTGTGCAAGACCAAGGAATGCAAGGTCTACGCCACCGCCATCGTAAAAGTCAAATTGATATGGCTGATCCAAAACACAATCCGCATTGATACTGCCGCCGAAACGAGTACCGCCTTGGGGAATCCCACCCACAGGGCCAACCTCAACGGTAAGTGTCATAAAATCTCCAATACCTTCTTCATTTGCCACAGCTGAAACATATTCAGGAGCACCAATTCCCAAATTTACAACAGTATCTTTTTGCAGTTCCATCGCCGCACGTCTTGCAATTATTTTTTTCGCATCTAATTTCAAAGTGCTGGTGCTATCTGTCAGAATTCGAATCTCACCGGAAAGGCTAGGATCGTACTTACCATTCAAACACTGTTGATGTTCTTCCTCTTTGGATAAGACAATACCATCCACATAAATCCCAGGAATTTTTACAAGCTTTGGATCCAACGTACCCCCACGAACAATAGTTTCTACCTGAACAATGACCTTTCCACCGCTATTCTTTGTAGCTTGGGCCAAAGAAGTAACTTCAAAAGGTGCAACTTCCTTTTCCAACGAAATGTTTCCATATTCGTCTGCATATGTACCTCGAATAAAACAAATATTTATTGGAATTGCCTTATAGAGAAGTTGTTCCTTCCCATCAATTTCAAGCAACTTCACCATATCCTCTGTGGTGATGTCATTCAGCTTTCCCCCTTGATTTCTAGGATCAACAAAGGTATTTAAGCCTACATGGGTTATGGTTCCCACCTTATGTGCCGCAATATCTCGATATAGCTGACAAAGGGTACCTTGGGGGAAGTTATATGCCTCGATTTTATTTTCAATCGCTAATTGACCAAGTTTGGGGGCTAAATTCCAATGACCGCCGATTACTCTTTTAGTCATGCCCTCATGGGCAAAGTGATCTGCTCCGCTGCCATCGCGGTTACCTAAACCTGCGGCATAAAACAGTGTCAAATTTGTAGGAGAACCCGTTTCAATGAATCTTTTCTCTAAAGCTGTGTTCAAAGTTTCCGGCAAACCGCAAGCCACAAAGCCGCTTACACTTATGGTATCTTGGTTTTTTACGAGGAGAGCGGCCTCTTCTGCACTGTAAATTTTAATCTTTTTCATTTTTATACCTCGAATCATTTCATTTTTCAGTGGCTTCGCTTAATTTAAGCTTAATCCAAATAAATAATTATCGAAATTCAGGCGCTTCTTTCTTTAAAATGCGTGTATTCTAAATATTTCTTCTCTTTTGTAGCAGAGCAAAGGTCATAAGGCTTTTGCTCTTTTCAACCCCATTGATGATTACTAAAATTACGCAATCCAGTTTTGTCAAAAGTTCTTAAAAATCATTTCTTGCACCTTTTCAAAACCAATATAAATCGAACGGTATTTGTATAAATTGCATATTTTTCAGCCTTTATTTTAGTATTTTTCTACATACATTCTAAAAAAGTGTGCAAAAATAACACCAAAATTATGACATGTCAATCTGCATAATTTTAATGTAAATTTTTGTTATTTTGTTAGCCTATATCACTCTGATGCTTTTCTTGAAAATTGCTTTATTTCATATTTCGTAATCTTTTTGTATATTGCACTGCGATGAATACCTAATTCCTCCGCAGCACTTTGGCAGTTCCATTCATTGCTTACTAACGCCTCTGTAATCAAGTTCTTTTCATACTCATCCATCATCTGACTTAATTTCTTTCCGTCGCTTTCTTCAAAAGAACCAAAGCGATGTCTTGAAACCATTTTACTGGGTAAATCTGAAAGTTGAATGGTGAAATTTTCACACGCTGCGTATGCACTTTTTATCACGTTATCCAGTTCTCTAACATTGCCCGGCCAAGAATAATTCTTAAAGCACTCCTTTACCTCTTTTGAAATGGCAATTGTAGTTTTATAATCATTATTCAGCCGCTTTAGAAAATGATTTGCCAACTCCAGGATATCCTCCCGTCGTTCCCTGAGGGGGATCATCTCGATATTAATTACATTCAATCTGTAATATAAATCTTCACGGAATTCGCCGTTTTGCATCATTTCATAAAGATTTTTCCTGGTAGCTGCAATAATTCGCACATCAACGGGAACCGGTTTGTAGCTTCCTATTTTCTCAACTTCCCGTTCCTGCAAAACTCTTAAGAGCTTCGCCTGCATTCCTAATGGCATATCTCCAATTTCATCGAGGAACAATGTCCCTTTGTTGGCAAGTTCAAATTTACCTTTTTTTCCACCCTTTTTGGCTCCAGTAAATGCACCTTCCTCATATCCAAAGAGCTCGCTTTCTAGAAGCTCAGCGGGGATGGCAGCGCAGTTTATGCTGACCATAGGTTTTTCCCGACGGTCACTGCTATAATGAATCGCTGTGGCAAAAACCTCCTTACCGGTTCCTGTTTCCCCGGTAAGAAGTACAGAAAACGAAGTTCTTGCAGCTTTGATACCCCGCTTCTTCAATTCTCTGAACTTTTGACTTTCCCCCAATACCGTATCAAAAGAGCAATAGCCTGCTGTATTTTTTTTACGGTATTCTTCTTTGTAAAATTCAAACTCGGCATATTCCTGAATTAACTTCTTAGCAGAATCCAAGGTCTGAAGTCTAAATTTTACTTGGGCAACCCCAGCAATAACTTTTTTGTTATCATCGTAAACACATGAACGATTTACCAAAAAGGTTGCATCCTCCACATCGTCTCTTTGTTCCTGCAGCCGCAAAATCGCCCCCTCTTCTTTGTATGCATTCTTAATAATATCAAGCATTTTTGTGTTTGGTATTATTTCTTTGATGCATCTTCCTACTGCTTCTTCCTTTGTGGTTTTTAGATACTTACAATACTGATCATTGATATCAGTAATCATGCCTTTCGTGTCAACCACAATAAATCCATCATCCGAGAGACTAAGTATTTCGTCAAATATGTACTTATATCTGTTATGATTGGTTTCCATAAAAGTTCTTCCTTTCCATGAAATTGAATCGTGAATACATTTATATCTTCCCCTGACGCCATAATATGGTCAAGACCGCCAAACCCGATATCATATGCCCAACCATCCCCGCCAATAATCCACTGGGAACGCTTTACCAAATAATCTTTCCTTTGCTTAATGTTATTTAATAATAACATTACCTCATCATCTGTTATTTCGTAACTCTCTATGGCATCAATAAGCTTATTGCTTACCTGTTCACTAATTTCTCCATCCTCTTTATAATTTAACCAGTCACTGATTAATTCTTTAATCTTTACATCTACATTAGTAGAAAGTAACTGTTTCATGGTTTCTTCCAAGCCATTTCTCATTTGCTTTGTTGCAAGATGCATTCCAAATCCAAATTCTGCATTATCTTCAAACAAAGAATTCGCCCAAGCAGGTCCTTTGCCTTCCTTATTTGTAGAATAAGCACTGCTTGGTGCACTTGCTCCCCAAATGGATGAACAACCTGTAGCATTGGCAATCATCATACGATTTCCATATAATTGGGTAATAAGTTTAATATACGCTGTTTCTCCACAACCTGCACAAGCACCGGAAAATTCCATTAATGGCTCTTTAAACTGACTATCCTTAACGGTTGCGCCCAGGGGAATGTTTGTTTTATAACCAATCGTACTGTTCGCAAACTGCCAATTATCTACTTCATTGGATAACTGTGTCTCTATCGGTTTCATTACAAGAGCCTTTTCCTTCGCGGGGCAGATGTCTGCGCAATTCCCACAACCTGTACAATCCATAGGACTTATCTGCATTCTATAATATAAACCTTCAAAGGATTTACCTGTGGCTTTTATGGTTTCAAATGAAATAGGCACTTTGTTCAACTCTTCTTCTGTTAGCAAAAAAGGTCTAATTACTGCATGGGGGCAAATATAAGAACATTGATTGCACTGAATACAATTTTCTTCAATCCATTCTGGAACATTAACCGCAATGCCTCGTTTTTCATAAGCTGTTGTTCCGGAAGGAATCGTTCCGTCTTCTCTACCCCTAAAGGCACTAACAGGCAAATCTTGACCCTTCTGTGCCTGCATTGGTCTCATAATATTTTTCACAAAATCAGGTTCTTCAACGGAATTATTTCTAATCATTTGGCTATTTTCATTTGCATTTAACCATTCCTTGGGAACTCTAACCTCATGAATTTGTTCAACGCCTTTTAATATAGCGTCCTGATTCATTTTAACTACCCTATCACCTTTTTTACTATATGAATAGGTTACCGCTTTGTTTAACTCATCAATAAATACCTCTTGTGGAAGTATATTGATCAGTTTAAAAAACGCCCCTTGCATAACCATATTAATTCTGTTTCCAAGACCAATTTCCTCTGCAATCTTTACAGCATTAATTGTATAAAATTTAACTTCCTTTTCTGCAATTAACTTCTTATATTTAGCCGGCAAATATTGCCCTAGCTCCTCATCAGACCACTGGCAGTTAAGGACAAATGTTCCACCTTGTTTCACATCGTCAAGGATGTCGTATTTGTTAACATAGGACTGGTTATGACACGCAACATAATCTGCATTACCTACCAAATATGTGGACTTAATTGGTGACTTTCCAAAACGGAGATTGGATATGGTAACCCCGCCTGATTTTTTGGAATCATAGTCAAAATAAGCCTGTACGTGATCCTCTGTTTTATTACCAATAATCATAATTGCCTGTTTGTTAGAACCTACCGTGCCATCAGAACCCAGCCCCCAAAACTTACAAGAAATTCGGTCAGATGGTTCTGTTGAAGCTTTGAAAACTTTTTCCAATGAAGTTTTTGTAACATCATCAACAATACCTATTGTAAAATTCGATTTAGGAGCTTTTTGTTTTAAATTTTCGTAAACCGCTGTGATATCTGCTGAATTGGTATCTTTTGATCCTAAGCCATATCGACCGCCCACAATAATAGGCGCATTATCCACATCGCTGAAACAGCCCTTTACATCCAAAAAAAGAGGCTCGCCAATGGAACCCGGCTCCTTTGTACGATCTAGCACCGCAACCTTTTTCACCGACTTAGGAATAACCTTTAGTAAATGCTTACTGGAAAAAGGACGATACAAATGCACCTTAACTAAACCGTATTTTTCTCCATTCGCATTGTAATAATCGACAGTTTCCTCTATAGTCTGTGTAACTGATCCCATTGCTATGATGATATATTCTGCATCTTCTGCCCCATAATAATCAAACAAGCCATATTGCCTTCCTGTTTTTTTACCTAGCTGCGCAAAGTAGTCCTCTACAACCGGTATTATATCGCTGTAAAATGGATTGCTTGCCTCTCTTCCCTGAAAATAGATGTCAGGATTCTGGGCTGTTCCTCGGGTTACAGGATGATTCGGAGATAACGCTCTATCTCTAAATTCCTGTACCGCTTCATAATCAATCATCTCTGAATAATCACTATATTCTAAAGCTTCTACTTTTTGTATTTCATGTGATGTTCTAAAACCATCGAAGAAATGAACAAATGGTAACCTGCCTTTTATTGCAGATAGGTGTGCAATGGCAGCTAAGTCAATCACCTCTTGCACAGAACCACTTGCCAATAACGCACATCCTGTTTGTCTCACCGCCATAACATCCTGATGATCTCCAAAGATACTTAATGCATGGGCTGTAATTGCCCTGGCACTTACATGAAGTACTCCCGGTAAAAGCTCTCCTGAAACCTTATACAAGTTTGGTATCATTAATAGCAGCCCTTGAGAAGCTGTAAACGTCGTTGTTAATGCCCCGCCTTGGAGGGAACCATGAAAAGCCCCTGCCGCTCCGGCCTCCGACTGCATCTCAACTACACTAACTTCTTGATTAAATATATTTTTTCTGCCCTTTGCAGCCCATTCATCTGTAATTTCAGCCATACCGGAGGATGGCGTAATAGGAAATATGGCCGCAACATCCGTAAATGCATAAGCAGAGTATGCTGCTGCTGTATTTCCATCTAAAGTCAACTGTATTTTTCCCATAACTAACTCTCCAACTCTATAAATTTTTTAAAGCTTACTTCCATTATCAACCCAGTTTTTGGCTTTTTCTACACTATAATCCCCTGGAATGTTTAAGTTGGTTTCCTTATCTACCTTATCCACATTTGCCCATGCCGCAGTGCCCTCTCTATTTGTAGCAGTTGTACTGTGAAGTCTTTTGTTCTCCAGTCCATTTAAAGTATTCCCGTTGCTTGACATAATCTTTTCCTCCTTTTTTATTTAAATTTCATTAAAAACTCTCATTCGTTAATTGATACTGTCTTATTAAAACTACTACTTAAAATTCTTCCAAAAATCATTATTCTTATTCTTTTTTGCTAAATATTAACCTTTCCAAATAATTTGACAGACAAAAGTTTAAGATTCAAATAGATGTGAACCAAATTTTATTCACCTCTTAATTGATGTAAGATAAAATTCTGAATATTCTCCCGCCGTAAATAAAATTGACAACCCACAAAACCTCTAATCTCTTTCAAGACAGACTTTGTTTACATGCAATTCCTGTAATGCAAGTAAAGGCAGAACCAATAAAATCAGCTCTACCCTTCTAACTTTAAAATCTTTCACTTACACCTTTTTTCTTAAATTTCCGGTTGAAGGATTATCAATTAGCTTTCCTTCTTCAGTAAAACGTGAACCATGACAAGGGCAATCCCATGATTGTTCCACATTGTTCCACTTTAAGGCACAGCCCATATGAGGACAACGAGGTGTTGTGGGTGTAAGCAAATTGACCACTGCTTGAATGGCATTACTAGCAAGCTGAGGACGAAAAATTGTACGGGACGGGGAGAAAACCTCCGCATAGGGATTTTCTTTTCCCAGCACTATGTCTGTAAGAAGCATTGCTGACACCATAGAAGAAGTCATGCCCCATTTATTGAAACCAGTAGCAACATATAAATCCGTGGTGCTAGCAGAATAACTACCAATATAAGGAACACCATCAAGGGTCATACAATCCTGTGTTGCCCAGCGGTATCTGATTTTTGCATTCGGATAGTGACGATTTGCAAAATCTTCAAGCTCTTTAAAATTACCGCCTTTTTTACCTGTACGGTGATCACCACCGCCTATGAGCAAAAGATCTTCATAATTGCGAAAGGACATACCTTTTTGTGATTCGTCCACATACATACCCTCAACATTAGGTGCATTTTCCAATACAAGCACATAGGAACGGTGCTGATACATTTTCAAAAAATAGCTCCCGTGCTTATTAAGAAAAGGAAAATGAGTGGTCACAATAATTTTGTTTGCTGTAATTTTTCCATGGTCTGTGACAGCAGTTGTACCAATTAACTCGCGAACAGCAGTATGCTCATAAATAGACAGTCCTTCTACAATGCCAGATACGAACTTCAGCGGATTAAACTGCGCCTGTTTAGAAAACTTGACAGCACCTGCAATGGAAAATGGCAAGGGAAGGGAATCCACAGATTGTGCTGAAAAGCCGATTTTATGAAGGGCAGCAAGTTCCCGTTCCACCTTTTTCTTGTCATCAAGGGAATATATATAATTGTCCTGTTCTTCAAAGTCGCAATTAACCATTTTGCACAGCTTCCGATATTGATTTAAAGCTTCTTCATTGGCTTCAAGATAGAGTCTTGCTGTTTCCATACCAAATTCACGGATCAATTTGTCATAGACAAAACCATGCTGTGAGGTAATTTTTGCAGTTGTATTTTTCGTAATTCCGCTACAAATACGATCTGCCTCCACTAGCATATATTTAACACCCGCTTGTTCCAGCATATAAGCGCACAGGATTCCTGCCAAACCTCCGCCGATGATGAGTATATCCGTTCTGATATCCTGATTCAAAACATCAAAACATGGTAAATCTGATTTTTCCTTCCAAACGGAATTCATATTATTCCACCTTTCTGCACGAGGTTTTCCCTCAGGCCAATTGCTTATAATTGCTTATATGGCATTAGTGTTTTTCAATCTCGGAAAACATCTTTAACGTTATTTCAAACAGGTTTCTTATGAATATTATTTTCAGAAAAAGGAATATTATTCGAAGAAAGGAAGTGTTACGATGTTTAAACATGAAAAGCAACTTTTTCATCCGGTTGAAGTAGAAAGACCCAATCCCCAATATGCTGTTTTAATGCAAGAGCAGCTTGGCGGTGGAAACGGTGAGCTAAAAGCTGCAATGCAGTATATGTCTCAAAGTTTTCGCATTAAGGATCCTGCCATTAAGGATTTATTTATGGATATTGCGGCCGAAGAACTCAGCCATATGGAAATGGTGGCGCAGACTATTAATTTGCTCAACGGACACGATGTTGATTACTCCGCTGTAAATGCAGGGGAAATTCAGACTCATGTAATTCTGGGACTCAATCCCGGACTTATCAATTCATCCGGCTACTCATGGACCGGCGATTATGTGACGGTAACTGGCGATCTCTGTGCGGATTTGCTCTCAAACATAGCTTCAGAACAGAGAGCAAAAGTTGTGTACGAGTATCTTTACCGTCAAATTAATGATAAAAAGGTAAAAGAAACAATCGATTTTTTGCTTAACCGAGAGGAAGCACATAACGCAATGTTTCGTGAAGCCTTTAATCGTGTGCAGGATTCTGGCTCTAACAAAGATTTTGGTGTGACCAAGGATTCTCGTATTTATTTCGATCTTTCCAGTCCTTCTCCTGCAAACGCTTTTGGAGATACACAGGCCAAACCCGTTAGCTTTAACAATCCAAACAGTTAAATAAAAAGGGCTAAGGTTGAGGTATTTAATTACCTTTTTCTTGGTCCTTTTACTATGTCATCTTGATATGCTGTATTTCATAAGATTTTCTTTCTTTGTTTCAATTGTTGTAGAATATATTGAAATAAGCTCATCTTTCATAATCCAAATAATCTATCAAACTATTATAATTACCAAACAGTGTACCGTTACATAATATCTTTATTTTAATCCCAAAATAGTCAGTCTACCTACTCCAACCATCTATTAGACTCAAAAAATATATATTGGCATATATCAATTTGATGTCAGGATTCTTTTATCAGTAATCATCAATAAATATCGTATATATGAATAACGTAACGTATAGAAAAATGCCTGCTTACATATTGAGATGATAAGCAGGCATCTTTCATTTTTGGGGTACAAGAGACTGTACATAGGCAAGCATTTCATTTTTAGATTGTATCATATGGGTACGATCTATAATTTGCTGTTGCGCCTGCGTTGACAGCGAAAAGAAATAATCCATTGCATTGTATTCTTCGAGTGCCAAACCAAGTCCTACCGGTATTTTCCCACCATTTGTATATTTTTCCATAATCTCACCTTTTTTAAATGGCTTCAATAAATTAATACGCATTCATGAATCCTAAATTATTATTCCTAAGACTATCTATCGCATTATTAATTTTCTCTTTTGCATCGTAACCCGATTCATTATTACTTTGAATGTAGCGAATGACATTTGCTTTTTGCATATCAGTTAGATTTTCATAACGGACTCTTGCCTCAGGTTCTTGTAAAAGCGCCATAGCAAAACCCTCGGGTAAATCAGGAACATTTGGATTGGGATTGTGGCCCATTCCAACAAAACTTTTATCATCCATTCGTATTTCTCCTTTCACCTAAAGTCTAAAATTCAGACTATTATTTTTTAAGCTGGTAACAACAGTATTTATCTTGTTTCTTGCGTCGTCACCTGTTTCATTATTACTTTGTATATATTGAATCACAGAAGCTTTTTGAACTACGCTTAAACTATCAAAATAATGATGTGCCTCAGGTTCTTTACTCAAAGCTGCGCCAAAACCTTCAGGTATATCAGGAACATTGTAATTGGGATTATGTCCCAATCCTATGAAATCTGCATCACTCATTTTATTACTCCTTTTTTATATTCTTCTATCTATACCGTGGGCATCTCCAGCGATTAACGTCGGCCTGCTTTTAAGCTAATATCCATTCATAAATTCGCCCTTTCTTATTTTTAGCAAAGACCGCCAGAATATACTAAATCCTTTAATCATTATGAATAAATTAAAGCTCTTTAGTAATTGAGTTGCATATCATAACACTGTTTTCTATTTTAAACTTGCTATTTAGTGGAAGAGGTTGCTTTGGAATGCCCCCATGACAACAAATATGTTGATCGCAGTTATAGCTAATTATCTTACCAGCAATTATTTCGCATCATCAAGGTTAAGACTGTATTAGAAAAAGCGGACGAAATTAATTCGTCCGCTTGAATAACTAAAGTAATGTACAATTTAAAATCAAAATCAATAAAAACTTCCTCATTCACCGGGGTGCTTTCTCTCTTTAAAAGAGGATTCCTGAGGGCCTCTCTGATCTTTTTTTGCGATGAACAAACTACCCGTTGCTCTTCCGCACAATACCGGAGGCTCACAAGCTGTTGCGCGTGTATCCTGAGGATTTGTGATATCAACCATTGTTGCAACTTTCCATGCTTCAAATTTACATGTATAGGACTGGTTACCAACTTTTTCAATCCAGCCGTGGTATTCCATAAAGTCACCAACATATACAGGAGCTGTGAATTCGATATCTTTGTAGCCCAAGAATAAGCTTATGTCACCATCAACATAAACCATTAATTCTGTACCAACGTCGCCCCACTGATTCACAATTCTAGCGCCGTTTACTAAATTTCCAGTATAGTGAGCATCTTTTGCGCTCATCATTAAATGATGTACAACCTTTTTACCTACCATAACTACTTCCTCCTTTTCATTCTTCAATGTAACACTAACAATATAATAATTCGGGTCTATGAATATGTGATTAAGAAAACTGTCTCGGAAATCGTTTCTTAGAAAGCCCGTTTTTCATTTGTTTTGATTAGACACCTCAAATATTTTTCGGCATGACACTTTGAGAGGGAATTTGAATAATGTCTATCATCTAAATCCGGTCTATTCGGACTTCTCCTATAAATTCCACTTATCTCATAACTTATAAGCTTCGATTTATTCATAAATCTTTTTTAAGCCTTCTCACCACTCCGCTCTTTCATAGACCCGGCACGTTGCTTGTTGTTACTTTTTAAAAATGCTAGCCGCATCCGGCACTTTTACATCAAGGGGCATTGCAATTTTTGATACATTAATCAGATGTATATAGTCTACGTTTCCTGCCAAAATATTGTTTCCCCATGTACCACATCCTTCAGATACTGCAGGAGATAGACCGTTAGTAGCAGGTCCCCACGCATCTGGTGTAGGCTGGTTTACTAACAAACGAGCCAC
Source organism: Anaerotignum propionicum DSM 1682 (assembly GCF_001561955.1). Taxonomy (NCBI): domain Bacteria; kingdom Bacillati; phylum Bacillota; class Clostridia; order Lachnospirales; family Anaerotignaceae; genus Anaerotignum; species Anaerotignum propionicum. Next base: position 1,688,948 of record NZ_CP014223.1, read on the forward strand.
AGGTATTTTTTCTCCGGCATACCTAATATGCTCTTGATTGTTACTAAACAGACCAGCGGTATGACCAATTCCACCGGACTCTTTCATATTTCTAACTGCCATTTCTACTGCCTCTTCAAATTTATCATAGGATTTCATAACCACAATAGGTCCCATGATTTCATGACCGAAGATGTCATCCTTGCCTACGCCGTCAATTTTCACTGCAAGCACCTTTGTTTCCACAGGGATATCAAAGCCCGCAGCCTTTGCAATAACGAAAGCGTCTTTGCCCACCAGACTACCGTCTACCTTACCGTCGTGAAACAACGCCTGGCGGAATTTTTCCACATCTTTGGCGTCTTCATAAACCACAAAGCCTGCATTCTTCATTTCTTCAAAGAATTTTGCTTCCACTTCTTGAGGATACAGCAATAAGTTGTCACCATCGCAAAGGATACCGTTGTCACTGCCAACAGCGATTACTGTCATCCCTGCCGCTGTTTTCAGGTCATAATCTCTGTCCAAAATAACAGGAGGATTGCCGGGGCCTACGCCGTATGCGGGAGTTCCGCTGGAGTATGCCGCTTTGGTGAGTCCTGGTCCACCTGTTGCTAATACCAAGTCGCATTTTTCCATTAATTCCACGGATTTTTCAATGGTTGCACCTGCCACAATTTGGATTAGGTCAGCAGGAGCCCCATTTTTTTCCAACGCTTCTCTGATTAAGTTTACCGTGTTGGTAGAGGTTTTTTCCGCACGGGGCGCAGGGGAAATGATAATGGCATTTTTGCCCTTTAATGCGTGCATGAAGTTACCCAGAGGTGTAACCGTAGGGTTTGTTGCAGGTGTGATAGCAGCAATAATGCCTACAGGATGTGCTACCTCAATGATACCCTGTTCGGGAATTTCATTGATGATCCCAACAGATTTTTTATCTTTCAGATAGTCCCAGAAAACAGCAGCCGTACCTGTATTTTTTTCAATTTTGTCTTCAACACAGCCAAGTTCTGTTTCTTCAACAGCCATCTTTGCCAGAGGCACTGCATTATCATAAATAATCTTTGCGCTTTCATAAACCAGATGATCAATTTGTTCCTGTGTATAACCGCTGATCTCAGCAAACGCTTTTCGCCCATTATCAATCATTTCTTGAACATTCATATTTATACTCCTTTTTCTCTCATATGTCTTTACCTAGTTAAATGTAATCTCAATTAAATCCAACCATTGTATGGTCTTTGTGCTGTTGCATTATGAAGCCAGTTAATTAGGGTAATAAAATCAAATACCGGTAATTGTGTTGCTTCCTGCACCGCATAGGCATAGGGTGGCATATCACTGCATTCCAGTAAAATGGCTCCTAAATCATCATTTTCTTCCACTAATTCCCTGGCTAGCGCTACAATTTCTTCTTTTGCAATGCTATTATCAAAATAGCCTCTCATATTAACAACTGTAGCAAACTCTTCTGTTTTTAAGGCATCCTTAATTATAAGATTATCTTTGTCAACAACTCCGCAGCTCTCTAAAAGTGCATTGGTCATGGAGTCTTTATTAGCAGTTAAAATACCAATTTTTTGTCCCGGTTTAATTAAAGTTTGAATCCAAGGTATCTGTACTAAGCTGCTCATAGCAACAGGAACATCCACTGCCTCCCGAACCTGCTTTTGGTAATTTCCAAAGAAGCCACAAGCACTGCAAATAGCTCTCACTCCTTCGTTTTCAACCATAGATTTCGCCGCAAAAATAATATCATCCACTATTGTGGGATCATTATTGAAAAGCCGGTCATTCGTTAAGTTGGAAACGGCCTTCATTCTAACAGGAAAATTATAGGTATAAGCATTTACTACATTACCCGGTAAAATTGGGTAATTGATGTTTTCAATATATACAATACCAACTGAATACCCTGCTACTTGTTGTCCCTGTACTCCTTTGTAATAACCTCCGTCATTGCCGGGTGTTAAATAACCATAACGTCTACCATCCATATATTTACTCATACAAGACCTCCTCTGTCGGGAATCTTTTATTTTACTTTGTAACCAAGCTTTTTGAGTTCTTCACGCATTTTTGCTCTTAATTCATCACTGGGCTGTGTAAGAGGCTTTCTTACAATGCCTCCTGGCAAACCAATAGCATCCAAACCTGCCTTCACAGGTCCCGGGTATGGTTCTGCTTCCATTAAATCATAGAAAGGAACAAGTTTTTGATTCAGTTCCGCTGCTGCCCTAAAATCATTTTTAACAACTGCCAAGTCATACATTTCTCTCATCTCTTTGGGCAAAAGATTGAAAACAATAGAAAATGCACTCTTAGCGCCCAGTGAATATGTGGGCATAAGAAGATGTTCCTCCGCCTCCATAACGGCAAAATCCGGAATATCTCTCACTGCTGCATACGTTTGGCTTGTATGACGTTCATCAATAGTTTCTTTTACAGCAACAATATTATCAATCAATGCCAATCTACGAATGAATTCCGGAGACAATTCAACACAAGTTGAACCGGGATTGTGATAAATTACAATGCCAATTTTAGAGCCTTCGGCGATCTCTTTAAAGAATTCATAAATGCCTTCTTCACTTGTCTGCTGATAAAATGGCGGCAATACCAAGCCCCATTTTGCTCCACAATCAGCTGCATAATTTGTTAATTCAATGGTTTCTTTTGCTGTATATTCTCCAGTTCCTGCCATAACAGGAACTCTACCATTGGCAAATTCACAACCTTTTTTAATAACCTCTTTTCTTTCCTCCAACGACATCATATGATATTCGCCGGTACTCCCTCCAACTAATATCCCATGCATTCCATTTTCGATTGTGTAATCAATAATGGTTTTATATGCATCAAAATTGATACTTTCATCTGCATGAAAGGGGGTAATCAATGGTACAAATAATCCAATAGGTGCTTTACTCATAATATTCCTCCTAATATGTAAAAAAAATTATTTATTGTAGCGACTAAAACTAAAAGGTGTAACATCCATATAAGGTTTTTCCCCTGTCAACATCTCTGAAATCAATCTACCTGTACTTGGTGCCATAGAAATACCATCGCCTTCATGTCCTGCAGCGATATAATAACCCGGAACCTCTTCAACTTCTGTAATAAGCGGAAGATGCTCTTCCATAAATGGTCTCACGCCAGCGTAGGAACGAATACAATTCAGTTCTTTTAAAATCGGATAGAAACGCACAGCTCTCTTTGCAATTGTTTGTATAATATCGATTTCTGCATCAATGCCATAACCTGCAAAATTTCTACTGCTTCCTACCAGAACATTGTTTCCTTCTGATGGCTCAATTGTAAAGGCTACGCCATATTTCTCAACCAAAGGATCTCTCTTGCATTCAATTGCAAACTTTGAAAGCATGTAGCCAAACTCCTGAACCTTTTGGTTACAGAACTGAAAAGATGCACCGGAAATTAATATAACGCCTTTTCTTGGGATAATAGGAATTTCCACGCCAACCATCTTTCCAATTTCGGGAGCCCAAACGCCACAACAGTTAACCACTTTTCTTGTTAAAAGTGTTCCGCTTGTAGTTTCTACTGCTTCTACTTCCTTCTTATCGTTTAGTTTAATACCCATAACGCTTGTTCTGGGGTACACATCAAGTCCCTTGCCTTTCACGGCTTCCACGAAGGCAAAGCATAACTTAAACGGATTTAAACCACAGCATTCATCGCTATAAATACCACCAGCTAAGTCTTTTGCAATAAATGGTTCGCGCTCAACAAGTTCTGATGGACTTAACGTATAAACTCTGTATCCGTCTTTGCTTAAATCCTTTGCAAATTTAGTTGCAATCTCCATCTCCTGCTCCGATTCACAAACATACATACTGCCTCTGTTTGTAAATTCAAAATCATAGGATAACTCATCTCTAAGCTCTTTAAATCTTTGAATACTTGCATAACCTAACGCAGCATCTACACCGGGCTGCTTATCAACAATCAAGGCCGCCGCATCACAATGGCTTGAGGTTCCTCTTGCGATATCATTTTTTTCTACAAGAGCAACTGTGAGTCCTTTTTTAACCAGATGATAAGCGCAACTTGTTCCGATTACGCCAGCGCCAATCACGACAACATCATACGTTTTACTCATCAATTCCACCTCCTAATGTACCAAATGTCACCGATCTTTGAGGTGTTCTTGGCGTTGAAAATCCTATTTCCTCAGGTGAGTTCCCTAATTCCTGCCTAATAATTTGGTTGACAAGAGCTTCACATGTACGTCCCTGACATAACCCCATTCCCGCTCTTGTACGCAATTTGACACCCGTAATATCCGTTGCGCCTTGTCGAATCGCCTCTCTTATCTCTCCAGCCGTAATTTCTTCACAGCGGCAAACCATTACATCATCACCTAATTTTACAGACAAACCTTCTTTTTTGCTTAATTGCTGTTGTCTGTCACGGTAAATACTTCTTACTTCGTCAACACATGCAACGGGTACTTCCAAGGTAATAACGGTAGTTTTATCCGCCTTTTGTGTATTTGCAATTTTAAGAATTTTACCGTCGCAGACATGCCTTCCACCTCTATCTGCTGCTTTAACAATGTCATTTACTTTAAAAGAATGATTGTATTCATAAGGAAAACTAACTTTTCCAACGCTGTCGGAATAGGATTTATCCAGCACAAATATTGCAAGACCTGAACAAGCAGACACACAAGTGGTGCAGCCATTACATTTTTCCACATCTATGTTGGGAAGATTTGAAATGTTCTCTCCAATATGAATTGCTTTAAAGGGGCACGCAGTTTCACATGGGTTGCAAGGAATATCCTGAACACATTCAGCCACTGCTACAGGGCCTTTCTTCATTCTTTCTTCAGATGGGTAGCGTCCCATTTCTACTAAATCTGCTTTTGTCAGAACGCCAGTTTCTTTCAACTTCATTCGTTCATCACCTTAACCTTCCATTACTTTTTTGTACTCGAGTAACTGTCTTTCTTTTGCTGCTGTACGCTCTGCACCATGGGCACCCTCACGCAACCCAGCTAATCGTCCCCATGCATCTTTTTTCATTTGTTCTGCCTTTTCTTCTTCCAAATATCCTAAAGCTTGTGCAATGGCAATACCGCAGACTTTTCCTTCTTCAATTGCAGTGTTAGCCTCTTCCACACCGGAAGCATCACCAGCAACATAAATATCCTTCGTTGTCGTTTCCATGCTGTAATTATGGCATGGTGCCCATCCGCCTAAGAATCTATCATTCATCAAATGACAGTTACTCATATAGCTCATCCCGATTAACGGCTTTAAACCTGCACCAATGGCAATTGTATCAATATCCAAGGTGATCTCTGTCCCTGGTTCTGTTGACCAATCGGGATTTACTTTAGCAATAATTGCTCTATTCACTCTCTCATCGCCACTAGCCTCTACAATTGTATAGCCGGTGTAAATAGGAATCCCTTCTCTTGTCAGCTTAGAAGCATGCACCGCATAGCCGTTAATTTTCGGCTGCGCTTCTACAATACCTACAATCTCAGCTCCTGCTTGCATCAACTGATAGGAAACTATTAATCCAACATTTCCTGAACCAATCATGAGAACCTTTTTTCCCGGAAGAACTCTATGGAAATTAACCATGGTTTGTGCTGCACCGGCACCCATTACTCCTGGTAATGTCCAACCGGGAAAACGTACTGCATTTTCCGACGCCCCCGTTGCAATCACAATTTTTTTTGCCTGAATTTTTTCTAGCTTATGCTCTGTAAGATTTTTTTTCACATCCACTGCAACAATATTGCCTTTGTACATACCAATAGCTAGACTATCAAGCCAAATTTCCACGCCAAGTTTCTCGCAGCGTTCAAGCAATTCCTGCCCTATATTCATACCTCTAATCCCTGCACGGTGCATACTCGACCCAAAAAATTTATGTATTTGCTTAAAAAGCTGCCCCCCGGCCTTCTCATTTGCATCTACAATGATAACCTTGACACCCGCCTCGGCCGCTTCAATCGCTGCTGAAAGTCCAGCCGGGCCGCCACCTATCACAAGCAATTCGCACTGTTTCATTTGTCACCCCTCCAGCTCCCTAAACCTTCTTGAACATCCACGGTCATTCCTTCTTCTACCGGAGTAATACAAGTCCGCACACCAGGAATTCCATTTACGACCATCATACAATCTGTGCATTGGCCTATTCCGCAGAAAATACCTCTTGGCTCATGTTTTTTTGTTGTATACCGATTCACAATAATGCCTTCCGCTAACAACGCTGCCAAAATCATTTCGCCTTTTTTTGCTTTCATAGGTTTTCCATTTACAATAATGTTTACCCATTCAATATCCTGCATTTCACCTAAAACAGGATGTGATACTACTCTCATAAAAAAACTCCTTTCCAATGTTGCATTAATTTAATTGAAGGCAACACCGCATATTTTCCGATTGTTCTTTACACACATATGTGAATACAAAGAATTATGCGGCAACACCTAATTACTCGTCTGATTCCTTTTCCTTAGTGGTAAGGCATTTATAAACAAGAAATCCTGTACTTCCATAAAGCAATGTTACAATGCAAATTAAAGTGATTATTGTACTCGTTGACATACGTATTTACCTCCTCTGCTTTTAGCAGTTTATAAGAATGGGAATAATGAGTTAAGCATCATTACTAACATAATTGGAATAGCAACAAATTTTGTAAAATATGTATACCACTTACCAAGCTGAATATCACTTGTCGGGTTAAGGAATTCAGTTCTAATCCTTTCAATACCAAATACCCAGCCGAATACAATAGCACCAACACCTGCACTTACGATAAATACATAATTTCCCGATACCATGTTCCAGAAGTCAAAGAACTTCGTGCTGTAAACTGCGATAACGGCTGCAATTATATTTAAACCGCCAAAAATAAATACTGTTTTAAGTCGTGACCAATTGAAACTGCTTACGAAGGAAGCTACGATTACCTCTAATTGCGCAATAGCTGAAGTGATTCCCGCAAAGAATATTGCAACGAATACAAGTATTCCCATTAAAGCACCAGCTGGAAGAATTTCAAATAATGAAGGTAGTACAACGAAAATAAGCTTTGAGCCTGCTTCTGGGCTTAATCCCATAGCAACACACGCAGGAACAATAGCCATTCCGGCTAACATACCAACACATGTGTCGAAGAGTGATACGGTCAACATATTTAATGTTACATCACTATTTTTACCAAGATGACTGCCATATACAAGAATACACCCAGCACCAACACCGATTGAGAAACAAGCCTGCCCCATAGCAGCAACCCACATATCAAAGCTGAGTAATTTTGAAAAGTCTGGTTTGAATAAGAATTCATAGCCTGCTTCAATATTGTCGATAAAGAAAACACCGAATAAAATTGCAATTACTAAGAAAGCAATCATAAGAGGCATCATAATCTTACTTACGGCTTCAATACCATTTGCAACACCCTTGTATACGATATAGCTTGTAAAAAGTACAAGCACTACTACTATTACCGCAAGAAGAGGATAGTTAACAGTTAACTTATCATAAATTTCTACCGCGGGAACTGTTTTCCACATACTTGTTGCACTAGCAAAAACAAAATAAAGACTTGCTGCCACGATTGAAAAATAGAAAAAGTTCATTGAATAATAACCAAAAGAGAAAAGTCCGCCAACTGCCTTACCAGCTTTTTTGCTGTGCAGTGTATCAGAATATACATCAATCATACCTTTTCCAAAGCCTTTACCGATACCGCATTCCATGATTGCAAGCGGAGCAACTACAACAACTACACAAAGCAAATAAGCAAGAACAAAAGCCCCACCACCATATGCACCTACCATATAAGGAAAACGCCATACATTACCCATACCAACACACATACCTGCCATTGACATTATGGCACCAAATCGGCCTGCATATTTTTCTTTTCCAACATTTGCATTTGAATTACTCACACACATTCCCCTTTCGATTTGAACATTAAAAGTAAAATAGTTTTGCTTTTACATCAGGGTTTTCTAATCAATATTAGAAACTGTTTTGTTACAGCATCCTGTTATCTTGATGCTGAAACTGGGAAATAACTTATTACGCTTCCATAAACCAGTAAATTATCTATGCCGAAGAATTGCTCATATCGGGCAACTCATTCTTTATAAGCTTAAAATGTGCTTTTACCATCCTAATTATTTTTTTACTTAATGATAAATGATAATTCTTATTAAAATTTCTGTATTTATCTATAAGAAATACCACTTTAAAATAATCTTGATTTTTAACTAATTCAGTTGTATAATGAGTACGCTCATTCGACTGGGCAGTGAGAATAGGGCTGAGTGTTGCTTGTATGAGCCTTGCAGTGGTAATCATATTATGAGCTTCACTCATCCTTGCTTCTAAAAAACAAAATACCTGGTCTGTTGAACCAATCGTTGATTTAGAAACTTTAGATCCTTCGACATGCAAACAGATTCCTCCTCTCTAGTAAGTTTTTATATAATAAAACCAGATTTCTATGGGATTGCCCCATTTCGAATTACAAAAGACCCCCAAAAAAATATACAACAACATTTTATATTCATTATGTTGTTTGTACAATATTTCTATTTGAAATCCAGTTATAATTATATCAAGCAAAAATATTTGGATAATTCGTACTGAAATAATGATTAACCTTGTTATTATTTTATAAATAATAAACACATATGTCCATATCTTATTTTGTCTTATACATTGCAAATATTGTTCAGTTGTTTTGATAAAAGAACAAATTGGTAAAACTATTCAGAGAGAGGGATACATTGCTATGGAAGCTAAATACCTATCACATGATAATATTTATCCCACCAAAAAAAGATACACCTTGTTTATTTATGATGACAAATATGAGTATGCTTATGGAAAACACCTGCAATATCATGATTTTTACGAAGTCCAATTGGTTCAAGCAAAAAATAATGATAAAAATGAGGTTCAGGGATATATAACTTTAGGAAATCAAGAATATCCACTATATAACAATAATTTAGTTTTGGTGAATCTCTTTGAGAAACATAAAATAGATATTACTAGTAAAAATTGCTATCGATACTGCCTTGATATTTCACCAAATATTATACATTTTGCGTCTTCGCAAGAATCGAATCTTTTAAATATCTTCAGTAATAAAAATAATATTTATCCAATTAGGGAATTAAAGGACCATGAAGCAAATGCCCTTATTGCCCTATTTAAAAGCTTTCAAAGCGCAACCATTGAGAACGGTTTTGATATATTCGAAAAAGGATTGATACTTTTAATTCTTTCACATATATTTGATAATTATCATGATGATTTAGAATACAAAACTGCCAATTCCAAACACATGACACTAATTTTTGATATTATTCAATTTATTGATCTCAATATTGAAAATACAATTTCACTGGATTCATTGTCAAATGAGTTGCATTTTAGTACCTACTACTTATGTCATATTTTTAAAAAGTACACCGGTTTTACTTTAGGCAAATATATCATCGACAAGAAAATTGAAATTGCAAAAAAGATTTTGTTAACTCATGAAGCCGCAGATGTGGCAAAAACCATGGGGTTTGATAACTATAGCAATTTCTTCCGGGCTTTTAAAAAGACAACGGGCCTATCCCCATCGGAGTACAAAAAGATTTCTATGAAAATAAACGAATAAAAGAGGTGTTCCATAATGGAACACCTCTTTTATTTGTTTAAGTAAGGCTTATGTCTAAAGCTATATATTAATCGGACCTATCCGATTAACTTCAATTACTGCATAACTTTTCCTACTATTTAAATATTACCCAAAATAATCGGATGATACATACACTAGTGGCTCTTCTTGACCTACCTCTCCGTTCTCTATTTCCGCTACAAACAGGAAATGATCGCCTGCATCAAATGTCTTAATTACTTTACACGTCATTTGTGCTGCACAGTTTCTTATAACTGGCAATCCTTCCTTGTTTAATTCGTAATTTACCCGTTCAGATTTATTTACATCTTTCCCTGACTGAAATCCACACACTTTAGCAACATCTTCTTGTCCTTTTGTTAATACAGATACGCTAAATATTCCCTGCTTTTTAATTAAATCAGCGCTATAACGAGATTTATCAACAGAGACTGCAATTTTGCATGGAGAAAACGATACTTGTGTTATCCACGCTGCCGTCATAAAATTATAAGTATCTTTCATTTTTGTTCCAATGATATAAATCCCTTGCGATATCGTATTCATCAATTTTAATTTATTTGACATATACACCCTTCTTTCCATACACTGTATAAAATACTTTTTATTTTTATTCTACCTTTGTTTGTCTATAACTTTTTTTGCTCAAAAGATTGCAAATATTGCTTATCTTTCAATTAAACTGATTTATACATACCTAGTGTAATATAATTCACTTTATATTCAAGTAAAGTACATATGTGAAGACTACTCATATCGTATAGTATCACACCTTCTGCAATACGCTGCGCTACAGAAATAGCTTTATAACATAAATATGTAACTTTGCGTAACTAGGCCAACAATCAATTCGGTTTCATCTAAACATGAATGCTGTGAATCTTTATATCAATCATTAACATTATTGTTACTTATACCATTTTGAACATCTAAAAATTCTTCAGGCAAAACAAACTTATTTGACTCATCATATAAAAGGGTAGCTTGTGCAGAAAGCTCTTCACTTGAAGCAGAACTTTGTTCTGCTGTAGCAGCATTCGTCTGAATAACGGAAGAAATTTGCCCAACGCCCTGATTTACCTGTTCAATAAAGCTTGCTTGCTCTCGCGTACCATTTTGTATTTCAACAATAACAGATTGAACCTTTTCGGTATGTATTGCTGCTTCCCGCAAAGCTTGAGCAGTAGATTCTGTTATTCCAGAACCATGACGAACTGCCTCCATTGATGATAAAATAAGCGCTTCTGTCTGTTTTGCGGCATCTGCAGAGCGTGCAGCAAGGCTTCTAACCTCTTCCGCAACAACAGCAAAACCTTTTCCTGCAGAACCCGCTCTTGCAGCCTCAACCGCTGCATTAAGCGCAAGTATATTTGTTTGAAAAGCAATATCATCTATTGCCTTAATGATCTTTTGAATTTCTTTTGAGGAGTCATTAATCTCTTTCATAGAAGTAAGCATTTCTTCCATATGATGATTGCTTTGTTCAACTTTTTTATTTGCCTCAACAATATAATCAGTTGCCAAAATAACTTTCTCCATATTATAATTGGCTTTATCAGAAATCTCTGCGATAGATGCTGAAAGCTCCTGAATCGAACTTGCCTGTTCTGTGGAACCAGCTGCAAGCTCCTGTGCAGCTGTAGAAATTTGAGAAGCACCGCTGTCTACCTGTTCTGCAGAATTCTGAATCTGTGAAAGTGTTTGGCTAAGAGATTTCGAAATCCCAATTAATCCTGTCTTGATTGCTTCAAATTCCCCTATATAATCCTGCTTAAGCTGAACCCTCATGTCTCCTTGAGCCATTGTACTCAGGACAAAAGTGATTTCTTTAATATAGTCAATATAACCTCTCAAACGTACAATAATTCTATTAACCGATTCTGCTACCTGACCAACTTCATCATGAGATTCAACCTCTAATTTTACATCTAAATTTCCGTCTGCAATCTCATTAGCAACATCATTTAGTTTCTTAAGGGGAGATATTATACTTTTTCCCATTAAAAACAAAATCAAACATAAAACAATAAGGGCAAGCGTAAAAATTATAAGCATTGTTGTGTTTAATACACTCATCGATTTGTTATATTCTTGTTCAGGGAGACCGGATATAACAGTCCAACCAGTATCTCCAACAATAGAAATATAGCCATGTACATGTTCGCCTTCCAAAGTATAATCAACAAAACCTTGGGTTCCTTTCGATAAAGCCTCAGAAATATCTTCGGAAATATCTAAATCCTTAATATTTTTGCCAAGATTACTTGAATTAGGATGACAGAGAACTTTTCCATCTCGCGTTGTAAGTATAAAAAAACCGCTTTCTCCAATCTTATACTTATTAATAATGTTTTCCAATTTAGTTAGGCTAAAATCCGCACCTGCGAAACCAATTATTTCACGCCCACTACTATCAAAGACAGGTGCCATAATGCTTGTTACTTCTTCATTGGATGCTGCATCTGTATAAGGCTCTGTCATTATCAATGCCCTCGCCGCCATTGCATCCTTATACCAAGGACGTTCAGTAATTCGGAAAGTATCATCAGATAAAACTCCTCCTGACAACATATATGTACTGGAATCTATATCATTAACCCATACAGAAACTAATGCATCAGAATCTTTAAATATATTATCTAGAGTTTTTAAAACTTTATTGTAGCTTTCTGAAGTATTAAAGTGCTCTCCAACATTCGTCTCCTCAAGAATGTCAATAGTTTGCGTGCTGGCCGCTAAAGCCAAGGACATTTGCCTATATTTCAAAAAATAGGTGTCAACTTGAGCCGTAGCAAGAATTGAAGATTTCTCCAAGTCAGTATTTGTCAGAGTTGAAACCGATTTGCCGACTACATTGGTAATAACAATTGCAACAACAATAAAACAAAGTGACATGGGTACACCAATTAAACTTAAAAATTTTGTTAAAAGACCTTTAATACCTATCCCGCCCCCATTTCTTTTTTCTTTCTTTTTACCAATCCTTCCAAACATTAAAATCCCCCTCTTTTCCTTTGTAACTAAACAATCTTTTTAAAACTCTGTACTATATAAAAATAACTAATTATAATTCAATTTCAACAGACCTTTCATTACGCGTACCGATAACCGAAAGAGGTTTTTTCAATATTTTAGTAATGAGCTCAATCATTTTGTATTAGTTCTAATTGATTTTCTAAATTCCCTAAAAAACTTTTTATAAAGGAGGTTGCTTTTTCATTGTTTTAGACTACATATTTGAGGCTTTTCACTATATCAAATTAAATCTTTTCTATAGTATATAGTATCTCCTAGCGCTTACATATGTCTATGTTATAAGTTGTCGTATATATTGCAAATATTGTTCATTTGTTCCTTCTTCCGAATAATTTTTTCTCTTTTTCTGTCATCCAAAAAAATTAATAGGATGAATTTGTGTATTTATATTATTTAGATATTCTAAAATTTAGCTTCTTCCATATCATACGTAACAAATATAATACTAACAGTACTCCCCAAGAAAAAGCCTCCGCATAAACAATAATCATATTATCAAAAAAACCAGCTAAAGAATATGAAATGAGTATAGGGGATAATAGAGATAGTATACCTGCAATGCTGGAATAAAGAACGTCTCCTATAGCTTCTAAATAACCACGTACCGCAGTTGCAAGACCAAAAACTATATAAAAGTTGGCAATTCGATGAAAGAGGTTCTTACTAGGACAAAGACGGTGCCCAGAAGCATTGAAAAAGTTGCAAGTATTTTGGTATGGTAACGATTTCTTCACTGCCAAATTTTTGTGAAACAAGATTGAAAGCCCAAGTGAAAGTCCGGTTATCACCATAATGTAAAGATTAACCGTACTGGTTGCCCCGATTGTGGCCAATGCAAGTTCTTCGTTAGCATTGCCAATGATAAATGCATCTGCCCAGTTATAAAGTTGTTGTAGTGTACCACTAAGAATAAGTGGTATGCTAAATTCTATCAATGTAGGTGCAATGTTTTTTTAAGTCACTTCGCTGTTTGCCTAAAATCAATGTAATCCCTTAAGCAAAAAAACCGTATGCAAGATTTGCCTCGCATACGGTAGGTACTCACCCTATAAATTTTTTAACTGCATTATAACGAATTCCTCAATAAATTTCAAGGAATACCAAATATTTTCTGCGTAGTCATTAAGCTTTACATAAAGTTCATTAGTAATACACAAGCTACTATGGAATTTAAACAGTATATATTTTTATATTTTAGACTTACCAAAATTTTTGAAACATGTATTCCGTAACAGGTTCGAAAAATTGGATATCAGCAGACCAAAAATAATGATAAGCCCTCCAATCCATTGGATTGTGGTAAGTTTTTCTCCTAAGAGTTTTTGAGCCGTAGTAAGCCCCACTACTGGTACGAGGAGTGACAATGGAGCAATCTTACTGGCGGGATATTTGGCAAGCAATGTACTCCAAAGACCATATCCAATCAGCGTTGCAAAAAACGCCAGATATAATATGGAAAAGAGCGCCAATACATTAATATGGCTCAACTGATACCAGACTTGAACAGGCTTATCAATGATGAGCGCCGCCATCATCATAGGAATCGGTGGAACTGAACTGGACCATATAACCATATTGAACATATTCAAATTCTTTCCTTGCTCCTCAGCTTCTTTTGATGCATATCTTATGATGATATTGGAGATTCCCCAAAAAAGAGCGGCAATGATCGTCAAAAGAAACGCTTTTCCCGGTATGACCGTACCACCACCTTGTGCACCAATACTACCGCTTATAAGAATAAGACCCATACATGCCACAATGAGTCCTGCTATTTGGCCAGCGCCAATACGTTCCTTAAACAGCACACCTGCAAGTAAAATCGTGAAAAAAGCCTGGGCTTGCAAAACCACCGACGCAACACCAGCAGGCATACCAATATATTCGGCATAAAAAAGGCATGAGAACTGACCAACTCCAACGGCAAGGCCGTAAGCAACAATATATTTCCAATTAGTATCCGGTCGCTTTACAAAAAAGATTGCAGGCAATGCAGCAAATATGTACCTTAATGTCACCAATAACATTGGCGACATTTCATTTATTCCAAACTTGATTACTGTAAAATTGATGCCCCACAATATGATAACAAATACAGCAAGTCCCCTATCTCGTAATTTCATAATTATTTCATTATCCCTCCATAAATTATCCTCTAATTCAGGAACAAGCCTTATGCAAAACGGTGAACATGACTTCTGAACTGTGCTCCAAAACGTCGAATCAGTGCCGTAACATCCTTAAAGTGTCCCTGAAGTTGGAGCATTATAATCGCACTTCTGACATTGCATTAAAGCATGGTCGCTGTCTTTATTATAGAAAATGCCCGACCAGCCACAGATGCTTTGTAAGATTGGAACCACAGACTCCCCCTTTTGCGTAAGACTGTATTCTACCCGGGGAGGTATCTCTTCATATGACCTTCTCTGCACAATCTCATCCCTAATCAGCGCCTTTAGCGCCGAAGCCAGTACCGCGTCCGTGATGTTCATCATTTCTTTTCTGATTCCACTATAACGCAAGATCTTCTTTTCATTAAGCACGCAAATAATCCTAGGTTTCCATTTTCCCCCGAAAATCTCAAGTCCATATTCCAAGGGACAGCGGATATCTTTATCCATTTTTTTTTGATACATGCTTCCTCTCCTCCTACCTTATCTGTACTAATTATATGTAACATTCTATGTGTTGGCAAGTTACTATGAATTTTAATAGTATCTAACTAATTTATTAATATCTTGCCGCTCAAAAGTCAATTCTCTATAATCAGTAAAGTAGTCAAACATCAAAATAATTTCTAATGGAGGTATTTGTTATGTTAAATGGAAACATAAAGAAGCTACTGAAAGAAAGCATGTGGGATTTGGCAACATGCCAGAACAATGAACCAAATGTTGTACCTGTCGCATTCAAAGATGTAACTGAAGACGGCAAACTTATTGTAGGTGATGTATTCCTTGAAACCACCCTAAAAAACATCCAAGCCAACAATGGAAAAATTGCTATTTCCGTGTACGATGCACAGAATCTTGAAGGTTATCAAATCAAGGGCAAAGCAGAATATTTAACAGAAGGCAATATCGTCGATACATTTAAGGCAATGGTAGAAAAAATGTTCAATGGCGCTGTAACTGCAAAAGGAGCTTTAATTATTAATCCCGAAAAGGTCATCGTTACAACTCCCGGTTCTGAAAACAAAAAAGAACTGTAACTCAGTAAAATCTCTCATAATATTACACAAAAACAGTCAGGTGCAGTGCCATAAAACGGCCTGCGCCTTTTATGATTGGAGTAAAAAACTTGAATAGAGGTGTACATTATTGACAAACAAATACTTGCATAAATCAAAGGTATCTATCGATCCCGACAGATGTGTAGGGTGTGGGGCATGTATTATCAACTGTCCAGTAAATGCAATTTCAATGATGACTGGCTGGATTAGCAGTATTAATCAGGAAAAATGTATTGTCTGTGGTAAATGCCTGCAAATCTGCCACAGGGATGCACCCATATATGCATTACCGAAAAGATAATTTATTGTTTTGGCAGCGGAAGTATGTGGTTAAACTATTTATTTTCATGCTTCAAGAAAATCTGCTCTTGTTATAGCTTTATTGGGCTCAAATTCCTCTGGATTAAAGTTTACCAATCTGGAAGCCATGTCGTTTGCTGCATCTTTTGCCCAACGATGTATGATGAACGAGGCAAGGGAAGGCCCAAGGGTTTTAGTATGACTTAAAACATCCATTTATTTTGATTGAATTTTAAGTTTCAAATATGGTAAAATATTTTAACTAAACTTAAAATGATTTGTATTCTCAACCTTTTTACTTTATAGCGTATCTTTATGTTAGTCATTCAACTTGCAATGTACCTAGTGCAATCATATTTTAGGAGGTGGATACGTGAAATCCTATAAAAATAAAGAATTTACCAAAATTATTACTTATGTTTTAATTACAATAGCAATAATTATCATTGCAACTGTCATCGGCTGGATTATCCGCTATTTTGGGTTTCCTGAAACTAATATCGTTATTGTTTATCTCCTCTCAATACTGATAATTACCCGCTTTACTTTAGGATATGCTTACGGAATTGTAGCATCGGTGGTTGCTACCTGTGCATTCAACTATTTTTTTACAAAACCTTACTACACTCTTTCCGTCAACGACCCCACTTATCTAATTACTTTTGGAATAATGACGCTTACTGCAATTATTACCAGTACCCTCACTTCAAAAGTGAAGCAAAACGCTTTAGAAGCACAAGAAAAAGAAGCTGAAACGAGTGCTCTCTTTCAGCTTACAAACCGGCTGACTGACGCCTGCGATATTGCTGATATTGCAAGCATAACCACAGATACCATCAGCGGTATCATGAATTGTCATGCGGCTTGTTTATGCTTTGACGAAAGCGGTCAGCCAGAACATAGCTTTATTCAACAACAAAGTGCTAATAAACAAGTACGTCGAGAAGTGGAAGATGCTTCCGCACTAAAATACAGTATCGAGAGTCTACGAAGTGGCTATGTAAAAAGCGATGAGTTCTACGACTGGCCAATTTATGGCAGAGATACTATATTGGGTACTTTAAGGATACCTAAAGAAAATGCTGCTTCCATGAGTGAACCTCAAAAACGCCTGCTGCGTTCCATGATTGAAAGTACTGCGCTTGCCATGGATCGTTTTCTAAGTGCGCAACAACAGCAAAAATCAAGAGAAGAAACCATTCAGGAACGGTATCGCAGTAATATTCTACGTGCTATCTCTCACGATCTTCGAACCCCTCTTTCTGGTATTATGGGGACGTCTGAAATGCTTATGGATATGACTGATAAAGATGATATGAGATACGCCTTGGCGCAAGGTATTCATAAAGATGCTGACTGGCTGCATTCTCTGGTTGAAAATATTTTAAGCCTTACACGGTTACATGACGGAAGGCTAACGATCACAAAGCAATTGGAAGCGGCAGAAGAAGTTGTTGGCGGTGCCGTCAACCATATCATGAAACGGTATCCAGAATTCGAAATAACAGTGCATATTCCTGATGACGTGCTAATGATTCCTATGGATGCAAAATTAATAGAACAAGTACTTATCAATTTACTGGAAAATGCTATTAAGCATTCATCACCGGATTATGAAATATGTATTTCAGTCAGCCAAAAAGATACCAATGCTGTATTCTCTGTTGCCGACCTAGGATGCGGAATTGCTGCTTCGGATTTACCAAATATTTTTCAGATGTTTTACACCACCAGCTCAGGAGCCGCCGATGGACAACGTAGCGTGGGCTTGGGACTACCAATATGCGAGGCCATTGTCAAAGCACACGGAGGAACAATAGAGGGACATAACCGTTCCAGCGGACGTGGCTCTGAATTTATATTTACGTTACCAAAGGAGGAACCAAATGATGCAGAACAAAAATGAACAAATCTTAATTGTGGAAGATGATTCACAAATCCGTAATTTTATCTGCTACTCATTGCGGCAAGATGGTTTTTCATATACAACTGCCACAACGGCACAAGGTGCTTTATCAACACTTGTTACCGAACAAATTGATCTTTTACTACTTGACCTTGGTCTTCCGGATTTTGATGGTATGGAAGTTATTAAAAAAGTCCGTGAGTGGTCCGAAATGCCCATCATCGTAGTTTCTGCCCGCGACCAAGACAAGGAAAAGGCAGCAGCTTTGGATAGTGGAGCAGATGATTACCTCACAAAGCCCTTTTCGTCCACGGAACTTATGGCCCGTATCCGTGTTGCACTTCGACACTTGCATAAAGCAGGCGGAATGAAACCTCAGACAAACATCTCTGTAGGTGGACTTCTGATTGATTTCGATAAACGTTTGGTTTATCTTGACAACGCCGAACTGCATACAACACCTTTAGAATACAGTTTGCTTTCCTTGTTTTTTCGGAACATAGGAAAAGTACTTACTACCAAATATATTATCAAAGAAATCTATGGCATTAGCTATGGATCTGATACCCAGGCACTCCGCAAACTGATGGCAGGTTTGCGTCGTAAAATTGAAAATAACCCAGCAAAACCACGATACATTCTGACTGAAATCGGAGTAGGATACCGTCTTTCAGATGTATAACTAAAAATTTCTTGTTCTTTAAAGACCGCTTCGGTAACCACGAATGCGGTCTTTTTCAATTCTCACAGAATTCTCACAAGAATCTATGGTATCTCACACCGTCTTCACACCTTCTTTGTTATGATAAGCATGAAAAAATAAGAGGGAGGTTAGATCAATGGCTGTAAAAGGTGTATACGAAAATAATGAGGATCTCTTTTCTCTCTGTAGAGCTGTAAGGGAATTGATTGATACTCAAAACTATGATAAATGCAAAGCTTTAATTTTTGATGCTATGAGAAGATGTCCTCATTCACCAGAGCCGCATAATCTGATTGGAATATTGCTTGAAAAAATCGGAGAGCATGCTGCCGCCATGAAGCACTTTCGTGCGGCTTGGGCACTTGACCCCACTTACCTGCCTGCACAGCAAAATCTTGAATGCTACGGTACATTTTATTCAAAGGGCAGATGTGCTTATGATGAAAGAGATTGTATTTCAAATGAAAGCGCAGGAAACTACAGTAATTATCAAGTTGAATATGATTCGCGTGGAATTGGCCATTTCATTAGGAGGGAATAATTATGAAACGATTTACAAACAAACAAGAATATCAGAACTACATAATCATCATAGGCTGCGGTAGACTGGGAGCTAACCTTGCAAACACTCTTTCAGAGGGAAATGGAAATGTACTGATAATCGATAAAAATAAAGATGCTTTTCGCAAGCTTTCCCCATCCTATGGGGGTCTTTCCATCATCGGGGATGCTACCGACATTGATGTAATGCTGGAAGCACAAATGAACAATGCAAGTGCTGTTATTGCTGTTACCAATAATGATAACGCAAATATTATGGTAGCCCAGATAGCACGAGAAATGTTTCACATTAAGCGTGTTATAGCTAGGCTGTATGACCCCGACAGAGAATACGTTTATAATGAATTTGGCATAGACACCATTTGCCCAGCAGTTTTGTCTGCAAAAGAAATAGATAAAATACTGTCCCAAAACATTCTGACAAAGGATGTAATCAAGGAGGAAGAACAATGAAAACAAAGGTGTTACTTATTGGTGGAAGAAGCAAGACAAAATCCCTTGCAACCTCTTTAATTAACAAGGGATACCGTGTAACTGTAATAAATGATACATATGAAGATTGCTTAAAACTGGCTGAAATAGACAAGCTCACGGTCATTAATGGTGATGGTACCAGACCATTCGTGTTGGAGGATGCAGGTGCAGGAGATGCAGACATTGCCATCGCAATGACCGCAAAAGATGAAGATAATCTGGTTATTTGCCAATTATGTAAAAAGAAATTTCAAGTAGGAAAAACTGTAGCCCTCGTTACTGATCCAAAAAAGACAGACTTTTTTTATAAAATGGGAATAGACCGTGTTGTTTGTGCCATTACAGCCATTACTCACATTATTGAACAGCAGGCTTTTTTGGAAAAAATTACAACATTAATTCCAATTGGTGAAGGACGGGTTAATATTGCTGAGGTTCCTATTCCCGGCACCTCCCCCGTTGCCGGAAAAAAATTATGGGAAATTAACCTTCCTAAGGAAGTTATTATTGGTTGTATTCTTCGTGGCGATACTACAATGGTTCCAAGGGGTGATACCCGCATTCTTGCAGGAGATATGCTTATTCTTATATCATCTGATACACAAGAGATGGCGGCCATTCAAGAATTGACAGGACGGTGATAGTATGACTCGTAAATTCTCGAGTTGCAATAATTATGGAAAACTCATGTTGCTGATTGGCCTTCTTGCGGCTGTACCCATAGTGATTGTACCTTTTTATCCAGAGGATACTGTTCATATTTTTTCTTTTATGTGTCCTTCATTCTTCTCCATTTTAGTAGGCAGTATTATCTGTTTGGTTGGAAAAAAGGAAGACTCAGAGTTTGAATGGTGGTCTTCCGTTCAGCATAGCAGCATCACAGTGCTGTTTGCATGGAGTTGGGGAGTTTTAATTGGCGCTTTCCCATTCGTTATTAGCGGTCAACTTACCTTTGTTCAGGCACTGTTTGAATCCGTCAGCGGCTGGACTACCACAGGTCTTTCTGTTATGGATGTGTCAGCTACTCCACATATCTTTCTTTTTCACCGAAGCTTTATGCAATTTTGCGGTGGATTAGGATTTGTAATGATGATGATTATGCTTGTGCAGGATAAACAATCCATGAATCTGTATAATGCCGAAGGTCATCCCGACAAGCTTATGCCTAATTTAAAAAAGACAGCTCGGACCATTTGCTTGATGTACAACGGTTTTCTATTTACAGGTATAGTCGCTTATGTGATTGTGGGAATGAGTTTGTTTGATGCGGTAAATCATACGATGTGCGCCTTATCTACCGGCGGATTTTCAACCAGACTAAACAGCATTGGGGAATACAACAGTTTATCTATTGATATCATTACAATCATTTTGATGTTAATAGGCACTACAAACTTTGCAATTCTATCTCTTCTGACGAGAAGAAAATGGAGACAAGTTATCAAAGTAAGCGAGGTTAGATTTATGTTCCTGCTACTTTTGGTTTTTGTACCAATTACAGCTTTATCACTTATAAGTGGCATGAATATGGGCATTGCAGAAGGATTTCGCCATTCTTTATTTGATGTTTCCTCTGCACTTTCAACCACAGGCTACTCCAGTATGAGTTATATCTCCTGGCCACCACTAGCAATCGGTATGCTTATACTGGCGATGTTGATAGGTGGTGGGATAGGCTCAACAGCCGGTGGAATTAAAATGTCACGAGTTTATCTAATGTTTCGTTTTATCTTACAAAATATACGCAAACGACTTTTGCCGCCAAGGAATGTAGAAGCACCTTACTATTACAGAGCACAGGGAAAAACAAAAATTGATTCCTCACTAGCTATGGATACAATCGGTTTCGTAGCAAGTTATCTTTGTGTTTTTATCATCGGCACATTGCTACTTACAGTAACTTCAGGATGTTCTCTTACTGAAGCTATGTTTGAATTTGCCTCTGCACTTGGTACAGTAGGATTGTCTATTGGTCTTACCTGTCCTGATACAGGTGCAGCTACGCTTGTAGTAGAGATGGTTGGAATGATTTTTGGAAGACTTGAAATTTTCATTGTATTTATAGGCGCTTATTCTATATTCTCTGCACTAAAGAGAAAACTTTATAGAATTAGAAATTTAAACTAACAGGTCCATAGAATATTTTGGGACTATATACTACAACAATGCAACGTAAACTACGCAAAATTTTATGTAAACAATTAGCCTCGATATAATAAACAATCTTAAAGAATCTTTTTATTGATTCCCAGATGGCTTCTTTTTGTAACTATGTTGCAAATATATTTAAGATTAAAAATTAGCCTTTCGAAATAGGAGCTGGGAAGACACCCAGCTCTTATTTTAATGTTTATTCATAGTAGTTCACATCCTGTTTTATCACTTTCACTGAGTAGAACTGTATCTCAAGTCTCATACTCTTATTTACCCTTATGGAGGAAATCAGGCTTTTCACAAGGTCTTGGTCAAACACTCTTGCTATGGTCCTATCTAATTCTCCAACTCTTTGAACATATTTGTATTTTTTCTACGCTTACATTTTTTATTTTTGCAGTTTTCAGTTCATTTATCCATTCTGATTGTTTTTTATATATTTCATGGAATTTTTTACTTTCTTCTTCTTTTGCATTATTTTCTATGAGCATAAGAATTTGAACTTGAAGGATTATATCTGTTCGCCATATTCATTTACCAAACGGGTTGACATCTATAGTAATTTAATCAGGAAATTAGGAACATTAATAGCTCCTCATTCAATTGCTACTTTCCGGGGCAGTCATTTTTTCTTGTTATAAATAAAACCTCAGATTGAGTAATTTAATCTTTCATCAGTTTAGAGTTTTCACAAACAAACAAAACCTACATGATATTTAACTGTTTTATATTATTATAAGTTTTATCATCAAGCTTGTATTTCATACATCAAATGAACAGCTTTGCGTATTTCCTGATAGCTAGTACAACGACATAAATTAGATTGCAGCCATTCTTCTATAATATATTCTTCCGGCAAAACAGGATAATTCATTTTCAACGCATGGCAAACAATGAGAAATCCGGAAGTACAGTACCCACATTGAAATGCATCAGCATCTACAAATGCTTTTTGTATCGGTGCCAAACCGCCTAATCCTTCCACTGTAAGAATCACATGGCCTTCGGCTTCAACCGCCAGCATAAGGCAGGATTTTGCGGGCAATCCGTCTACAATCACTGTACATGCTCCACAGTCGCCATTCAAGCAACCAGCCTTTGCGGAAGTTAGCCCAAGCTGTTCTCGTAGTATATCAAGCAATATGTCAGAAGGTCTTACTGCAACCTCAAATGTTTCACCGTTTACTTGAAGCGATATTACCGTTTTCCCTTCATATTGTACCATTTTCCCAGCCCTCCAATAGTTCTTCCAGCATGTTTTTCAGAACAAATAGCCGGTATTCTCCTGAGCCCTCCACATCGCTGTAAGCACCTTCAGGTAATTGTCCTGCTGCCATTTCAGCTCTTTCGCGACAAGATTTTGTCCTATCATTTAAAGTCGTTTCAATGGGTGCGCTTCGAAAAGGGTAAGAACATATGCCCGAAAATGCGATGCGCAGATTGTTTTCTTTCCATATTGCGGAAATACTGACTAAAGGATAATCAATTTTTTCATTTGCTGTTTGTTTAATATGCTTGTAATTTGCAGAAAGTGCCCAAATAGGAACATGAACCTGAACGATTATCTCGCCTGGTTTCAGAAGAATTCTTCCATCGAATATGCTTTTAAGAGGGAATATTTGCTGGCCATCCCCTCCAAATACTGTTATTTCTGCATCAGAAAGCAACAGAGGAAGACTGGTCTCACGATAAATGATAGTACCACAAAGATTCCCGCCTATGGTGATTCGGCATTGGTTGGTATGGTCCGCTATTCTGCCGCAGGAATGTTGTAAAAGTGGAAATAACTTCGACTCACTAATTTGGTTCAGCGTACAAACAGAACCAATGTGCAGTTTTTCATCATCAACAGATAAAATCATACACTCCGGAATATTTTTAATGTCAATCACCGCCCCAGGCTGAATAGAGCCTGCCCTGCACATGGTGATTATTTCGCTGCCACCTGCATAATATACCGGATTTTTTCCTTCAGATTCAAGCTGAGTATATAACTCCACCGCTTCTTGTAGAGTATCCGGGCGAAGATAAATAAAATCAAATGGAATCATATTTGTTCCTCCGATGGCGTACGCCAAATTATTTCAGGTGTAAGGGGCAAAGTAACAAGCTGTTTTCCAAATGCTGTTGATAGTGCATTACCAAGTGCTGCGGGCATACCAATGACTCCATGTTCCGCAAAACTGCGCACGCCATATGGCGACTGTTCGTTAGGTGTTTCAACAAACCCTACACGATAATCCGGTTCCTGACCTATATGCATAAGCTTATAAGTGCGTAAATTCGGCAACATCGGTATCCCTTCCTTATCATATTTATAAACTTCACGGCTTGACAGACTTATTCCCATAGCCATGCCACCAGCAATCATTGCACGCATTGATTCCGGATTAATTACTTTACCAATATCAATCACCGTAGTTGCTTTTGTTATACGATACGTATACGTTTTTAAATCCGCCTCTACCTCAACAACCTGTGCACCAAGTGTCCACTCAGGACCGGTTCTCCCCTGCCCTGTCTGGGGATCTAACATGGAAAGGCCTTTCAGCATAAATCCGCCTCGACCAAAAACAGGCTCTCCTATTGACTCTCCATCTGATGCTTTATACCCCTCATTAATGTCTTTGATCTCAATGAATTGTTCAGGATTTTTTCTAGAAAACACACGTCCATACGCAACTTCAATATCTTCAACGGAGCAATGTAAGGCCTGTGAACCATTACTTCGCAATTGATCCAACAAGTCATCCGCTGCACGCATTACAGCATGTCCAGCCATATATTCAGTAAGGCTTGCAACTGTTTTCCAATGTTTTGGTGCTGTTCTGGTATCCACTGATTCAACCACGTGAACCTGATCTGCATCTATTTTTAATTTTTCTGCTAATATCTGTGCTAAATGAGTTTGTCCATTTGATCCCATTTCAACAACACCTGTATGCAAATTTACACTTCCGTCTGAATTAAAGGTAATCAGTGCTCCTGATATTGCATCAGTCGGTGGATTTTCAGTTTTCCAAAAGCATGCAATGCCCTTTGCCTGAACGGTATTCCGCTTAATCGGAACAGCTTTACCGCCATCCCATTCTGCAAGCTTTTTAACATTTTGGAGACATTCTGTAAGATTTCCAATTAGATTTGCTGTACATTTTACCTGCGAAGGGGTTAAATTTCCTGGTCGAATTGCATTTCGGATACGAAATGCAAGGGGATCAATGGAACACTTTTCTGCAAGCATATCCAAAACACGTTCTATACAGAAGGTGTAACTTTCATGAGAAAATCCACGGAAGGAAGTCACATATGTGTGATTTGTATATACACATACCGCATCACATGACAGATTTTTAATGTTATATGGACCGGTGCAGTCCACTGCAATTGCTTTAGCCATATATGGCGAAATATCTGCATATGCACCACAGTCTAACAAATAGGTGAGTTCAGCAGCTTGAATAATGCCCTCTTTATCCACACCTATCTTAATTTTTGCTTCCAATCCCATACGACATGGGGCTGTGGCCATATCATGTTCACGTGGTATTGTAAGCCGCACCGCTTTTCCTCCCACACTACGAGATGCTAAATAAGCCAGTATCTCAAGCATAACGGGCGCTTTCCCTCCAAATCCCCCTCCAACAAATGGAACACGCACCTGAATTTTTCCGGACGGGATTAAGAATGCATCAGCGATCTGCTGGCGAACCACATACGGCGACTGAGATGAAGTTGTAATGATTACATTACCATTTGAAGTTATTTCAGCACGTGCTGTTCGCACTTCCATAGCAAGGTGACCAGAAGGCGGCAGAAAAAAATCCCGTTCAACAATTTTGTCACACCGTTCGAAGGCTTTTGTTACATCACCTTTTCGCATTCGGTACCGACTTGCCACATTGCTGTCGACCTCTGGATAAATATCGGTTAATACCTTTTTGTAGCCATTGACCTGTTTATGCACAAGGGGAGCGCCATCAGCGATTGCCTCCGAAGAGGTTAGAACAAAAGGAAGGGGCTCATAATTTACCTTTATCAATTTTACAGCTCTTTCAGCAGTTGCCTTGTCCATTGCTACAACTAATGCAACTGGTTCTCCTGCATATCGTACGATATCTCGTGCCAGGGCTGGATGATCCTGTACCAACGGACCGAATAATTCTGAACAGTCTTCACCAGTAAGAACAGTTTTTACGCCCTTTAATTCCAATGCGGCAGAGATATCAATATTTAAAATGCGGGCATGGGCATAAGTACTAGTCAGTAAACGAGCTGCTAAAAAACCTGTAGTGGGGAAATCATCGGTGTATTTCGCCTTACCGGTGACTTTGTCCCATGCGTCTTTACGCTGGACGTTTTTTCCTATTGCAGTATTCATTCATAGCCTCCTATTAACTTTTATGTTTAACAGTATTTACAATTAATAATAGGATTACAGAACCAGCTATCGCTACAAGTAAGCTCCAAAGATTGAATCCAGTTACGCCGTAACCTCCGAGTAAATTCATAACAAAACCACCGATAAAACCTCCAACAATACCTACCAAAATATTCATCCCGGCGCCCATTTTTTTATTGTTACCAGTAATAATGCTTGCAATCCATCCAGCAAGCGCACCTATAACGATCCATCCAATCATGCTCATTTTTTTGTCTCCTTTGAATTATATTTATTATTTTATTTATAACCAAATAATTAAATATAAATCACACTATCAACTCAAAAGTAAAACAAAAAAGAAGTTGTAAAGTAATTTCATTTAACAAAAATCATTGCATACAATAAATGGAATTATGGACTGTGCTCCCATATATCCCACTCCCTATCATAAGCAAACTGTTGACCCTTACACTAAAATGCATATTATTATGACGAATGGCATTGTGGTTGAAACAATGTTTAAGCATCAATCCCATGCAATTGTCAAAACAATGATTTACGCAGAGAATTAGCTTTATCCCGTTATGTTGGACAGCAGCAGTAGAGTTTCATCAATTGTCTAACCCTATTGATGAAACTCTACTGGAAACAACCATAGGATATGAACACGTTGCGGTTGATTTGATTGCATGGCCGGCACAAAATGGTAAAGCGCCTGCCCATTCATAATTGACTAAAAAAGCCATCCTATTGTGTAGGATGGCTTTTTTCTCATAAATCGTATAAACTATTTTAATATAAACTGCAAAGCTATGTTTACACAAATCATAAACGTAGCCAAACTCGTTTGCAATACTGGGATTGCCTTATTAGGAACTGTTTGAGTCCAAATTGAAATTCGATTTTCTATAATTTCAACTCCATTTAAGAGAACAGCTTTATATTTATATCCAACAAAAATGAAGGCACTTGTTACAAGATTTTGCGTAATAAAAAACTGAATAAATTTTTCAGCACTGCTTATAACTGATACATCTCGTATCCAATCTGGAACAAAGAAAAGTAAGTACAAAATAAACATTGCCCTCCAACCAGTATTCATAACAAAAACCAAAAGACCCTGTATAAATGAATTTTTTTGCTTTTCTTTTAAATATAAATTGACTATAAACATTACACAAACCATTGCAATAGCCTCAAGCACAATAGAAATTGCAGGATTAATTACTCTATCAATCCTGCCCGGCAAAAACAAGTTCAGCATTTTAATGGTAGCGCAAAATAAGCCTACATAAAAAATTGATGATAAACTTTTATTTTTGCGATATACATTGGTCATAATGAAACATGCAAAAGGATACCATATTACCCAACTATATCCAAAGGAAATACTATGTAACAAATAACCTACTGTTGATTCAAAGATACCCCATAAAGCTCCCCATATAATAATATTCAAGATTTTTGAATATCTCTGATTCTCATATCCATTTCTCATCGCTTCATCTCCTATATAAACATATAAATAACAAGCCAATAAAATTATATGTTTAATAGAAAATAAAATTCTTACCAATTCTATTGTAATTTATTAACTGGGAACCACTAATTATTAAATAGTCCCATTTTTTAATTGCAAGACATTTCCTCTTAAAGCTTTTACAACACAGCTCTTTCTTTCATTTTCATCTTCTATGACTAAAGTTAATGGATTTCCCGTTTTAAGCCTGTTTCCATCACATGTTATACAAACGCTTTTGGAGATACACATCCAAACCCGTCAGCTTTAACAATCCAAATTGAATGGCAACCTCCAGCTATGCTTGGGAGAACGGAAAGACTAAAGATATGGCTATAAAAAAAACTCCTTTTGATATAATAAGTTGGTTTCGTCAGCCAGCTAAAATCAAAAGGAGTACGCTCAGATGAGCAATACTATAATAGCACATATAAAAATATGATTTAATTTTTCTTGCTCATGAAATGACATCTTATCATGAATAGCATTCTTTTAGATATCAATCTTATGAATCGATTTTTCCAGCGTGGACCTTTCCCTATTTGGTCAGCACTTGAATTTAGCCTTGTGAATTTAGATGATTGCTAATAACTAATAACTGTCTATCAATTAATAAGTAGTACAAATAATAAAAAAAGTTTTTCACATGGTAAAGTTAAAGATATTTCACTAGATATTTGCATCTGCTGCAAACGCATCTGAACCCATTGGTGAAATTGTGACGTAAAGGCGCAAGATATCTTCACCGATATTTAAAACCTGCAAGCTTTCCTGTCCATCGACCTGCATTAATTCGCCCTTCTGCAACGAGGTTTCATTGCCATCCGTGACAACCTTGGCATTACCCTCCATGACTTGCAGGAAAAGGGTTGATTTTAGATGTGTGTGTCCCGGTAGTATTTCCCCTTTTGCGATGTTTAGAACAAAGGCAATTACATTATCACTTTTGAAAATCATTCGCTTGGCAATTTTTTTTGGGGGTTCATGAAAATAATCTTTGAAAATAAACTTGTTCATTGATAAATCCTCCTTTAATTTAAGCTCAAACTTTAATATACCCTGATTGGTAGCATATAATTACTAATTTCTTTTCTACAAAATTTTAAATGTTCTGTAAGGAAATAACTAAGACATCAGCGATAATGATTCGGTAAGTTACAAATTTCTATTTAGGAATTTGCGTATACATATTTTGGATATCTGTGCTTGTTCCTTGTTAAAACAATCAGAATAATGGTCCATGAATCCATGACTTGCCTGCAATATATGTATATCAATATTCTTTTTCCCAGCAAGCTGTTCTGCCACATATTCTACGTCAAATGAATCCTGTTTTGCAAAAAGTAAAAGTACAGGACACAATGGTTGAAGCTCTATATAATCACGAATACGTGAACCATAACAACATACAATTCCATCACATTTAGGGTGTTGACTACACCTCCAAGCAATAGTAGCCCCAACACTGAAACCAATAATATATACTTTATCATAGATAAGCTTCAACTTTGAAATTAAGTCTTCAATAACTTTATAATATTCAAATCCTTTGTTGTTAATAAAGTGCTGGTAAGCCTCTGTTTTTTCCGAATATAAAAATTTCTCTCTTTGTATTATATCAGGACAAAACACATCGAATCCTTGAAGATTATACTCTGTACATATTTCTTCTATATAACAGTTTATTCCATAAATTTCATGCAATATAATAACTGCATTTTTATTATTGCATGTTTTTCTATACATAAAAATCTCCTCTATAAAATCATTTTTTTCTGCATAACAAGCAAAATATTTTCACAATGCTTTTTCCAGAAACAATCACTTGGGTAAGACATTTTTCATCGACTTGACATCTGCATTTTGGATACAGTTCAAGTTATTATGTTGACTTTTGCCCTTAAAAATTATCCCACAAAAGGCAACCATATCCTAGTTCCTTTCATAATAGCAACTGATAAGGTTTCTATCATAAATATTCTTTTAGCACTAAAGTAATAATAAACGCAATCGCTACACTGGTCAGGGTACCTACCAAATATTTCTCTGCAAAATTCTTGTCTTCCAGTTGTTTATATCGGGCAATACTTTTTGCAGTCAACACAAAGCCAATAGCTCCGAATTGATTGCATAAGATTAAAATTGAAATAATAATTCGTTCAACCTTTCCAATAATACGCCCTACCTGAGGATCATTTTCCTCCTGATCACTACTATCTCCATCAACAATATACAAGAACAGTTTTTTTATGAAAACCGCTGTGGGATCCCATAATATAACAAACGTTAAGCAGTAAATAACCAAACGGTAACTATATTGCCATTGCTGTATATAGTCGTATAACGAGGTTGTTTCCACACCTAAATCATAAGCATAATACAAAACCATAAGAATTAAGACATGCAAAATCTGATCCACAATAAAAGAGGCAAATATAATGGATCTCCTGCTAAATTTCTTATCTACAAGCGTTCTTATCCAATCGATGAAAAAATGTGAACATGTAATAATTATGTAAGGTAAAATTGCCTTTTGGAATTTTACCAAGGGGAACATTGTTATTAAAAATATGACAGCATAAATGATTGCATGGTATATAAGATATTTAAAATTATCAAGTTTTCTCTGCGCCAATTTCGTGGTTTGAAGAGTAAAATCAGCAAGAAAATGAGCTATAATCAAGATATATATAATCATTTTTCACCTCTTATAAATACATATCCATAAATTTCAAAGCGACAATCGTTGCATTTCTAGCTTCGTAGATATTGGCGATTTTAAAAGTTTTTTCAATGCTTTGTCTACTTATATTTAAAATTTCGGATAATTGTGTAGTCATCCCTCTTTTCTTTCCGCCGGAAACATAAAAGTTGCTGTTATCATTAACAGCATCTATTGGATTAGGCACTAAATTCATAAATTCTAACTCATCAAAGGGATATTGTTTTACCGATTTACTTTGCTTATAATACGAATAATAATTAAGTCTGTTTTTTGATGTTATAAGTTTGGAAATCAGGTCAAATTTGCTATAGTTTATCACTTGATGGTAATCTATGGGATATAGCAATTCTGAAAGTAACATAAGTTCATTTTGATATTCGCTATGATTTCTAGTTAACGCAAAAGAAACATTTATTGCGGCGTTTAAAAATAAATCAATCTTTGTTCCTGAGTACAGAAGTACAGAATATCCTAGTGCATCATTTACATTTTCAATGGCGTTTCTTGCATTATGATATGCGGGACCATCTTGAGCAGTGGTACTTGCATTTTCAATTTTTACATTCCATTCCCCTACGCCAATCCCCGCTCTTATTTCAACAGGAGAAATAAGCATGCAGAACATTCTCAAATAAAGATATGCCGATTCCGGAGAGATGAACAAACCTTGAACCTCATCTCCCCCACTGAACGCAACATCTTTGGCTAATGAACCGGAAAATACTTCATTTAATTTTTCGATTATATTAATAATGTAGTTCTGTATAGAGTTTCTGTCTTCAACCGAATAGGATCGAGATCTTTTCAAATCTATTATTAATGCAGAATAATTTTTCATAACATCACCTCTAGATATCATTATAATACAACGAAGCAAAAACGCAACCAATATCAGTTGCATTTTTAAAAAGAAACTAAAATGAGTTGCAAAAAATAAAATCACATCATGTAATTACAATAATTACCATATTCATTATACAGACATAATGATAAGTAGTCAAAACTATCTATTTATTTTTTTAGACCCCACTGAACGCAACAAAAAAGAGGATCATAAACCATACCTTTAGCTGCTCCTCCATTTTTTCCACCTTGTATCTCAAGTCTATTCTGAAAACCAGATAATGGGGGAATGACAATCTTTTTTTATTGTTTATCCCTAGCCTCATTATAAAAAATATCAGTTTGAAGGTATATAAAAGGCTAAGCTGACGGTCATTAAATAACCCACACCTTAGCCTCCAAATGATGAAATTCTCTTAAAATAACTTATTTAACTACTCACTAATTAATTTTGACTCCACCAACAAATTCCTTATTGCTTGTGCCGCTTCTGCATAGGTTAAGCTTGCCTTTGGTGAAATTTTAGTTTCTGATGTGCCATTAAATACATGGGCAGATAATACATTCTTAACATTTGTTTTTGCCCAATCACTTACTTCGCTATAGTCAGTGTAGTTTTGATAACGATTTTCATTGCTTCCTACAAGATTTGTAATCTTCATAGCCCTTTGATACATAGCCATAGCTTCTTCTCTTGTAATCCGGTTATCTCCTCTAAATGTACCGTCAGAATACCCTGAAACAATTCCATACTCATTTGCTATCAGTATTGCTAAGGTTCTTTCCCCTGAATCACTTATATCTTTAAAATTATTATCATGGGTTAAGCCTTCTCTGTATAGTCCCAATGCCCTAACAATATACTCCGCAAAATCTGCTCTTGTTATAGCTTTATTGGGCTCAAATTCCTCTGGATTAAAGATTACTAATCTGGAAGCCATATCGTTTACTGCATCTTTTGCCCAATGATTTTCAACAGACTTTACAGTTACCGGGTTCCAGATAACAGAGTAATCCGAATTCGTTAAAGAATTCAGTCTTGCATACCATTTTCCATCCTTTTGATATACCTCTGTAGGTACGTGGCTATAGGTCCCATCTGTATTAAATACAATACCTGTTGTAATCTTGCTAGGGTCAACACCAGCTGGAATCTCCATCACTCTTTCTACATAGTTGCTAAATTTATTGATACTCTGTTCCTTCGTTCTTCCATCTGTGTTTGTAGTCTTTGCTACAATTTCAAATTCAACAGGTGGGAATACCAGCTCTGCACCATTTGCCTTGGCAACTTCGTTGTACCTTTCAACTGCCTTTTCATCAAGCTTCGAGATTTTCACTTCCACTTTAATGTCTGAAAGATTCTTTTCCTTTAGTCCAAGGTTTTCTGCTACTTTGCTTATGGTGAATTCTTCCGCAGGAATTATATATTCTACGTTATCACGTTTTACAGATACATCAAAGGTGTTCTCTTCCAACTTCTTAACAATATCGCCAGTCAATTCAACTTTAGCTACTTCAGATTTTGTGTCAGCTACCGGAATTTGAATAACATTACCCGTTCCGGTTGTATTGGCTTTAATAGCTTCGTCAATTTTACTTTCAACGGCTTTATTATCAACAGCTACCGTTACAATTGATTTTCCACCTTCTGTTTTCTGCGTTTCTTTCCCTGCATTCTGCTCCTTACCGTTCACAACCACAATTGTATTCCGGCTTGGTTGGGTTGTTGCAGGTGTAGTCCCGCCACTGCTGCTTCCTGACGAAGAGCCTCCACTACTTGCCCCGGCTCTCGTTACTGTCACCGTATAGGTGCTTGTCGTTGCGCCATCTTGTGCCGTTACCACTACCGTTATGATATTGGCTCCCACATTTAAATTGATTACTCCCGAAGCATTGCCACTTGCTATTGTTGTCCCATTGACGGTGACTGTTGCATTACTATCGGTTACAGTGGGGGTCACTGTTATGCTACTCACTCCATGCCCTTCACTTGCTGTATAGCTTTTTGTTCCATTTGCAAAAGCGGGTGAAAGGGTTCCACTGCTTATACTAAGAGCTGATAAATTGCTGTTGCTAGATACTCCTACTTTTACCGTTACCGAATACTGCTGTATACTGCTGTCTGCCGCTGTTACAGTATAGGTTACTGGGCTTGTGAAATTTTGGGCTACCCCTGTATTCGGAGATACGCTTGCACCAGTATGCGTTATGCTTGATACCAATGCCGTCACATCTGTTCCATAAGGTACCGTTAGCGCAATGGTTTTTGCTCCCTCATTCACTGTTCCTGTTACAGCAGGTGTTAAGCCGTTAAAGGTAAAGGAGGTAATTGCCTTTGCTGTGGAGAGGGCTACTGTTACCGTTACCGAATACTGCTGTGTACTGCTGTCTGCCGCTGTTACTGTATAGGTTACCGGACTTGTGAAGTTTTGGGCTTCCCCTGTATTGGGAGATACGCTTGCACCAGTATGTGTTATGCTTGGTACCAATGCCGTCACATCTGTACCATAAGGAACTGTTAGCGCAATGGTTTTTGCTCCCTCATTTACGGTTCCTGTTACAGCAGGTGTTAATCCGTTAAAGTCAAAGGCTGTAATTGCCTTTGCTGTGGAGTGGGCTACTGTTACCGTTACCGTATATGTCTGGGTGCTATTGTCTGCCGCTTTTACAGTATAGATTACCGGGCTTGTGAAGTTTTGGGCTACCCCTGTATCGGGAAATACGCTTGCTCCAGTATGCGTTATGCTTGGTACTAATGCTGTCACATCTGTTCCATAAGGCACTGTTAACGCAATGGTTTTTGCTCCCTCATTCACTGTTCCTGTTACAGCAGGTGTTAATCCATTAAAGTCAAAGGCGGTAATTGCCTTTGCTGTGGAGGGGGCTACTGTTACCGTTACCGTATACTGCTGGGTACTGCTGTCTGCCGCTGTTACAGTATAGGTTACCGAGCTTGTGAAGTTTTGCGCTACGCCTGCATTCGGAGATACGCTTGCACCAGTATGCGTTATGCTTGGTACCAATGCTGTCACATCTGTTCCATAAGGTATCGTTAGCGCAATGGTTTTTGCTCCCTCATTCACTGTTCCTGTTACAGCAGGTGTTAATCCATTAAAGTCAAAGGCGGTAATTGCCTTTGCTGTGGAGGGGGCTACTGTTACCGTTACCATATACTGCTGGGTACTGTTGTCTGCCGCTGTTACAGTATAGGTTACTGGACTTGTGAAGTTTTGGGCTTCCCCTGTATTTGGAGATACGCTCGCACCAGTATGCGTTATGCTTGGTAACAATGCCGTCACATCTGTTCCATAAGGTACTGTTAAAGCAATGGTTTTTGCTCCCTCATTCACGGTTCCTGTTACAGCAGGTGTTAATCCGTTAAAGTTAAAGGCGGTAATTGCCTTTGCTGGGTTTGGAGCTTTCGTCACCGTTACCGTATACTGCTGGGTACTGCTGTCTGCCGCTGTTACAGTATAGGTTACTGGACTTGTGAAGTTTTGGGCTACCCCTGTATTTGGAGATACGCTTGCACCAGTATGCGCTATGGTTGGTACCAATGCTGTCACATCTGTTCCATAAGGTACCGTTAACGCAATGGTTTTTGCTCCCTCATTCACTGTTCCTGTTACAGCAGGTGTTAATCCATTAAAGTCAAAGGCGGTAATAGCCTTTGCTGTGGAGGGGGCTACTGTTACCGTTACCGTATACTGCTGGGTACTGCTGTCTGCCGCTGTTACAGTATAGGTTACTGGACTTGTGAAGTTTTGGGCTACCCCTGTATTTGGAGATACGCTTGCACCAGTATGCGCTATGGTTGGTACCAATGCTGTCACATCTGTTCCATAAGGTACCGTTAACGCAATGGTTTTTGCTCCCTCATTCACTATTCCTGTTACAGCAGGTGTTAATCCATTAAAGTCAAAGGCGGTAATAGCCTTTGCTGTGGAGGGGGCTACTGTTACCGTTACCATATACTCCTGCGTGCTATTGTCTTCCGCTGTCACTGTATAGGTTACTGAATTTGTAAAGTTTTGCGCTACCCCTGTGTTGGGAGATACACTTGCACCTGAGTGAGTTATACTTGGTACCAATGCCGTCACATCTGTTCCATAAGGCACTGATAACGCAATGGTTTTTGCTCCCTCATTCACTGTTCCTGTTACAGCAGGTGTTAAGCCGTTAAAGGTAAATGCAGTAATTGCCTTTGCTGTGTTTTGGGCTGCTGTCACCGTTACGTTAATTCTGTAGTAATTGATTGTTGTGCTATCCTCTGCCATTACTCTGACAATAAAGAAATCTCCATCGGCAATGGTTGCGTTTGTGTATGCCATAGCTACATCGAAGTCACTAAAATCTGTGGTGCCGCTGGCATACTTCACCGCTTTCACCGTCGCATTGGTATCATTCTTGTCAAACAGTGTTACAAAGGTAGTTGCATTACTAGTGTCTGCCGCTTTTGCC
Source organism: Anaerotignum propionicum DSM 1682 (assembly GCF_001561955.1). NCBI lineage: Bacteria > Bacillati > Bacillota > Clostridia > Lachnospirales > Anaerotignaceae > Anaerotignum > Anaerotignum propionicum. The sequence continues at coordinate 1,724,930 of NZ_CP014223.1, forward strand.
GCTGTAATCGTTACTGCTCCAGCTGTTTCAGAACTTAACGATGCATTTGGTGTTCCAAGGCTTGTCACGGTCACTCCTTTCACCGTAGAGGATGCTTTCAATGCTGCATCAGTACTGAATGGCGCACCTATTAAAATTGTATAGCTATGGCTATCTGAGATTGGCGTGGTGGCACTATCTGTTGCAGTCACAGTAAAAGTAAAGCTTCCCTCTTCCGTTGGTGTGCCACTTAAAGCACCATTACTTGCCAACGACAAACCTGCTGGAAGTGAGCCCGATGTCACAGTGTAGATTATATCACCTGTTCCACCTGTTGCGGTAAAGGTGTGCCCTGCATATACCGTGCCACTTCTTCCCCCTGAAGGATTTGTCGTATTCAATACAGGGGGATCTGTGCTTAAGCCACCACCGGTAATATTGAGTGTGACAACATCCCCATCGACAGTGTAGTTTACTACACAGAGATAATAAGTTGTCCCTGCTTCTAGATACTGTGTTATTTTAAAATTTCCATCTTCTCCACCATCATCATCTGTAACTATGCTCGTTGGGTTGTCACTCTGAAAGAGCTCCCCGATTGTATCAATAGTACTTATTGTTTGAATCGTATAAGTAGCTGAATTTAAGGGAATAATTCTAAAAGCATAAGGATCCCCTTCCTCTCCATTATACGTAGCAATCTCGGTACTTTCTTCTGTAATTAACGGTGCCGTAGCATCTTTTGCTATACCACCAATAAGAGGGGCAGCAAAAGCTACTTGCCCCTGAAATAATATCGCTACCGCGCAAATGAAAGCTAGAATTTTTTTCATGATAATTCCTCACTTATCTCATCAATTAGATATTAAATAAAAACACTATATTTCTAAAATTTCTTCAACGCTTTCTAGCACTCGAACAACACATGAACTTAAAACATATATAATAAATTTCTAAAATATCTTTCGAGCTGCAAGTAACTCGAAAGATATTTTTACACTTTTATGACTTCGTAATGTGGAAAGCATATGTTCTGCTATCTCCACCAAAGGAAGATGTTACTTTAATAACCAATTCATTTAAACCAATATTTGGTGTAAAGCTAAGGCTTTGTGTATACGGAATGCTTGTGCCATTTACGGTCACTTCAATGGCTGCACTGGTATCTTCAGGAATAACCGTTGCCTTTACCTTCGGTACAGTAACGCTCGTTGTGTAATCGTAAGTGGTCTTTACAAAATTAACGCCTGGAATACCCGTTACACTTTGCAAATAAGCACTTGTTGCTTTCTCCACATTCACCGTATATGTTGTGTCCGTTACCTGAGGTGCAGTAACTTTAAAAGGTACACTTACACTTCCTCCTACCGCCGGAATGGTTACTGGCCAAGGCATGCCACTTGTTACAGCGGTTCCATTCACTCCTATGGTAGCATTTACTCCTTCTTTTACGGGAGTAATGTTCAAAACCGTTGCTGTTGAATCTTGAGGAATACATACATTATACAATGCCGTATTCGAATCAAAGGAAGGTTTTAGGGAAATTGGGTTGTTTAGGTTATCTCTTGCTGTTAAGCTTGTTAATCTTGTACTATCAGACCTTATAACCGTAACGGTATACGGCTGTACCGGTCCTAATTGAGGGGTCACCTGAATGGGTATCGTATTATTTCCCACAGCAAGAGGTATGTTATTGGAAGGCTGTCCACTCACTGCCGCAACACCATTAATTTTAAGCTGGGCGTTAGCATCCTCTAGTACGGCGGTTACCGTTGTTGATGCCACATTAAACCCTACAGTGGAGGAATAAGCGTATGTAGTTTTGCTAAATGTCGGCGTCAATGCTCCTGCACTGATGGCTAAGGAAGTAAGATACCCACTCGTTGGAAGATCTCCCCAAACCTCAAAGCGTGCAATAGATGCATACGTGGGATGAATAGCCATACCACTGTTTGAGGCTATATATAACCTTACAAAACGTGTCAAAACAGGGGGGAAAGTACGATCTGTTGCACTTGCAGTATTGTTTGATACCGAATCCACTGTCCACCAATTCTGACTATCAAGGCTGCACTGCAAAGAGTATCCTTTCATATTATAAATGTCCTGCCATAGTGCAGCACCTAGATTGCTTACAACCCATCTATTCACATAATATACACTTTGCAAATCTACCATGAGCGCAGCAGGCAAAGTGGTGGTAAGCCATCTATCCTGTGGGGCCGTTATGGCTCCGTCGGTTGTCCGTGAGGCTACATATGGAAGCACACAGCTGCTCTCCGTAGGAAGTTTGCCATTCGTTAAGTTATTAGACATATTGTTTCCATCCTTTCTGTAATCATATTTTGCTTAAGGGCGTGATGGATATGGGCCATATGTAACAATACAATACTGCATACTCGGATGCGGCTGTGCTCCCCTAAGGTCTGGCAGGGCAAAAGTCGATACCCCATCTCCACCATAAACAGCCCCTAACAACGAAAATAGCGCCTGGTTTTCCCGAATGTTTAATATTCTGCCATCACACGGAAGAGTATATTCCGGCGCCCAATTAAATGCGAAGAGCATGATTTCTCCTATAAAATCGTTTTCCATAAAATTACCTCCAATACAAAATAAAGGTTTATAAATTCTCTAATCATAGCAATGCTTATGGTCTTGTAGGATAGTATCCCTGCGTTGCGATGTAATAGTACAAAAATCCGTCCGTTCTAAGAGATGCTTTGTTTGCACCATTGAGATCTGGCAACCCAAAAGTGGTCCTTCCATCTCCTCCATAGGTAATTCCCAATAGTGAATAAAGTGCTTGGTTTTGCATTATTTGAAGCGTTTGCCCATTACATGGCAACCACCCCTGTGGAGCGAACCCAAAAGCAAAAAGTTGAATTTGTCCTAAAATTGGATCCATAATGTTTACCTCCTAAATGTTTGTTTTTATTATGTTGTCGTTTTCTTTAAATCATATTAACATTATACATCCATTTTTTTCTATTTTCAATTTTTTGTTATAAATGTAAAAAAATAAAAATAAATAAAAGATTAAGGAAATTTTTATATATTTTTATTAATATTAATTAACCCTAACAGCAGTACTGTAATCAAAGCAAATATTGACATTTTATAGGAAAAGATTTAAGGTGATAGATATAATTAGGTATATCGGAAAAGATTTGTGGCGGACAATTGAAAATCTGAAGGATGTGATAAATAATATGAATTCCTATAAGCATGAATTGTGCAGAATAACAAAAATATTTCTTGATTCAGAGGATAAATATGACGAGCTATTTCACGCTGCTGATGCTTACTACAATCTTTTACTGAAAGCATCCGGATTGGAACCTGAGAAATCAAGTAATCGAGAAGCCATCTATCTTCCCACAGGAAAGGCTATCGGCTCTGTATGGGCAGCCTTATGTATCAAGGAGTTTATGCGTACAAAACGCTTTGTAGCCGGAATATATAAGGCCGTAAAAACTGCGCAGGAACGCTTTCCTGATACGAGGCTCCATGTATTATATGCCGGAACCGGTCCTTTTGCGTCTTTGATTCTTCCCCTTACCACCGCTTTCAGCAGCAGTGAAATATGCTTTACTTTGCTAGAAATCAACCCTAACAGTATAGAGTCCCTAATGGAAATTATTAAAACCTTTGAAATCGATGATTATGTGAAAGAAATCGTTTGTTGTGATGCAACAGAATACAAATCAGAGGCCAGATTTCCCATCCATATCATAATAAGCGAAACCATGCTGAATGCATTGCGACGTGAGCCCCAAGTGGCAATTACCCTAAATCTTGCCCCACAGCTGGTAGATCAAGGTATATTTATTCCTGAGAATATTAAAGTAGAAGCAGGTCTTCTCAATAACAAACGATTCCAAGAGCGGCTGAACGGAATAAATTTATCCGTTGAAGACCACTATTTTATGATAAAAAAGATATTCCAACTAGATAAGGATACCTATAAGTTGAATACGGAATATAAACAAAAAAATAACAACTGCTATATTTTCCCAAAAGAAAGAATAGAGCTTCCTCTAGATATTTCTAATGATTATAATCAATTATGCCTGTTTACTACAATACAGGTTTTTGGGGATGAATATCTGACACATTGGCAATGCTCACTAACACTCCCTCACAAAATCCTTAATTTATTGCAGCAGGAAAAAAGGGTAGCACAAATCGACTTTGAATATATAATAAGCAATAATCCAGGATTTAAGCACACAGTATACTAGGGAACGAGCTAAAAACCCAAGTGCCAACATTGCGATTAAAGGCTTTGAGAAAACCGATCTTCCTGACAGCTTTTTTTGACCTCGTCATTGGCAATGTACCATTTGTAACTAATAACTGAGTGAAAAACTCTATGTCAATCAAAATTTATTCATTCACGACCACTTTTTTTGCCAAAGCCTTCGTTAAAGTACGCCTGGGTGGCATTGTGGCTTTTGTAAATTAAGTGAAATTGAAATCATTTTTAGAACATATTAATGAACTCAGAAATTCATCAATTTATGTTTTTTCTAAGTAATGAAGCAATGCAATAACCGCAGAATTAAACGGCTCATATCATACATACTTCAGGGGTTGCGCGTGACAAATCTTCTCCACCAATTTAGAGGACTTGGATTTCTATTGTATAAGGCATTTATTTTATAGATTTGCTACTTGACGAATAACAAAATATGAAGCAAACAACCAGCCACCGCTCAAAATGAATGAGAAACCATTGGCTGGTTGTTATATAATGCCTTTCATAAATTGTAAACATTCAGTTTTCTGTATCAAGACATTCATCTATTTTTTTAATCAGATAGCTCGTATGTCACATAGGAATGATCAAGGTGGTAGCCTAACTTTTCTGCCAAAGACACTGAACGCATATCATGCGCATCCCAGCTTGGATACAATTTTCTCTCCAAGCACTCTAATATCAATTTTGCTCCGCATACGGTTGCAAGGCCTTTTTGCCTATATTCAGGCTTTGTGTCAATTTCAATTTCTATGCCACCGTTATATACCGCATAAGGCGAAGCACCTGACACAAGTTTTCCCTTATGCAATATGGCTACGCCTATGGCTCTTTTTTGATAATCAGTATAATCCTTGAATTGGGAGCATAAGTCAACAGACCAAGCCTCACTTCGTGCCATTTGAAAGATTTCTTCATTGAATAATTTAACTTCATAACAATGATCCAATGCTTTAATATATTCTATCAATTTCCCCCTATCAAAAACATTTGGTTCCTTCTTTATTGCATAACGTAAAAATTTTCTTGCTCGTTTACCATAATAGCTCTCGATTTGCGTCTCCCAATCCTTGTCTTTGGGAACTAACAATTTGAATCCAACAATTGATTGAAATAAATCTGAATCTGGCTTACCCGCAAAAAAGCAAATATCACCAACATCAATCAATGCCGAAGTCGGTTTTGCACTATTATCGGTAATCATATTTCCCATGTGCCCTTGCAAACACGACCATATCATTGCTTCATTCCAACCATCAAATAGCGTTGCCGCTTTTTCTACGCTCATTTTATCACCAACTTTATATGGACTTTTGTAACCTCATTTTTAGTAGTACTGGCCAAAAACTAACTTTGCAAAAGTATTTCTAAATCTGATATAGATACCTCCATACGTTTAGATGTCTCCGCAAGTGACATCCCTGAATCAAGAAAACGTCTTACCACCATCTTCATATTCTCGCCAACTTCGATAACATGTCCATCCAAATCGTAAAAGCGTATTGAGCGTTGTCCCCATTTGGCTTCCTTAACGCCCTCCCCTAAACATTTAATGTCGTTACGTTGCTCTAATTTCTCAACAAATCTGTTGAAATCATCTTCTTCAAAGTATAGCTCCATATTATGAGAATTTTTCAATATACTTTCTTTCGGGATACCTAATAACCATTCAAATTCCTGTTGCAATGACAATCCCCCAAAAGAGACATTTATACCATAGTCTTGGAACACCTCAAGATCAAATAAATCCTGATAAAACCGTTTGGAAAGGTTTACATCTTTTACAGCTATACACACGCCTTGATATTTCATTTAAATTACCTCCATAATATTAATTATTTACAATTCTCATATGTCTCAAATCCACTTCTACCCTCTAGCTGTTTTAATATTTCAATTCAAGTCTGATAAAACTTCATCTGTCATAATTCATACATCATTATCCTTTGATAATTCAAATGTTTTCGTATGGACAAATTCATAAAAGAGCTTAAAATTAACAGAAACGTATTGTTTGCAATCTTTTTCTTCTATATATTTCAAGCTCTCCAAATCACATATCATAGCATCTCATGAAACCTAAAACCAATTAATCTGAGTGCAGTTTCGAGCAGGGAAATGCTTAGTAACTAACGTAGTTTCCTACAAAATATTACCAATTAGCGACTTCTTGTCGCACCACAATAATTTACCAATCTGATATAACTTTCAAGAATATTATACCACTATCTGCCATTTATACAAACCTATAACTGTCACAATAAGTAGGATTTTAATAGTACAATTTTATTTCACAAATGTACCTTTTTTATTCTGTGACATCACAAAAGCAATAAGGGTATTTTTGCAACAATATATAATACTGCTATAGAATTTTAAAAGAGAGGGCCTATCTATAAATAGGTTATGTAAGAGTATCTACAATAGATCAAAACACGGACAGGCAAGAAATTGCATGTTGGCTTACCTTGGTCAGAATAATTGTCAACACAAATTCCCTTGGAATTTGCTGCTATTTTATCAGAATAATACTTTCTTGTGATTCATAGCTGTTTCTTTCTGTTCAAGCCGAGTGCTGACTCTACAGTATACAGGAACCCTTAACTTTTTCTCTTCAACTCTAATATGATTATCCTATTTTCTGCTGCTGGGAAATTGTGATTACTTTTTCGTTTGCCATTTATATGCCTCCTTTAAGATATGATTACAAAGTGAAAATATCTCAAAGAAGGCAATGTTATAAATTTATAGGTTATGCAATTCAACATCAATGAGCCACTAAAAAGATATTCCATACAGCCCATATCACTTTAGTCACAGAAATCTGGTGGTATACTTTGGGGATAATGGAAAACGTTCAAAGGGTCATATTTTGCCTTTATCTGGGTCAAACGTTCAAAGTTGCAGCCATAGTATTCCTCCGGCCAGTTCTCAATCAGCAGATCAGGAGTATTGACATACACTCCGCATGTGTAAGGAAGCATGGCTTTACGGAAATCCTCCACCCAACGAATGCCCTGTGCAGCTCCCTCCGGGACATCCCATGTAGCCCAGGGTGACATATTAGATAGAGCCTTGCGATAAAAATATGCCGTATCCGTGTCGGCAATTTCAGCTACCGCTCCGCCCAAGCCATGAAATAGTACGGAGGCTGTAATGCTGGACGGTGCTTCACTAATGAAATGCGATATAATATCAATTGCTTTATCTGGTAATAACTGCTCAACAAAGGGTCCCACGCTCTTGAAAGATTCCGGTGCATCTGGCTGAGTAGCTCCTATCAGAGCCGCTGCTTCAAGCCATGGCATCTCTTCGATGGTAACCTCTTTGGGTGGGCTAGACATCAGCAGAGGTTGTAGCAGACTTCGCAGCTCGTTCTCTGACCCAAGAAAAACGCCTTGCATTAATAATAGCGGTTGCTGGCCTGAAACAATCGATAGCAGTGGTGTAAGTCTCTTGTCGGCACCTGGTACTGTGTATTGTTGCCAGACCTGAAGTACCAGTTTAAGATCCTGAATCTCCCAATCAATCCGTGCATAAGCAACCGTATCAATATGGTGCGTTTGGAAGCGGAATGAGGTACAAACACCAAAGTTACCACCTCCACCTCCACGCAATGCCCAGAATAAATCACAATTGTGTCTGGCATCTGCATAGAGTACACAGCCGTTCGCATCGACCATTTCCACCCCAAGTAAGCTGTCAATGGCCAATCCCCATTGCCTAGACAAACTGCTTTGTCCGCCACCTAGGGTAAATCCTCCAATTCCAGTGGTCGGGCAAAGGCCGGGCGGTACTACCAGCCCTTCCTTCCCCAGTACCTCTGCCAGTTCGAAGTCACGCAGGCCTGTCTGGATCGTGACGATGCCAGACTCACTATCCAAATCAACCCGCTTCATCTCACTGACATCAATAACGATTCCGGCGTCAACAACCGATAGTCCTTCGTAGTTATGGCGGCCAGAGCGTACACGGATCGGCACATCCCTGCATCGTGCCCAGCGTATAGCATTTATTACATCCTGTGTTTCTCTAGCAAATACAATAACCAATGGAAATCTATTAAAGAAGGTATTAAATTCACTGCGAGCCTGATTATACTGTGGATCATTAGGCAAAACGATACGTCCAGTTAATTCCGTCTCCTTTTCATAATTCATACAAACAACTCCTCGTTTCAAATTCAGTTTACATAGGCAATTACCTTGTTATGCATTACTTGGCATAGGCGGCAATAAAAGAATTGCAATATGTTTACTTTATATTATGTAGCAATGTGAAATTATTCCACAAGGCTCCTACCGCCCAACGTTACCAAGCCCCTTCAGTACTTCTTTGATACCTCCAGTATGAAAGCCATTAAATGGCATCTACATATTCTGTGGCTTAAGAGTACGCAATAAAACTTTCAAACGTATTGTGAATGAGAGCTTTATTCTGAACAATTGTGGCATTACTGACAGAGTCTACATCAATGCCACAGGCCGATGCGTTGATTTGCTTGCTTGGCAGCATTTATTTTGCTTACTTTTGCATTTTGCAGAGATAGCAGTCCACATAAAAGTAATCGCTAATAGCTTGAAATTAAAAATTTGAATTGTACAACAAAAAAGTTCCTCGTTTCATCTTTGCGTACACACTCCTTCGAACGAGAGAAAAGTCATTAAAAATGCCCCCACTTCTCTTAAGGAAAAAGTGAGGGGCTGGACAATTCTAAAATTAACATTAATTCTCTTGATTTCATTCGCTTCGGCTTATACACTAAAAACAATAGACATGCAATGGAGGAATTTAAATTCTTAATTATATATCCTTACCACAGGCTTCTGATAAGTGGGGAATCTCCAAACAAAAAATCAGAAGCTCTCCGCTTCGGACATACATGGGAATTCCAAAGGTACGCCAAGCATGTGGACGTGCAGAACTCATTCAAACTGACTGGAAAAAAATTCTTCCCAGAGACCAACACAGAAAAAACCTTGTTGCTGTCGCCACTGCATCTGATTGATGTAGTGGCTCTTTGTTTGTTTTAGACTTAATATAGTATAGATTAACCTTGAAAGAACAGTGAATGCTTTTATATCCTATGAGCCTGTATTCCCTAATCTTGATCTAATTAGTTGCTTGTAACAGCTGCTTTGCTATGGTATACTACTTTTCCATATCAATCATTAAAATATGATTGATATAATTCTGATTAACTTTGTGAAAAAATTTATAATTAGAAACTTTTGCTTGAGGATTTCGTAAATCTAAAAGGATGTGATTTTATGAAGGGAACTGTTAATTATATTCCCGCAGACCTTCTCAATCTAATGTGGCTTTCTATCAAGTGATATAGCGCAAACCGAAACAAAGAATGAACCAAAAAATTTACTGTAATGTTTATTGAAGGAGCGAGAATATGAATTGGGAGCCTTGGACAGGATGCTACCAAATGAGTGATGGATGCAAATATTGCTATTTTTATGGACCGCATGGGAAACGCTACGGTCAAAATACCATACAGAAAACAGATAAATTCGATTGGCCTATCAGGAAAAATACTAAGGGTGAATATAATATTAAAGGAAATAAAATCCTTGCCACCTGTTTTGCCACTGACTTTTTTCTGCCTGAAGCCGATGAGTGGCGCAAAGACGCTTGGAGCATTATAAAACAAAGAATCGATATCGATTTTCTAATTCTAACAAAACGAATTGACCGATTCAACGTTTCATTGCCCTCCGATTGGGGTGACGGCTATGACAATGTTAATATTGGTTGCACCGTGGAGAATCAAGCTTTGGCAGATTATCGTCTCCCTTTGTTTTTGTCTTATCCAATAAAACGTCGTTTTGTTGCTTGCTCCCCTCTTTTGGAAGCCATTGATTTGTCAGCCTATCTACATGGAATTGACCATGTTACAGTATGCGGCGAAAGTGGGCGTGATGCTCGTGAATGCGATTATGATTGGGTACTGGATATACATGAGCAATGTGTAAAAGCAAATGCTACATTTTGGTTCAAAGGAACAGGAACATATTTTAAACAAGATGGTACGGTGAAAAAAATAAATCCGTTTAAGCAAGGGAGCATTGCAAGTGAACTGGGCATTAACATTTCAAACGGAAAGAAATTGTTTTGAAATAGAAAGTTGTGCTCCAAACGAATTCTACTTCTATTGGGGATAACAATACTGATGACTTCAATTGCGAATTGCGGTTACCAATAACCAAACATAGTTAAATTGGATAAAACAAAAAAGCTACATTGGAATGTATAAAAGGAGGCACATGATGGCAGACATAGAGAACAGCGTAACACCGTGGCCGGAAGAAACAATGAAAAACTACCTCTGGTTAGATGAATATTTGCAAAAGCAACCGGCAACTGTAAAGGAATTTCAACCCGCATGGCAAGCATACAAATATCTACTTGGGGGCAAAATGTACGCCTATATCGGCATAAACGAACAAAATGGACGCCCCATTATTACCTTGAAACTGGAACCCATGTATAGTGATATGCTACGCAAGCAGTACGATAACATCGTGCCGGGTTATTATATGAACAAAGTACACTGGAGTACTGTGTATCTAGACAGTGAAATTCCCCATGAGGTGCTTGCCGATATGGTGCGTGCTTCTCATAAATTAGTGTTTTCGTTGTTAAGCAAGAAAATACAGAGGGATATATTGGGAGAATAAAGATACCAATGGCTATCTTCTTCGCCTTTGAATGAGTAGGGCAAATACTTAAGTTCACCTTAATCTCTAAAGACACGGGCTATAAGCATACCGCATAGGTTTGTCAATCCACAGAAAAAAAGCAAAGGAAATTTGATTTCCTTTGCTTTTTTTAGATGTTATATTCCCAAAAAAGTCCGGTCCTCATTTGCATAAAGACGGAGAAAGCTTGAAGAAAAATATGATATATAATTTCAAAAAGCTTAAATTATTCATTATTAAAATGAAAGTTATTTAGAAATTATAAGTCATTCACATAGGTGATTACCGAATCTATAGTTTGCCTATCCTCAAAATTTACTTTTGAATTATAAGTGTTAAGAAATTCTTTGTCCTCTGGTTCTCGCTCAGATTCCGGTTTTCTTTGAATCATGCCCTTCATCATAGCCATCATGACTTTATGGATAGGACCAAGCTTTTTGTAGTCAATCCCACCGCGCAGATGGAAGAATTTTGTTTTTGCGAGAAGCTCTGGTGTGAAGTTCTTATTTAGGATTGCACTGTAGTCTGTTGTGTTGGGGTCGGCTAATCCAACGGTAAACACAATAAGATTTTCGCAGGAATTTTGGGTAACCAATTTTACACCTGCGATACCTCCTGCGTACAAACCGCCCCCATATATAATGACGTCGTATTGACTTAGAGCTTTTGGTTCAATCCTTTGGGCATCAAACAAATCTGCACTTAGTGCCGAAGCAATCCATTCAGCATACTTACGCGTTGAGCCGTACTTCGATGTATATGTGACTAAAATTTTTCTAGGCATTAAGTTCCTCCATTTATGTTATCTAAATTATCAAATATCTTCATTAGCGAACTGCTTAAATCTGCAACTTCATCCATGCTCACGCCAGAGAACATGCTTTCAATAAATTGAGTTGCAATTTGTTCATTATCTTTATCCCACTGCTCCCATTGCTCACTTGCTTTTATCCGCATCGACCTGCCGTCTTTCTCGTCGTTATGAACTGTCACAAAGCCCTTTTCGGCCAGCTTCATAACAAGTTGCTTTGTGTTCTGGTGAGAAGTATCGCAAGCTGCCGCAAGCTGCTTTAGCGTGGGGGGCTGTTCAAATAATCCCAATACCAAAATTACGAACCATTGCTTGGCAGTTAGGTCTTTCATCTGCGCATCCATTTTGCTTTGAAGGCGATTAGCTACGCGAAACAGATAGCCAAATACGATCAGCCTTTTATCCATCTTATCGAAATCGTACATCAACACCCCTCCATAAGGTAATATATTCCCTATATAGGTATTATATTACCTATCTATCTCCCTTGTCAATAAACATATAGAAAAAAGAAATCATAGATTTATATAAACTTCAATTTAACTGGTAGTCAGAATTACTTGTTGTGAGCATAATTAGAACCATCTATTCGTTCGATGAGTATTAAAGGACTAAATGGATTTTTATTTTCATGAACAACGTTACTTTCATATTGACATTTTTTGATTTGAAGCATATACTGTTCATATCAAAATAATTCGATTTGAGGTGATAAAAGTTGGAACTTACTCCGGAAAAAAACGCAAAGGTGTTCAAAGCTTTTTGTGATGAAAAGCGGCTTGCCATTTTGGAGCTTTTACGTAGCGGTGAAAAATGTGCTTGTGTTTTAATAGAACAAATGGAAATCGGACAGTCCTCCTTGTCCTATCACATGAAGATTCTATGTGAATCCGGTATTGTTGAAAGTAGACAGGAAGGCAAGTGGACTCACTATAAAATCAGTGAACAAGGCAGCCAAGAGGCTATTCTCCTCTTAAAAGCAATTACCACTCCAAATGTAATCACTGAAGATACACTTTGTTACAATTAATAAGAGCCATCTGATGATAGGTGGCTTTTATTCGGCACAATATATCAATTTTTTTTGATGTGACTATATCATATAGTAAAAGAAAGGCGATACCCTATGGAAACCCTTAAGTCTATGTGGCTGTTCTTTCAAGACCAAGTGCTTGGAATGAAATGGCTAAATGCTCTAATGGGCAATCTGCTCTCGCTTTTTGGTCTTGATGTAACAGGACGAATCGGCGGCAGTGTTCAATTCTTTATCTACGATGTACTAAAAATCACCGTGCTACTATGTGTACTGATTTTCATTATCTCGTATATCCAAAGCTACTTCCCTCCGGAGCGTAGTAAAAAAATAATGAGCCGCTTTCACGGCGTGTGGGCAAATATCATGGCAGCTTTACTTGGTACAGTAACGCCATTTTGCTCTTGCTCCTCTATTCCGCTGTTTATTGGCTTTACCAGTGCAGGGCTGCCACTTGGGGTAACCTTTTCGTTTTTGATTTCCTCTCCCATGGTAGACCTTGGCTCTTTGGTTTTACTTATGAGCATCTTTGGTGCAAAGGTTGCTATTGTTTATGTAGTTGTAGGCCTAATTATTGCGGTTATTGGTGGTACTCTGATCGAAAAACTCCATATGGAAAACTATGTGGAGGACTTCATCCGCTCGGCAAACAGCGTAGATATTGAAGCTCCTGACTTAACCCGAAAAGAGCGTATCATTTATGCCAAGGAACAGGTGGGGTCAACTTTCAAAAAAGTACTGCCTTACATTCTCATTGGTGTTGGAATTGGTGCAATCATTCACAATTGGATTCCTGAAAGTTGGATTGAAATGATCCTGGGTAGCAATAATCCATTTGGTGTAGTATTGGCAACCCTCCTTGGTGTTCCCATGTACGCCGATATTTTCGGAACCATACCAGTGGCCGAAGCGTTGCTATACAAAGGCGCACAGCTTGGTACTGTTCTCTCCTTCATGATGGCAGTAACAACACTGAGCCTTCCATCCATAATTATGTTACGTAAGGCAGTAAAACCTAAACTTCTGGTTACATTTATTTCCATATGTACAATTGGTATTATTATTATCGGCTATCTTTTTAATATATTTCAGTATTTACTGTTATAAAGTATGGCTAAAGCCATGCTGGACGATAGATACCTCTAATCAATTATATTTATTTTATTTAATTATGTAAATTATAAATTTAAGGGGGATTTTATTATGGCATTGTTTGGTTTTGGTAAAAAGAAAAATACAGAGAAAGAACTGGTTGTTCAGTGTGGTTGCGAAGGAATGTGCAAACCCTCCGAAATTGCTGCAAAGAAAGATGTCGACACAGAAAATATAAAAAGTTCCCACTGTTGCTGTGAAGAAGCAGAAACCATGGCAGAAACTGAAAAGGTAAAAGTCAGCGGATTATCCGTTAAAGTGTTGGGTTCTGGCTGTACAAAGTGCAATCAACTGGAAACTGCTACTTTGGAAGCGTTGAAAGAGCTTGAAATGGATACCACCATTGATCATGTGACGGACTTTACGCAAATTGCCGCTTATGGCGTAATGACTACCCCTGCTCTTGTGGTGAACGGAAAGGTGGTTTCCTTTGGTAAGGTGCTGAAAAAAGATGAAGTTGTTAAAATTCTTCAAAAAGTAAGGGGGTAACGCTATGAAGGAAGATAAAATACAAGACATTGGTTTCTTTCAAAAATACCTCAGCGTATGGGTTGCACTCTGCATGGCGGCAGGTGTTCTGATTGGGAAATTTCTGCCTGCTGTTCCGGCTTTTTTAGGGCAATTTGAATATGCCAGAGTGTCCCTTCCTGTTGCAATACTTATTTGGGTAATGATATATCCCATGATGATGAAAGTGGATTTTCAGAGCATAAAAAACGTTGGCAAAAACCCCAAGGGATTATTTGTTACATGGGTAACCAATTGGCTCATCAAACCTTTCACCATGTACGCTATTGCTACACTGTTTTTCTATGTTGTTTTTAAGGGCTTTATTGCCCCAGACCTAGCTAAGGAGTATCTGGCTGGTGCGGTGCTCTTAGGTGCTGCACCCTGCACAGCGATGGTATTTGTGTGGAGTACACTCACAAAAGGAAATCCTGCTTATACGGTAGTACAGGTGGCAACAAACGATTTAATTATCTTGATTGCCTTTGTGCCGATTGTAAAGTTTCTGCTGGGCGTTTCTAATGTGTCCGTACCTTGGGATACATTGATTTTATCAGTGGTCCTGTTTGTAGTAATTCCGTTAGCAGGTGGAATTTTGACCCATATGCTAGTAACAAAGCATAAGGGAGCAGAGTATTTTGAAAACACCTTTGTCCATAAATTTGATAACGTCACCAGCGTAGGGTTATTGCTCACTTTGGTGCTGCTTTTTTCATTTCAAGGTGATGTAATTCTGCGTAACCCGTTGCATATCTTACTAATTGCCGTTCCGCTAGTGCTGCAAACATTTCTCATTTTCTTCATAGCTTATTTTGCCTGCAAATGTTTAAAGTTGCCTCACAACATTGCCGCCCCTGCGGGTATGATTGGAGCTTCCAACTTTTTTGAGCTGTCGGTTGCCGTAGCAATTGCATTATTCGGCACTACCTCCCCTGCGGCACTTGCCACTGTAGTGGGCGTTTTGACTGAGGTTCCGGTCATGCTATTCCTTGTAAAAATCGCCAACAAAACGAAAGGATGGTTTTCAGTATGAATAAACCGAAAATAGCATTTATTTGTGTGCACAACTCATGCCGTAGTCAGATAGCTGAAGCACTGGGCAAACACCTCGCCGCCGATGTTTTTGAAAGCTATTCTGCCGGAACGGAAACCAAGCCGCAGATTAATCAGGATGCAGTGCGTTTAATGAAACAGTTTTATGGCATTGATATGGAACAGAACCAGCGTAGCAAGCTCCTTGAGGAGATTCCACAAGTGGACATCGTGGTGACAATGGGCTGCAATGTGCAATGTCCTTTTTTGCCATGTAAACATCGAGAGGATTGGGGATTGGACGATCCCAGCGGGAAAGACGATGCAGTTTTCACAGAAACAATCTCATTGATTCAAAACAAAATCTTAGATATGAAAGAGCGTATTCAAAAATATGAACTGTAAAAACAGCTGGCAGGTTATTAATCTTGCCAGCTGTTTTGCTCTACATCCCCAATATGGCCAGAGTGTCCTTGCAAATAGTTGGTGAACTATTTTCACTTTCATGAGGGGATTAACCCATACACGATAGATTGTTTAGATCCATACTACTTGGAGCTGCCCCTGCTCTAGGGGGCTGGCAGATGCTTCGATGCCTGTCAGCCTTTTATTACATACCAAGTTTTTGCCCCGTCAATTTTTTGCATAAAGACGATAGAGAATTTCTAATTTTAACCCTTCAACCTACATTAACTCTAAAAACTATGCGATTATTTATGGAAAATAAACCGTACTGTAGAACATTAATACGCCTTGAAATATAACAGAAGACTACTGCATTACTCACATATAATCTGTGTGTTTTTGTCATACAAAGTCTTATAGCCAAAAAATAAGGTACCAAAACATGAGCAAGTTACAACTGTACAGATCGCAATCATAATAGCAATTTGATAGAGAATTGCAGTTGTGGGCAGTGTGCCTGCTAAAATCTGGCCTGTCATCATACCCGGTAGAGATACAATTCCCATTCCAACCATAGAATTAAGTGTAGGCAGCATTGCTGTTTCCAATGCTTGTTTGACAAATGGAAGTAAGATTGTAGAAGGAGATGCACCGATACAGAGTAATGCATGAATCTTAATCCGCTGCCCATCCATCAATTCACGAAAAGTCTTGACACCTAGAGAAACGCCGGTCATGGTATTCCCCATAATCATGCCTGAGATGGGGATTACATACTGCGGGTTAAAGACGCTTTCGCCTACAACCGCGCATACAAAATATACAATTACAAAGATACCGGAAAAGGTTATGGATGCAGCTATCACTGCTTTGAATCGCTTGCTAAGATCTTTGTTTTTTGACAGCACCCTATGAATGGAAAAGGAAATCATCGAGAAAAGATATGTCATAGTAAATACAGGGTGTGGGTTTTGAAAAATGTAGGTTAGAATCAGACCTGCCAGCACAAGCTGTACTGTCATTTTTATGCTTGCTAAAATTAAAAGTTTGGTCTGGTCAATTTTACATTTTCGCATAATAAGCGCCACGACAATCAGAAGAAGATAGATTAATAGAAACTGTCGTATTTGAAATTGAATCACAGGATTCATTCCTATACCCCCAATCGAATTGTAAAATCCGAGAATCTTTGAATTAGTTCATCGTTGTGGCAAATACATACCACTGTGATATTTTCCTGCTTGCAAAATTCTTTGATATTAGACAGTAGCTCGAACGATGTTTTTTTATCCAATGCTGCAGTCGGCTCATCCAGCAAAAGCACCTGCGGAACACATGAAAGAAAAATCGCCAAAAACACACGCTGCTTTTCTCCGCCGGAAAGCGTTTTGCAATCCGTGGTCAGGGCGAAATTGGTACAACAGATATGCAAGAACTTCAACATTTCCTCATCTGTAAGCCGTTCGGTTTCTCTTGCATCAAAGTAATTATTGAAGTTGTCCTTAATTGTTCCGTCAAAAAGGAACACCTCCTGCGGCACGAGCAGGACACTCTTTCGATAAGACAGTACTGGCAATTCTTGTATATCCTTCCCTTGATAACAAATTGTTCCCGCAGAAGGAATAATTGTTCTGTTCAAAATTTTGAGATAAGTGCTTTTTCCGCACCCGCTTTTTCCTGCAATAAATGAAAAACTGTTTTCTTTAATTTGTATTTGGGGATAGATAATAAAATCCAAAAACTGCAAATCTGCCGATGATTGAATTAATGACATTTTCATTCACTCCTCTTTACTTATTCGAGCATTTCAAGTATAATGTTACTCGAAACACAATATAGACAATCAATATCGAAATTCGATATTATCATTGTAACATTGGAGGAACCTAAATGCAAGCACCTGTACTTAGAAAATTGTTTTTGGCTTTTATTGAAATTCATATTTTGCATCACGCTGCCAAGGAACCTATTTACGGCACTTGGATGATTGAGGAATTAAAGCATCACGGATATGAAATTAGTGCAGGAACAATTTATCCAATATTCCACAACCTTGAAAAAGCCGGGCTGCTCGTGTCAAAAAGTGAAAACGTAAATGGTAAAACCCGAAAATACTATACCATAACAGAACTTGGAATTGATGTATTAGGCAAAGCGAAGGTTAAAATTAAAGAACTAACACATGAATTATGAATTATTTATTTACAGGGCATGGATTATGACCAGCACTATCGTTTTTATGCTATTTGATTAAAATCTATTTATCTGAGAATTGAGCTACTACACTTTTGAACCTGTGTAGTGGCTCTTTCTTATCCTTTAGACCCAATATCGTTCAAAGTATTCTTGTCAAAAGACGTTGTGGATATTTGCTTGCAAATGACTTGTACCCTTTCTGTTCCTATTTGAAGTACTCTCTTTACTATGGTAAAATCATTAAGAACAAATTTAGGCAATTGAGCTTATTGTGTTTATAATCTATGCCTTTACAAAAAGTTTTCAAAAATAAAGGGAGGAAAAATGATAGCAAATGAATATATAAATCGTGCAATAGATTACATCTTAGATCACATCAATGAGAATATATCTGTTGATGACATTGCTTCTCACTGCAATTTTTCAAAATATTACTTTTCCAGAATGTTTAAAATAGAAACCGGAGAAAGCATCCATGAATTTATCAAACGAGTAAAAATGGAGCAGAGTGCGTTTCGTATAAAAATTGAAAAAGGCAGAAGTATTACAGATATCGGCTGTGATTACGGGTTCAGCTCATCAAATTACAGTTCTGCTTTTAAACAACATCATAAATTATCTCCCATTCAATTTAGACGCTGCATTAAGCAAAAATCTTTATTAAATCCGGTTTTTCGAAATTCCATTGGTTTAGAGTCATTTGAAGAGTGCGACAAAAAGATTTCCATAGAAATTCTTGAGGATTTTCTTGTTATATACGAGCGTCATAAAGGAACTTATAGGAACTTATCGGAGCATTGGGGAGTTTTTCAAGAAAAAAATAAGGATTATATTACTGATAAAACCCTGCTTCTTGAACGCACCTATGATGACCCTTCTATTACAAAAATAGAAGAATGTCTATATGACATATGTATAACCGTCCCCGAAGGCTGCACCCTTGAAAATACCTATGTGCTAAAAGGCGGAAAATTTGCTATTTATCACTTTAAAGGCTTGGTAAATCAGATATACAGCTCTTTTCAAAATATATTTAATGTGTGGTTGCCCCAGAGTAACTTTGAAATTGACAATCGATATGGCTTTGAAATTTACAGAAAGATAGATTGTGATTCCATGTTTATGGAAATTGACCTTTGTATCCCAATCAAATAAAGCACAAAAACAGAAGTTTTATTTTGTTTTTTCCCTTATCATAACATGAACATAAGATATAGGGAGGAACTAGAAATGAACTTAGAAAACATTCAAAGCAACAAAATGAGAACCATTTTGCAATTTTCAATTCCATCGATTATCGCAATGATACTGACATCACTGATTACTGTTACCGATGGTTTTTTCATCGGAAACTTCGTGGGTAAAGAAGGTCTTGCTGCAATTAACTTAGGACTGCCTATTGTCTATTTATTCCTTGCAGTGGGTCTCATGGTATCGGTAGGCGGTGTTGCAATCGCCGGAATGGCTCTTGGCAGTAATGATATTAACAAATGCAACAGTGTTTTTAATCAGACCATGTGTACAACAATGGTTGCGACCATCCTGCTCAGTGTCATCGTGTGGCTTAGCCTTGATCCGATGCTTCATATCTTAAATGCTGATTCGCAGGTGGCAATGATTTTCACAGACTATTACGTCATTATGCTGTTGGAACTTCCTATTATGGTGATAAATGCATCCTTTGGTATGTTTATCCGCGGAGAGGGCAAACCACAGTATTTTATGAAAGTCAACATTTTGAACGTGTTGCTTAATATTCTACTGGATTATTTGTTTGTCCGTTGGTTTGCTTGGGGCGTAAAGGGAGTCGCTGTAGCCTCATTACTTTCTGCCCTTGTTACCCTTTTATACATTCTCTACTTTTTTATAAACAAGTCAAGCGTATACAAATTCGGTAGATTTACTTTTTCAGGTGACGTGCTGTGTAGCACACTACTCAATGGCAGCTCAGAATTTGTTGGTGAAATGTCAATGAGTATTTCTATGTTTGCATATAATTATGTAATACTAAGGAACATCGGTGTGGATGGTGTGACTGCATTTACCATCGTTGGTTATATTGCCTATATTTTCAGCATGGTGATTATTGGTTTTGGCCAAGGTGCAAGCCCTCTCATCAGTTTTACATATGGAGCAGAGGAACATTTTCTTGCAGTAAACCTGCGTAAGATAACCAACTTCATGGTGCTGACTGCAGGAGCAATGGTGCTTTTGCTTGTGCTGTTTGGTTCAAGGTGGTACAGCAGTCTGTTTGTAAAAAGTGCTGTCGTAGAACAGATGGTGCATTCCGGTGTAATCATATATGCTGTTTCATTTCTATTTTCGGGAATTAATACAATTTCCTCTTTTTACTTTACATCAATTGGAAAAGCAAAGGAATCAGCTATCATATCTTCTGCACGAGGTTTGGTTATTCTGCTCATTTGTATTTTTACTTTGCCATCGTTGTTTGGTATGACAGGTGTATGGCTTGTCTCTCCTATTACAGAATTTCTGACCTTAATTTTAAGTTTGTTTTTAATAGGAAAAGAAAGTAAATACCTATCACGAAGATTAACACAAAGTTGATGTTTCAACCCACGCATATGAATCTTGATAACATTCAATTTGAGCCACTACACATTGCCTTTGGGTGTAGTGGCTCTTTGTTCATTATTAATCGTCTATAGTCCAAATAAAAAGAGGAGTCGTTAATGTAAATACCAAATAGGCAAAAAAAATTGCTGGGCCACTCCCTCAAATTGACCATGTTTGAGAAATCAATGTACGTCATCCCAAGCTTGGCAAAGATATACTGCAAGAATAAGTTCATTGCAGGGACTATTTATGAGGTCTGATAGGCACTTCACGGCGGTCAGGTGTCATCATGCTCTCCAAGCTTAGACCCTATGGCTTTTGGTCCCTGCCTTTCAACAAACATCCCCTTGCATGAAGAAATAATTGTTTTTCTTAATTAAACTCAGCAATAGAGTTGTAAATATAGTCCAAGCTGTCGTTTTACGTGGCATCCTGTACTATGTTTTTTAATTATCTGACGTAATTATAAGAGAAGGAGCCTGGTTTCCACTGGCAGATGGGGCTGATTTTTGCTTCTGCGCAGACTCCTCCTGAGCCTTCTGTTCAAGCAGTTTCATGTATTCAAGTGTATATTTAAATTGCGCATTATAGCTAACAGCAAGCAAAGCCTTGTCGTATCTTGAGAAAGTCATTGAGGCAACCTCCCCATTTTCACCCTTGATATTTAATGTGATATTAGGGTCGTTATTTCCGTAGCCCTGGCAGTTATATTCAACCGATGCGACAGCGCCATGAACCACATTGAGCTCCTCGGCAGTTTTCTTTGCCAGCGCTGCATATTCCTGCGGATTCTTTGCAAGTGCTGTGTCATATGCTACGGAAATATTTTTGTCCAGCGTTCTGCTACGGATCACAGCGAACAGATCACCTGTTACAGAGTCGACTTCAAAGCTGTAACTACGCTCCCCATTGATCAGAACATCGGCATACCATCTTGAACGAGGAAGATCGTTCGTTGCTGGCTGGTAGCCCATTTCGATGACTTGCCCCTCCATGCTTAGGTCATATACGCTCCACAAAGCCTGCACTCCGATCTCGGCAGCATCTTTCTTTGCCATGTCCTTACTTGTCGGTGTTTGATTACGGTAAAACTCAAGGTCGATGTCCCTTACCGTATAGTTTGCTTTTTTATAGCCCTCGGGCAGGCTATTCTTCGCCGTATTGGATGACATATCCATGTAACTTACGTAGTTTGTGGGAATCGTATTTGTCTTGTTATATTCTGCCGCTGCGGCTAGCTGTGTAAATCCCTGAAACATCATTGTGTTGGCCCCGATGATCATGGCAGCTGCTAAAACCAACTTTTTAACTTGTTTACCTTCCGATTTGTTTGTTTTCATGTTAATATCTCCTTTATTTTTTAATAATTTTTTGTGATCACGAAACCAGTATATGGGACCTAAATTATAGAATCGTAATCAGGTTATTATTAAGTTGTAAAAGTTATTTTTGCCGTCGTCCCTTCCCCAGGACGGCTGCTAAAGCTCAGCTCCGCGTCATGGCTCAATGCTATCTGCTTGCAGAGAGCAAGTCCCAATCCTGCCCCGCCGTCGCTCCGGTTCCGCGATCTTTCTCCCCGATAGAAAGGTTCCGTAATTTGCGAAAGGATTTCAGGAGTCATACCTTTACCGTTGTCCCGGACACTGATCGTTTTCCTTTCGGCTTCCTTTTCCGCACTTACAATAATATGTCCACCCTTTCCGCACGCCTTTATCGCGTTGTCAATCAGATTGATCAGCATGCTTTCCATCAGGCAGGAGTCACCACGGATTGTCTCTATTTTACTGCTGAATTCTATCTGAACGTCTTTTCCCGCTGGCTTGCCGTTCTGCGTGAGACGGACGGTCTCAAAGAGGCTGGATACCTTCAGTTCTTCACAGGTAATCTGATTGTTCTGCAAATTTGCCATCTCCAGCAATTGATACGCTACCGTTTGCAGTCGGCGGCTTTCAGACATGATATAATTCAGTGCCGCAAGTCTGTCATCTTCAGACAAAACGGCCTTTTGCATATATTCTGCATATCCGTAAATCGCTGTCAGCGGCGTGCGGAGCTCATGAGCAAAATTATCGACAAACTGTTGCTTTTTATCTGCGACGTCCTTTAGTTCCGTCATCTGGCGCTGGATTTCCTCCGCCATGTGATTGAAGCTTTGTGACATTTCGGTAAGCTCGTCATGTCCTGATACGGGAAGTCTAGTTTCATAGGCACCATTCGCAATATCCTTGGATATCCCAGAAATCTGTTTAAGAGGCCTGAATATTCGGTTCAGCACGAGAAGAAGACCGAAAGCGAACAGAGCTGAGAGGACAAATCCCGCGAAGAATAATATGTTTTTTAGGCGGCTCCATGAGTTTATGGCGTCCGTCGTATCGTAAAGATAAATCAGTGTGTAGGAATCATACGGGGCAGGAAGTTTTCCTGAGACGATAACATAAGTTCTATCGTCAACTTTCCGTATCGTTGCCAAGCGACTTCCGTTGCCCGGCGGCTCTATGAAATTGCTCTGCAGTACAGTCACATCTTTACTGGAATAGACAAGTTGATTATTCTTGTAAAATGCCAGCTCTGCCTTGTTATCCCCTGACAGATAGCTGTAGGGCTGAAGCAGTGAACTTAAAGAACCATCTATGTCGGTTCCACGCCCTTGCACGGCTTGGATATCCTTTATCAGAGCAGATGATATAAAATAGTGTTCACTAAGACTCCTACTTTCCGCGCGGTTCACCATATCCCTGAACATTGCCACGGAAACAATGAATATTCCGAGGTTAAAGCAGAAGAGAAAAAGAGCGAGAGTTGTTAAAAAGGTTCTCTGCTTCATCGCCCTACCTCCAGACGGTAACCAAGCTTGTATACGGTTTTTATCTTGTCTTCCCAGCCCAGTTTTTTTCGCAATTTTTGTATATGTACATCTACGGTCCGAGTGTCTCCTTCAAAATCGTAACCCCAAACCAATTCCAGCAGCTTTTCTCTGGAGAGCGCGATATTACGGTTATTCACAAGGACTTCTAATAATTCATATTCCTTTGGCGTACATTCAACCAACTGTCCGTTATGAAATACCAGACGGCCGCTGAAATCAATTTTTACGTTTCCTGTTTCATAACAACTTGCTGTTTTCTGCGTCCGCCTTAAGACTGCTTCCACACGGGCCAGTAGTTCCAACATTTCAAAAGGTTTTGTCAGATAATCATCCGCTCCCATTGAAAACCCCTTGATACGATCAGGCAGGCTGTTTTTCGCAGTCAGGAAAATTGTGGGCGTTTCATTTGATTGCTTAATCACCTCAAACCCGTCAAGCCCAGGCAGCATAATATCCAAAATCATCAAATCGTAAGACTGACGTTGTATTTTAGAAACGGCAGTTTTACCATCAAAGACGGAATGACATTGATGCCCCACGAGTTGTAGGTTTCTTTTTACAAGCTCATTGATTGCCGCTTCATCCTCAACAATTAAAATAGATGCCAATTGACCACCTCCTCATTCAACAATATTATCAAGGTTTTGTTATAGAGTTGTAATGGATTCTGTTCTTTTTTGCCCAGTCACTATATTTCAACAGAAACATCCTGGCTAGATAAGCACTTCTGTCCAACATGTCATGTTATGTGTCGGATTGCTACAGGGTACCGAGTTTTTTCACCAGTTACACACACTCTTTTGTGCTTTGCTCATAGAAAAACGCAAATTCCTTGTCTGCGATTAGGTTGGTTTTGCAAAGTAGTCCTCAAGAATCTGCTGTTCGTCCTTCGGCTACTCGTGGTATATTCCAACACGTTCACTAAGCTTACCAACCTCAGCATAAGGTTGCCGCTCTTCCACCGAAAGATTTTCATGGCAACCTTCTAGAACTTTTTTCGTCAGTACACGAAGGAATATTCCACTTCCTTCCTTGTCCATTTACAAATTACCACCCTTTTGGAACAGAATAAATCATTTAAAGGAAGAAGTCGATACCTAAACAAAACAATTCTTGTCCTTTTTTCAAAGAATTGGAGAAGCCCACCCGTCGCACAAATGATCCTGATCTCTGTTTACCGTCTTTATGCAAGGATTGTCCAGTCAATAATTGCATAAGGGCGGTGGTTTTTTTGTTTCTATTTATGGCGAACCTCTCCTTACAACAAGATGCCATCACATTGGAAAGTATCTACACCCTACTGGGTAACTTCAATAAAGTGCTGATAAAATCAGCGATGAAGAGAAAAAATCTCTAATTTCTTTGCTAATCAAAGAAATAGAGATTTTTCCATGTGATAAATCAGAGTTGCCCCTGAAGTCTATTTTATTTAATTACTTCTGATATTGAAAATTTGCATTTTATTCTATGTTACTAAGGTCTCTTAATTGCATTACATATTTAATAATACATGTCCTATCGTTCCCTTAAAATTAATAGATGGTGTTTCAAAATATTCAGCACCATAGCAATCCCTTTCATACTAAAATTTTAATTAATCCTTTTAAAATAGCAAATATTAGTATTGACAAGTTACGTTTTAACTTATAATATATTAGATAGAATTCAACCTATTTAGAAAGGAATCCTAGTTATGCAACGTCGCGATACACCTTCTCACGATTTTTATATCAAAAATATAGCTCATTTATTACGCTACAAAAGCGATCAACGATTAGCACCCTATGATATCACCGAGTCCCAAGCACGTCTTTTGGGGCACATATATGGTGCACAAAGATCAGAACAAGAAATAAGCCGCAGATACTTAAGTCAGGCCATGCAAATATCTGGTCCATCCGTAACGAGCTTACTTAACAATTTAGAAAAAAAGGGATTGATTTCGCGTTGTTCGGGCAGTGAAGATGGCAGGACAATGCGCATAGAACTTAGTCAAAAGGCAATGATTCTCCTTAATGAAATGTCTGATATTTTGAATATGATAACACAAGATTTACTGGTCGGATTTTCAGAAGAAGAAAAAATCGCATTCTTGATGTTCTTAAAAAGGGCTTACAAAAATTTAGGCATGGACTCACACATTTAAAATTTTTAAACAAATAGGTAGATTTATACCTATCAACAAATGCCTTATTTTTATAGTTCTTTAAGACTTTTATGACTAAATAGGTAGAATTAAACTTATATTTAAAGGAGATATCTATAATGGAAAACAAACAAAAAGATGCAATGTATTATCTTGAACAAGCTCCTGTAACAAAAGCAATTATCCACATGGCAATTCCTATGATTTTAGGCATGGTTGCCAACATGATTTACAACATTACGGACGCTTATTTTATCGGAATGCTCAAGAATACACCTATGCTGGCGTCCATCACACTGGCTTTGCCTTTTACCACCATTCTTATGGCAATTGGGGAACTATTTGGTACGGGAGGAAGTACATATATCTCAAGATTGTTAGGCGAAAAAGACTTAATTGGTGTGAGAAAGGCTTCCTCGGTAAACTTTTATCTTTCCTTACTTTCAGGAATTGTGTTTATGCTAATCTGTCTTCCCGCCTTATCTCCTATCTTGAAACTCCTGGGAGCCACTGGCGAATCACTCCTTTATACGAGGTCTTATGTAATTGCTTATGCAATCGGTAGCCCGTTTGTAATTGCAAATTTTGCACTAGCCCAAATGGTTAGAAGTGAAGGTGCTGCCACCGAATCAATGATTGGAATGATAATAAGTGTCGTCATCAATATTATTCTTGACCCAGTTTTTATCTTTCTTTTCCATATGGATGTTATGGGTACTTCCGTTGCAACTGTCATTGGCAACGTCTGCGCGGTGGCTTATTATATTTACTATTTGAAAAGAAAAAGCCAATTCCAGAGTGTTAGTATCAAGGATTTTAAGCCTAACGGAGAAATACTCTTTAATATCTTCAAAATTGGCATTTCTGCTTTCCTTCTGTCCGGATTTTTGATTATTTCAAGCCTTATGTTCAACAACTATGCAATTATTTATGGAGATCATGTTGTTGCAGCATTTGGTGTAGCTAACCGTATATGCCAAATATCAGATTTTATTGGTATGGGGCTATATATGGGTGTTGTTCCATTGATTGCATTTTCTTATGCTTCCAATAATACACAGCGTTTGCAAGAGGTTTTGAAAAAAACTGCATTGTATCTCGTAAGTATTATTCTTACGATTGCTTTTACTCTATTTTTATTGCGCACACAGATTATACAATTATTTAGCTCAGATAAAAATGTGATAGAAGTCGGTGTAATTATTCTTTCGGCACTACTGCTTTCAACATTGTTCGCAGGTATATCAGGGCTGTTAACTAGTATGTTTCAAGCCTTCGGAAAAGGTTTTCAATCCAATATTATGTCGGTTTCAAGGGGTGTTGCTCTCATTCCAATCATCATCATAGCGAACTCTCTATTTCAGTTAAATGGAGTGATATGGTCTATGACTGTTTCCGAATTTTTTGCTTGCCTCACAGGCACAATTTTATGGCTTTTTTCAAAAAAAGCTATCAACGAAAAAGCTTTGCAAGAACGAATGACATTTGATACTGATGTTATGTAAAGAATATTTAGACAGCTTAATTAAGAATCTACAAGCTTAGCTTCAATGTTCGCAACACGGTAGCTTACTTTATTACGGAAGAACAAACTATAATAATATCACTTTTTTCAATATTAAAAGGCTAAGTACAAATTCATCAATTGGCCTATCACTTAGCCTTTTATTGCAAATTTAGCTTCATTTATAGCGTGACGAAAAAAATCTCTCTTCTATCCGAAAAATCTTTTTATTTCTATTTCTGCATTTTCAACAGAGTCCGAACCATGAATTATATTAAATGTTGTGTCGGAAGCAAAATCTCCTCTTATTGTCCCTGCGACTGCATCTTCAAACTTTGTTGCACCGATTAAAATCCTCATTCCCTTAACAGCCTTTTCCCCTTCCACTATCAGCCCTACCACAGGACCGCTAGTCATATATTCAACAATTTCCGAAAAAAACGATTCACCACTTATGTGGCAATAATGCTCCTTTAAAATCTTTTCATCAAGACTTATCATTTTGATATCGGCTATGGAGTATCCTTTTCTTTCAATGCGGGCTATAATTTCTCCCATAATACCTCTCTTTAGCACATCAGGCTTTAACATAATATACGTTCTTTCATATGCCATAATCATCCCTATCCTTTCGGTTTTATAAGTTGCGATTTAAAATATTTAGATAAATCGAGGTTTTTTTCAATTGCAGCTAAGGCTTATTGACTGAATGAGTCAATAGCTATATAATGAAATTATAATAACATTGAAGGAGGCGAAGTTTGTGCAAATTCATTCAAGTATTGAAAACCATAAAATTATGTCTATGGAAAAAGAAAAACGAAATATAATACTAAATGCTTCCATGTCTGAGTTTTCAAAAGGATTTAAAATGGCGTCCACTGATTTAATTGCACAAAAAGCAGGAATTTCCAAAGGGCTCCTTTTTCACTATTTTGGAACCAAAAGAGACTTATATCTTTTTATATTGGATTATGCCTTAGAAACGGTCATGAATGAATATAAAAGTCTTCTCTATTCTGATGAGAAGGATTTATTAGAACGTATCTGGCAAATATCCTTGCTTAAAAAAGACCTATGCGGTCAATATCCTGACATCTTTGAATTTTTGACTGCGTCTTATTATCAAATTTCAGAGCAGCCAAATGACTTTGCCCTTAGATATATGGAGTTAAAGAAAGAATTATACAGACTTCTTTACGATAACATTGACGAAGACTTACTTAAAGAAAATATCAACAAGGTTATGGCATCAAACATTATACGTTGGACGTTGGAAGGATTATCACAAAAAATGACCCATGAAAAGAAGTCATTTAAACAAATGAGTAAAGAGTTTGACACTTATCTTGAAGAAACAAAAAGCTATTTAAATTTGCTAAGGGAGTTATTGTACCGCTAACAAGGAGGTGAAGGGAATGGAAAAAGAACCGATTATTCAGCTTAAAAATATTACGAAAGAATATAAAATGGGTGAGGTTTCAGTTAAGGCCTTAAGGGGTGTCGACTTCTCCCTCTACGATAACGAGCTTGTAGTAATATTAGGCACAAGCGGTTCCGGAAAAAGCACGATGCTTAATATAATAGGCGGAATTGACAAACCCACAAGGGGAGATATCCTCTATAACGGAAAAAATATTTCCTACGCCACTGAAGCGGAACTTACAAAGTTTCGTCGAGAGGCTGTTGGCTTTGTTTTTCAGTTTTATAACTTAATCCCTAACTTGACTGCCAGGGAAAATATTTTATTGGCATCAGAGCTGTCATCTTCCCCCATTTCTGCTGACGAACTTTTAAAGCAAATCGGTTTGGAGGAAAGAGGTGACCATTTTCCCTCTCAGTTATCAGGAGGTGAACAACAGCGGATTGCCATTGCAAGAGCCGTAAGTAAAAATCCTCCTATCCTTCTGTGTGACGAACCTACGGGAGCGTTGGATTTTAAAACGGGAATTCAAGTTTTGCGTATTTTAAAAGATTACCAGAAAACCCGCAAAAAAATAGTTGTAATTATTACACATAACTCTTCAATAGGAGAAATGGCCGACCGCGTTATACATGTAAGAGACGGCCTTATTGACAGCATAACAGAAAATAAAAATCCTGTTTTGCCCGAAGAATTGAGGTGGTAGCATGCTTCTTCGAAAAGCAAAGCGAACTTTATTAGCAAATAAAAAATCATATTTTGCCTGCATGTTTTTAATTGCGGTTGGAATTATCATGCAAACCGCTTTATGTATTGCAGCTTCGGGACTTGAAAAATCCATGCTTGAATTTTATAAGTCTAATAATTTGGCAGATACATATGCAACTGTTCAATCTATGCCGGAAGACTATGTTGATACATTAGAAAAAATACCAGGTATTTCTTCCGCTGAAGGCAGATACATAGCCGAAATGCGTGCAGAAATTCCCAATTCGGATGAAACAATAACCTTAAGGCTTATTGCTGCAAATTCCATAGAGAATCCAACGCTTAACGCCTTAAACATAACCGGTACTGCGCCTAAAAATAAAACTGAAATTTTAGTGAATCCTGCATTTTTCAAGGCAAACAATTTAAGTGAAGGTGACACTATTTCCATATTTTCAAAAGGAAAAGAATATACCTTTACTTTAACAGGCACTGCCATTAGTCCTGAATATGTTTATATAACAAAGGATATGACACAAATGCTGCCCGATGAAGCAGGCTTTGGAATTGGCTATATTACAACGGAAAGTATGGAGGCTCTCACAGGTTACGTCGGTGTGGCTAACAGTATTATTTTTCAGAGAGAAAAAGATGTTTCCTTTGATGATATAAAATTACAGTTAGAAGACTCCCTTTCCCGTTTCGGACTTAAGGAATTGTTTGATAAAGAAGACTTGTTAAGTTATTTCTTTTTGGACTTGGAAATAACCTCTATTCGTTCCATGTCAAGCTCTATGCCAACGGTCTTTTTACTTCTTGCCGCTGTAGTTCTGTATTTAATGCTAAAACGCGTCATTGACCAAGAGCGTACGCAAATCGGAACGCTGAAAGCCTTTGGTTACTCTAATATCCAGCTTATACTCCATTATCTAACCTACGGAGCTATAACAGGTACTATAGGCGGAATAACGGGCTGTATCTTAGGATATATGCTTTCAGGCCCTTATTTGGAAATGTTTCAACAATTTTTTATGCTCCCTAATATAGAAAGCAGCTTTGACTTAAACATTATTATAAAAGCACTGAGTCTGGCAATTTTCAGCGGACTATTAGGAGCCTACGCCGGGGCGAGAAAAATGATTAGGCTAGCTCCTGCCGAGGCAATGCGCCCCGAAAGTCCAAAACCAATACGTTTTGATATCATAAAGTATTTGGGTGTTCTAAAACACTTCCTTAATTCACGGGGAAATATGTCTGTAAGAGGTATAACACGAAATCCCATAAGATCGACCTTTGTGGTTATAAGCATTATGTTTTCCTTTGGAATTATATCTATTGTGGGAAGCTTTAACGGTTTAATAGATAAAATGATTTTCAGTCAGCTTCAAGATATTCAGCGTTTTCAAGTGAAGCTGTCATTATCTCAACCCCTATCCTACGAATATGCCGTAAAAGACGCATACCGTTTAGAAAATATAACATATGCGGAGGGTATTTTGGAGCTCCCCTTTAAAATCTCTAATCGTCATTTGGTTGAAAATGCTATGGTTACAGGCATAACAAAGGACTCTCAGCTTTATCATATTGTGGATACAAATACAAAAAGGACATTTGTTCCGCCTGCTGACAGCTTTATTGTCACGAACGGTCTTGCCGATCAGCTGCAGGTTAAAGCCGGGGATTATGTGACACTTTCTTCACCTTTACTTGAGAAAGATATTTCCGTTTTCGTATCAAAGGTTATCGAACAAAATATGGGAAGCGGCTGCTATACGCAGTTAGACTACCTGAGCAGTATTATAAATCATCAAAACATTGCCACATCCGTAATTTTAAATACAAATGATTTGCGAGAACTAAAAGAAACAATAAAAGGAAGCAACATTGTGACAACCATAGAAGATAAAGAAAACACTTTAAAAGGCTATCAAAAGATGATGGGAATGTTCTCCAGTCTTTACGTTGCTCTTCAAGTTTTGGGTACATTGGTAGCTTTTGCAATTATTTATAATACAACAACGATTTCTTTGTCAGAACGTAAAAGGGAATATGCAACTTTACGTGTTATTGGTCTTTCTGTGGGTGAGGTATCGGAAATTATGAACTTTGAGTATGCAATTCTCACATCTTTTGGCATTCTCTTAGGTATTCCTTTTACCAAACTTCTTAACAGTTTAATGAATTTGATGGTAGATAGTGATATATACAGTATGCCTAGCACACTCCCCCTATCCGCCTATCTTATAGGTGCAAGCTGTTGCTTCTCAGCAATATTCTTGTCCGCCCGATCCGCAAGAAAAAGAATACAAACCTTTGATATGGTTGAAGTATTAAAAGAACGTGATTAATAAGGAGGGAAACTATGAAGAAAAAATTAATAAAAATATTGCTTGGTGTTATTATAGTAACGGCTGTTGCCGGTGGTATTTACTCGCTGAATGCGCCGAAAGAAGTTCCCTTAACTAAAGTTGTATCAAAAACTGCAGAGCTTACCTTTACCGAACAGGGTTCTGTTGCCGGTGGAAAAACAATTCAAATATATCCTCTAAGCTCAGGCAAAGTATTAAGCGTTGAAGTAAAAAAGGGGCAGCATGTTAAAGAGGGAGATATTATATGTGTCATAGATTCTGAGGACATTAAAGAGAAAATTAACCAAACAAACGGCTCGATAGCCGGATACAAGGCTCAGATGCAGACATGGCAAGCCCAAAACCAAAGCCAAAACCAAAGTGTCGTCGAAAAAAGAAAATTACAAAATATAATAATCAAACAAAGTGAGAAAAATTTAGAGCTGGAAAAAAAGGATCTGGATCGGCTTCTGGTACTTTATGAAAACGGTTTTATTTCCAATGTTGACTTGGAGCAGGCCGAATCATCCGTCGAGCAGGCTGAATTAACATTGCAGAGCCATCAGCAGGAATTAGAGTTGATATCAAATGCTGATGAAAACAGCAAAATGTCAGATTATTACAAGGCATTGATTAATATAGAAGAAAGCAATTTGAAACTGCTGGAAAAAGAACTTTCACAAACTAATGTCACGGCTGTTACCGATGGAGTTATTACAAACCTGCCTGTACAGGAAACAAATTATGTATCTGCCATGTCATCTGTTGCAGAGTTAACTGCCACAGATACGCTGTTTGTAGAAACATATGTATCTACAAATGACATAAGCAATATTGCTCTTGGAGATTCAGTTGTATTAATAATAAAAAGACGAGATGGAGATGTTACCTTTGACGGAACAGTTTCTTATATTGATGACACAGCAAACCTTATGATTTCTCCACTTGGATTAGAAGAAAGAAAGGTTAAGATAGAGGTAACTCCAAGTATTTCATTGACAGAAGAAAAGATTGGTATTGGGTATGATGTGGATGTACAGTTTTTACTTTACAAGGAAGAAAATAGCTTAGCCGTTCCTAAAACTGCATTATTTAAAGATAATGGAATTGATAAGGTTTGGATTGTTAATGGCAGAGCTTTGCACGCGATAGAAGTAAAAACAGGAATGGATCTACGCACCGAAACTGTAATTTTATCGGGGCTTGAATCTGATAGCTTCGTTGTGACCGATTCAAATGACGAGATTTTAAAGGAAGGTCTTAAGGTTGTTACAAAAAAATAATATATTCAACTTATAAACTTACATAAATTTATTTTCTTCATTTAAATACCTCCTTATGAACCCCTATTTACTCTTAGATTTAATAATATTCTTCTTTAGGAATTCCCCTTATGAAATAAATTATAAAGACAAAGGAACTGATAGTGAAAACTTTCACTATCAGTTCCTTTGTTTCAGTTTGAATGTTTTATCAATCTGTTTCATTATCATGGTTACAGTTCCATGGTATTTACTGGAACAATACCCCCTTTTCCATTAATGGTGAACCCATTAGTATGATGACAATGATTGCCTGTCTAGTGCTTGTAGGCATCGTTGTAAACAATGATATCATTTTAAAGGCCTTATCACAATTTCATGAGACGGATGGAACTGATGGAAGCCGATTGATGGCCTTCCCAACCGGACCCCCCCGATACTTATGGCATCTCTGACAACAATTTAAGAGCAGTTCCCTATCATTTTCTCAACCAGTGTCAACAGTGAAATGCTTCGTGGAATGGGAACAAAAGGATTGTTGCTGATTTATCAAAAAACAGAAAAAAGAATTATGATTTTCTTATAATAGAGGACTCACGTCTTATAAAGCACGTTGTGTTACGTAAACAGTTTTATTCGTTAGTGTATTATCCATAGCAATAAATTTTTTCTTCACCTGCAGACCTGGTGCTTCTTAAATAATTTAACCCAACAATAACACCTTTGATTTCAGGTCCTATTGTTGGGTTGCTTTTTCGTTTACCACTCTTAATTATACCTTGTTTGCAGAAGCACAGCATTATTTAAAATCTTTTGCTGCTTTCAGTCCATAAGCCGGTTCAGCTGCCTTTACCCCTCGACAGATTGCTCTTGCCATAACTTCCGTTGCGAGTGCACCAAGAGCATCCGGCCCGACTTCCACTTCTCCGGTTGCCATAACAAAAATCGTATCTCCATCAACAGAAGTATGAACCGGATTAATGGCCTTGGCATACCCATTATGGGTAATGCTGGCAAGCTTATTTGCCTGAACCTTCGTAAGCTTTGCATTGGTTATAACACAACCAATTGTTGTATTACCCGAAAAAACATTTCGCTTTCTGCCAATTTCGGCATACATCACTTCCTCTGTGCTCGATAAAGCTGTTTTATCTTCTGTTATAATTCCTGCGATTCGTTTTCCCGTATCATAATCAATCACATCTCCAAGAGCATTGACCGCAACCACTGCCCCACACTGAACATCGCCAATCTGCACTGCGTGGATTCCAAGCCCACTTTTCATCATTCTTTCAGGACCCAGAAACTTGCCTACAGATGCACCTGTTCCTGCACCTACATTTCCCTCCGCTGGCTCGCATGTTCCTGCCGCTTCGCAAGCTTCGTAACCCATGGCTTTATCTGGTCTGCATTTCGGATCGCCAACGACTAAATCAAAGAGGGATGCTCCGCAAACAATAGGCACAACTCCAACACCAACATCGAAACCAACTCCCTGCTCTTCCAAATACTCCATTGCACCGTCCCCCGCCGCAAGGCCGTAAGCACTGCCGCCGGAAAGCATAACACAATGAATCTGCTGAACCATATTGACGGGCTTTAACAGCTCTGTCTCCCTGGAAGCCGGCCCGCTCCCACGCACATCAACTCCCGCTACTGCTCCAGCTTCGCAAATTATGGCAGTACATCCCGTTGCACCTTTAAAATTCTGCGCATGTCCAATCTTAATTCCCTTTATTTCTGAAATTTTAATTTCCTTCATACACATTTCCTTTCTTCAGATGAGGGCGGCTTTTGCCGCCCTCATCTTCTGTCGTCTTTTTAATTACGCAATAAACTGCACTGCCATGATAATTGCAATAATAACACCTACCACCGCTTCGCCACCCAAAAGCCCTGCACCAATAATGGTACCTTTTCCTTCCCTTTCAAACTGGGGATAAACTTTGTCAAGAATGAAGCGGATGGCTGCTCCGATAAAAGCCGTAAAGGATAAATAGAACGGCAGATAAACGCCAAGTCCAAGGGTCATAACAGGATAAAATCCTACAATATAAAGAATGGCAGCTACCACAAGTCCAGTTATAAACGCTGGTACATGAGAAATTCCTCCGGCCATAGCTGCTACAGCAGATGCCTGCGCTGCAGGGAAAAGTTCCGGATTGCCAAAAGCAGAAGGACCATAGGCCTGAATAATAGCCATGATGACAAATACGGATACAACCGCCCCAACAAGACCACCGATTAATTCTCCTGTCCACTGGGCTTTGGGGCTGGACTTCAAAATGCTCCCTGCTTTAAAATCGTTCATAACATCGCCCACAAGACCGCAGGCAATTGCAACAATAGCTGCAATACAAATGGCTGCAACTTCTGTAATTCCGGGAGAACAAAGCTTTGCAAGAATCAGTACGAAAATACCAAACACTTCCATAGGGTTAATGGCGGACATACCAACCGTTTGACAAGACATGGCAGTTGCAAGCCAAACCCCTATAATTGTAATAATTGCAGCAACAACCGGAACGTCAACAATAATTACAAAAAGTGCTGCAAAAAGTGCCATCAAGATTGGTGCCCATCTCAAGGGGACAATTGAATCCCCAATGGAATCCTTGGATACCATAGACCCAAAGATTGCCTTAAAATTTGGAAAGATGTTTTTAATAAACACACCCACGCCCGTTCCTACCATCATCCCAAGTCCCAGTCCACTTTTGATATTTGCTGCTGTCGTTGCGTCAAAAAAACCTAACCGCTGACCGCCGATTAAAATACCCACATCACCGATAAGTGCTCCAAAGAACCATACACCCACAAATATAGGGCCTACAAGGTAGCCAACAGATACAAGCATCGGCGAAAGCCAAACACCTCCGTAGGAACCATAATTCAGCCAACTGCCGCCGCCAAACCAAAGGACAGCCGGAATCTTCATGAACCAGTCACGAAGAGCAGTCCAAATAGCAGCGAAGCCCAATGCCCCAAAGAGTGTATGTGCCTTTTTCCCTCCTTCGTCGCCAACGATCAGGGCCTCTGCAGCTGCCTGACCCATGGCATAGGGAAGTTTTGATGTTTCTATGAACTGTTTTCTCATAAGAGATGTAAATATAAGCCCCAGCATAGTACCACTAATTGTGATGACAAGCAATTTAGCCAAACCTAATTCCGAATTGGGATACAGCATATAAATTGCCGGAATGGTAAAGGCTACGCCACCGGCCACCATTGAACCGGCTGACATTGCGGTGTGTGTTACATTGATTTCATTAATATTGGTTCTTCCCAATGCTTTTAATGCAAACATGGATACGAGCGCAACAAACATAATGGGGAATGGTAACGATGATGCTTTCAATGCTATAAACATAGATGAACATGTTACAATGACTACGCCGATGACACCAATTATCATACCACGAACAGTTAGCTGTTCCTTATACGATGTGGCATATTTGACGCTCTTCGATTCTTGAGCCATAGTTCAGCGCCCCCTTTCCTATATCACGATAAACCAACACCTTACTAATTTTATCTGACAGGCTTATATAGCACAAAGACTTTTACTTTTGATATTCAATAACACCATCAATCATAGTCATTTCCACTTCCAAGTTCATAATGCTCATAGTTGGGATGGAAAGAATATCATCTGTGAGAACAATCAAATCTGCCAGTTTTCCGACCTCAACACTGCCTTTAATATCTTCTTCAAAAGAACTATAAGCTCCATTTAACGTAGCACAACGAATTGCTTCAAGAACGGATACAGCCTGGGTTTTATCACACTGGAATCCCACTGACCTATCGTAGCGGTTTACAGCAGCATCTAATAGGGCAAGCCCCCCAGGATACGATGGCGTATCACTATGTAAAGAGCATTTTACTCCGGCATCCAGCATGCTTCGTATAGCACAGATATATTTATTTCGATTCTCACCATAGAAATCAACGAATTTTGCTCCCATCTTCTGAATAGAAGATACATTTACACTTGGACAGATATTCATTTTTGCCATGCGGTTTACTAGGTCTTGATCCACAATGGTACAATGCTCAATCCTATGGCGAAGATCCGGTCTGGGATTTGTTTCAAAGGCTTTTTCATATCCCTCAACCATAAATTCAATTGCTAAATCTCCAATGGCATGGGCAGTTGCCTGACACTCGGCATCGTTGATTTTTTTAATATACTCCGCTACTTCCTTCTTCTCCCATGCTCTTTCCCTCGGAAGGTTGTGATTGTGGGAAAAAGGCTCTCTCGTTGCACAAGAGGGGCCTCCGGAGCCGCCGTCAATCATAAATTTTGAACTGCC
The DNA here is from genome assembly GCF_001561955.1 of Anaerotignum propionicum DSM 1682. Classification (NCBI taxonomy): domain Bacteria; kingdom Bacillati; phylum Bacillota; class Clostridia; order Lachnospirales; family Anaerotignaceae; genus Anaerotignum; species Anaerotignum propionicum. Next base: position 1,762,166 of record NZ_CP014223.1, read on the forward strand.
AATCTTAAAGTGTTCATCTCCAAGACCACTGGTTAAACCTAATTCCAGAAAATGTTCGTTATCCATTAAAGAATATCTTTTACCAAAAATGCTGTGTAACATCATGTAGGAACGGACTTTAAACTTACCCTCTTTGCATAGTTTCTGCATAATATGATACGACGGTTTGTCGCATTCTCCACAGTCGTGAATAGATGTAATACCGTTCTCCAAACAATGTTGATGTGCTTTCATTGCCGCCTTTGCCTGAGCTTCTTGTGTATATTCAACTTTACCCCAGAGCCAGAAATGGGTACTTCCCCTAACCATTCCTGTCAATTTTCCTTCGACTACTTCCACTTCATTTTCTGGATACTTTTTAGCATCCTGTGGAGAATGCACATCTAAATATTCCAATGCTTTGGAGTTATACATGCAGATATGTCCTCCCCCATGCATACAGTGCACAGGGTTGTTTGGTGCTACGTCATCCAATTCATCAATGGTAGGATGACGCTGTTCCGGAAAAAGGGTAGGCTCATAGCCCATCATGGAAATCCATTGTCCCGGCTTTTTTAATTTTGCAGCCTCCCGAGCCATATTCAACATGTCGGAAAGAGATTTGCAATTCCCATAAAAGGTATCAATCATGGGTGCATCCAAATCCTTTCCTAAAAGACCGGAGAGAATGGGGTGGTAATGAGAGTCTATCAATCCCGGCATTAAAGTCTTGCCCTTCAAATCAATTATTTTTGTTTTATCTGTTGTAATCTTTAAAATTTCCTCATTCGAACCAACAAAAACTATTTTATTTCGTTTAATCCCAACAGCTTCTGCAATTTCATCTCTATCATTTACAGTAATCACCTTGCCACCTATAAAAGCCGTGTCTATATATGAAAAATCAAACTTCATTGTCTCCTCCCCCCAATTAAAATCCTCATAGCAGAAGGTATTAACAACACTAATTTATTCAGTGAAAGTTTGCGTGCCTCACTACATGTAGAAGCTAACGCCCCACCAAAAGGCGGAGCTCCCTTCTGTTCAATGACACAATCCCTGTTGTTCATAAGCTTACTTTAATTTTCATTTTTGATTTTATAGCTTATGAATAGAACAATTTCATTATTTCTTCATCTGGTTTTTTACCTATCAAACTGCCAATAACAAATACCACAATTGAAATCACAATAGATGGTACAATGGGGGTGGTACCAAAAATACTTACTTTATAAGTAGTCATAAGCAAGAAAGAAACAACGCCGATAACACTGGATAAAACTGCACCTGTGGCATTTGCTCTCTTCCAATATAATCCAAATAAGATTGGACATAAGAATGCACATTCAAGGCCACCCATAGCGAAAAGATTAATCCAAACAATTAAATCAGGTGGATAAATTGTAAATACGAATACAATAACACCTACAAACAATGTGGTAATCATACTCATCTTTCCAATTTTCTTTTCAAATTTTGCGTCTGTCTTATCCACATTGCCTTTCTCCTTTGCAATGTAGTTTAAATAAATATCCTTGATAATCGCCGCAGAAGCCAAAATCAACAGAGAAGATACTGTTGACATAACTGCAGATAGAGGTGCTGCAATAAATAAGCCCGCCACAACTGGATTCATATATTTCAACACCAAAGTAGGCACAACATAGTCAGAAGAAGAAATCTCACTTGGATCTAAAATTGCAGGTGCAAATGCCCCTGAGATATGCATAACCAGCATCAAAAATCCGACTACGATGGTGCCATAAATCATAGCACTGTGGAGGGATTTTGTATCCTTGAAGCCCATGCCTCTTACGGCAGTTTGGGGTAGACCCAACACGCCGATACCAACAAGTACCCAGAAAGACATTACGTATGCCTTTGGTGTTGTACCACCTACGGTAGGGTCATTCCAAGTGGGATTCACAACGTTAAGTTTCTCAACAATCGCTTCAAATCCTCCGCCTACCTTTACAATGGTGAACAAAATAATGAACCCGCCCATTACCATAACCAATCCCTGTATGGTGTCCGTAGTTACTACCGCCTTAAACCCACCAATGGTTGTATAAAGGATGACAATAGCTCCAAAGAGAAGCAAGCCATACACATAAGGAAGCCCTGTAATTGTCTGGAATAAAACGGCCCCACCAATAAATTGAGACATCATCTGTGCAATAAAGAACAAAACAAGGGCTATGGAAGAAATGATAACCACTGCAGGTGATTTATATCTTGCTTTTAAATAGTCCGTCACCGTTACAGCGTTTGTCTTTCTTGAAATAATGGCAAACTTCTTGCCCAAAATTCCTAAAATGATGAAAGCTGTGGGAACCTGAATGATAGATAAGTATACCCAAACAAGTCCTTTGGAATATGCAACACCAGGGCCACCGATAAAACTACTGGCACTTGTGAAAGTAGCAATCAACGTCATCGCCAGAACAAGACCACCCATAGACCTTCCACCAATAAAGTAGTTATTAATAAACCCAGTCCCAGCTTCAGCATCTATCTTAGCCTGTTTTTTGCTGATAAAAAGGCCAATGCCCAAGTTTGCAAGGAGATAGAGCACTAAAACAGTCATTAAAATTATCGTATATGAACTCATCCTTCATCCTCCTCTCCTTTGTCCTCATCCGCTACTTCATCAAGACTAAAGTCTTTGAAAAACAGCTTGACAACAACAATTACAGCAATACTGAATAATACATAGCCCACAACGCAGCTTAGGAAGAACCAAAGGGGTAATCCCATAATATAAATATACTCTTTGGAAGCTTCTGCCAAACCATAGCCAGCAAAATACCACCATAAAAAGAAAGCAACATAAAGACCAATGGAAATAAGAGCTTCCTTTTTAATCTGAAGATTTCTCTCCTTTTCCGTCAGTTTCGGCACCATATCTTTCCCTCCTTTAATCATGTTATAACACCTATGCAACCATACTTGCAAATAACCGCAAAATTGGTATACTTACTCCTTTCTTTCGAAATAATGAATTAGAGCACAAAGCACTTGGTTTACTGGGGTGGCAAGGCCTGTGCTTTTGCCTTCTCTCACAATTGCACCATTAATCATATCAATTTCTGTTCGCTTATGATGCAACACATCCTGAAGCATAGATGATTTATTGGCTGCCGTCGCTTTGCAAACCTCCTTGGTATGTGCCACAGGATCTGTAAACCCTAAAACAATTCCCTTGGCATTTGCAACCGCAATACCTTCCTTCACAGCCTCTTCCAATATTCCTTCGATTTCAGGATGCGCAAGTATTTCTCCGTTTGTCAGCTTCGTAATTCCCGTTAATGCATTAATACCCACATTTACAAGAAGTTTATCCCACACAAGCCCCAATACGTTTTCCGAAACTTCAACTTCCAATCCTGCTGCAGAAAAAACTTCTGCGATCTCATTTATTCTTTTGCTTCTTACTCCGGAAAGCTCGCCAATCATTGTTTTTCCTACGCCCGCATGGCGTATCTTTCCAGGTCCCAACATGGTAGCACCGTGAGCGGTGGTTCCCGCCATTACATTTTCTGCCCCAATCAAGGAACCGATACTTTCGATGTTGCCTACCCCATTTTGCAAGGTAATTGCGATTGTATTACCCCCAAAGACAGCTTTATTCGCTTCTACAGCCTGCTCCGTCAACGTGGATTTCACGAATATAATTGCCAAGTCAACAATGCCAACCGCCACGGCATCTGTGGCAGCTGTCAAATGATTATAACACAACAACGCACCGTTTTCTTCCATATGAAGACCATCATTGTTAATGGCGTTTACATGCTCTTTCCAAATGTCAAGGAGATAGACTTGGTTGCCAGGCACTGTAGATAATTTAGCCCCATAAAGGCATCCCATTGCTCCTGCACCAATGATCGCAATTTTCATTTGACCGATTCCCTTTCTACATTATGATATATGATGATATATGCTAAACCGTTTTGTTCCATTAATACAATTTTGGAATATCTACTTGTTTATTAAAAGAGAATTCAGGAGACGGGAAAGTTCCCTCCAGTGTCTCCTTATGAAATTCGTTCAGCCCTTCAATCATAACCTGTCTAACCTGTGCGAATTGCTTCACAAATTTGGGTTTAAAATCGCCGTACATGCCAAGAAGATCTTGGGTCACAAGAACCTGGCAGTCAACATGGGGGCCTGCTCCAATTCCCAGAATTGGGATTTCCACAGCTTCCGATACTGCTTTGCCAACCCCAGAAGGGACACATTCCAATACAATTGAAAAGCATCCAGCTTTTTCTAATTCTATTGCATCCTTAATTAGCTTTGCAGCGCTTTCAGGAGTACCGCCCTGCACCTTAAATCCCCCCAGCGAAGAGGCTGTTTGTGGTGTCAGTCCGATGTGCCCCATAACATTGATACCAGCTCCGACAATCGCCTTAATCTGCGGAAGCATTTCAACGCCGCCCTCCAGTTTAACGCAGTCACAATTTGTCTCCTTGATGAGGCGGACAGCATTGGCAACTGCAATTTCTGGTGTAATATAGGACCCAAAGGGCATATCGCCAATAATCCATGTATTGGGAGCGCCCTTTACCACTGGGCGGATGTGATGCACCATATCATCCATCGTTACAGATTCTGTCCCTTTGTAACCCAACATAATCATACCTAAAGAATCTCCTACTAGGATAATATTGCAATCGCTTTCATCAACAATTGTTGCTGTTGTATAGTCATAAGCGGTTACAAAGCTAAATCTCTTTCCCTCCTTTTTAAATTTCTTAAAATCTCCCACCGTCATTTTTACTTTTGCCATGGTCTTATCCCTCCTTTAATAGTTTTAGCACCTAATAAATTGCTGTTCTTTCTCCTAAAGAAACGCTGATGTAATAGAGGGTGCGCAGATAGTCGAGGAAACTTTTCTATTGGCAAGGAAAAAACGCAAGAATAGCAGCTACTACGAATTTTTTTGACGCAGCCAAGAGGAAAATTTACTCATTAGATGTGTGCACGTAATGATCTAGCGTTTCCCTAACTCTTTTGACAGTAGCTCCGCCGTATCCTTTACAAGACTTACATAATACTCCCTGTTTTCCGCTTCGTTATATCTAAGCTTCGGCATGGAAATGCTGAGGGCAGCAACAGGGTTATTCCTGTAATCAAAAATCGGTGCAGCAAAAGAAATTAGTCCATAGACATATTCTTCTTCATCTTTGGCATAACCATTTTTTCTGACAAGCTCCAACTGGTCAATGAGGGCTTCCCTACTGGCAACCGTCTTTTCTGTACGCTTTTGAAAACTTGTGTTATTCATAATTTCATTCTGAATATCTTCAGGAAGAAAAGCAAGAATCGCCTTCCCCATTCCAGTACAATACATAGGAATGGCTGTTCCGGTTTTAATACCCACCTTTATGGCAGAATTACTCTCAATCTTGTCAACATAAACGATATTATTGCCACTATGCATACTTAAATTAATTGTCTCCTTCGTTTCTTTTGCAACAGCTTCTATGTATGGCCTGGCGATTTCTTTCAAACCTGTTCTTTCGATTATGCTACTTCCAATGGTAAAAAGCTTAATACTGTTTGAATATTTTCTGGTATACGGATTCTGCACAATATATCCGGCCTCTTTTATGGTACTAATCAAACGATGTACAGTGGTTTTATCCATGGAAAGCGCATGGCTTAACTGCCCAATGGAAAGTTCTCCAAATCTATCTAATTCCTCAATAATCTGAAACGCCTTTAATATGGACTTGACACTATTTTCCCGTTTAGTAACAGCATTCATTTTATTCTATCCTCCCATAGCACCTTTCTTTTATAAGCAATTCGGTTAAACAATAACCCCACCACTTATGATATTTTCCCGGTGACAATCAATAAAATGTTTGATGAAGTCATTCATCTTCTCAATCAAAAAACCAAGACGTCGCCTTCGTTTTTTCAATGCCATCTAAGAGTAAAACCTAACCTCTGTGGATTTTCATAACTTCATTATATTTTCACCCTCATATCATAATACGAAATAATATTTCGTATTATGATATCTCTTTAAGAGAACAATCTAAAATTTAAAATTATTATTTTCGCGTTCAACCTTTCTCTCCTTGTTAATGGAAACAACATTTAAAATTCAGCGTATTTGAATCTCTTTAAGAATTACAGTTTAAATTAGTAGATTATGTGTACTGGTTTAATAACCATTGTTTTCATTCATCGTTAGTCTATGTAACATCAGCTGCATTCATATGCCAACCTCATCCTCTCCTGAATACAAAAAATCCGAGAGTCAGGAAAATATTCCCAGCTCCCGGAAACCCCATATTTCAAGGCTTTTTCAAGCACTTATATGTCCCCTCCCGGCAGCAATCACTATGCCGCTAATGAGAACAAGCGTAGGGACTGATGGCACACCAAAAGGCATACAACCTAAAACCTATAGAATGAATGCGTAATTCCAACCCAATGTAGCTGCATGGTTTAATAGTGCTTCTTCAGAAGCTGGATCATGCAGCGAAACGCACAAGTAAAACCTGTAGCTTTTGTCAATATCAAAAGCTTTGATTGACTCAGATAGAGCCCTGTTTAGCCTTCAGGAGCAGTAATAAAAATCCCGATAAAGTGTCCCTTTCATATGCAGGAACACCCTATCAGGATTTTGATATAGAAGAAAGGCAACACGTTTGGCCGGCAGTCTAACTGGCAGGAAATCTTTTCTTATAGATTTGGACAGGACGGCCGTGCCGGGAGGCGTTGGTATTCCGCATCCGATGCTGTTTTATATGTGCCCTATTTTGCTTTGACCGGAACAATTATACGTTCTCGTCAGGGGGATTTGCGGGAGCGGTAATCCGTGCCCAGATCATATTCGCGCGATCCACAGAATCAAAATACAAACTAGTGAGCAGGTTAGTAGGGATATGAAGTTCGTCTGCCAAAGTAGTGATGCGATTCCAGTCGGCCCGTTCATAGCTGAGAAGCAAAGAAAACAGTTTGCCGGCGGACCCCTTTTGGTAGAGCAAGGCATCTCTGACTTCATCTGCAACTGGGACTTCAGACAAAATTTCTTCCATGGGTGCGTCTACCAGACAGCCCAGAGTAGAAAACATACCGATCAGATAGGCGTCACCCTTAGTGATGGAGAGCGTATTCTGCGTGTAATCACTTAGATCACTGCAGAAATTCGCCCGCAAGAAAGACAACTTGAGGAACTCCTCACACGAAGGATCGATTTCATTTTCCACATTGCTGGCACTGAGAAAATAGATCCATTGACGTAACTGACCAAGCCCCAGAGTCATAATGGCCTGGCGGATGGTGGTAGATCGGTGCTTGGAAGAAAAATAGACGGAGTTTGCCATTCGCAGCAGGCCGAAGACCATGGAAGCGTCTTGGGAGACCAGTTGCTCAATCTCGTCAATATCCGGTTCATCCTGCGTGATGGCCACTATCAGTCGGAAAAAGTTGCTTTGCAGATATCCGCTGGTGTGTGCTTTGGATGAGAGCTTTTCTGCCACAAAAGTCCCCTCCAACGCATCTACGCGCAGATTTATTGCGCAATTGTAAAGCTCCTCGCTGGTAATATTTGTTGCGATACATTTCTTGTCCATGCTATGGGCAAGCTCAATGATGTTGGACAATGTCGACACCGGAGTCGTGGAAAAATTCAGCTTGATATAATGAATCTTGTCCATCAGAGCTAAATAACGAGGAGCAAATCTGAATTCGTTTACCGCGATTTTGTACCCCTCTTTTGCAAACTTCTGGACGAAATTCATGGCCAGCGGATAGATGATTGCATTATCTTCAATCTGAATAACCAATTCAGACTTTTTGAATATCCGGGGTGCGTTCTTCATTAGCAGAGTAGGTGTGAAAGTCATGAAATTCAAAGTCCCCGTCAGAGATTTATCGGTATTCTGCGTTAAAAAATTATAAATGGCATTTGCCGCGGCAAAGTCATTTCTAAAAGCCGGAGCATTGGATGCAGAAGGAGTGGAGGCGTCGCCCCCTCCCGAAGAAGATGGGTAGTCAGCGCCAAATGCCTGATTTTCTCCGTAGTAGAGAAGTTCATAGCCGATGACATTGCTGTCCCTGTCTTTAATTGGCTGTCGTACAATATACTTGCTGTTCACTGTATTCTCCTTTCGGCAGGCTTCGGTAGCGTTCTTTTTTACGTCCGTTACACCTGTTTTTTATGTAGAATAGCATCTTTATATTATATTAATCGGCAAGATTTAGAAAGAAATAACACTTTTTTGAGTTTTACAGACAATTGCAATATTTTTCACCCAAAAACAATATTCAACACAAATAGTCAGCAACCTGTCCTAGTCAACCAAAATTGTAGTACCACAATACAAGAAAGGACGGTGTACGGCATATGGTAGCCCTCATTATAAGAGTATGGTCTGACGTGGTAATTTTTCACATCAGTTAAATTTCATTGAGAATACCTGAAAAACAAAATGAGCCTTTACACTTAAAAGGCTCATTTTTATAAGTAAAAAAAGATATTCAGTTAAAATTCACTCTGACAAACGGGAGACAGTGCTCTTTTACACCAAAATACGCACACGAAAAACACTTTTTTCGATTTTATAAAGCAATTCGCCATCATATTTTTTCACAAAGGCAATCACTCCTTTGGTGCCAATTCCATGTCCTTCTTCGCGCGCAATAGGATAGCCCTTCTCATCCAGTACAGTATCCTCTGTGCATGGATTTTCAATTTCCAGCAGCAGCCGTCCCACGCTTCGGCAGGTAAAGCGCAGATAGGAAGCCTGATTTCTCGGCAGTCTTCTACAGGCTGAAATTGCGTTTTCCATCAAGTTTGAAACCACCATGGCCAGCTCTAAGGAATCCAAAGCCAGCTTTGTTGAAATGTCCAATTCAATGTCTGTGGGAATACTCTCCTGCTCCGCAAGACCCGCATAATGGCAGACAGCGGCGTTCACGGCGGGGTTCTCGCAATAGACCTTACTGATTTCATGTGTCGTCTGATTTTGACTTTGCAGCAAAGCGCTAGCCTCGCCGGTTTTCCCCTGCTCTAAAAGCTCCAGAAGAATATTGTTGAAATGACGTCGATCATGGGCGGCGCGGCTGTTTTGCGCCGATACCTCTACCATGAGCTCAAGACGCTGAGACATATTTCCTGCGGCTAATTGCAGATATTCCTGCTCCGCCTGTATTTTCTGGTTTTCTTCCTTCACTCGAAACTCCCGCTGAAGGTTTTTAAGAGAGAGCAAAATAGAGCCGTAGGCGGCAAGTCCAATAAAAATAACAAGAATCAGCGGTATGGCCTGTTCTGCCAGCATTACTACAACATCATCCGCAGTTAGCACATAGTAGTTAAAGGTAATGTAAAGTCCCAATGCCACGGTAAAATACGTCGTCCAATGTTCTACCGCCTGCCGATACAGTGGACGCACATAACGCAATAAAACCAGCAGGAAAGTGCCAAACAGGACAATGCGCAGCAATGAATTTGCATATGCAGGATAAGGTAAATGCCTTGAGCCAAGGAAGCTTAAAATAATCACGGTGTCACTGATATTTTGAAGGGTGATATACGAAAACAACCACTGCATGAAGTTATCCTTGAACATTGGGCGCACGGCGATGCAAAGCACCGCAAACAAGATAATATCAAGCTTTGAAAGCAATGTTAGGTTTCCGCTGAGATAACAGTAAATAGCAGTACCCAAATCAGCCGCAAGAACGCCGAGCATAGTGAGCAGCGTTACTTTTTTAGAATATTTCGGCTGCAAAAGGGATGCCATCAGCAGAACATTGGCGGTAGTAGAAATGATTCCTCGTAACAGATCCGGAAAAATTTCAATCATTGCTACTCCCCCTTGCCATTAGGTAGTCCATATAGGTATCTCGTACCGCCGCATATTGCTTTACGGCAATGGGGATAATCTTGCCTCCACACAATGTAAAACTATCCTTGGCAAAGCGCTCTACCCGACGCAGATTGACTACAAATGCAGTATGACATTGCAAAAAATGCCTGTCTTTCAAAATAAGCGAGGTGTATTTCGCAAAACTCTCTCGAATCGTGCGGCTTTGCACCTCCTCTCCGTTTGACAGGAAAAATAGGACAGTATGATTTCTGTACTCACAACAGACGATTTCGGACAGCTTTATTACTCGCAGGCTGTCCGCAGTTTTCACCGCATAAGTCTGTTCCTCGGCAAGGTCTGCCTTAGAGATGGCAAGAGTTAAGGTATCAAACAACTGAGCTTTATTAATTGGCTTCACAAGATAATTGATGGGACTTGCAGCATATGCCTGCAAAGCAAACTGCGGCTCGGTGGTAGCATAAATAATTTGCGCTTCACGGTCAATGCGGCGAATTTCTTTGCCGAGTTCGATACCGCTCACCATGGGCATAACAATATCCAGTATGTAAAGATGAAAGCTCTCGGTTTCAATGGTAGTCAGTATTTTATCAGGATGGGAGAACTCTTTTATCTCTGCTTCCAACGTATGAGTGTCAAGGTATTCTCTTATGTATTCGCTGTTGACTTCCAACTCTTCCGGATGGTCGTCACAGATGGCAATACGCAGCATAGATGTCACTTCCTTATAATATTTTGTGGTCAGTAGGCTTTTTTGCATCAGCGGCAATGAGCTAAGAACGCTCAAAACAGGAAACTCCAAGGATGTGTTTGGCTTGGCAGTAATGATGCATAAACCGTTCCGATACTCCACATTTATATGACGCTTCTCGCGCCGAGATACCCTGCAAACTGCTCACCACTTTCCCCTACATGTAAATATAAAAACACAAGATATATTATATACGAATATCTGTATAGTCTCAATTATTACTCCTGTTTTTTTCCTCTGTCAGTAATACTGTGATCACTTTTTAACCGTTTTCTATACCGTATGGAAGCAAAATCTCACCCTTTTGATGAAGACAATACTCAAGCTCAACCTCATTGGCTCTTTGCTTTTGTTCTTTAGTAAAGTACATATATTAACCCATAGCCAATACCGCCTTTACGATTTTTTACCGATTTTACATGAAAGACTGTTCTTTTGAGAGGACAGTCAGTCTGTTCGTTGAGAAAATCAATCTAAGCGGCATAATTACACTTGCATTCTAATATTTATTTCCATCATCCATTCTGTACTGGCTTGATTCTATAGTATTATCCTGTGTTTTTATAAACTTATGAAAATGAATGTTAACATCCTTTTGAACTTGAAATTGGTCCACGTGTTGCTTTAACAAATCAGCTTGTCCACTAAGTTGCTCACTTGCTGCCGCACTTTCTTCTGCAGTTGCACTATTGCTTTGAATAACAGAAGATATCTGTTCAACCCCTATTAATATCTGAGATACTGCATCTGATTGTTCTTTAGAAGTACGAGCAATTTCATTAACAAACTCTCGCACTTGATCTGATCCTGACACAACATTTATCATTGATTGTGCGGTAATATCAACAATTTTAGATCCCCGCTCAACCGCTAGTACCGTTTCTTCAATGAGCATAGTGGTATTCTTTGCCGCATCTGCTGATTTCTGAGCCAAATTTCGAACTTCATCCGCAACGACAGCAAATCCTTTTCCAGCAGAACCAGCTCTCGCAGCTTCAACAGCAGCATTTAGTGCCAAAATATTCGTTTGGAATGCAATATCCTCAATCGTTTTAATGATTTTACTGATTTCAGCTGATTTTGCATTGATATTATTCATAGCCAATTTCATTTCTTGCATTTGACTATTACTATTTATAACCTCTTCAGAAGTAGACACAACTTCTCTGTTAGCCAAATTAGCATTGTTTGCAGTATTTTTAATTTGCAGTGAAATATCTGCAATCGTTGCCGAAAACTCCTCAATGCTGCTTGCTTGCTCCGTTGTTCCTTGGGCAAGGGATTGCGCTCCCGATGATACCTGATTGGCAGCCATTGCAATTTGTTCTGATGATGTTTTAACATTTTCAATTGTCAGGGAAAGATTCTCTGAAATGTTTAGAAGAGAATCCTTTATCTTTGAAAACTCTCCTATATATTCTTGTTTCAATTCAAAACATAAATTCCCCTGTGCAATAAGATTCAAAATATGTGCTATCTCTTGAATATACTCTTTATACTCAATTAAAGTTATTCCTATCCTTTTAAATGAATCAATAAGTTCACCTACTTCGCCATTTGCTTTAGTTTCTAATTGCACATAAAAATCTCCTCCAGCTATTTTATTGGCAGCTTTGGATACTTCCTTTATTGGTTTTGAGATTTTTAGACTTGTAATTATCCCAAACAAAATAGCTAATAATGACACAATAGAAATAATAATCATTTCCAACCTAATTAAATTTGTAATGGGGCTAAGTATGTCATCCTTATCCAAAAGCGCAACATATCGCCAATTTGTCTTGTCACTTTCTATAGACTTAACTAAATAAGCTTTATTATCCACTTCCACTTCATTGAAATCAGCACCTGATAAAATAAGATTACTTAATTCATTTCCATATGCCTCTACCACATTCTTAAAATTATTTTCACTGTTACTTGGATCTGCAATAATCGTTCCGCTATCATCAACAACGATAAAATGTCCTTTTGTATCTTTCCCTGCCTTGTCAACCATTTCTGTAATCTTATCTAAACTCATATCTAATGCAACAACACCGATTACATTTCCATTGGCATCTTTCAAAACTTGAGAAGCACCTAAAATAACAATGTCATCCGTTGCAAAGTAGTAAGGATCTCCTAAGACTGCTTTATCTGGATTATTACGGGCAATAGGGTACCATGGTCTTTGTCGTGGATCATATGGCCCTTCCATTTTCCCTTCCGGATATTGAACATATCCTCCCGATTCCACCCCCATATACACATATTGATAATTAGAATGTGTTTCTCCAAATTCTTTAAATCGCTGGTAGATTTCCTGTTCGACTCCTCCATTTTTACTAGGTGTCATTTGCGTAATACCATTATTATTTAAATAACTTGTTAGAGATCCATCTGCCTGTTTTATTATTGCTTCGTTTGCAAACCCACTTGTATTATTCATTAATTCTTCAATGATTGAATCAATATTACTATTAAACATTTCAAGCTGCTTATTGGACGCTCTCTCTTGTTCCGACATTATACTTTTACTCGTAAAATTTATAAATATTGTAGAAACTAGAATTAATGGACATAATGAAAACAGCAAAATAATTATACTAAGCTTAACCTTCAAACTGAAGTTCATTTTTTTGATCATCATGATCATCCCTTTCTATAAAGTCAGTGTACAATATCTCCTAAAATCTATTTTTGTTTTTTTGTTGAATGATTCAATTCATAACATAAGTTACACAAATCAAATTATCACTTTATCTATATTAACTTTTTTCTTCCTAAGTTTACATAATATTGCCAACCACCGCCTTTCAAATATAAATCCAAAAAATATATTTATATTATCTTTTTCATATTTTTCTTTTCATTAGGAAGAAATAAGAAACAACACCAAGGAAATGGAAGTTCCTAGATAATTTTGTGTTTAACAACTTAGTTAAAAAAAGAATCATTATTACTGACCAAATTAACAAGATTTGAGTTAAATAAAAGTTGTTTTAAAAAGTGATACACAGAATTGTTTGCTGCATTAAATTTTTCTATTTTTTACTACATTTACTACAATTTTCTACAAAATTCTACAAATCTATTATATTGTATTTACAAAATTTATGCAACAAATTCTTATGTCCCCCATGATGATCCCCTAGAAATTTAAAATAGAATAAAAGGCATATCTTTAACAATAGCCTAATTATCTTCTGGCCTGTTTCCCAGCATTGATAATTAGGCTATTTTATTAATTATTCGATTAAAAACAATTATCTCATCAATCTACACAAAGCTAATCCGCTACGTTCCATACTTTAGCGTTAATTGTAACTACAATTATTACAACTTCTATATTCTAGGCATCTGCGTTTTTCTTTGTTACGTCGGAAGTTTGTATAGAGGAAGAGCCTTGTTCAAACTTAAGATATTTGTATTTTGTGATGTTCTTCGGATTGAAATCCACCGTCGGCGTTCCGTTTATGTCAAAGCCAGCCACTACCTGTACACCGTCGCCCAAATCTGGTGCTGCGTCAATCGCCATGCCACCACCTATGATAACGAGTGGCTCGCAATTTTCCTGGATAGGCAGAGTCTCATTAAGAATGGAGACAGTTCCACCATATTCGTTACATATTGCCGTACCCATATCGTAGTTATTGCGAATTGTGCCGCCGTTGATAGTTACGGTACCGGTGTCATTGTTCAAAATTCCATGACTGTCCGCTCCATTGCAGGATACGGTACCAGCAGAAATATTCACGCTGCCGATTCCGAAGTTGTAAATCGCTGCACTGTACCTCCCCTCTGCGTAAACTGATCCACCAGCAACATTTATACTGCCATTGCCTTCATTCCAAATGGCGTAACCGCTATCCGTCGTACCCACTGCACCGCCTGCTACGATTACTTCGCCTTCGCCGTTTTTAATAGCCGTGCCGCCAGTTGTTGCGTTCACGTCGCCGCCTGCAATAAATACACTGCCAGAGCCTAGATTAAAAATCCCAATTCCACCATCAGCGGTAATCATGGCGCAATCAGATAAGACCAGATTACCGCCGTTGCCTATACCAACTGTGGCCACATTCTCGCCACCTGCTGACCTAACCTTTCCGATACTAACTCCACCGCCAGAACTGTCGGTGATGTTCAATATCCCTGTGCCATCATGTTGGATGGCCATATTACTGCCGCCGTCCAGTGTCTTACCGTTTAGGTCAAGGATAAAACTTATGTCACTTCCAATATAAATAGCTTCCTCTAGGGTGATGTCTTCCAGCAATGTAATCGTATTATCATCCGTTACCGCTTTTATCGCGTCTTGTAGGGTAACGTATCCTATATTGCCAATACAAGCTTCGTCTCCCGGCGTAATCTGGCGCCCGTTATCTATGGAGGTTTTCGAGCAAGCAGCAAGAAAGAAGCCTAGGACAAAAAGTATTGCAAGCAGTTTTTTTTGTTTCATAGTTTTCATTGTAATTAACTCCCTTCTCACATTGTATTTCTCACATATTTTCATTACAGCAGTTGTACCTACAAAACGCCGTCTTCTGTTTGAAACATGAATTCTATTCAATTTTATGGTTTATCTGCCAAAACGATTCAAACCTTTTTGTGTTCGGCAGAAAGAATCGGCTGTTACACTTTTTTAGGATTTATTCAAGAATATACGCAAAAATATGACAAGAATCCACCTTCAGAATCAAGAGTAGGCTCTTTTATAACATTAGTCTTTCATTGTACGTCGCGCTTAGCCCCTACATGGTGTCACTTGAATCCATCAGCTTCACAAAACGAGAAAGAACGGCTGAAACCTCGGCACGAGTGGCAGTTCCCTGAGGATCGAAGAGATTGCCATTTTTACCGCTGAGAATGCCCAATATCTGCCCCTGTTTCACAGCATCATTAGCATAAGCGCTTATTTTGGTGCTATCAGCAAAGATGTTTTCTGCTTGAACCTGTGGCAGCTTAATGTTCATGGTCTTAGCATAGTTATTCATAATCACAGCCATCTGCTCACGGCTAATGGACTGATCTGGGGCAAATTTCCCATTTCCAGAGCCCTTTACGATACTGTTTTCCCTTGCCCATTCAATGTAACCTATGTAGTAAGCATTACTTTTTACATCAGTGAAGCTGCTATGCTTATGGTTGCTCACATCGGCATTTGCCAACCTCCCCAGTACGGTGACGAACATTCCTCTTGTTATCGTCATGTTCGGGCTGAAGGTATGGTCTGAAGTCCCACTAAACAATCCACGTTCTACCACAAATGCAATATTTTCTTTTGCCCAGTTGTCTTCAATATCCATGAATGCAGTGCTAGGCTGTTTATAGCCCACGCCGTAGGTGGAAAAATGATTGGTGCTGAAGCGCAATACCTTTTCCCTGCTGTCAAAAATAGAGTCTGTGAGCCATTCTACACTGCCATTCACATTCACATAAACAGCGCAAACATTCTCTGCCTTTTCATTTTCACCAAGGGTGTAAGGGATGGTCACCAAAACGTTACCTTCACCAAAATTTTCTACCTGTTTTCCGCTACCGTAGTTTACGTTAAGATCAAATACCGGGCGACTACCAATAACCCTTTTGGCATCGTCCGTCAGCTTGCTATTGTCTGGGCGGGTTGCAGTAATGTTGACATCAGTGCTTGCCTGCTTGTTGATTTCTTTCACTGTCGCTAGGTCCATACCAATTTTGATATTGGGGTTATCTACCACTACGATGGTGTTGACGATATTTCTCTGAATAATGGTATCCTGCGCAGTTTTAGGCAGATTGATGGTAACATGAGATGCCGTATTGCTGTTTAGGCCTGCTCTAAGAACCACGGCAATGCCGTTTTGCTCGTTACCGCTTTTCTTTGCGTCGGCGTAAGCTTTGTCAAAGGCATGGGTCACGATTTTATCAGTGATGTTTACTGTAACATTGCCCTTGCCGTCTGCCATGGCAGGAACTTTGATTTCACCCTGTGTGGGGGCAGTGGGTTTATCGGCAGTGGGTGGGATAATGATGACGGTGCTGCTGTTATCATTGGAGGAGCTTCCGCCTCCACTCCCAGAGCCACCGCCACCGATGAAAGTCCAATGGGCATAGTAGGTCACATTTGCACTGACGGTTGTGCTTGCGGAGATTTGAGTTCCTCCGCTTGCTGCCGTATACCAGCCGTTAAAGCTGTAACTGCCAGAATGTGTCGGTGTCGGGAGTGCTCCTACCGCCGTACCGGGTGCAACCGAGCGAGAAGCTTCACTGACCGTGCCTCCATTCGGGTTAAAGGTGACTGTGAGGTAATTTGCGGCCGCAGGTTCCTCAATTACGACACTGAACGCCGTAGAGGTTGTACCGTCAAGCGTCAGCACAAGTGTGCCGGTCGTTCCCGCTACCGCCGTGTCCGCAACGGTCAGTGTCAGCGTTCCGCTGTTGCCTGAAACCGTCACATTGCCGCTGTTGCCGACGGTTACGCCTGTCGGCAGGTTTGCCACACTCACAGCATATATTCCGTTGGCAATATTCTCCGTCGTCACAGTATAGGTTAAACTTCCCGCTGTTCCCGCAGTGGCTGTACCGATTTGTGAGCTGACAGACACAATTTTTATGGGTGTATTATTTACAGTCAGGGTGAACGACGCGATCCCTGGGGCATACTCACCCGGAACCATGGCCGCATTTGCAGTAATGGTTGTGGTTCCCGCACCGACAATCGCCACTGCGCCGTTTGTGGGATGCACGGTGGCAACACCCCCATTGCTGCTTGAATAGGTTACTGCACCAGTACCAACACTGTGGGTGAGCGCGTTTGTGAATACAGGATCACCCACGGTCTTTGTGACTGCGCTTTCCTCAAAGGAGAGTGTTTGCGCCGTGCCGCTGACGATTGTAACCACGCACGAACCTGTCTTGGGTGTTGTAACATAGCCTGCTGTGGTTGCGGTAAAGCTCCAATACAGCGTGACGGAGCCGCCGACGCTTAACGAGCTGATGTCGGTGTCAAGGGCCGCAATTGTGCATTCGCTGTTTGAGTACCAAGTCAGCGTACCATTTGCCGTTGCTGAGTTTGCTGTGGGAAGGGATGACAATCCCGAGCCCTGTGCCACGCTCTTGGCAGAACCTACCGTAATGCTGTAATCCTTTGCGGCAACCGCAAAAGTAGCTATGCTTGTGATTGTTCCTTTATATGCCCCTGTTCCCGTTACGGTTAGTGTGATTGTTTTGCCAATGTCGGCAGCTTTGACCTCATATGTCGCATCGGTGCCGACTTGCGAGCCGTTCACTTTCCAACTGCATGAGACGGTTGCACAGCTTGGCAGGATTGTTGCAGAAAGTGTATCTCCGAATGTGGGTGCAGTGTTGCTGATTGATACAGAGGTCAACTCTGTCCGTGTGTCAACAATCGTCAGCTCAAGGGCGGGGCTTGTACCACCGCTCATCTGGAAGGTGATGATCGTGGCGCCCTCACCTAAGGATGAAAGATAGCTTTTTTTAAGCGTGTAGATGTTACCGTTGACAGAATAGTGAGACATGATTAAAAGAGGTACTCCGCCGTTTTTGATTGACATACAATTATAGCTACCCTGCGTAAGTGTTATGTCAATGTCCTTGTAGTTTGCCCCGTTTGGGTTCAGGTCAAAGGTAGCCGAAATCGGGGAGATGCTTGCGTTGACAGGTGGAGCAGTGGTAATCGCCGCGCTTGCCACAGCGGTTCCCGCATTGTAGCCTGGTTTTGCCGCAGTCCGCGCCCAGATATAATAAGTCGTACTATGCATAATGGAGGCAAAGGACAACCCCGTTTGCCAGCCGGTAGTCGGCGCAGTCAAATTGCTGAGACTGATTGCATATTCAATGGTCTGATTGCCCGGATTATGGCTTGCTACAGCCGGAAAGACGATTATTTGGTCACTGGACACAAAGTCGGCAGTTGCGACGGTGGTGATGGCTGCACCTGTAGCATTCACAATTACGCCACTGGTAATGCCTACGCTGTTCAACGTCAAAGTCGCATTTTTTCCTGCGGTATCCTTGATGGTGCCGCCGTTGAGATTCAGAGAGCCCACGGAGATACCATCGCTATCGCTGTCGTCTCCCTTCACCGTATAACAAAAGAGCAGTGCTGATGTGCCGCTGCCGCTGGCATAATCGGCCAGCCTTGTTTGCGAGCCGACAGTCAGTGAGAGAGCCGGTGTGCCGGTAACATTGACATTCTCACTAAAGTTTACTGTGAACTCCAAATTGTTTCCGGCAGAATAGGTTCCGTTCGTTGGCACCGCTACCGAAGTGACGACAGGAGGTGCCGACCACTGTGCCGTCAAGCCTGTCACAGAATCAGAAACCGTGGCTCCCGCATGGTAAGTTGTACCGCTTGTATCCTTCCAGCCGTCAAACGTCTTACCGACTGGCGCAGTCAGCCCCTCACCGCTGGGAGCAGTAAATTCATCCCCCGTGCAGATAATCTGGATAGGCGCAGTGTTTTCCTTTAGCTTGCCGCCGTTTAAGTTCAGCGTTACTACCTTTAAGCCCTCAGAGCCCAACGTTACAGGGTTCAGCACTTCAAGGGCAGGGCGGAAGCCCATGTCCGTAGTATAACTGATATCGTTACTACCCCAGTAATGCACCGAGTTGTACCCTCGCCTAACGCTTCTGGAAGCATTTGAAGAACTATCCTGTCCCCAGGAGTATAGGCCGTTCCAGTTTTTTATCCATTCCGTTGCATAGCCGTCTGAATTTGATTTTTTTAAAATCTGATCCCATTCATTGAAATTGGGCTGTCCAATATGATCACTGCTATCGTCTTTATAACCAACTTTGCTGCTCCCTGCGCTCAAAGAGCGCAGTTTATAATTTGTATCAAAGTCTTTGCCGAAGATAAGACCATTTGTATTTAAACTGTTCCAGCTGATACTTCTGCCAATGACATAATCCCCAACAAACAGGCTGCGGTCGAATTTGTTTGCGTTTGCATAGACTTCAGTTGTTGTCATTTGACTTGCCAGGCTATAGGCATTCACTGTGCCTGCGTAGGTAAAGGGCACATAGTGCAGGCTTATGTCAGGTAGGGCGGTATTTACCGTGCCGATGTTACTTTTTTCGCTGGAAAGGTCGAAATAGTAGGTGCCTCCGGGAGCGAGATTAAATTGCTCCGAAACGGTCGGTGCAGGCTCAAATTTTAAGTATTTGTAATCGTATTTTTTCTCCGGATCGTAAGCCACCGGCGAACTTCCGTCGTATTCGGTGCTTGCTGTGGCCTGCGTACCGGTGTCGATATTTATGGTGGAAGAAAATAATGCTCTGCTATTGCCTTTTACGATTGCAGAACCGCTGGAGACATTCACGTTTATAATGTTAATAATGCTATTTAAAGCAGTATATTTAGAGTCAATTGTTCCGCCGCAGATATTAAAATAGGATCCGCCTGTTATATAAATTGTGGTAAAGCTTGAACCATCAGAGTTAATTGTTCCGCCGTTTATCGTTGCCGTCCCACCGCTTTGAACAAAAACTGCATTACCGTACCTCGAGTAGATTCTGCCGCCGTTTATTATTAAGTTTCCGTAGGCACACTCAACGGCTGTGCCCGCTGGATTACCACTATCGACCTGACCTCCACTTGCACTAACGGTACCGCCGCCCGCACTATCTTCGATTGTCAGTGTGGCGCCAGAGGTATTGATAAGAATTGTAGACACACTCTCACTTGACCCGGAAATCGTATAACCGTTCAGATTAAGTGTTATCTCTTTGTCTGTTGCTAATACCACCGCACTAATGCCGGAATCTGCCGTAATATTGGCAAGTAACGTAACCGTCTGTCCATCCACAGCCGCATCAATTGCGGCTTGCAGAGTGAGATAGCTTGTGCTGCCGATTTGCGCCACATTGGTGACGGTCCCGCCTTCTGCAAGAGTCAGGTATTTGTATGTGGCAATGGCCCCCACATCATAAGCAGTTGTGGGCAAGCCGCTGTATTCGGTGCTGGCCGTAATTTCTACATTTGTATAATCGCTCAAATCCGGAGCTATGTCCATTGCACAGGTTTCGCCTTTAATAATGGGAGAACCGCTTGGAATGACGATTTTACCGGTTGAATCGTTATAAATCCCAGTACCTTTTCCACCATCTACTACACCGCTGGAGACAGACACTTCGCCATCCCACATGTTTGCAATCGCTTGACCTGCTGACGAGCCAGTAAGTTTCACTTCACCGCCCGAAATACTCACCTTGCCATTAGAATTGTTTATAATTGCACGGAAACCGGAGCTTACTGTGCCATCTGAAACGCTCACGGAGCTAGTTGAATGGTTTGCAATTCCAAAGCCATAACTTCCAGGTGCCGTAACCGTGCCGCCATTCACCAACACGCTGCCGCTGTTGTTATTAGAAACCGCGGCACAGGACTTGGAAGTATTCGTATTTTCTACCGTTCCGCTTATAATAACAAGGCTTCCGCCGTTTAAATGTATCGTTCCGTCTGCAACCATACTGGTTACCTTGCCTCCGCCTTCGGTATCATCGACGGTCAGCGTACCACCGTTGTGCTGAATCGCGATGGCATTGCCGCCATTTAGTGTCTTGCCGTTTAAGTCAAGGATGAAGCTTTTTGTACTGCCGCTGGCGATGATGACAGTATCTGTAAGGTCTATGTTCTCCAGAAGCTGAATGGTATCCCCGTCGGCAACAGCATCAAGCGCCGCCTGCAGCGTGGCATAGCCTTTCTCGCCAATTGCGGCGACGTCGCCGGCATTCATTGCCAACGGCTGTATTCCCAATGCGGCAGAAGCGGGTTCACCCACCGTCACGGTAATCCGCGGCAGCGGGGCGCTGACTGTATAGCCCTTAATTACCGGTGTAAAGACATACTCACCTTCGATGTTCATGTCAAATTCCGGTGCGGATTCCCATTTCACCGGAATGTCCACGGTGGTCTCAACCCATTCTTGTTGGGCCACTGTTGTAGTAGTCGTCGTTTCTGGGTTCTCGGAATCCTGCACGGAACCTTCCTTGATAGGCATGGCTATCCGCACCGTAGCAGTCAGTTTTTCGGGCAATTCCAAATCCTCTGTGGATGTGCTCGGTGATACCTTTTTTTCTGTTTCTGCAAGCGGCACAAAGCTAATAATTTCTCCGCTTGTGTCCATAGGCGTATGTATTTCTTCTGCCATTGCCGATACCGGCAGCAGGGTCATTACCATACAAAGCGCAAGAAACATACTAAGTATTCTTTTCATAGAGTCTGTCCCTCCTTGATTCGTAAAGTTGGTTTTCCTTGTTCCAATAGTTTCTGTAGCCACCCGATTTCGTCCTCGGTGGCAGAACGGATGTTATTTTTCTCACAGGAAGGGCATTCCTTTGCCGCTCCCACACGGCAGAATAAAAAGCCGCAGTCCTCGCAAGAATAAGTCATCTCATGCCCCCTTTCCGCAGATCCATGTAGGTTTTCATCAAATACCAAGTAGTTGCTTTTTCTTAGCGTCAAACTCCTGCTGGGAAATAACGCCATCCTCCATGAGTACCCATGGCAATCCTACCTAGGGCTTCCTAGATAATCCCTTCCTGATGCATCACATCATGCGGCGTAGATTTTGCCGTGATGACGCTTCTTTTTGATTTTATTGTTACAATCAGTGTTTCACTTTCGTGCTTGGATAGCCCTTGGTCAAATCCAAAAGAACCGTCAGAGCGTCAAAACGGCTTGAAAACTGCACGCCGATCTGGCTCATGGCATTTCTGATATTCTCATCCAGTACCACCAGTCTGCGCTTGTGGTGATTGTCCTTAGCACAATGGCTGAGGTGTATAGGAAATATCAATGACCGATTTCTTCTAGAGCGGCATTGGCTTCAGCGATGAATGTACGGCCTACTTCAATGGCTACCGTCAGGGCACCCATAACTTCAGGTGTAAGCGTTTCGGGGCTGGCAAAGCATTCGTCCGCCTTGATAATTTCATCGGCAAGGTCGTTCATTGCAGTGACAAGCTCCTCATCCTCTAAAAGATCAGGGCTTGCATTTACCTTGTCAGCAATTGCATCATATTCTTCTGCCATGCTCATAAAATCCTCGGCAAGGGCTTGCTGTTCTTCCGTAAATTCCACTTCAACTTGTTCGGGTGTGGAAGGTACCGCTGTGGGAGCAGCATTGCTTCCTCCGCAGGCTGCAAGACTTAGCGTCATGGCAAGTGCCATTATAAGTACCAGTAATCTTTTCATTATAATTCCTCCATTTTCTATTGGGTTGTATAGGGTAAATTTCTCTGCGGTCACTCTATCAAAAATCTGCCCCTAAAACCGTCCACTGCATGAAACATGAATTTTAATTGGATATAAAAAAGAGGATTCGCTCCTTTTTGACCATCACTATGATGCTAACCCTTTTAGGCCATGCTGGGTTAAATAACTGCTGACCTGCTATACTATCCCAGTACACGTTGCATTGAGATGCTGTACTGGAGAGAGTTTCTATGCAAACTTGCGCAGTTGGAGGTAGTTAGTGGGGCGTATAAAAATGTAAATTTCAGGGTACATCTTGAACTTCGTGCCGTTCTGCCTGACATACGTTGTTTTTTGGTACTTTGTTTCGGTAACTGCGCCGCTGCTATTTATGGTGTACTCCGCTGTAACAGATACGGGCTTGCTGTTTATAACAAAACTCGTCTAGCTTGGGGTGGCTATGACTGCGGGTGCAGGTTGCGTGACCAGAGCAGGAGTCCAACCATTCGTCTTCGGGATTTCATCGCCGCTTAATTCCCAAAAAACGACGTCGGAGCGACCATAATCCCCCTTATGTTTAAACACTGTGATAGGATCTCCTAACGTGTAATTGACTGTGAATGCTCTGAGTGCCAAGCCAGTGTCAGATACCGGGCGCAAGCTGTATTTACGGTGGTTGTTTGCTACCCCCAGGCTTTCTGAGTAGGTATTCCAAGCAAACGGGTTTTTCACGGCCGCCACCTTCCACCCGTAATCGGAAACAGCTTCGGTGCCCACTCCCAAATACCTTCCGTCTGCAAGTCTCAACGTTATTTGATTGTTTCCCTTGTTTTCAACATAAAACGCTCGCGTCCAAGGCGTTGCACAGTTCCAGCTGTTAAGCTCCACCAGGTCGGCTCTTATGACGTCAATAATACTGAAAGCTTCGTGAACGTCAAAGCGGAGGCTGTACCAACCGTCAGCGGGTGTTTGCGGAGTACCAGGAGCCGTAGCTCCCGCTGGGGTATCCGCGGGGATAAACCTGAACTCGCTATGTTCGGGCCCGTCAGGGACAGGATCAGCCGGACAAACCCATTTATCTATATGGCTCCATAAAATAATAGGAGTTCCGTCCGCTTTTTTCTGACCAGTGGCATTTAATAACATATCTTTATTGGCCATTAGGCGCAGACTGCTAATATCTTTGCTGGGTTTATTTTCACCGCAGAGCTGCCAACTCAGCAAATGATTATTATCTGGGCTACGCACCAACGCCTTTACCCGCGCTCCATTGGATGCTTTGTCAACACCCAAATACCTTCCGTCCTCCGTCTCTAAAGCGTAGGCATCACCAATTCCACCGTTTCCGAGGTAGTGCAGACGAAACTTCGCGTTTCCTTTTGGGGTGTCAGTTTTGTCGCGCAATTCTGCATTGCCATCGACATCTATATTGAGATAGTTGCCCATACACCGAAGATAGTACCAGCGGTCTTTTTTAGGTGTTGGGTTGTTAGGATGGGATGCATTTGCAGTCGTCGCCTGCAGCAAGGTAAGTACCATGCACAGGGCGAGCAGGATGCTCACAAATTGCTTTTTCATGATGGTTTTCCTCCTAAGAAATTTTGCATATAGATTTTATATCACAGCTTGACGCTATCAAAAAAAATCCTCCGAAAACCATTCTCTGCATGAATCATGTTTTTTTCGACATGAATTATAGTTTTGAAATTTTATTTTTATGGTAATTAGCTTAGTGAAGTGGAGCTAAAGAAACGGAGGAATGCTTATGCATAAAATTGCAGTCTGTGATGACAATATTGACGAACTAGCCAATATGATAAAGCTGATAGACCTGTACCGAACATCTAAACTGCGAACACGCCGTCTTTCCAAATGGATTTGAGCTAGTTTCGGCCTTGGAAAAAAGATAGCCGTATGATATATATTGTTTGGATTTTATTATGACGGGGTTTACAGGTATTGATGTTGCAAAGGAAATCCCCACGTTTGACAAAACCGCGCCGATTCTGTTCTTTACATCATCACCTGAATTTGCCTTGGAGAGCTACTCGGTGAAGCTATTAACTACATACTAAGCCAATCTCAAAGAAAAAATTGTTTTGGAACATACAGCATGACTCATATCATTGAATAGCATAGTGGTGTATTTCAGTTTTCGGTTAAGATGGCTGGTTTATATTTCAGACCACTGTTTAAGAGAATATTCATGTTATAAACCAAGAGCCTGCCCTTATAAAAAAGGGCAGGCTCTGTTGTTTTTCTCGACCATACTATTATAATATAATGTCAGATAACACCTTATATCCTCAGCTTTATTTCCCCGACCGTTTACTTCTCCGGTACCGAAGCACATCACCCGAATGAATCAGAGCAAATCTGTTTCTGATATTCAGCCGTTCCAATACAGATATAGGCTACACTTTACCAGAAAAAATTTTTCAACCAGCAGATAATGTATCCATCCCTATCGCTACGCAGTGCGTAGCGATAGGGAAAATCAAATCAATACATACTCTCCTTTTATATACCGGATGACAATTTTGCTTTATAAAAATGACATCCTTTCTATTTTTAAGCAACTACATCAGATTTACCCATCCGGCGTATTGCACCTGCACTAATAATAATAAGATACAGCAGATTTATTATGATAAACAAAAGGTCCTCTCCAGGCGAAAGGCTTGTTTGACTGAGTACCCCCATACCAGTAGTCAATAGTGAGTGGGGAAAAAACAGTCCCAAGTGTATGACGTACATGCCTAGGCCAATGAAAACAGCACATAAACCAATTCCAATCGGAGCAGCGAAGCTGCGGATACGCATAGACAAAGTTAATTGCAGGGCGCTGATTGTAAGGGCTGATATGCAGCCACGGAGTAGCCATCCAAGCAATTCTCCTGGAAGTTCTGAGGTTATACCCACCAGTTTACCTCCTAAAAAATATAATATAAAAAAGAATATCTGAACTAAAATCATTAGTACACCAACTACTATTAATTTTAGATAGAAAAATACTGGTGGTTGACACAGGTGCAGTCATGATCATATTCCAGTTCTTATTATGATGCTCCAGTCTCCACATGTATGCACAGCAAATTGCAATAAGAATGGGAAAGAAGAATTCTCCATAAAACAAACCCACTTGAGACCATAGACTGTACCATTCTTTTGTTAATACACCTTGGTTCATATAAAAGTTAGCACTGCCAATCAAAACGCTTAATATGGGAAGAATCATCAAGATTATCCATATATGGGAATGGTGTAGCTTCATCCATTCTGCAGAAATACAACGTCTTAACATAATCAATCCTCCTTATACTTCCTGCCTGGATACGTGGATACTTCCAGCCAGATAAATCCCAATTCCAGCTACAGTCAATATCCCCACTGCAGGCAGTAACGAACTTATATCACGTACCATAAACTGCATTTTTTCACTTATATAGCTTTGTGTGACGGGACTTAAACCCGTGTAGTAAGACCATACAAAAATCTTACGTACTCCTGACGGCAGCATGTCTGCTACCAAGCCAATGAATCCACCCACCATACCAAGCGATAATGCAAAAGCTTGGTTTTTTACTGCCATGGATACCCATTGCTGCAATGCTATCACGACCATATTGGTTAAAACCGTGCCTATAAAGAATAGGATTATTAAAAATAATGGCACAGGCTGTTCAATACCATTGATAATACCAAATGCTATAATAGCAATCACTTGTAGCATGAATGCCCACAATATGACGATAGCTGCAGAAATATATTTTGCTCCATAGAGCTGACTACGCCTTACAGAAGCAGTCAGCAATAGCTTCCACGTGTTTCCTTTATGCTCCATGTCACAGATGCGAGATACACATATCGCTGAGAGAATGGGTAAGAACAAACCATTCATTGAGGATAACATCGCAATAAGCAACTCCCATCGGGCATTATCCGAATTGCGTGAAATCGACATACTTGCTGCCATGAACGCCCATCCAATTTCCACAAATAAAAATAATGTTACCATCAAAAACAGATGCTTATGACGCAATTTATACCATTCAAGACCAACCATTTTCATTACAAGCTATGCCCCTTTCCTGTAATATCAAGAAAAATACTCTCCAAATTCATCTTGTGTTCTTCAATACGCAACACATCAATATTCGCTTCAACTAAGCTTTTATTTGCCAGCGCCACCTGTTTGTTCGTCAAGTATTCAAATACCAAAGCGTCTTCTCGTTCCTTGGGAGAAAAACCTTTATCAAAAAGCAACTGATACGCCAACTTGTTGTTCTGTGTCTTTAACGAAATCGTTGGACGATTTTTGTTTTTTAAATCTTCCATACTACCTTGATACATCAATAACCCATCGTTGATAATACCCACTGTGGTTGCCATCTGCTCAATTTCAGAAAGCAAATGACTGGAAATCAACACTGTCATTTCATAACGCTCGGGCAGCGATTTAATCAGTTCTCGGATTTCACCAATACCAGCAGGATCAAGACCATTTGTTGGTTCATCCAAAATCAAAAGCTTTGGAAAAGACAAGAGCCCCATGGCAATCCCCAGGCGTTGCTTCATGCCCAGGGAATACTGTTCCACTTTTTTATCCTTTTGATTTTCTAATCGGACAATTTTTAAAGCCTCCCACACATTCTTATCGGGTACATCCTTGAGCCTCTGAATAACACGCATATTTTCTAATCCTGTTAGATGCCCATAATAGGATGGCGATTCTATGAGTGATCCGGTTTCGCTCAAAATGAGACGGCGGTTTGCTCCAAGATCCTTTCCAAATATCCTCACTTCGCCATCAGTCGGTCGTGTAAGCCCCAAAATCATTTTTAATGTGGTGGATTTTCCTGCCCCGTTAGGACCAAGAAATCCATAAATATCTCCTTCACATACTGCCAAATTTACATCTTTCACTCTATATGTATTGCCATATCGTTTTGAAAGGTTATGTGTAGAAATAATCTGATTCATTTTGATTCCCTCCATTTTGTTCGTTATTGAACTTAGGTTATAGTATAAATAATTAACCTTTCTTCAAGCTGACAATGACCTTACGCCAACCTTAAATCTTAAAATAAAAGCAATGTAATGGTGGAATAATATTAAAAGTAATATATAATTAATGTGGGTGATATTACATGAATGATTTAAAGAACAAAAAACTGCTCATCGTAGATGATGAGCGTGAAATAAGAAATATGATGGATAATTTCTTACGTAAAGAAGGCTTTATACGTATTTATCAAGCTTCCGATTGTATGGAGGCTTTAGAAACTTGTCGGTCTGTAAAACCTGACATTGCCATTTTAGATGTTATGCTACCAGATGGAGACGGTTTCTCCCTTCTGTCCTCATTGCGACAAATATCAAATATGCCCGTCCTTTTTTTATCCGCAAGAGGAGAAGACGAGGACCGTCTATTGGGGCTTGGCCTTGGTGCAGATGACTATATTGTAAAACCATTTTTGCCACGAGAACTCATTCTGCGTTTAACGGCAATTCTGAGAAGGGTTTATGCACCGCCAAAGCAGGAGCAACGGCCTGCCTTCCAATTAGGAGAGCGTACTATTAATCTAGAGGGTGGTATTGTCCGAGATGGCATCACTGAAAATCCTTTGACAGCAAAAGAACTTGTATTGCTGTTAAAGCTTTATGAAAATAGAAATCGTATCGTAACCAGTGATGCCCTTTGCCAAGCTGCCTGGGGAGATGATTATTATGGCTACGAAAATACACTAATGGTTCATATCAGGCGCATCCGTGAAAAGATTGAGGCTAACCCATCCAATCCAGAATATTTGCTTACCATTAGAGGGTTAGGTTACAAGTTGATGGTTGGGGGGGTGTAAAGATGGAGGGAACAACACAAATCTTAAGACGCTTTATTGGTTCAACCATTATTCTTTCCATCCTTCTCTTAATTTTCAATTTTATTCTGTTCGCTACCTGGGTATCCAAAGGGATGAACGATGTAAACTCTCCAAGTGCTGTTGTTCAAAACGTAGCAGAAAGTTTGCATTCATTGCCCAATTCCTATTCTTTAGATTCATCCTCAGTGAAACTTTTGAAACAGAATAATGGATGGGCAATGCTGATTGACAATACAGGACACGTAGCATGGAATTATATGCTTCCCGAAGAACTAAATAAAACATATTCTTTAGTCGACGTGGCAAAATTTACTCGTTACTACTTGATGGATTATCCTGTTTTTGTGTGGGAACATGATAAAGGGTTGGTAGTTGTCGGATATCCAAAAAAAGGTATGACAAAATACCAGCATATACTTCCTACAAGCTGGGTATCTTCTTTGCCGCTGCGAATTACTTCTTTACTAGTTGGAAATATTGCACTAGCATTACTTTTTTCTCTTTTCATCGGCTCCAGATTGATTCGATCTATCCATCCGCTAACTCAGGGTATTCAAGATCTTGCTGAAGATAAAAATATATATGTAGAGCCAAAAGGAGTCTTAGCCAATCTTGCACAAAGTGTAAACCGTACCTCAGCTTTATTAAAACAAAAAAACGATAGTTTGCAAACCAGAGACGAAGCTCGTTCAAACTGGATTGCAGGTATTTCACATGATATTCGAACTCCTCTTTCTATGGTACTTGGATATGCAAGTAATCTGGAGGAAAATAATGATCTTCCAACAGAACAAAGACGGCAAGCAGGTATCATACGCCAGCAGGCAGAAAAACTGCGCTCTCTTATTAGCGACTTAAATCTGGTTTCAATGCTGGAATATGAAATGCAGCCTCTTAATAAAAAGCCCATTCGCCTATCAGTATTAGCAAGACAAATCGCTTCTGAATTCCTGAACAGCGGATTAGATGAACATTTTATACTGGAAGTAGAAATTTTAGATGAAAACGCACAGGTTAATGGAGATGAGCAGCTATTAACACGAGCCATTACTAATCTGATACAAAACAGCATTAAACATAATCCTGGAGGTTGCCTGATACTGTTACAAATATCCTTTGATGCAGACAATAACACTTGTAGTTTCATCGTAGATGATAAAGGCAAGGGAATTCCTCAAAATGAACTTCCTGATCTATTGGAATTGCCCTTTTCTTCTAAAAGAAAACGTCCTCGACAGAATGGGCATGGGTTGGGACTACCAATGGTTGCAAGAATTGCAAAAGCGCATAAGGGACATTTGATTTTATCCAGCGATACAAGTAGTGGGCTGAAAGCAGAAATTATATTGCCATCTATAAAGATTGGTTAAGGTATAAAGGATGTACTCAATGAAGATAAATATCAGTCTTTCGTCAATTTTAAATAACAAACTAACGGTAATTAGCTTGATTTAGCACTTTTTACTTGTGAAATGACGAGAATCGTGATTGTCACATATAAAAGGTTATGAGAGACGCCGAAGAGCAAATGCTGAACCACCTTAAGAAAGACGTTTTATGACATTGTGTTGCCATAATTACAGTCTTCATTATATTTTATTTTTATTATGAATAACATGTATCATCACAACCAACGGGATAAAAATTCTTAAACAAATTGCCTTTTTAGAAAGCAAGCAAAGGGAGCATCTCTTACCCCCTGAAGCGCTTATTAGCCAAATGACTATTCAAAATACTGTTCTAGAGAATACAAGTTGGTATGCTCAGATTTTTTAGAATAAATATTACTTCTTTAATTTTCCTATCATGTATTCCAAGGGTATTTTCAATACTAGATAACGATGTTTACAATAGTAAACCTCCTAATAAAATAATATCTGTTTTATGGCATATAAAAAAGGCTAAGTTGAGGTTATAACTGACCTGCAATTTAGCCTTTTCATTATAAATTTCTTTAAACAGCTATACCTAACTACTTATTAATTAAATTTGATTCCACCAGCAAGTTCCTTATAGCCTGCGCCGCTTCTGCATAGGTTAAACTTGCCTTTGGTGAAATTTTAGTTTCTGTTGTACCATTAAAGACATGTGATGATAATACTTCCTTAACATATGTTGCTGCCCATTCACTTACCTGACTGTAGTCAGTGTAGTTCTGATAACGATTTTCATCACTCCCTACAAGTTTCGTAATCTTCATGGCTCTTTTGTACATAGCCATGGCTTCTTCTCTTGTAATCTGGTTATCTCCTCTAAATGTACCATCAGCGTATCCTGAAACAACTCCATACTCATTTGCTATTAATATTGCTAAGGTTCTTTCCCCTGTAGCAGTTACATCTTTAAAATTATTCTTATGGGTTGAGCCTTCTCTATACAACCCCAATCCTCTAACAATATACTCTGCAAAATCTGCTCTTGTTATAGCTTTATCTGGCTCAAAAGTCTCTGAATTAAAAATAACTAATCTGGAAGCCATATCGTTTACTGCATCTTTTGACCAATGATTTTCAACAGACCTTACAGTTATTGGATTCCAAATGACTGAATAATCGGAGTTGGTAAGTGAATTCAGCTTTGCATACCATTTACCACCTTTTTGATATACTTCTGTGGGGACATGGCTATAGGTACCATCTACATTAAATACAATACCTGTTGTAATTTTACTAGGGTCAACACCAGATGGAATCTCCATAACTCTTTCTACATAGTTACTAAACTTATTGATTGAGTGCTCTTTAGTTGTTCCGTCAATGTTTGTGGTCTTTGCTGTAATTTCAAATTGCACTGGTGAAAATACCAGTTCTGCACCATTTGTCTTTGCAACCTCGTTGTACTTTTCAACAACCTTTTCATCCAGCTTAGTGATTTTCACTTCCACCTTAATGTCAGCAAGAGCTTTTTCCTGTATTCCAAGGTTTGCT
The DNA here is from genome assembly GCF_001561955.1 of Anaerotignum propionicum DSM 1682. Lineage (NCBI taxonomy): Bacteria > Bacillati > Bacillota > Clostridia > Lachnospirales > Anaerotignaceae > Anaerotignum > Anaerotignum propionicum. The sequence continues at coordinate 1,793,734 of NZ_CP014223.1, forward strand.
GCTACTTTGCTTATTGTGAATTCAGCCGCAGGAATTATGTATTCTACGTTATCACGTTTTACGGATACATCAAATGTGTTCTCCTCCAGTTTTTTAACAATATCGCCAGTAAGTTCAACTTTAGCCACTTCAGATTTTGTATCAGCTACTGGAACTTGAATAACATTGCCTAACCCAGTGGTATTTGTTTTAATGGCTTCATCAATTTTATTATCAATAGCTTTATTATCAATAGCTACTGTTACTGTTGATTTTCCGTCTTCAGTTTTCTGTGTTTCTTTTCCTGCATTTTGCTCTTTACCATTCACAACAACAACTGTATTTTGGCTTGTAACCTGACTTGGCTGGGTTGTTGTGGCAGAGCTGCCGCTACCGCCGCTGCTACCGCTAGATGCAGAGGTTACTGTTACCTTTACTTTGTAATAATTTACAATTAATGTATCCTCTGCTGTCACCTTTATAATAAAGAAATCCCCATTACTAATTGCCTGATTGGCATAAGCTGTATCCGACGCAAAGCCTGCTGTTGAAGCACCTGATGCATACTTCACTACTTTCACCGTTGCATTAGTATTGTTCTTTTCAAACAGCGTGATGAAGCTACCTGTATTGCTAGTGTCTGCAGCCTTTGCTGCTGTTATGGTCACAGTACCCCCTGTTACAGAACCCAACGTTGAACTTGGCGTACCTAGGCTTGTCACTGTCTGCCCCTTAATCGTTGAAGATATTTTCAGTGTTGCATCGTTGCTTGCTACTGTCCCCGTAATAACCACTTCTACTGTTGCAGTGTAGTCATTGGGATTTGCATAACCTGATGGAATTGATCCCAAGATTGCTGTGAAGGTATAGCTACCTGCTACTGCTGGATTATATCCATCTGTATCTACCCATGCAGTTACTGGTACTGTTACTGCACCTGCGTTGGCAGTTACATTTTCAAGTAGTGCTGCTTGCACCTCTGCTACACTTGCATAAGTCGCACTTCCTGCTGTTCCTGCGCTTACGTTTGATATTGCATCAAAGCCTGTAATTTCTAGATCTTCCGGTTCTGACACTACCACTTCCACTGTTGCTGTATAGTCATTTGGATTTGCATAGCCTGATGGAATTGCTCCCAAGATTGCTGTGAAGGTATAGCTACCTGCTACTGCTGGATTATATCCATCTGCATCTACCCATGCAGTTACTGGTACTGTCACTGCACCTGCGTTGGCAGTTACATTTTCATGTAGTGCTGCTTGTACCTCTGCTACACTTGAATAAGTTGCACCTCCTGCTGTTCCTGCGCTTACGTTTGATATTGCATCAAAGCCTGTAATTTCTACATCTTCCGGTGCTGACACTACCACTTCCACTGTTGCTGTATAGTCATTTGGATTTGCATAGCCTGATGGAATTGCTCCCAAGATTGCTGTGAAGGTATAGCTACCTGCTACTGCTGGATTATATCCATCTGTATCTACCCATGCAGTTACTGGTACTGTCACTGCACCTGCGTTGGCAGTTACATTTTCATGTAGTGCTGCTTGTACCTCTGCTACACTTGAATAAGTTGCACTTCCTGCTGTTCCTGCGCTTACGTTTGATATTGCATCAAATCCTGTAATTTCTACATCTTCCGGTGCTGACACTACCACTTCCACTGTTGCTGTGTAGTCATTTGGATTTGCATAGCCTGATGGAATTGCTCCCAAGGTTGCTGTGAAGGTATAGCTACCTGCTACTGCTGGATTATATCCATCTGTATCTACCCATGCAGTTACTGGTACTGTCACTGCACCTGCGTTGGCAGTTACATTTTCATGTAGTGCTGCTTGTACCTCTGCTACACTTGAATAAGTTGCACTTCCTGCTGTTCCTGCGCTTACGTTTGATATTGCATCAAAGCCTGTAATTTCTACATCTTCCGGCGCTAATGTGCCTAAACCAAAATCGTCACTTGTTCCAGTCAAGCTACTGATTTTCTTCAACTCACCATGTAACATTACCAGCATAAAGTTACCAGATGAATCAACAACAAATTCCCTTTCGTCTTCATAGCCCCCCACTTCGACTAAAGCTGGAATAATTGTTTTTGTACCTTTAAACCATCCGCTTCCATAGTCAGCCATCGCAAAAAAATAGTTCTCCGACCAGTCTGCTGAAAATGAATGCATTAATAAATACTTCTTTGAGTTAACAACATATACACCTATCGGGCTAGTCATTCTAACATTATCATAATTTACTTGTGTACTCTGCCAACTGCCAGACTTATTTGTGTTCAGGTAAGAAGTAGTATTTTGAAATGCATAAGATTCATCATACGATTCTTCATAATAAGCGAAGTATAAGGAATTGGAACTATCACTTACTAAAGGAGTATAATAGTAGTTTTTCCCTTGTGAAACAGCATCAATCAGCTTTTGTGCCGTAGGGAAATTGGTCTCTCCTATGGTCTTTTTAGTATAATAATAATTGCCAAAACAATCATTTTGATTATCTTCTTTGACATAAGAAACATGAACTATGTTATTTCCATCGATTACGATACCAGGGTTATGAATTTCATCGATACCACCGCTCGCACCCACAACAACAGTACTAGTAACCCAAGAACCAGAACGATTAGTTGCATATTTTAAATAATATCCAGTAGAATCCGAATAAAGATATACCATATGTGCAAAACCTTCAGAATCCACCGCAATTGACGGGTCATCGAAGTTTTTCCCCCCGCTCGGGTCGCTATAAGCCTCTATTTCTGCAAACGTCCAACTCGATCCATTGTATAATCCATATTTTACACCTCTAAGGCTGGTTACACCTGAACCGATATTATGCCTAAAAGCTATATGCAGTTTATTATTTGAATCAACCGCTAAATCAAGATCATCGGAAAAACCTGTATCCCCCGTATTAGCTGTCGTTATACTTGGTAAAGGGCTCCAACTTGTACCATTCCATTCTTTAACAGCTATTTCGGTACCACTTACCTTATGGGTAAGGTAAATAGTCCCATCAGGATCAACCGCCAATTTGTTAAACGCCCAGGTATTCTGAGAATATGTATGAATTAAATCTTCCTTAACCTCTAAAAGAAAAGGGTATGTATCCATATTTGAAAATAAACCGGTTCTTGTATCTATTATCCCAGACTGAAATTCTAATATCCAATTTCCACCTTGTGCCGCAGAACCTGTCTCATCCTCTGATGCCGCCACATCTGCGTCTGTAATTCGTGCTACATTTTCTACAAACTGTTTGCCTAATCCCCCAGAAGCAACATCGCAGCCATATAAAAGAAGATCCCCATTTTCCTTCAAACTTTGTCCAATAATATCAAGTTTTTCTAAATAGCTTCCCATGGTTTGAGAATTCAACACAGCAGTTCCAACACTTATTTCACCGGCACCTCCATGGGAAATAATGTGGATGGCATCTAAATCATTCTTATTTTTTAGGTACTCTGCCATTTGTTCTATTCCATCCTTCTTGCCATCCAGTACCACAACCCGAACCCCTTCTGGAATCGAATCCATCAGCATTTTGTAGTCCTCAAGTGCATCGTCTACGAACACAATTTCGTCCACAAATGCACCGTAGGCTGCAATGCTACCTGACGTCAGTAAAACGATTACCATTAACATAATTAATGGTAATCTCATTGTAATTTGTTTGAAACAAGTCATCATGATATCAGCCCCTTCTTATGATATTACTAGTATTTGCGAAAATATTCTATAAGCTAAAGTTCCTTTGTTTTCGTACAACCAGTAAGATTATGTATAACTCCCCTTCCTTTTACGGCTGGCATTTAACTAAATTGAAAGATTGCATGCGTCCTGTTAGCGTGAATCCTTGCAAAAGTATAATTTGGACCCTTGTCACTATGCAACTTACAAAATTTTAGTTATGAATCCCTTCCTTGATTTAAACTGCCCTACTGGGTTTTCAAAACAGACCCAAGCCGACGTCCGAATGATAATTTTGAACGACTTGATGATAATTCTAGCGCTAATTATATCATATTTTAGTATTAATTGTCAGCACATTTCTTGCATGATAATTTTACTTTAGATTCTAAACCAGACTTAAATTTTCCAAAAATTTATCCTCACAGACCCTTATTTTTCAATCAGCTTCTTAACAGTTGTTCATCATAAATATTAATTTGCTCCAACTCTCCATTTAGAAATCCCGCCATTGCAGCAATCCTCTGTTTCAAACCCTCATGCTAGGAATATTCCGGTAACACATTCTGCTTTTCTTCCCTTAATCGGTATATCTCATCCGCAATATCATTATATTCTACTGTCCCATTTGTCCTTTGTAGCAGTTCCTTTTGTAGGCTTTCCAGCTTAGCATGATATTTTCCGCTGATGTTGCATCTTCCTGTTGTAAAACACATTCAATGTTCCCCTGCAACATTCTGAAATCATTCTTCATAGTGATCTAGGATACCAATTTACCTCTTGGGCTTTTGTATTTTTACTATAAATCACATCATGTGGTTCAAAATATGAGCAAAGCCGAATGTCTCTATGAAACGAATAGGCTACAATAAACTGGGCAGTTATTTTAAGGAAATGTAATATTATCTTATTAAACCAAAGGGGCACTAATCATGACCGAATCAAGGAGACCACGTCGAACTTATACCCCTGAGTTTAAAAGCCAACGTTGCTCTCTATTAAAATAGTAAAAGGAAATGCGACATAACTAAGAATATGATATTTCCGCTTCTCTGTTGGATAAATGGATAGTCCAATCTAGCTGTGCGATTACGTGAATTGGTTTAGCAATCATAGAATTCATTCTTCTTTGTGATATTTGGCACCGTATGTATACAAGCAAATTTCCAACATGGTTAACATAAATACTAGCTATATTAATACTTATTTATTTTTAAATATTCTACATCGCTCACCTAGTTTACTTTCAAACTCATCACTTCTATACATAGAGAATCAGTAACTTTATCTACTAATCATAACATAAAGCCGTCATTTCTGGACATATTTACACTATAGAATAATTTTTTTCAACCACATTAGATATTGTAGTTTCAAGAATACTAAATTACATTGCGATAAATGAGGTAAAACCATGACATTTGAAGACCTATATAATAGACTTTTGAAGGCTGCTGTTAATAGTAAAATGCCTGAAGAATTAAACTTAATAGAGAATGAGGGCTATGATCCTCATCATTTAGACTGCCTTATAAATCCATACAAGCATGAGGTGGTTCTTCGTACAGGTCAATGCAATTGTACCCCAGAGGAGAAAGATGAATGTAAGGGAAAATGTTTGTTTGATGCACTGTTTATAAATCCTGATGGAAATATCGATATTAACGGCGAGAATTGCGTTGGTTGCGGGGATTGCGTTAAAAATTGTAAAAAAGCAAACATGATTGAGAGCAAGGATTCCTTGGCAATGTTAGAAGCACTTTATAATGCCAATAGGCCCGTATATGCAATGATTGCACCTGCATTTGTAAACCAGTACTCAGATGAGATCACTCCAGGCAAATTGCGTGCTGCATTTAAAAGAATCGGCTTTACTGGAATGGTAGAAGTTGCTCTGTTTGCTGATATCTTGACCCTGAAGGAAGCGTTAGAGTTTGATAGAAATATTAAGACGGAAGAGGATTTTCAGTTAACGAGTTGCTGCTGCCCTATGTGGATTGCTATGATCAGAAAGGTATATTCTCAGCTGGTTTCTCATGTCCCTGCGGCTGTTTCACCCATGGTAGCTTGTGGACGTTCCATAAAGGAACTTTATCCCGGAGCAATAACGGTTTTTATCGGCCCATGTATGGCAAAAAAGGCAGAAGCAAAGGAAAAGGATGTTAGAGATTCTACGGATTTTGTCTTAACATTTAAAGAGATTCAAGATATCTTTGACTTTGCAGGACTTAATCTAAAAGAAATGAAAGAAGATGAACGGGACCATTCTTCTAAGGCAGGCAGAATTTATGCGGGAACAGGCGGTGTCAGTGAAGCGGTGCGTGAAGCCGTAGAGCGCATTAATCCAACCAGAGAGATTACTGTAAAAACACGACATGCAGATGGAGTTGCGGGATGCAAGAAGATGCTCAATGATATTCTCGCAGGAGCAGGCAATGCCAACTTCTATGAAGGAATGGGCTGTGTTGGTGGTTGCGTAGGGGGCCCAAAAGCGTTAATTCCGAAAGAAGAAGGGAAGGAAAGTGTTCGTCGATATGGAGAAGAAGCAATTTACAAAACTCCATTTGATAGTCCTTACGTAGTTAAAATGTTGCATGAACTAGGGTTAGAAACCGTGGATAGTTTGCTTGAGGAAAGAGATATTTTTATAAGGAAATGGTAAAGAAATATGCAGTGAAAAAATCACTGCGTATTTCTTTAGCTACTTTTAAATAGATGTCTGATTAATAATGGGATTCTTATTTGGAGTCGCTTAACTTTGTAAGCGTCAAAATATTGAACCCATCTTGATATTCATATTCGACAGTATCCATGGACTTTTTCACCATAAAAATGCCCAGACCACCAATATTCCGCTCCTCGGCAGAAAGGCTGGTATTCGGATCGGGCTTCTCAGTGGGGTCATAGGGGCTGCCGTTATCGGCAAAACGCAGGGTAATGCAACCATCCTTTGCAGTTACGCCCACAGTGGCATCGTCGGCACCTGAGTACCGAGCAATGTTGGAGAATATCTCATCCACTGCGATGTTCATTTGAACAATCACCTTCAAGGGAATGCCTGCTTTCTCCAACTCCTGTTCCACAAAGGCAGTGACCTGTTCAATAGACTCAAGGGTGGGAGTCAGCTTCAGCTTTTTCATGGCCGGACCGTTTTGGGGCATCAACTCCAGACCCAGCATGGTAATGTCGTCAAACTGGGGTGCCTCCCCTACAAAAGTGTCGATTTCCTCTTTCATGCGGCACAGCAGAGTTTCGCAACCCGTATCCTTGTTGCGGTTTAATGCATCCAACATTCTATTGGTACCGTATAGTTCATTATAGGCGTTGGTTGCCTCAGCCACGCCGTCTGTGTAGAGAAACATCCTGTCCCCGGGTTCCATTTGAATCTCATATTCCTTATAGCGGGTGCCTTCCATTCCTGCCAACACAAAACCGTGCTTGTCCTTAATGAGTGCATAGTCTCCGCCTGCACGTTTGAGTACAGGATATTCGTGACCAGCATTGGCGCAGGTCAATCTACCGGTGGAAATTTCCAAAATGCCTAACCAAACCGTAACGAACATCTCTGCCTCGTTGTTCATGCAGAGCTGATTATTGACTTTCTCCAGCACGGCTTTGGGCGAGAGACCCGTCTGTGCTACGTTTTTCAGGAGTGTCTTGGCAATCACCATAAACAGAGCCGCTGGCACTCCCTTGCCGGACACGTCAGCCATCACCATGGCAAGCCTATCGTCATCCACAAGGAAGAAATCATAGAAGTCACCCCCCACCTCCTTGGCAGGCGTCATAGTGGCATAGATATCTAACTCCGTTCGATCGGGAAATGCCGGGAAGATACAAGGCAGCATACTGGCCTGTATGTGCTTGGCCACGTCCAGCTCTGCCCCGATACGTTCCTTTTCGGCAGTAACTGCGGTGAGGTTCTCAATATAGCCGTTTATGTCACATTCCATCTGCTTGATGGCACCACAAAGGCTTTCCACCTCGTCTCCTGTATGAATATTAAGTTGTTCAATGGAGGACTGCCCCTTCCCATCGCATTCCTTATCGGAAACGTAGGAAGCCGCCGCGCTTGCCAAACGGTTAACAGGACATACCAGCGCACGGTTAACCACCCAGATGAAAAGTAGGATTAAAGCCAAGGTCGCGACCAATAAAATGAGGCAAAGCCGAATCAGATAGTCGTATCGGTCACGCATCACACGATTCATGGAAATATCTACAAAGACATGGGCAACAACTTGTCCATCCTGATTCAGAACGGCGGCACCTGCCGAGCAGAGCCAGCCAAATTTTTCTGTGTTGCTAATATATGAAGGGAAACCATCTTCCGGATGGGACATCACCTCATAATTCTCAGGAAAGATGCTTTCCCATGTTCCGGTGGGACAGGCTTTTTCTGATGTATCCGCATCCAATATATAAATCCCTGTCATCGTTTTGGGATCCATATAGGAGATATAAAGGGAAAGGACGTCGTTGGACTCTTTCACCTTCTCCATTGTTTTGAAAAGCTGCCAATAACCTTCATCCTTGATCCCGTCATACTGTGCCAAATATTCCTGTTTCCCTTGGGTATCAGAAAACTCGGGGGATGGATGTTGGGAATAGATGTCCATGACTGCCTTGGTGTAGGTCTCCACCTTTCCGGAATCAACCACTCTTGCGGCAGTTTTCGCAACATTCATGGACAGCGTCTGATAATGGGTATCCATCGTAACCGAGTAGACGTGGTAGCTGACTAAAACCGCCGTTACCGTCAGAACAAAGGCCAAAATCAGTGTGGCGCAGACGGCCTTTTGCCCCAGGGATAGTTTCAGTTTCATCTCGACCCTCCTTTATATTTTGACAACCAGAGTGTTAAATCCCTGATATCGCCGATAAAAAAACTCCTTTGCCTTTTCCCGAACTACCAGTACACCCATGGCATCCATATCATAATTGTCACCATCATTCACTTTCTCCGTCTGCAGGGAGAAAGGATTAAAGGATACGGCGTTATCCCTGAGATGCAACGCAAACATACCGTCCTCCTGGGCAACCACTGTAAGCTGGATATAGCCGTTGGCGTTGTCAAAAGCTTTCGTCTTAATGGCCGTGCAAAGTTCCTCCACCGCCATAGTCACAAAATATCTCTGTTTCACATTTGCATCCCAGCGCTCACAGAACCTGTTTAGCTCTTCAATCAAGGGCGCAAGTTCCTCTTTCTTGCTTTGGATTGTTCTCGTGCATATCCGTGTGGCGTCGAAACCCATCTGTGCTTTTCTTCGTAATTTGTGCCATAGGAGAAAAATAAACAACGACAGACATTCCGTCACAGGAAATAGCCACCAAAAGGCGGAAATCCCCATTACCGACATCAGCAGTGTAACAGGAATCAATACAACTCCGCCACGCAAAGTGGCTAGTATCAAGGAATTTTTTTCCTCGCCACAAGCTTGATAATAACCTTCCAGCAGAATGCTCACTCCGGCAAAGCCTGTGCTCAGACAAAAGATCCGTAGAGCATAGACACCCATATCCATGGTGGCTGAATCCGTCAGGCCAAACAAGTGACAGACCATATGGGGAAATAACACGACCAACAGCATCGCCGTCGAACCCACCGCCGTTCCCCAGCAGAGCCCTAGTTTCAGCGTCCGCCTCTTCCCTGTGTCGTTATGCTCTCCGCAGAATGTACTTACTAAGGGCTGTGAGGCTTTTGCTGTTCCATCATAAAGGTAAAGAATAAGGAAGGAGGCATTCTGCACCATATCAAAAACTGCAACACCCAAATCTCCGGAAAGGCGAAGCAATACATTGTTCGAAATTAAAAGAAACAGCATAGAGAACAAATATTGTACCGAGGAGGAAAATCCTATCCGTAAGCAGGCGAATGTTCCTTTGAAATCTGGTCGAAACGGAAAAATTTGAAGAGCACCTGATCTGCATCCAAGACCCGGCAGGTAGAGGTAGATAGAAATAATCTGACCGCAGACAGTTGCCCATGCCGCACCTGCTGCCCCAAAGTCCATTATTAGCACGAACACTATGTTGAGGGCAATATCACTGAGATTTCCCACCGTAAAGCCGAAGCTTGCCAACCGTTGATTGTCGTCATTGCGTAAATAATAATTAGAAATATAGCTGATAAAAAAAATTGGCATTCCCAATAGAATAATTTGTACATAAGTATGGCTGACAGCATACAGAGCTCCGTCCGCCGCCGTTGTCCCCAGCACAGCCAGCAACTGGGTCAAAAACAAAATTCCTATCGCTGACAACAGCATGCTGATGCATATAGCCACTCCAAGCAGTCCTTGAAACCCCCTTACCCCTTCCTCCTTTTTGCCATTTGCCAACAGTGTGGAAAAGCGGATAGAACCTCCGATTCCAAAACCATGCATCAACACATTAATCACCATAAAAACCGGCAGTGCCAGACTGATTGCTGCAAGACCGGTCACACCCATGCGCTGGCCCACCACAATGGCATCTGCCATGTCCCCCACCGCCAAACCAACGGCGGAGATAAGAGCGGGGGCAAACTGTCTACGAAACATTTTACTTGTGAAATAATCCCTCACTTCATGTTTCATCCTTATTTTGCCCTCCCCTCATACTGTTTTATCTGTCCATCAGGGCGCATTAAGCGCTTCATATTCCGTAGACCCTCAATGCCCAAGTCCTCCTCTGCATTGATTTGTGTGTATGCATCGGACAAGGAGCAGGCAAGTGCATGCCGGGTATAAACAGACAGGCCAGACAGACGGCTTTTTTCCTTGGAAAGACTAAAATCAAAAGAACTAGGGGAAAGAGGATAACCCGCAACTATGGCGTAGGGTTCCCCATCCACAGAAGCTACAACACCTTGCACATCAAGGGCGTCCCACTCCAAAAGAAGACGTTCCGATGCGGCCATATCCTCCAGCCCCTCGGGTCCGTCCGTTTGCCGATGCCACGCACGGCTGATGATTAGGGCATCACTAATGTTTTTTGAGCAAAGAGGCTCCCAGCTCACCCTATGTAATTTTTCCACACGTCGGATATCCTTCCTTAGTCCAGAAAAACGGCTTCCATACAGTGATACTTGCTCTGCTCTGTGGTATAGGTACTCATGGTCGGATTCTTTTTCTGTAATTTGAAAACGACCAGGAAATTCCCTCTCTAAAAAAGCTGTATCCTCCTCCCGCAAATAGCATAGGCGTAAGTCTTTTTCCAACAGCAATTCTTCCACCCCTCGGCGAACCAAATGATCCTCCCCGCAAGGGAAAAACCATGCGTTCTCACCTCGCCAGCGGCATCTCACCGCAAACATACCATCCTCAAGATGGATGCTCAATCCCATACCCTCCTGCCAGATATAGAGGGTGGCAAAGGCATGGGAAGCCGCTGTATGATGGCATTTCATGCGAATCCCATCCACAGAGGCTTTCATTTTCAATGTAATCTGTTGTGTATCCATCATTATAATTCCTTTACTTGTTCTGCCTCAATAAAGCCACCTTGCACCGGGAAACGATGATCCCTTGTGTTTTCATCTGTCTGAAGCACACCACCTACTAAACCATACTGCTTATCCTGTATTTGATAGATGCACTCATAGCCATAAAAGGCACGCAGTATGAGGTCGGCTTCCACCGTAGACATATGCTCAGTAATGGGATAGTCACTCTCCATGGGACAAGACCAATACTCACCCTTACCTTGGGGAACTGCCTGCCCCCAAAGCAGGTCAAACTCCGTTACCAGACGTTTCATCATGTCGGGTAACAGTGCCAGTTGTTTTGCAGTCAGTGTTCGCAGATTTTCCTTTGGTGCCACGGGCACTCTTTCTTGCAATAAAATGTCTCCCTCATCAAATTCCTTTGTTATTTTATGTACAGTCACACCGCTTTCTGTAAGACCCCGTAGGATAGTCGCCGGCATAGGCCACGCGCCGCGACCTATGGGCAGCAAGGAATGGTGGATATTCACCATAGGCAAGGAGTCGTCCACAGGGATACGGTGATAATATCCGCCACAGACCACGACATCACAGCCATTTTTTTTAAGACGGACTATGTCCTCCCTTTTGATTTTCCCTACAGTAAGAGGAATTTTATGCTCTCTTGCGAAAGCACACACCTGCAAATTAAATTCTGTCTCATTATCGGTTTCGCAGGTAAACACTTCCATGATCTCACAGTTCCCAGCCAGCGAGAGTAGTGCGGGATAGAGCATGTCAATACCTATATAGGCTATTTTCATGGTTGCCTATTCAATCGTAAGGATGTCCGTAAACCCTGTTACTTCGAACACCTCAAGAATGATTTCGTTAACATGGCGAATCACCATTTTACCTTGCTTGTTCATCACCTTCTGGGCGGAGAGGAGCACCCGTAAACCGGCGGAAGATATGTACTCTAACTCTGAAAAATCCATAATGAGGGAATCCACATTGTCCAATGAAGTCTTTAGCTCAGCCTCCAGATGGGGTGCTGTGGTGGTATCCAGACGACCGACCAGTGTCACAGTCAGCTCGGTTGCATTTAAAGCCTTGTCAATAGTCATTTTCTTTTCCTCCAAATTTAATTTATTCAAACAGTCATTTTTCCCTTGCCAATGGAATGCTCTCCGAAAAGTTTGCATGATATCTCTATGCCATCCTGTATGTCCATCCGTATCCATTAGTTTTAAGGCATCTTCAAAAAATAGCGCCTCCATAATGAATCCTTGATTTGGGGTATTTGTCCTTCATTGTTTATAGGTGGGTTATTCCCCCACCTTTTCTCTCTAAAGCGTTTTGATGCTCTTTATTGGAAGATACCCGCTGTCCAGAAAAATGGCATCCGTTTTTTCAATATAACCCTCGTTGAAATAAAGGCATTTGGCTTTATCCTCGCCCAGCTGATCCCCAGTGATGGCAAGACCCAAGGCACGGCAACCGCCTATGCAGAATTTCCACCAGTGGCAGTGTTGGCACTTCTCATTATGCTTGGCAAGCTGCCCAACACAAGTACATACTTCATCCAGATATGCTCCTTCGGAAAGCAGCTTTTTGAGTTCCTTCTCTTTGACGTTGCCAAGCCGAATGCCATGCTTATCAAAATAGCCCGACATTTGAAGGCAAGGTATCAGTTCGCCGGACGCGTTTACGCCTACCATTTTTCGGTTGCCACCGCAGACAGGCAATGAATCACGATACTCGCCCTCACCACAAGAGACGGGGCGATAGTGATACCGCTGCATTGTTGGGAAAACGTCCAAAAACTGCCATATCCTCATTTGCATGCGGTGTTCCTTTGCAACGTAGCCATGGGTAAAGACCAGCATGGCGTCGTAGTAATCCTCGAAGCTCAGGCACGCACCGCCCTCACACAGTTCGGCGCTGTTTTGCAACCAACGGGGTGCTTCGCTCGTGCGGATGATTCGCATTTCACTTACACCCAGCTGGTCCAGCAGTTCAGCAGTGGGCAATATAGTAGCAAGATTTAGACGATGAACGTTGGTCTGCACCTTTACACGAAATCCTTTTTCAATACATAGCCGAATGGCTGTAAGAGTCGTTTCCTCCGCACCCTTGTGCCCTCTCAGCCAATCGTGATGCCCCAGTCCATCAAAGGAAATTTTCATCAGAGGGTTGCATCCAAAGGATTTCATCTCTTCAAGCACAGCCGCTGTAATAAAACTACCGTTGGTATTAAGTTCCTCTACATACATCCCCCGCTGATAAATACCCCATAGGATTTCCATAAAATGAGGATGCAGCATGGGTTCACCGCCGGTAATGGTGAATGCATTCACACCGCAGGCTTGGGCATGGTCCATGAGGCGGGTGCAATCGTCCCAAGAGAATTCCTCCCCCAGGGACGAATTGTCCGCCGCATTGAAGCAATGAAGGCACTTGTAATTGCACTTGGCGGTGATTTCCCAGTTCATGGAAGGGAAATAGCGATTTTCGCATAATATCAGCCTCTGCCAATCGTTTAAAACCGCGTTCTCTCCGCAAGGAGCACACAGATTGCATGACAACATCCTTTGCAAAAGCTCGCTGTCTGCCAACTCCTGCCTACCATCACACCGAAGTAATAGCAAAAATTCCTCCTGTGTAAGACCTACCGCATCCCGCTGCCCCTTTATGTAATAGGCGTAGGGTGCCATCATCCACGAGCGCAGGGCAATATTGGAGTTTAGGATGTAATGATTTTGTCTTTTCATATCTTTCGTGTGCCTCCTTTCGGATTTTGTTTGTGTTGTAATCATAAACATAAGTACCTACGCTGAGTAATAGCCAGCTATGGCTTTTTACAATAGTGGCTAGCATATGCGTTTTTTTCTTATTTAAAAAGATTATGGAATTTACAGTAATCACACTGGTATCTCGTACCAGCTTCATAAAATTTGTGTAAAGGACGTCCGCATTCGCCGCATATCTTGTCTGGATCAGTATCATTACAACCACCTGTTACATTATCCAACTCCTCGTCGCTCAGCAATCCGCCTTGAGGGTGCAAGAATGCATAATATTCTGCTGCTTCCTCCGCAGTAATCGCAATGTCATTTTCCTTTGCCAAATTGAAAAGCTTAGCAGCAGATTCGATTTCCTTTGCTTTTTCCTTTAATTTCAACATAAATTCATCTTTCATAATTTTACATCTCCTTTTTTTAGTTTTTGTATATGGATTTGTTACGATTCGTACATTTTTGATGCCATGAATTTGCTCTAAAACGTAACGTAATCTCGGTAATATGATAAGGTTTCGCCAAAGGTCGGTTAACGATTGTCATTACTGTCCCATTGTTCAACTCCCCATCATGCACTTAGCAATATGAGGATAGGAAAAAAAATAGCTTTACATACACACTTCCTTTTTGATAGTAAAAGCGCATTTTATTCATTGTACTTTCTCCTCTAAAATCATCTATGTACCAATGCTTTCGTTACTGTTAAAAAGCAATTTCAGCCACAGTTCTGGGAGAATGGGTTTGACTTCCGTTCCGTAGGTTTGATAGGCTCTGCCGAACCCAGCATATCCTTGTTTTGATTTTCTAAAACCCCTACCTGATTTACCATCCCACCGGCCACTTGATCCAGTTCCTCGTCGGTGAGAGCATTTCCCTGTTTCTGTAAATCCTTGTTGTCATCCATCATAATTACCTCCTTTAAATTTTTTGTTAGAATAATGTGGTTTTTCCCACGAATTCCGTGTCGTCTAGTCTTTGACGTTCAACCAACTGAGCAAAGCAGCCGTCCTTGGCGATGAGCTCGTCATAACTGCCGTCCTCTATAACCTTCCCGTAATCCAGCACGATGATGCGGTCACACCCCTTGATGGTGGATAGTCGGTGGGCGATGACGATGCGGGTGCATTTCAGTTTTGCCAACGAATCTACCACGGTCTTCTGTGTCAGGTTATCCAGAGCAGAGGTCGCCTCATCGAACATAAGGATGCGGGGTTTCGATGCCACTGCGCGAGCAATCATCAACCGCTGGCGCTGCCCACCAGAAATACCGCCGCTGCCCTCCGAAATCATTGTGTGCATTCCCATGGGCATATCTCGAATGTCTTGGGCGATGCCGGCCAGTTCCGCCGCCTCCCATGCCTCGTCCATTGTAAGCCACGGTGCGGTGATGGTGATATTTGAGAATATATCCCCTGAGAAAAGCTTACCATTTTGCATAACCACACCGATTCGCCGTCGCAGAGATTTGAGATCTACCGTGGCAAGGTCTTTGCCGTCATAGTAGATAGATCCCTTTTGGGGTGTTTCAAATCCCAACATCAGTCGCATGAGGGTGGATTTTCCACAGCCGGTCTTTCCTACCAGAGCAACATACTGCCCAGGGCGTATTTTAATTGACAGGTTGTCCACTATAAGCGGCATGCTATCAATATAACGAAAAGAAACATTGTCGAGTTCAATTCCTCCTGAAATACGGGTTAGCACCTTTTTGCCGTTGGAAACCTCCGGTACCGTCTCCAAAATAGGCTTTACCATTTCGAACATAGGCTTAATATTTGCCGCCGTCAAGGCAATACCGGAGAGGGAAAGAAATGCGCCGCTCACCATGCCATAGGCTATGTTGAATGCGAAATAGTCTGCCACAGACACCCCTGTTTTTACCGCCGTATAGTAAAGCGCAATAGTACCCACCAATGAAATGCCAGTAGAGATAACCGTGTTCAGTTTTAGATACATAGGAGGATCGTAGATGAGGCTTGCCTTTTGGCGGTAGAGTTCCGCCCACTTGGAAAAGGCACGTTTCTCTGCACCGGAGAGCTTAAGCTTTTGCACACCGCTGATGAAAGAATAGATAAGCCCCGATTCCTTAGCTCCCAGCTTCATCATCCGTTGAGAGCGCTTCATCTGCATCAAAGTGGAGAAAATTGTGAATACCACCGTCAGCAGTGTAATGACGATTGCAGGAACAACCAGTGACGGAGCATAATTGAATACCTGTGCAAGATACACCAAAGAGAACACCGAGGTGAGTCCAGTGGTCAAAATGGCGCTGCCCAACATACTGCTCAGACTGTTGATGCTTTGGATGCGAGCAGAAAGCTCGCCTGCGCTGTATTCCTTAAAAAATTCCACCGGAAGGGACAGCACCCGCATCATGGAAGCCGCCTGAACCGTCGAACCGATTTTTGTTTGAAGCTGATCCACGACAATGTTTTTCACCGTACCGATAAGCAGACCTGCCACACCCGTTGCCGTCAACATCACCGTTACCGCTAGAAATAGCCGCATATCACCGTTTTCAATAACGCTGGAGAAAATTATATTATTGAGCTTCGGCCCTAGCATCCCAATAAGGGTGACCGCCAATGTTGCAATACCTACCATGGTGTAGTCTGCAGGCGAAAGAGCCCGGGCGATATATAAAAGCAGATCACGGATGCCCAGCTTTTTCAGCGGCAGCGGCTTATAGAAGCAGACAGCCTCTACCTCAAGCAATGTCGCTGTTTCCTTGTTTAGCTTCACGGTTTTGCCCCTCTCGTGATCGAAAAAAGCGTAGCCCGAAAGTCCATGGGGTAGCAGGGCAACCACACCGCCGTTTTTGAGGGTTCCCAAAAAAGGTCCCACCGCATCGCAATACCATGTGCCCTCCAAATTTACCACTCGCCGCATGACACCTGAAGGGCGCAACAAATATTCCAACTGCTCGTTAATATCGGTTAATTCTGCTGGCAGTTCTGAGGACTTGATGCGATAAAATCTCAAAATTTCGTCCACGGCATTTTTTGTTTTCTGGCAGTCATCCATCAAAATACGGGTCATTCCCCGTCCCATGACCACCCCCGCCATGGAGGCAAAGACATCCGCAAAGGCGTCGTCATCGGCACGGATGCGCTGTTTTATTTGTTCATCAAACCACCCCATGGCTCTCGCCCTCCTTTCATTCGCTGGCAACCAGCGAGGTATATATCCCACTCTTAGCATAAAGCTCGTTGTGGGTTCCACGCTCAACCACCTTACCCTTTTCCATAACTACAATCTCGTCGCAGTCTCGGATGGTGGAAAGCCGATGGGCGATGACAATGCAGGTAATGCCGCGGTTCTTGATGGCATTGACCACCTCGAATTCGGTTTTAGCGTCCAGAGCTGAGGTGGCCTCATCCATAATAATAATGGTAGGATCTTGAGCCAAAACTCTGGCAATTTCCAACCTCTGGCGTTGTCCGCCTGATAAGTCCTTACCACCTTCCATCAGCCTGTAGGAGTAGCCGCCATTCCTTCCCATGATGTCCTCGTGGAGGTTGGCATCTCGAGCGGCCATAATGGCCTCGAAGTCCTCAATGGAGGTGTCCCACATTTTAATGTTATTGCTAATGGTGTCCTCAAAAAGAATGATGTCCTGATCCACCACCGCCACCGAACCTGTAAAAATGCTGTGATTGATGTCTCTAATCGCCTTGCCGTCGAACAAAATCTCACCGCTCCAGGGCTGATAAAGCCCTGAAATCAGCTTGCTAATGGTACTCTTACCACACCCGGAAGTTCCGACAAATGCTACCCGACTTCCAGGTTTTAGGTGTAGATCAAAATGTTCAATGAGGGGGGTACCCAATCGGGAATAGCCAAAGGTCACGTCCTTCATCACCACCTCACCGGAAAGCTTACCGTATTCGGAGGTTTCGTGGGAATTGTTGAAATAGTTCACATCAGTTGGGTACTCCATTACGTCCTCTGTACGCTCCATGTTGGTGCGCATTTCCTGAAGGGTCTGTCCTGCTGCAATGAGAGACTGTGCCGGATCGGTGAAACCACCCAAAAAGCCCTGGAACGCAAAGATCATGCCTACGGTAAACTGCCCCTGTATGGTTAGGTACACACCCAACATCAGCACGGCGGTGGAGGTGAGGGAAGCAATCAAAGTGGGAACCAAACCCCAAAAATGGTTGACGTTTGCAAACTTCACTGTCTGGGCATTCACTCCTGCCTGATAACCTGCCCATCTTTCAAAAAAACCGTTTTCTGCACCGCTGGCCTTGATGGTCTCAATCATCTCAATGCCAGCCACCGTAGAGCCAGCTAGTTTGCCGGCGTCCCGCATCTGCACACGAGTGGCGTTAATCCGCTTTTGAGAAATAATCCGCGCCATAAATAAATTAACAATAATGGATGCTAGGCCCACCGCCGTGAGCAAAACGCTATATCGCAGCATGGCTATAAAGTAAAACACCATCATGCCCGTTTGGAGTACCAACGGTGCAAAAGTAGAAATTAGTGCGCTTGCAATACCCTCATTTAGGCTCTGACGCATGGCAATGTCCCCCGCCATCCGCTGGGAGAAAAACTCCATGGGCATCCGCAACACATGCCACAAAAACGATGCGTTAGCAACGATGGCCAGCTTGCCATTCAGTTTTAGCGTATAGACTGCCTGCACCCACGCCACGATCAGCGTCACGGCGGTCATTAGGGAGAGTCCCAGCAGGAAGGGATAAAACCACTGGGGGTTCTGCCCCGTGAGCAGTCTGTCCAAGAACACACGGGAAAAAACAGGATTGATGATACCGATCAATGAGGTGATCGCCGTGGTAAGTATCACAAAGGACACTGCCGTTCCTGTACCCACCATGCGCTTTTTGATAAAACTCCAGGTGCTCTTGGGTTTTCCATTCGAAACGAAATCTTCACTTGGCTCGAAAAAGATACATATACCGGTGAAGGATTTATCAAACTGCTCCATTGAGACAAGGTATGCCCCTTTAGCAGGATCGTTTAAATATGCTTTGCCGCCCTTGAATCCGTCCAGAACCACAAAGTGATTAAAGTTCCAATGTATAATGCAGGGAAAACAGCCGCTTTCTCTGAGTTGCTGGGGTTCATAGCGGTAACCTTGAGCATTCAACCCATAGTTTCGTGCCGCTTTAAGGATATTGGAAGCTTTGGAGCCATCCCGTGAGACACCGCAGTCTGCACGTACCTGTTCCAGGGGCACCCACTTACCGAAATAGGCCAGAACCATGCACAGACTTGCCGCACCACACTCCAGTGCCTCCAGTTGCATCACAACGGGTACCTTCGCATGCCCATTTTTAATTGGTTTTTTGAGCTTCTTCTTTTTTCCTGACATACGCCACCTCAATTCAACACAAACGAGATAGGCGAAATGGATTCTGTGATTATCACAGCCATATATGCGCCATCAGGGACGGAAATGTCCACATTCATCAAAACCACCCAGTCTCCCATTTTCAATCCACTCAGATAAAGGGCGTAGGCATCGAAATCATCGGTAATTTCCATAGGTGCGGAAGCCACCGCCGTGATGGTGCCCACACTGCTAACCACTTTCACTTCCATGCCGGGGGTGATGGCCTTTGCCTCCTCAACGGAAACGTAGCAGTCGGCCTTATTCCCCTGTACTACCATCACTCCATGCTTTGTGGAAGTGAGCGTACCAAACACACCCCAGACGCAAACACCGATAAGCAGAATAATTACCGCTCCTAAAATCAGCCACACGCTGGGGCGGGAAACCTTTATGTATTCATTGAGTTGTTCGGGTGAGGACACCCGCTCCAAGCTTGATTTTCGAAAAATATTGTTACCGCTCATGCTATGATCTCCTTTAAGTGGTCAACTGTGTAGAAATTTGTTCATCTTTCAATTTGATAATGTAGCATCCCAGTCAGTCCACTCTCTGGAGAGGGACGGGACAGGTCAAGGGGCAAATCGTGTCCTTACAGTCGTTTCTCCCGCCCCATTCTCCAATTCCTCATCAGAGCGTTTGGCTACTTCAAAATTTAGCTTTATATAGTAGTCCTCAGCTTCCTCAAGAGGTTAGGTTCACACCATTTTGCTTCACCAGCGCCAACTAAGGTTGTTATAATACCTCCTTTTAGCAAGTAATTTTTCTTTGGGTGAATTTCAAGATTACTTAGTATCCCAATGCTCTCGTAGATGTAAGAGCTACAAGCAGCACAGCTTTTACCCATGCAAAAAACACCTTTAAATCCCTCCCTACTTGCGTGTGCGCTAATTGGCAAACCGCATCGTTTTTAGCTCTAATGTGGGCAGACATGATACGAAGAAACCACCAGACGCCCGTCAGGACTGCGGCATCCACCACATGCACCTTGTGGGAAGGCGATTATCCGATGCAGATACCTTACTTACAGCTTAGTGAACATTGCAAAATGGGTTGTATCTCGGGGATTTTCAGAGGAATCTTTCCTGTATTTTTTCCTTCATTTTTTGTTTGCAGTAGTACATATCATCATCCGCCTTAGATACCAGCAGCTCCGGATCACATGGGTCTTGGGAAAACGCTTGCCCCATCGCAACGCTGCAAAAATAGGTCTGATTACGGTTATAGTTATCCATATAGCCGTCAAACATTTTGGCACAGCGTTTCAATGTCTCCTTCGTGCTTCGGGAGAGCACCAGCACGAATTCGTCCCCGCCGACACGGTAGCATTTGGCATGTTGCGCCTGAGCGCAAACTAGCCGCAATACATCAGCCAATCGCCGCAATAATACATCTCCCGCTGCATGGCGGTATTTATCATTCGTGGCTTTTAAGTTGTTGAGATCAAAGTAGAGGATTCCTAGTCCAGGTACATTCACATACTCTCGCTCCAGATCCATTTTGAAGCAATTGCGGTTCAAAAGACCGGTTAGGGCATCATAGATGGCTTCCTTGGTCAGGCTGGTCATTTCATCCCTATTCTTTGCCAGAACAGTTTGCAGCATGGAAATTTCCTGCACTGTCTCATAATTTAAGTGCATCACATCGTCGATCATGTTAATGTTGCCCGCCCGATAGAGGACGCCATCCCTACGAAAAACGAGGTGCTTTACCTTCATCCAACGTTTGCTGTTTGGCTCATAATAGTCCCAAACATAGACGCCATCCTGTTCAGAGAGTCTGGGGCAGAAGGGGCACGGTGTTTCTCGTCTTAGCAATACCTTCCAGCAAAGCTCTCCCACACAGGGTGTTTTTAGAGCGTCCGTAAAAAAGCGATTCACCCAGACGATTTCCTTGCTCTCCTCTTTCATGACATACATTCCCTCGGCGCATCGAAGTAACTCTTCATACCATTCGTTTGTCATCTTAACGCCCCCTTTCTCTGATTTATATCCAGTGTAGCGATTTATGGTAATGCCTTAATAGGTTGGCTATTCGTAGATTTTGCGGCAGAATACGCAGATTGTTTTCAGACATACCTTGATGCAATCGTGTATACGATGATAATACTTTACTGCAATTTACTCCTCCCACATTTTCAGTACGTCGCCGCCATAAATGTTAATGGTTTTGCCGTCTATGCTCTTGGTAACACTCACAATTGTCTTGCATTTGTCAATTCCGCATAACCCATGTAATAGGTGTCGGTGGTGGAGTACTGTCTTGAAGATGAGTTCCTGTTCCATGCAAGCAGAAGTGCACGTTCTCTGTAGAGGCAATCTCTCTATGCCGTGACCGTTTTCGGTGGCAAGTGCCTGCAGCCACTTTCTGTCATTAGTACTGTCGTCATAAATTGCAACATGCATTGGCAACTCCCTCTTTTGTTTGAAATGCGATCTAACCGTTCTTCTTCCTTAGCCGAAACTGCCAGCGGTGTCAGAGTCATGCGTACGGAGAGCCAAAAACTTGAAAGTCTTTTTCTCATCTTGTTTCTATATCTCTATTTTGTTATCTTTTTTGGCCAATAGCATACGCCCACATCTAGGACACGGGGCTTGTCAAGATGAAAGTCAGCGTACTGGCAGTACCAGCACTGCCGCAGTCCCTCGGGAGTATCGGCTCTTGGCTGAAAAGCAAGGCAAACCTGCTTTGGCCACACGTTACCCTCGGTATTAGGGACCTTCAGCGGCGCATCCTCGCGTCTGGGCTTTTCCATTCCATCACGCTCCTTTCGGCAAGAATACAGTGATATTTTTTCAAATGCTTTGGATGGAATTTATTTTCAATTTGCATATCCAATTTTCAATTGCTAAGTTTTTTTATAGCTTCAATAATAGGGAGCAATCGGTCACTTGCAATATTTTCCAACTCTGTGACAGGAATATCAAACAGCCAATAGTCCCCTGTGGCATGATTTTTGCCCTCACACCATACATTCAAGTTGCCTCCGTCACCAAAGTAAAACTGCTTTGCAAATTCGGAAGTGTCAATGCTCTCTGAAAGTTTTTTATACGCCTCCGATTTGAGATCTTTGGGTATTTCACCTTCAACTCCTGCGGCTGTCATTCCTAATTTGCCGTCAAGCACCAACTGTTTGAATGCATTCTTATCTTTTATGAAATCCCAGATATTCCCGGCATTTTTATCCCCTGTCGTCAAGCTGAATAGCTGTGTCTGTATTGAATTTACAGGGTAAGCCGCTCCTGCAGTATAGGCGGTATTATATACCCTTATGCTTAGCAAATCTCCACCTACAACTTCAAAAACAGGCATAATATCGTAGGTGGTATCGCTCTCAGAAGAAAGAGTTGGCGAGAGGCAAAAGTCTTTTAATTCCTTATTCAATTTTTCTTGTACAGTATTGTCTTTTAAGCCGCTCACCTCAACATAACGTGCCTGCTTGGCATCATCACCGTAGTTTTCTACTGCTTTATAATCAAATGCCACATTTTCTAAGGAATTAGCGGTATTTTTTTCATCTGTTTTACTGACGCTGGAAGTAATATCGGTTATAGAGCCATCCTCTGAATAGCTGTAAATTGCGGCTGTGGTCTCATCACCGGTGGTGATGACTGCAAATGTACGGGTAGCATCAGGATAATCTGTATTATGGTCAATCCATGTTCCATCGTTCAAATAATATTTTCCGTTGCCCGTATCACAATACATAGGTACATGGGTATGACCGAACACCACTACATCCACGTTTTCATTGGGATTATCCAAATATTGTGCCTTTGCTTGTGCGGCATAGTAATCCCAATTCACGGTTCCTGCCACCGCCTCAGTAAAGGAGTTGGTAACCTTTACCTTATTAAGTATCTGACGTTCCTGCCATGTGCGTTGAATATTTCGAAACAACACCGGTGCGGAAATCGTTCCATCCGCCTGCTGCGTCGGATAGAAGTCTAGATAGCTATACGCGTCATCAAATCCTGAAATGTGCATATCGAATATTTTTTCATCAAGGTTCTCATTAGGCGTCATACGTGTAGAGATGTCCTTGAGAAGTGAGTAATAAATATAAGCGCCATACTGGTCTACGTCGGATTGATCGGGCACCTTTGTTACCACAGGAATATCCTTTTCAACTTTTGGACGGCCCTCTAACACCCATGTTGCAGCATAGCGTGCATAGAAATAGCCAGCCGGCAGGATGGTATTTGCATTGCCGCATAGCTCTGCATTAGTGACCGTATCTGGAGCAGAAAATACATCATAACGATGACCATGTTCGATTGCAATTTCATTGCGGTCGCCTGTGTAATAAGTACCGAGTCCCTGCGCATCTCTTGCCTGGACAAGCTTTGGAATGGCCTCTTGTAAAACATCTGCCTCCAGTGTCATATCATGGTTGCCAGGCACGTAGACTAACTTTATCCCACTGTCAATGACGTTGTTCAATTCATCAATAACCCCCTGATTGTTAGCTATTGCGTCTTTATAAAATTGACGTTGATCTGTATAGCTGGGATAGTAGACGGGCAAAAACCACTCGTCCAGAAAATCACCGTCAATCACCAGTTCACGCACATCCTTAGTTTTTTGCAGGCGTTGTAAAAACTCAATCAATATGGGACGGTTTTTCAATGTTTCGGAATACTTGTCCTCAATACCGAGATGGATATCGCTAATAGCGACAATCTTATTTCTGGTGTTACCTCCATCCCATAAAGCTTCAACATTGTTTGATGCGCTGTTGTCTGATGAACAGCCTGTGGGCAGCATCCCCAAAGAAATCATCATGCTAGAAGCCAGCAGCAAAGAGAGAATTTTTTTTTTCATATTCGTTTCCTCCTTTATTTAACTTAAATTTGTTATTTTTCAATTCTGAAAATAACCTATAATAAAGAAAAAATGAGCCTTTACACTTAAAAAGCTCATTTTTACACTTAAAAATTACTATTCACTTAAAATTCCCTCTTGACAACTTATAATCTGATTTTCTCACACCAAACATGACAATGTCCAGTATGTAAGATAAAAGTTCTCAGCTTCACTATGATTATTGAACCAGAACTAGCATATTATGTAACTTTAAGGGCTACAGATGAGGAAATTATTTTTCTTAAACATCTCTTAGAGGAAGATACAAAAAAGCACGTGATTACGAATTTTTTCCATACGGACGATTTTCATTTTCACAGACAGGTTGCGAAGTACGCAAGAAATGATATCCTTGAAAACCTTTTAACCACAATTTTAGAACAGCTTTCAGCTGACGAATATGGTAACTTCAATAAATTTGTTGACAATTCCATAAAAATGGATAGTTTTAACGATCATATGTCCGTTTTTCAGGCTATTCAAAAAAGAGATCCTCTCCTTGCAAAAGATATTATGTATCGCCACCTTTTTGCTAGAATGAAGGTAATCAATCCTGACTATGGAACAAATTTAACTCATTCTGAAAAAATTAGAGATATTCGTTTAGAGCAATCAGAACAACAAAAATAGATTTCATTTCAATGCTTAACAGATAGGTATAAAAATATTTATTGAATTCTTTAGGTTGCCGAAATGTAAAATATCAGCAAACTTTTATCTTTTTTAGTTGAACCTTCCATTTTCTTTTAATTAACAAATCTACAGAAAAACGGGAGCATTCTATCCATGCCCATTGACTATTTGAATTCAATTCAAGAAAATAGGCAATCACTATTTGTATCCATAAGTAAATCAATTGAAGATTATTTTAAAGTCATAAAAACGATTTATGCCAATACATTTATTCTCGATTTCTGCAGGTAAGGATATAGCAATGTGTTCTAAAGCGTTATTAATCTGTATGCCGATGAAAAAGGCTTCCACGCCGAGTTATTCCTGCCACTTGGGATAGTGCATAGACTATCTTAGACAGTATAATGGAATTTTAATACTTACTTTTACACTTTTAAATAGTTGACTGAATAGTTCAAGGGGGCTGCAAATAGCCTCCTTGTTTTTGTGGATTACTGACCTTTACCCACATCATTCTGGTCGCTTTTTCAAAAAGGATGCACAGCATATCTCTCTCAAAACGATTAGTGGCAAAGTCTGCATCAGGGCAAAGAAATGTTCAGGCTTACCGGTACTAAAATACTTGTACCAGACTTCCAGTGTGTTTGATTTAGTTCCATGCTTTGGGTCGCTCCAAGTATTTTCGCCCGGCAATAGCAATACACTTGTTTCGCTCACATCTAACAATGAAAATTGATACACTTTTGTCTTAAATAGAACAGTTGTTAAATCCGTATGAAATTGAAGACAGCCTTGCTGATAATGCGAGGCTGCCCTTAGTTATATTACACCGTCATATCCCAAGTATAGTCCAAAGTATCCTTTCATTAAGACGGTGAATGGATTTTGATTTTCAAAAAACTCTCCTCGCCATAGTCATTAATTTTCGTCTAACAAAAAGCAATAGCGTTATCTGCGATAAATCACGGATAACGCTATTGCTTATATTAAATATTACTCCTAATTACCAAATTTATTGATAATAGGCAGTACATTTCCTCAAACGGTGGTTTACCGAAAGAACACCCATCGTTTTAACATTCGCCGGAGACGCTGGGGGGATAAACATAGCTTCAACAAGGTTCGGATTATCTACATTACCAAGGTTAGTAACGCTGTGACCGTTTCGCTTTTTATACCCAAGAATCAGCGACCCGACAAACTTTCCTGCTTCGCTCTCAAAGCCACCCATAACTGTAATTGCAGCAGCATCAATCAGTTCTGGCTTCATATGGAGATAACAGGCAAGAATCATCATGAGCTTTTTCGGATCGCCTATGTTCTTTTTCACTTTTTCCGAAACCGACTTCGCCACGGACTCAATATCTTCGGGTTGATTTGAAACCTCTATTGCAATTGCAGAGGCATAATTGCCCAACGCACCTGATTGGTAGCGGGAGAGATGCTTGCGTATATCCACTGCAATCACAACCCGACTCGTTTTTTCCTTGCACATCATCTCGGCAACAAGATAGTCATTCAATGAGAGACTTTGCTCATGGCATTTTTTTAGAACTTCTTCGGTCTTTGCTGTATCCCATGCTTCCTCAATATAAGATACCGAATTGTTTGCAATAAATTCTCCCTCGAATCTCCTATAATCCTCATAATTAACGGTACGCTTTTCATTTTTCCATTTGCGGTTTGCATACCCTATCATCTGTTTACTGATTGCGGAAAGCTGGCTGCCTTTGGGAAGTTCATCAATAGACATAATCAAATTTTCTTCTGCATGTGTAGGCTTTTTCCCGGATATATAGCAATCTGCAAATTCACATACCAAACCCAATATGCTGCGTCCGTCACCCAAAAGATGATGAGCAATAAACATCACTTCAAATTCTTCATCTCCTGGATATAGAACAATCTTCAGAAGACATTCGTGAAAAGCATCCCAGCCGCATCTTGTTATATCGCTGTAATCATTAGACCATTGAGAAGAATTGTCTTTTTCAAAGATTGGGGCTTGCAATTCTTCGCACCAGCAATAATACAGTTTTCCGCTTTTCACTTCTCTGGCAACACCGCTTTTCAAAAATGGGTGAGCCAACTCAAGTTCCCGAAGCACATTTTGCACTTTTCCTTTTTCGTATCTGCCCGCGATTTTTGCCTTGATACCAAAGTGCATATTGGGACACATCAGATGCGCACGTTCGGTCAGTATATATTGCCTCATAATTGATACCTCGCTTCATCTACAAATATGGCGTATGGAATTTGTAATGTTCTGCATATGAGTTCCATCGTTTCTTGTATTCTAATTTCAGGTGGCAAAACAAAGAATGTCTTATCATGCACCAAGCCACTAATCCCTTTTAGGAGGAAAGATGCAAGATACTCTTTACAATAGCCGTCGTCGCTGTCTGCCGCTTGCAGCAATCCATGTATCATCGACCGGAAAGCAGGGAGCATGGCTTCTAAAGTCTGATCATGCAGAGCATACAATATCGACCAGTGAATAGATCCATTCGCTATTTCAGATAATTCCTCCATACTGCTGGTATAACAATCATAAAGCTGCTCAAGCATTAATCGAGGAGTGGCATGATTGGTTACTATGGCTGAAATTTTTTCGCCGCTCTTTTTGAAAAAGAACTCAACCGCTTTGTCAAATACTTCTTGTTTGGAATTAAAGTAGTGATAAAACATACCAACCTCACCGTTGACGTGTTCTAAAATCATTCGAATAGAAGTGGCTTCGTACCCATTCCTTAAGAATAATTCTAATGCGGCATTTAGAATTTCATCTCGTTTACCACCCGCTAAAACAGCTTTTCTCGACATAGTAACTCTCCCTATAATAAACAGAATTTCGTTCTGTTTATTATTATAATTATTTCATTCTCACTCGTCAATTGATTTCAAAAGCAATCACAGCTATAGGCGTCTAACAGGGGAATAAATAAGCAATCACGACCCCAATTAAAAATAGATTGTTCTTTTTAACTTTGCTTCTTTACTCATAAAATCACCCTCATCATCACCGAATCACAATAGAGAATATAAAGCTCAGTGCGTTGCGAGTAACCGCCAATTTTGTGCCGAACTCTCGTTTTTCAAGTGGAAGTGCCACAACACCAATCATGGTAAGCATTGTCAAAAATCGCGGCTATTGTTGCTACGAGAAATTTTTGCTTTACAATGATGTCAGCAATTTCCTCGGGTGGCAGTATTGCTAATATCACTCCTATGGCAAAGATAACTGCAAAGATAGTTAGAGCTATGCCTCTACCCATAAATAGTGCTTTTTTTAGTGCATTTTTTGTCTTTGCTTTATCTTTTACAAAAGGAAAAACAAGAATTCCAGCAGTAATTATCAAAATAGCAATTGTAAATTATGTAGAGTCAACCAATCTTTTCAGTTTTATTATTAATATATTTGGTTGTCAAAATAATGCCAACCATGCATAACACAATGATATAATAGAACACATAATCATAATTCCCATAATAATCAAGTATTAATCCAGAAGTTGAAACACCTGCAATCGCACCAACACCATAGGCAGTAAACACCAATCCGTAATTTTGACTATTATTCTTTATTCCGTATAACTTAAGTGTTGACGTCGGAGCAATTGCCAGCCACCCCCCCAAATTAAACCAGAAGATTGAAAATGTTAGGATATAAACTAAAGTATGCTTACCTGATGTGACTAGCCCCATTGCAGATGACATAATTAAAAAATATGAAATTGTCATTGCCTTTCTAGATGAGTATCTATCTGTAACCCAACCAAATGCAGGTCTTCCAACCCCATTAAAAATAGCAAAAATTGCCATGGTTCTAGTCACAGTTGGTGAATCAAGCTGAAAGTAGTCTAAGCCTACGTTGATTGTCATTCCAACCACCATAAGTCCTATCATGGTACCAATTAAAAAATTTAAATATACACCTTTAAAACTCTTTGTTCTAATCATTTGCTTTAATGTTAAATCCCGTGAGTTTTCAGAACTCTGATTTACTTTTTTATTGAAAATTAACACCTCTTCATCACTTGGGTATTTAAAAAGAATCGCTAAAATTGGCAACATCACAGCAAAACTCACTCCAAGAATGAAAAATGTTTTCATGACGCCATAACTTTCAACTAAGGATCTGGCAATTGGAGCCGTTACGAGAGGAGAGAGTCCGAATCCGATAAGAATCAACCCAACGGCAATCCCCTTTTTATCCGGGAACCACTTTGCAATGACAGACAAAGGAACACCATAAGCTATTCCAACACCCGCGCCACTAATACAACCATAGGTAATCGTTAGCAAAAATATATTCGAAACAAAAGATGATAATATCCAACCTAAGGAAACCAGCAGACCGCCAAGTATTAATATTTTTTTCGCTTGAAACTTCTCAATGTATCTGCCCGTTAAAAACATAAACAACGCATAGAAAGCCAATGCTACCATATAAGGCATTCCACTTTCTGCAGCACCTATCATCAAATCCTTCTCCAACGCAACCCTAAATACACTATAAGAATATACAGTTCCTAAAAACATCATAAAAATAATGCCTAAAACAATATATACCCACCTTTTATTATATTTTAATGCTTCTTTCAATTTCATTTGTTGTAATTTCATCAGAATTTATACACCTCACTGTTTTTTCACTCAAGTCATATATCAGTGTTTCTTTTATCAGTTCTGTTCTACCATTCATTTTTTTCGTATAGTTCCTCGGCTGAAAACCATACTGTCAAGATCCCAGTGTCCAAAGGTTTCTCTGCTTTTAACATCTTTAGATCGTTTAGAAATGGATATGCCTATTGAAAACTTACCACGTTTTCAGATTTTCTGCATTTTCCCTTTTGACGTAGAATCTTTACGGTTACTGTGGGCAGAATTCCAGCGTAAAGCCAGTTATAGATGGTTTTAAAGCTGACAGCACTTCATTTTGAAATCTAACAATAAAAAAAGCCAATAACAAATCCCTTAAGGAAAATTGTTATTGGCTAACTATGTGACTGGTATAAAACCTTTCATTAAGTCTTCCAATTCTATTCATTTATACTTTCTTCAATATTTTTATCCACAACAACTGCTATAATTTTTTCGCCTGTTTTCGTGCTAACGTCTGAATGAGTACTAATCACATTAACATCAATAACGGACTTAATGGCCCCCTCTAAGCTCATTCGTGCGTTTTCGAATAACGCAGCTCTTACTTTTTTTATTAGTTCTACACCTTCACGGTTTTGGGCTAAATTTTTTTCCGAGGGGCTTAAAAACCCTTTCAATCTAATAAAAATTATATCTTGTATAATAATTGTTCGTATTTTTTCTGGTCCACGTCCCATTTGTTCAATTTCAAACTTACTTATTGCTTCGCTTATTTTCGACTCAATTTGTCCTTTTGTCATGAACAGTTTCTCCTAAAGTAACAATCGTTTTAATTTCAAAACTTTATTAGTTTTGGTTGGCTTTATTATAGCATATTGAAGCTTTAGTTTCAATCTAATTTTATCGGGAAGATTGTCCAAATCCTTCATCTGAAGATCAGGTATCAGATAGCCCCCATTCTGAATATAATTGAGTGTGTTTTCCATTATCAGTTCCGCCTTTACGCCTTTACTTTTACCCTTTAATGGTATCTTACTCCAGAACTCGGATGTTGTATCTCATTTGTAGCATATACATCCTTACCCTATATAAATTAATCTATCATAAAATTCATTAACTTGTGAATTGAATGACCATCTTTTCCTGATTACTAATCATAATAAAAATTGTTTTCTCTGAGTTTTTGTCAACCTCCACCCACAGGCGGAAATAATGCCAACACATCATGTTCCTTTAGTATACTCTCTAAAGTACCGCCTCTGCCATTAATCATAATAATGGCAACATCTGCCACCGGTATTTTTAAAGATTCTATCACATCTTTCGTTGTTAATTCCGATTCAACATCAAGATCAAAAAGTTTCTCTCGGTTTTCTCTCAAGGTTGCAAAAAGTTTCACTGTTATTTTCATATACTCCCTCCCCATTCTGTATCACAAAATTAGCATCATTATCTTGGTTTTTACCATAAAACCCCAAAGCAATGCGATACGGCCCCGGACATCCAGGGGGTAAAAATGCAATACGATCCCCAGGTTGAATTAAGTAATCCAACTGTTGCACAAATCCATTCACGAATATCACTTCTACGTCTTCCTTTTGTATACCTAATTGTTCAGATAATTCCAATCCATTTATTGGTTCATCTATCTCTATATAAAAAGGCATACTTCCATACCGCTTCCGTAGGTATGCATCTAGTTGCAGAAAGCCTCTAATTTCAAGCTTTTTATTTGTGCACTCCATATCTTACCCCTTTCCACAGTTTCCTCACAAAAACTTTAAGCATTCAAATACAATCTTTTTGGGTCAGTACTTCATTAGAGCCAAAAAGTCGAACCGAAGTTCGACTTTTCACCTTGTTTGACCGATAGGCTGATACGAACCTATACTTTAGGTAATACCGCATGGCTCTGTATGTCCAGCTGTGTAGTCACATTTTTCGTCAGACGAAACAAAAAGCGCAGGAATACTGGAGGTATTTGCGAGCATTTTTGTGCAGGCTGACGGAAAAGATGCAATCAGATGGGCGTACAAGGCGTCAGCCGCGAATTATGCGGTGTTGCCTTTATATTAAAAATTCATAACTTCATCAATTTCTTCCGGTGTGAAATCCCATACAACATTGTGTGGTTCAATGGGTTCATACTCCATGAATTCTGGTAATCTATCATGGGCATTTGTGAAGCCTGCACGTTTATTAAAATCTCTTTCTACTCTTAGCACTGATTTGCCCAATTCATCTACATCGTTTGCTGTCAAATTTATTCCATACTGAGCATTAATCATATCAATTAAAGCTTGATATCCACCGGGATTGTCCGCAATACCAAAGTATACGAATAGGCACAATCCAGTACTATCAACTGCTGCCGTACCTATTTGCATTGCCCTTGCATATTCTATCTGACCATCTTTCTTAAGTGGATCAATATATCCGCCAATCTTTAAGATGTTACCCGAAATACAATATCCTGCTGTATGGTCTGCACCCATGGTGGTCGTTGCATAGGTCAATCCAATCCCCTTAACTGCACGTGGATCATATGCAGGGATAGCCTGATCTTTAACAACCGGCACACGGTACAAGCCACAAACTTTTCCAACAACAGTTGTGCCGCTTGCAATTATTCTTGCAATATGTGTGGGCTTTGCAATGTCCTTGACAATCTCAAGAACTGCCTTGCCGTCACCCCAAGGTATTAATCCGCCTTCCATGGCAGTTGCCACAGCAACAGCAACTTCAATACTATCTACACCCACATCATCCATTGCACGATCAATATAGGCAATGGCATCAAGATCATCAATTCCAGCATCTGCGCCCAAGCCCCAAATGGTTTCATATTCAAACCCGCTGGTTATGTATTTACCTTGTTTATCTGGATACCATTGTGAACAGCGCATAAGACATCCTGGGTGACATCCATGAGATACTTTACCATCACCACCACGCTCAGCAATGGTCGCATTGATTGTTTCACCAGAGATATTATCGCTATGGTCAACCCGTCCTTTCGAGAAGTTATAGGATGGTAAACCACCTGCTTCATTCAGTATATTGACCAAAACACCCGTTCCATAGCTCGCCAAGCCTTGCCCCGAAACCGGATGATCAAGAATTGCTTTTGCAAATACTTTGGCAGCTGCAGAAAAAGCTTCAGGATTTGCTATGGGAACCTTACCCGCTCCCTTATCATCAATAATGATTGCTTTTACTTTTTTAGATCCAAGAACTGCACCTAAGCCACCTCTACCTGCACTTCGGATATTTCCGTCAGGATCCTTAAATGAGATATTTGCAGAGGGCAACCGATATTCTCCAGCAGGCCCTGCAATGGCAATTCCTACATGTGTACCGTATTTTTCGCCTAATATTTTAATTGCATCGTAATTTCCACACCCACCTAAAATTTCAGCCGGCGCTTCATCGATGGTGACGCCGTTCATATCAATCTTAATAATATAAAACTTATCGCCCTTTGGCATCCCTTCGATAACAAACGCTTTAATTCCCATCTTCGCCAATTTTTGTGAGGATGAACCACCTGTGTTGCATTCTTTAATAGTTCCAGTCAGTGGGCTTTTTCCGCCAACGGACATACGCCCTGAATTTGGCGCAGATGTTCCACTCAGTAAACCAGGTGCAAAAATCAATTTGTTGTTCTTACCAAGTGCATGGCAAGTGGGATTTACCTCATCATTCACAAAGTTTGATGTGAGGGCACGTCCACCTAAGCCAGCATATTTCTCTGGCACATCCATAGTTGTTGCTTGCAATGTTGTCATGTCAATTCGGATGAATTTTTGCATAATAAAAGCCTCCCTTATTTGGTTAATTTTATAGCGTTTTACGGCTAAAGTGCACAGGATAATAAAGTACAACCAGTTTTATCCTATCCTTTCCAAATAACGGGAGGCAGCAAAGTTTCCTTATTCTACCCATTGGTCAGCCTTCATGGTATTCCTAGGAATGACTTTAGAAAAACTGACTCGGATAAGCTATACTACTACAGCTACATTATATTCAAATTATAGCATAATATCACCAAAATGTCTATGCCTACCCCTATTTTCGGGCACATTCTCTGGCATCGCCCACTAAGATATCAATACCATGCTTTAGAGGATCGAGGATTACTTCCATACATTCGGCTACGGCTTTTGGACTCCCCGGCATATTGACAATAATACTATCCCCTCGAATACCGGATATGGCACGACTCAGCATTGCTTTGGGCGTTTTTTGGAAACTGCTCCAGCGCATTGCTTCCACAATTCCGGGACATTCTCTTTCTATAACCAGTCGGGTAGCTTCTGGGGTATTATCACGCTTGGAGAATCCCGTACCACCGGTAGTAAAAATCAAGTGACATCCTAAAACATCTGCCATCTCAATCAGGGCATCTCGAAGTTTTGGAATATCATCGGAAACGATTTCCAGTTTCGCAACTTCAAATCCTTCTTCTTCTACAATGCTTCTGATTAACGCTCCGCTTTCATCCGTTCTCAATCCCTTTGCGCCTTGATCACTTGCCACGATGATTCCAACCCTTCTCATTCTTGCTCCCCACTTTCAAGAGGCACCACCCTAATTTCGTCCCCTACTTTGACTTTTCCACCCTCAATAACCTTTGTAAAGATACCTTCCTTGGGCATAACGCATTCACCAACCAGTTTCTTAATTGCACAGCCAAAATGACATTCCTTTCCTATTTGAGTGACCTCATGAAGGGTTTGTCCAATGTAAACCTTACTGCCTACAGGAATGGTCCACAACTCAATTCCCTCCGTTGTTAGGTTTTCGGCAAATCTACCGGTACACAAACCTTGAAACCCTTGCTTACGAATTTTATCAACACTTTCATTGGCAAGGAGACTCACTTGGCGATGCCATTTTCCTGCATGGGCATCCCCTTCAATACCAAAATCGGCTATCATATTTGCCTCCGGAATAGATGTTTTCGGCACCCCTTTTGTCTCACTAATATTAATTGCAATTACTTTCCCTAGCATGACCATTCCTCCCATCTTGAAATTAGTTTTCTTTGGTTCTTAAGTAATGTCCGCTTTTTCCGCCCGTTTTCTCTGCCAAATAAATATTCTGAATTACCATTTCTTTATCTATGGCCTTGCACATATCATAAATGGTTAGCGCCGCTACCGTAACAGCTGTCAACGCTTCCATTTCAACTCCCGTCTTTCCAATAACCTTAGCAATCGCCGTAATTTGAATTGTATTGGTTTCATCAATCATATTAAATTCGAGGTCCACACCCGTTAAGTTCAGAGGATGACACATGGGAATAATGTCGCTGGTTCGTTTGGCACCAATAATCCCTGCAACCTGAGCTACCGTTAGAACATCCCCTTTTTTGATTCCTCCTGTTTTTACCCTTTCGAAGGTTTCGGCGGAAACAACGATTTCTCCAATGGCTCTGGCAATGCGTAATGTATCTTTTTTCTCTTCGACAGAAACCATTTTAGCGTACCCTAATTCATTCATGTGTGTCAGTGACATATTAGCCTCCTATGGTATACATATTCCTTAAAATCGGAACGACATCCTCTTGATTTAATTGATGCGCTTCCGGTTTCGAATGAATTGCATTGATGATACTATTTTTTAACCCATCTGGATCATGCAAATAAGGTTTCAAGTCCACTTCTGTTGTGCTATGTAAACAGGTTTTCAGCATGCCATCGGCAGTTACCCGTAATCGATTGCAACTTAAACAAAAATGGTCTGAGATTGCATTAATGATTCCTACCCATCTTCCTGTTTCTGTATGTCGATAATATCTGCAGGGTCCTCCATTGCCATGATTAGGTTCCGGAGTCAAGTCCAGGCGATTTAATAAAAACTCATTTAAGTTTAAAAACCGATCCTTATTCCACGCAGCAGCCTCTCCAATTGGCATGAGCTCAATAAATCGTACCTCTATGGATGGGTCAAAATAGTTTAAAAAGTGTTCCACTTCATGATCATTGAACCCCTTAATCAGCACCACATTGATTTTGATGGGTGATAATCCAAGCTCCCTCGCTTTTTCTATTCCTCGTAACACACTAGCCAGATTGCCACCTCTGGTCAATTGTTGGTAGCTTTCCGGAACTAAAGAATCAACGCTTATATTCATTCTTGTTATCCCTGCTTCCTTAAGTTCTTCAACCTGAGATTCCAACAAGATACCGTTTGTCGTTAAGGAAATATCTTTTATGCCTTCGATCCTCTTTATCTCTTGAATTAAGGAAGGTAAACCTCTTCTAACGAGGGGCTCACCACCTGTTATCCTTACCTTTTTAATCCCCAAAGTTGCCATCGTTTCAACAATTTGAAGATATTCTTCGTTTCGAAGGATTGTTTCATGCTTTTTTTTAAGTATGCCTGATTCAGGCATACAATACCGACATCTTAAATTGCATCTGTCTGTTACTGACAATCTAAGATACTCTATCTGCCTTCCAAAGTTATCTTGCATGAATTACCTCCTATCGACACGTATTGTAGCGGCTCAATCTCATAACCACCCGCTTCAACAAGTCTTTGTTTAAATGCCTCGCTTTGAATCGTATCAATGAAATCCTTAATGATTGTCATTTCCATAAAACGTTTGGGTATTAAAAAATCATAATCCTCCTTGGCTACAGCTTTATATGATAACCCCATTTGCCTTGCCACAGATTCTATTCCAACGCCAACATCCGCATTACCGGAAAGAACAGCCTGTGCAACGGCGGTATGCGTCAAAACCTCTGTTTCATATCCCTTGATTTGATCTTTATTCACGAGGTCCTTCTTCAAAAAATAATCTGTTAACAATCTTGTCCCCGATCCCTTTTGCCTGTTTATGAATGAAAGATTCTTTTGGACTAAATCCCTTATGCTATCAATCATTGTATCCTCTTTACGCATGTAGAAACCTTGCCATCTTTTCATTCCTTTTATCAGTATCATTTCTTCCCCAGATAGATATCTTAATACCTCTTTCACATTATACTCTCCGGTATTTTCGTCCAAAAGGTGAATGGGCGCTACATGGGCTTCCCCCCTTTTGATAGCCAAAATCCCACCTAAGCTTCCTACATGAGCGGATAAAAGATAGGTTTCTTTTTTTTCTCCCAGAAGCAAATCTGCTACCCAATCCATAATCAAGTCATGGCTTCCAATCGAGACAAGGGCTTTTTCAAGTTCCAAATGTTTCCTTGTTTGTTCTACCATTACCTTACTGCCAGAGATAAAGCCTTCCGATTCCTTTTCTATCGTTAAAATCCCATTAGCCTTTACTAGGGACATTGTTGAGGCAGCTCCCCTTTTTAGTGGTGTGGCAATCACTTTTCCATCCACATTTCCTAGTTGTACTCGGACGAACTCTTTATGCTTTAAAGAGGAAGGCACTGCTTGGGATAAAGTGGCTTCCATCCATTTTTGCGGTGGCTTAATGCCCTCAATCATTGGGATCACAAAATGCTTAAACGTCATATAGGCTGATACGGGATAACCGGGTATCCCCACGACGGGCTTTCCTTCAATAGCACCAAGGATGGCCGGCTTTCCCGGTTTAATATCTATGCCATGTATCCACACCTCGCCAAGCTCCTTTATTAATGATGCGGTATAATCCTCACTACCCGCTGACGAGCCTGCATTGATTACCACAAAATCATTTTCTTTGACCGCTTTTTGCAGTGCTTGCCTTAACAATTCTTTATCATCGGATACAATGGGATATCGTATCGGCATTCCACCACTTTCAAGCACTAACCCTGCAAACATTCGGGTATTGGATTCCAGAATATCCCCAGATTTAAGCTTTGTTCCTATTTCAACAATTTCTGTGCCCGTTGGAATTAATCCGACTCTTAATGGCGCATAAACCTTGAGTTTCTCTATTCCTCCACTCACCAGAGCTCCCAAATCAACTGCAGTGATTTTATGATTTCTTGTTAGCAGCATCTCTCCTACAACGAAGTCTTCTCCTATCATACGGACATGCTGCCATGGATGACTCGGTGTAATTATTTCCACGTGTGTTTCATCAATTATTCTTACATCCTCAATCATGATGACGCTATCGTAAGGCTCACAAATGACGTCCCCTGTATCCACAAAAACAAATTCTGTATCCTTGGTTAGACGAACCGGATTTCGTTCATCGGCCATCCGTGTTGTTTTCGAAATCACTGCAATTCCATCCATAGCAGAAGCATTGAAATTTGGATTGGAATATTTTGCATAAATGGGTTCCGCTGTAATCCTTCCAAAGCTCCCTTCTACAGGAATTTCCTCAATCGTTTTACGGAAGGATGCAGTGGTTTTATCTTCAAAACATTGAAGGGCTTCTTCCAATGTTACAGTTTGTAAATAGATATTTCTTTCCATAAAAACCTGCCTTTCTTAACACCTGCAAACGTTGTGTCTTAGGCAATTTGGTATAAAAAGCGAAAAATCATACTTTCCCGCTCCTTAAAGAAGATATGCTACCAGATTGTCTCCCACTTTTATCCCTTCCTGATTCATCTTTATAACGACATAAGCATTTGCCTTCGCCAAAGCACTGACCATACCTGATTTACCATACAAAATATGTGCTGTAAGCTTCTCCTCCTCATATACCATTTCTACCAATTGATATACGTCTCTGCCACCTGCCGCATGAAGCTGAAACCCTGAGATACAGGGAATCCTTCTTATCTCGGTTTCATTTTTCCCTATGAAATCATTCAAAAACGGTTCCACAAATGCTTTCATTGTAATAAAACATGCAGCTGGATGCCCGGGTAAACCAATGACAGGTTTCTCCCCAATTTGTCCCACTACCGTTGGTTTTCCAGGTTTAATTGCCAATCCATGAATAAAAACATTGGGAGAATCTGTATTACCAGCTAGACTGTCAATGGCCAACTGTGTCATATCCTTGATACCGGCTGAACTGCCACCCGATAATATAACAACATCTGCCGAAACAGTTGCATTCCTTAATGCCTTTTGAAATGCTTCTATCTCATCTATAACCCGAACACTATCTACGACCTCACAGCCACAGGATTCCACAATGTTTCGAATAATGGTGGAATTGCAGTCTCTCACCTGTCCATATCCAGGTGTGGAAGAGACATCCACCAATTCATCTCCCGTCGACAGGATGAATACTTTTGGTTTCTTGACCACAGGAATTTCAGCATATCCAAGGCTTGCTAGTATTGCTTCATGTTGGGGTGCCAAACGTGTTCCCTTCTTTAATATAAGCGTCCTTTCTTGAACGTCCTCACCTATCCCTACGATATTTTCACCATAGGTGGCTGTGTAATAAATGGCAATATCCGGACCTAGTGCTTCCGTATGTTCTATCATTACCATGGCCTCCGCCCCCACAGGAATCTCACCTCCCGTGGGAACATAGGCAGCATATCCAGTAGTTAGATTTAATTCTGATTTACAACCAATATCGACGATCCCCACAACTTGTAAAATCATAGGGGACTGTTCTGATGCGCCCAACGTATCACTAGCTAAAACGGCATATCCATCCACCATTGATCTCCGAAAGGATGGTAAATTTTCTGTAGCATAAAGATCCTTCGCTAAATATCGCCCAAGGGAAGCCTCTAAATCAACCATTTCTACTGTCGAATCTTTTCTTTGAAACCGCAGCTTCATCTGACTTAAAGCCTCTTCAATTTTTGTAACATTTAAATATGCCATAGAAAACCTCCTACTTCTTTTGCTGTATTGCTATAATGTAAACCTTTATTTCTTTACCAGCCGCTGATCTACCAAGTGCCATTGAAGTCCTGAAAATCTCTTGATTTGTTCATGGTCATGGCTGACTACAACAAAGGTATGGGAGCTATTATCTGCATATTCCATCAGCAGTTCCTCAACGCTTGCTATCATTTTTTGATC
This sequence comes from Anaerotignum propionicum DSM 1682, assembly GCF_001561955.1. Lineage (NCBI taxonomy): Bacteria > Bacillati > Bacillota > Clostridia > Lachnospirales > Anaerotignaceae > Anaerotignum > Anaerotignum propionicum. The sequence goes on from NZ_CP014223.1 coordinate 1,832,983, forward strand.
AATATTCGTTGTTGGTTCATCCAATAATAAAACATCTGGATTCCACACCAAAGCTCTTCCAAGAACAACTTTTTGCTTTTCTCCTGCTGATAGCGTACAGGCTTCCTGATGTTTTTGATTATTTAAACCCAATCTGTCAATCATCTGATTCACTTGATTTTCATTGGATTTTCCACCTTGACGTTTCAGCGTCAGTGGATAGTTGATATTTTCAAAGACCGTCCCTCTCAACATATATGGATTACTCCCTGCATAGGTACAGTTCCCCTTCATTATAATTGTTCCTGCATCTGCCTTGATTAATCCAGCAATTATTTTCAGCAATGTGGTTTTTCCCGTTCCGTTTTCTCCTATAACACAGTTGCAAATGCCCTGGGGAAAAACCACGCTTATATCATGGAATAGCCTTCGGTTATGAAAGGTTTTGCTAATAGATTTGCATTCAATCGACATAGTTTCTCCCTCCGTTTAAATGATGGACAATGCCATTTATTAATAAGGAAATTGTTAATAAAACGATTGCCATGGCAATGGAACGCTCATATGCACCCATGCTGTTATTCATAGCGATAAAGGTTGTCATAACCCTTGTGCTCCCTTTGATATTTCCACCGACTAACATTACTGCGCCTACTTCAGATATGGCTCGTCCAAATGCAGTCATAACGGCAAGTAAAACCGAAGAATTTAACTCATGTATTAATAATTTCAGACTTTCTCTTCGATTAGCGCCTAGTGTATGTCCCAATTCCAAAACCTGTTGCCCCTTATCCTTTGCTGATCCAAAAAGAATCCCAGTTATAATTGGCAGAACCAACAGAAATTGAGCAATCATCATTGCTTGTGGGGTAAAAAGAAGCTCATATCTGCCGAAAGGGCCTTTTCTTGATAAAAATATAGCAACCAAAAGGCCAATAACCACCGGCGGAAATCCCATGGCTGTATAGACGACACTCCCAAAAAATCTTTTTAAAGGGAATCTTTTTATTCCTAAACAAAGACCAAGGGGAACCCCTATTATTGCAGCAAATATGGTTCCTGTGCCGGAGACAAATAAGGATAGCAGGATGATTCGAATCATCTCAGTATCACCTGAAAACAATAGAACAAAAGCCTCTTTAAAACCGTTTATGATATATCCCATAATTATGCCTTCGCATTGGGTACAAATAATGCCTGTCCATATTTCTCAACACCAAATTCTCCAATTAATTTCTGGGTTTTTTCAGAAAGAATCCAATCAACAAACTTCTGCGCTTCCTCAAGATGCACATTGGGGTTTTTCTCAGGATTAACCGCAATTACACCATACTGGTTCAGCAAATCACTGGCCTTCTCGACTGCAATTGAAAGCTCAAGGGAATCCTCCATGCTCAGAAAAGTTCCACGGTCGCTCAAGGTATATGCCTTTTTTTCATCAGCCATCTGAAGTACCTCTCCCATACCCTTACCCGCAGAAATATACCAATCTCCGGAAGGTTCAATGCCTGCCGTCTTCCATATTGAAAGCTCCTTCTTATGTGTACCGGAATCATCCCCACGAGAAATAAACGTAATTTTATTTTCCTGTATGTATTTTAACGCTCCTACGATATCCGCTTTGCACTCCTCTGGTAAAGCTTCTTCATCTTTAGGTCCAACAAGAATAAAATCATTATACATAACGTCATACCGTTCAATACCAAAACCTTTTTCTACAAATTCCTCTTCTGAAGACTTAGCGTGAACTAAAAGTACATCTGCTTCACCTGTCTCTCCCATTGTCAATGCCTGTCCCGAACCAACGGCTACAACTTTCACCTCAATCCCAGTTTCACTTGTAAACACCGGAATAATTGCATCCAGTAATCCTGTTTGTTCCGTGGATGTGGTCGTGGCTAATACAATGGCACTTGCTTCATCCTGAGTAGTCTGGTCTGAAGCTTGCTGCTGCTTACATCCAGTTGTAAGTAATGTAAATCCTAAAATTAACAGTAATAAGGCCATGCTAACGTTATTGCGTTCTTTAAAAATCTTCATCTAAACCACCCCTCCATTTTATGATACCTACTTAATTTATGATAATAAAAAAACATTCAAGAAATAGAGTGCTTTAAAGAGCACCTAATTCCTTTCAAAACGGGAGACATCACCTTTTTTAGGGATACCTATCGGGTATACTACCTTCGATCCCATTAGGAAGTATACCTTGGAATTGATTTTGCCTTTTCTTCATTCTTGAAACCAGATAAAATTAAGGTCATGGTTCAAGAATTTCAAATTCATTATTAAGCATATCGAAAAATAATATTTGCTCTCTAAGCACCCCCCCTTTATCAAGAAGTACCTTAAGGGCTTGAGATACCTGATAACTTGCAATGCAAGCCGGCGAAAAAGACGGGTTACCGATCTCGCTTTCAATCCCCTTAGCACTTGCTGTCATTAAACAGTTTCGAACCCACATATCCCCAGGAAAAATAACACTTACCTGTCCGTACCAACCTGCAATCGCACCATACACATATGGTATCTCCATCTCTCTGCAGGCTTCCACAAGTAAATATCTTGCAACATTTGAATCCAGTGCATCTATAACAATATCATGGCCTTTAATAATTTCCTTCACATTATCATTCTCAATAAAATTCCATACGGAATTTACTTGTATGGTTGGATCAATTTTTCTTACACGTTCAGCAGCAATTGCCGTTTTCGGTTTTCCCAATGTATCCATAACACAAAGCAATTGCCTGTTCAAGTTTGTCTCATCAAATACATCCCCATCGACGACAGTCAAATGTCCAATACCAACGCGGGCAAACATTTCGATAGCATACCCACCTAGACCACCACAACCGATTACTGCAATTTTCTTGTGTTTCAGTTGTTGCTGTTCCTCGCCTGTAAAAATCCCATTTCGTTGAAATCGATTTGTCATCCTTCTACACCACCCACACATTTTCTAGTGTTTTTACTCATACATTGTTAATTTGTTAATTATTTTAGTATATAATGCAACGTATTTCACGTCAACAAAAAGAATTAAAATTAGTACAATTCTACGGAATGCAAGTTTAAGAAAAATTTATCAAACTCTCCAGTGAAAAAATACTTTGAGTACCCTTGATTCCAACAGGCGAGCGAATCAAATTAGATAGTCATCCAAGGCTGGCAAACTATGCTTAACTAATTGAGAGAATTATATTTTGTTTAAGTATCTGTTTACTCAGACTTGAACATCCATTTTTTAGTGGTTAAATAACATGTTTATTAAGTCAAAGATACCATCACCTTTAATATTCTGTTATTAATATAACACATCCCTAATACAATAAGCCCAATGCCCTAGCTTGCAAAACTTCCATGTAGAGAATGGTTTATATATGGTGAAATATAAAAAACGTGGTAACCTACGCGGGATATTGCTCAATGTACTATGTTGCAGATGCATAAACATCATAAAAAGCAGAAAAAACTATTCAAACACAAAAAAGCTATAGAACACATATGTGATACTTATGCAGAATAAATCATACTTTCCTCCTTTTTAAACCAAAAAAGCTGATCACTCTGCAAATAAATTGCAGAAGTCATCAGCTAAATAAGCAGTTTAGGCGTATAGCCTTGGGAGAACTTCATTCCTTTCATTAGCTGAAACCTCGTAATATCTTCTATCTGTACTATCATTTTTAATCATGTTTGCCGCAATCTTAGAAGCGGTTAATTTCTTGTTTTTCTTGTTCATTGGTATATGCCTCCTTTTTTATTCTCGGCAAATGCCGGATAGATATACGAAGTCAGCATAAACCAAAGGACATAGCCTTATTGAATCAATTTAGGGCAGAAGAATAGAACGTAAAGCATATCTATACCACTATCCATTAATATACTATTTTGATTTTGACTGTGCCCGTCTGGATTTATGCTACTACTCCTTCCTTCGTCCATTCTTCTCACCTCCAAAATTTTTAATTTTGTGAACCTTTATAAAGTTTAGCAATAAAAAAACCCTTGCCATCACATTGAACAATGGCAAGGGTTATATCCCCAACAAAACACACTTACGGCATTAGTAGCCGAAGCGCATTAAAAAGACAGCGATAAACGCTGATTCTCCATCGTTCAAGCTTTAGCTTCACAGGGCAATGAAATTACATTATTCCATACCTTGGTTTCGATATGGACTGTTTACCTTCTCATAGTGTCTCCACTACTCCGCGGCAGTAACCCGTATCCCTGTGGTAGCCTCACCTACCGATAATATTTAGTTCTTTCATAGGGTACATCTTTAAAGGTAAATTGTCTTTTTATAGGAACATTAGACTCATTATAACTAATATTAAAATATTTTTAATATGCAGTTATTATTACTTATCCATTAACTGATTGCTTATCTTATTACTGACAACAATGATAATGAGTCGCTAGACCGTCTTCTATTAAAAAAGTAATTTCACCTTTTTCACCAAAAAAATGATCACATTGTAAGATATTATTTTTGATGCACTTATATACATCCCTTAATTTAAATAAAGATTATTCAGTATTATTTTGATGCACTAGTAGGAACGGCATAGGATTCCATAGCGGTTACATTCATTCCCCCAATGGCGTAAATCACATTATTAATTACTTTTGTTTGAAAAATCGACCTTTCTTTTTTCATTGATGGAAAAGTTGTCCATCTATTTATAGATGGATCAAAAGCCTCTGCTGACAATAAATCATTATCAGGGCCAAACGGTCCAGCGCCAAATCTTATTGTCAATGACCTCAGTTTGAAAAAAATGTCGGGCTGTGGACATATCCGAAAGAGTCGTCCATTTATTTACAGATGGATCATAAACCTCAGTTGATGATAGTACCTTACCTAGATACTCTCCAACCTTTACGTTCCAAACCACCAATAGCATATATTTTGCCGTCAACGACTTCTGTTTGAAAAAAACATCTTGTTGCTGACATAGAAGCCAGTGTCTTCCATTGATCGGTAGTAGGATCATAAACCTCTACTACTGAAAGTGAACCCACACGGGAAATATTATTCGTTCCCAGCGGGCCACTATATCCTCCAATGGCATATATTTTTCCATCAATAACTTCTGTTTGAAATTCCTGACGAGACGTTGGCATAGGTGCTAAAATAGTCCATATATCAGTAGAGGGATCATAAACCTCTGTTATTGGTGTCCTAGTCTCATCAGGAATAACCCCAAAATTATAGATTTTACCATCAACAACTTCGGTCTGAATCCATTTAAATCTGATAGGACTTTCGGCATAGATGCCTTCTTTGACCAAGTATTTGTAGTAGGATCATAAACTTCTGTAGACGCTACAAGCTCCCCAGTCCCCAGCTTACTGCCTCCAATGACATAAAGCTTACCGTCTAAAACTTCTGTTTGGAATTCCCACCGAGCTGTTGGCATAGAAGTGAGATTAGTCCATGTATTCTTAGAAGGGTCGTAAACTTCTATGTGTGCAAATTTTTTTGTGTAATCGCTGTTCCAACTACCTCCGGTGGTATAGATTTTACCGTCAATTACTTCCGATTGAAATGTCAATCTCTTTGTAGGTATCGAAGCTAGTTCCATCCAGCTTGTTTTTTCCTCATTAGCATATACATTTGTAATCGGCACGAATAGCACAGATACTACTACAAAACTCAAGATTTTAACCATTATTTTTTTCATCATTAAATCCTTTTCGTGTATTTGTCTGTAGAATTGTTAAAACCAGTATAGAACATTTCTTGAATATTGTAAATAACTGGATTTTATCACACCGATTATTAATCTTAATCAAAAATATTTTGTCATGATATTTGCCTATACACTCGTTACCATTCTATCTAAAAAGTCAAATTATTTAGCCTATTTTTACACACTGAATTTTCATTTCATTAAGTTTGATTATAAATTTTTTGCATAATAAGTAATCTTAGTTGGGCTAAAGTTAAATCGGTACTGCAATTTCTGTAACCATATAGGCAGTTACTACTGGCAACAATAGTAATGAGCCACCAAAACCGGCTGCTCCGGAAATGAGTGCTGCAATAAAACTGCACAGTATAAGTATTATATAGTCCACGTTAGCACCTCTTTCATCAGTGAATAATAGCTTACTAAGAGAAAATGGCGTGGAGTATATACAGCAAAATAACTATCCAGACAAGCACAAAAGGGATAGCATATAACCAATTCTTTTTTGCTTTTAAGCTACCCTCGGCCTTTTCTCTACATCTTTTCATAATGTCACTAGGAATTAATTTAACTGTCATTGCTATCAATGCGGGAAGTATGATGAGATCATCCAAATATCCTAAGACTGGGATGAAGTCTGGAATAAGATCGACGGGGGATAATGCATATACTACAACTATACCAGCTAAGATTTTAGCTGTGAAGGGTGTCTCTTTATCTTTCAATGCTATAAACAAAGTCGGAATATCTATTTTTAATTGGCGCGCTCTATCCTTTAAATTCATTAAAATCTTACCACCTTATCTAGTGCCTTTAAGTGTGACTTTACATGCCACATTTATTCTTCAAAACTATTCATTTGTAAATATTTCTCCGACGCACATACTCATAGAATAATCGTCTAACTCTATGATTTTTTCGACGTTAGTACTAACTGACCAATCTTTTGTGTACTCTAGATAAATCCTTTCATCGGTTTGATAAATTCTAATTGAACTTATCATTGGAATAATCTTTCTTGCAGATATGGAACACAGGATCTTGCAGGATATGGTTCTGCATAAGTTCAAAAAAGTTCACAATAAATTGCATCCATATCTGAAAAATCCTTAATATCTGAAATAAAACCTTAGTTTTTATAACTTCTTCAAATGATTTCTCAGCGGTTTTCAAAAGTTCAGCCACTTTTTTCAGACTTTGCTCCCCATTGGGTTCCTGCTACGTAACGGAAGTTTAGCACATACAAGTAATCAACGCACTTTACACATCATGAAAAGCACCGGTTACTCGGGTTCTGTGTTTGATTTCTCGGTTAGTTGCCGAACCTAGCTTCAATTCACGGAGCTTTTCATCCACCTGTTTCGGCTTTTTCTCTTACAGACACTTTTGATTCCTGAATATAGGTTATTATGCCACAAAGAAGGTTTTAAAGCTATTTTGTCAACAGGTTTTCTTTATGATACCACCTAATTTAAAAGATTCCAATAACAACCATACATTATAAATAATTTTCAATTCTTAATAGTCTATTATATTTTGCTGTTCTTTCTGTCCTGCAAGGTGCACCTGTCTTAATTTGCCCTGCATTTACTGCGACTGCAATATCAGAAATAGTAGTGTCCTCTGTTTCACCTGAGCGGTGACTGATAACAACTGCCATACCATTTTCTTTTGCCATTCTTATAGCTTCAAGGGTTTCAGTTATTGACCTATTTGATTCATTTTAATAAGAATAGCATTTGCACTTTTGTTTTCTTTAAGTCTCTTTGTGTTTGTAGCAAAAAGGTCATCTCCAGCAAGCTGAACCTTATCCCCTAGCCGATCCTGAAGTTTTTTCCATCCATCCCAATCTTCTTCGAAGAGTGCGTCCTCTATTGAACAAATGGGATATTTTTCACAGAGACTTTCACAAAATTGTATCGTTTCCTCTGAAGTTCTAAAATCTAGCGCTAACATCTTTAAAATTATTCTCGTGTGTTGAGCCTTCTCTATACAGCCCCAATGCTCTAACAATATACTCTGCAAAATCTGCTCTCGTTCGCTTTATTGGGCTCAAACCCCTCTGGATTAAAGATTACCAATCTGGAAGCCATATCATTTACGGCATCTTTTGACCAATGATTTTCAACAGATTTTACAGTTACTGGGTTCCAAACAACAGAGTAATCTGAGTTGGTTAGAGAATTCGGCTTTGCATACCATTCACTATCTTTTTGATATACTTCTGTAGGGACATGGCTATAGGTACCATCTGCATTAAATACAATACCTGTTTTAATTTTACTAGGGTCAACGCCAGCTGGAATCTTCATGACTCTTTCTTCATAGTTACTAAACTTGTTGATGGACTGTTCCTTCGTTGTTCCATCTGTTTTGGTAGTCTTTGCTACTATTTCAAATTGTACAGGTGGAAATACCAATTCCGCCACGTTTGCCTTGGCAACCTCGTTGTACTTATCAACCACCTTTTCATCCAGCTTAGTGATTTTCACTTCTACTTTAATATCAGCAAGTTTCTTTTCCTTTAGTCCAAGATTTTCTGCAACTTTACTTATTGTGAATTCTTCCGCAGGAATTACGTATTCTACATTATCACGTTTTACAGATACATCAAAAGTGCTTTCTTCCAATTTCTTAACAAAATCACCAGTTAATTCAACTTTAGCTACTTCGGATTTCGTATCAGCCACTGGAACCTGAATAACATTGCCTGTTCCAGTTGTATTATTTTTAATAGCATCGTCAATTTTACTTTCAACAGCTTTATTATCCTGCATTCTTCTTTACCATTCACAACAACCACTGTATTCTGACTTGTGCTCTGACTTGGTTGCGCTGTTGCAGCCGTAGTTCCTCCACTGGTGCCTCCTGACGAAGAACCTCCACTACTTGACCTGCTCTCGTTACTATCACAGTATAGGTTTTTGTGGTTGTACCGTCTTGTGCCGTTACCACTACCGTTAAAGTATTGGCTTCCACATTTAAATTGATTGCTCCTGAAGCATGGCCACTTGGTACGGTTGTCCCATTGACGGTAACTGTTGCATTATGATCAGCTACGGTAGGAGTTAATGTTATACTGCCCACTCCATGACCTACACTTGTTGTATAGCTTGTTGTAGTATTTGCAAAAGCAGGCGAAAGGGTTCCACTGCTTAAACTAAGGTTTGACAAATCTGCATTGTTGGCAAATGCTCTCGTTACCGTCACTATATACTGCTGTTCACTATTGTCTGCAGCTTTTACTGTATAGATTACTGGATGTGTGAAGTTGTGCGCTACCCCTGTATTGGGAGATACACTTGCACCTGTATGTGTTATGGTTGGCACCAATGCCGTCACATCTGTACCATAAGACACTGTCAACGCAATGGTTTTCGCTCCCTCATCCACTGTTCCTGGTGCACCAGGTGTTAATCCGTTAAGGTAGTCCCATTGCTGGTATCTGCCGCTTTTGCCGCTGTAATCGTTACTGCTCCCGCTATTGCAGAGCTAGGGGTAGCATTTGGTGTACCCAGTGTCGCTGTCACACCTTTCACTGTCGAGGATGCTTTCAATGCTGCATTAGTACTGAATGGTGCACCTATTAAAATTGAATAGCTATGGCTATCTGTTGCAGACACAATAAAAGTAAAGCTTCCCTCTTCCGTTGGTGTGCCACTTAAAGCACCATTACTTGCCAACGACAAGCCTGCTGGAAGTGCGCCCGGGTCACAGTGTAGATTATATCACCTGTTCCACCTTTTGCGGTAAAGGGTGCCCTGCATATACCGTGCCACTTCCCCCCCTGAAGGATTTGTCGTATTTAGTACAGGGGTTCTTCTGTGCTCAAGCCACCACCGGTAATAATGAGTGTGACAACATCCCCATTGTTAGTGTAGTTTACTACACAAAGATAATAAGTTGTCCCTGCTTGTAGATACCGTGTTATTTTAAAATCTAAACCATTATCTCCGCTTACATCATCTGTAGCTATACTCGTTTCTGTGTCGCCACTCTGAAAGAGCTCCCCGATTTTATCAATAGTACCTATTGTTTGAATCGTATAAATGGGCTGAATTTAAGGGAATAATTCTAAACGCATAAGGATCCCCACCATCTCCATTATACGTAGCAATCTCGGTACTTTCTTCTGTAATTAACGGTGCCGTAGCATCTTTTGCTATACCACCAATAAGAGGGGCAGCAAAAGCTACTTGCCCCTGAAATAATATCGCTACCGTGCAAATGAAAGCTAATATTTTTTTCATCCAGATTCCTCGCTTATCCATTCCAATTTTAAAATATAAAATTCCTGTTTAAATATCCTGGAATCCTTGGACTAGATGATACAAAGCTTTTTAATCTATATCCTCCGAGGCGCAAGCAACTCGAAGGATATTTCTCCACTTTTATGACTTCGTAATGTGAAAAGCATACGTTTTGCTATCTCCGCCGAAGGAAGATGTTACTTTAATAATCAATTCATTTAAACCAGTATTGAGTGTATAGATAAGTCTTTGTGTATACGGAACACTTGTGCCATTTATCGTCACTTCAATGGTTGCACTAGTATCTTCTGGAATAACAGTTGCCTTCACCTTTGGTGCGGTAATGCTAGTTGTGTAATCGTAAGTGGTCTTCACAAAATTAACGCCTGGAATACCCGTTACACTTTGCAAATAAGCACTTGTTGCTTTCGCCACATTCACTGTATATGTTGTGTCCGCTAGCTGAGGTGCTGAAACTTTAAAAGGTATACTTACGCTTCCTCCTACCTCCGGAATGGTTACTGGCCAAGGCATGCCACTTGTTACAGCGGTTCCATTCACTGCTATGGTGGCATTTACTCCCTCTTTTACGGGAGTAATATTCAAAGTCGTTGCCGTTGAATCTTGAGGGATACACACATTATACAATGTTGTATTCGAATCAAAGGAAGGTTTTAGAGAAATTTGGTTGTTTAGGTTATCTATTGCTGTTAAGCTTGTTAATCTTGTACTATCAGGCCTTGTAACCATAACGCTATAATTCTGTACCGGTCCTATTTGAGGGGTTACCTGAATGGGTATCGTATTATTTCCAACAGCTAGAGGTATTGCACTAGAAGGCTGTCCACTCACTGCCGCAACACCATTAATTTTAAGCTGGGCGTTAGCATCCTCTAGTACGGCAGTTACCGTTGTTGATGCCACATTAAACCCTACAGTGGAGGAATAAGCGTATGTAGTTTTGCTAAATGTCGGCGTCAATGCTCCTGCACTGATAAGTAAGATACCCACTCGTAGGAATATCTCCCCAAACCTCAAAGCGTGCAATAGATGCATACGTGGGATGAATAGCCATACCACTGTTTGAGGCTATATATAACCTTACAAAACGTGTCAAAACAGGGGGGAAAGTACGATCTGTTGCACTTGCAGTATTGTCTGATACCGAATCCACTGTCCACCAATTCTGACTATCAAGGCTGCACTGCAAAGAGTATCCTTTCATATTATAAGTGTTCTGCCATTGTGCAGCACCTAGATTGCTTACAACCCATCTATTCACATAATATACACTTTGCAAATCCACCATGAGCGCAGCAGGCAAAGTGATGGTCAGCCATCTATCCTGTGGGGCGGTTATGGCTCCATCGGTTGTCCGTGAAGGCACATACGGAAACACAAAACTGCTCGCCGTAGGAAGCTTGCCATTCGTTAAGTTATAAGACATATTGTTTCCATCCTTTCTGAAATCATATTTGCTTAGGAGCGTGTCGGATAAATGCCATATGTAACGATACAATACTGCATACTGGGATGCGGCTGTGCCCCCCCAAGGTCTGGCAGGGCAAAAGTCGTCCTCCCATCTCCGCCGTAAACAGGTCCTATCACTGAATATAGCATTTCGTTTCCTTGAATAGGTAAAATCCTGCCATCACATGGAAGGGTATATACCGGTATCCAATTAAATGCGAAGAGCATGATTTCTCCTATAAAATCGTATTCCATAAAATTACCTCCAATACAAAATAAAGATTTATAATTAATCTATCAAGCAATGCTTATGGTCTTGAAGGATAGAGGCCCTCCGTTGCGATGTAATAGTACAAATATCCGTCCGTTCTAAGAGATGCTTTGTTTGCACCATTGAGATCCGGCAGACAAAAAGTTGTACTTCCATTTCCTCCATAGGTAGCTCCCAATAGTGAATAAAGTGATTGGTTTTGCATTATTTGAAGCGTTTGCCCATTACATGGCGCCCACCCCTGTGGTGCAAACCCAAAAACAAAAAGTTGAATTTGTCCTAAAATTGGATCCATAATGTTTACCTCCTAAGTGTTTGTTTTTATTTTTTGCTACATTTTTTTGGTACATGATAACGTTATTACCATTTTTACCAATTTACATTTTTTTTGTTATTTGAGAAAGAAGACGCCGACATTTTCTTTTCACTATATAAAAAGACAGAATTCTAAAAAGTGTAAATATTAATTTCAAAAAAAAAATTTTTATTAGGTCCCATTTAAGAGAGTATTTTCCTTAAACTCCGCCCTGATTAACTAACCCACAAGACCAATCAAAGTTATATATAAAAAGTGCCACAAAAAGTGATATAACTAGCTTGTATTTGCTAGACGTCATTTTTTGAAGCACATATATACGGTACTTAATTTCCCCAAAGATTACGCATGGCTATTGCGTTGCATTTTTAGGAACGGCATATGATTCCATAGAAGGTGCATGCATTCCACCAATAAGTTGCGCGTGCTGTGGACATAGAGACCAAAATCGTCCATGTAATAGTGGATGGATCATAAACTTCTGCTGATGATATCGGGTCCATTTGGAATCCCCAACTTTATTATTTAAACCTCCAATAGCATAAATTTTTCCGCTAATCACTTTTGTTTGTAATCAACACCTAGCTGTTGACAAAGAAGCTAAAGTTGTCCATTTATCAGTGGACGGATCATAAACTTCTGCTGATGAAAGAGAATCAATACTACATTCGCAACCGGGCCCAACAAGGTGTACACCACTATATCCTCCAATGGCATAAATTTTACCATCAATAACTTCTGTTTGGAATCCCGAACGAGGCGTTGTCATAGGAGTCAAAACAGTCCATGTATCGGTAGAAGGATCATAAACTTCAGTTATTGATGTACAAGTGCCATATCGTCAAAATTTTCACACCTAATAACATATATTTTATTACCAGTTCTTATCATAGAAGATTAGTATTTACAGACTTTTCTTCACACGCTCGTCTAACTATAACTAATATTGGATTTTGAAGGGCGAGATTGAAAATCAATCCCATCCCAACTATTGACATAGAGCCAAAATAAAAAGTAGGCAAGGTGGTTAAATTCCTTGTCTACTTTCATTTTACGACTTCAACATAACAGGTGGTTATTTGTTCTTCCTTCCTTTCGTCAGTCGGAACCTCCGCTAAAGCTACAACATGAGTATACTCCGCATAAATCACAGTATATGTATAGGAATAACTTTTGTTTCCAGAACCTGTAAAGTGTAGCTACAGATTTCCTCAAAACTCTGTCCATACCATCATAATAAATCTCTATCTTTTCATATGGTAACCCTGTCAATAACTTCAACACCGTCCCACGACCGTTTTGAAAGTATTTCCAAGAAGCCATCCACATCTTTTGACTTTCTATAAATTGTATATCTTCGACGATTTACATAAAGATGAATCGCATCTGGTGTTAATTTAATTTTGCTAATGTTTGAATAGGGCACTGTGGTTTTATGACCTAATTTGCTATGATAAACAAATACCTCCTCATCATACTCAACCCTCCAAATTAACCAAGATAAAATTAATACTATTCCCATTGCCATAAATATGCCAAATCCTAGGAATACCAAGAAATCATCAGAATCATTTGGAAAGAGAATCATCATAAATAGAATCACAAAAAAAAACAGTGTCCCAACAATGCCGGCAATCAATTCTGAAATAGGTAATTTTACAATATTACGTTGCATTTTCACACCTCCCTCTTATATTTTATTTGTCCTTAAAATTGTTCAACTACTATATTCATTTATGCAGGATTTTGGAGGACTTAACTTGCTGGCAAACCTGCTACCAAAACGTTAATGGAAACAGATCTTCCGAATTAAATTTTTGCTACTTTTACAACCACCAATTGATTACCCGAGGGGAGTCTTCAGTTTCCATTTTTGTTACCTCAAAATCAATTATTATTCTTGATTTTTTCATGTAACATATTCTTACCCAACTTCCGACAGGAATTAGTTTTTTATCTTTAATATTCAAGTGATATATTCCGGATTTTTCCTTCTCTTTTTCCAAATTAACAATCATAACCCCATAGGGTAATATGTCTGAGCATACCCTTTTCTCTATCTTTCCTTCAAAAACATCAGTATTCATTTTATATATATCTTCGAGGATAAAAAATGTACATTTATATTGATAAGATAGTGCGCCATAAAGTGAAATTAACACTAAAATGGAACCAACTATATTAAAATTCATATTTATTATCAATGTTAAAAATGAAATTATCATTTCTATACGGAGTTGCAGTAAATAATATCATTTTTTTATCTAAATTGCTGATAGCATTTCTCAATATTCTAGCAGGTTCTCTATGACCCTCATCATAAAAAATGATATCTATTGTTTCTTTAATCTTTAATCACAGACAATGCTTGCTTCTGATATTCTTTAATATACTTTTCAACTTCATCCATTGCTATCACATCTCCTATCATGAACGCAGAATTAATATCCTGCATTTCCTTTAATCAAAAATATCTAGCCCAACTTATATTTTACTACCTGCTTCCCATTACAGCAAACTTCTCGACAAATTACCATTTATCTAATACAATATAATTTTTCTTTAAGCTAATGAAATCCGTACTTTTAATCTGTCAACGTCGAAATTACCCTATGTCATCTATATTTTCCCCTAAAAATCAGGGCAAAAATCGGGCATTTTTTAGCCTAATTTTTGCCCATTTTTTTCTCCAAAACCACAACATATTGTGGTTTAAGTGCTCTATTTTTCGTTTTTACCACAACGTGTCATCAGAATCACAGTCTCAACGTGCCTTGAGTAGACAATAATGATGTCGTGGGGAGCTGGTGGTTCCTTGGCGGCTGGATATATTTTATAAATTATATCAAATTATCAATTAGGTCTTTTAAGTTTTTAAAACCTAAATCATTTATAACAATATTCATTTTTTTAGAATATGTATTGAGATATCGCTCTCCTTCAACAGAAAGAATAAAAGATTGCATACCTTGAATTTTTTTAGCTTCCAAATACCATTTATCGTCTTTTGTTTCTTTTATAAACAGTCCTATTGATCTGTAATACAGATCATCTTTTTGCTTTCTTCCAACAGTTAACATTCGAAAATTATCATCATTTTTAATAATGTTAATTCCAGTTATTCTTACATGGTTTGATATATTAAGATTGATAATTCGTGTTTTGCTTGCATTTAATCTTAAATAAGATAGTTTAAGAAGTTCACTTACTTTACTAATTATTTCTTTATTTATTGGTACAGTATCCTTAGAATTAGATCTATACGAAACCATCATATCGTCTGCATATCGAGTGTAAATAACATTATCCAAATCTAATTTTTTAAGCCATCCGTATAAAACACCATCAAAATCCTTAAGGTAAATATTGGCTAGTATCGGCGAAGGTTTTAATCCAATTGCAATACCCCTTTGTCCAGTAGAACATGATTTTACCAAATCTCTACATTGCTCTAATGTAAAATGCCCTACGCTATTTTTATTTATTTCATAATATAATGTATTTATAAGCCTATCATGAGTAATACTCTGAAAGAAATCCTTTATATCCATAGAGATAAAGATATCATTGTACATATGTGTTTTAGCATTCGTAACAATGGATCTTTTTTTTATATATGCTTTGGCAAAAATTGATTGCTTGAGCCTTTTTTGCAGTGAGATATTAACCTTGTCATGATATTTGATAAGGTCACCATTTCTATCTTTATATGTGGTTATTTTTCTATAACCTTTCGCTTTAGGGATATAAAATGTGGATAAATCATTATTCATATATTTTAATCCCCCCATTCCTTTTGCACAATTGGTTGTATTAAAACCGAATATGATTTAAAAATCTCTGATGTGTTTTTCCTAATATCTACACTAATAAGATTATCATCTTCATTTTTTATATGAATTAGGTTACATGCATGCATAATATAAATCATAAAAAACAAAGCATTATCAAAGTTTAAATTTGGCTGATTATTAAATCTAATTTTTATTTTACCTTTTACTTCTTTATTTTGATCAACTATGGTATTTTTCAGCATTTTTATAAACATACTTTTAAATAGATTTTTCAATTCAACTATTCTATTGCATTGTCTAATCTTACAGCGGAATTCATCTATAGATAATAAAGAAAATACATAATTTTTAAAAACTGCATATTCAAAATTCACATAAGTATCTTTCGTATATGTAATATCAGCATTGACCCTTTTATATCCAACCCCAAATAATCGCATATTCGTAGTTTGCTGAGTGATTATTTTTGATTTTAGTTGATTTCCTAATTCATAAGGAAACATATTATTCGGAAAATAAGTATAATAGGTATTTCTATCTTTAGAAATACCAACTTTTTTTATTTGTGGGTAAAATCTTATAACTTCATTTTTAAGAATAGTTTGTTTTTTGCTCCAAAATTCTAAACTTAAAAAGGCAGATACTTTTTCTTCCTCTACAGAATATTTTTCTGGAACCAAAGTTATTATCTTACCTTGAAGATTTGTATTACTTGCAAACATAGCTAATTCGCCTGCAGTAGATATCGACTCATGTATAATAATAACGTTGGTAGCTGTTAGAGCAGCCAAATTCTCAATATTATATAGATTGAAAAGATTAATATCATAATAAGATAAAAAACTTTTTTTATCCCCTTTTTTAGAAAAATTAAAATACTTTTCTAAAATTACTACTCTATTCGAGCTATCATCTTTCAAAATTTTTTCTATTGCAATTCTTTTGTCGCTATCATTGTCATTAAAATTAGTTCCGCATAAAAATAAAACCCGAATTGGTTCTACAAATTCGGGTTTACTTTTAAAGATATATTCCATTATACATCCTCCATAAAAAGTGTCCCACAAAAATTTGTTAAAGTTAGTCACAAAAGAATTTGATTTTGTAAGGTCCAGAACAAGTCGTTCTGGCCGATAAATTAAATTCTCAAATATTTGAGGCATCAAATTCAAATTTTTCAAGATTGTGATTTCATTAACCTCAGAATGCTGAGGTGGCATAGAGCCGTACTGGGACACCATAATTATAGCAAAATAATTATACTAGAAAATCAATAAAAAATCAAATGCTTTACGACCTTATGTAGTATGCAAATGTATTTTTTAACTTTTCTTTGTTTCTATCTGTTCTTTCTTTTTCAGCTATTAAATTAAGTAACCCAATTAGATCATTTCCATTTAAATCAATATCAGCAGGGTTTTCGCATTGAACACTATTAAATTCTTCTGAAAATGATATCCCCAAAATTTTGAATTGTGTTTTTCCTAATGTAAATATAATTTCATTTAAATCTTTGTTAGCAATTAAATTCAATATGTTCTTTTCTAAATAATCATAAAATATTTTCTGATTAACTTTAATTTTTTTAATAATAAAATTAACATCTTTATCAGAAAAATGGACTTTTATGTTATTTATTTGATCATGCAAAATTATAGTGGTTTTTTTTATTTTTACAGCATAAAAACCATGCGAAAACTTAATTTTATCTAAATCAAATATAATAGGTTGATAAAAATACAGTTCCTTGCTTAAATAAACTTTCTCATCAGAATTGTTTTTCTTTATAAACTCACTTTTATCTTTATCCATTTGCAATAAGTAATTTTCCATATATCTTCCTTTTATAGTTTTTAAATATCTTATACTTTTCCCCTTTAATTCATGGGAATCAACGTCAATATTGTTTATCAAAATTTGTTCACATCACTATACAATTGGTTGTTGCATTTTTTCTGAACAAGGGTGTTATTTTTCACATTGTTTAACACTCCTTTTATTAAAATCTATTATATCATCCTGCTTAGCTTTTTGTTCTTACCTCCCTAATCTCAAAGTTATTTAGTTTACGTCTGTTTTCATCCGACAACTGCGGAATAGAAATATACAGATTTTCCATAGTTCTACTTAAAGCTACATAATAAACTCTATGGCTTTCATTACCCATATCAGGGTTAAGTAAAAAAGATAATTCAGTTTCTTCGTTATATTGTTCTTTAGGTTCCAATAGCAGTAAAACGTTTTTAAATTCATCACCTTTAGCCTTATGGATGGTTCTAAATTTACCATCATCATCGGCTATTGTTATCACACAAGCTACTTTATTATAGGTCAAGTTTTTATAATAATTATTAGCTTTTCCACTTGTTACTTTTGCTTTAACACCATAAAATCCAAATATATAATTATTATAAAGTTCCTTAATATTAATTTGCTGTATTCTTGAATAAAGATTATATAATCTTTTTAAATTTTCTAATGTAGCCTTGTCGTCAAAATCTTTTATTTTCCGATAAGCTTTTTTCATGTATTTAATTGCATCTTTAAATTTATCTTGTTTGCAGCATTCTAATGAATGAATTATATAAAATATCATCTTCCCACGATCTCCATCAGAAAAAATAAATTCATCAAATATATTCTCAGAAAAATAATTATCAATACCATACTGTATCATGTTGCATAATTCATTCTTAAAGGATAGTGTATACAATTCATCTTTATTACATAATTTAATTGCCTCATTATACGAATCAATAAAGCCCCCTATTAAAATTGTAGGTTTGTGTCCATGTTTGTTTTCTGGCGATTCTTGATGAAAATTTTTATCATTTCGCATATAATTTAAAATGCCTATTATTTCTTGTGTGCTACGATGATTATCTTCAATATAATATGTTTTAAGTTCTGGCAAGTCAAATTCAGTAAATTGTGTCACATCTGCACCTTGAAACTTATAAATTGATTGACACTCATCACCAATAACTCCAACAATAGTTTCTTTTTCAGCAATAAGCTTTAATACTTTTGTTTGAATAGGATTAGTATCTTGAAATTCATCCACTAAAACATATGGAAATTTACCTCGAATAATCTCTAAAATACGAGGGGATTTTTCAATTATCTTAATGCTTAAAAATAACACATCATCATGGGATAACAAACCTTTTTCCCAACAAATTTTTTTGTATTCTAAGTAGGAATCCTTTTTAATATTGTAAGATCCAACTTTTCCTTCCCAAATTTCTTTAAAGCGCAATATTAGTTCTCCATCGTCTAAATACCAATGTAATTTAGATAATTCTTTAGCTAATTTATTATTATCATTTAGCGCATATTGCCTTGTTCTCCGCTTCCATTCATTCATTATGCTAAATGTTGGCACTATGTCATCATGACCATCAATATTAATAAAATCAAATTTATAATCATCCTCAAGAACCCATAAATAGGGATTAACAATATTTAGATATAAAAAGCTATGAATTGTAGTTACATCTACATAATCTATAGATTTACCTAATCTGGAAATTATTGTTTCTACACCAACATTAGTATATGTGATGCAAGCTATTTTTCTTATGTCAGAAATCTTATCAGATTTTTCAATAATATGATTGATATGATTAATAAGAAATCTAGTCTTACCAGCACCAGGCCCAGCAACAATTTTAAAATGATTCGAAATATTAATTCTTTCGTCGCTATCTTTTAATTTTTTTGCTACTGACAAATCCATTTTATCGCCTCACTTATATATGTTGGGACTACAAAGTCAAAAACTTTTTCTTTAGTGTCACTACTA
Source organism: Anaerotignum propionicum DSM 1682 (assembly GCF_001561955.1). Taxonomy (NCBI): domain Bacteria; kingdom Bacillati; phylum Bacillota; class Clostridia; order Lachnospirales; family Anaerotignaceae; genus Anaerotignum; species Anaerotignum propionicum. The sequence goes on from NZ_CP014223.1 coordinate 1,852,570, forward strand.
TTTTTAATATTACTAGAAATAATATATGAAAGCTCTTGTGCTACTTCACCTTTTTTGATTGAATTTAAATATCTTGCTGCAATAATATGTTTTGCAATTCTTGATGGTTCAAGTTTCGTTATTTGTAAAAAATTATTTATTATATCTTTAAATTTACCATTACGCATATTTTTCACTAAATCTTCTGTCTGTGATTTGTTGATATCATCATGATATTTTTCCATCATATTCTTAATTTCTTCTTTATTTGCTACTGATTCGGTAAGTAATTGATCACATTTAATGTTCTCAAGTATCATTTCATACTCAAATGTAGAGCCCTCTTTTTGCGTATAAACTCTAATTAAATCCGTTTTCTCTCTTTGCTGATACAATTCAGTTAAAGGATTGGATGTTTTTTTATATTCATAATTCAATTTGTCACTTTCGAGTAAAAAGGGAAAGCAAGATTTCCAACTACTATTTTCATCATCTTCTTCTGTTGTTTTATCCTTAATTTTTTTCATCACTGGATCCTTATCCGTAAGACAGACTATTTTTTTAGGAATTGCATATTGACTCTTATTTGTATCAAATAATTTTAAAAAATGATTGAAATATCTTCCATTAACATTTATAACCGAAACATGTGAATCAGTTAAATCTAAATTGCTATATTTTGCAAATTCAGGTAGTAATAATTGTTCTGCAATACCCTCAACAAAAACAATGCTTTTTGCAAAGAACATGTCGGCTTTTGTGACGTCCAAAAACCTTTCTACATATTTTTTTGATGCTTGGTCTTCTTCACTTTGAGAAAAAACTTTGCCTGGATATGCAATTTTTGTTTCATCCTCAGATTTATATAAAACTATAATGGAATCCAAATCCACCGCTGCTGTTATGCTAGGGGAATGAGTCGTAATAAAAATTTGTCTCACTTCATGCATACTATTCTCATTTAAAAACTTCAAAAGCTTATATTGCATATTAGGATGCAAATGTGCTTCTGGTTCTTCTATTGCTAAAACAGGAAAAACTTTAGCATTATTACCCATATATTCTCCTGAAGCATTCTTTTGCATCTTTGCGAGTAATAATGATATATATATCAGATTATTATATCCCAACCCATTACGTGTTGCAGGAAGTTTTACTCCTGTTTTATTTTCCACTACCAATCTCAAAGCTGAATACAGTTCTGTATCTAAAATTTTCCCATCAAAAGAAGGTGTTATATTATCAAAATCAGCACCTGTTTTCTCGGCGTATTTCAGCATTTCTTTTTTGCCGCCACTCATCCTAGTATGTAAATCTGCAATTAATACATCTGCTTTTTTTGAGAAATCTTTCTTCTTTAGGCGTATTTGTTCTTGTTTATCCTTTTTGCTTAATTTTTCATCAATTTTAATATCATAATCCATATAAAAATCAATAACTTCTCTTAATAACGTATTCCTTCCAGTAAATAAATCTCGTTCCACATCACGAATGGCATCTAAATATTGATAATCAAACTTTTTTATACTGTCCGAATCAACTGATGTCCTATGTTTATGATTTCCGATGAAAATTTTTGATGTATATTTTCTCAAAAAAGTAGTTTCTATTTCTCTCCAATAATCTTCAATATCTTTATTTGTTAATTTTCCTATTATTGATTTATAGTCATCTTCCTCTTTATCTGGAAGTGAAAATTCATATGTTATTGTTGCTTCATATGGTTTTTTAATTTTTGTTAGCCAAGTAGCAACCGTAATCAAGTCTTCCGAATATTCTTCTTCATTTTCCGATTCAACTAATTTTGCACTAATGACAATTTTGGGTGGGCTTGTCTTTAATTCTTCAATACTTGTATTATGATTAAAGTCATCAATAGATAATCTCTTAGAAGAGCCCTCTGAAAACAATAATTCTAATGCTTTAATAATAGTGGTTTTCCCCGAGTTATTAGCACCTACAATAACATTTATGTCCTTAGTGAATTGTATCTTTGTACTTTTTTTAAATCCTCTAAAATTTGTAAGGTTTAACTCTTGTATATACATATTAATCCTCCTTCAACCCATTATTACTCTTATATCTCTGCTGCCCAGATGAAGTCTTTTCAATCGCGACAACGCTTATATCATTACTTTTGATATAGTTGAGAAATAAGGTGCCAAGGAGGAGTCTGTTACTTCGTGATATTCTATTCCACTCGTATCCTTTGAAAAGATCACGAACTAAGAATATTTCACCAGATTTAATGTTAGTTAATTCTCTTTTTGCCATATCTAATAATTCATTTACTGTTGACAAAATGATACCTCCTAATCGAGATAATGATATAAACATCATTGTTGCTATAATTGTATATCTTTTCCAAATGTTTTACAACAATAAAACGTCACATTAGACACAATTTTACAGAATATATAGAATGAAAATAACAAAACCACCAACAATAAAGTCCTCAAAACTTTAAGGATTTTATTCTTATCAGTTTAAATTCAACAGGAGCAGGGAAGACACCCTACTCCTGTTTTAATGCCTATTCATAGTAGTCCACTTCTTGTTTTACCACAATTCCCGAGTGGAATTGTATCTCTAGCTTCATATTTTAACCCTATTCATAGTAGTCAACATCTTGTTTGACCACTATTCCCGAGTGAAACTGTATTTCCAGTTTCATGCCCTTATGTACCCTTATGGAGGAAATCAGTCTTTTCACAAGGTCTTGGTCAAACTCTCTTACTTGTGGGTTAACATTACCCATCGTCTTGTCTAATTCCTCAACTCTTTGAACATAGTTTTCTGCATTTTTCTGCGCTTGTACCATCTTTATTTTTGCTGTTTTGAGTTCATTAATCTGTTCTGATAGTTTTTTATATTCTTCATCAAATTCTTCGCTGACAGCACCTTGTTTTGCGTTATTTTCTATGAGTGTAAGCATCTGCTGTTGCAGTTTTTCTATCTGTTCGTCATATTCGGTTGTAACACCTTGGGTACTGTAGTTACCTATAACTCTTATTACGTTTTCTCTGAAGGTACCTATAAAATCACCTGTATTTTCTACTACATTATTTATTGCTTTCATAATTGCATCATGGAGCTGCTCTTCCTTTAGGGTTGGTGAGTTCTGGCATCTTGATTTTTTACCTTGTTTCAGCCTATCCTCGCATCTCCATACTGCCGATTTGTCACCGTACTTGGACCATATCTGCCTGCGGTAGGCATGACCACATTCTGCACATACCATCAGATCAGTAAGTATGTATTTAGAACTATATTTGCTTTTCTCTTTTAATTCCCTGTTCTTTTTTCTTGTAACAGCCGCTTTATTTAAACTTGCACGTCTTGCTTTTTCTGCCTGTACTTGGTGGAATAACTCCTTTGGAACAATCGCCTCATGGTTATCCTCTATATAGTACTGTCTGACATATCCATCATTTTTCACCCTTTTCTTGGTGAGAAAATCTACTGTATAGGTCTTTTGCATACGTGCATCGCCGCAGAATTTTTCATTTGAAAGCATTTTGTCGATTGTTCCCGGATGCCATTGGTCAAGTCCTGTGACGGTCTTAATACCGTCTTTTTCTAATCCTTTGCATATCTGAACAATACTGCTGCCCTCAAGATACTCCCTATAAATTCTTTTTACGATTACTGCTTCTTCGGGTACCACCACAAGGTTGCCGTTTCCATCTTTTGTGTATCCTAAAAACTTTTTGTGATTCACAGAAATGATTCCATTTTCAAATTTTCTCGTCAAACCCCATCTTGTGTTTTCACTGATGTTTCTGCTTTCCTCCTGTGCCTGACTGCTAAGTATGGTGATTAGCAGTTCTCCACCGCTTTCCATTGTATTAATGCCCTCTTTTTCGAATATGACGGGGACATTTTTCTCTTTTAGCTTTCTGATGTTTTGCAAGGCATCAACCGTGTTTCTCGCAAATCTGCTGATCGATTTGGTAAGCACCAAGTCTATTTTCCCCTCTATACAAGCATCAATCATGGTGTTAAAGTCATCACGTTTACTTGTCTGTGTGGCTGATTTTCCATCATCAGCAAATATCCCGGCACATTTCCAATTCGGGTTGCTGTTTATCTTATTGGTGTAATAATCAACCTGTGCTTCATAACTCCCTTCCTGCTGTTCCAGCAAGGTGCTTACTCGGCAGTAGGCGGCTACACGCAGTGTTTTCTGCTCTACTCTTAATTGTCTGTCATATTTCATTTGCGGCGGTATGATTGCCACTGTCTTTTTAGCTGCAGTCATTTTTCTCATCCTTTCGCTTGTATTCTAAAATCTCACTGATTTTCAGTCCGTTTATAAATTCTGTTTCCACTTTACCGTCTTGATAGATGATGATTTTATCTATCATACCTTTGAATAATTCTTCATCAAATTCTGTCAACGGGTCTTGACCGTCTAATATTTCTTTTATCTTCTGTGTCTGTATTTCGTAGCTGTCTATCTTAGAAGTGCTGTAAGTAAGTTCTGCTCTTTTAAAGATTAAATCCGCCAACTCTTGTGATGAAAATTCCTCATCTTCTTCAAACCGAGTTATTTGATTTTCTATCTCAAGCAGTTCTTTACTGATTTTAGGAGGTTCTTTTTTATAAGGTTTATCTAGTAATCGTTGATTTTTAATAAGCTTATTTGCTGTACTTATAAAAACCTTTTTTAATTCCTCATCGGTATAGAAGAGATTTCTGCATAGTACTCGGTTCTTAAATATATATTTTTTGCATTTCCACCTGTTCTTTTCGCAAGCCTTACCGGAATGTTCCGTATACTTTCGATACGGCTCTCCACATTCTCCACAGTAAATCTTGTTAGCTTGTGTCAAGACATACATAAAAAAATAATCTAATCTTTTATACAATCTATAAAGTTCCAAACAATTTCAAGGCTATTATCAGGAAAGACATTTATTCTTTGAATTAACTCAGCAACAAGCTGTTGGGTAAGTACCTGCACTCCTACATATTTGCCTAAATGTTTTGCTGCATTATCCTCAACTACAAAAGTTGCATTTAGTTTTTGCAGTAAGGCAGTTTTCTCATGTTCAAAATCTGATTTCTTGTGAGATAACTCCGCCGTTTTTTCTTTGAAATCTTCTTTTGACAATTTGCCATCTGCCAAACTCTCAAAGAGTGAAGTCTTTTTACAATCAAGCTGTTTTATCTGCCTTTCAATATGTTCGATTTCAACTTTATAACTATTGTTTTGAATTTTGCCTTTATTCATATCCTGAAAAACAAACAATCTAATTTTTCTTTGAATTTCAGACAGCACAAAATCTTTTAACTGTTGCTCATTGATACGAACATCTTTACACTCACAAAAAGTAACAAACCTTCTTGTTGCGCAACGAAAACAAGGTTCTTTTATGTTTTTGAAAAAAGTAAGCGTTCGCCCACAATGCTCACATTTTAATAATCCTTTAAACAGGTTATAGTCTGCGATTGCATATGGCTTAGGCCTATATGATTTCATAACCAGCTGCGCTTGCTCCCAAACTTCTCTTGAAACAATTGCTTCATGAGCATCTTCACAGATTATCCACTCACTTCTTGGAACTTGTATTGTTTTCTTTGTGTTAATATCAATTTTAGTTCGTTTGTGGCTTATTTGTTTGCCTGTGTAACGCTCATCACTAAGGTAGCGATGAACAGTAGCATTCGTCCAAATAGTGTTTTCTCTGCTTAATTTCCAACCTCGCAACCTATCTGTGCCTTTTTCTTTATGATACATATAAGGAGAAGGCACACCTTCGGTATTAAAAAGCACAGCTATTTGCGTTGCTGTTTTCCCCTCACAAGCAAGCTCGAATATTCGTTTTACAACAGGTGCTGTCTCTGGATTTTGTATCAGCTTATTTTTTACATTTGAAGACCGCATATAACCATACAACGGCAAAGTGCAAAGATATTCTCCTTTTTGAAACTTAGATTTCTGCACTGCTCGTATTTTCTGGGAAATATCTCGGCTATACATTTCATAAATCAAAGCCTTTAAACCAACATCAACGCTTGCAGTACTACCTTTGTAATTATTGCTATCGTAATCTTCATTGACTGCAATAAACCGTACTCCTAAAAAGGGAAATACTTGGTCAATGTAGTTACCCACTTCGATAAGGTTTCTGCCAAATCTGGAAAAGTCTTTGACCATTACAACATCAATGGTTTTACCAGTCAGCTTAAGTAGTTTATTCAGTGCTGGACGATCAAAAGTTGCTCCGCTGTATCCATCATCAATAAATTCCAAAACCTCAAATCCTTGTAGGTCTTTTTTTGTGGAGATGTAATTTCTAAGTAAATCTCTTTGATTGGAAATGCTGTTACTTTCTCCCTCATTTATATCTTCGTTGGATATTCGTAGATATATCGCTATGGTTTTCATTATGTAGCACCTCCCACAAACTCGGTGAGAAAAGCCAATTCATCAGAAAATTTCCATATGATTTCTACATCGTTATATCCACTGACAATAATTTTGTCAATCATCAATTCAATAAACTCACCACTTAATACTGTAGTATCTTTTTGTCTCCTAAAAGCCTTGATCCACTCATTTTGAGGGGATAATATTTTTTCATCTAATGCCTGTGCTTTTAGCAAGCTATTTTTGGCTTCTTCCAGTTCCTCAGCTTGTTTTAGATAGTCAGACTTCAAGCGGTTGTACTCTACTAGGTCTATGATGCCGTCGTTGTAATTTTCAAACAGGGCAGAACATAACATCAAGTTCTTAGAAATCAACTTTTCCGTATTTTTTAAATCGGTTTTAATCTTTTTCTGTTTAGCTTTGTATTCTTTTGTACTTCTTAACTTTTCAAGTTTATTTTCCAATGAAAAAGTCAACTCTACTTGTGCTCTCAAACTTGAAAGAATTGCATCGGTGAGCTCCGGCTCGCCCAAACATTTTTTACTACATTTAGATAATTTCAAGTTATGTTCATATTGATTACAAAGAAATGTGTATCTTACTGTTCCGATTTTAGAGACCCCTTTGTAACGTATCATTTTTTGCCCACAATCAGCACAGAATATTTTCCCTTTAAAGATATTTTCCTTAAATGGGTATTTCCTACTATAATTATTTTGCTTTGCTATGCTTTCAGACATCTTTTCTAAGTTATGAAAAGTCGCCTCATCAATAATAGGCTCATGTGTACCATAAACCACCACATACTGTTTTTTATCTTTCTTAGTAAGGGGTAACCCGTTGCAAAGGGATTCCACGGTTTTCCCCTGCGTCACATTTCCTGTATAAGTAAAGTTATTTATAATTTGCTTTACCATTTGTCCCTGCCACATCGTAGCTTTTCCCGTTGGAATTTTCTTTGCCTTGTATCTAGAGTTTTGGTAATTATACACCGATGGAGAGGGAATACCCATTTCATTTAGTTTTCTTGCAATTAAAATATAACCAATGCCTTCAGTTTTCCACTTGAAAATTTCCTTTACAATAGGTGCTGTTACAGGGTCGATTATTAAATGGTTTTTCTGATCCGTATTTTTCATATAACCATAGGGAGCAAAGGCACCGATATATTCCCCCTTTTGCTGTTTTTGATGAAGAACAGTAGCCGACTTATGAGATATATCCTTTGCCACCAAGCTATTGACGATATTTTTAAGGGAAGCAACCATATCATCACTGCTACTATTTTTCAGAGTATCATAATGATCGGTGATGGCAACAAAACGTACATTTAAAAACGGAAAAATCTTTTCAAGATAATAACCGGTTTCAATGTAGTTTCTACCAAAACGGGATAAGTCCTTCACTACGATACAATCTATCTTTCGATCTCTCACATCGTCCATCATCTGCTCAAAAGCAGGTCTTTGAAAGTTTGTACCTGTGAAACCGTTATCTTTGTAGACGGAATACAGTTTCATATCCTGTTGAGCATTAACAAACTGCTCCACCATATATTGTTGTGTTTCAATGGTTTCACTCCTGTTTGTGCCACTATCCTCTATAGAAAGACGGATATAAATTGCTGTGTTATAAACGTGTTCTATTGGTTCTAGAATCGCCTGAGCCTTGTTTTTTCTGCTTACTCTTGCCATTATTATACCGCCTCCTTCACTTTGTTTCGGGGCGATATTTCTTTTTCCATACTTTGAATCAAAGAAAGAGCAAGGTCAAAGTTGTACTGATATTTAAAGCTGATCTCAAGCCTTTTATCGTCATAAACCGTTATTTTATCAATGAGGTTGACCGCTATTTTTCGGTCAATGGTGTCAATATTTTGGTAGAGCTTGAATTTCTCTATCCATAAGGTTTCCTGGGTACGATTTAGCACCAGCTTATCAATTTCTTGCTTTAAATTTGTAATTGCCAATTCTGCGGATTGTTGCTTTTCATCATAAACAAACTTCAAACGAAGATACTCATTTTTATCCAGGATACTGTCAGAAAGATTTTCAAAAAGTGCTGTTTTTAAATGCTCATATCGTTTTACCTCATCTTCCTTGCTAATAATTTGAACATTCAGTTTCTTTACATTAGTACTCTTATATGGGAGCGTATCAATGTATTTCAGTATACGTTCCATCTCCACAATGTTTGCTATGTGTTGTCTTAACGCAACTACCACACCTTCCGTAATAGCTCCATCACTGATACGATGGCTTGTGCATTTCTTGGTAGTCCTATTTTTGCCACACATATAGTAAAAATAGGTTTTCCCATTCTTGCACACACTACTGCGAACAAGCTGATTGCCACAATCTGCACAGTAGAGAAGTCCCGAAAAGGTATAAACCTCTGTTTTATTCGGAGCAACCCTTGTATCACTGATTAAGAGTTCATTCACAATGACAAAATTTTCTTTTGTGATAATAGCTTCGTGATTATTTTCAATCCTTATCCATTCATCACTTGGTTTTGTTACCGTCTTTTTCACCTTGTGATTCGGGGTAGTGCGTTTCCCTTGTACCAATGTCCCTACATAAAATTCGTTTTTCAATATACGCCCAATAGCCACAGCCGACCATTTTGCTTTTGCATTGGTTTGGAAACTTGTTTGATACTCCATCCCACAAAATTTTTTATATTCCATAGGGGACAGAATATCCAGTTCGTTCAGCTTGTCGGCTATTCTCTGCTGACTTTGTCCCTCCATTTTCCATTTGAAAATATCACGGACAATATCAGCGGCATAATCATCTATTACAAGTTTATGTCTATCTTCAGGGTGCTTTAAATACCCATAAACAGCAAAAGAGCCAATGAAATCGCCCTTTTTGCGTTTGATTTCCAACTGGCTCCGAACCTTTATCGAAATATCACGCAAGTAAGCATCATTTATCAAACTGAGAAAAGGCAGTAAAATATTATCACTTTGGCTTCGGCCGTTGATACTATCAAAGTTTTCATTGATAGATATTACTCTGATACCCAAAGCAGGAAACACTTGATCTATGTATTTTCCCACTTCCACAAAGTTACGACCAAAGCGTGATAAATCCTTTACCACAATGCAGTTGATAACACCATTCTCTGCATCAGCAATCATTTTCTTAACAGCCGGTCTGTCAAAGTTGACACCACTATAACCGTCATCAACGCGTTCTGAAACAACCTCGATGTCCGGCTTGTCCTTTAGAAAATGATGAATCAAATCTCTTTGATTGCCGATACTGTCGCTTTCTGATTTATCCCCATCTTCTTTCGAAAGACGAAGATAGATACTTGCACGATATTTTGTATCTGTATTTAATTCTTCCATTTTGAAACCTCCATTATGTACCCGAAAAGATCGGAACGATTGCATCGCAATCGACATTTTCAAAAAGAAAATGTACTGAGTAAATGTAATTCCCCAAAAACATTCACAATGGATTTTCAAAGGTCTGCTTATTTGCTTTTAAAGATATCACTTTAAAGCGCTAAAGTCAATATCTTTCCATTGTGCTCAAAAATAATTTACATCGTTGCAAGATAATGCTCCAATCTATCCTCTAAAGTTGCCGATGTATTTTCGGCAAAGGATACCTTTACTACCAAATCACCGCATTTGTAGCAATACGGGTTACCTATCTGCTCAATAAAGCTGCGCAGTCGTTCTTCTTTGGGAAGTGATGTATCCACAACAACATCGTTAATATCTTTGAGTGTGGAACGGTCAACAGTTCTCACATTTACTTTTTTCATTGCTTCAAAATCAATACCATTCATATTTATAACCTCCAAATCTTTTTCTTTTCTTAATCAAATACAACACCATGCCCCACAAGAAGTTATTACCCTGTGGGGACAAGTCTTGCATCTCATTTGATATACAAAGGCATAAAATTTGTGTTTATTCTAAAATAACATCATCTGCCTTTAGTAGTACGTTTTTTATTAATCTGTATCGTATTTTCGGATAATGGGTATCTGAAAGAAGTCAGACCACAGAAGGTGGCTTTTGCAAAGCAAAAGTACTGAAGGATTATCCTACTGCTCGCCCCCAATACGGGAGTATAGAAGTTAGCTTACAGGTTTATTCACCACAAATGATGATGCAGGCTGCATTATTCCGCCGATAGGTGTTATGACAGGTGACTAAGCTGTCCACCATATTCGCAGAATATCCCTTTTACCGTTGGACACGGATTGATGTCTTACTTTACTTGAGATCTTGGCATATTACACAGAACCACTGTTTTTTGAAGTCCATAGACTGATCGCTCATACCCTTTGATGTTATCTTGTTTACAAAGCCAAACGCCTTGCAGGGAGTCTTGACGGTCTTACTTCGGTGCTCACACAAGTAAAGCAAAAACTTCTATACCGATATTCAATTTTCAAGCTGCAACGAGAGAACAAACCTTAGTAAATTTACCCCTCTACTATATAGGACAGAAGTAAGGCAAAAACGTAGGCTATTTTTTAATTATTTTTAATTTTTTTAAAACTTTATTTATCGAAAGACGAACAGCGCCCTCGGAACAACGCTCTTTTCTTGCAATTTCAGTAAAGGAATATCCTAAAATACGATTGAGATAAAATCTTCTTTGCTGAACAGGTGTGCAGCTTTTAATCACATCAACAGCGGATTTCAATTCTTGCCTTTGCATAGCTCTTTCTTCCAAGGATGTTGTGCGAAGGCTATGTAAATATCCAGCAATATCACTTTCCACATCTTCATCAGATGAATGTCTTTCTTTCTCTTTGCGTAAACGCGCAATCTCTTTTCGTTCTTCTTCAAAAAGTTCAAATATTTCAACTGAAACCTTAACCCTGATTTCTTTCCCCTGAGAGTTTGTTATCGTTACATAAAATGACATATCTTTTCCTCCATTATTTGAATTTATTAGGGACAAATTCAAAAATGGAGGGGAACGACAACGAGGGACTATTCTTTTAAATCTGAAAACAGAAAAAAATGCTATATCTTTATGATAAAAAGATATAACACTGTTTAATTTTAAATTATCTATTTTTATTAATACATCATTTGATAAAGTGTAGCTGAATGGCATAAAAATATCTCCGTAAGAGGAGCTATTCTTGCCCTTGGCTGTCATCTTAAGATGGCTGTCATAATTCCTCAATTGCAGCCTATAATGGCATAGAAAAAGGCAGTGTCAGGAGCTTCGTTCAAGCGCCAGCACTACCTCTTTCTTTTTATAATTTTCTTACAGAAAATATCCTTTGCCAGCCTCAGTTTTTAAATCTTTTACAATAATACAAAACAAACCCAACTCAAACAATATCAGTACACTGTCGATCATGAATAGAATATATTATATCATTTCAGATAATCCCTTACTATTCAGTAGCCTAAAACACCCATTTTGCTACTATATATTCGGATCCAAACATAACACTCCGGGTTTCCTTCCATCTCTTGTCAAAGCTACAATAAGGTATTGAGTCTGACGACACCTCTTTTGGACTGATTACGTCTATAATAGAAACCGTCAGCCATCCTTCTTGTTGCAGCGTTCATTTCAGCGAGCTGAACCACTGATATTTCAGGGCGTTCGTGTCACCAAGCAAATTGAATCGGCAATGAGCAATTGGAGCCATTGCCTATGGATAAAAATGCAATTAGAATTGATATCTCAAAAGGAAAAAGCACGATTGCAATCATGCGTTTCTTCTTCTAGATCAAATCATATGATTTTTACTTTAAGACCAAGCTCATAACAATTGTTTGACATGTATAACATCCTATTGATATAAATTCATCATACTAAGCCAAAAAATTACTATGATATGCCATATTGAAATCCTTCTTGTTCTATTGAATCATATTTCCTTTACTGTATTTTATTTATTCTATTTGGTTATAGTACCAACATCTAGTAAAAAATTATTAAAACTGTTCATTTTAAAAAATTGTCTCTCCATTGAATTTTACACTGCTTTTATACCTCACTTTCTACATAATTAAAAATTTTTTCTTTATCAATATTATCTGTAGTAATATCCAAGGCTTTTGCAATAATTAAAATTCCAATCACACTCAAAATTAATCGTAAAATAGAAAATTTCCACCCCATACTACTCGTTTCGAATAAAAACATTGGGACTTTTGTGGTCGACCAAGCTCCAATAAAAACAAATACATTAAAAAAGGATGCTCTCTTTTTAAGTAACGTAACCGCAATAGGAAAAGATACATACAAAGGCCCTGCCGCACAAGAACCTAGCATAAAAGCAAGAACAATACCTTTCACTCGGGAATTCTTACCCATATATTTCATCATTGTTTCTTTTGGAACCCATACATCGAGCAACCCTAATAGAATAAAAACGGGTGGTATGACATATACCATTTCCAAAAGATTTTTCTTGGTTATTACCATAGCTGCATACCCTTCTGAAGGTTGAATGATACACATCAAGGCAATGATAATAATAAGAATAAGCACATATTCGTAGCTTTTTAAAAGATTAGTAGTACTTTTTTTCATTAAAGTATTCCTCCTACTATAAGCGCAGCAATGATGGAAAAAACAAATGCAAAAATATTTCTTTTAATAGCTGTTTTTTTACCAAAGCATGTAATTTCGAGGGGTAGCGTTGCCACCCCTACCATCATTAAAGTTGATATAAACATTGCAATTTGACCATAACCCGCTCCGTTTTCCAAAAGCGAAGCTGCAAGAGGAAACGCTGCAAAGCCAGGAATCAAAGTTATGGACCCTATAATTGCAGCAATACACAACCCTATTCCTCCTGAAGATGCACCTAAAAACTCTGCAATTACTTCTTTATCTAAAATTGCAAGTATAATACCAATCAACAATAAAATTGCTAAAAGCTGAGGAAGCATATTCTGAAGTGACTTCCATGCTTTTTTTAATGCCATTTTTGTTTTCTTCTTGTCTTTACTTGCAGAAATTAACAACAAGGTTCCTGCAATGCCGTAAAACACCATCGTTAACAACAAATCACCTCATTGTTTGTTCATATAATATAGGAAAGACTGAAGCCGCTCTTTTGCCCTAATATCATTGCTACCCTCAAAACTTAAAGAAAGAATTGGTACTTCACATTTTCCTTGCATCAAATTTATAATCGTTTGGGCATTTTCATACAAAGAAGAAATATCAACCACCGCTTGACAATTTTTTGTACACGCATGCTTACTAAATCGATAAGAAGCATTTGCTCCTGTCAGTTTCGGAAACTTTTTTTCAGCTTCACAAAATAACATATCCAAGCTTTCAGAAAAAGAACTATTCTCACAAAGTAGTTTAGAAACCATGCTCATTTGTTCTTCACAGCTTTTCACAATTTCTTTTTGAGACTTTGTCTCAGCACGTTTTTTCCATAAATAGCATAAATATTCACTTAACGGCATCCATTGTATTCTTTCTCCCTCCTCCTCCATAACTTCTAATAATTTTTCATTCAAAAAAGAATTATACAAAATATACGGCTCCCCTATTACAGAAATTTTCTTTTGTTTACATAGTAAAATATTTTTCGCCAACGCAGCCAGATGTTCAATGGTAAGTTTGTCGTAAGAAAGTACCTGTTCCATTAATTCTTTTCGCTGCGAAATTGGGGCGGACAAAATTGCATCACCTGCTAAAATTGCCATAAAAAATTCTTCAAAAAACTCACTTTCAAAAGGAAGAGTTTCCAAGGTTGCTGTCACCAATTTTATTTTATCATTTTTCGGAAGAAAATCGTAAATAACCCTTGTATAAATTCCGTCCGACTCGCTACCCTCTGTTTGTGGAATAAAAATTTGTATTAGCTCCTTCATTTGCTGTACTGCTGTCAATACATCTCCCACTAAAGCAGTAAAGGATAAGTATTCTTTTGAGCGTGTCTTGCTTCTTCCCAATGCAAGGCTCTGTGCATTGGTCTGCGGCAAAACTTCTGTACTATATCCATTTTTGTTTAATCTGTTGGAAATAATCTGACTATATGGGTACAAATATGGTAAGTATAGTTTTTGATCTTTTTGCGCCTTATGTAATATTTCCACCTTTTTTTGGGGTAAATCAGAGAAAAACTCTTTTCTATGATTTACATAAACTTTTGGCTGTGCATTTAAACTGTTTAAAAAAGCCTCTATCCTTGTTATAACACCAACTTTAGAAAAATGTTCATCCACTTCAATATTTAAATAAGGCTTTTCTCCCATTTCTTTATGGAATAAATGGGAAAGCATAGTATCTGGTCCGCAGCCATGATTGGTAAGATATACCCCATACAAGTTCGGATGATTTGCAATGAGTTTTGCACCCGAAAGAATATGTTGACCAAAAGGCCAATACAAATTTCCATACTCTTTGGAAATATCCATGCTATGTGCCGGAAGATGAGAAAGGGTAATGACTTTATATCCTCTTTTCAACAATTCCTCAGGTATACCCATATTTAACACAGGGTCATCTATTCCATAGGTTCGTGTCACAATGACAAGAACCTTTTCATCAGGATTTAAACTATCCAATAATTCTTCGCCCAATTTTTCCACTTGCTCTGTATGCTTTCTGACAGCCATCGCACCTCGCATCAGTGCGGCTGCACAAATAGGCTTTACTTTTCCTAAAGAAACTCCCACATCAACCATTGCATCCGCCATTGCTTTCTTGCCAAAATCAAGGGAAAACATTGGATTTAATAATACTATTCCCTGTTTACCTAGCTCCATATTTTCGAAAATCAGCTTTGGCGCAGATTGCATATACATACAACCATAATTATGATACACTTTGGAGCATTCATGTTTCATGGTTATTATGCTTGGCAAGAAAATATAATCTACCTTCCTTTCTGCCAACCAGGCCATATGTCCATAGATCAATTTCACTGGGTAACAGGTTTCTGCTTGCGCATATTTTTGCGATAATGCGATAATCTGTTCATCGGTTTCTGGTGATAGTAAAACGTTGTATCCCAACGCCTCAAAAAAAGCCCGAACCATTGGAAATAATTTGTGTACAACCAATACATAAGGAATCCCAATTGTTATTTTATTTGAAAAAAGCTCTCTTTTATATCCTTCCAATAAGTATTCCTTTGCTTTATCATAAAAATTTGTATTCAATTTTATATTAATATTTTCAGAAAAATCTTCATTCTCAGCAAAATGTGATAAATCAAAGCCTTTGAATATCGTTTGTTTTTCTCCAATTTCTTCTGCTGCAAGCACTGCCACACCATAAGCACCGCTCACTGAAAAATATGGCGAAACCATTACTTTTGCACCATAGGCACCTTGGAACGCAGCAACAATCGCAGGGTTATAACACACACCACCTTGCAAAACAATGTGATTTCCAACAGGCTTATTTCCAACCACCTTAAACAAATAATTATGAATTACAGAGTGACACAAGCCTGCTAAAATATCTGCTTTTCCTATACCATTAGAAAGACATGCGGCAATATTACTATCAATAAAAACCGTACACCGTTCTCCCAAATCTACAGGGTGTTTTGCAGACAAAGCTATTTCCCCATAATCATCCAGCCTTACTTCTAATCGATTCGCTTGCTCCTCAATAAAAGAGCCTGTGCCAGCGGCACAAATCTTGTTCATCTGAAAATCCTTAATATAACCATTTTCGAGCTGAATATATTTGGAATCCTGACCGCCAATTTCAAAAACTGTATCTACCTCTGGACAAACGCAGACAGCAGCTTTTCCTTGCGCAGTAATTTCATCTTTAATAAAGTCCGCGCCTATCATTTTCCCAACAAGATACCTGCCCGAACCAGTCACGCCAACGCTCTTAATAATAAGAATATTACCAAATCTTTCTTTTATAGATTGAAACCCCTCTTTAACAGCGCCTTGGGGATCTCCCTTTGTTCTTAAATATTGAAAATCCACTATTTCTCCGTCTTGATTTATCAAAACAATATTGGTACTGGTAGAACCCACGTCAATTCCCATACTGCAACAAACGCTTTCTTTCACAGGAACGCACACAGGTTCTTGAATAACAGTATCCTTCGAAAGGACTAAAGATGGCAATCGCAAAATATTACTATCTGAAACTTGTGTTTGCAAATAATGATCTATTCTTTCGTCACAATCTTGCAAAGTAAAGGAACCAATCTTCTCTTTTGCCATGCTTGCTGCACCTATGGCCTGAATGTACTCACACTCCTCCAATACAATTAATTCTTCCTCTGTTAATTCAAAAATTTCTTTCACCGCTTTTATTACGCCGCTATTGTGAATAATTCCACCACATAAAGCAACAGGTTTTTCCACAGGAAGATTTTTTATAATCGTTGATTTCAAATTTCTAATGGTAGCATAACAAAGCCCAAGCAAAATATCTGGAGTAGAAACCCCTTCCTGTTGTCTGTGGATAATATCCGTCTTTGCAAAAACAGAACATCTGCCAGATAATCTAGGAACAGCAACAGCCTTTGCTGCTATTTTAGAATAATCCTCTGTTTTTAAGCCTAACCGATACATCTGATCCTCAAAAAATGAGCCTGTGCCTCCGGCACAATTTTCATTGACAGAAAACATAGGCGGCGTATCCTCTCCCAATCGTGTTAAAAATCTTGCATTTTGTGAACCAATTTCAATGGCTGATTTTGCACTTGGGCATAGCGCCGATAAGCCTTTTTCAATCGAGGGAATATCTCGGGCAATCCAAGTTTCATCTACAATAAGCTTAGCATTTGCTCCAGTCAGTAAAATTTGAACCCTTTTATTTTTATATTCCAAAGCAATTTCCGAAATAATTTTCTTGGCAGCTTCGCAAGGCTTGCCAAAATGTAAAAATTTATTTTTATATAAAATTTCTTTCTTTTCATTTAATATAACTGCCTTTATTGATGCGCTACCCATATCAAGACCCATAAAATAATTCATCTCATCACCTCATAAAAAAAGCAGAAGCCACGCCCTCCGCTCTTTTTCGCTTATAATATTCTTATTTCACAACCGTTAAAAGCATTTTAAAGCGTGTAATTGATTTTACAGCATGGGGGATGCCTGCTGACATAACAATCCCCTCCCCGGCCTTTGCAGTAAATGCCTTTCCGTCAATGATTATTTCTGCTTCTCCATCTAAAATAACAGCCATTGCATCTCCCGGCGCCGCATGAGTATTCACCCCCTCGCCCTCATCAAAGGCAAACAGCGTAATACCAACTCCAGGTTTTTGCGCAAATGTAAGGCTGGCCACTTTTCCTTTTTCATATTCAATTAAATTTACAAGCTCAAACGGCGTAGAATGTGCTACATTTTTAATTAACTCTGACATAATTTCTCTCCTTTATTCGTTAACAGTAATTTGCAATACTTTAAATGATCCTTTTCCACCAATCGCATGAAGGGTATGTGCAGGTACCGAAAAAACATCGCCTGTTTTTAAATGACTCATTTTTTCTCCCTGCTTAATTAATGTTTCTCCCTCTAACACATAGTACAAAGTATCCCCAAAATATTCTTCCTCGCTGACCGTTTCTTTGTCTGCAAACGTGAATAACGTAACATAAATATGTTCACTGGAAGATAAAAGCATACTAACAACTTGATTTTTTTTTGGTGTTATCATTTCAGAGAAGCATTCCGGGTTGTCAGTCGGTAAATTTCTTAGCGTTGCCATAACATTCTCCTTTACTCCATTATAATTGATATAATTTCTTGCCGTATTTCATTTAGTTGATTGCTTTTTGCATTTCTTTCTCCTTGCGGCGGTAAAATAAATTGCTTTACAAGCTTACTTGGTCTTCCTGATAACACAAGAATGCGATTTGCCACAATGATAGCCTCATCAATTTCGTGCGTTATAAACAACACTGCCTGTTTACGGGCATTCCATACGCGTAAGAGCATATTGAGCATCTCGTGTCGTAAACAATAATCCAAACCCTGAAATGGTTCGTCCATCAAAAGAATTTCACTTTTATAGTAAAATGCCCTTGCAATTCCACACCTCTTTTTCATTCCTCCAGAAAGCTGGCACGGCTTGTATTGTTCAAAATTTTCCAGCCCAACATCATGAATCAGGTTTCTTATTTCTTCTTTGTTTTCCTGATCATTTACCAGACTGATATTTTGCCAGACCGTTCTCCATGGCAAAAGTCTATCATCCTGAAATACAAATGAAATTGCATGGTCCGCTCCCGCAACGAAACCAGCCTTCGGTTTTTGAAGTCCGGCAATAATATTGAGCAAGGTGGATTTCCCACATCCTGATGGTCCTAGCACTGCAACGATTTCATTATCCTCCACTTGAAAGCTAATGTTTTTTAATACAGGCAGCTCCCCAAAATTTTGGCTTATATCCTTTACTATTAGCATTCTAAATTCCCCTTATTCAAAAATAATTTCCTACAAAAAAAATCCGAAAGATAAAATAACATAACAATAACAATGGACCAGGCAATAATATTTTCCGGCTCAATATTAAGTCTTGCTAATTTAATCATTCCCCCTATGCCATCACTTGTTGTTAACACCTCTCCCATAACAGCAATCTTCCATCCGCTTCCCAATGCCACCTGAAATGCCGAATGAAAATATGGCATAATAGAAGGCAAAACCACATGCATGAAACGTTTTTTCTGAGAAAAGCGATAAAGCTGTGCCATTTGTAATAAATTTTTTTCAATATTGGAGATGCCTTCACAAATATTAATTGCAATAATCGGAAAGGTCGACGTTATCACAATAAAAATTGCAGGCCTTCCGTTAAAACCAAACCAAACAAGTGCCAATACCACCCAAGAAACAGGTGGTATTGTTTGAAAAAGCCCTATGATTGGTGATAAAATCCCTTTCATATGAGAATTATATCCCATTATAATTCCTAATATTAATCCTACTCCTATGCCTGCAGTAAGCCCTATTGTCAGCCTGATTACCGTAATTCCAATCATTTGGTAAAACTCTAACCCAGAAAAAATATGTAACAGGCTAGTAAAAACACTACTGATTGTTGGTACAACAAAAGGGGGGAAGAATAATGTAAACACCTTCCAAACTGCAAAGACAATGAAAAATGACAGCATCTTATGAATTCTCTTTGAATTATTTTTCATCCACATAATATAATCTCGCATCTGCTATTTTTCCGCCAATCATACTTGGATTAAAATCATACAACAGCTGATACAACATTTCCAGCTCCGTCTGCGCATCCTGTGCCGACTTAAATTCCAAGCCCATATTTGGTAAGGATTTTTGTATCACAGCTGCTTTCAAGCCTAAATACTTTTCAGCTAACGCAGCAATTTCTTCTGGATGCTCGTTTGCCCAAGTAACAGATTCTTCATATGCGTTTTGGAAATCAGCAACTAACTCTGGATTTTCGTCGATAAATTTTTGCGTTGTTCCAAATCCTGCATTAGGTATTTTTGTGTCTGTTCCAGTAACCCTTTGCCATTCATCTTCAAAGCTAAAAGCAATTCGCAAATTTTCATTTCCCATTAAGGCCTTTGTTACCTGCGGCTCAATCAATGTTCCATAAACAGCCTCACCAGATGCAAGCAAGGTAGCTACTTCAGGCGTTGTTGCATAAATTATTTCAACATCTTTTCCAACTTCCAAGCCTGCTTCTGCCAGAAAATATTGTGTTAACGCATCTGGAGGAGAAGACTGAAGAGGAATATATACGGTTTTTCCTTTTAAATCATCCCATGAATCAAAATCCGGATCGGATGTCATAAAATAAGTAACGCCCCAAGTATTTACATTCATCAAACGCACATCGAGCCCTTTGTTGTATAGCTTGGAAACAACAGTAAGAGGAAACGCAAACATATCATGCTCGCCATCTTGCACCATACCAATTAGAGTTTCTGGCTCATCCCAAACATCTAGCTTAATTTCAACATTCTCCCCCAATGCCTTTGTTTCTATCATATGCAAAATAGGTAAGGCTGGTGGTGCAGTGGGCACGCCAACTGTAATTGTTACTGGTTCAGTCGCAGAAGTACTAGCAGTAGACTGAGTATCTGGATTTTCTGAATTTACATCTGCTTTTTGGCAACCAGCCAACCCAATGCACATACAGCCCGCAAGTAATAAAGATATTAGTTTTTTCATTGATTTTTTGTCCTTTCCATAATATAATATTTTTAGTTAGAATCAACTAACACTTCCCAAAATCAAGTTAGTTTTAATTAACTCAAGAATATATTAGCATTTTTATTCTGAAAATTCGGTTGCTATAGCAACAAAAAGGAGGAAAATATGAAACAATATTTATCCATTCTAAAACAAATGCCTTTATTCGCATCCTCAGATGAAGATGCTATTGTAAATATTATTCAATGCCTTGACGGGCATACAAAAAAATTTGATAAAAATCAAATTATCTATGACTATTTTGATAAAATAAATTTTGCAGGAATTTTACTAGATGGAGAGATTCGTGTCCTCATGCAAAATTCCTGTGGGAATGAATATAGTGTGCGAAAAATTATAAAAGGCAGTCTTTTTGGAGAAGCATATGCTTGCGTATCATCCGAATGTTCAGCCATTCAAGTTGTAGCACAAAAGGAAAGTACGATTTTATTTCTAAAGTTTTCAAACCTTTTTCTTCCTCGTGCAGTTTGTTGCCCACATGCTTCTAGAGTTACAGCAAATCTTCTCCAAGAAACTGCAAAAAATAATATTTTTCAAAACCAAAAACTTCGTATATTAACACAAAAACATATCCGAGATAAAATAATTGTTTATCTTTATAGTTTGAATTCATCCAAAAACACCATTACTTTGGCCTTTAATCGACAAGAGCTAGCAAACTATTTAGGCGTAGAACGAAGTGCTTTATCCCGAGAATTATGCAGAAAAAATGAAGGATTAATTGATTTTCACAAGAATAATTTAACAATTTTATAAGAAGTCTTGTTTAAGTAAATTTATCATAATTTATAATCCAATTCTCATTACTTCCAAAGAATATGTTGGGCACCCAAATAATTTTACAAAAGGTCAATTGTAACAAGCCGTCTACGATGCATTATAGCTACTCATTGATCTATCAATTTTTTGAATATTTCCATTTTTGTGTCGTCTAAAACGTTCTTGGATATGGCTAGTGAAAAATTATAATGCAAATATAAAAAGCAAAGATTCCAATGTTAATCAGAATCTTTGCCTTTAATTTAAAACTTCATTACAAATTATTCGCCCATAAACAACTTAATATCATCTTCAACTTGTCCAATACCTGCGATGCCAAACTTCTCAACAAGAACCTTTGCAACGTTAGGAGATAAAAATCCCGGCAACGAAGGACCAAGGTGAATATTTTTAACACCTAAATAAAGCAATGCAAGTAATACAATTACGGCTTTTTGCTCATACCAAGCAATATTATATGCAATCGGCAGGTCGTTAACATCCTCAAGTTCAAATATTTCTTTTAGCTTCAGTGCGATTACTACAAGAGAATAAGAGTCATTACATTGCCCAGCATCAAGAACTCTTGGAATACCACCAATATCTCCTAGCTCAAGTTTATTATAACGGAACTTTGCACATCCCGCAGTGAGAATAACTGTATCCTTAGGGAGTTTTTTCGCAAACTCAGTGTAATACTCACGGGATTTCATTCTGCCATCACAGCCTGCCATAACAAAGAACTTTTTAATTGCTCCGGATTTTACTGCATCCACCACTTTGTCTGCAAGAGCAAAAACTTGATTATGTGCAAAGCCGCCAACAATACTACCTGATTCAATTTCTACAGGAGGCTTACACTGCTTTGCCATAGCAATGATTTCAGAAAAATCCTTTTTACCATTTTCATCAGCTGTGATGTGAGGACATTCAGGATAACCCGATGCACCAGAAGTAAAGATTCTTTTTCTGATTTCCTCACTTCTTGGAGGTACAATACAGTTTGTTGTAAACAGAATCGGTCCATTAAAGGGTTCAAATTCGGTAACTTGCTGCCACCAGGAACCGCCGTAATTTCCAGCGAAATTGTCATACTTTTTGAAGAAAGGATAGTAATGTGCTGGAAGCATTTCACCATGAGTATAAACATCAACGCCCGTGTCTTTTGTTTGTTCCATAAGTTGCTCTAAATCAGTAAGGTCATGACCTGAAATTAGTATGCCAGGGTTATTTCTAACACCAATATTAACACTGGTGATTTCAGGATTTCCATATTTAGAAGTATTTGCTTCATCTAACAGTGCCATGACCTTAACACCAAACTCGCCTGTCTTTAATGTTAAAGCCACAAGATCATCTGCCGACAGCGAATCATTGAGGGTAGCGTCAAGTGCTTCATAAATAAATGCATTGATATCAATATCTTCTTTGCCAATATTAAGAGCGTGATGGGCATATGCTGCCATACCTTTTAAACCGTAAATAATCATTTCTCTAAGAGAACGAACATCTTCATTTTCAGTTGAAAGTACACCTACTTTTGATGCCTTTTCCAACATAGATGCTCTGTCACTCACTTCAAATGCCGCCGCATCACTGAAGGTAACACCATGTACCTGTTTTTTCAACTCATTTCTAAGTCCAATCATCTTATTAATTTGAACTTCGATTGCATCACCATCAAAATTAGCATTTGTAATGGTAATAAAAAGACTTTTTAAAACTTCATGATTTACTTCACTTATAGATTTGACATCCAGCTTGCCCTTCACAACTACCTCAGAAATTCCTTTTGTAACATAAATCAATAAGTCTTGCAATTTTGCAACTTCCTCATTTTTGCCACATACACCTCTTATCTCACAACCCGTACCTTTTGCAGTTTCTTGACATTGGTAACAAAACATACTCATAATTGTTCCCTCCTTTGTACTATTTTTTTACTGGTTCAAACTCATCTTTACCCACAAAACAAATTGGACAAACCCAATCATTAGGAATATTTTCAAAAGCAGTCCCTGGAGCTATACCACTATCAGGATCGCCTATTTGTGGGTCATAGATATATCCGCATGGGACACATATATATTTTAGCATTTCGTTCCTCCTTTCAATGTTTGTGGTTTTTTAACTATTTCAAGGGTGCCGGTGCTTTTACAACAATTAGCTCCAATACTTTTTCAGATAAATTTTTTACAATCATCTTTGTGCTAACAGGAATCTTTAAAAGAGTTCCTTTATCATACTGATGAACATCTTGATCATTTAGTCCAATAGATAAAGTCCCCCTTACCACAGTCATATAAACGTTCGAATTAGAAAAATGTTCAGGGAGCCCTTGATCTTTATGAAAGACCATATGAATATAATGAATATTTTCATCCTGAATTACTTTTTCAACCGCTTTTTCATCTCCAGTTGACATTTCATAAATTTGCTCGATCATTTTTATACCTCTTGTTCATTATTTATAGTTTTAAATTGTAATTATATAGATGCTTATTCATTAGTTCCATAATGTTTAAGTATCTAATGGTTAAATTATACAACAAATTTTGACAAATGTATATCATTTTCCAACAATTTCTTTATTCGTTATAATGAATGGCTTGAACGGGACAAGCCATTATTGTTTGGCTAAGCCTCTCTCTGTCTATTTCAAAGTCAAAAGATTTTACATATGCTTTTTTACCTTGCATACCAAAAATCTCTGGGTAATTTCTGCTGCACATTGTACATCCCATGCAAAATTCCTTGTTTAATGTAAGTCCATTTGTTTTTTCTTCTTTCTGTACGATATCTTCGTCCTTCACAATTTTTGCAGTAACCCACGAAAATACCACTATCGCAATTACGGTTAATACCCAACGAATTGCCATAAACTTCATACCCAAAAATTTCACTTCGTTTAAAAGCATTGGAACCTTTATTACTGCCCACGAGCTTAAAATTATAACCAAATTTCGTACAGAAGCCCCCTTTTTGTGAAGCATGACACACATAGGAAATGCTGCATATATGGGTCCCGCAGATATGCTGCCTAAAACAAACGACAATATAATACCATTAACTTTGGATTCTTTTCCTAAGTATTTTGTGATTTTTTCCTTTGCAATCCATGTATCCAAAAGTGCAGTTAGAACAAAAATCACCGGCATTATCATAAGCATTTCTTTAATATAATAAGCACTGTTTTTCATTGATGTAACACCCATCGTTGGTTTAATTAAAAACATCAGGATATAGGCAGCTGCAACCACGATCAAGAAAATATTATCTTTCGCTTTTTTTAAGATTTTCATACAATCACCCCCATTACCATAGCGATAATTATGGCAAATATAAAACTTAATCCATTTCTGGTTGCAGTAAATTTAAGCCCAAATTCACGCCTTTCAAGTGGAAATGTTACAACCCCTACCATAGTAAGTGTAGTTAGAAATGCTACGGAAGGAACAATACTAACCCCGGCGTCAACCAGTGTACCGACAAGCGGAAAAGCAATAAAGGCAGGGATCAGTGTAATTGTTCCAAATGCCGCTGATCCCACTGTTGCTATAAACAAGGATTGACTTCCTACAAATTTGGCAATGTTTTCTGGCGGTAATATTGTTAAAATCAAACCGATTAAAAAAATAATCGATAATATGCTTCCCAACATCCCCTTTCCCATACCAAATGCCATTTTAAGCGCTTTTAGTGTCTTAGCTTTATCCTTTTTTAAGGAAATCAAAAGGAATATCATCGTTCCTATCCACATTGCTGCTGTAAATATATCCATACAAATCCCCCATTCTTTTTTGATAACACAATTATAAAACAATTTATAATCCTCAAATAGACACCGATGTTTCTTTTTGATATAATGTTTTTAAATGGAGGATTAATACACATGAATATTGACATTTTACGAAACATTCCATTATTTTCAGCTATAAAAGAATCTGATTTAGAAAAACAAACGGAAGGCAATCATATTTATCAAAAACACTATATGAAAGGTGTAACCGTTCATAATGAAAATGAAACTTGCCGTATATTAGATATTGTATTGTCAGGAAGTTTAGTTGCCTATTCTTTATCAACGAATGGTTCATCAACTACGATATTTGAATTTAGTAAGGGAAGTGTAATCGGAGCTAATTTATTATTTGGTGAAAACCACAGTTATCCTCTTAATATCTATTGTCTTACAGATTGTCAAATAATCCACGTTGACATAAATGCTGTTTTAGAATTTTTGCACGACTACAATTTTACATTGCATTATATAAGGTCAATTTCACAAAATTCACAAGGAATTAATCAAAAAATAGCAATGTTTACGCAAAGAACGCTTCGAGAAAATATTATGGATTATTTTAAACAGCAAGCTATCCTACAGAAATCTTCGGTAATTTTAATTCCAATGAGTAAAAGACAACTGGCAGACTATTTGGGGGTACAAAGACCATCCCTGTTTCGAGAGCTTAAAAAATTAAAAGATGAGGGTTTTATCGAAATTAATAACCATACAATCACAATAAAAAAAGAATACTGAAAAAAGGAATCATACAGCAAGGTAAAACCGCTGATTGATTCCTTTTTTAAATAGTAAAGTTAATTAAATCTAGCATCATAATCTATTGTCAACTTACTATAAAAACCAGCTTACGACAATTCACTTTCAACAACCATTTCTATTTTAGAAACATTAATAATATCTATATCAGGACAGTAAAAACGTATGGCTCCTTCATTGCACAATAGTGTTTTCCATCCATATCATAAAATGTCTACATACAGGAACCTCTGCGACAGCACTTTTGGGCACTATTTCTCATCTCACTAAATAAACACCTATATGTTGCCCTTGCAACATATAAAAATTTGATTTATACTCCTTTCAAGGAGGTGGTCTAAGTGCATGACGTTTATCTCAAACAACTTCAGAAAATGCCATTATTCGAGGGAATCAAGGAGACCGAAATTAATTCTGTGCTTACTTGTCTGGGAAGCTATTTACGATCCTATAAAAAGGGAGAACTTATTTTTCTTGCAGGTGAATCAATAAAATCTGTTGGCGTCATTTTAAGTGGAGCTGTTAATATGATTAAAGAGGACATTTGGGGCACCCAAACCCTTATCGTTTCCATGAAAACAGGAGAAATATTCGGAGAAACTTTTGCATGTGGAAACCTTTCCGACTCTAAAGTTACTTTTGCTGTAGGCGCAGACTGTTTGATTTTATTTCTTCCTTATAGCAAGGTCTTACATTCTTGCAGCATGTCCTGCACCTTTCATCATCGGTTAATCGAAAATATGGTAGGTCTTATTAGCAGTAAGAATGTCCAACTGATAGAAAAAATCGAAGTAACCTCTAAAAAAACTTTGCGTGAAAAAATTTTGACCTATCTTTCCATTCAGTCACAACAGCAGGGATGTTCCTATTTTGATGTTCCTTTGGGACGTCTTGAGATGGCAGCTTATCTATGTGCAGACCGCAGCGCATTAACCCGTGAATTATCACAAATGCGTTCCGAGGGCCTGTTAGACTTTGAAAAGAATACATTTCATCTTTTAAAATAAAATAATAATTAGCCCCAAATTTTAGTTTTAACTCTTTTACAACGGTTATACCTATTACACTTGTGATATGACCAATTAAACCACTGTGCATTCTATTTTATAAAGAGCAAAAACATCATCCAATTTTCCTGTCAAAATTACGCCATGCCCAGGGGCGATAGATTTCAAATTCAAGTCTGCCAAGCCCAAGACAGCGCGTTTTTCATTGGGAGTTGCCTGTGCAAATACTTTGTCGAAATATGTTTTCGCTCCTTGTAAAACGCTATCATTGGTATAGTCTTTATCCAAGGGGGGTTCGCATCCCAAATATTGCCCAAACAAATCATTAGAAAACAAAATTTGCTCATTTTCAAAATAAGTGACCATATTATCATCCCAATGTAATCCTGGCGTATGGGTAAAGCGGAACTCAAATGTTCCAATTTTCAAAGTAGATAAATTAGTAACTTCTATAAAATTTGCATTTGGATAACGAGAAACCAAGCGATGTTTGCAAGCTGCTGTGCAGTAAATTGGAATATCTGCCCTGTCAGACAGCAATAGTCCAAGAGCTCCACTATGATCCTCCTCGGAATGATTAAGGATGATGGCATCCAACTGGCTAAGAGGAACTAATTGTTTTAATTCAGCCATGAACACCTCTCCAGCTTTTTCAGGAACAGTATCAATAAGCACATTTTTTTCTCCCCTCAGGAGATACGCCAAAAATGAAAAACTACGATCCGGCTTTTGGATAACCTTTCCGAGAACTGTACACATTTCTGAAATTGAATAATGCATAAATCTTCCTCCTTTTATTCATGATTGATTTAGTTATGTTAGTGATAGTTATAGTTTAACATAAGCTTCTCTTTATAATGTTGCGTGCGCAACATTAAATTAAAAAAGGTGGAAACATTATTGTTTGCTCCCACCACTTCATTTTTTTCAAGCGTAACTGGCTTTTCCTTGTATGTCCAACATAATAAATTTCACTCCAAGTCGGATTTAATACAAAAGTGGTTTCTATGAACCGTTATCAGCCCTTCCCGTTGCATTTTGCTTAATTCATTCGAAAGCGCACTGCGGTCTACGCTTAAGTAATCGGCCAACTGCTGCCGATTAAAAGGGATGTCAAATTCACGTCTACCCTCACGAGTGGCCTGGAAAGAAAGATAAGAAAGTAACCGCCCGCGAATAGACTTTGCTGAAGTATGAAAAATACGACGGGATAAAGTTAAATTCTTCTGAGCCGAAATTGTCAACAGGTTACGAATTAACTTTCCATGGTGTCCGCAGGCGGATGAACACGGTTGTAATGTTTTGGCTACATTCAGAAATAAAACCACTGTGCTTTCAGCAGCCACAGCACTAACCATCAAGGGTTCTCCCGGCGCACAGGCATAGGTTTCCGCAAATACTTGGCCATGTCCGATTTTATCTAAAACACTTTTATTTCCCCAGAGATCATCGTGCTCAATAGAAACACTACCGGTTATTACTATCCCAATTTTAGGGACAGTATCACCTGCACGGTAAATCACTTCATCTTTTTGGTAGCATTTTTCTTCCGCCAACAGGCAGCCCAACATAGAAGTCACTTCTTCTGGTGTAATTCCACGAAACAAACTTGTATTTGATAAAAAAAGAGCATCCATCTTTATCCCACCATTTCATATTACACATTTTTCATTTGCTAAGGCTATGATACTATGAGCAGAGGAGCAAGTCGATCAATAGCGTTGATTTTCAGCTATATTTCTAGAATATTTTTTAGTGAAAAAAATGGGCGTTACTGTACCTTAACCTCGGGATTCTTTTCCCCAAACTTCTCCATCAATTCCTGTTCAATTTCCCTGCACTGCTTTCCTGATTTCTCACGAGTCTTGATTAGCTTATATGCTTGAAATAGCTGTGACGGTCCGATTTCCGAACTAAAATAACCAATTCCCTGATTCCACGCCAGAAGTTCAAAGACATCATCCAACGCAGCAGAATCAAGCCCATGGATATACGCCTTTACCAATTCTCTCGTTGCCTGACGCATTCGCCCCGCACCCACAGCATTGGTCAAAGAAAGCAACAGCCGCATCTCGTAAGGTAACGTTCGCTTTTGGTCATTCCATGTAAGATCCCAAAAGTCCACAGCTATTTGGCCCAGCCTTTCATCAATCATGGGATAGTTCAGCAAAGCCAAGGGGCGGAAGGGAGCCATTTCAGCCGTCTCCGTCTCCTGCACGCGGTAGAAATAAATATGAAACTCATCCGCTCCCACTTGTTTTGCAAAATGTTCAAATCCCAGAGCTTCCATGGGTGCATAAAGGGGTAGTGGCTCAAAGGTTTGAATAATTGTTAACCCAGAACCTTTGCTCAAACCACCAGCACGTTTTTGCAATCCGGGAAAAAAATTTCCTTGTAGGTGGCGAACATCAATGCATTCAAAATTTGAAATTTGATCCTTCCATTGTTCAAAGCCCATAATATTGTCCCTTCTTTCTTTAAATTAGCAATATTTTTCTATAAGCTGCTTTAGCAAGTTCAAAGCGGTTTCCTGAATCCCCTTCTCTTTTGCTTGACTTTCAAAAAGCTCCACTTCACTGTTTATACTTTGCAAAACATCATCCGTAAGGCTGCGGCCTGCAAAGGTATAGACTACGTTATCCTCTTTGTCTATATGACGTTGTAACAGGTTCACCCATGCACCTGCATTCACCAGAATTTCCAGCTTGTCCAGAGTATTCGGCGTGGACTCATAACGCCCTAATGCGCTTTCAAGCTCCCCTAAATGAAACCTTCCCATATCATGCTCAACCAACATGCCGTTTTGAATCAGCTTCACGGCAGCGGTACCCAGTCTACCCATCATCTCTCGGAACAAAATCTGCTCCTCTTTTCCATGATGATGTTGATCCGCATAGGTTCGTGCAAATGTAATCATATCCCGAAAATCATTTACTTCCACAGGATCACCCTCTAATATACGACAACACGCATTACGGATTACCGCTACAAGGGAAAGAATATTTTTATGCTCCTGCACCATTAAATCAATAGAATTCATTTTTTACACCTCCTGAATGAGAAACTGCTTGTCTATTTGCTGAAAAGAAAAACCACTGCCTGAAAGACTTCCTAAAATAAAGGCACCTCGCAATAAATAATAGTTTTCAATCTTTCCGCCTACTGCATCCCAAAAAGGCAAATGCAAATCCACCGTCTGGTGCCAAAGAACATGTTCTGCGCTCTGTTCCAAAATTTCATTGACATGGTCACAGGGCATACCCTCCAACAGTACATCATTCAATGCGCGGTAAACTGCTTGGGCATCACTAGAAGCAGGCAACGGATTTTGCAACCCCAGTTGAAATGCTGCCTGTTTGAGCTTTTCAATTTGTGTAGTATCGTTATGCAAAATTTCTGTCACTGCGGCGGCAAAGCGTTTCTCCGCAATGCCGATTTGGCTTTGCAACCAACCATGGATATTTCCGTTATCTATCACTTGTTCCAATGGGCGTCGTTCAACAATTCCATAAACGGTATTCAGCTTATTTTCCAAGGCGGTACGATCGTCCTCAGACGAAATGGAAGACAGCATTGCTTCCGTCAAGCTCTCCTGTAACTGAATTTTGCGGTAAAGCCAGTAATGAATTGGCCCTAAAAACGCACTCATACGCTCATCCCTTTCTAAAAATGTGGTCATGGAACAACAAAGTATCCCATGACCTTAATCTTAAACTTATCCGTTTACCTTATCATTAACAGCTTTTAGCACATCATTCACATTTAAGCCATGAACCATACATGCATCTGACAAAGTCTCCATCTGGGAGGAAGGACAACCCAGACAATGCATTCCACACTCCATCAGTGCAGGAGCGGTTTCAGGGTATTTGCGCAAAATATCGCCCATAATCATATCACCACTAACAGCGTCGGTTGTGGCAGCTTCATCAAAAAACAGCTTTAAATCGTCCTCTACTGTTCCAATCCCTGCAATGCCGAAATTCTCCACCAATACCTTTGCTACATTCGGGCTAAGGAAGGCAGGAAGTGTTGGCCCTAAATGAATATTTTTTACACCCAGATGCAATAAAGCCAGAAGTACAATCACTGCCTTTTGTTCATACCAAGCAATGTTATAAACAATTGGCAAATCGTTAATGTCCTCCAATCCAAAAACCTCTTTCAGCTTTAGGGCAATCACAACCAAGGAGTAGGAGTCATTGCACTGTCCCGCATCCAATACGCGGGGAATCCCGCCGATGTCACCTAAATCAAGCTTGTTATACTTATACTTGGCACAACCTGCGGTGAGGATAACCGCATCCTTGGGCAGAGCCTTAGCAAAGTCAGTATAATAATTACGGCTTTTGGAACGACCATCACAACCTGCCATAACCACAAACTTTTTGATTGCACCGGATTTCACAGCCCCAACCACTTGATCAGCCAGAGCCAGAACTTGGTTGTGTGCAAAGCCGCCGATGATTTCTCCAGTTTCAATTTCTGTTGGAGCTACACAACGTTTTGCTTGTTCAATGATTTCAGAGAAATCCTTTTCCTCTCCGACTGCACCAGAAATATGCTTGCAACCAGGGAAGCCTGCCGCACCAGTGGTATACAGACGATTTTTATAGCTATCCTTAGGAGGAACGATACAGTTGGTAGTCATGAGAATCGGGCCATTAAAGGACTCAAATTCTTCTTTCTGTTTCCACCAAGCATTCCCGTAGTTACCCACAAAATTGGAATACTTCTTAAATGCAGGATAGTAGTGAGCAGGAAGCATCTCCGAGTGAGTATATACGTCCACACCGGTTCCTTGGGTCTGCTGAAGCAGCATTTCCAAATCTCTCAGGTCATGCCCGGAAATCAAAATACCTGGGCGAGAACCCACGCCAATGCTTACCTTGGTAATCTCGGGATTGCCATAGGCTTGTGTATTGGCCTTGTCCAGCAGAGCCATACCGGAAACACCATACTTTCCAGTTTCCAGTGTCAGCGCCACCAAATCGTCTGCGGAAAGCTTATCATCCAGAGTGGCAGACAAAGCACGCTGGAGAAAGGCATCAACTTCAGTATCTTCTTCCAGCAAAACGTTGGCATGCTTGGAGTAGGCAGAAAGTCCTTTTAAACCATAAGTAATCAGTTCACGCAAAGAGCGAATATCTTCATTTTCTGTAGAAAGCACACCTACCATAGCCGCCTTTGCCTCAAATGTAGCTTCATCTCCATCCCAATGTGCCGCCTCAGGCAACATTTGGCCGTTTCTTACTTGGGCAAGCAGTTCACGCTTTGCATCCAGTGTTGCACGGATACGGGCTGTGATAGCTTCTTTATCAAAGTTGGCGTTGGTAATCGTTATGAAAAGATTTAATGAAATCAAATGATTTATTGCGGAGGAAACCTCCCCACCCTGGACGCGAAGGGCCGTAGTAACAGCTGACAGACCCTTAGTTACATATATTAATAGATCCTGCATTGCAGCAACATCGGGCTTTTTGCCACAAACACCCATCTGAGTGCATCCAGTACATCCTGCAGTTTCCTCACATTGATAACAAAACATTTTATTTTCCATGGTTATTACTCCTTTATCTTCATATGATTTTAATTTTTATCGTTTTTATCATTTGTTTTCTATCAGCTCACTGGTGGAAAAACAACGGTAAGCATCATTTTGAAGGCTTCTTTGGCAAATACCGCATGAGGTTTCTTTGCAGGCATAATCAAGGTCTCCCCTGCACTCAAAACGTATTCAGAGCCATCCACAGTGAACTGACCTGTTCCTTCCAATACCAAAACCATTGCATCACCGCTAGAATCATGAGAGCTGATTTCCTCACCTTTCGAGAATGCAAAAAGAGTAATGCTGATATGGTGATTTTGTGTCAGCGTTTTACTTACAATTTGCCCAGCTTGAACAGAAACTTCGTCTTTTAAAAACAAGGCTGCTTCATGTTCTATGTTTTTGATATAATTCACTCAAGAACCTCCTCAGTCATCGTTTTCGATGGCATTCACAGGACAGCCACTTTGGGCCTGTGCGGCTGCATCCAGCACATCTGTGGGAACTTCTTTTTTGGAAGCAATTGCAATCCCTGCATCCGTCATTTCAAAAACCTCTGGACAAGCCATTGCGCATAACCCACACCCGATACAACTGTCGTTCACAAAATACTTCATAAGAACATCTCCTTTTCAGAATCACTCGTTAAAATGTTATTTTTATTTGTTGACACAATAATATCATGTAATTCACAACATTTATGTTGTTAAAACAACATAAATAAAATTTTTTCAATATGTTATTGCTTATAATTTTAGTAATTTTCCCAGTTCTATCTCACTATGCCCCGTTATGTTTCAAGATTAATCTACATTATTTATTTTAGTTTCTCTAAAAATCAACTTTTACAAAAGAACTACTTTTTTTGCTAACATAGTATCCTTTTGCTTATCTTTATTTTCACTTTTTGAGTAAATATATAAATCCTAATTTTTACATAATTGTTAACTTGCCTATTTTCAACAATGCTGTCTCATCAACCTATCAAAAGCTAATCTGTCCACTCAACCCTACGGCTTACATTTACAAATTGTCTTTTCCCTTCTCTCAAAAACAAAAAAACAGAGAGTCAGGAAAATACTCCCAACTCTCGGAAACCCTATATTTTAAGCCTTTTTAGACCCCTTACTTGTCCGCCCTTGTAATCAACGCTATCGTCTCAACGTGGATTGAGAGGACAGGATTGATGTTTTATATCTTTGGCCGTTGAAGGGAACTGGTCCACTACAACTTAAATCTATTGAAGTTGTTCAATCAAAACGGAGTGCCCTTATTTTAAAAAGCACTCCATTTCATCTTGTTATTACCTGTTAATTAATTTTGATTCAACTAATAAGTTCCTAATTGCCTGAGCAGCTTCTGCGTAAGTCAGATTCGCTTTCGGTGATATGGTTACCGCTGTAGTTCCATTGAATACATGGGCGGATAATACATTCTTTACATTTGTTTTTGCCCAATCACCTACTTGAGCAAAATCTGTATAGTTTTGGTAACGATTTTCATCATTTCCTACAAGATTTGTAATCTTCATGGCTCTTTGGTACATAGCCATTGCTTCTTCTCTTGTAATCTGGTTATCTCCTCTAAATGTTCCATCAGCATATCCCCCGAAACAATGCCATACTCATTTGCTATCAGTATCCCTAATATTCTTGCGTCTGTAGCAGTTACATCTTTGAAATTATTTTCATGCTTTGAGCCCTCTCTATATAACCCCAACGCTCTAACGATATACTCTGCAAAATCTGCTCTAGTTATAGCTTTATCTGGCTCAAAACTCTCTGCATTAAAAACAACCAATCTTGACGCCATATCGTTTACTGCATCTTTTGCCCAATGATGTTCAACGGACTTTACGGTTACTGGATTCCAAATAACCGAGTAGTCCGAATTAGTCATGGAATTCAGCCTTGCATACCATTTACCATTCTTTTGATATACCTCTGTAGGGACATGGCTATAAGTCCCATCTGCATTAAATACAACACCTGTTGTAATCTTGCTAGGGTCAACGCCAGATGGAATTTCCATAACTCTTTCTACATAGTTGCTAAACTTATTGATACTCTGTTCTTTTGTTGTTCCGTCCGTGTTTGTTGTCTTTGCTACAATTTCAAATTGCACAGGAGGGAATACCAATTCTGCACTGTTTGCCTTGGCAACTTCGTTATACTTTTCAACCACCTTTTCATCCAGCTTAGTGATTTTCACTTCCACTTTAATATCAGCTTTTTCACCAATCCATAACTCCTTAATTTACACGAATAAACATAATCGGCAGTTCAAATACACAGGTGTAATTGTTAGAACTACCAGGTAAGTCTTTCTCCTAGTTTTTTTATATTATCAACCAATCTATCAAATGTCACAATCTTAGTATTTATTTTTTCATACATACTTTGACTTCGAACATCTAAGGCCGTTAGATTCATAAAATCTCTTCTACTTACAACTAGATAATAATATATTCTGTATACAGGAACATCTATCCCTTGTTGTAAAAGTTCTATATTTTTCAAGAAGTAATCCCTATTACTATCTATCCACCTTTTCCAATCTTGTATTTGGGTTAAGCCCTTTCTTACACTTTCACTTTCTGTATTAGCTGAAGTAATAAGATAGTGTGTGTTTGCCTTTTCAAATTCAATAAGGACAATACTATATCCATCAGAATTCTTTCCCACTAGCATATAATCAGCAGCATACTCATTTCCCAGTTGCTGTTCTGGGAATAGATATGCATCATGATGACCAAAATTATAATCCAAGAATATTGATCCAGGTATAAACCATTTCTTATTCTGCTTAATATATTGCTGAATTTTCAACTCATTTTCTGCAGTATATATTATATTTTGTAATTTACTAGCTTCTAGTTCAAAATCCATGTCCTTGTATTCTCCCAAGTACAGAAAATTGTTGGGGAAGAGAGACCTTTTATGCCATATGAATTTTCTTATTTCTTTATCTGGATGGGAAAAACGTGGAAAGTTGCGAGTATTCTTTGGTCCTTTTTTTGATTCATATGCAAGTTCTGCTTCATATGCCTCCTGCTCTTTTTCAGTTAATATCAATTCATAATTTCTATCCTGTAACTTCATTCTTTTCCTCCAAGTAATCTATTTTCTTATTTTAAAAATTATCAATTATTCAACAAACGCAAGAACCTACACAAAACGGTATAGTGGTTCCTTTGTCAAGGCAGCCTAAAGTAAATTCTTAATGAACCATTTTTTACCAGTGATTGTTTGTCAGAAGGAATATACATATTTGTAGGTATGACAAATAATCCTCCATTAAGATGCTACTTTTACCCCATGATAAATTTCATATGGTGTTTTGTAACCATGTGTTGAATGAGGATGTTCTTCATTATAGGATTTCATAAACTTATTAATACCAGCCCGTAGCTCTCTAGGGGTTTGGTAATGATAAATATAAATATCATCATATTTAAGTGTTCTAAAGAATCTTTCAACAATGATATTATCTGCCCATCGCCCTTTACCATCCATACTGATTTTGATGCTGTGATGCTTTAAGAGATTAGTATATTCAAGGCTAGTAAACTGACTGCCCTGATCACTATTAATAATTTCAGGTACTCCATATATGGCAATAGCCTTTTTAACACAAGCTATTACCGATTCAACTTGTAATGTGTCCGAAAGCTCATAACCTACTATGTAACGAGAATGCCAGTCAATAATAGCAGTAAGATACATAAAGCTTCTGCCAAGGGGAATGTATGTGATATCAATAGACCATACTTGATTAGGCCTATCAATAGTAAGATTACGCAGTAGATAAGGGTAAACCTTATGCTGCTTATTAGGCATTGAAAGGTTTGGTTTTGGATAGATGGCATAGATTCTCATTTCTTGCATGTAACGTCTCACAAGCTTTCTTCCTACGAAATAGCCTTGCTCTATAAGATGTGCAGATATTCTCCTAGTTCCCCATGCTGGATGATCCATATGAATACGATCAATAAGATGCTTAATTTTTATTTCACATACAGTAGGGGCTTGTTCTTGGTAGTAAATACTACTACGATTAAGCTCAAGGAGTTTACACTGTCTACTGATAGACAGTTTAGGATCGTCCTTTGTAACCAGTTCTTTCTTCCCAGCCATGTCCAAGAGCTTGATCAGATTTTTTTTTGAGCCAGTTCACATCTACCGTAAGCTGGCCAATTGTATTATAAAGTTGATCGATTTTCTTTTCGTAGTCAATACGTTCTTGTTCAAAAGAAGCTTCTTTTTTATTATCAAAGGCACTTGATGCATTAGCTAAAAATTCTTTCTTCCAGTTACGAAGAACATTTGGAGCAATCTCATGCTCAGCAGCTATTTGATTCAGCTCCTTTTCTTCACGAAGAAGCTCTAGTACAACTTGTATTTTGAATTCTGGTGTAAAACTACGTCTTTTTTTCATGTGAATACCGTCCTTTTTTAGATGTATTTATTATAACAGAATTCACTAAGAAATTTGAAGTAACCTGTCTAGATTACAGGTACCATTATACTCGCTGTTGGTTCCAATTCATAAAAAATATCATCATCACTTAAATTATCATATCCTATAATTAAATTATATAGATATGCCGCAACACTAAGTAACTTGCTTTGTGCTAAACTATTGCTACCAAAACAGCCTTTTTTACTTAAGTGTTTCATCCACTCTTGTTTTTGCTCCTTCCAATTTTCGTTTGGTCTATTTAATGTATCAAGCTGAGTTCCTACCACATAAATTTTTTCAGGATTGTATCTACTATTTGCAAACACACTATATATAGTAGCAAGTTCTCCGCCTGTTAAAGCATCAGATTTAACACAAACAAGAACTGCATTGGCTCTATCTATGTATGTTCTTGTTATATCTGAACGATATCTAACTGGATCATCTAATCCTGGAGTATCGACATATACTACCCCTTTTGGAATATTTGAGTTTATAATCCCAACTTCGACCTCTTTTACAAAATAATGCGTTGCCTCTTTAGATGAAGTCCATTTTTTAATCTCTTCTTTTAATTCTTCAATGTTATCAAAAAATTTTGTTACTGGCTCTTTGTTTAACCAATTATTTTTTTCTGCTTCTGCATTAAGTTCCCCATACTCTTGCATAAATACTTCTGCCTTAGACTCCCTTACGCTATTCCAAAGAATATTCCATTCCTCCTGAGAGTAGAAAGTTAGATTAACATAATTTTGTTTTTCTGCAGCCTTAAATTTTGTTAAAGCAGCTGTTTCAGGTGTCACTGCTGTAGAAGCTAAATCTTGACCTAATAATGCATTGATTAATGTAGATTTTCCCGCTTTAATAGCTCCAACAAAAGCTATATGAAATTCAGGATTTTGGCACATATCTAAAAACCTGCTTAAATTATGAATTACATTACTACTTATATTTTCTCGTATGTGATTATTATTAAGAGCATTTTTCAGGATGAATGTTTTTTTATAATACTTATTTACTGTAGAATCCCAAATAATATCTACACAACCTTCGCTTGCAATTTCTTTTTGGAAGTCATCTACAGTTTTTTGTATTTTTCTCTTTGCCTCTTCAAAGGTAGAGACTTTTGTTATTTTTTTATTTTTGTGTCTACTTTTGACAATAGTCCAACTGGCTCTACCCGTCAGATTGAATAATCCAATATTAATTAATAAATGAGTAATGATTGATGCAATAGAAATCATAGCGGAAGTCAACACAGGCGACAGGCAAAGAATTAAAGACTAGCTAGGAGAATGAGTTCAATAGAATACAGTCCCAATCTCTTGGTGCATAAAAGAAGCGTAGCAGTCAATACACTGCTACGCTTCAATATCTAACTTACTTGGGTAACATTACTCTTTTCAAGCTCAGGCATAACCTCTTTTCTAGATTTATTTTTAGGCTATCATTTATGCCCTTTTTCATTTACTATTTTATCCTTTTTTGAATTACAAAATTAATTAAAATTACTGAGACCTGTAAAATACTGTATTAAATCCGTATTATAAACGACATCCTATTTTGTCTATTTATTACAATAGTTTAAATACCTCTTTAAAAAACTTATAAAATCTTTGCACAGAAGAAATGAGAACATATTCACCTGGTGTATGTAAATCACGAATATCAGGTCCAACAGCTATCATATCCACATATTCAGGAATTTTCTTTGCGAATATACCGCATTCAAGACCAGCATGCAAAACAGTCACCTTAGGCTTTTTATCAAATATTTCCTCATATGTTTTTTCAAATAGTTGTTTCACTTCAGATTTAGGATTGAACTCCCATTCGGGACAATTGTTCAGAATTTGTATTTTACCTTTTACCTCTTGGGCTAATTTTACAATCTTATAATACATTTCCATATACATACTTTTCATAGAGCTTCTTGTCATTGTCATCACAATAAGCTTGTCAGCTTCAGTACGCACAACTCCAACACTTACAGAGCTTTCCACCACTCCGTCAAGCTGGAGATTCATCCTCGTAATTCCACATTCCGAAAATGTAATAAAATTCATAAAACCCTTCTGAGATTCTTTGGATAAAACCCTTCTGGAAACGGCGACTACTTTTTCCACACTAATTTTCATATCATCTTCAATCAAATAATATTCGTTTTTAAATATAGCTGTCATTTCGTTCACAATTTTCAATACTTCTTCTAAATTTTTGTTAGGTACAAATATTGTAGCTTCCGCTTCTCGTGGAATAGCATTATACTGAAGGCCACCACTAACTTCAGAGATATAATAATGCATAGCACTTTCAATTCTTCTTAATATTCTATTGAGTAGTATATTCGAATTTCCTCTACCCCGATGAATATCCTCGCCAGAATGACCTCCTTTTAAACCTGCAATTTTAATTTGTACAGGAATAAACTCATCTGTAACATTTTCCCATACAACAGGGATTTCTGTTCTTATCACTGGCCCCCCTGCACAGCCAACTACAAACACTCCTTCATCATCAGCATCAAGGTTGATTAGCGTCCTTCCCTTTAACACAGAGGCATCAAAGAATTCAACACCAGACATTCCTCTTTCTTCATCACTTGTACAAACAATTTCCAAAGCTGGATGAGCAGCTTCGGGATCAGTTGCTAACGCCATTGCTAACGCAATACCCATACCATCATCTGCACCTAAAGTTGTTTCTTTAGCAATGACTTTGTCACCCTCTATTTCTATTTTGATTGGATCCTTTGTAAAATCATGTATTGTTTCTTCATTTTTTTCACAAACCATGTCGGTATGTGCTTGAAGAATAATAACTGGGTGATTTTCATAACCTGGGGTTGCAGGAACATTGATTAACACATTTTTCATGTCATCTTTATAATATGTAAATTCATGATCCTTTGCAAACTTTATAAGATATTCACACACCATATCTTCGTTGCCCGAACCTCTTGGTATTCTTGTAAGATCTTCAAAGTAACGAAATACATAGCAAGGTTCAATATTTTCTAAAATTCTTTTCATAACATAACTCCTCCTATGCCATAATGAGAGTAGCAGCTACAAGTACACCTATAGTTGCTAAAGCGATAACAAATAGAAATTTTCCTACAAACTTCATCCATATACTATAAGATGTTTTTGTCATTGTAAGTACGCCCATCAAAAGACCACTTGTTGGTGCAACTAGAGCAATCATCGAGTTTGCAGCTGCGTATGCGATAACTACAATTTCTCTACCTACATTTGCGAAATCCGCAAGCGGTGCTACGATACCCATTGATAATGTTGCAAGACCGGAACTTGAGGGAACAAAGAATGAAAGCACCAAATAAATAACGTATGTAGCTACTGAGAAAACCACAGAAGAAGCATTCATTAAAAGTAGTTCCCCGGCATGAAGGATAGTATCTGTAATCATAGCATCGTTCATAATAACAGCTACTCCACGTGCTACGCCAATAATTATGGCAACACTAAGCAGATCTTTTGCACCATTAATAAATGTATCAATGAAATCATCCTCATTCATTTGGTTAATTATTGCAACAACAATAGCAGCGGCGATGAATATTCCTGAAAGTTCACCAAACCACCAGTACATCGTAGGAATAAATGCAATACCAAGGTCTTCCCAAGGAAGTACACCCCAAAGCATAATAAGAAATGAAATTAAAAATACAACAAGTGTAAGTTTTCGTTTTCCAGTAAGT
The DNA here is from genome assembly GCF_001561955.1 of Anaerotignum propionicum DSM 1682. Classification (NCBI taxonomy): domain Bacteria; kingdom Bacillati; phylum Bacillota; class Clostridia; order Lachnospirales; family Anaerotignaceae; genus Anaerotignum; species Anaerotignum propionicum. The sequence continues at coordinate 1,893,131 of NZ_CP014223.1, forward strand.
TCCGGAAGATTGTCATAATCTGCATCTTTTAGAAAAAATTTTTTATTTTCTTCTGCTTGAGCATACACAAGAGACTTTGTTGGGTCCTTGCGCACTTTTTCAGCATAATTCATCGTAAATATGATGCCGGCCGGTATATAAATTGCAAGAAGAACAATTCTTACTAAAATACCATCGCCAATGGAAATACCGGCAAAGCGGCTTGCAATAGCCACTGCAAAAGGATTTGCAATTGATCCCATAACACCGAGCGCTGCCCCCATTTTAATTACACTTAAACCGACTAAGGTATCATACCCCGCTGCCAAAAGAACTGGTATGAGTACAGGGAAAAATGGAAGAGTTTCTTCTTCAATTCCAAAAGCTGCCCCAGCAAAGGAGAAGATGCACATTAAAATAGGAATCAAAAGTTTTTCACGACCTTTGAGCTTTCTAATCGTATGCCCTATTCCTGCATCAATTGCACCGGTTTTCATAACAACTGCTAAGAAACCACCTATAACAAGTGTATAAAGAATAATATCTACCGAATCCATAAAGCCGTTAACAGGTGCCAATATAATTGCTCCCAGTCCCTGTGGATTTGATTGGGTAATATGGAATGTTCCTGCAATAGGCTGAAGCTTTGAAGCTGTCGGATCTACATAATCATATGCACCCCCCGGTAATATCCATGATAGTATTGCAACTAGAATTATAATACCTATAATAATTGCAAATGATGACGGCATTTTGATTTTTTTCTTTTCTTTCATAATCACACGCTCCTTTAGTAAATAAATAGTATAATACAGATGTCTACATATCTTTTATAAGCAAAATTGATGCCAAAGAAAAATCAAATCCTTTAAAACACTTAAAAACCCACAAAAAATTTTTTTATTTAAGTAGTTTTTTCAACTTTATTTTCAACCGAGACATTCATAAGATAGAATTTAAGTTAAAATCGACTTGTTATGCCAAAAAAATAAGTCGAAAACAACTCGCTAATTATTTTCGCAATAATTAATAAGTTGTTTTCGACTTAGTACTAGAGTGATACTAATTCATAAATAGCATGCGCATATATTTCAGTCATTTTTATTAGACTGTCAATTTCAATATATTCATTTACTCTATGCCATGCCTGGTTTCCTCCTGGGAAGATTGCTCCAAAAGCAGCAACATTAGGAATTACCTTTGAATAACTTCCACTTCCACTAACTATAGGTTCAGATTTATCTTTGGTTACCTGTCTGTATGCTTTTAAAAGGGCTTCGATTAAAAAATGTTCTTTTGGGAAATAAACAGGATCCCAGTAAGAACGTTCGTATTCCTTAAATCCATTTGAATCAAAAATATGCTTAAGCCTCTCTAGAGTTTCTACAAAATCGCATGTAACCGGATACCGAATATCTAGTCTAATCACTGCATTTTCACCGTCAAACTCTATAATGCCAAAGTTTATCGTCAGTTTCCCTGAGAAACTATCACTGTAGTCTACACCTAGCTTTTCGCCGTAGATATCATGGCCTAGATAATCATTTAGGAACGTAATAAGTCCTCTTACCTGTCCTTTTCCAAAACCGATTCTATACAAAAAGCTGATCATCGGACATATGGAATTTATACCCATTTCCAGGGCCATACTGTGTGTTTCCATACCATATGATTCTATCACGACTCCATTTTCTACAATTCTTGCAGACATATTGTGTCTGTTTTCTATTGCAAATTTAGAAAGGTTCGTTACGATTTCTTCCGGACGGTTCGTGCTTAAAAACGCTTCACAGTATCCTGGGACAGTGTTTTCAACAGTGCCCCCTTTTAAATAAACGATTCGTTCATCATCGTTTTGTGGAAAATCACCACGGTATTCAAGCATAGCAAGACCTTTTTCTGCATATACAACAGGAAAATGACCATCTAGTGTAAAGCCTGCAATGGGAGGCTTTTCAATTTGCAAGTAATGAGCCATATCTTTAAAATAACGCTCTTCATCGGTGCCAATGATAAGTCTAACTTTTTTATTCAATTTTCTTCCTGATTCCTTAACTGCTTTAAGAGCATATAATGCAGCAATAAGCGGCCCTTTGTTATCCATAGTACCTCTACCATATATTTTGTTATCTATAATACGACCTTCAAACGGCGGCACCGCCCACATATCTCCTGCGCTACAAATATCTACATGACTAAAAACGCCTATATATAAATCTTCTTCTCCGTATTCCACATATCCACAATACCCATCTAACATTTTAACATGAAATCCCATGTTCTCCGCTAAATCTAATACATAAACAAGAGCATCGTTCATTTCTTTGCCAAATGGCATTCCTTCAGAGCCTTCTTGTTGTATACTTATAATCTTTACTAAATCCTGTAAGGAGGAAATAATTTTCTCCCTCTCATCGTTTATTTCTTTTTTAAAATTCATGTCGTCACCTGCCATTTGTAAATTTAGAATGTTCCTATTATTGAATATTATATTTTCGGAGAAGCCTAGATGCTTTTGTCTGACTTATGCCAATGGCAGTTGCCAATTTATAGGTACTTTTGTATATTGAATAATATCTAAAAAGCAACTCTTTTTCAAAGGCTTCTACTTCATCTTCAAATTTAATGTTTTTTATTTCATTATTTTCTGCGACAGTATCTGTCTCATGGAAGCTTGGAATATCCCCAACAGTAATCTGATCGTCACGCGAAGTCACAACTAGTCTTTCCATAACGTACTGTAACTCCCGTATGTTTCCACTCCATCCCCCAGAACAAAGCAACTTCCTTGTTTCAAAGGTAATACTTTTGTTTATGTGGTATGTTTTGTTATATAACTGCAAAAAGTAATCTATAAGAGGATTAATGGCATCAACACGTTCTCGTAAGGGGGGCATATGAAATTCAATTACCCTTAAACGATAGAATAAATCTTCACGAAACTTATGCTCCATTACTTGTTTTTTTAGATTAAGATTAGTTGCAGAAATAATCCTTACATCTACCGTTTTAGACTTTAAAGCACCAATGGGGGTGTAAGTTTTTTCCTGAATAAGCTGTAAAAACTTCGATTGAAGCTGCAGCGGCAATAACCCTATTTCATCTAGAAAAAGGGTTCCTGTGTCTGCTGCTTCAACAAGTCCTTTTTTCCCCTTTTGACTTGCACCTGTAAAAGCACCTGCGACATAACCAAAAAGTTCTGATTCTATCAAATTTTCAGGGATAGCCGCACAGTTTATAGTAATAAATGGTTTATTTGCCCGTTTGCTCTTTGAATGAATATATTTTGCCAACATACTTTTCCCTGTCCCTGATTCACCTGTTATAAGAATTGTAGAATCAAAATTAGATATTCTGCTTATTGTTTCGAGGATAGACTGCATTTTAATATCACCTAAAAACATATCTTGCGCAGGAGCTTCGGGTACATGTTCTTTAACTGGAAGGATGGGTGCTTTAAACGGTGTTGCAATTGTTTCAATAATATAATTAATTTCACCATTATGTAATATGGGAGCAGTATTAATATAAAACAACCCTAAATTTTCAATCTTTTTTTGATAAGACTGCCCCTCACTTGTTTCAATGACGGCTTTAATTCCAGTAACCCCTTGATACTCAACATTTTCAATAGAAGAAAAATGTTTACCTACAAATGCTTCTGAACCATGGAGATAAGCATTTTTAAAGGCCAAATTATAATATCTTATGATACCTTCTTTATCATACATACAAATATAAAAACCTATCGTATTTACAATATCATTAAAGTTGATTTTATTAAATTTCAAAATCACACCTCCGTTTTTGCACAACCTCTTAATAATATTGTAGCTGAACACATTATCTAATGCAATATATGTTACTAAATAATATTTCTTTCAAACTGGATTCGTGTTTACATCGAAGAAAACAAAACAAAAATTGCCACCAAATTCGTCACAAATATATCTGGTATTTACATTTTGATGTGCTAAACTTTCATGCCAGACATGACACCTTTTCTATCAGGCATCTGACTCAGATGTGGCGCAATTACAGAAAAAAATGTCAATGTAGTCAACCGTTGATTCCCATCAATCACATCATAATAAGGGATCTTTTCTTCTTTTTTCAACTATACTTCCAAGAAAATAATTATCATTCTTCTAGTCTTATTAAAATCCAAAAGGTAATCAAACAATATTTTAATTTGTTACTTTTTTCATTATGCAGTATATCTTCAGCCTATCCTTTACAACTGTAAAATGCACCCATCAGTAAAATCTAATGGGTGCATCAAACCAATTCCTATTTTATATAATACTCCTCAACCACCAAAAGCTAATCAGTCCACTCAATCCTAAGGATTGCCAGTTCCCAACAAGTGATTTTACAAGGAAATTCAAGAATTCATATCACAGAGAAATTTCATTCAAAAATTCGGAAACCGTATTTTCCAAGCTTTTTGCTCCTCTTACTCGCTCTACTAATTCCCTCTTGGTAGGTAAGAAATTCCTCAATTTTTTCAAGCCAAGCCATGTTTATGTTAAGTTAACAAAAATTTTGTCATAAGTATCGCTTTTTTATGTTTCCTCAAGATTTACAGAACATAATGTCTTTTTATTCCTATTTTCCGGGTAAATTAAAAACATTATAAAATATGCTTTTAAGTTGTTTAAACTAAAACAGGCAATTCACAATCAAAGTAATTTCTATTTAACAGTCTTATTTCGTCCAGTATTTTTTGCCTCATAAAGCTTCTTATCAGCAAGCAAAATCATATCGTTTGCCTTCCAATCCATGTCATCATTAGGCATAGTACATATTCCAAAGCTAGCTGTGATCTTTATTTCTTGCCCTTCGTAAGTAAATATATTATTTTCAATACTTCTCCTGATTTTTTCCGCTATTTCATAAGCAATACTATTATCGGCATAGTTTAATACAATAATAAACTCCTCTCCTCCATATCTCGCTACCCAATCAATTCCTTCTCGTATCGATTTTGATAATATGTATGCAAAGTCAACTAAAATTTTATCTCCAGCTAAATGTCCATAATTATCATTAACAAATTTAAAATGGTCTATATCCGTCATCAAAATTGAAAATGAATTTTTTTCATTGCTGTTTTTTATTATATCAATAGGTAATCTCTCATTAATGTATCTTTTATTATATATGCCAGTTAACTCATCCTTAATAATTTTATTATTCATCTCTTCTATAATTTTTTGAACCTCGTCGACTGTTTTATTGACATAATTTTCAATAATCGAACAATCTGTTATATCTTTTAATAGCTCCAAAATATATTTATTAGTGCCAATGTTAAAAGGTGAAGCAATTACCATGTAAATTTTCTCTTTATTATACTCTATTTTAACAAAGGTGTTTTCTTCATTATATGCCCTCATCGATATACAGTTAGAACAATAGCTCTTGGATTTCCAAAGGTCAAAGCAATTACCAACTGTAGGAATGTAACCTTTATTATCAATAATTACTCTTTTATTTATAGGATCAACTATTCTTACCATTTCATATAAATTTTTGAAAACAGACAGATGTTCTAGAAGTACATTTACATTATCCATTATTTCATCTCCTAAACCTTAAGTATATATAAGAAATAAGCTTACAGATACTCTTCTCATTTTTAATAATGAAATTTCCATCATCTCCTATTCCTCCTAGCTTAGCTATTATTGTCTAGGTCAATCAAAATTGCACCACTACAGTATAAAATTTGCTTATAAAGCACATCGTGCAGCATAAGGCATCATGCCTCTCATATAAGGAGCTTTATACCTGCTAAAACAATGCAATTAGAATTCGCCTTTCCTCGTCCAACAATATTTTTGACACGCATGAACGATTTCAGGATCAAACTGAGTTCCTGAACATCTTTTTAGTTCTTCAATCGCTTGTTCATGAGAAAACGCACCCTTATATGTCCTAATTGCAGTCATAGCCTCATAAGCATCTGCAACGGTTATAATTCTTGAAACTAAAGGTATATCTTCACCTGACAGACCTCTTGGATACCCCTTACCATCCCAGCGCTCATGGTGCGAAAGCACATATTCAGCTAGTCTTGTATACACGTCTGCCGATTTCAGAATATGATAACTGATTTCAGGATGCTTTTTAACTTCTTCATATTCGGCTTCTGTAAGTTTTCCTGGCTTATTTAAAATATCGTTATTAATTGCAATCTTACCAATATCGTGCATTAAGCCTGCTAATTCTAGTTCCTTTATGACCTCATTATCTAACTTCATTGCTTCACCGATTTTGCGACACAACTTACTAACTCTTTCTGAATGTATCTTTTCTCGGGCATTCGCCTCATGAAGGGTATGCATGATAACTTTAATGGTTTGATTTCGCATGCTCTGACTCTCTGTTATTTTCTTGCGGTACATAAAGTCTTCAGCCTTAGCAAACACTTCCCTAATATCATCATGACTACTTTCTTTTGTTTCCCAACCAATGGAAGCAGAAATTACAACATTATCTACCTTCTGAAGTTCCATAGCCTTGTATATCCTTTTGATGATTAACTCTGCCTCGACTGAACTCGTTCGTGGAAGCAATATGACAAATTCATCGCCACCAATTCTTGAAACAATATCCTCTGCTCTACATTCGCTTTTCAAAACCTTTGCTACACTTTGCAAAAGCAAATCTCCAACTTCGTGACCAAAGGCATCATTTGTAAGCTTAAGGCCGTTGACATCTACCATTGCAATAGTAAAGGGTAAATTTCTATCTACATCTAATCGTTTTATTTCTTCTGCAAAAAAATGCCTATTAAATAGTCCTGTCAACTGATCATGATAACTTAGGTATTCTATTTTTTTCTGTTTTTCTTTTTGGTCAGTAACATCTCTAAATACCAAAACTGCACCAATGATATTTCCATTCATATCTGTAATGGGAGAAGCACTGTCTTCAATAGGAATCCCATCCCCGTTTTTCGTGATAAGAACAGCATGATTTTCAAGAGAAACAACTTTTTTAAGTTGCAAAGCTTTTGTCACTGGATTCACACATTTTTCTCGTGTGTATTCATTAATTATCTTGAATACTTCCTCAAAAGGTTTACCAGATGCCTCTTCCTGTTTCCAGCCAGTTAATTCTTCGGAAACAGTATTCATTAATACTATATTTTCGTTTTGGTCTGTAGAAATCACTGCATCGCCAATTGACTTAAGAGTCGTCCCAAAGAGCTCTTTTTCCAGTTCAAGCATTTTTGCATTTTCTGTTAATGCATCAATTAACTGTTTAATTGAATTTCTCATCTTTTCAATTGAAGTAGCGAGTTGACCAATCTCATCCTTTCTCTTTTTAATGTTATTATCGATGTGCTCGTCCAAAACCCCATTAGAAATCAAATTTGCCAAATGAGTAGTCTTTTGTAATGGTATTGTAATACTCTTTGCGAAAAAAGAAACTAAAGAAATGGTGCCTATAATAAGTAGCAAAAACAAAACGGAAATTGCAAAAATTTGATTTTGAAAGGCAGTGTCAATGTCCTTTCTTTTATCTTCAATTGATTTATTAATGTCATCAATATAATTTCCGGTTCCCACAACCCAATTAAAAGGTACAAACAGTTTTACATAACCCCTTTTCATGACAGGTTGAGTTTGGTTTGCTTTAGGAAACCAATAATCTATATATCCGCTTTCGGATTCCAAAGCAATTTTTATACATTTCTTTACAACGGGAACTCCGTTAGAATCGAAGAAATTATAGCGGTTAGTTCCTTCTGTATCGGAACCAAGCAGTACCACATTGACTCCATCTATTGTGTCAATCCAAAAATAGCCTTCCCCATCATATCTAAGATCACGTACTAAATCAGCACCTAAGGTCTGTGCCTCTGCAAAAGTAAGCTCGCCAGAATCATATTTTTCATAAATGCCATCCAGCAAGGTGATTACATTATCTACTTGGTCTTTTATATTTCTGTCATAATTGTTCCGAATGGTTTGATCAATAAACTCAAGATCATCTTGTTTTCCAAGGTACGCATTGTATAGCAAAATAGCGGATACTAATATTATTAAAGAAAAAATCAACGCTACAAAAACATTTAGTTTTGCTTTAAATTTAATATTATTAATAAATTTAAACAATTTTAAATTCCTCCTTTCCAATAGTGGTATGCTGTGATAACAAATCATGTTGCTAATTTTTTGTACAAAAAGTGTAGCCATACCACTAATAGGTCCTTTACTTCGTACAGCGAAAAATCCAAAACCCCCACTTTCCCAATAAGAATAAGGTGCACTTTTCCATAAAACCTTATTAAATCGGATTTCAACATCTACGCTACTATACATTTTTTTTCAATTTAATTTTAGCATATTTATAAAATTTATACAATATAATACAAAAATCGTCGGAAAATTTCCTGTTTCCTACACTATCATAATTACATCGGTGAATTATAATTTAGTATGTTAATCCTTGCAAAATCCACAATTATCCTCACCGCGAACTTCTCATCATAGACTGTAACCTTCCCAACCAATCATATAGCTAGCTGGTTTGGGTAAGTGATATTAATTACATTAAAGTAAGGGGAAAATGGCAATAACTTTGTATTGTCATGGATCTCTTTTCCCGTAAAGTAATTGCATGGCATATTTCTGGCAGACCAAATGTTGACCTGGTAATCACTGTTTTCAAAAAAGCGTATGAAAATAGAAAGGCTCCTTACGGGCTTATGTTCCATTCTGATCGAGGATCTCAATATACTGCCTTTTCTTTTCGGGAGCTGTTAGATTCTCTTGATGTTGTGCAATCATTTTCTAAAAAGGGCTATCCTTTTGAAAATGCATGTTGCAAAGTTTCTTCAAATATCTAAAAAAAGAAGAAATTAATCGACAAAATTATCACTCTTTTCATGAACTTCAAATAAGTCTTTGAGTACATTGAGGTATACTACAATTCCAAAAGGCCTCACGGTTCACTTGGTATGTTAACCTTTAACGAAATTGAAAATTTATACTGAGAGCACCACTAATTAAATGCTCTCAGACAATTTTTATTAAAAAACGTGTCCATTTTCTTCACTATATTACAATGCCCCTCAGTCCACATATCCAATGATTTCCAATGATTCTTGCTTAGAGTAAACACATATATGGTAAAAATTTGATGATTTTTAGACAAAAAAACACCAGATACGGGATTGTATCTGATGCTTTGATACTTCTATCTTTTTCCAATAAATTACTCTTGCTCGTCTAAATTCTTATACACAAACCAGTCGGATAAACTATAGATCCCTCTTTCCTTGTCTAATACCGGAACATCATTTTCTCCTCTATGAAATAAAACCTTGTCTCCAATAATTTCATTATGAGGCCAATTTGCCGGAGAAAAAACTTTCTTAATAGACGCCAGTTTTAATGCTTTCACCGCTCTCAATATTTCATCAATATTTCTTCCTATCTCTTTCGGATATTCCAACATAGTTCTTACTTTTCCATTATGATCTACAATAATTACTGCTCTAACTGCCGCTGTATCATCTTCGTTTGGATGAATTAAGCCAAGGGTTTCAGAAATATTTCTCTTCTCATCATCAATAATAGGAAATTCTATTTGAACATAAATATTTTCTTTTATCCATTGAATCCATTTCTCATGAGACTCTAAACTATCCACACTTAATCCAATTAATTCAACGCCTAAATCATCAAACTGTTTCTTTTTCTTTTGGAAAGAAACAAATTCAGTAGTACATACTGGAGTAAAATCTGCCGGGTGACTAAACAACACAAACCATTTTCCTTGATAATCATCTGGCAAATGAATCCTTCCCTTTGTTGTTTCTACTGTTATTTCAGGAAATTTGTCTCTCAGTGATATTTTCATAAAATCCCTCCTTGATAATAATTTTTATTTTATAATAATTATATACTATATTCTTTAAAATGCAAATCAAAAGTTATTTTTATTTTTATAAATCTATCCCAATTTCTTTACTATGTCTTATTTAATGTCTGCCATGTAATTTCCCCCTCGACCGTATACTTTCAAATTAAATTGTGTCTTTCACACCAAACTTTTTCTAAAATCTTCATAAGAATTGACCCAATCAAATTTAACCAAGTCTGATAATGCCTGAAAATGCAATTTCGCACATTTTATAATTTTGTTTGTTCAACTTCGGTTAAGTCCTACCTATTCTTATCAGCCTTTGTTTCAATCCAACCTATAACCGTCGCACTATTCCCAAGCCACTCTGTATCTAAATAAAATTAATGTTTTACTTGCTATATTAATAACTGGAGAATAATCATGGTTAGTATTGGTTTTGATATTTCCAAAGTAAAAAGTAAAGTTTGCTTTTTAAATCCATGATTTTTATGCATTGCTCTAAGGCGTACGCAATTCCCATCAGAACCAAAGATTCTACGTTTTTTTGTTTGCTTTTTTGGGCGCTTGAGCCCTTCTCGTTGCCAGATACGAGCGACTTTTTTATAACTGATTTTATATCCTCGATTTCGTAGTATATCTGTTACCATACGATAACCTTTGCGTCCAAAATTTGTGGCTAGTTCAATGATTTCTTTTACTAGTTCTTCTTCGTCATCCCTTACGACAGGTTGGTATCTTATTGAATTGCGGTGTACATTTAACGTCCGACAAGCCTGTCTTTGTGTTATTTGAAATCTTTTCATAACATAATAAACAGCCGCTTTACGCTTATACGGGCTTAGAAGTTTTTTGAGTTTACATCTTTTAAAATTGCATCTTGAAGGCTTAAATCAGCCAGAAGATTTTTCAATCTAGCATTTTCTTTTTCTAGATTTTTCATTTTTGTAGCGTCACTCGTATTCATGCCCCGTATTCTTTTCGTCAACGATAATATGTTTGTTCAGAAATTTCATTTTGTCTACAAGCTTCTGCAATGCTTTTTCCTTGAGAGCAAAGCACTTTTACTTTCTTGAGAATCAAAACAATTTGCTCGGTTGTATATTTTTTTCTAGCCGTAATTTTACCATCCTTTGTTAGTTAGATTTCTCGATTTACTAACATTATATGTAGTTCAATAAATGGGGGCAAGACCAATAAAGCAGTAGCAGAATCTACATATAACATAATTAAAACGGAATTTGTTCGAAGGGATGTCCGCTGTAATGTACTCAATCATGGTTATTTTTAATAAGAAATGTAAACACATAATAGGATTGGAAAACTCCGTACTACAGCTTATTATAAGTTTCCTTACCGTTACCGTGTTTATTCTAATTAAAAGCGGCTTCGCCCTACAAATTAGCAGCAACGATTGGGTTTGGATATTGACACTTGATCTTTTTAATACAGGTATTGGTTGCTATTTTTATTTTTCTTCTATTAACAATTTGCCAGTGCAGACGGTTGCAATTTGCGGGTATCTGGAGCCCCTTTCTGCGGTTATATTTTCGGTGATATTCCTTACCGAAAATATCTCACACACTCAAATGCTCGGTGCAATCATGATTATAGGCGGTGCAATTTTAGGAGAGTTCTTCCCTTTAAAAACATATATTTCAAAAATAAAGGTAACTCGAAAGCTTATAAAAAAATATGTATTAAAAACAGTATCTAAACTCAAAATTTTAGTATAATTAAAAAAGTTTTTCCAATTAGAAGCTTGCATAATATTTTACAATAATTATAATTAAATATGTGAAATAAAGTTAATTCCAATGTTCCGCAAATTACTATTTTCCACACTTTTAGGAGGTTCAAATGGACAAAATTTCTGAATTAAAACTTCTAAATTATGTAATAGATAACTCACCTACAGGAATTATGATAACAGACCAAAAAGGGACTGTAATTAAGGCAAACAAAAGACATGCAGAAATAACAAATTATGCAATTGAAGACTTAATAGGCAAAAACATGCAAGATTTAGCTATTTCAGGTATAGTGCATAGATCATCAAGCTTAAGTGCACTAAAAACTGGTATACCATTGGTCGTTCAGCAAACAATACAAAAGGGTACACCCTTTGAAAAGGGGATCATGGCTAAAAGCATACCCGTTAAAGATGAAACAAATACTACTACACATGTAATAAATTATGTTTTTGACATAAGCGAAAAAGCCAATTTAATTAATAGGCTTAAAGAAGAAAAAGCAAATAACTTAAAGTTTAAGTTGGAGCTAGAGAAATACCGGGACATAGGTAAAGAAGGTAAAATTCCAAAATTTATCTATAAAAGTAAAGAAATAAGTGATTTATTAGAAAAAGCAAAAAAAATTGCACCTACGGATTTATCCGTTCTTATTACTGGAGAATCTGGCACAGGAAAGAGTTTAATTTCAAAGTATATTCATGCACATAGCAACAGAAGTTCAAATGGATTTGTCGCAATTAACTGTGGAGCAATTCCCCCAACGCTTATTGAATCAGAGTTATTTGGATATGAGAAAGGGGCTTTTACAGGAGCAAATAATTCTGGCAAAAAAGGACTGCTTGATTATGCCGATGGAAAAACACTTTTCTTGGATGAAATCGGTGAGCTGCCATTCGAATCTCAAGTTAAACTCCTTACCGTATTACAGGATGGCGAGTTCTATAGAATTGGTGGTAATGAACCAATTAAAGTTGATGTTAGAGTTATCTCAGCAACAAATTCAAATTTAATAGAAAAAATAAATAATAAACAATTTAGATTAGACTTGTTTTATCGTTTAAATATGATTTCTTTAAATATTCCTCCGTTAAGAGAAAGAACTGAGGACATTCCTCCATTAGTTGAGAACATTTGCAATAGCTTAAATTTAAAGTACGGTATGGAAAAAAGTTTTTCACCTTCAGCAGTTCAACTGTTACAAAATTGTAGGTTAAATGGGAATGTGCGTGAATTAATAAATATAATTCAAAGTAACATGGTTCTTAGTTCAAACGACATTATTGATAACTTAGAAATTACGAATGAATTCGTTACATATTTTCCAGCTAATTATAATCCAGCAAGTTCTATTTTAAATAATACTTCTTCCTCAAAAACAAAAGAGGTTAAAGAAAAGAATGAGTTGCTAGATGCTATTAAATTTTGTAACACAACAACGGAACTAGCCGAACATCTCAATGTAAGTCAATCAACTATTTCTAGAAGATTGAAAAAATATAATCTCAACTTGAAAAAAATAAAAAAAATGGAAAGATAGAAAATTTATTTTAAAGACTAAATGACTATGAAGTATTAGATTTACTCGCTGATTGGAACTTGGATAAGTTAAAAGCGAGTCTGTGAAAGTTTTTCTGTAAATATGGTTTTTTAGGGTCTTCTATGATACGATATTAAATCATAGGAGCCCTTTTATTATGGCAAGAGAAAAGAAACCAGTTCACAAGGTACAAATGACAGACGGAAAACGCAACATCATTCAGCAGCTTCTGCAGGAGTATGATATTCAGTCGGCAGAAGGATCTGCTTGGGGGCACCATCAAAGAAATGATGGACGCTGAAATGGATGACCATCTTGGCTATGAAAAATCAGAACGCTCTGACAGCGATGATTACCGCAATGGTTACAAGTCAAAGCGTATCAATAGTAGCTACGGAAGCATGAATATCCAGGTTCCACAGGATCGTAAGTCGACCTTCAAACCACAAGTAGTCAAAAAAACGCCAGAAAGATATATCGGATATTGACCATTAAATTTTCAATAGAGGTGCGTAAAGTAATTTATACCACAAATGCTATTGAAAGCCTGAATGCAACTTACCGCAAGCTGAACCGCCAAAGAAGCGTATTACCTAGTGATACAGCCCTTCTAAAAGCCCTGTATTTATCTACGTTTGAGGCAACAAAAAAATGGAATCTGCCACTTAGATACTGGGGACAGGTTTATGGCGAACTCAGTATCATGTATGAGGGACGGCTACCTCAATAAGTCACTAATTTATGCTGATTTTTTACAGGCGGTATTTTCGCCTGCTATTGACATACATCAATATTTGCTGTTATATATAAAACAAGGTCTGAAGGCTTATTCCTAAGCTCTCAGACCAGTTCTTATCATAGAAGATTAGTATTTACAGACTTTTCTTCACACACGCTTAAAAGCTTTCTATGACAATAAAATTTGTCACAGAAAGCTTTTTTATTTGTTGTTTCATAAATTCAATTTTAAAATTTCTTCAATAGTTACTTATGATAAACTACTTCCCCATCTACCATAGTAAGTAAGCAGTCTATTTTTTCAAGCTCAGAAGCAGTTGATTCTAATATGTCTCCATTAAAAACAGCAAGGTCTGCCAGTTTACCAACTTCAATACTTCCCTTTATATCTTCCTCGAAAGTGGCATATGCACCATTATATGTATACATACGAATTGCTTCAAGAATAGTAATATTCTGTTCCGGACCAATAGGATTACCCACACTTGTTCTTCTATCAATAGCTGAAGACAACCCGAGCAAAGGATTGCTGCTAACAATTGGACCATCGGTACCAATTGCAGCCTTTACCCCAGCATCTACCCAACTTTTACAAGGAAATAGGCTATTTGCTCTTTCGCCAAAGAACTTAAAGTACCTTTCACCATTAAGGTATAAAAATCTTGTATTTGGCGTTGGTATCATACCTAAATCTTTAATTCTCTTAATTTGATCAGAATTAGCCATTCCACAATGCTCAATACGGTGCCTAGAGTCTTCTCTTGGGAATGCCTTTTGCGCCTTTTCAATTGCAGTAATCCAGATTTCAGCAGCTCTATCGCCTATGCAGTGTGCTGCCGCCTGCAGTCCTGCTTTATGAATCACTAATGCCACTTCTTCAACTTCTTCTGGCAACATAGATAAAATTCCTGTTCCATTATCATGGCAGTACGGAATGCTTACAGCACAACTAGGTGAACTGCTTGAACCGTCAATCATAATTTTCATAATGCCATATTTAAGCCTTTCGTTTCCTAGACAGCCTATGCCAACATCAATATATCTTTTTATGTCTCTTATTACATTCTCTTTTCCAAGCAAATTAAAAAACATCGGTGCAACTCTTAATTTATAAGATTTATTCTTAATGGCTTGATTATAGGCATAATAGGTTGTAGCCCCATAGGAACCTGCATCATGAGTAGTAGTGACGCCGTATTTCAAAATTTCGCCACTTTCAATCCCTAATGCACGAATTAATTTGTCTACATCAATATCTGCAAAATTCCACATGTGATAATATGCAGTTTCATAAAGCTGACCTGTTAACTGACCATCATTAATTGCAACCTGACCTTCAACAAAGTCCTTTGCAGTATTAATATTAATATTACCTATTTCCAATGCTTTTGAATTAAAGCTCCCCACATGCCCGCAGAACCTACCTATTAACAATGGATTATCGGGTGCAATTTCATCTAGCTCTTTAGACGTTGGTGCTTCACCTTCTTCCATCCTCATTTCATCATAACCCCAGAATAAAATCCATTTCCCTGGTGGAGTTTCTTTGACAGCCCTTTTTA
Organism: Anaerotignum propionicum DSM 1682; assembly: GCF_001561955.1. Taxonomy (NCBI): domain Bacteria; kingdom Bacillati; phylum Bacillota; class Clostridia; order Lachnospirales; family Anaerotignaceae; genus Anaerotignum; species Anaerotignum propionicum. Next base: position 1,908,583 of record NZ_CP014223.1, read on the forward strand.
TAATTTCGAACATTTTTTCTTTGTTTGGTGCAAAGGATGGGTCTAAATTATAAAACATATTTTTCCATGCAGCAGTATGAGCCGTGTGTTGATGAGAATCAATGAAACCAGGAGTTAATGTTTTGTTTTTCAAATCATAAACCTTGGTATTTTCTCCAATATATTCTTCCGCCTCAACATCATTTCCAACATAAATTATTTTGTTATCTAAAATTGCAACAGCACTTACTACATCATCGTTACTGTTTACTGTAATAACTTTACCATTTTTAAATACATAGTCTGCCTTTAAAAGTTTACCCATTTAAATCGCTCTCCTTCTAATATAAAACTAATACAACATCCAACTTTTGAAATTAATAATGATATTTTTTTCTTATTTTAAAGCTTATTAAGCATAAAATAACTGATAAGGCAATACAAACCCCTGATACCAACCAGAAAGACCCATAACTCCCAGTCATATCGAAAATTTTAGCCGCAACAGTTCCACCAAAAGCACCACCGATATTCGTTGCCATAGTGAAAATACCTATGATTGCTCCGTAGTCTTTTTCACCAAAAAGGTAAGAAGTTAACAACGGAGGGCATATAGTTACTGCCGCACAACCAAAAGCATAGAATAGGATAACTAAAACAACTAACATTTTATACTGAGTCATTAGGAATAAAGAAAAAAACATAATGAAAATGTTGAAAAGCTTAAAATGCTACCTTTTTGTACACCAAATTTATCACATACCATACCAACTAAAGGTTTTCCAAGCGTTAAAGAACCAAGCATCAATCCTGCTACAGAAGCTGCTGTTGTAGCTGAGAAGTTACACTCTACAAAGAAAGCAACTGAGTTTGCCAAAATACCACTAGAGCCTACTACCGCAATAAATATTGCCAAAGAAGTCAACCACAGCATAGGACTTTTCTTAGCATCGTTTATGTACATACCTTTTGCTTCTGTAGTATTAGATTCGGATGCTGTTTCACCCACTCTTGTTTGACCCTTCTCTGCAGGAGTCTTAACAACTAACAATAGGATAATTGGTGCTAAAAAGAAAACAAAGATCGCTGCAAGAGTAAGATAACCCACTCTCCATCCAAATGTAGTATTAACATAGTTTAAGGCAGGGGTTAACACCATTCCGCCAACACCGCTACCCAAAAAAGCCAAACCCATTGCCGTACCTTTAATCTTTCCTCCAAACCAATTATTCAATAAGATTGAAATAGGCATAGTTGTTAAACATGTGAAAGGGATACCCAAGATTGCCGCAAAAACATATATTTGCCACAACGAGTTTGATCTCGAGAAGCCAAAATAGCCAACACCGGCAATAAGTGCATTTACTAACATGATTAATTTTATATTGCCTTTTGCCATCCTTTTGCCCATAAATGCAGCCGCCACTACACTTACAAGGCACAAGATTGTGGAGTACAACATAAACTCAGAACGTTCACAAGCGAATTCTGCAGTAACTGGTAATACAAAAACGCTTGTAACTGAAATGAAGCCTACGTAAGCAAATGACATCAATAGAAAACCAACCAGAACCTGCCACCAGCCGTAATAAATCTTTCCATCTTGCTTGAACGTGATTTTTCTCATTTTCATTTCTCCTTTATAATAAATTTAGACAGTATTATTAATAGCAATTTCTATGCCATAAAGGCGAGAACGAGAAAATCATTTAATTGTTGTGCATATATTATAATTCGACAAGCAATATACATTAAAATACTTGATGTTTATTGTATAAAATGATAAGGCTAATATTTTTCATAGATTTAAAATGTTCAATGTTATCTGCATATTTTATATAGTTAATTTTTAGAATTAGTCAAAACATCAGCCTTTTTACAAGCTTTATGCACCTTTTATGCATATGCATAATAATTGGACAGGGAAAAAAATAGGCTAAGCTGTAGGTCTTATTTGACCTAAAGCTTAGCCTGTTTATAATCATTATCTTATATATTAAGTTTTTTCCACTCTCTAATATTTTACTTTCAGGAAATATATCAATTATTCTATTTTTTTGTAGTATATCTGTGAGATATAACCTCAAATGTTACTGTAAAATTTAAATTCGAAATGTAATCTTTTTCCTTGTCATCATTAGGGGTCGGTACAATAGGCTGAATGATAATTAGGCTATTATTGAAAAAACGACTTGATAATTCGAGCACTTATCAATTATGTTGAAATAGAGGGGAAAGGATATGAAGAAAAAAATCACAGGCTTTCTAATTGTTTTAGTTTTGGTGCTAATTTCTGTATTTATATATGCAGTACAAATTGTAGTTTTTCATTCCCCGCGGGATACGTTTTTTTATATTTTCCAAGATATTGCCTTTCTTCCTCTTCAGATAGCTATTGTTACGATTGTATTGGTAGTTATCTTAAAAGGCGTGAAAAAATTGAAAGACTTAAAAAGATTAATATTGTAAAGTTAGACCTGAAATCTAACTTTTAGGGGTCGGTTTTTTTATGGCAAAATATAGTTTTTTATTTAAGAAAACTGTCGTACAAGATTATTTATCTCGAAAAGGAGGTTCTAGTTATTTAGCAAAGAAATACAACATTGGTAATTGTGATAATAAACAAGTGTTAAAGTGGGTTAATGCATACAAAGAGTTTGGTGATGCAGGGTATAGTGGTTCCTTTGTCAAGGCAGCCTAAAGTAAATTCTTAATGAACCATTTTTTACCAGTGATTGTTTGTCAGAAGGAATATACATATTTGTAGGTATGACAAATAATCCTCCATTAAGATGCTACTTTTACCCCATGATAAATTTCATATGGTGTTTTGTAACCATGTGTTGAATGAGGATGTTCTTCATTATAGGATTTCATAAACTTATTAATACCAGCCCGTAGCTCTCTAGGGGTTTGGTAATGATAAATATAAATATCATCATATTTAAGTGTTCTAAAGAATCTTTCAACAATGATATTATCTGCCCATCGCCCTTTACCATCCATACTGATTTTGATGCTGTGATGCTTTAAGAGATTAGTATATTCAAGGCTAGTAAACTGACTGCCCTGATCACTATTAATAATTTCAGGTACTCCATATATGGCAATAGCCTTTTTAACACAAGCTATTACCGATTCAACTTGTAATGTGTCCGAAAGCTCATAACCTACTATGTAACGAGAATGCCAGTCAATAATAGCAGTAAGATACATAAAGCTTCTGCCAAGGGGAATGTATGTGATATCAATAGACCATACTTGATTAGGCCTATCAATAGTAAGATTACGCAGTAGATAAGGGTAAACCTTATGCTGCTTATTAGGCATTGAAAGGTTTGGTTTTGGATAGATGGCATAGATTCTCATTTCTTGCATGTAACGTCTCACAAGCTTTCTTCCTACGAAATAGCCTTGCTCTATAAGATGTGCAGATATTCTCCTAGTTCCCCATGCTGGATGATCCATATGAATACGATCAATAAGATGCTTAATTTTTATTTCACATACAGTAGGGGCTTGTTCTTGGTAGTAAATACTACTACGATTAAGCTCAAGGAGTTTACACTGTCTACTGATAGACAGTTTAGGATCGTCCTTTGTAACCAGTTCTTTCTTCCCAGCCATGTCCAAGAGCTTGATCAGATTTTTTTTTGAGCCAGTTCACATCTACCGTAAGCTGGCCAATTGTATTATAAAGTTGATCGATTTTCTTTTCGTAGTCAATACGTTCTTGTTCAAAAGAAGCTTCTTTTTTATTATCAAAGGCACTTGATGCATTAGCTAAAAATTCTTTCTTCCAGTTACGAAGAACATTTGGAGCAATCTCATGCTCAGCAGCTATTTGATTCAGCTCCTTTTCTTCACGAAGAAGCTCTAGTACAACTTGTATTTTGAATTCTGGTGTAAAACTACGTCTTTTTTTCATGTGAATACCGTCCTTTTTTAGATGTATTTATTATAACAGAATTCACTAAGAAATTTGAAGTAACCTGTCTAGATTACAGGTACCATTATACTCTTTGCGACCGCAGTTATTGCAACACACACCACATCTTGATTCAAACATTATTATATCCTCCCAAATTAAGCTCTCAATAATTTAAAACATCTATCATAAATATGTTAGAAATCCGGTAGTTAAACAGACTTCCTGTCATACTCATAATTCCTATACAACAGGTTATTATTTGATAAAGAATATAACTATAGCTACATTAAAGAGAAACAGACTTGCAATAAGGCTAATTAGCGAACTTCCCAGTATTGCTAAAACTGGAATCTTAATTATCAATAAATCAAAAACACTTTGCAAATCCAGACTGCTTAAGTTAAACTTATATCAGCAATATGGGTTTTAAAAGTGCAAAAAATTGAATCCATCGTTCCTTATACCTTTTTACTTTATTATACATGCATCTGCATAATATTTCCATATATATTAAAAAAGGTTAAGCCGAAGTGTCATTTGATGTGACCCAGACTTAACCTCTTATATCCCTCTATTTTGTAAAAACACCCTATGTCATCTATATTTTCATCATTTTTCAAGGCTCAAAAGCGGCACTTTTTTGCCCATTTTTAAGCCCCAAAATCGCTCCAAAACCAGTCGAGGTAGACGCGCCCATTACTAGACGCACCCCTCACAGAACCGTACGTGCGGCTTTTCCGCATACGGCTCTTTACAAGTCTAATTGTTCAACAGTTATCCATAGACATTGACATAGACCTTGCCATAGGCTATCGGGAACACTTTGAGCATCTCTTCAAGTCCTTTCCACGTATAGCTTTCCCTATGACTTCTTCGATTAAGCCAATAGAACAACATATCTATCACTTTGAATCTAAATCTGTCAAGGCTTGGTCCGTTATCAGTAATCCCGTAGTAATGGTAATAACCAACAAGTATTTGGTTCAGCTTCTTTATGATTTCCTTCACTGGTAGAAATCTAAGTTCTCCCTTTAGAAGTTGGTTTATCTCTTTGCATTTCTTTCTGAATTTCTTCCTGCTGGTTCTCCTCTTCACTCTGAACTTTCCGTTCCTACCTTTGGAACAGTAGTGTGTGAAACCGAGAAAGGTAAAAGTTTCTGGCTTTGTTCCTTCTCGCTTGCAATCTGCTTCGGCGAAACGCCCAAATTTAATCAGCCTGCTCTTACTTTCCTCAAGCTCCAGTCCAAAGTGCCCCATCCTGTGTTTTAGTCTCGTGTAGAACTCTTCTGCTTCGTGCTTGTATTGAAAACAGACTACAAAGTCGTCTGCATACACCACTAATCCGCAGAAACCCTTCATGTTCGGCTGTATCCTCTCCTTGAACCACCATACAAGTACATAGTGCATGTAGATGTTTGCGAGTATAGGTGAACAAATAGAACCCTGTCCACTACCCTCTTCGGACTCCTCATACTGAAAATCCTTCATGATTCCTGCCTTCAGCATTCTTCTAACCAGCCTAATGATGTTAGGGTCTTTGACTCTTGATTCTACGAACTTAACTATCCATTCATGGTCTAAATGGTCAAAGAACCCTTTAATATCTGCATCAAGGATATAATTCGTGTAACACATCTCAATCATCACATTTAATTTCTTAATTGCCATGTGACATCTACGTTTTGGGCGAAAGCCCATCATTTCATCGTAGAAGTGAGGTTCGAAAACAGCCTCGAGTACTCTTTTCAACGCCTCCTGCACTAACTTATCCCTGTAGCAGTAGATACTGAGTGGTCTCGTCTTGCCGTTGTCCTTTGGTATTTCCACCCGCCTTGCAGGCTGTGGCTTATAGGATTTCCGTCTCAGACTTTCCACAAGTTTATCCAGGTTTTCTTCAAGATTCGCTCCGTACATCTCCTTTGTAACTCCGTCGATGCCAACAGCTTTCTTTCCATCCATGTCCGTATGGCACTGCCTAAGCAGTTCCTTGTCTATCAGATGTCCTATAGACGTGAACACCATATCCGGATTTTCTCTTGATAACTGTGATATTCTCTCCAATTTCGTTTCCATCAGTTTCCTACCTCAGTGTGTAGCTAATGTTTCCTCTTTGATATGAACTTGTATGGCAAGGTTGCGAGGAACAACCTACTCTCCGCTTCCCTCCAGTGGCATTACCCACCTTCATTGGTACTATCAGGCCATCCGACTGCCTGTCATGCTTCTGCAGCCATCTCTGTCTGCATACCACTCATACACACATAGTGTGGACACGGCAGGCTCTCCCCAGTTGATGTGACATCATTGTATAGCATGGCTGACTTCTAACTCCGCAGAGCCTCAGATATCTAACCCTTTGACGAATATCTGCGTGTTGCCTTCCGCTATGTTGACGGCGTCGGCACTCTGAACCATCCACAAATTTCGAAGCTAAACTGCCTTTTGACCCTGCTACCTAACTCCCTTTGCTTTGCATGCCCTGTTACCAGAAACATACTCTAGGCTTGCTACCGATGGTGGGGCTTCACCTTATCGGACGGGGTTTCCACCCGTTAAATATCACACCCTTGGCTGGGCGCACCAACATCTTGTGGTTTAAACCTCATTTTTAGCCTTATCACCACAATACGTCATCATTATTATCGCTTCAACGTGTGTAGATGCTGCGAATCGGATTCCTGAAAGACGCATTTTTTCCTTGGCGTAGGCGATAGAATAATTAATGCTTACATAAAAAAATACAACCTTCGCGTATGAAAATGTTTAAATTAAATCCTCTGTATAAGTACCGCCAATGTCTCCATGAAAATGCTTCGGAATGGCACATCAAGTGATGCGCATACAAGATCAGCCCACACCGTAGGTACGAGATTGCTGCCCCTGGTGCACCATATCTTGTAATGCATATTTCCGTATACGCCGATGGAAACACCGGTCAACTTTTCTGCATCGCGATATTTAGCTTCAAAGATTTCTCTGCCGTACTGGTTTATAGAAAAGTCTATATGTTCAAATGTCTCACTCGCTGGATAGTATGTTCCGTGAATATAATTAGTCATGATTACGTGCTCAGCGTCTGCAAATATATCAGGATTCCAGAGTTGTTCGACATTCACATGGTAGAACTCTGCCCCAGTTTCATCAGCTCCGCGCTTGATGTAAACAAAGATTTTATGTAACGTTTGAGGATCAAAATGTACTATGGTTTCTTTGCCGCTCTTCATCTGTTCAGTAATATTATCGAAGTTGAGTGTAATGCCACGCCATTTTTGAAAATCCACTGTAGCCGTGCTGACCATTCGTGAATAGGGTACCGCGAGATTTTCATCGCATCGTGTAAGTATCTGTACAGGTGGCCTTATTCCCTGAATTATCTCAATGGTTTTCGGCACATCGGATATAGGACTCCCTATCGACGTATCAAGGAAAATATTGTAGAGATAGTATTTATCATTCAACCTAAACCCTTGCCGCTCAAATTCCGCATCTGTCACATCACTCAGGCCATATTTATCAATAGGCAATATCAGTTTTTCATAATTGACGATTTCGTCTATATCATGAATCCTGTGAGCAAAGCTTTCCATAAGGGTGAAAATAAAGAGAAAAACAAGGCTTTCTTCATCAATATGGAAGTTGTCCAAATAGCCTATTTTTCCTTCGATGGCGTTAGAAGCAGCGTCCATATGCTCCATCTCGTTGCGTCCGACGTAAGTGATTATCTTACCGCAAGTTGCAATATACATCCGACTTCCATTATGAGGGTTCCCTAGATCATCCGGGTCAATGCTTAGGCAATACCGCAATAATTCTTCAGCATCAACATCTGCAGAATTAATCATCGCACGAAATTTATCAGCTGTATCCAACACAGGAGCCGGGATTTCGGCATTAGGCGTAAAAAACAGATATGTGGGTACGGAGTAATATTTTAAAAATGTGTTTGGGTATCCAATCTGAAAGACACCGCCGTGTGGTGCTTTTTTCATTGATCGTAAGTAATAATTGATTTTCCAGAACTCTGGCGTTGTAGCAATACTCTGTATGAGACTCTTCAGTTTTTCTGACAATACCATTTTTCATCCCTCCTTTCTGGAGTAGTTCTTATTCTAAATCAATATTAAGCACTATATTATATGCATATTTATAATACATAACTGTTGACCATGTGAACAATCACTTCTTTATGCCATATATTGACTACAGCATTTTTTATACTTAATTCCAGATTGGCATGGACATGGATCATTACGACCAACCTTCTGATTCAATAACTCCTCTATTTCATACATCCTTTTAAGCATAGTTGTTGTTAATGTATATGTATTACCGTTGGCCTCTGCTGCTATTTGGTCACGTTCATTAAAGAGAGAAATAAATTCTGCCACTAACGGGGATGAAGTCAATTCTTTTCGGATACTAGGTATTATATTACCTCTATATACCATCTGGGGTTCAATTAAAAATAAGATCGACTTTTCTTCATTGATGTGAGGAGTAATGTCTATTAAATCACCGTTTGGAGACTTCCACACAGCATGTGCTTCTGCTTCGATTAAAACGTTTGCTCTTTGCCAAATGCATCTACCGAATACACTTTGACCACCATATTCTTCAACATATTCAGCGACGTTCGGAAAGCACTCATTAAAACGACTTTTTGAACTTGCTTTTACTGGAACATATATAGGTTGATATTCAGATATAGATTGACACAGCTCCATAATCTGCTCTGTAATAATTTGTGGTGTAGCTATTTTACCCATTCGATAATCTCCTATCAATATTTTAACCGACAAAATGTTTTTAATAATAGCTACTGTAATAAGAATTCATTTCTGATTCATAATCCGCTATAGCATCTAACATTGAATCGCAGCCTTCAAAAAAATTCAACAATGCCCGCATAAATTCATATATATTCTTCAAGTCAAACCGTCTATTATTAATTCTATATTCCAAGCTATAGGATGTTGGGTACCTGAAGTTATCTCCATTTTTATCAATTCTATTAATTACATCCAACTGCTTTTCTACAATATTTATTAAATCCGTATCTTGTCCCTGTTCACTAGCATAATATAAAATAACCGGTTTTACATTCTTCCAGAGATCTTTTTTTATTAGGTGACTCTTTCTTTTTGAAAAAAAAGCATGCTTTGATACGCCTTTTTCAACTCTGCTGTAAAAAAGTCTCTTCAAACACAGTTCTAATGCATTTCTTAACGTAAACATTAATGGATATAGTTTCTCTTCATTATGTAGCTCTTTATTTTTAAAAATGAAATCTGCAACCGCTATATAACCTGTTATCTTCACATGAAATCCTTCATCGGTCAAACTCTGCCACAAATAGCAATTGCCGATTCCATGTGATGCCATAATAAAGAACTCTGGCTTAAGATTATTATCAAAACTATCATCCGAACTTACTATACCACATTCTATACACTTTTTAATGAGAGCAGATGCCTGGAGTAAATTATTTGCTACATCTACATTATCAATAAACTTATTCCTGTATTTAGAAAGAAAATCGTCCTCAAATGGAAAACGAAACATATCTGATTGTGCATCTACTAATTCTAGAGAAATGAAGTATTCTTCCAACCATTGCTTTTCTTCTTGTGTTAAATAATTCTCTTTATCATCAGAATAATACTCCGCCCAAAGTGCAGATAAATTATGGCAACATTTTTCAAAAACAGATTGTATTTCAGATTTCTTTGTACATATTCTGCATAATAGCGCCTTTAGTCCCAACTCCATACTTTGCCGGATCATAAAAATTCCAGTTAGAAACCACATATCCGACTTAACATTATCGTGACCACTTTCAATAACGTTATTAAAGACCTGAAAGCCGCAATTATAGAATTGATACGATAGATTTTTATAATCCCAAAATGGTTTCTTACTCCATTTTACTTCAACTTGGTACTCAGCATTATCTACTTTTTCAAAATCCATATTTTCTGAAGGCCATAACCACTTCTCTGAATCCATATTTTCACCTCACCAACAGCCCGATACGCCATTACTTTCATATTCGCTTGAATTGTTCTAATAAAACCCTCAAGAGCTTTATTTTTACAGCTTTAGTCTACAACTTTTATCGTCCAACCTGTATCTTGCAATGATTTTTGTGCCTTATCATCAACAAACTCTATTGGCATTGCAAGACATAATAAAGCTTTCGCACGCGTCATAGCTACATACTGGCACTTTAAGCGACTATGATTCGACCCTACAGATTTGGGTGGCTTATTGCATAGATATTTAAGTATAGCTTTCATGTTGTGAGCTTTTGAATAGGTTTCTAATACCAAAGTAGCCAAATGTGTTCTTCCTTTTACTGAATGAATACTGCCGAACTCCAAATCAACGCAACGTTCACTTATTTTATCCTCAAAAACATAATGATTTGGCATCACTTGTGGTATTGCTTCTTGGGCATTACAACTGAAATAGTTTTCATTTGTCCATGCTATAAATTCCTTGACTTTTTCATTTATTGTCAAATCAAGTCCTTTTAAAATATCTTTCAAAATGCTAACTACGCTTTGCCACTCTTCCTCTTTCGAAATATCAGCAGAAGACAATACATAAAAATCCTTTCGTATCTCCAACTGTTTTTCTTCAGGAAATTGTTTGATAATTGATAAAAAAGGATTATTGGTTGCGGCTATTAAATTTTGACCTTTTGCCTTGTTGATGAGTCTCCGGATACCTTTTGCAATCCATTCTATTTGTGCGCATAATTCATTGTTTTTTTCAAATTCAAAGCGTCCCATTCTAAAATATTCTATAAGGCTATTAGGATTTATACTTTTGCTTGTTCTTCTAGCTTCATAATTCGGCCAATAGTCATATATGCCTTTGGGAAATTGTTTTTCTGTAGTTTCGTCTTTCTTCACATGAACCATTCCAATAACATGGCATCCACGTTTCTTATTTTTCAACAATTCTTCATCAGAAAAAGTATCTAACAAAAGTTGTGCAAACTCCTCAATGACTTGTCCAACCTTATCTTTTGAAAATAAATAAAGTGTATGGCTACTTTGTTTTCCAGAAAAATCATTTTCTGTACCTTTCATTTGTTCCGCAGAAATAGCTACAGTATTTGCTAAATGTGCTATTCTATTATCAAATCTTTTACTCTCACTCAACAACAGTGGTGATGGACGTGGGAACGCAGGTCGTTCAACGATCTCATTAACATAATTATAAATTGCTTGGTTGCTATCACCAAATCCCTGTCGAATCGTCATGCCGCTTGCTTCCGGAAATGCCTTATGAATTAGCTCCCATTGAAATGAATTAGTATCTTGTGCTTCGTCAATAAAAATTATTGGAAATCGCTGCTGCAGTCCAACAGGTAGAGAATCACATTCATCAAACGCTTGCTTTGCATATAGCAACATCTCATCAAATGTAAAGTTTCCATCACTTTGAGACTTCTGTATTGCTTCTAAAATTTTCTGACGTGTTTCACCCTGTTTGTCCCAGTCTATACGTCCTATATTCCCATTGTAGCTACAAATTTGTGCGTCTCTATAGTTCTTCTCTAAATACACTCTTGTGCCACGAGGGAGCATATACCAGCGAGATTTTCTTACAACATCTGAGTCAATCATATTCATGCAAAAGCCTTTTGATCGAATCCAAGGCAATGCAACAAATGTATCAAAAAAGGAATGAAGCGTCCCAATAAAGTGCGGGTACGCCAAAAGCTTTCTTCCAATATCTGTATTTCCTAATCGCTCTTCAATTTCTTCACGCGCAACATTTGTATGTGACAGAACACATATACCTGAATTATTGTATGGCCATTTTCTTGCTAAAATTGCTAATTTTGCAATGAGTGTGGTCGTTTTTCCGCTTCCCGGAAACGCCTGGACATCTATTGATTCTAAGTTTTTAATTATGTTGACTCTATCATTATTAAAGCGAAATCCCATAATGGACTCAACCCAAGTAATATCGTCATCAGTAATTTTGATTTGCTCCAACCTTTCAATTCCCATGATTTATTCCCCTGCAACGTATTCTATTGCATCCACTAGATAACTTGGCAACATAGATTTTAACTCACTTACATTTCCTGTGAAAGCATCTTCAAGTTCAAATGCAAACTGTTGTGCAAAATCCGCTTTAGATGCGGTCTTCTTCGCAAAATATTTATAGAAATAAGAGGATCTATCCTCTAACGTAGGTAATGCTTTGATTGCTGTCTTAATATCATCTGTTTTTTTATCCCAATTTTGCTTAGCGTAGCTTACTTTAACTAATGCCCTAATTAAAGCCTCTTGCATTTTACTATGACTTAAGCCTGCAAAAGCCAAGTCATACTCCAAAGTCCAGTGATCTGCGATGTATGTTACAACCTGTTGTCCATCTGCTTTTTGCTTTATATTCTTAAGATGAGAGGTCGCTTCTTCCAACGTAAAATCCGCTTCTGCTCTCCAATTACGGTCTTCCTTTTTCGGCCATGTTGACGGATCTAGCGTATACTTTTCGTCAATACAAATACCAGGAGCACAGTTCGGCATAACATCTCTATCAGTAACACAGGCAACTTTAATGCCCCAAGTATCATCAATATTGGAACGTTGGAATATTCTTGCATAGCGACGCAGACCTGTACTTCTAACATCAACTAATGAAGTTCCGAAATCCGTAAAGCTACATCCTAATAATTTGGCTATGGTAGGAAGTAACAGAGCTTCTCCAGGCCCTTCTACAATAATTACACTTCGTGCAAAAAACAAGTTGGCTTTTGTAGCATCCAAATACTTTTCCAAATACCTGTAATCATCATCATCCAACATTGTATGACCTTTTGCCAATGGAAGCACTTGCCCTTCTTTTACCATTACAATATTATCTATTTTTACCACAGAAGCTAACAATGGTGAATGTGTTGTAATAATTATCTGTTGTTGCTTGCTTTCTGCTTCATTTTCAAGAGACTGAATTAACTTTAGTTGCCGCTGGGCATGCACATGAGCTTCCGGCTCCTCAATAAGTAGGAACGATGATTTCTTTTCCGTTTCAGCTTCTTTATGTAAAAGTAGTTCACATGCCATACTCATAATATTACTCGTGCCCAATCCAACTTTACCTTGCATAGCACTTGCATTTTTATCGACCGCCAAGTCAAGTTTTTCTAAAAGAGCCAATGTCTTTTGAAGATCATTGCTATTGGAACCTGCCACCTCAAATCTTGTTTTGATGATATCTTTTTTTAGGAGCATTTGCTTACCTAATATTTCTGTCATATCATCATTTATTGACTTAAGAGAGGGATGAGCTGCCAACAAATTGTTTGATAAGTTTGTAATACCTACCAATGACAATTCATGTATATCCATTCCGTCTTGAAACTCACTTTTTCCTTGATTTAAACCCGGTATGTTTTGGACAATCTGAGATAAACGTGAATGCCTTCCGGCTTGCATATCACTATAAGCATCACGCAGGGCTCTTAAATATGTAATACGTAGCAGCTCACGAGCTTCCGAGGATGGGGCAGGGCCATTACCATCCTTACCTGTAGAAAATGAAGAAACTGGCCTGGGTGGTTTAAATGATAATAAATATTTACATTTCCAGTGTAAATACAAACAAGGCGTATTTACTGCTCCTTTCTTTTCATATGTCAAGCATTCCAAGAAGTAGGCTTGCTCATCTGGGGTCAAACTAGTGAATTTACAACTAATACTAATTTCTCGAGAGATGTCCTCATTAAAAAAGTCATTTGTTTCTATACGAATCCAGCCGAAATCTGTTGTTCCAAGTACAATTCTGATAGCGTCCATTATAGCCGATTTACCTGAGTCATTTTCTCCTACCAAAACAGTTAAACCTGGATTAAAATTAATGATGTGCCCATCATCATTAAAACACCGAAAATTTTTTATTTGTAATGAAGACAAATACATAGTTGCACCTCCCAGTTTTCTATATTCTGCATATACAAGCCATAATATAATCAAATAATTAAGGATCAATTCATCAAAAAGTGGCCCTAAAGTCATCTAACATTTTTTTCAAAATAAGTGCATTTAAATAATCTTTTTTAAAAGCACTCATTACATATCCCTCTATATTGGGGAAATGTGGAAGCATACCTTCAAAATCATCAGCATTATAGTTAGCATAATTTTCTTTCACAAATTTATCAAATCTTACCTTCTCAATCTCTGATTCAAAGATAAGTATGCACTCTAAGAAACGTCTCCTTGATGTTTGTTCCTCATCCATGTCATCAGTAATATAAAATTTATGAACGATATACTCTATTGACTCTTTAATGAGATACTTGTAACTAATATCCCAATCCATTCTATTTCCGTCTAAAGATAGCCCTTCTATTTTAGGAGTAGCCGTGAAATATCGGCCTCCATCTAATGCTGCTCCTCCCAAAGAATCTAATAATGTTTGATGATAATAGAGATTGATATCATACCAGTGAGGACGACTATCATATTGCCCAAACAGATAGAACTCATAACCGTCCCTGTCATCTGCAGCCGAGATCTGTTCTATTACAAATTCCGGTGCGTACTTATAATACCTTCTGGATTCATCAGCCGAGTCAACCCAATCTGATGGACTTTGCAAATACAGAATGACACGTTCAAGTGCTGTCGCATCTATTCCAAAACGCTTCTTCCAAAGAGTTTCAATAATATTAATGTCAGCCGAAGAGTTTTTCGGCGTATTGGTATCCATAATGCGAACATATATGTTATTTGCATAAACTCCCTGATATTGTTCCGTCAAATAATACGGAGTATTGCGATCACTATGTATGACTATTACATCAATAGATTTTTCAGATAAAAGAATTGATTGGACTGTAACAGTGGGTCTGATTCCACCGGCAAATCTCTTGTCACGCAAAAAAGATACTAAATCTTGTGTTTTCTTCTGGTTAGAATCATCTACCATTTCTTGTATCTCATAATCTCTTTCTTCATCAATACCGATAATAATCAAGCCGTCTTGGCTTGATAAATTATTTGCCATACAAATAATATCATGCAGAAGATCCGCCTTGTTGATATACCATTCCCGTTTAAAATCCCAATGGTCTCCTTCTTGTTTTAAGGAAATCAAATTGGCAACCTGCTCGGTTAAATCTTGTATATTCATAGACCATCTCCTTAAGTTTGCTTCCTCACTGCTCCGCGTGTCTTAACCTGAAATTCATCATATGTACTGTAATTTTTGATCCCCTGTGATTTCTGTTTCTTTCCCAATATGGTATTATCAATCTTTCTCTGTAAAAATTCACACAGATCTTCAAAACGTTCATTAGGAGTTTCATCCCACTTAAAACCGATTTCTCTCTTTATCGCATTGTAAAGCAATGCATAATTCATTGGACTCCTGTCCATGTTTTCAGTGGCCTTCTTGAATTCATGATATCTATCAATTAAATGTTTCACATAATTTTTCATGTATGTATTACTGCCAATAGTGTCCTGAATCGGAGTTTTCTTGATATTTTGATTCTTAGATGTATTTATTGTAATGTTATTTCCTATGACAGAATCCTTTATATTTGCAGCGTGCACGGTAGTGCAGTTATTTGCTCTTCCTTTGTCCGGTGAAAGCTGAGGATAATGCTGAGCAAATACTTTTTCATCCGATACAATCAGTGCAATGATATCTTCCCAAAAAAGAATATCTATTGAAAATAACCCTTTTTCAAAATGCTGTGAATTTAGAATATTCACTTTTTCCTGTAGCCGGGCATCTTTTTTCATAGAAGTAGCAATAATATAATTTGTCAACGTGGGAGTGAAATCCTTCGCTTTATCAATTTCCTTCTGAATTTGGGCATAAGTTAGTCTTTCTACTTTTTTGCATTGCACTCCAACAAAAGAGGCATTTTTATCTCGCAAATAAACATCCACTCCATGCTGAGTTTGCCCGCCACTTCCAAATAAAGCAATCATGCAATTAGGCCATTTCATCCTTAAATAGCTTTCGACTAATCGCTCAAAGTCCTGCCAATTTTGTGGTTTTGGTATTTCCATATTCTTTAATATTGGCATAAGACACCCCTCCTATATTACAAAACCAGTTGCTCAAAGTTATCTTGGTGTGGATTCTGAATTTATTCACTTCACAGGATGTAAAATCAATCATGTATTCCATCCTTCTTTCCACCTAGTCCAAGATATTTTTCACGCAGATAGCCGGCCTGTTCCTCTGTAATTATACCTGACCAAAGGTCAGCATTAATGGCTCCATATAATTCATCCGACAGACAATCAAGATGCAGAACCTGTTCTTTTTCACCTTGCAGGTAATCCTTGATTGCCTTTTGAATGCTGCTGGATAATCCGGTTTCCAGATATGTCTTATTATGGGGCTTACCATCCGGTGCGGTTTCTATAGGTTCAGATTCCAGTTCCAGCAGTCCCTCAATGGAAAGACCAAGAGCCTTGGATAACTTGGAAAGCGTTCCTGCTCCGCATCGGTCGAGATGTGTTTTTCCCGAATATATGTCTGCGAGAGTCGCCCATGGAATCCCGCTGATTTTTGATAAACGATAGCGGGACATATTCATGTCCTGCATAAGCTGTTGTATTGTCATTTTCATCACCTATTTCCATTATATCGGTGTTCCGATACGCTGTCAAGGTACGATAGAATAGCGCTGCCAACAATAAAACCCTCAGCCCACTGTCTGAGGATTTTATTCTTAACAGTACTTTATATGCTGGCAGGAACCGCTAGTCTTTCGGCTCCTGCCGTCATTTAATCATCACACAGGACATCTTGTCGGATTACGATGCCCGATTGAAATTGAATTTCTATTTTGCACTCACTGATAACTCGGATTGTTTGAAGCAGTCTGCGGACAAGGTCATCGTCAAACTCTCGTTTTAAGTAGTTGATTTTTTTCGTGTAGCTATTCATCTCCTGCAGACGCTGTTCATAGGCTTCTGCCAGGTGTCGTTCTTGAAGCACCTTTGTCTTTTTCTTCCTTAGCTCCTTGATTTCATCTGCGATAATGCGGTATTTTTTATCAAATGTATCATCTGCACACTCGGTTTTGGCGCTTTCCTCGATAAGTTTCATCATTCCCTGTTGAAGCTGTTCGATTTGCTCATCGTATTCCGTAGGCTCTGCCTGTGCTGAGTAGTTTCCGATGATACGGATGACATTTTCTCGAAATGCCTGCACAAATTCTCCCTGATCCTCTACCACGTTATTAATTGCGGTCATAATGGCTTCATGGAGGCTGTCTTCTTTCAGGGTGGGGGAATGCTTGCATCTCTTAGAACCGTGCTTGAGGCGGTTGTCACAGCGCCACACGGCTTTTTTCACACCATACTTCGACCATACCTGCCTGCGGTAGGGCTGACCGCATTCTGCACATACCATAATGTCGGACAGCACATATTTGGCGCTGTACTTACCTTTGACAGAAGGTGCATCTGCTTTTTTAGATGCAGGTCGGTAGATCGCACCCCTTCGTGCCTTTTCCTCTTGTACTCGGTGGTACAACTCCTTTGGGATAATCGCTTCATGGTTATCCTCTATGTAGTACTGCGGTTCGATACTTTTATTTATCACTTTTTTCTTCGTCAGAAAATCCACTGTATAGGTTTTCTGCATCAGGGCATCACCCATATATTTTTCGTTAGCTTGTGTCAAGACATACATAAAAAAATAACTTAATCTTTTATACAGTCTTTAAAGTTCCAAACAATTTCAAGGCTATTATCGGGAAAAACCTTTATTGTTTGAATCAACTCTGCTACAAGCTGTTGGGTAAGTTCCTGCACTCCTGCATATTTGCCTAAATGTTTTGCTGCATTATCCTTAACTACGTAAGTATCATTTAGTTTTTGAAGTAACGCTGTTTTCTCATGTTCAAAATCTGTTTTCTTTTGAGATAACTCCGCCGTTTTTTCTTTGAAATCTTCTTTTAACAACTTGCCATCTGCCAAACTCTCAAAGAGTAAAGTCTTTTTACAATCAAGCTGTCTTATCTGTTTTTCTATGCATTCAATTTCAACTTGAAAACTGCTTTTATCGGATTTACCATTCTTAATATCCTCAAAAATAAATAATCTAATTTTCCTTTGCATTTCAGACAGAACAAAATCCTTTAGCTGTTGTTCATTGATACGAACATCTTTACACTCACAAAAAGTAACAAACCTTCTTGTTGCGCAACGATAACAAGGTTCTTTTATGTTTTTGAAAAAAGTAAGCGTTCGCCCACAATGCTCACATTTTAATAATCCTTTAAACAGGTTATAGTCTGCGATTGTATATGGCTTAGGCCTATATGGTTTCATGACCAGCTGTGCTTGCTTCCATACATCTCTTGAAACAATTGGCTCATGAGCATCTTCACAGATTATCCATTCACTTCTGGGAAGAAGCATAGTTTTCTTTGTGTTAATATCAATCTTCGTACGTTTGCGACTTATTTGTTTACCTGTATATCGCTCATCGCTAAGGTAACGATGAACAATGGCATTCGTCCAAATAGTGTTTTCGCTGCTTAATTTCCACCCTCTCATTTTGTCTGTACCTTTTTCTTTATGGTACATATAAGGAGAAGGCACACCTTCGGTATTAAAAATCACAGCAATTTGCGTTGGTGTTTTCCCTTCACAAGCAAGCTCAAATATTCGTTTCACAATAGGCGCGGTTTCGGGACTTGGTATTAACTTGTTTTTCTCGATTTCCGAACGCATATAACCATACAATGGCAAAGTACAAAGATATTCACCTTTTTGAAACTTAGATTTCTGCACTGCTCGTATTTTCTGGGAAATATCTCGGCTATACATTTCATAAATCAAAGCCTTTAGCCCTACATCAATGCTTGCGGTACTACCTTTATAGTCTTTACTGTCGTAATCTTCATTGACTGCAATAAATCGCACGCCTAAAAAGGGAAATACTTGATCAATATAATTTCCAACTTCAATAAGGTTTCTACCAAATCTGGAAAAGTCTTTGACCATTACGACATCAATTGTTTTACCAGTCAACTTTAGCAGTTTATTCAGTGCAGGGCGGTCAAAAGTTGCTCCGCTATATCCATCATCAATAAACTCCAAAACTTCATAGTCTTGTAGGTCTTTATTTGTGGAAATGTAGTTTATAAGCAAATCCCTTTGATTAGAAATGCTGTTACTTTCCCCTTCATTTATATCTTCATTTGATAGTCTGAGATATATCGCAATGGTTTTCATTATGCAGCACCTCCCACAAACTCAGTGAGAATCGCTAATTCATCAGCGAATTTCCATACAATTTCTACATCGTTATATCCACTAACAATGATTTTATCAATCATCAGCTCAATAAATTCACGACTTAATACTGTGGTATCTTTTTGCCCTCTAAAAGCCTTGATCCACTCATTTTGTGGGGATAATATTTTTCCATCTAAAACTTGTGCTTTTAGCAATCTGTTTTTGGCTTCTTCCAGTTCCTCAGCCTGTTTTAGATAATCGGACTTCAAGCGATTGTACTCTACTAGTTGTATGGTCCCGTCAGTGTAATTTTCAAAAAGTGCTGTACATAACAGCAAGTTCTTAGTAATCAGCTTTTCCGTATTTACTAAATCGGTTTTGATTTTTTTCTGTTTTGCTATGTATTTTTTTGTACTTTTCAGCTTTTTCAATTTATCTTCCAATGAAAAAGTCAACTCTACTTGTGCTCTCAAACTTAAAAGAATGGCATTGATAAGCTCTGGCTCACCCAAGCATTTTTTGCTGCATTTAGATAGCTGTAAATTGTGTGCGTATTGATTACAAAGAAAGACATAGCGTGTCTTAGCAGATTTTTTTGCATTTTTATAGCGTATCATTTTTTGCCCACACTCATCGCAAAACACCTTGCCTTTAAAAATATTTTCTGTAAAAGGATATTTCTCGCTGTTCGCCTTCCGCTTTTTGGCAACCTCATCAATCGTATTTCCTAATCTGCGAAAAGTTGCTTCATCAATAATCGCCTCGTGCGTACCATACACCACTATATACTGTTTTTTATCTTTCTTGGTAAGGGGTAACCCGTTGCAAAGGGATTCCACTGTTTTTCCCTGCGTCACATTTCCTGTATAAGTAAAGTTATTTATAATTTGCTTTACCATTTGTCCTTGCCACATTGTAGCTTTTCCCGTTGGAATTTTCTTTGCCTTGTATCTAGAGTTTTGGTAATTATATACCGATGGCGAGGGAATACCCATTTCATTTAGTTTTCTTGCAATTAAAATATAACCAATGCCTTCAATTTTCCACTTGAAAATTTCCTTTACGATAGGCGCTGTTACAGGATCAATCATTAAATGGTTTTTCTTATCTGGATTTTTCATATAACCATAGGGAGCAAAGGCTCCGATATATTCGCCATTTTGCTGTTTCTGGTGAAGAACAGTGGCCGACTTATGAGATATATCCTTTGCTACTAAGCTATTGACGATATTTTTAAGGGAGGCAACCATATCATCACTGCTACTATTTTTCAGGGTATCATAATTATCGGTGATAGCAACAAAGCGTACATTTAAAAACGGAAATATCTTTTCAAGATAATAGCCTGTTTCAATGTAGTTTCTACCAAAACGGGATAAATCCTTTACTACGATACAATCTATCTTTCGATCTCTCACATCGTCCATCATCTGCTCAAAGGCTGGTCTTTGAAAGTTTGTGCCTGTAAAACCGTTATCTTGGTAAAGTGAATACAGTTTCATATCCTTTTGAGCATTAACAAACTGCTCCACCATATATTGCTGTGTTTCAATGGTTTCACTGCTGTTTGTGCCACTATCCTCTATAGAAAGACGGATATAAATTGCTGTATTGTAAACGTGTTCTATTGGTTCCAAGATCGCCTGAGCCTTGTTTTTTCTGCTTACTCTTGCCATTATTATACCGCCTCCTTCACTTTATTTCGGGGCGATATTTCTTTTTCCATACTTTGAATGAAAGAAAGAGCAAGGTCAAAATTGTACTGGTATTTAAAGCTGATTTCAAGCCTTTTATCGTCATAAACCGTAATTTTGTTAATGAGATTGACCGCTATTTTTCGGTCAATGGTGTCAATATTTTGGTAGAGCTTGAATTTTTCTATCCACAAGGTTTCCTCGGTACGATTTTTTATCAGTTTATCAATTTCTTGCTTTAAATTTGTAATTGCCAATTCTGCGGATTGTTGCTTTTCATCATAAACATACTTCAAACGAAGATACTCATTTTTATCCAGGATACTGTCAGAAAGATTTTCAAAAAGTGCTGTTTTTAAATGCTCATATCGTTTTACCTCATCTTCCTTGCTGATAATTTGAACATTTAGTTTCTTTACATTGGTACTTTTATATGGAAGGGTGTCAATGTATTTCAGTATGCGTTCCATCTCCACAATATTTGCAATGTGTTGTCTTAACGCAACCAAAATACCATCGGTAATGGCTGTATCACTGATGCGATGGCTAGTACACTTCTTTGTAATTCTATTTTTACCACACATATAGTAAAAATAGGTTTTCCCATTCCTGCATACACTGCTGCGAACAAGCTGATTGCCACAATCTGCACAGTAGAGAAGTCCCGAAAAGGTATAAACCTCTGTTTTGTGTGGAGCAACCCTTGTATCACTGTTTAAGAGTTCATTGACAATGGCAAATTCCTCGTTTGTGATAATAGGTTCATGATTATTTTCAATCCTTATCCATTCATCACTTGGCTTCGTTACCGTCTTTTTCACCTTATGATTTGGGGTCGTGCGTTTCCCTTGCACCAAAGTCCCCACGTAAAATTCATTTTTGAGTATACGCCCAATAGCCACGGCCGACCATTTTGCTTTTGCATTGGTTTGGAAACTTGTTTGATATTCCATCCCACAGAATTTTTTATATTCCATAGGGGACAGAATATCAAGCTCATTCAGCTTGTCGGCTATTCTCTGCTGACTTTGCCCCTCGATTTTCCATTTGAAAATATCTCGGACAATATCAGCAGCATAGTCATCTATCACAAGTTTATGTCTATTTTCGGGGTGCTTAAAATACCCATAAACAGCAAAAGAGCCAATGAAATCGCCCTTTTTGCGTTTGATTTCCAACTGGCTCCGAACCTTTATCGAAATATCACGCAAGTAAGCATCGTTAATCAAACTGAGAAACGGCAGTAAAATATTATCACTTTGACTTCGACCATTGATACTATCAAAGTTTTCATTGATAGATATCACTCTGATACTCAAAGCAGGAAACACTTGATCTATGTATTTTCCCACTTCCACAAAGTTACGACCAAAGCGTGATAAATCCTTTACCACAATGCAGTTGATAACACCATTCTCTGCATCTTCAATCATTTTCTTTACAGCCGGCCTGTCAAAGTTGACACCACTGTATCCATCATCAATTCGTTCCGAAACAACCTCGATGTCCGGCTTGTCCTTTAGAAAATGATGAATCAAATCTCTTTGATTGCCGATACTGTCGCTTTCTGATTTATCCCCATCTTCTTTCGAAAGACGGAGATAGATACTTGCACGATATTTTGTATCTGTATTTAATTTGTCCATTTTGAAACCTCCATTATGTACCCGAAAAGATCGGAACGATTGCATCGCAATCGGCATTTTCAAAAAGAAAATGTACTGAGTAAATGTAATTCCCCAAAAACATTCACAATGGATTTTCAAAGGTTTGCTTATTTGGTTTTAAAGATATCACTTTAAAGCACTAAAGTCAACACTGTTCCATTGCATTTAAAAAATCACATTGTCGAAAGGTAATGCTCCAATCTATCCTCTAAAGTTGCCGATGTATTTTCGGCAAAAGATACCTTTACTACCAAATCACCACATTTGTAGCAATATGGGTTGCCTATCTGCTCAATAAAGCTACGAAGTCGTTCCTCTTTGGGAAGTGCTATATCTACAACAACATCGTTAATATCTTTGAGTGTGGAACGGTTAACGGTTCTCACATCTACCTTTTTCATTGCTTCAAAATCAATACCATTCATATTCATAACCTCCAAATCTTTTTTCATTTCTTAATCAAATACAACACCATGCCCCACAAGAAGTTATTACCTTGTGGGGACAAGTCTTGCATCTCACCAGATACAAGAGGACAGAGAATTTGTGTTTATTCAAAAATAAACTATCTGCCCTTTGTAATCGTTCTTTATATGAAGCTGTATCGTATTTTCGGATAATGGGTATCTGAAAGAAGTCAGACCACCGAAGGTGGCTTTTGCAAAGCAAAAGTACTGAAGGATTATCCTACTGCTCGCCCCCGATACGGGAGTATAGAAGTTAGCTTACAGGTTTATTCATCACAAGTGATGATGCAGGCTGCATTATTCCGCCGATAGGTGTTATGACAGGTGACTAAGCTGTCCACCATATTCGCAGAATATCCCTTTTACCGTTGGACACGGATTGATGTTTTGCTTTACTTGTTGTCTTGGCATATTACACAGAACCACTGTTTTTAGAAGTCCATAGACTGATCGCTCGTACCCTTTGAAATTATCTTTTTACAAGGTGAAACACCTTGCAGGGGGTCTTGACGGTCTTACTTCGGTGCTCACACAAGTAAAGCAAAAACTTCTATACCGATATTCAATTTTCAAGCTGCAACGAGGGAATAAACCTTAGTAAATTTACCCCTCTACTATATAGGACAGAAGTAGGGCCGTTTTGAAGTATGTTTTATAAAGAATTTTTTAATTCCTCTAGTTTTTTGATTACAGTATCAACTGAATACTTTACTGCTCTTTCCGAGCAATGTTCTTTTGCTGCAATTTCAGTAAAGGAATAGCCTAAAATACGATTGAGATAAAATCTTCTTTGCTGAACAGGTGTGCAGCTTTTAATCACATCAACAGCGGATTTTAATTCTTGCCTTTGCATAGCTCTTTCTTCCAAGGATGTTGTGCGAAGGCTATGTAAATATCCAGCAATATCACTTTCCACATCTTCATCAAAAGCGTGTCTTTCTTTCTCTTTGCGCAAACGCGCAATCTCTTTTCGTTCTTCTTCAAAAAGTTCAAATATTTCAACTGAAACCTTAACTTTAATTTCTTCGCCTTGCAAATTTGTTATTGTTACATAAAATGGCATTATATTTTCCTCCATTATTTTGAATTTATTTTTATGGACAAATTCAAACAGGAGGAGAACGACAACCATGTGCTACTTTTTTAAAACTGCAAACAGAAAACAGTGCTATACCTTTAGGGTAAAAAGGCATAACACTGTTTAATTTAAAATTATCAGTTGTTATAATAACATTATTCGACAAAATGTAGATGTATGGCACAATAACACCTCTTGGAGGAGCTATTCTTGCCCTTGTGGTCATCCTAAGATGGCTATCATAATTCCTCAGTTGCAACATATAATGGCATAAAAAAAACAGTGTCAGGAGCTTCTTTCAAGCGCCAGCACTGCATTCTTGTTTTTATAATTTATTTACAGGATATCCCGTATAATTTCTTTATTTTAAAATGGCTTTATTTTAAAATCACATATGGACGATATGGCACAATCCTAACTCAAACCCAAACATATATCTGTACACTGTCTTAATTGTCTTGCAGAAATAAAAGAATACCATTTGGTAGGCCTGAATGCTTATTAATAGTTATATCCCTTAATAGCCATGATCGAAATGCTTCCATTGTCCACCCCGATCTCTTACCAATATCCATTTCCAGTCTGAATAAGTGCTATTGGGAGTCAATGAGCCATCGCCTCCAGAAGAATCAACATCAAACGATGACACAAGAACAATTACCTCATCTGCATTATATTGAGAAGCTAGATATGCAAATTCTTGTTTGTCATCTCCAGCATAGACTATTTCTGTAAGCGTACAGCCCGAAAATTCTGCTTTAAAATATGCGATTACGGTATTGATGGCAGACTCTATGTCATTCTCGGAAAAGATATTTGATTTGACTGATTTTATCTCTACATTTTTTACATTACCACCAAAAACGTTAAGATTACTTTCTATTGTCGTATCTATATAGAAAGTACGAGTTGAACCGTCCCAATCTACATCTGCACCTGTCGCCTCAGCCACGAACCTTGCAGGAACAACAGTTCTGTTGTCGATAACTGTTGCCGGTACATCTAGCATCATGGCTTTATCATTTACTTTTGCTTCCTTATTATCTATTTGTAGTGTGATAACTAAACCATCTTTAGTACCTATAATTGTTCCTGTACTTTCGTCCCATCCAACACCTAGCCCAAGTGCTTCAAAAATTGTTCTTACAGGTAACATCGTTCTTCCATTTATAACTGTAGGCTCTACATCAAACTCAAGTTTTTTTCCACATAATACTATGATGTTAGTATGATTTAGTGGACATCAAAAGTGTGACACAGTAAAATCTTATTGAAAGGATGTGTGTTCACATGACCCACAAATCAGGTAACAGGTACCCAGAAGAATTCAAACAACAAATCGTTGATCTTTATCATGCCGGCACATCAGTTACAAAGCTTGCAAGTGAATATGGCTTAATCGAGCAGACTATTTACAAATGGATTAAACTTTATTCTCCAATTGTCGAGGACGATAATGGAGCCACAGTTTCTATGAAAAAGTATAAAGAACTCCAGAAAAAGATGGCTCAACTTGAAATGGAGAATGAAATATTAAAAAAAGCTACAGCCATATTCGCAAAAAAACTATAGACGAAATTGTTGCCTTCATAAAAGAACATCAAACTCAGTATCCTATCAATGTCATGTGTAAGGTGCTTAAGATTTGTCGCAGCACTTATTACAAACGCTTGCGTTGGGTACCATCCCTACGAGAACTGGACTGTCAGAAACTCGATAAAGAAATCCAAACAATATACTATGATAGTAAAAAACGTTATGGCGCACCTAAAATTCAAAAGGTACTGATTTCTAATGGCAACCGTGTCAGTTTAAAACGTGTACAAAGACACATGACAGTTCTTGGATTGCGTTCTATTGTGGTTAAGAAATACCGTCATTATCCCAGCAACCAGCAAGTTATTGAACGAGAAAATATATTAAAGCAGGACTTTTCAAGCACTGGTATCAATCAAAAGTGGTGTACGGATATCACATATATCCACACATTAAAGGATGGTTGGACTTATTTGGCCTCCGTTATGGACTTCTATAGTAAAAAAATAATTGGTTGGGCATATGGAACTTCTATGACCGCTGAGCTGGCATTGAGAGCAGTTGAAAATGCCTGCATGAATACATCAAAGCCAACAGGAATTATTCTTCACAGTGATCTCGGAACTCAATATACAAGTGATCTGTTTGAAAAGTACCTTCTCAAGCATGGGATTCGGCATTCATTTAGCCGGAAGGGGTGTCCATACGACAATGCCTGTATTGAATCATTTCATTCACTGCTCAAGAAAGAAGAAGTCCATCAAAAAACATATATTGATTCAAAAGATGCATTTACTGCAATCTTTGAATATATAGAATCATGGTATAACCGTAAAAGAATTCACAGCAGTTTAAATTATCAGACACCTGATGCAGTTTATCAGGCTGCCATAGGCATGGTATAAAGTCGCACTTTTGGTGTCCACTTTATTGACATAGGTTCACTACATTAATGGAGTCATCAGCATAGGCAAAACAATTTAAAAGTAACACGAATGTTATAAATAAAAATGTTAGCTTTTTCATTTTCTTTAATCCTCCTCTAATTTTATAACATTAATTAATGTCCCAGCGATACTCTTTTTCCACATATATAATAACAAATTTTGCCTAATATTTCAATAAATGTATGTAGATAGTTTAATCTTAAGTTTTGATAACCAACCGCTTTAACCAATTTAATATGGATATGCTCTTTTGAATCCCCGTTAGCCCTATCTCCTCAACCTGCCCCAAAGTTATCCTGTCAACTCCTCCTACGGCTTCCATCCAAGAAACTCACTCATCCTTATCTCACCAGCAAAAAAATCCGAGAGTCAGGGATGCCCTCCCATCTCTCGGATTTCTCTTGTTTCAAAGTTTTTTCACGCCCCTACTTGTCCACCCTTGTCATTAACGCTATCGTCTCAACGTGGGGTGAGAGTAGCCATCAGCTATAATTTTCCTGCAAATTTTATAGTAACTGCCACGTTTCCAAGGTAGGGTGAAAGGAAAGCCCCTTCCATTTTATATCTCATAAAATCGAAAAGTTATTATATTGCGAGGTGACATCTTAAATTTCTGTGTGTAGAACATCATTTTCTTTTCCATATTATCTACCAAAAAACTCACTCCAATCAATGCGACCTTCAGTCTTATCAGAAGTTTTTTCCTCAATTTGAAATCCTTCAGCCGCCTGCTTATCCAATCGAGAAAAATCCAGCCCCATAGAATCTTCGTTGTTTCGTCTCTGGAATTCTTTGCGAAGCAACTCTCCAATATTACTAAGTTCCTCCTGCGGTAATCTTACTCGTAAACTTGGAGGTAACTGGACAAAAACAGCCAATCTCTGAATTAGAGGCTGCCCAAAAGGATATTCTTCTATTGACAACTGAGAGCATTCAAACTCTAGCTTGTTCGCATATTCTGATACAAAATCGCCCAACAACCCACCATAATTCTTACTATAGATATACTCTATCTCAAAGCAAATATCATTTGATTTTTTTGCGAGCAGGTG
The DNA here is from genome assembly GCF_001561955.1 of Anaerotignum propionicum DSM 1682. Classification (NCBI taxonomy): domain Bacteria; kingdom Bacillati; phylum Bacillota; class Clostridia; order Lachnospirales; family Anaerotignaceae; genus Anaerotignum; species Anaerotignum propionicum. The sequence goes on from NZ_CP014223.1 coordinate 1,936,176, forward strand.
CAATACCCGCCACTCTTCATCCATTAGACACAATAATCGATCCCATAGTTGTTTGTCCATTGTAATACCACAAGGAATATTATTTTCAATTTGAATACTCTGTCCATTTTCAACCAAATAGCCAGAGGCTTTTTTTCCGTTACTCCATTTACCGATATACTTACTTCCATCGCTATAGGTAAACTCTCCGTGTCCCGAAAAAACCCCATCAAAACGACTCTCATCCTCACTAAAAAAAACACGTCTAAAATTTTGATCACCTATTTTTTTGATTTTAACCTCCATAGGAAATCCTCTTTTGCAACCAGTTTTTTTTCCTTTACTAAAACCCCCACTATACCAGATTTCACTACCAAGATGTTTATAAATTAAAGTTCCATTTCCATATGGACTTCCTTCCATCCAGTCTCCCTCATAAGATCCACCTTCAGCATAAAGCATGCGCCCAAATCCATCCGGCTTATTATTTCTAAACTTCCCTGCAAAGGCATCCCCGTTGCTATAACGCATATCGCCTGTTAAAGGCTTATTATTCTTGTACCATCCCCGAAACGTGGTACCATCCTCAAAAATTTCTTCACCATATAGTGCTTTCTCACCTTCAATCAGACATCCATGATAAATGCAATCGCCTTTTTCATTATATATCTTTCCGTCATTATCATGATATTGCAGCTTAAGCCAACTTCCCTGATATACTAACTTGCGTTGATCATTTTGTTCTAAATAAACCTGACCTTCCCCTAAAAACATATCACTACCGTCCCATGTACCTTCATATACTTTAACTGCAAAAGGATTTGCTGCATCTATTAAAACACCTTCTTGATAAGGAAGAAAATTTTTTTCCCAGGATGAATAGCGAGAAGTACCGTGATATTCATACTGTTTACCATTAATAGTAAACTTCAAGCAAGTGTCTTTTTCTTTTTTAGATATTTGTCGGATAGCATCAAACTTCTTACGTACTTCAAACTCTAGAGTTTCTAAAATTTTATCATTCATTTTTTTAATTGAATCACTTTTCGATGTAAAGGGTATAATATTTTGCCTGCTTAGCCAAACGATAAACTCATCTTCTGCATAGACAGTCATCTGATCATATAGCTGACTTTGCTCAAAATTATTAGTCAGCCACAGAAAAAGTATAGCCTTTTGTGCTTCTCTTGCTGTTTCCAATTCTAGACGAACCATATCGTTCTGAGTCTCTACCATTCGTTTAATGCTTTGACATGTCAATATTGAAACAACCAGCTCAGATTCTTGAATGGCCGTTTTTATTTCTTGAGTGAAATCACCAGACAGCAAAGATTGAGTATCATAAAAAACACGATGTTTCTGATCACTCAAATCATTGTAAAAAAAATCCACAACTTGTTTATCTTCTCTTCTGTAACTTAAGAATAACTCATAATTCATATAATTCCACCTCTCAACTTTTATTTTATTGTAAAAATTATTAAGCAATCAATTTCAATGACTGAGTGCCTGCCAATCCTTAATTCTCGCCTCATGGCTCAAATCCTTATATAACTGCAAATCACAGTGCGTCTGATGAATAGAATCTTTCTTTCCCGGTCGGTAACTCCAATTATGTAAATAATGATAACGACACCAACGAATATGTTCTAATTCCGACAGACGTTCTAATAATTCAATGTCATTTAGTGTCCTTGATTCTGCTTTGATTAAAGGTACATTACATTTTTCAAAAGAAGTACTAGAAATATTTGAATTTCTAGTAAAGGGATCTAGTTCTTCCCATGCTGGAATATTGCTTTCTGGGTGCGCTTGCATATAAGCTTTGTGCTGAAGGCGAGCGTCTTCGATTAGTTGTTCTTGTAGGATAAATTCCTGACAACATAATTTGTTATAGCTGCCAAAGAGTGTTATCTGCGAGGGGAGAAACTTATCTTGCAGTATACCGTCATCCCCAAGCCGAAGGCTAAATTTACATTTAGGTAAAATAGCGTTTATTCTCTGTGCAATATGCAGATTAACTTGCTGGTCATCTTCACACAGAATTAGCATATCCATGTCACATAGATGATTTGCCCATTGATACCATGCCTCAGAATGAAAAACAACTCGATCGCCAGGAGAAGCAATGTTGTCCCAATTAAAATGCAATGCCTGATATTCAGACCAATCTCCAAACAAATGATATTCAATAGACTGATCCCTAGTATATATGTTGCTAAGCAAACCAAAATAAAGCATTTTTTCTCCATACAAACCAGCACCAATCAAACAGATCTTAACAGAGCCCGTCTCATAGCATTTGCTACATATCCATTCAGACTGCTTTCTCCAGTACAGTTGCGCTGTCAAATCAGACAAACTAAACGGATAAAGAGCTAAGCCACTATAATTTAGGACATGCGGACTGAAGTCCTCAAGTTGGATATATACACAATCGCCTGCACGGAAACGTTCTAAATTTTCTGAAAAAAAATGCATTGCCTCATCATCATTTTCCAGCATTATAACATGGGTATGCGCTGGTACAAAAACGTTTGTAGAGATGACTTTTCGGCGAATCTTCTTTTGGCTAATATCCTCCAGTAAATAATGGGCTGCGCTACCTGTTCCATATATGGCAACAGTATCTGGATATAACAGTTTCCATTTGATTACAATAGCATTGGAAATTGACTTAATGGTTAAAAAAAGAGTCGTAAATGTCGCAAGAAGAGCCGTCCACCTTGCGACCTCCAAAACTGGAGTAATATGCTCTAAATCATATTCCATGCCATATAATCGTAGCGAAAAATAGACTGCATTCAGATACTCCTGCGGATATTCCTTTAAGAATCCTACCATACCTAATATCAGTGGTACCAAAAGCAACCCACGCAAAAAACAATTTCGTAAAAATGTATTTCTCTTCATAAATTTCCTCCAAAATCATACTTCTTGCACAGGCTAAACAATGCTATTAATTTATGGAAAAACTAGATACTTCTTTTTAATTCTCTTTACGAAAATTACTTCGAATTAAAAAAATACTTCAATTTATGTAAATATTTTAGGCGCGCTCCAACTGAGTATCAATGACTTTTCGAAAAATAAGGCTGAAACCAGAATTTCTCCACACCACAGCCTCTACCTTTAGTAGTCATCCCTTATTTCTTCACCTTCTCCAACTCCGCCTCAAACTCTAATCCATCCTCAAATTCATTTAAACCAATCAACGATCTATCGATATCCCCTTTCACATATTTTATGATACTTGCAATTTTGAATTTAACATTTCATTGACACTAGGACAAAATAACTTATCAAATAATATTTGATTTCTTTGAGCTGCATCCCTTACCATTTTATCATAAGAAATCACTTCGATATATGCCCCTCTCGGTTGATTGTACCCGTAATAACCTTCCCCGTCTGGTGTTAAGGTTAAACTTGCATTTTCCGCATCTAATTTCAGTGACTCGGTCATATCCGCTATGACATAGCAATAAAAAGCAGTATTTTTAACGTTCCCAAAATCTCTGCCATTTGCTTTTTTTACTTTCCCATTGCGAATATCATTAACATATCCCAAGACCTGATTAATAGGATTTTTATCATCATCTTTCAAGTCATTTCTATTAGGTTTTTTAAGTTCAATAATGGATATGGAGTTAAATCTATCTTTTTCAGCTGAAAATGATATAGCTTGATCAAATACAGCTATGTCCATTCTTTTATCAACATCTGTTTCTAATACAGGCAAGGATTTCATTTGTTTATCTGAGGCTAAGAACTGATGATATGATAATCTATCATCAATAAGCCACAAATTCATTTCTTCAAACGCAATATCATCCGAAGTATGTCTCATCGGACATATAATAGAATGTATACTTGCTTCAGAATTATATTTATTATCATCTCTACGTTCTAACGATTTTTCAAGTAATTCCAAAATAGCTTTTCTACGTATAACATATTCGGATAAACTTGCTTTACTAATATCCGATACCGAACTACAATACTCATTAAATATTTTATCAAAATCTTCTTGATTAAAATCCCCAGACTTAACTTTCTTATCGATTTCTTTGGCTTGTTTGTGAATTTCCGCTTCCCATTCTTGAGCAGCTTTATGAAGTTCTAATTCCAGTTTATCCTTCGATAAGTTTGCTGGTATCATCTTATACAATTCCGGCTTTTTATTTAACAAATATCTGTACTGTGGCTTTTCCTTTTTTACAAAAGAGTTAATGTATTCGCATTTTTCTTGATTGACTTTTTCCAAATCAGCCCCAAGATATGCCATAATGTATTCTTTCGAAGATTCTACCAGTTCTTTGCCTGATATTGTGTTGAGCAAATCTGTATCTTCTTCCTCGAATTCAAAAGAAGTTCTATTCATATTAATTTTGCCATCTAAATACGCTCCTATTAAGTAACCAACGTAATAGAAACTTTTTTCATCCTCCAAAATAATTTTTCGTTGTAGATCAGGAATATATTTATGTAACTCATAAGATTTTACTTCTCGATTATTTGCACATAGATGTAGTTCATGCTTATTTATACCTTCTTGCATTTGAATATGATATAGTACAAATTTTTCCCCGTTAATAACAAACTGATCTTGATGTATAGAATCTTTTATATTCCTTTCAAAATAATCGTTAAGATTAATTTTTTCATTAAAATTATCCTCTAATATGATTTTGGGACATTTTTCATTGAGATGAATTGTCAAGACAAGTGCGCCACTTCGTGAAGAAAGACTTGAATGGGGGATTTCCAACCCAAACACTTACGGGGTCTGGAGTTGATGAGAAACAGGTTGTGTGTTAATTCTTCTTGGCAGACCAAAGCAAGGTTTGTTTTCTTAGGATAAAACTCCCGTAGTAGCCCGTTGGAATTCTCGTTGCTTCCACGTTGCCATGAAGAATAGGCATCGGCAAAATAGAGTGTTAAGCCTAATTGATCTTGAATGGCGGTACAGCAAGCAAACTCTTTACCACGGTCTGTTGTTCCAGTTTGAAAAGCACCCTTTGGGAGGATATTGTAAAGTGCAGTAATGGCTGTTTGCATAGAAGAAGCAGTTCGGTCTGGTGTCTTGAAAGCAGTGTACAGACGACTTTTCCTTTCTACAAAGGTAGCAAAGCACCCTTTGCTTTCTCCACGGCTGGAAACCATACTGTCTAGTTCCCAGTGGCCAAAAACTTCTCTGCTTTTGACCTCGTGTGGTCGCTCAGAGATGGGGATTCCCATAGAAAACTTACCACGCTTTTCAGTCTTTCTGCGCCTACCCTTTTGCCGTAGGTTCCGCACGGTAACTGCTGAAAGAACACCAGAATAAAGCCAATTGTATATGGTTTTAAAACTGACGATTCCTAACGTTACTGTGTTGGCTATTTGTTCCGGTGACCAAGTTGCCCACAGCTTTTCTGTGATGGTAGTAACCAAATCATCTGTGCGCTTTCCCTTGGGTTTAGAATGTTTGCGTCGAGTACTGTATGCAACCTGTGCATGCTCACCGCCATAGCCTTCACTGGTCGCATTGCGGTGAATCTCACGGTCAATACTCGAACGATGGCGACCTAGCCTTTCCGCTATTTTTCTGTGCGAGTAACCTAGTGACAATAATTCTTCTATCCTGCCGCGCTCATATGTGGTAAAATGGTGGTAGCTCATACTGTTGCCTCCGTTTGAATGTTGTCTAGACAACTCCATTCTACACGTAGTTTTCAGTATGGGCTATTTTTTACCCTATATCTCTGGCGCACTTCATTTTACAATCTATCTTGAGAAAATAAAGTAAGCAATGTTCTATAATTTTTCTCCCCAGAAGTTCCAAGGAAATTGGTGCTTTTGTTTTATATTTATAAGCAAAGTTAGTTAACTTGACTCTCGTCAGGAAATTTCTTTCATCTGTTATTGCAGTGTTATTTTCTGGCTCTATCCCTTTATCAGCAGTAAAATCGAATTCTCTTTTATACCATTCATTCTTTAGTTTAAATACACTTTTTATATGAACGCTGGAAAAAGCCTTAAGCCATAAAAATCTGCCAATGCCTTTGCAACCTTTTTCAATTTTCAAGCTTGAATAAGCTTCCAAAAAAGAATCATAATTTGTATCATTAGATCCATTCCCATTATCAATTACTTCAAATTCATAAAATGGCGTTATTTCTTCTTTGCCTTTAAGATCAAGCTGTCTTTCCGAAGTGCGATTTGCAATGATGGTTATCTCTCCATTTTCTGCATTAAATGAATCTTCTAATGATTGAATTGAATTAACTATTGTCTCAAAAAGCGGCCATAGCGCTTTATAAGCTGGCAAACTAACAGTATTTACTTGCCCTTTAATATTAATTTTAAAATTATTCAAATCATTACCCCCTCTCCAATTCATTACATTATAATCCATTTTTATAATAATTTCTATGATTTCCCACTACTATATTCATAAAAATATAAGCCCTCGGTTTTACACCGAAGGCACTGTTTTTGCTATCTTTAATTACTATTCTTTCCCCTGCCCCAATTCCGCCTCCAACTCCAATCCATCCTCAAATAAAAGCCCCACATGCTTGGCGTGCTTGACCAACACCTTCTCCCCCAATGTCCCAATAATTAATCATCAAATTCATGCAAAGGCTCCTTATTCTCACAATAACACCCGATGTTTACAAAACACTATATACTTCGCTTATAACTGAAATAATACAAAGCATTTCTACAGTTTAATACCCAACGTTACCTTTTCAATTTGCCGTCCTTCTAATTCTCTTCTTAAACTTTTTGCTTTTTCCTCAAGGTAAGTAATTCCGTCCTCTATGGACATTTTATTAACTAATTCCTTTTCTTTTTCACGTTCTTCTTTTCCCTTTTTATTCACCTGAAACTCCCTATTAATTATTTCAATTTTATCAATTTTTTCATCCAAACATTCCTTAATAATCAATGCCACTTTCCATCCCATTCAGCAAATCTTTTAATTTTTTCAATTCCTCGGCAGTAATAGTTACTCCCTTTCCCATCTTTTCATGTTCAGGTGACCATTCTCGGATGTCATATTTGGGGTCTCTTTCGTTCCAAGAGATTAGGTTCAGTTCTTTCGTCCAACCTTTTGCATTCTCAGATAATACTCCAATTTCTTTTACTATGTCATATTTAATGTCTGCCATGTAATTTCCCCCTGCTCCACACTCTTTCAAATCAAATTGTGTCTTTCACGCCAAACTTTTTTCTAAAATCCTCATAAGAATTGACCCAATCAAATTTAACCAAGTCTGATACTGCCTGAAAATGCAATTCACCACAATGGATTTTATTTATTTCAACATCGGTTAAGTCTTTCTCAGCCTTATCAGCCTTTGTTTCAACAATAAAGTAAATCCCTACAGCACCTTCTTCCAATCCTTCTTTTCTGCAAACAATCGCCCAGTCTGGAGAGTAATTGCCATAAGGAGTATCTATTACAAAGCCACCTTTTTTCAATTTTGTAAACAAAACAATATTTTCATTTGCTTCCAACTTTTCTGCAAATGCTTTTTCGCCTTTGCTATCCATTTTATAGTACTCATTTAAAGCATTTTTCCTGTTTGGACTTGATTTAAAAACTCGCCATTCTTCATTAAAATCCTCTTCGTTAATAGTATCTATAGCAAAGATTTGCCCTTCTTCCAGCTCATAACCATCAATTACTTCATAAGAAGAAATGTTTGCTGCTTTTGCATTATTTAATCCCACTAAAATCTTTTGTGTTATTTTGTCTAGGATATCTTGAAAGTTAAGAGCTTCTCTTTTTTCTATGCCATGTAATATTTTAAAGATGGCAAGTCGTGGCAACATTGTATGATACATAATATAGTTCACAATTTCAAAATCACTCTTAGGCGCAACTTTAATCCCCACCTCAAGATCAAATGTCTTGTCTCCGGACTTCTCCATTGCAAACATTTGAGCATCATTAAATCCAGCTTTGCCTGTAACAATATTCACTGCTTTGTTAATTTTAAAAAATTGTAAATACGTGTTTATTTCTTTAATGCAACCTTCAATAAATTTTTCTTTATCCACCTTACACTTATAAAGAGTACGCTTTTTCAAACTATTAAATAAGCCAAAATAGATTTTCTGGAACTCATATTCAGATACAAACGCACGAATTGTATTCACATACGGCTCATTATCACCATTTTTAATTTCGATACGATGTGAGCCTTTTTGCACCATAAGCTTTGCGAAATATTCTTTTAAATTTATAGCGTGTTCTTTCAGAATTTCATCTTCAAAAACAATGTCGGCAAGAAGTTTCGTTGTTTGTTCTATATTTTTATTCAAAATATTGTTACTGTCAAAAATCCCTTTACGAATAAGCTCCTGCTTAAAAGTATCAACCAGTTCAGCAGTTATTTTTTCTTCTGGAACACCTGCTTTTTCAAGCGTAACGGTTAAAATATCCGCTGTCACTTCATTCTGATTAAAGTTCATACTCTGATTAAAGTCTTCTTGTAGTACTCTTGAAAAATTCTCATAGCTGTCATTTGCTATAACGGTCAATTCGTTTACCTCTGCATCTAAGCAACGATTGCCCGTAATATCCACCGGCAGTCTTAAACCTCTACCAATTTCCTGTTTCTTTGCAATATCAGAGCTTCCATTTTTTAGTGTGCAAAGCGTAAATACATTAGGATTATCCCAACCTTCACGCAGTGCTGAATGTGAGAAAATAAAACCAAGTGGTTCCTCAAAAGAAATAAGCTCGTCTTTTTTTTCAAGAATCAAGCTAATCCCACGATCAATATCTTCTTGTGACTTAGCCTTTATCTCCATCTCGCCTTTGCTATCGTCCCAGTCCTCAATTTCCACTTCATTCTTCTTTTTATCAAGCGCAAAATACCCCTCCCGAACCTTTAAAACATCTTGATATTCAGGGAAATATTCTTTATATTTCTCTATTTGATTTTCGTATGTTTTTATTGCCTCTGCATATTCCTCGTCAAAAATCCGTAGATATTCCCCTCTGCCATCAGGACGGCTATGATCTCTAACTTTGCGTACAGCATCAACAAAGAATAGGGTCAAGGCTTTCATTCTCTTGCCACTTTTTAAAATAGACAACTGTTTTTCAAAATGATTTTTAATTGCAAGTCTAATTTGAATACGAGTTGCCTCGCTATCTTCAAGCCCATTATTGCTTTCTCCCAGTTCAAGGGTAATCATACCCTCTGTTGTTGAAATTTTTAAAGGCTTTTGCTTATGAGGTTCTTCCGCCACACGCATATTTCTATATTGCACCAGGCCACCCGATAACTCCTCAAGAGAAGTGTTAGCTGAAACATCAAAGCTTTTAAAGCGAATAGAATCCCCTTGCTTTTGGGAAAACATCTCGATTCTTGCTTTTAAATCCTTCGTAAAAGCAACATATCGAATGTAGGGATAATCTTTTTCTATAATCCCATTGACAGTCTTGACCTGTATTTTCTTAACCAAATCATCTTTATACGCAGTATAGGAATCCAGCTTATAAATTTGATTATACAACTGTTTATGCGTCGCTGAATACCGCAATACAAACAAAGGCTCAATATCTTCAATGGCTTGTAAGGACTTAGATTTCTTACCTTTTTGACCCTCAATTTTTTGTGGTTCATCTATAATAACAATGGGTTTTATGTACTTGATATCCTCCCACAAGATCTGTCCGTATTCATCTTCGGTACGAATTTTATTGGTATCCTTATTAAAGACTTGAATATTCATTACACAAATGCTCAAATCATTGGTTTCAATAAGGCTTGAACTAATCTTTTTCGGGATATTGCTATCATAAATAAAGCTATGTTTCGATAAATCCACATCATAAAGCCTTTTAAAATGGTCTTTTAGCTGTTCAATGGATTTTTCCACGCCTTTTCGGATTGCAATACTTGGAACGACAATCATAAACTTTTTAAAGTCATATTCCTTGTAAAGCTCCAATATGGTACGAAGATACACATAGGTTTTGCCTGTGCCAGTTTCCATTTCAATGGTAAAGTTATTATTGGCAAGGGCATTATCCGCAAACAGCTTATTTTCAAGCTGTACTTCTCTTAGGTTTTGCAGCAATCTACTGCCTGTTACAATGCTTTGATTTCTTACAGGATCACCCTCACCGACTTTTTTGGTACGGTTTGTTCGATAAATACCATCTGTTTGACGAGGAAGTCCCTGAAACAATTTCACAGTAGACTTAATTGCTTGTAATTGATAGTCCAATTCATCATCAAATTGGAACGCAATTCTTTTTGCCACAGTCACTTCCCCCTTATATAAACTCTACGGTATAAGTTTTTTTCGTGAGCCCTGAATTTCTTTCAACAAGATTTTTTAGTCGTCTAAAGGTTTCATCCTTTAGGTTAATATCATCTTTAAAAGAGGAATCTCTAAAGATAAACTTAATGGGCAATGGGTCAAGTGCTGCCAGCTTATCAATCAAATCCACTGTAATTTCTGTTTCAAGGCAAACCAAATAAGCACTGCCATACAAATAGGTTCTGCCGCCAATATCCATTAATGTTTCCAAGGTTGCAGAAAGCGGTACGTCTTTTTGACGAAGCATTACTTCATACACAACATCTACATCCTTCACCCCATGGAAAAAGTCCATCAAATCAATATTGGGAGATTCTGCTGTATCCAAATTGATTTCCGCAGTTGAATTTCTAATGTTCCATTTAATGTTGGTGTCTGCTGTACGGAATACTTTAAAACCGATGTCAGGCACTTGCTTTGGTTCTTCACCAAGTTTAAGCTGTGCATTGGCAGTTTCAATTTCTTCTTTGAGTTTTTCGCCAGCACGGCGAATACGTTCTTTGCCTATTTCGCATATATTTTTAAACCCTGTATTAGATGCCTCGCTATTTTTATCAGTTTCTTCTGCTACTTGCACCATTATAAATTTACGGTTTCCACCATCTTCTGCGTTTAACTGCATAACTGCGTGGGCAGTTGTGGCTGAACCTGAGAAAAAGTCTAGAATAATATCTTTATTATTAGTCCCATGGTAAGTTAATCGTCTAATAATTTCAATTGGCTTAACTGTTTCAAATCCATGGGTTCCTAATAATGATGTCAATTCTTTTTTCGCACTTTCTGCTGTTCCTAATTCTTTAGTAAACATTCCCCAAAAAGGTTCTGTCTTTTCATTCCGTTCATATGACGGCCGCATCTTTATAATTACTTTATCATCACGAATAAATAAATCACCTGCATTTTTATAAATTGAAACCTGTTCTTGACCGATTTGCCACTGTTTCCCCTCTGGAAGTGAAACTGTGGCAACACCATCGCTAATATCAAAAATCATAGTTTCCCTGCCACGGATACCGTTAGCGTTCATTACCTCTAGAATATGTTCACGATACACACCATTTTTATCATTTAATGGATATTTTTTTTCTCCACTTTTAATTAAATTAAATCGTCTTTTCTCTTTTTTTGAATATACAAATATCATTTCAGCTTTGGGCTGCAATTTATTAAAAGATGTTTCTGTATTTTGCGATTTTGTTTTCGACTCCCAATATATTTCACCAATAAAGGCATCTCTTCCAAATATTTCATCCATTATAGCTCGAAGATTAAAGTTTTCGTTGTAATCAATTGAAATGAATATAACACCATCATCCTTCAATAGATCTTTTGAAAGTTTTAAAACTGGATATATTTCATCAAGCCATTTAGCATGGAACAAATTAGAGGATTTCTGATTTTTCACCATTAAACTACTCGCATCATCTCTTATATCTTCTAAAATATCGCTTTGTATTCTATTCATTCTACGTTTATCATTATAAATATAGTCATCACCAGTATTATACGGTGGGTCAATGTAAATCATTTTGATTGCACCATAGTAGTTTTGACGAAGAAGTTTTAACACCTCAAGGTTATCACCCTCGATATATAGGTTTTCGGTAGTTTCAGGGTTTTTGCTATCCGCTTCAATATATTTTAGGGTTCTGTTATAAACATCTTCTTGTGCTTTTTTCTTCGCATTTTGCTTGCCAGCCCAAGTAAGCTCGTATTTTTCTTTGCCAACTTCCTCAAATTGACCTAGCTCATCTTTCAAAGCCTCAAAGTCAACTTGTCCATCTTTCACAGCAGAAGGAAATAGCTGTGCTAGTAGTTTTACATTATCACCGACAACGTTATTTATCTCTTGTGGTACTTTTGTGTAGTCCATTTTTTTCCTCCATAAACTTATATTTTATCTAATTCGGAAATGAATTGCCTAATTTCCTGATTTAACTGCATTTTCTCCCTATTGGATATGGATTTTTGCACATTTTCTTTATTGACTGCAATTTGATACAGCAATTTATATACCTCTATTACTGTACGTTCATTATACCATATTGGCTTTGATAGAAAAGACTTTATATTTGCATACAATTTATCATTCATAAGAATATAGGCTCGTACATAAATTTCTAAATAAAACGCTACTTTGTTGGTTTTGTTTTTGATATTGTCAAAGGAAAGCTCATTTTGCAAGGTGTTTTTCTCAAAACTAGGCATTGCTATGGGGTATCCCCCAGTAAGCAGCTTATCTGTAACCACAATCTGCGTTTTATCATTCTGATTCAGTCGTTTCAGTGCAAAAGAATATACTTCATTCCTGCTGTCATATAATCGAAGCACACAGGGAGACTTTATGATTTCTTGATAGAGATTGGCTACAAAAGCAGCTTTTTTTATATCCGCAAGCTCAAAATCATAAAACTGAATCACTTGACAGTTATATTCTTCATTTGCCAAAGAATGAATATCCTCCCCCATAACTTGATCGGCAAGGACAACGCTCTTTACGATATCTTTTATCTTCTTTTTTAATTCGGGTTTGAAATCCTTTGGAATAAAGTCCTTCATTGGTATTTTTTTGCCCACTTTATATTGATTCGGTAAATTAAACATCACTCCACCACCAAAAATGAAATCAACTCAAAGTCATCCGCTGTTTCTTCCCCAAAGGCATTATTAAATCCCCCGAAATCAAAGGTTGTTTGAATTGCTTTTTCTTCCTCTTTGCCTTTGATGGAGTTTACTGCTTTATTAATAAGCTCAGAGTAAATTTTCATATCTCTTGTATTATTTGTTCTGCTAAAAAATTGGTTAACCAGTTGTGCAACAGGCTCCCTTTTCCCATAGCAAAGCTTTCTAAAAATCTTAACCACTTCTCGAGCCTTTCCATTCCCATAAAGCACCTCACCGTTATTATCAAGGTAAATTAAATAATATGGATACAGGGAACTATCAGACTTTGGCCTATCCTGAAGATTACTATGCTTGAAGCAGAATAAAACACCTTGCCTTTCGCCATCCGTTACAGAATACACGCCCCTTGGCACTTTTTTTATTTCCGGCGTTCTACTTACATAATCTGATAATTCATACAAATATTCATTCATATTAAGGTCGGTAAGAGATATATTTTCATTGGCATCTTCAATATCAATGACTTCTTTTTGCAGACGTTCCAACTGCCTTTTCCTAAAATTAAAATCATTCATTTCAGGAGTAAGATCATCCTCATCCCCTGTGGACACTAAGTTCAAGACCGTCATTTTCCCTTTCACCCGTTGCTCCAGCCCTAAATATTCATTCAATTCTACATTTGGGAAAAAATTAATCATTTGAATTTTCTCATTGGTGCTACCAATACGGTCAATTCGTCCAAAACGTTGAATCAAGGATACAGGATTCCATTGAATGTCAAAGTTGATAACGGTGTCGCAATCTTGTAAATTCTGTCCTTCGGAAATACAATCAGTGCCAATTAAAATATCTATTTGCTCCTCTTGTGGAATTTCCTTTTTCATTTTGGATTTTGGAGAAAAAGCACATAATACATCATTAAAATCAGCTTCCACATTTCGATTATTCACCTTTATATTTGAACCGCTGATACTGGCTGTATATAATCCGCTCTTTAATAACTCTTTATTTATTTTGTTGTAGATGTAGTTGATGGTATCAGCAAAAGCTGAAAAAATCAAAATCTTTCTATTCCCCAGGTTATAGGGTGTTTCTGTCACTTTCTTTGCAATGACATCTTCTAGAACCTTTATTTTTTTATCCCTATCATAATCAAGAATTGTTTTTGCATCCTCATATATTAGCTGCAATACTTCTCTGTCGTTTTCAAGATCATATAAATAGTCATTCACTCTTAAATGCTTGACATCTATTTCATATTTGCCGTCAAGGAATATATCTTCTCCATTTTCATCGTCTACATCATATTCCTCAACTCGACCGCCGCTTTCCAAAATTGCAACCGTCCTGTCAATGCGATCAAGAAGTCTATGTAATGTTTCTGCAAAAGAATAAACAGAACTTTCCAATCTCTTAAAAAGGTTAAATCTATGAAGCACAATCATTCCTTTTGCCTGTGTTGTGAAATCCATATTACCGCCACGTTTGCCCTTGGCATTGTATTTTTTTGCATACATAGGAACAAACTCGCTCTTAATATACTTCGTTGGTGTGTATACACTAAGATTCAACTGCTCTAATATGTCATTTGCTTCTTTAAATTTCAATAATTGATTCTCTGAATCAATTTCGGGGGAGTAGGTAAGCGGAACATTTTTGTCAGGAAATTTACCCACTTTATTATCACCATAGTAATTTGTAATATGTTTCCTACTTCTAGATATGGTCATCATTTCCAAGAGTTTATAAAATTCTGATGGCAAACTGTCCAACAACTCGTCTTTTTTATGATTTCTATTTTTCTCCCAAGTATTGATTACAGCAGAAGATTTTCTCATTAAATTATCCACGCTTTGGACTCCATATTCTTCAAATGCAAAATCATGGTCAGCCGTAATAATACTAATTTGATTCTTTAAGTCAACCAAACTATTATTGACGGGTGTTGCAGAAAGCAAAAGTACCTTTGTATTATTTTTACCTTTTAGAATTACTTCCTGAAGAAGTCTTGCATACCTTGTCATAATTAGCTGGTCATTTTCGTCATATCTATCATTGCGATTTCTGAAATTATGGGATTCATCAATAACCACTAAATCATAATTACCCCAATTAAACCGTTTTAAATCTTCACCTGAAGTTGACATTCCTTTATATCTTGACAAGTCGGTATGAAACATAATTTTATAATTAAAGGATTCTTTCAAAAAACTATCTTTATAAGTTCCTCTGAAGGATTTCCAGTTATCATAAAGCTTGGCAGGTGTAAGCACCAATACATTATCCATTTTTATTTCAAAATACTTTATAATTGCAAGGGCTTCAAAGGTTTTACCCAAGCCAACAGAATCAGCAATGATACAACCTCTGTATTTTTGCAACTTTTGAATTGCCGAAACTACACAATCTTTTTGGAAGTCATAAAGAGAATTCCATATTTCAGTTTTTTTGAATTTATCACTGTCCCGTTCAAATCTTTCCACGCCACTATCAAGTTGATACCCAAACAATTCGTTTAAAGTAAAATAATATAAAAATTCTGGTGCATGTTCCTTGTATACATACTCAAGACTTTGCAATAATTCTTCTTTATAATCAGACGATACCTGTTCATTAAACCAAATTTGATTGAAAAGATTTAATGCTGAAAGTATCTGTTCTTTATCCATTGTACCATTTAACATAGTATCAAAGTTTATATTCCTAAATGAATTATACTGTTTTTTAGGGGATACCTCCAAAGAAGATGACCCTTGTATCATAAAATCATCATCTATAATTATTACATTCCCACCAATTTTAATTTTAGGATTTACCTTTTTAACATTCACATTTTTCTTTATAAAATCGTGCATGGATTTTGCCTTCGCAAAATGTTTCAACTTATTTTTTTCTACGATATCATAAGAGTTATAAAGAATATCATTTGGCGTCATTTCAAACTCATGCGTTATTTCAGTTTGATTTGGAACAAATTTTGTATCACGAATTACAAAGTTAATCTCTTTAACATTTTTTAAATTTTGCTCCAACAAAGCAAAAACAGATATTGTTAATTTATCATTTACAATATTGATAACTGCATTTTTTTTGTTTTTCAGAATTTCATTTATTTTATCTATCATCTGCTCATTTGAACCAATGACATTCCCCATACAAAAAACTCCAATCCTATGCAATTTTTTACAAAAATCAACCCTTTATATTGTATACCCAAATGTAAAAAATTTCAAATGGCTTTATAACTTATCCAAATAAAAAACACACCCATCTACAAGTAAAATGAGTGCGTATATCTATTACCTGTTTAGTTCTTGCATCACCTTATATGGTCTACAGCACACCCACATCCCTTAATCAGGTCAACGATACCCTGTTTCTCATGTCTACCTTCTCAACGGTGAGACCTTTTCCTGTATGGGTAACCATATTTTATAACCTTAAGAATCCAGTAAATTCAATGGGTCTAACGTTCATATAGCAGTCAACTCGTCTCAACGTGGATTGAGAGAATAAGATTGATGTTTTATGCCTTTGCTTGTTGAAGGGAACTGGTCAACAGTAATTTTTTGTTTGCTGGAACATATCTATCATCTACTTACCATTAATTTCTACAATGAGTGTATCGTCAATCATGTCCTCAATTCTGTTAGCGGCCTTGATACGATTAATAAAATCACTATTTAGTAATTCCTCATTCCATATACGAACAATACTTTTTTCAGCAACATATTGAAGGCTTTTAATAATTCTTGAAATCTTATATAGATAGCTGCCTTCATCATACATAGAACTTTCATATCCCCATTCCTCCAACTGGCTAGAGTACTGTAGGGCAGGCATATTTAAACTCAGTTCCTTTTCGCGTCTTTTGTAATTATCTTGCAATAATTTACAAGACTTCTGTGATTTCAATAATGCTTTGAAATCATTGTAAACAATTCTGGATGAAACATCATAAGCAAAGTAAGGTGTGATCCTTCCATCTATCGGATTAACAAACAAGTGGCAATAAGAATATGATTCGAAAATTCCCGGTTTATCTACATCTACTATGCAACCATGAATCTTTCCAGATCCTCCAAGACCTTTTACAAAATCAGAAATTTTCTTCTGACCACCCGTATATCTGTCTAACAGCAGGCGAACATTTTCCGTATAGTTTTCTATAGTATCATAATAATAAAATTTTAAATCTCCCAATCTATTCTGTAGAATTTTTTTCAACTTACCTCCATTCAAAAGGTAAAGATATTTATTTTTTGATTGCTTGGAATAAAAGCAGTAGAGAAAAAACATATAATATCCGTTCTTCTTTATCACGTAAATCTGACCATCTTCTCTTCCAAATGTCATCTGCACTAGCTTTCCCTTATTGAAATCTAAATACTGACTCTTTGTTATTTCATGAATTCCATCATCTAAATACGTAAAAATATCATATTCATTATCAATATAGAAGTTTTCAGTCCAATCGTTTCTGTATTATATCCAATTTGATTATCTGCATAAACCGCTTTTTTACCGCTGATATTAAAGTAATTTTTATGGTTATGTCCATTTACGTAAATCCAGTTTGGATTATGTAAGTCTGCATTCCAGTCACATTTCTGCATATGTGTAAGCACTATGACCTTATTATTAGGAAGATCCTGTAGCAATTTTCGATATATGGTATCAAATCTACGAGTTTCAGAAACATCCTTTTTCAGTGCCTCTTCTATAGATTCCAATTCCTCAAAAGATTTTCCATAGCGCATATTCGCCGCATTATATTTATCATTTAATCCGCTAAACCCAATGCCTCCAAGGACTATTATAGAACACTCCTGTGCCAATTTTCTTAATCGGCCTTGGCTAAGTTCAATGATTTTATCCTCACTAAGTATTAATTGGTGAATTCGGTCCTTCACTAATAGTAAGTCATTTTGCAAAAAATTGATCCCCAGTCTTTTAAAGTATTCACGATATACCTGAATATTGTTTTCCATTTCATCCCTTGGATCCCAAAGTTCGTGATTTCCATGGATAACTACAATATCGTGGGGATTCCACAAACACACTAATTCATCATAAAACATTTTTGCCATCTCAAATTCAGAAGCAGTATCCCCTGCAATTAAGAGATAGCTGCCATAAGGCACCGTTCCTCTCGATGCTAGCATTTTATGCACCAGAATTTTAATATATGATCTAATTTCTTCCTTTGTTGCTCTCAGTATAAACTTATGTGCAACCCTATGGCCGAGATGGATGTCACTCACATAGAAAAATGGTATGTGGTTATTATCGAATCTTTCATATTCATTATCATCAACTGGTTTCGGATAATTGAATCCTACATGAAGACAAATTTCGTCTTTCTCGACATTAGTTAAATCAATACACTCTATGCGTTTCTTCAGTACTTCAAAATAACTACCGTCAAATAGTCCTTGCTCTGCCAAAACGTCTTGATGAATCACTGCTCCTTCAATGTTATATTGCTTTAGGTCAATGCCTTCGAATTTGTATTCCCATAATTCAGCATCATATAAATTGCCATCCAAAAACCTGTAAAATTCATCAAAGTTCTGGAATTCCAGCTCAATAGTATACAAATCATCAATCAGTCTACAATTATCTAAAGTGGAAGATCTTTTGTCATAAACCACCCTTATATTCGTCATAAATAAATCAGTTTCCGAATTGTATAGTTTACTAAGAATATCGATTTTTCCTTCAGATTTTTGATAATCTAAAATCTCTTGATTCTGCTTTATTCCCACAGGCAAATGTTGCGAGTTAGAGAAGTCTTTCTTTATATACGCCAAGCAAATATCAATACCCTTTCGACAAACAGGCATATATATTAGCCAGTTTATGTTAAATTCAACTATATTTTCAAGAAGTTCTACTGGGGTTTCTTCATTCAATATCTCACATCTTATTTCATGGGGTATATGTGACAAAACCTCTGCTTTCTTTGTTAGCGCAACCAAATATATTGCCTTCGTTCTCCATTCAACAGGAACACTATAAAGCAAATTCGGATCCGCCTGAACAGCCAACAAACACATTTTCTTGGTAATAAACTGATTCGGAACACATTTAAATACATTTCCATCCTTCTTAACCGCGTTTAAACAAATTTTTGCATCAATACATTTTCTGGATGCATACTGTAGTGCCTTGGGATTTTGACTGATAGCTACCTTGCACATTTCTAGGGTTTGTTCCTTTTTAGATATCTTTTTCAGCAAACGTCCATCGTTTTTTAGGTTTTTCAAAATTTCATCCACCCAAGTCACCCCCATGATTTATTACTCCTGCCCGCATAATTCTATTTGTTCGTTCAATGTAATTTACATTACCCGATAAGGTGGTCTATTGGGATAAAACTATAGAAGTTCTTAAAATCATTCTTGAGCAGACAACCTCTTTTATATGAATAAGCTTCGTGTACAATAAATAAGTTTACTCACTAGTTCTATTAGCCTTCTTTTCTTTCTTTTCTTTCTTTTCATCGTTTACCTTATTATAACATATTTTTTCATAAATTATTTCTGCTTTCATAATTCTCATTTTTGCTTTCTGATATTTTTTAATGAGTTTTTTTTCAAAATCATTTAAATCTTGAGAATTCAATTTCGATAATATAATCAGCACTTTAATATTATCTTTTTTAATTTGGTTTGGAAATTCTTTGGTTAATTCGCATTTATCAATAAAATTAACTAACTGTTTATCACTTTCAACTTTTGTACGCCATTTTGCTTCCTTGTTGATCTTTTTGTTAATCTTTTTGTTATTCTCTTTCTTGCTCATTTGTATCACCTACTCCTCCTAATAAATCCATCAGAATTTTCCATCCATTCTACAATTCTAAAAAAGTCTTGTTTCATATTTTTTTCATTTTTTCCCATAAGCCTATAAATACACTATTTTTATGGACAATTCATATTTGAAAAAATGCCCTGCAGGAATTAACCTTTATCCCAAAATAAGTCAAATCATATATTCCATTGGATGGTATATAAAAAAACCTAATCACCCATTCTATATATTTCGATAATTTTTTCAATCATATCAACCATAATATCAATATTTCTATTTCCTGCCATAGCAATGCCTAACTTTATATTGTTGTTTATAAGAATATATGGGCTAATAAGCTTTTTAACAGCTGTGACACTTTCTATTAGATTTAACTCAATAGTTTTTACTCCTTCAAAAACATAATAATAATAAATCCTTTTTGAAGTCACCAAAAATCCTTCATTACCTGATTTTGATAGTGTATCGTCATATAATAAGACTGGTTTTTCGCAATCACCCATTGGATCTATGCGACATTTTTCTAAGACACAATGTACGCGTTTACTATCATTAAGCGATGGTTTTTTAATTTCGTCTAATAAACAAATATAGTTTTTCAATTCTTTTTTTTCACTTAATTCTACTTCAAAAAACTTAGCCAATTCAGACTCTTGTATAAAAGTCCCTGACTCAACTGGTTTGCTAACGTTCTCAGATAATTTTATTGTGTCAACAATACTATCTGTTTCTAAATCGGAACCCATTATTGTAGTTATTTTACTTATTAGTTTATCAATCAAATCCGTAACACATTCAATATTTGTTGTTGCATTACATGCTCTAACTTTGATTTCCTCATTAATAACAATATGCGGAGATACTACATTACACACAGGTACGCATGAATATATTGATTTTAATGGAATTCTGCCTTCCGCCGGATTTTGAAATAACTGGTAATAAAAATAGATAATGCTTTGATTTGTAACAATAAAACCTGCAGGACTATTTATTGAAGCCGAATCATCAAAACATAATAACGGCATCTCATTATTTATTCTATACTTATCCCCATAAAAATCTATTGCATTTTTAAATCTAATAAAATCAAAATTTGTATACTCACTTAAAGCATCCGCAGTAAAACAGTATTTTTTTAGTTCTGTTGGCAGATTTTTGTATAAACCTGCTACAACTCTCATAATTGAATCGTAATTTTGATTTCTATTTACCCATGCGTTTTCCATTGAAGGGATAAATAAATCAGTAGTGTCAATATTAAGAATCCTTAAAATATCATCTTTAATTAGCTCGCTTCTACCATCTACATTACAGTTTATAAAAAACATAAGATAAACAAGAAAATTTATTATCTCCTGGAAATGAATATTTCGGCGTTCTATTTCTGTATTAGATATATGTATCCGTATCGATTCATTAAATACAATGGAATTTTCTGAAGATTGGTCAGAGCCACATTCTATTGTACAGTTTTCAAAATCATAAAAAGAAATTTTATTTACTATTTTTATTTTCTTAGTCTGAATATATAATTTTTCATTCGTTATTACAAAACCTTCTCTGCAGTCACCATAAATTGCTAATGGACGTTCACCTTTTGAGAAACAAGCAAAAATGTTACCAAATTTTTCCACATCTCTAGAATGTTTTTTCTTGTTTTCGTTTGAAAGAATAATGATTTTTTTAAAATAATGTAATTCTAAAAAATTAGATATAAATGACAAATTATCATCCATGCTATATGTCATACAATTAGATAGTTTTTTATACAAACTATTTGCACATAGGCATTCAGCAGCTAACTTTATATTTTCTTCTTGCTTATTCAAATTTGTTGTCAAGTCAATTTTAAATACGGCGGAAATTACATTAATTTTATCTATTTCTGCCGGAAAGCTTTTTGCTGCCAATTCATAAAAATTACTTTCCAACGGAAATAATGTAATCATTTCACAAATTGCCTGCTCAATTTTTTCGCCCTTTATATTTCCATTTGATAATGCATCATATATATTATATGCTTTTTCTTGCATTTTTTCAGAATACATTGAAACCTTAATTCCATTTAATCCTAATAACTCTATTAAAACAACATGTGCATTAAGCACATCATAATATATAGATTCATATAAACTCTCTCTAATGTTTCTATCGTAAAAGATTTTTTCCTTTTGTTTCCTGGCATTATACTCCGTGTTCCCATTAGATAATGAATTCGAAACTGAATGTAGCATTCCTGTTGCCATATTAAAAGTTCCAGCCATAGCTATCCCCTTAATAGCCCCGCCGATACCAAAACCACCGCCAATAAGTTTTCCTCTTGAGTTCTTTTTTGCCTCTCTATAAATTTTAGTATTTGAGACACTCTCCTCAATTCTATCATTTGTCTCTATAATTTCAGCTAGTACCAAATCAAACCTTCTCGTTACTTCATAAAGATGTTTTGAAATATCATCTTTACTGTACCCTAAAACACCACTATTAATTAGTTCATTAAATATTAAATTCTCTAATTCTATATCTACATCACAAATATCAACGTCAAGATCATCAACAATATTATTTAAACCTTTATATTCATTTTCTATTAAATCTTTAACATAGGTTATTGCCCATTCAGCTTTTTCCTTAAATTCCAAATAAATTCTTACATAATTAGTTATATCATTTGGGAACGTAACAAATTTATCAAAAATTGGATACCTCCGCTTTTCTTCTTTTAGAACTTTCTTATTATTTTTAGATTTTATTTGTTCAAAATTGTTGTCAAGTTTTGCACCACAATTAGAGCAAAACTTTGCCTCATTTGGCAGTTCAACCCCACACTGTATACAATACATTCTTACCACTCCTTATCCGTACTACTAATAAATTATAAAACACAATAAGTTAATGAAGTATTTTTGCTAAAACAAAAATCGCCCACCCAACGTATGCGATCCATTTATTCTCACTTTCTCTCAAAGAAAGTATTAATATGACTAAAAAAATGGCTATAATACCTTGTAATATGCCCCACATAATTTACCCCGCATAACAATTGCTGTTTCTTCTGTAATTAAACATCCTTTTAGGAATTAATTACTACAGACTACTGATACTACCATTAATTTATTTACACCAAAGTCACAATCCCCTTTTCATTTAATAAATATAATATATTAAAGAACACCGACGCCTTATTGAAGCTCCAAAAATATTTTTTCATAACGCACATCAGGTGGATATGTGGCAACTTTTGCATATCCATCTACAATTAATTTTGCGTTTGCCATTTTATCTCTAACCTGTTCTATATCTCTGCTATCCGGCAAATCTAACCAGACATATCGTAAGGCTCTCCCATATTTATCAACTTCAGATGTATCCTTTTCCAAAAATACTGTTTTATCAAATAAAATTTTCTCAGTGTATTGAGACGCTTGTTCTCCAGATTCATCAACACTGCCTAATTCTGGGCAATCCATACCAATTAATCGAACTTTTATCTCCACACCATTATCATCTAGGACATATATTGTATCGCCATCAATAATTTTTGTAACCACAACTGGAAAGAAGTTATTTTGCTGAATTAGAATTATATCCTCTGTTTTTTGAGGATGAATTTGTATTGTTCCGTTATAATCTACAATCTCCCCAGTAAATTTATATTCTGAATCTAATACAAATTGATTCTGATTAATCCCTATATCCTTTCCAATATAAACTTCCCAACTTTCCAAACCATTGTTTATATTTAATCGGACAGCACCGTTATCAAACTTTTCAATGCACTCTATATAACCTTCAAAACTAGTGAACTTTTCATTGCTCGTTGAAGAATTATTATTGAAAAATTCAGAATTAACTTCTGAAACTCTATCAGCACCAATGACTTTGAAAATACTCAGTATTAAAATTAAGCAAACTACTAAAATCACATAAGATTTCTTTTTCAAAGTAATACCATGAGCCTTTTTTTTACCATCAGAGAAACCATCCTTAGTCAAGGTATCACCCATCAACATTGAATTTACTTCTCTTTCCTCTTTTACTTTGCATACGCTTTCTTTATTAACAGCTTCAAAATCTAGTTGCCCATTTAATATTCTTTTAATCTCATCCATTTGATTTTTGCTTAAAGGAGAAAAATCAAACCTTGTGGGAAACATTCTTCTTAACCTTTCCTCCAGTAATACTACATCATTTTCAATAGCATATAAACCTTCTTTATATATTACAAAATCATCGTCAAACACGTTGCCAAATTTCATAATAAAAGAGTCCCTGCTTAAATTGCAAAGTATTGCTCCATGCCCATATGTAAATAACAAGTTACCACTATATTTACCGCTTTGCTGCACAAGAGCTTGAGATTTCTTGAATTCATTTATTAGAATAAGCGTATATTCTCTAGCTTGCTCTATCGGATTCTTCTTAGCTTCATTTGAAGTTGTATAAAACAAATTCTTATCAGCTTTACTAACAGAATTAAGCTCCCAGTCTTTTACCTCTAAAACAACAATTCCTAGTTCAGCTTCCATAATGATGAAATCTGGGTATCTATTATTAATTCTGGCATTGAACCAGACATAATAACTATCGGGTAATGCTGTTTTTAAAATATTAAATACCCTTTTCTCACCAACTGTTGCATCACTAGTAATAACTTTTGGATACATAATTGCCATGTAGTTGCCTCCAATTTTAAAAAACTATCTGCCTATTCCAAAATCAGCAATTCTTTATATCACTCATGTTTAGCTTGAGCTTTTAACTTAGTCTTATCGTCAGGTAAATTAAGCACATGCATTTTCCTATGGCAGTTTGGACATAACGCTACTGTATTATCAATTGTTTCGCTTCCACCCTCTGAAATCCATTCTATATGATGACACTCCAAATATGGTTTTCCTTCTTTATTATAAAAGGGGCTTCCTGACCACACAGCTGACATATGCCGTGAGCTCTACGTTTCGCATATTCACCTACAAACGGATCTCTAATAAAAACATTACTTATAACTTTACGACTACTAACTCTATCGCTTTCATTTTGTGCAGCACGTTTTTTCAGATCAGCTAGAGATAATTTAACTGCCGCTTTTTCCTTTTCTTTAATGTATGTATCTAATGAATCTTCAGGAACAGTTTGGGAGCCTATTTGCAACTTTAACGGCAACATCCATACTTTTCTTTGAACTCCATCATCGCCTTTTTGTTTTTCCTGATAAGGTTTGCCCGCCAGAGATACAATACCACGATATATGTATTCAGTCGGCACCAGCACTTCAAATAAATGAACTTCAACGCCATTTATATCAGACTGGGCTAGTGTTTTATTCTGCATAAACATTAGATCTTGGTCTCCACTTTTCCCCATGCCTGTATAATGGAGAATGTCCCCAAAACACTTATCCTCATACAAGCCTTTTGTATGATCAGAGATTATTATTAAAGAGTTTGTTGCTTTTGACCTACGCATTCACCCATATTCCCACATTGAAATTCCCCAATGATATCTGTATGAGATACAGTTTGTCCAATTTCAAATTTGCAAAAACCAGCCACTTAAACCCTCCCTTAACTTTTTACTTATTAGAATATCCATTGATAACAAGTGTATTTGTCAGAACTTTAATACCTTGAACACTCAAATCTAAATCACTGAAATATCTATAATAATTTTATCATATTTTGGTATGAATTCCCATCAAATCGTTACATTTTTTAGTTTGTTTACGTTTTTATATTTTCAACCATCCCAGACTTAAATTCCATTTTCTCTGCTACAACTTCTTTCAAAATCCATAATACGTCATCAAATTCTTTCCTCTTGTAATAAAAAAATCCCGCCAAAGAAATGGCGGGTACGTAAGTTGTTATTAAGTGTGTATTTAAACGATTCCACATCAAGGTTGAACCATTTGTCGTTATCGTGTGTTACTTATACTAGCTACTTTCCCTACTTAACGGATTTTTGTAATTATCTATGTATAATAAGTGCTGGGGATTTCTCCTTGGCTTCTCAATTTAATTCGTATACATAATAAATGCATCTCTATCATGTATTGGGAATTTATTTTATTCTTTTTTTAGATAAAAACACTACTTGATTAAGAACTCTATCTAAAGCAATTATAACTGATATGATAGTTGCATTTGTAACAACTAATCATCCGCATTTGCTTCGCCACAGCCGGGCGATGCACCTGTACCAACACGGAATGGATTTGACGCTGATCCAGCAATGGCTAGGCCACGCGCAGCTCGAAACAACCTATGTCTATGCCTACGCTGATACCGAACACAAGCGCAAGGCTATGGAAAAATCCACGGCAGCAGGCAATCCGCTTCGCGGGAAACGCAGTTCCGAACGCTTTTGTGTCACCGACGAAGAAACCTTAAAGCATCTATATGGGTTAGCTTAGTTTTCGCGGAGTAATCATCATTTTTTTGAGCATGAATAGAACGCGATGACCGCAGCCCGATTGTAATCATTACCTTTGCCCCCCGCCGCATTTTCAAGGTGGGCGGCAATTGGCGCTTTAAAGGAAAAGTAATCAGCACCTTTCCCCTTAAAACCTCCGTGTTTCTGGCTTTATTCGGCAAAGTGCTGATTACTCAAATGTACTGATTACCAGATTAATCAGTAAGTGATGATTATCTTGGCAAGCAATGACTGCCAGTACACACTGGCAGGCGCTTGTTGGAGAAGTATCCCCAATCCCCACTAAAACACAATCAGTCTCTGATGTGTTTTTAATACTCTCATTTTGAGAGTAGCAGCACCTTGCTTCGCTTGCGGTTTATAAGGACTGCTCAGCTTTTTTCTTTTGCTGGTGTTCCTCTTTTTCATCAAACTCAAGGAGCTGCTCTACATTGGCTTTCGCATTCAAAATTTCCTGCATTTCTTTTTTCAAAGAATTATATTTAGAGTATGCCTTTTTCTTCTCGGTAAAGAGAGTAGCATACTCTATTTTTAGGTCTGCCATCTTTGGGAGCTTGCTTAAACCCACCTCTTTAAAATAATTTTTAGCGGCTTGGTGGAGCAGAATTTCAGTAATATTTTCTTCTTTGAATTTAGAAGAATATCCAGATTTTTTGTAATCCTCATAAACAGCCTTTGTTTTTGCAAAGTCGATAATATTTTTCTGCAAAATAGATATTTCTGCCATCTGTTTTTCAGCAGATTTTAAGCTGTCAGAAACGCGGGAAAACTCGTTTATAATGACCTCGGCTTTTGCCCTTAAATCTTCATAATTTAGCAAGTTGTTTTCGGTTAGATAGTTCATCGTTTTTGCAAGCTGTTTAAGATTGAAAGTCTTTGCCCAACGCTCATATCCGGCGCCTTTTTTCTGACTGATTTTAGACTGCAAATCAATGACAAGATTAACTTTTTTATCGTTATATTTACGAACTCTTTTTTGTGGCTTATGCTCCTTTTTACCCTCGATAACTTCTCTTAAATTATTCTCTTGATAACTTTTTCCAAGTGACCGTAAACGTATAAATTTCCTTTGTCCAGCACCCTTAAAGGCGAGATTTATTCCTGTCTTAATTTCAAAGCCTTTAGACTTCATTTTGCTAAAAAACTCATCTAAGTTTTCCGGTTTTTCCGCTAAGACTTCATCAATGGCAAGCCGCAATTTATCAGAGAAATTAAGTGGCTTTTCCTCCTCTAGCCAACTGCCATAATTTTTTGATTTTCCCCTTGGATTTTCTATAATAGACAGACCATTTTGCAAGCAAAGTAAGTCATTTGTTTTTTGAATTGCTTTGGTAGAATTCCAAAAGTTTCTAAACTTCTTCTTGCAGTTTAGATTAGTAGAGTTCCAAATGATGTGATTATGAATATGGGACTTATCTATATGGGTAGCTACAATAAATGCGTGGTTACCCTTTGTTACTTTTTCTGCTAATTGGTAGCCAATTTGATTGGCAAGCTCCGGAGAGATTTCCCCTGGCTTAAAAGACTGCCTAAGCTGATAAGCGATTACATCATTCTTTTGTATTCTGCCTGTTTTTTGTAGGTAAATTTGCTTGGATAAGAGAAACTGACTATCCACTAAATCAGCATCACACATAAAGCTACTGACTAATTCTCCACTATTGGTTTTGTCAGGGTTTTTAGCATAATCGGTTCTATCTGCAAGGCACTGGGTAAGGGTTTTACCCTTGTTGATGTGCATTGGAATAATTCGTGTCGTGGCGATAAAATCATCTCCTATTTTTCATCAGCAAAAAGATCATTTATAAAGCTGCGAATACCCTCTTTAATTGCCTTTATATCACCGCTCAAGACCTCAATATCATCAATATAAATATTGCCTGTTTCGTTGGCTCTTTTGGTAAGCTGATTAAGGTTGTTGCCTATGCGTGAAAGCTCCACGGTGAGCCTATTTAATGGCTCCATATCCAGTTCTATCATATAACCGTAAATAGCCATACGGCGAAGATATGCACCTAAATTATTGGTGCCGATTAACTCCATTTTTGCATCTATGATTTTGCGTTCCTGCTCATCAACCATAAAATGCAGCTGTATTTTTCGTGTTCTATTTGCCATAAATCCTCCCTAAAAAATAAGGCTACCTCCGAAGAAGTAGCCTATAATATGATGATTAACTTTTAAACTTGTCGTAGCTTTCTTGTAACGCAATCTACACCATTTAGAAGGAGGTTTGCCAAGCCAAACAGTCCGATTTCACTGAATACAAGGCAGAGAAGCAACAATCCTTTTGCCTGTTCCCACTGGGCAAACCCCATAGCCAAACATACAAGGGTAAATAGAAACAGTAGTGAAGAAATTGTACCAATAATTGTTCCGCTGACTACGGTTATCAATCGACAACCTAAGCTTAATACGGTTAAAATTGCGATGATGGGAAATAGCAATATTTTAAATAAAGTCCTCATTTTTTCGACCTCCTTGACGTTTGCTTTTCTATCTTCATTCTATCGCTTTAGAGCATTAAAGTCAATATGGAAGCATAAATATTCTGATAAAAAAATAAAGGAATGGTCTGCAAAAAACAAACCATTCCTTGTTTGATTTTGCAGTCTACATGAAGGGATAGTTATCTTTCTTCATAAGACTTTTTTTGGCTTTCGGTTGTGCCGTCATCGGCTCGGATTTCTTCTTTGAAATCCTTGAGTATCTTTAGAACAGATGGCTTTTTCTCCTGTTCGGTTTCGGTATGATCGGCTTCTTCTTCCTCCTTTTCTGCATTGTCAAGCTCGATATTAAGCTGTGTAAGCCGTGTCTGTTTTTCCTTATATTCCTGCTCTTTGGGAAAAGGGGTATCCACCTCAGACTGTGCTGCTGCCTGCTCGGCATTTAGGTTTTCTAAACGGTTTTTGAGGTTGTCAATGGTTTTAGGCATATTTTCAAGAGCATTGTTAATACGCACAATATTACCTGTAATATTGTTCTCCAGTTCTGCTATATGTGTGATATTGTTTTTCATTGCAATCCTAAATGTGCCATTGTCAATATACAGGGTCATTGAAAACCCTCTAAACTCACCAAGTTTCACTCTATCCTCGGGGTTTAGGATAGCCTTACAAGCCTGTAAAACAGCTTCCCCGGCAGCTTTTCTTTCAGTATATAGTTTGCCTTTAACGGTCATAGAAAAGCTATCTTCAGCTATGGGGTGAGCCTGTACCAACTTGTAATCCTTGGTTAGTCCATCTATGCGTTCCACAGTCTTTTTAATCTCCTGTGGGTAGTATTTGATGAGCCTATCCTCCATATCGTATTTCTGACTTTGGTGGTTAGAACGCAATAGCTTGAGCTTTGCAACAGCAATATCGAGATCCATCTTTTCCTTAATTCTTGGGTCACCGGTGGCGAGTGCTTTAACCTCAGCATAAGAAAGCGCCGTAGCATCAATATCATCTGCACTACGGGCAGGCGATTTACTGGTGAAGATCTGACCGATAAACCTTTGTTTATTTTCGATCAGCGACCAGTTGTAGGCATCAAAAGTATTTTCTGTGACATACTTGAAGATTTTAACCTCTTTATTCTCATTACCTTGCCTTATAATTCTTCCCTCACGCTGCTCCAAATCCGCCGGACGCCACGGGCAGTCTGTGTGATGAAGTGCCACTAATTTCCGCTGGACATTCGTGCCGGCACCCATTTTTTGTGTTGAACCAATCAGCACACGAACATCACCACTTCGCACCTTTGCGAAAAGCTCAGCCTTTTGTTGCTCGGTGTTGGCATCGTGAATAAACTTGATTTCTTCCGGTGGGACACCTTTTTCCATCAGCTTGTTTTTAATATCATCATACACATTAAAAGTACCGTCATAATGGGGAGTGGAGAGGTCGCAAAAGATTAGCTGTGCTCCTCTGGTATCGATACTTTGCTCCCAAATGTCGAATACATTGTTTACACAGGTATTGATTTTACTGTTTTCATCATCGGAGAGCAGATCATTTTGTAGCCTTTGGTCAAGTGCCAGCTTTCTACCATCAGAAGTAATCCGCAGCATATTATCCACATTAGGCTCTACCTCTTTTTTTCGAACGCTATTTGTTCTGTCTGCAAGGTCTTTTACCATTTCCCTTTGAAACTCGGAGGGCTTGGTTACAACGGTTGTGTGATGTGCTATGGGGACAGGTAGGTTTAGCATATCAGCGGTTTGAATATCTGCTGCACCTTTCCAAATGTTAATCAGCTCTGGAAGATTGAAAAATTTTGCAAAGCGTGTCTTAGCACGAAAACCCGTGCCCTCCGGAGCAAGTTCAATAGCGGTGACCTTTTCACCAAAGTTGGCAGCCCAGCTATCAAAATGGGTTAAATCAAGCCTTTGAAGGGTTCCATATTGTAAATATCTCATCATTGTGTAGAGTTCCGTCATTGAGTTACTCACGGGGGTTCCAGTGGCAAAAACAACACCTTTACCGCCTGTCAACTCGTCCATATAACGGCACTTAGTAAACATATCGGTAGATTTTTGTGCTTCACTTTGTCCGATACCGGCAACATTACGCATTTTTGTTTGAAGAAACAAATTTTTAAAAAGGTGTCCCTCATCTACATAGAGCTTATCTACCCCCAATTCTTCAAAGGTTACTACGCTGTCCTTGCGTTCTTGCGAGGACAATTTTTCAAGCCTTGTTTCAAGACTTTTCTTCGTTTTCTCAAGCTGTTTTACGGTATAGCGTTCACCATTTTGACTTTTTGCATCCTGTATTGCAAAGAGAATTTCATCAATTTGTGTCTTTAGGATTTCCTCCTGCCTTGCTACCGATAGAGGAATTTTCTCGAATTGAGAATGCCCGATAACCACAATATCAAAATCGCCTGTGGCAATACGAGAGCAGAATTTCTTGCGGTTCGCAGGCTCAAAGTCCTTCTTTGTGGCAATAAGGACATTTGCACCAGGATATAAGGTAAGAATATCTCCACCCATCTGTTCAGTTAGATGATTGGGCACAACAAATAGAGACTTCTGTTGCAAACCAAGTCTTTTACCCTCCATGGCACTTGCCACCATGGTAAAACTTTTCCCAGCGCCAACCACATGAGCAAGGAGGGTGTTACCACCGTAAAGGGTACGAGCTACGGCGTTACTTTGGTGTGAATTTAGCTTAATGATTGGGTTCATACCATCAAATTTAATATGCTGACCATCAAACTCACGAGGACGGATAGAGTTGTAAATTTCATTGTATTTCTTTGCCAAAACATCTCGACGCTGTGGGTCTTTCCATATCCATTCCTTAAAGGCTTCACCGATGGCTTCCTGCTTTTGCTGTGCTAGGGTGGTTTCTTTACCATTTAGCACTCGTTTTTCCTTGCCGTCATCATCAATGACGGTATCAAAAACACGCACATCACGAAGATTTAAGCTATCCTCTATAATCTGATAGGCATTTTTGCGTTTTGTGCCATAGGTGGCAAGGGCACGAGGGTTTGCCCTATCCTCCATTTTCCCCTTAAC
The DNA here is from genome assembly GCF_001561955.1 of Anaerotignum propionicum DSM 1682. Lineage (NCBI taxonomy): Bacteria > Bacillati > Bacillota > Clostridia > Lachnospirales > Anaerotignaceae > Anaerotignum > Anaerotignum propionicum. The sequence goes on from NZ_CP014223.1 coordinate 1,967,875, forward strand.
ATTCCACTCGCTTGTATGCTTTGAATACATAACATCAATCCTGCTACTATGCATATAACGTGGAGTGCCTAAAACTTCAAACATAAACTGCTTATAGTATTCTGGGTCTACCCAAGTCGCACCAATGCGAACATCAATCTCAGCTGCGGATAAATCCTTTGGCTGTATTTTTGTAAGCATATCTAAGTTGACTTGATACTGCGGATTATCTGAAACAGATAGCCTTGCAATGGCAAGCTTTTCACGGACATTGCCTGATAGATATTCATCAGCTGTTTGCCAGCCAATAAGGTTATTGTCTGCATCACTTAAAGGGTCTTTGAAGATAATCCCTTTTAAATCCTCAATGATAACAGGTATGTTATCCTCTCCACCTAAAAGCTGTGCCATAAAACCAATATCCACACGGGCTTTTTCAGAAATAGATACTGCCAGCGCTTCCGTAGGAGTATCAACAGCGGTAACCTTAACCGATTGTTTTATGGTGCGTTTGGTGAACATATCAGCTTTGGCTTTTAGATTGCCATTCTCGTCCAATTGCTCCAAAGAGCAAAGGAGCGGATAGGAAACATCATCTGCAAAGGCTTGCTTATTAGCTTTGCTGTTAATCAGCCCAAATTTCTTATTAAAATCGTCATAAATTATATTTAATGTTAGCTGTGCCTTTTGCAACTCTTCGTCAGAACATTCCTCCAACTGCATTTCAATGATCTCTCTGGTTTTATCACGAATGCTAAGTAAGGCACTTACTCGCTTTTCTGCTGTATCAGACAGAGAAACAGGCTTCATTCTGCTATTTTCTCTATAATATAGCTTGTCATCAATAAACGCATAGCTGAAATTTCGCACATCGGGAGTGGCTTCAATAGTGGTAACTTCTTTTTCTCCATCTATAACGGTAACAGGGTCTTTTAGCAGTGCTTTATCGGGTGATAGAATGTGGAGTATTGCTTGTTCAAGCTGTTGTGTAAGGGGAATTTCATGGTTTGGAACACAGGTGGCTTCCATTCCAAAAGGACCCGATACCATTTTCATGCTGCCCATAATCATTTGAGGGTTTTCCTCAAAGTATTTATTGACTGTAATACCGTCCTCAGTTTCGCCAAGCTCTACCCAAGAAGGTAAACGCTCCGGTGCGTGGTCACGCTTTTGGAGGAAAATAATATCACTGGTGACTTCCGTTCCTGCGTTGGCTTTAAAGGCTGTGTTAGGCAGTCTGATAGCCCCCAGCAGGTCGGCTCTCCCAGCAAGGTGTTTTCTCACTTCACTGCTTGCTTTATCAAGCGTGCCTTTAGAAGTAATAAAGGCCACTACACCGCCACTTCTAACCTTATCAAGGGATTTTCATAGTGATAGGTAATTCTTTGAAGTTATCTCCGAATTTTCCCCCACTCCACACCGTGCGTGCGACTTTCACCGCACACGGCGTTCCACCGTTTATGAATTGGTTTTAACTAAAGTAAACTTACAATATTCGAGCAGTAATTAACTCATATATTTAGATTTTTTCAAGTTTTGCTAACAATCGCAGTTTGTTGAGTTTTTCTTTTTGTTTTGGAGTTAGTTTTAATTGTGAAAGATGATTTTTAACTGTTTCATCTGTTGTAGCGTGTAAAAGTCGGTGTGCATCTTTGTGTAAAATGATTAAATTTTCATATCTATCATTCCCACCTTGACTAACTGGAATTTTATGATGACAGTGTATTTCATCAATATATAAGACTTTTCCTGTAATGGCACATTTACCATTTTGTGCTACATATAATGAAATGCGATTATCCATATATTCAACGGTTCTGCTGACTTCTTTTGCTCTCATAAGTAAAATCATCGTCTTTGTGTCTACCGCTAAATTTTTATGGATTTCCTTTCTGCCCTCGGACGTGAATTTACATACCGACTTTCGTTTCCACATAGGGCTTTTATGTGTTACATAAGACACAGGAGCTAAAGGTTTACCGCTTACAAATCGAATTTGTTTGCTTTTTCCATATCTTCGTTCAATGTATAATGCCCCTCTGTATTCACCTTTTGTGGATAACGCTTTTCTTTTAATTTGGCTCATTCTCACAACATCAACTTTTCGCCCTATATCTCGAAAATCCGCACTCACCGCTGTTGCAATTTGATAGTAGTTGTGCATACCCATAATCTTTGAGTTATACTCATTGATTAAGGTTGCCCTCTCCCTATCATCTTTTGGGTGAGCAATTTTCTTGATTTGTTGTATCAAATTTTCTGTTTCTCGCTTTTTGGCTTTGTCACACATACTTGATTTAACAACATAGGACTTTGCTTTTTCCATAACGGTAATTTTGAAACCTAAAAATTCAGAATGTCCTTTTCTAAGATTTACAATTTTGGACTTTTCCTCACTGACCTCTAATTTCAACCTATCATATAGCCATTGTTTTGTAGCATTAAATGCTCTAACGGCTTCGTCATAAGTTTTACAGAAGATTTTGAAGTCATCAGCATATCTCACAAGTTGCATTTCTTTTAAATTTGATTTTCTAAAAGCTTCATAGGCTCTGCCACGATGTATTGCACCTGTTTTTGTTATATGTTCTTTAATATTATGCGCAGGGTGCTTTTCCCATTGACTCGATAGCCACCAATCCAATTCATTTAAAACAATATTGGATAGCAATGGTGACAATATGCCGCCTTGTGGTGTGCCTTTTGTGGGCATTATCATTTCACCGTTTGGCATAACAATAGGTGCTTTCAGCATTTCTTTAATTACGCATAGCAACTTTTTATCTTGTATCCCCAATTTCCACATCTGCTTTATCAGCTTTGAGTGGTTGACATTATCAAAGAAACCTTTAATATCAATATCAACTACGAAATGCAGATGTGATTTTTGTATGAATGTGTAGGCTTGTGCCATAGCGTGTTCCGCTGACCTGTTAGGTCGGAAACCATTGCTTTTATCATGGAATTTTGCCTCACATATAGGTTCAAGGATTTGTAAAATACACTGTTGGACTATTCTGTCCCACATAGTGGGAATACCGAGTGGTCGCATTTTTCCGTTGGGTTTTGGTATCTCTACTCGCCTTACTGCTTTTGGTTTGTACCATTGGAGCTTCTTTCGCACAATCGATACAAATTTTTCTTCGGGTATCTTTTCAATATCTCGAATTGTAATTTTGTCTATACCGCTTGTGCTACTACCTGAATTTCGCTTAATACTTCTATATGCAAGTCGTATGTTTTCATCTTGTGTGATGAGTGACACCAGGTTTGTGAAAATCTTTCCGTCATCACTGTCTGCATATAATTTATCTAAAGTTTCTTGTAGGTTGTAATACTCCAAATGGCGTAATTTTGAGTTCTTTTTCTGCTTCTCATTTGTCACAGGCATCTCCTCCTCTCGGATTTGATTTTCTTTGTCATACTCGAAGCTGTGAATGTTTACTTTGTTATTATTTAATATCATAAACGGCTAATGGCTGTTCCTCCGCTTCCATTACAGAAACATCAAGGGTCGTGCCATCGCTCTCGCAGAGAACTCACACAGTTATGAATTCCTGTGCTAACTAATATTTTATTAGCTTCTCTACTTTCCTCGTTCCAATAATTCTATCTTTACATATACCCTTAGGTGTCCTCTCTGAGCCTGTGTGCTTGATACCGCCTGTAACGGCATAAAGTATTTCATATCTTCGATTTTTACTTTACTTCACACACTATCCTTTTTAGATAACTGTACATTTCTGTACAGCCCACTTTTAGACCCTTACATTCAAGGCTTCGTCAGACTTTTTAAGTCATTCTCACCATAGGTACTTTATAGACCTCCGGCATATAGGTTACACCATTCACCGCTGAACAGCTTTCGTTGTACTTTTATAGCACAATACGGTAACTCTCTGCCGACTTCACCGAGCTTCTGAACATCTACCTTTTGAGTAGAGCCAGTCGGAGTATCAAGGTTGGCGTTTCGGGGCGTTACTCCGTCATTCCACCAATCGAATTATCAGTTTGCAAATATTATGTTTTCACCGTCCTTTCTAAATTTGCACCTAAGCTTTTCACTTAGGAACGAGTCGCACCAAAAAAGTAATCATGTATCAGGAAACCCAGCTTATCATACTTTTTGTCATTGAGCTTGTAGTTACCAAAAGGCACATTACCCACTGCCATATCAAAAAAGTTATTGGAAAAATCAGTTTTCTCAAAGCCTTTCATTTGAATATTTGCCTTCTGATAAAGCTGCTTTGCTATTCTTCCGGTTAGACTATCCAATTCCACACCGTAGAGCTTTGAGGCTTGCATACTCTGTGGCAGCATCCCGAAAAAGTTACCACTGCCCATTGCAGGTTCTAAAATGTTGCCATTTGGAATATCCATATTTTCCAGCGCCTTATATATCGCACGAATAACAGTGGGTGAGGTATAGTGGGCATTAAGGGTACTGGCTCTTGCCATTTCGTATTCATCGGGTGTGAGTATGGCTTTTAGCTCGGTATACTCACTTCGCCAATTATCCTTGTTTTCGTCAAAAGCATCGGCAAGACCGCCCCAACCGACATACTGTGATAAGATTTCTTGCTCTTCAGCATTGGCTCGTCTTTTTTCCGTTTCAAGCTGTTTCAGGGTTTGAATGGCAAGAATGTTATGGGCATATTTTTCTTTGGCTGTACCGACACCTAAATCATCATTGGTAATTGCGTAATTGATTTTAGGTGAAGTATCCGTAATTTCTTTTTCTACTTGTTTAGTGAAAGGGGCAAAAGGTGTATCCTCTAAACTGCCACCGCCAAAATCAAAATTGATCATTGTTTGGTGCTCTGGCTGCTTTTCATCAGTAACAATAGAGATATTTTGCTCTTGCAGCTGTGCCTGCTTTTGCTCCACAAAATAGCGGATATAATCCACAGTTTCACTGCGAAAGATAGGAAAGCCAGTGCCATTTTGGAAGGTTGTATCCCGCAAGGAAACCTTGTCAAAGTCATAATTTACGCTGTCAATAACAAAATCTCTACCACCGATTGTAAGCTCCATACCAATAGGAATATAATCCTTTGCATAATGCTCAGTAATGGTGTGGTACTCGCCGTTTTCTTCTCCAATGAAACAGAAGTTAATTCCTTTATCTTTAAGGTTTTTTGTTGCCACTTGCCAATCCGCCACATAACCGCCAGTTACTTTGGTATTACCGATAAGTGATATGTCTCGCTCAATTACCTTGCGACCAAGAATAGGTGCAGTTATCTCGGCATCATCACCATAAAACAAAAGCAGACTACCCGATTGTATGCCTACAATCTGATGTGGGTGGTCTGTTTTTTGGTTTAAATATTCGGTTATGGTTTTTTCGTCGCTAACAAGCTCTTCCATTCGCTCACGGGAGCGCTTTTCGCCAATTTCTTCTACAATGGCTGTTTCGACTACCTCATCAAAATCACCAAGATTTTCATCAAAAGCTGTAACTACTTGTAGCTCCTCAGCTGCTTGTGTTTCTGTTTGCTCTAAAAGGTAGTTGTAGGCGATCTCTTTTGCATTGTCCCTGTCAGTAAGTGCAGAAATACCCTCTACCAAATCATCTTCACAAATCCGGTTAATGACTTGCTCCATAGAAATAGATGGATCATCATAAACGCCACCATTAATAAGGTGGAAGTTTTCATCAAAGATAGAATAATCGTAGCCTTCGGCAACTTCCTGGATAGAGAAGTAAAGGTTGCCCACTTGATATGCAAGTTGAGCAGGCTCGGTCATTCTGCTTTCTTCCTTAATAATTTCTTCTACCTTGGCAACTATATTTTCATTTGTGGGGTTTTCAAGGCTTTCTGTAGCAAAGTCGATAAGTTCGTCGGAAACCATAAGCCCCCTATCTTCTAAGATGGATGATACGGAACTGCCTACTAAATCAAGGGTGAGCTGTTCACTGTCTGTTTCTTTGTGGGTGGATTTTCGTTTGCGTTCCAGTTTTTTGGCGATATTGGTAATATCGTCGATACTGTCCTCGTCCAGTTCCTCAAGGTCTTTTTCCACCCGCTTTATGGCGTATTCTTGGCTTTTGAAAACAGAGTAATCACCGGTTTGAAAATCCTTTAAATTCGCAAAAGCCTTCTGCATATAGTCAAACCCACGCGCATCAGAGAGGGTATGTCCTAACACATATTCCATCTGTCCAATAAGATTATCTACAAACTCGCTATCCTCAAGCTGCTCCGCAACCTCTTTTACAGCCCTATCCATATAGCTGTAATCACTGATTGGCGCAGTAAAAGGTTTTTCTATATCCGATGGAGCGTAACTGTAAAAGTGAACGATACCTCTTGCAATTTTTTCTTTCTCATAAGTGGGAATGTAGGCAAGCTCAGCACTGCTAAGATAGCGATTTTCAGCAATCAAGCGGTCAATTCGCTTTGTTACCTGTCCCCAGTTTTCCATCACGGTTGCGTAGGGCTTAAAATCAATTTCCCTTGCGTATATAGTACCCTTTGCGGAATGGTTTAAGCTAATACCCCAGTGTCCACTGCCACTCCAGCCATAATGATTTTTTAGAAAGTCGGATTTCTCTTTCTCTGTATGCCCTTGTTTGAAAAAGGCATAGGTATCAATGCGAGAAGTATTAAAATGCCTTGTGCGGTTATCAGTTGCATAGATGGCATTTAGTTCGTCTTGGGTAATAAAAGACGGAGTAATTGGAGCAAATTCCTCTTTGGAGGGGAAAATAACAGGCTCATTTTGAAAATTCTTTGCCATGCCGATAATTTCAGTTGGTGTATGAAAGGTAATTCGCATAGTTGCATCTTTATCTGCAATAAAATCCTGCTCCATTTGCTTTAATCCAATCATTAAAGTAGACAACTTTTCTTTATCCGTCAAATGAGTACAAATTTCCTCTGTGCAATCAGGATATACAAATTTCGTTACAATAGGATCAAGTTTTTCATTGGTGTAATCCTCGGCTTTGTCCCGATACATAAAGGAAAAATATTCAGCCACATATTTTTGATAAACTTCTTTTGACTGTTCCAGTTTATCGGCAGTGAGATATTCGCCCTTTTCCAGTAGATTTCTAATCCTTTCGGCAGTCTGCACCCAAGAAAGATTTATTTTGTTCTGTGCGTGATAGGTCTGATTTCCCCTTGCAATGGAAATTCCGCCTTCATCATACCAAAAAGAGTATTTTACTCCATCAATCTCAAAGCCCTTGCCACCTCTACCATAATGATTTTTTAGATAATCTGCATTTTCAAAAAGATCAGTATTAAATGCCATATATCCAGCGATAAGGGAAGTGCTGTTTTTTTCTTCGCCACCTGTTGCTAAAATCTTATCCACCACTTCAAAGGAAATAGATTCAGCATCAAATAGGCTGTTTTGGGCAAAAGAAAAAGCAGCAAACGTGACGCTTAACCCATTTGGGACTTCGTCGCTTACTGCTTTACTTTCTGCAATAGACTCAATTTGTTCATGGATAGTAGGAAATAAAGATACTTGATTGCCACTTACCTTGCGTAAATCAAGTCCTTCATCACCACTTCTTCGGATTGTAGCTTGATGTTTGTTGTCATCTGCACCCAAAGAAGTTGATCTTTGGCTTTCAGCGCCTCGGTTACTCCCTGTGCTTTCATCATTTCTTCTGTCATCTGTTCTACTTGACTGTGAGCTGTCCTGTCCACCTCCACCAAATGCGGCCACAGACTCCCGTCTTGCAGCATTCGGCTGTAGGTTCCCCTGCGGTTCTCCTTGAGATGCGTTTCTCTCATCATTCCATACTTGCCCACTGTATCGGGAAGATTCTCCAAATCCTCCATCTGTAAATCCGGTATCCGATAGTCTCCGTTCTGAATATAATTCACCTTTTCTGCCATTGTCATTTTCCCCCTTTATATTTTTACTTTCACGCTTTAGAGTGCTAAATTCTATATTGTCAGTATAATCTACTTTCCGCTTATTATCAATAGATTTTGCAAGTAAATTTCGCTCACTTTCTCTTATCACTGCACCGATGGTGAGGAGCATTTCATTTGATACCAAGTTAATGGCATTGCCCAAATGAGAGAAGACAGCAGGGGTATTGAAGTCCGTAATTCCTCTGAAATCGTCCTCGTCAAGATATTCTCTTGCATCAATGCCACACCGTGTAAGCACCATATACTGAACGCTAGTAGTAACAGCATTTCTAAAGGCAACATCCATATTTAGCTCGTCAATTCCCTCTAAAAAGCTATCCTCAAGATCATAGTTTAAATCGTGCAAAAACTCTCGGTAATGCTCACCCACGGCTCGCTCAGTAAGCTCCATAAGGTTACTAGCAAAATCATCTTTTTTAATCTCGCCATAAGACCCTGTGAGCTGCTTTAGCACATCCTCGTGATAGTTTGGTTGCATTTCCCACAGATACGGCGTTTTTGCTCCTCGTACCTCATTGGTATCGGAAACCTCAAAAACATATTCAATACGAGGTTTTCCACCTTGATTTTGACGGATAAGGGCAATGCCTTTGCTACCTCGTTTCACCCAGCGGTTCATCTTCTTGTTCCAAATTTCGATATTGGCACAAGCGGTGGCATCGGGACGTTGTGCGTAAATCATAATCTGGTCATCAAAACTGTACTTATAGAGTTTGCTTGCGGTAGTAAGATAGTCTTGCCAGTTACTGATATTTTTCAAGACATCTTCTTTGGTATCGGCAAATAGCTTTGAAACTTCGTTTATTCTGCTCATTCGCTCCTCCTTAAATTTGATTTTGGACATAAAAAATCCCGACACAAAGAGGTTTGCCCTTGTATTGGGATTGATTTTCTGTTATTTGATTGCTTTTATCTTGTTGACAGCATATTTTATAAATTCTTCCGGGTGCGGGGACTTCTCCCTTACGACATATACGTGTACTTAAGTGCTCCTACCACTTATAAAATTTTGAGTAATTCATGAGATGTATTTGGGCTTAGAAATAGGTCTTATAGAATTTTTCACATTGCCGTTATTTGATGAAAATATGATTAAAAGCTGCACATGTAATCCAACATGTCCAGCTTTTAATTGTTTCCCAATCCTAAGAGGTTAGTCCTTATATCGGGATTGAATTTTTGATATTTGATTGTTGACAGCATATTTTATAAATTCTTCGGGTGTGGGGACTTCTCCCCTGCGGGGAACCTGCTCCTGATAGGCTTTTATAATACTATCGTCATTCGATGTAAAAGCGTATTCAAGTGCTGTCTGCATCTCGGTTTTGACTTCTTTCATGCTCATACCATTTTGCTTTGCTATTTTTCTATAAATACTTCGATTGCTCAAATTTAATCCTCCTTACATTTTATAAACACATAGTATATCTATATTCCAAATTATAACACGGATTATATGTAAAATAAATACACAATATATCTAAAAGAGGTGCTTGTTTATGTCTATCAAAAGTGTATCCATACGTATCGAAGAAGAAATGCTTGAAAAAATTGCTTTTGTTGCTGATTATGAGGGACGTTCTGTTAATAGCCACATTCTCGTGTTAATTCGCAACAATATCAAAGAATACGAAAATGAGCATGGCAAAATAATCGGGGATATAAACCCCGAAGTGAACGTAAAACCAGCAAGGAAAAAATAAATAAATCCCGATACAAAGAGGTCCATCCTTGTATCGGGATTGCTTTTCATTATTTTACGACAATTTCTTGTTTTGGAATAAACTCAAGTTTCAACTGCATATCCATTCCTTCAGCAAGCCTTTGTAAAAGGGAAAGAGTAGGATTTGCATTGCCATTTTCAAGTTTGCTGATGTCTGCTTGGTTAATGCCTGTTTTTTGTGCAAGCTCCTTTTGTGTAAGGTGACTATTTTTTCTAGCATCTATCATTGCTTGAATGATATTAAACTCTGGCTCAAGAACATTCCATTCTTTTTGAAATTCAGGATTTTTCAATTCTTCTTCTAAAAGTCTATCAAAATCATCACGCATAATTACAACTCCTTTCCATTTTTTTCTAAATAATCCTTGCGATACTTTTCAGCAAGGTCAATTTCTTTAGGTGGTGTTTTCGGCGTTTTTTTGATAAAACCGTTTGTTAGTACTATTTTTCTCCCAATTACGAAAAAATATAACACCCTTGAAATATCACTACCTTGTTTTGCTCTAAGTTCAAATATGCCATTACCTAAAGGCTTTGTATATGGCTCTCGTAAATCATTTCCGTTCTTCCTTAAAATTTCAATGCACCGCAACATCTTGGCTCTCATTTTTGTATCAAGAGAAAGGACAAAATCTTTAACTGGAACATCTCCATTTTGATTTTTATAAAATTCGATTTCAAAATCTGTCATTTGTAATCCACCTTTATAGGATATGTGTTTATCCTCATTAATATTATATGGGATTTATCCCATATTGTCAACAGGTATTATCGCTCAAAGTTTTTATTTTTATGAATTGCACCTTCGCTTTGGTTTTCCAGTTCTTTAAAGGCTTTTAGCTTTGTGGTAACTGAGTGGCTTTTCGTAGCCACTTCTTCCAAAGCACCTTTGATGCGTTCCTTAAAATCGGAAACAGCCTTGTCTTTGTCACTGAAATAATGCCCCCAAAACCAGTTATCGCCATCAGCTCGTTCTTCATCGTTTTTAATATTCCTTTGCCAAGAGCCATAAGGTGAGGGAGCCTTTTCATTTTCGCCAAAGGCAAACTCATAATTGCTAACAATATGACTTTCGGTAACAGCATATCCACCAATGGTGCGAGGGAGCTCGTTGTTGATAATACCATCAATTTGATTATAATTTTGCTCGCTGCTCATCTCAGCGGTCTTTAAGTAGTTTTCGCTTTCCTTTGCAAGAGTAATTAGAGCTTCCATTGTGTTTTCCGAAATGCCGGAAAGAGTATGGCTACCACTTAAAAAAGTTGCCCGCCTAGCAACAAATTCATCGGTATCAATATCGCCCAGTTCTTGTTTTGCTCTGCTTTCTAACTGGTCATAGAAAAAATCCTGTGGATTACTTGTAATTTTAGCAACCTCTAAAATCTGTTCATAGGACAGCATATTCTGCACAAATTGTCCACCTGCAATGCTATCGGGATTGTAGTATAGCCAAGTCAGTGTACCATTTTCTTTGTCAAAGAAAAGCCGATCATCGGTATTTTCTAATGCAGTCAGTACAGCTTTATACAGCGCATCGGTATTATCATCACAAAGGGCATCAATAAACTCTCTGAGAGGAATGAGGGAAAGAGAAGAAACATCAATCATATTGTGGTTGATTGCCTTTGCTGCAAAATACTGAATATCCCCTATGGCATAATCTTCTGACTTTAACCAAATATTCTTTGTGTAATCGTAAATCATACTTAGCTCCTCAAAACTGTGGGGAGTATCCAAGTCCCGCCCAATATCGCACATATTTACAAGCTTTTTCACTCTATCCCTCAAATTCTGATCGTTGGTTAGAGCAAACAAAACCTCTTTTGGATTTTGATTGACCAAATCCATGAAATCTTTTACTTGATAATCACTCATCTCTTACTTCCCCCTTTTTTCAAATTCTAAAACGAAGTTGACATATTTACCGCCTGTATCATCAAAGGAAACAGTAGCATTGTAGGTTTTACCTGTTTTTTCTGAATAACAGCCTGTTAACTTGCATTTGCCTGTGGTTAAAAGGTCTTTTACTAATTTTCCGGTTAAGGTTTTCTTTTTGGAAGTAAAAAACTTATTTCCTTTCCAGAGGGCAAAACCGCAGGTTCTGTTTTCACAGCAAAATCCTTTTTTGTTCTCAATTACATTACTACCACACCTTGGGCATTTTCCAATCACCTTGTTTTGTGAGGGAAAAAGCTGTTCACTTCCTTTTACCACATCATAGGTCCTGACAAGATTCTCGGTCGTTTTAGAAATTTCCGATAGAAATTCATTTGCGGACAAATCGCCTGTTTCTATGGATTTTAGCTTTTCTTCCCATTCAGCCGTAGTCAGTGGGGATTGGATACTTTCGGGCAAAATAGTGATGAGGGCATTGCCCTTATCTGTCGGCAGAAGATACTTTGTTTTCCTATCTCCCTTGCGTTCCAAAAAATTAACACTAATGAGTTTTTCAATAATGCCTGCACGCGTAGCAGGGGTTCCAATACCACAAAACTCTTTTTCGATATTTTCGTCTTTACCCGTTGTCTCCATAGCCAAAAGCAAGGTATCCTCGGTAAATTGCTTAGGTGGAGAAGTCTTTCCTTCCTTCATTTCTGCGTTACAATTTTCAATGACTTCGCCTTCAGCCATAAGAGGAAGTGATTTTTCGTCCTGTTTCTCGACCATGTTAAGGAGCACTTCGTATTCCTTAAAGCCATTTTGCAAAATAGTTTTGCCTTTGGTTGTAAAAACAGCATCGCCACAGCCTGCCGTTACCACCGTTTCACTATATTTGTGGTTATCCCCTAAAGCAGAAAGCAGCCTTAACATGATGAGTGTCAAGACTGCTTTTTCTCCGTATGGAAGCTGTTCTATATCATAGTTTGCTAGGCTCTTGGTGGGGATAATGGCGTGGTGGTCGGTAACCTTGCTACTGTCAATCACAAGCTGAGCATTGCAAGGTACATCAAATTCTTCATCCCTTGGAAATGGCAAAGTTGTCAAAGCATATAGTGACAGCTCCGGTAAGATATCTGCCATATCCTCGGTTAAAAATCGACTGTCGGTTCTTGGATAGGTACATAGCTTCTTTTCATAAAGGCTTTGGGTATATTCCAATGTTTGATTGGCGGTAAAGCCTAATTTACGATTGGCTTCTCGCTGCAAGGTGGTAAGGTCGTACAGTTTTGGCGGTTTTTCTGCCTTTTCCTTATTTTCAATGCTTGTAACTACTAAATGCTGATTTTTGCACCTTTTAAGAAGTTCCTCCGCCTGTGCCTTTCCCTCCGTTTTTTCAGAGGTAAAGACCACTGCACCGTTATAAAGGACAATAGTATAAAAGGGTGCGGGACGAAAGGCTTTGATGCCTGCATTACGTTCCACAATCATAGAAAGCGTGGGAGACATCACTCTGCCTACATTTAACTGCTGATTGTAGAGCAGTGAAAACAACCTTGTAGCATTGATGCCTACAATCCAATCGGCTTTTTGTCTGCAAGCAGCACTTTCATAAAGCAGATCAAAACTAGTTCCGTTTTTTAGATTTTCAAAGCCTTTTTGTATGGCACTATCCTCCATAGAAGAGATCCAAAGCCTTTTCATCGCCTTTTGACACTTGGCAAATTGATACACCAGGCGAAAGATAAGCTCGCCCTCACGCCCGGCATCACAGGCATTGATTACTGCATCTACTTTAGGGTCATTTAACAGCATGCAAAGGATTTTAAGCTGTTTTTCCTTGCCCTTTGATACCTCGTATTCAAAGCTCTGTGGAATAATAGGCAAATCCTTTAAATCCCACATTTTATAACTTTCATTATATTGATCGGTGCCGGCAAGACCTACCAAATGCCCAACGCACCACGATACGAAATATCCATTGCCCTCAAGGTATCCATCTTTTTTATCGGTAGCACCCAGCACCTTTGCAATACTCTGTGCCACCGAGGGCTTTTCTGCAATGACTAGTCTCAATTTTTATTCCTCCCTGTAATCTGTGTTTTCATCATCTGCTAAATAGCTATCATCCTGGTCAAGCTCGTATTCTTCCTCATCATCGGAATATTCATCGTCGCTGAGTTCATTCAAATTTGTAGAGCCTTTATGAGTATTTTTGCCCTTAACGAACTTCAGATAATAAAAAGCACCTCCGCCGCACATAGCCAATACAAGCACTAACAGCGGCAAGGTGTTACTTTTGGTTTCATCTGTTTTATCATCTGTGGGCTCTTCTGTTGGCTCTGCGGAAGTAGGAACGGGTTCTTGGATTGTTGGCTTCTCCTCAATCTTGGCAGTTTTACCCTCCATCAATGACATTAAATCGGCCTCATCAATCATATTAAGTAGGTATACATTATCACTATCTCCTGCACGGTCAATGACTAGGTAAAAATAGTTGCCATTTTTTGAAACTGCGGTGATAAACTGCTTGTCTGTTTCGGAAGTGGTGGTAATATCATCAACAAGGGTCAAATTCCCCTCTGGCGTAAGGGGTGTGGTTTCCTCCTTTGGTGTCACAGCCACAGGCGGGGTTTCGTCGTATTCAAAACCGCCACCTGCAAAGGCTACGGTTGACATTGCGCAAAATAGTAAGCTCATCACCAGCATTGTAGTAAACATTTTAAATCTTTTCATTTTGTTGTTCCTCCGTATTGTTTATTTTAAGTGGTACACTTGAACCTTTTTCCTCCTCAAAAATCTGCAATATTGTAGGCAAATCGTTATGATTTACCTTGTGTTTTCTAAGAACATCAATCATCATCAGATTTTCAAGGTCTGTCTTTTCCTTTTGTAAGAATTTTAGTTTGTTTTGGTATTCAGTGATTTTTTCTTCTGTTCTCTGAATATCCTTTTTGATTTTAGTTAACTTGTTTTGCAATGAAAATTCCTCCTTTTGGACGCAAAAAAGACGAGATTTCTCCCGTCTTTCTTGATTTCGCATAATTTAATTATTTAGATTTAATTCGATTTTTGCTATTTTGGTTCTTTACAATGATGGGCTCATAATAGACAGTGCCTTAATTTATTTTTCGGCTATATAAATAATAAGTAAGAGTATAGATTAACGGCAATATAACGAGAAAAGATACTATATTGGCTATGGTAAAGTTCACGCTATTAGACACCTCACCAAATTCAATTAAATATCTGCAAATCATTCCTATCAACAAACTAATAAATGAAACACTATATGCTTTTATAGCCTCGCCCTTACCAAGTAAAGCAACAAGCATTAATGGTGTTATATACACTGCATTTGCTAAGTGTAAAATTATATTTGAATAGCCTGTATATTGGGGGAATATTGGAAAAGCTGCACAACCAACGAATATTGCAATATAAGTTATAATGATTGTCCAAAATAGTTTCCTGTTTTTATTCACAACCTTACTTAAATTGTTTATCTGTTCCATCTTACCACCCCCCTATTATATAAATTTCTCTCAAAAAGCTTTATTTCAAAGACTGCTTAATTATCAAAATAATCTTACATATAAGTATACCTCCTTTGAAACAAAAAATCCACTCTATGGTTGTATTCTTCCATAAGCATAGAAATGGTCTTGCCAGTATCCGCTATTTACATTCGCGTAACCAATGGGATTTCCGCAATGGATCATCATTCCATCACCTACATAAATCCCAACATGAGAAACTGCTCCTGCACTGTCATAAGTACCCTCAAAGAAGATTATATCTCCCGGCTTTGCTTCGCTTTTGGGAATTGGTGTTGTTTGATTATATATCCCTGTTGCCGTGGTGCGAGGGATGTTGCCCACACCCGATTGATTGATTACCCAGCATACAAAACCACTGCAATCAAAAGAGGTGGAAGGACTGCTACCTCCCCAAACATATGGGTAACCTATGTATTTTTCAGCTTCCTTGAGCATTTTACCAAACTCCTCATCAGTGAGGTTATGGGCAGGCACTTGATATCCTAAATCTTGATTGCTATCGGTTTCGCTGTATTTGTCCCCAAAAACATTAGGCTTATTGCCTTTGGTTTCAAGGTAAACTCTAAATAATTCAAATTGCTCAGCAGTTAGCAAATCCTCAGCCACGTTATTGATAGGTGTATTGATAAGAGTGATTTTTAAAATATAGTACTTATAAGGTACTTTTACCTTATAAGAATTCCCCTCGCTGTCCGTTCTCGTTTTAGTACGGTAACGAATTTCTACCACTCGTTCCAATTTCAACTTATACTGTAAATCAAAAATCTGTTGCAGTTCGCCTTGTACCTCATTTGGCTTATAATATTTCAATAAGGCTGTAAGATAAGACGCAAGTTCGTGGGCATTATGACCGATCTCATCAAGGTTATAACGATACTCATCGTAACCAGGATAATCACTTTCGATGTTGTCAATTTTATCCTTCAACTCTTTTTCAAGGTTTTTGTAATCGTTGTCAACCTCTACAATATCCTCATCCTCAGAGTTATAGGAAGTACCCACAATGGAGTTGAAACCACCTTGGAGCATCACAGAGCAAGAGGAAAACAAAGCACCGCAAATGATGATTATTAGCAGAAAGCACCCGCAGATAATTAAAATCCTAGGGTTTTTCACAGTATTAGCTGCAATCGCAGCAACTGTATCAACACCTTTTTTAACAATATCTTTAATGGTAGTGGCTGTGTTACGGGTAGCAGTACCGGCTTTGCGAGCATTGGCATATTGCTTTTTGATATTTTGCTTTTGATGCCACTTGGAAAATGGACTGCTACCTAACTGTGGGTTTTCAGCCATAGCCCTGTTGTAGGTGTAATTAACCTGTGATTTTTGCAGCTTCTTTTCCGCTTTTGCAAGGGTTTTATAGGGCTTTAATTTCTGATGCTCGTATGCTGATTTCAATTTTCTACCCATAAATTCAGCAGACTGCTCGCTGCCGTGGGTGGCTTTAACACCCACATTATCATCTTCACTTTCGGAAATTTCTTTATGGATATTGCTGGCAACTGCCTTTTGTGGTGCGTTCTTGAATTTTCGCACCATGGTGGATTGTGGTTTAACTATATCCACCAAGCTATCAGATGATTTTGGTTTGTCTGTTAGCTTATCAGAAGGTTTTGACTTGTTTTCGCCAAAATCCAGCTTTGACTTTGGCTTTTCTTTCTCATAGAACTTTCTTTGCATTTTGAGTTGTTTCTTATTCTTGAGTCCCTTTTCCAGTGCTTTATCTCGTTCCAACTCAGCTTTTTCAAGTTTTAAACGAGATTTATTTAATTTATCCTCCATCTTACACTTCCTCTAGCTTTGTAGTCATTATCTTGTAAAGCTCCGTATCTTTTGGGAAGTGATCAATAAACGGAATAATGATACTACCGTAAATCAAAAGTCCCTCACCAGCTCCCGAATTGGTAACATAGGATAGCTGATGTGGGGAGATGTTAAGCTGTTTGGAGAGGATTTCTCTATCACCACCTGCTTGGTTCAGTAGATACACAAAGTCCGAGTTTTCAAAGATGTTTGCCACCTGTGGAGAACAAAGAAAGTCTTTTACATTCTGCGTTAAGCCTGTGGGAATACCTCCCCATTTACGAAAGCGTTTCCAAATCTCTACCGTATAATTGGCGGTTTGCTCCTTGCCCAAAAGCAGATGCATTTCATCAATATAATAACGTGTAGATTTTTTATCATTTCTGTTTCTACTGACTCTGCCCCAAATCTGGTCTTGCACCACAAGCATACCAAACTCTTTTAGAGCGTTACCCAGCTCCTTGGTATCAAAGCACACCACACGATTGCTAATATCCACATTGGTGCGATGATTAAACACATTCAATGAGCCCGTGACATAAATCGCCATACAATCGGCAATGTGCTTTGCCTGTGGGCTGTTTCGCTCTAAAATCGTGTTATACAAATCCTTTAAAATTGGCATTTGAGTATTTTTGGGGTCTACAAAATACGGCATATAAACCTGTTGCAAGCAGCTGTCGATGATACTTCTTTCATCAGCTTGTACCTTGCCCATCATCACCTCAAAGAGGGATAGGATAAAATCACTCTTTAAGATAAGTGGATTTTCTTCCTCCATATTATCAAGGCTAATATCCATTGGATTGATAAACTGTTTGGAAAGTGGAGAGATTTTAATGACCTGACCGTTCAGCTTTTGCACCAGGGGTGCGTACTCGGCTTCTGGGTCTAATATTGCAATATCATCATCAGTAATAAGAAACACATTGACGATTTCTCTCTTGGCTGAGAAAGATTTTCCCGAACCCGGTGTGCCTAAAATCAGTCCATTAGGGTTTTTAAGCAATTTCCTGTCAGCCATTAATAGGTTGCTCGACAAGGCATTGATACCATAATAGAGGGCATTGCCGTTTTGGAACAGTTCACAAGTGGTAAAAGGTACAAATCCCGCCGTTGCTGTGGTGGTCATACACCTTCTGATGTCAATTAAGTTTTTCCCCAGTGGCAAGCAGCTCATAAATCCCTGCTCTTGCTGGTAGTCAAGCCTATGGAGAATACAGTTATGCTTTCCGGCAAGGCTTGTTGCTCCAAAAACGATATTATCTAGTTTATCTTTAGAAGTTTCAGTGTTTACAATCATAAAGGTAAAATAGAAAAGTCGCTCATTTCTGCTTTGCAAATCCTGTAATAGCTTTTTCATCTCCGTGAGGAACAGAGCAAGGTCAGCGGGCATTATATCCATATCATATCCGCTTCTAACCGCCTTTTTTTGGTGGAGTAGGGAAGTGCCGCCTTGCCGCATTTCGGCGGTAGGTCTGCACCACCCTCTCCGGGAACCGTACGTACCCCTCTCGGAGTATACGGCTCTGTCATTGTTCGTTCAGTAAAACTCACATATTATGGATTTCATGGTGGCATTTTCTGCACACCACAAGCGTTTTTCGGCGTTTAGCCAACATTGCGATTTCCCACGTTTGCCTGCCTTTCAGATTTTTCAGCTTGTTGACGTGGTGAATTTCGTAATGGTCGCTTTCAGTCGTTCCGCATAGCTCACAAACTTTTGCTTTCAACCGTTTTTCAAGGCTGGTCACCGATTGACTGTAAATAATGGCCGCATTACTAATGATGTCAGTCGGATTCTTTACCTCTTTACAGTCAATATAATTCGCAAAATATCCCCGTTTTTCACCCGTTTTTGTTTCATACGGGATACCCCAATCGCCTTTGCCGTCTTTGAACATGGCAATGACCTTTGAGATACTGCTTTTATGTTTTGACGCAAGGGTTTTTAAGCAACTATATTTCATGAGGTAGGCAAAGTACTTCATTTTGTGGAAATTGCTTGCCATACCGTAGTAGTTGCAAAGCCCTCGTAGCTCATCATTGTAGGTAGTGACGATTTCTAAATCTGTAAGCCGTAGCAGAGAATTACGATGTACAGGAAAAAGTGTCCCGTCGATTTTCTGTATCGCTATTCCTTTTGAGAAGATGAATTTATGGATTTTGTCGTTAAATGGCACAAGCAGTTCAGTATGATTATTCAGCGTCCGCTTTTTGGCATTGCCTGGGCCACCACGCTTTATTTCTCCACTTCTCCGAACACGCACATCATAGCCTAAGAACCTTGCACATTCACTGCTGTGGGTAATGAGAGTTTTTTCTTCACTGAGTTCCATTTTCAGCGTTCCGCCTATAAATTCGGCAAGTTTACTCTTAATCCACTGGCAGTCCTCTTGGCTCCCTTTTACACCTATGATAAAATCGTCGGCGTACCGAACATATTTGATTTTTTTGTCGGTCTGCGAAGTACACGGGATTGACATAATCTGCTTGCGTTTTGGTTTATATTCTGCAAGTAGCCGTTCTTTCTCCGTGCCGTCTGCCTTTTTGATGTAATAGGAGAGCATTTTGATTTCGTTTTGAAGTTCTCGGTATTCAGGCGTTATCTTCTCCGTATTGGGTGTGTCAAACTCGGTTTTCAGCTTCATTACATACTTGTCCAGCTCATGCAGGTAGATGTTGGCGAGCAACGGCGAGATAATGCCGCCCTGCGGTGTTCCGCTGTATGTCTTGTGAAATTGCCAATTCTCTAAATATCCCGCTTTCAGGAACTTGTAAATCAGCTTGATAATCCGTGCGTCCTTGATTTTTTTGTTTATGAAACCTACAAGTACAGCGTGGTCGATATTGTCAAAGCAACCTTTAATATCGCCCTCAACAAACCAACGTGTGCCGTTGAACTCCTTTTTCAATGTAGTTAGTGCGGTATGACAGCTTCTTTTCGGTCTGAACCCATGTGACACATTTAGAAAGACAGGCTCATATACCGCTTCAAGCACCATGCGCAGAGCTTCCTGTACCAGCTTATCCGTAAATGTGGGTATTCCCAACGGACGCTTCTTTTTGGGGTCGCTCTTTTTGGAGATGTAGGTTCGCCTTACCGGCGTAGGCTGATAGGTATCGTCAGACAGCGATTTTATGATATTTGAAATTTTTACTTCGCTGAAACCGTCAGCCGTATCATTGTTTGCTCCTTTCGTTGCCGCTCCATTATTAGCATACAAGTGGTTATATGCCAGAAAATAGAGGTCAGGACGCAACAGGTAGCGATACAGTTTTGTAAAGACTTCTTCTTTGTTTGCAAGTGAGTTTTTACTGATTCTTGCTAAAATTTCGGTTGTTGGTTGCATTTGAGGTTTTCCTCCCTAATCAACTTTTATTTTAGTACACAATAACTGCGTCCCTTCGCCATGTAGACGGTGTTACCGCCCTCGGACTACTACGAACGCTCCGTACCCATGCAGGATTTTCAGGCTCAATAGCCATAGCCGATTATTCACCTCCGTGGTGGCGCTCCTGTTTAGGGTATCCCCAGTTAGCATTGTGTGTAGGTAAATGAGGATTGTCGGTTTCGCTTTCGTTTCGTTGCCATAAGTTCTCCTACAGATTGCATGAAATTGATGATAACCGATTGATTGACGAACATAATCAACCGTTCTCATGCCGGAGGTTTCAGACATTTTCCTCCACCTGAAAATAACAGGAATTAGAAACTCACGTTCAGTAAATTCAACTTAAACCTCGTATCCGCTTAACATTGCGGTTCAGTCGCACCAAAATGCCTTTAGGTGACTTACCGCTTTCCTGCCGTGCTATGTTCCCGTGTCAGCTTTCGCCTTTCGGTTAGGCAGGCTGTTTCCCGTGTTATCTTACGGGGTAGTACCTTACGCTACTTCACACAATGCCCTATCTGGGCGCACTTCGTCAATCTTCATTTTCTCCAGGTCAGACAGCTTGCGTTTTACCATTTTAATGGCTTTGGTATGGTCGATTGACTGAATGTGCATTGTTACATTTTGATTTCCCTCAATTTCAAGAAAATCTGCAAGCAAACGGTCGGAGAGTTCAGGAGCCAGTATCTCCATAAAGGATACTGCACCAAATTTATCTCCGGTCTTAAATCGCTTGGCATCTCCGAAATAAAAGGACGAAGGAACAATAAAATCTTTGGTGGATAGCCCCGATACAGGTAGCCAATTCCATTCAAAATTAAAGGATTGCTTCTCGTCCATATAAAGCATATTTCTAAGTAGATGGAGCCGTTCTTTTCCGTCAAGGCTTTCCATACGCACACCCAGCTTTTTGAAGTTGTTGTAGATGTCGGTTTCAATTCGTTCAAGCCTTGTTTTTGCCTTTTTGTAGCTATCTGCGTGAATACCAAAAGTGAGATACTTACGCTTGATAATGCCGTTATTGCCCTTGGAAAGCTGCTTTAGGAGCATATCAGAATATTCCTCACGAATAGAGTTGAAATCATCCTCCTGTGGTGCAATTGTAATGCTATCTTCAAATATCTTTTCGTTGCCTGTGATATTAAGGAAAGAGAGCTGAAATTTAATGGACGTATCAAAGTAGTTGAGAAAGTTGCTCCAACCATCAAAAATAGCGGATTTATCCTCGTTTTCCGCAAGCTGATAGTTGATGTCCTCAAATAAAATGCTCTTGGAATAAAAGTCCTCATCCACACGGCAAATACCATCGGGATAAAGGCGTTTATAGGGGATACTTTGCTGTGCAGACATTGCTTTTTTATCATCGCCTTTATACTTTGCGATAATGTTATTGATTTCCTTTTTCTCAGCTCTTGTGAGCTTTACTTCCTGTTTTGTGTTGTCCTTTGACAATTTGCGTTACCTCCTTTTTGAGATTATATTGCTTTTCCAAAAGTGTGTAGGCATTTTGAATTTTATAGGGTCGCTCCGATGGCAAGCCTTTTTTGACCATATATATCTGCTTAATGATCACTTCGGGTTTTTGTCCGTGCTTTTCATACATTGCAAATAAGAAAAAAGGTAGCATAACAACCATCATTGCAAGAGTTGCAACGGTAATGTCAATGCTGCCTTTTAAGATGAAAAATATGGGTAATCCCACAATCCCTGCAAGAGAGAAGAAAATAAGCTGTCTTTTGGTAAGGTTAAACATAACCTTTGTTTTGACCGCATTAAGGTCTTTTGGAACAGATACATAAGCCATTAGCGTTCCCCCTTATCCTGTTTTTTGTCTATCACAGGGGCAAGACTACCCTTCTTCATTTGATCCTTGTTTTCCTTTAACTGCTGTAGAACGGAGGGCTTTCGTTCCTTCGTCTTTTCAGCAAGTTTTTCCTTTGCCCAGTCGGGTAATAGGTCTATTTTGGCTTCGCCCAAAAAATCAAAGCGATAGAAGTTGGTTTTTTCTCCATCAGTGAGAAATTCACCCATTACCTTTTTATTACCCTTTTCACTATCACAGCCAAAGCCACCAAAGGCATAGAACAACTGCTCATCCCTTGTTTTATGCTGTTCATTTAGAATTTCCGGCTTTAAAACCATAGCCTTGCCCTCAAAATTCATATCCTTGGGAGGGTTCACCTGTGTTTTATCCCACAAATTCAGTTTTTCATATTCTTGCTTGTACTGGTTGATAAAGAGGTCCACAAGCCCCGTAGAAGAATTGACTAAAAATTCATTTCTTCTATCTCTATCCATAACTGTGTCCTCCGGCACAAAGGTTTCTTTTGCCCAAGCCTTGTTATTGCTGCTGATACGACCATCATAGTCAAAATTCTGTACCGTATAAGAAAGCACATATTTCATACGATCAAAGCCAAATTCCTCAATGACAGGCTTAGCGATATCTTTGCCAAGTCTATAACCATCGTAGTTTTCTCTGATAACTTTTTCAATGGCATTTTTACAATCAATATTGGCACTGTGGGAAAGTACATATCGCTCGGTATCCTCATTTCGTTTTGCTTCCCCAAAGCTGTGGGGATAAAAAGGTCTTGTATCCATTAGGCTAATTCCTTTCTTTCAAAATAATCCCTTACCATTTTAATATTTAGCTGTGAGGTGGCAAGGGTACGAATATGATCCAGCTGCTGTATAGAGAAATCTTCAAGCTGTTCCAAAAGCAAATTAATAAAAGGCTGCTGAGCTTGACAGTTCTGCAAATAGTGGAAATCCCTCGCCGTCATAATCACAAAGGTTTCACCCTCAATCTGCTCATAGGGGCTGTCTACCATATTTTCTAAACACCCCTCTAGGTTGCCAAAAAACTCGGCAACAGCTTCATTATCAATGGTAGGTGCGTTTTTCATATTCATATAAGCGTTCTCCTTTATAAAGTTAGTGGGCATTGAAAATACCCTTAGCAATGTTTCCTGTTTTGAATAAGGTAAAGCACAATAGCAATGTGTAGCCAAGACAGCCCCAAATTGCACCCATTGGGTCATCGCCCATTGCAATATCATTGATTAGTACGGAGTAAATGCCCACGCACACCATAATGAGGAACGCTTGAAATGCCAAGGCACAGATGGATTTAATGTAGTTTTGTCCCATGCTACCCCATTCTTTATTGCTCATTGTCGCAAAGGGAATCGGTGCAAGGGAGGTTACCATATAAATTTCCATCATTCTTCCGTAAATGACAATAAAAATGCAAAATGACAGTGCGTGCATCGTTACCTGTATCACAAAGCTTTGAATAAAAAGCCCCATCAATGGTCCGATGTCCATTTCTTGCAATACCGTTTCCAAGTTGCCGATGGCACTTTCAATATTGATACCTGTATCGCCTATAATCAAGCCTGCGGAGCTTGCCACAACACTTTGAGATACATCAAAAATTGCCATTACAATATCGAACACATTGGTAACAATTAACACTGCAATAAAGGTTTTCATAATCCATTTAAAAATATCGGAGGGTGGAAAATCGTGCATATTGTTTTTATCAATGATCATTGAGATAAGCTCGTAACACATTACAAAGGTTAATACTATCCCCGCTATGGGAATTACAACGGTTTCGGAAAGATTTTGAATAAGGGAGAAAACTCCGCCATTCCACGCTGACGGAGTTTTTCCCACTTCACTTGCAATCTCACCGACACGGGAATTAACGGTATCAAACATCCCTGTCAAGTTTCCAATAATACCGCTGATTAAAATCTCCTTAATCCATTCGGTTATAGCGTCGATGATACTTTGCATTTGTTACCTCCTATTAACCGAAAAGTCCAGAGAGAAGGGGAACAAGCGTCATTCCAATAAGTCCAACCCCACCGCCTGCCATAAGCTGCTTAATACCTTGCGATTTCGCCCCCGGATTGTCATTACCATAGCCTTCCAAAAGGTTGATGACACCCCAAATACCAAGTCCCGCGCCAAGTGCCACAACAAGAGTTTGTAATACTTTTATTGCTTCATTGAAAAAATCCATAATATAAAATCTCCTTTAAATGTTTTTTGTAGTAGAAAAGACACCACCATTACCGGTAGTGCCTTATTCTTCGATTTCGCCCATTTCATAAACCTCATATACATCGTTGGGCTTTGTTTTCAGTTTTGTGGACAGATACTTTTCTATACTAAAGGTGTTTCTTTTATCATAATCGGCTAAATATTGATAGTTTTTGTGCTTTGTTATATCATATTTATCCGAGAGGAATGGGCGAACACCTCGAAGCTGTAAAATACACTTACTGCCGTCCATAACAGCAAGCTCATCTATGCTCATAAGCTCCTTTCCCAACTTCTGATAATTTTGCCCATAACTTCTCTGACTTCCTCTTGTGTCGGAAGTATTATAAGTATCAATCGTTTCCTTGCCCATTGTTTCAGTTAGTTCTTTTAATGTAGTTTTTTCTTTACCACCGAGAAAAATCATACTGTCACAATTGCCGATAATAGTATCTGCATTATCCTTGTAGAGTGCCTTTAACTGGCTCTGTGCCTGCAATACAAGACAAGCAGATATTTCTCTGGAACGAATGGTTGCCATTAGCTTTTCCAGCTTTGGTATCTGCCCAATATTAGCAGCTTCATCAATTAGACAACGAACGTGGATAGGAAGTCTGCCACCATACACATCATCAGCCTTTTCACAAAGCAGATTAAATAACTGTGTATATGCCATTGATACCAAGAAATTAAAGGTATCATCAGTATCGGAGATGATGAAAAACAAGGCAGTTTTCTTATCGCCCAAGGTATCAAGTTCCAGTTCGTCATATTCTGTTAAATCCCGAAGCTCCTTAATGTCAAATGGGGCAAGCCTTGCCCCACAAGAAATCAAAATACTTTTGGCTGTCTTGCCAGCAGCTAGCTTATATTTTGCATACTGTCTTACTGCAAAGTGGTCTGGGGACTTCTTCTCCAAAAGTTCAAACACTCTATCCACGGAATTTTTAAAGTTCTCATCATCTTCTCGCACCTCACTTGCGTTAATCATTTCGATAAGGGTGTTAAAATTCTTTTCTTCCTCTGGTGCTTCATAGTGGATGTAGCCAATCAGAGCAGTATAGAGCAGTGTTTCGGCCTTCTGCCAAAAATCATCGCCGCCTTTGCCGTCACCCTTGGTATTGGTAATTAGGGTAGTAACCAGCTTCAAAATATCCTTTTCTGATCGGATATAAGAAAAAGGATTGTATTTCATCGACTTATTGAAGTTAATGGTGTTGAGAATTTTGATTTTGTAACCCTCTTTTTCAAGTAGCTTGCCGCATTCAATGACAATGGAACCTTTTGGGTCGGTAACAACATAGCTACTATGGCACTGCATAAGGTTGGGTTTCAACCAAAATCTTGTTTTACCACTGCCCGAACCGCCTATAATCAGCACATTTTTGTTTCTCGCATCCTTTGGGTTCTTGGGCCTACTGCTCATTGTTAGGCTTTCAGTTTTGGTGAGAATAATATTGTTTTCAAATACAGGGTCGACAAACGGCTCAATATCCTTTGGAGTACCAAAACAAGCAGAGCCATATTCTCTACCGTGCCTATACTTTTTTGCATTTTTCCCTCGTATGTACACCACAAGCCTTATAACAACTGCAATAAGCAGTCCGAAAAGTAAATCTCCAGGGTGAAAACTTGGAAAATAGCTTTTAAAAGCAAGGGCTAATCCATCACCAATATGAAGTAGCTTTTCTGATAAATCTGCACCATTCACAAAGCGGAAGCCCTGCACCACCTTAGTCATAAACAAACCGATGAACAGATACGGAATATGCAGGATTATTTGTTTTTTCACTTTATCTGTCATCGCACCTGCTCCTTTTTCTTGACCTTTTCCACTACGGCATTTTTGATTTTTTCTTTCTGTTCCCGTAGCTCTTGCAATACAGACGGTTTTTCAATCTTTCGCATTCTGTCTGCTGTAAATTCCTTAAAAGCAGAGAGAATAGCATCATTATCTTTTGCCTTAAAGAAAACAAGATACTTAGGTGGTGTTTCGGTAATGTCTTTTTTGAGAGCAAAATCCACGCCATATTTTCTTGCATACTTTTCAAAGCACTTTATGTTTTTGTCTGTAATTTCAATGTTTGTCATCCCTTGACCGTGCTTTGCGAGCTGTTTGATCGTCTGTTTACCGTGGGGCAGTTCCTTTTTGTGTGTAAGATATAGCTTGATTAGCTTTAGCAACAACTTCCCTGTCATTTTGGAGCTATTTACGCCAAAGGTTATGCTTCTATGGTTTATATCTTCTTGCAAAAAACCACTCCTTCCATCGGAAAATACTTACTCAAAGTAATATTCAACAGAATAAGTAATGTTGGATTTGTTGTACAATGACGATAGGTAATCCTTTGAAATTATCTCTGGATTTTCCCCCGTCCCACACCGTGCATGAAACTTTCATTTCACACGGCGTTCCATCGTTAGCTGATTTCGATTTTGATTATGCTTTGTGTATTTGCATATTTCTTAGAAATGATATTTTTTAATTCACATCACTTCAAATTAAAATCACCAACGACTAATGGCTATTCCTCTAACAGATTGGTTCTGTCTTTTAAGGTCATGCCATCGCTTTCACCGTAATTAAAGGCGCTTATTGTTCTTCGACACCACCGCATCACAGATGTGTAATCATCTCCACGTTTTACGGCTTACCACGTTCCAATGCTCCTATCTGTTCATGATACCCTTAGGTGCTTGCTTTAAGCCTGTACGCTGGATACTGCCTGTAACAGTATAAGGTATTTCATAAGTGCAATTCTTACTCTACCTCACGCACTTGCCCGAAGGCACATATACATTTCTGTACACACCACTTATAGACCCGTACATTCGCAAGTTCGTCAGGACAACTGCCCATTCTCACCATAGGTATTTTATAGACCTCCGAAATATAGGTTGCACCATTCATCGCTGAACAGCTTTCCACAGCTACATATTTGTCCTGTTTGGGCAACTCTCTCTCGACTTCACCGAGCGTCTGACAGTTCTCTAATTACATTTCAAACTGCCAGTCGGAGTATTAAGGGAAGCGTTTCGGGACGTTACTCCGTCATTCCACTTCTCAGAGCATTAGTTCTATCGATTATCTGTCCTCCTTTCAATCGATGCCTAACCTTTTCAGTTAGGAACGTGTCGCACTACAATTATGATTTGTATAGTAATAAAACTCCAATTTTGAATAAGTACCTGCGTCAAGCGTATTAGTAAAGGTAATTCCGTTACTTGTAGTACCATAACTTAATTGATCCCATTGGTTGGTTTTTACATTGTAACCACGAACACGACCAAAGTCATTACCACTATGCCCATCAACTGGAGGTACTGTAAAAGTATACTGAGTGATAGTTGCACCCTCAAGACCATTTTCATTAATAGTAGAGTCGGGTCCTGTTAAAGTCATACCGCCTCCACTGGTTGCATCTGCTACAAAGAATACAATAGCAGCCCAAGGCGATTCAGCACCTGTAGCATCAACAGCTTTTACGCGCACCACATTTTTACCGAGAGGATAAGCCTGTCGTTCACTATCTCGTCCTTCCCAAATATATGTGACCATATCTCCATCGGGGTCGGTACTGCTTGCTGAGATTGTAACGGCACTTCCGGGGTCTACACAATTACCATTTGGGGTTCTTGTAATCACCGGTGTAGTTGGTGCTGAATTGTTGATCGTAAATGTTTGGCTTACCCATTCTGAATAAACCCCGGCCTCATCTTTTGCTCTAACCTTGATAGTATGAGTACCAATTGCATAATAATCGTCACTTGCTTTACCACTCCACTCAAGTGTTGTTTTATCCCTATCTGCATCCGTAGCAGCAACAGAAGTTTTTACAAAGAAATTTCCGTTTTTTGCAGTTCTTGTAGGCACTGCTGTCATTGTAACCATAGGTGTATGATTGACAACCTCAAAAGTAACAGTCTGCCACACGGAATAGCTGTCAGCAATATCTTTTGCTCTTACTCTAACAGTGTAGCTACCAACAGAATAGTAATCGTCCGCTTTACGCCCTTCCCATTCAAGACTCGTTGCATCACCGTCAGCATCATTTGCTGTGGCTAAGATATTTACCAAGAAATCACCATTCTTCGTGGTTCTTGTAGGGATCGCTGTTACGGAAACCGTAGGTGCATGATTCATAATATCAAAAGTTACACTTTCCCATTCGGAATAGGTATTTGCAATATCCGTCGCTCTTACTTTAATGGTGTGGCTACCAACAGGATAGTAATCATCTGCTGTGCGTCCATCCCATTCAAGCGTGGTTTTGTCATTATCTTCGTCATTTGCAATAGCAGAGATATTTACTAAGAAATTACCATTCTTCGTGGTTCTTGTAGGGACTGCTGTCACCGTAACTGTAGGCGTAAGATTGGTAACCTCAAAAGTAATACTTTCCCATTCAGAGTATGTTCCTGCAACATCCTTTGCTCTTGCTCGAATTTCATGTATCCCAACAGGATAATAATCATCTGCCGTTCTTCCGTCCCATTCAAACGTAATTTCATCATTTTCCGGGTCCGTGGCAGTGGCACCGATCTTTACTAAAAAGTTATTATCTTTCGTAGTTCTAGTTAATTCAGCTGTAACAACTGGCTTATTAGGTGCTGTGTTTAGCACCTCAATATTTTCACTGTGAGCAAACAATCTTCCTTCTTTATCGGTAATGGTTGCTGTTAATGTGAATGTTCCCAGCTTGTCAATAGCCATTGTACCACCACTATTACCAAGAGAACCATCAAAGGTTACTACACCGTTTTTATCGTTCAGTACCCAGTTCACATCATACATATCAGCGTGAATGGTATTATCTATGGTAACCTCAAAATCTGCTCCATAGTGGATACTGTTCGGTACCGAAAAGCTAAATTCAACAAATGGCATAACAGTTATTTCTTCGCTGTGAGAAAACTCACGACCAAGGTAATCTGTCATGGTGCCTGTTAAAACATAAGTGCCATATTCCTTGAAACGGAATTTACCGCCATTAGCATTCAGTGTGCCATCAACTGCACTGTCAAACACTATTGCAATTCTGTCCTTAGTAATTGTCCAGTCCACAGGCAATACTTGATTGTTTCCGTGGGTTCTGAAATCAAGCACGGTATCGGTATAGGCAAGATTTGGAAGTGTAAATCCAAAGTCTAAAACAGGGAAAATCTCAATTTTATCTTTGGACTCAAATAGGAATACTCGTCCAGTTTGGTCAGTAATTCTTGCCACCAACTCATAAACACCGGCTCGTTTGAAATAAATTTTACCTCCATTGTTATCCAAGTTCCCATCAACATAGGTATTCCAATCTTGATACCCGTAGGTATTATCGATAAGCCACTCAATTTCCAAATCGCCTACATTTACAAGTGTTGTTGTAATCTCAATTTCTTTATCCGTATGAACAAATTCCGGTAAATTGTAGGTTACAACAGGAATTGCAAACACTTGAAAATTTTGCTCATAACTGTATGCTCTGCCACCCTCATCGCTAAAGGATACGGAAAGTGTGTACTTACCGGCTTTTATGAATTTTATAGAGCCACCGTCATTATCAAGTGTACCCTCGATAAATTCAGCCATAGAAACTACTTTACCGTCTTTTTTAAGTACCCAGTTTGCTGTACTATTACCAATCTCAGCAAAATTGGTATCTACCATAACCAAGTCGTCGGTGTGGAATATCTCCGGTAAATAAAATCCGGCAAAGCCAACAGGATATACGGTAATATCTATACTGCACGAATATTTACGACCGTTATCGTCGGTAATGGAAGCTGTCAGCTTATAGACACCTTTTTCTTTGAAACGGATATTTTCACCGTCTTCTAAAATGCCCTCAATGTATTCGTCAATTATGACATTTGTACCATTACGGGATAACTCCCAGTTGATTTTCAGCATATCTGCATTCTGGGAATTTACATCAATGCAAACAGGCTTATCAGTATAGGTGTTGTTTGGCAAATCCAAACTAAGTAAAACTTTAGAATAAATCGTAATTTCTGCTGAAGCTGAACTAGGGTTGCCCATACCATCTACCACCGAAGCTGTTACGGTATATAACCCTTTTCCACTAAAAAAGACAGAACCACCTGTGTCACCAAGTTTTCCGTCTATTACATCATCAATATTTACGACAGTCCCATCTTTGGAAATGGTCCATTTTACTGCATTGCTACCAAGATTTTCAGAGACAAAATCTATATCAACTTCCCTGTCGGTATAACTACTCTTTGGTGCATCCAGTTGTACTGTAACTACTGCATATACTGTAAAACTATTCCTGGCGATCGTGGTTTTTCCTTGACTGTTTTTGGCTGTGGCAATTAATGTGTAGTTTCCACTTTCTTTTGCTTTGATACTTCCACCATTATTGCCAAGTACACCGTCCAAGAATTTGTCATAGGCAACGGTAACACTGTCTTTTTCTAAAGACCAAGTAACAGTACTAACAGATTTACTATCGGTAGTAACACTTAAGGTATCTCCAACATAGCCAGCTTGTTGTAAATCAAAGCTAAAAACAGGGGTAGTGTTATCATTCCCACCACTACTGCTACCGCCACTGGAGGAAGAACCACTTGAAGGCCTTGATGGTTTTGTAGGCTTATTTTTTTCATCCTCCTGCTGTTTCTGTTCCTTATCAACTAATTCCTTGTCTGCTGATTCCTCTTTTATTATTTTATCGGCTTTGTTTTGGTTTAACAGCATAGCAAAGGCTTCTGCTCTGGTTGCATTCCAAAATGGTTTCAGCGTTCCATCGGGAAAACCGTCTACAATGCTGTATTTCTTTGCAATACAGATATATTCAAGCTGTGTTTTCGATACTGCTTCAAGGTCTGTAAAGCCTGTTTCGCATTTACAGTTATCTTCATGCAAACCATTACCTAATGTTCTTACAAGCATACGGAGCATTTCATAGCGTGTAATAGGTTCATCAGGGGAAAATTCACTGCCGTAATCGTTTGGCTCGATTATGTCAGTAAGAATAAGATGATTTATTTCTTTTTCAGCCCAATGACCTTTGATGTCTGTAAACTCAACATCAAGGATATTGTCATTTGTGGTAATGTTATTTGTGTTTCGTGCCACCAATGCCGAAAACTCTGCTCTCGTAATCGTAGCATCGGGGTGAACCAGTCCATCGGGATATCCGCTTACAACACCTTCTGCCGCAAGTGTATTGATAATTTTTTCTGCCCAATGCCCCACACTGTCCGTGAACATCTTTTGCATAGCAAAAGCTGAACCGGTTAAGCTCATTAGCACCAAGCATACAATCAAAATGACTTGGGTTGATTTATTCAACTTTAGTCTCATCAAAAAACTCCTTTTCAAATTTATTTTTTTAACTTTTTCTATTCTTGAAAATTAAGGCGGTATCACCAATCTGTATAAAAGAAATTTCTGCATAAAGGAACCTCTTTTCTTGATATTGTTATATATAAAAAAGCCATCCTAACGAAAATGGGTCAAGATAGCTTTGCGCTCAGCTAATTGAATTTTATTTGCCGTATAAATCGTGATTGACAAGTGCCGAATAGTAACTACTCATCGTAACAGGTGCATTATATAGGCTTGTCAACAGATATGCCTTAATGTTATTTATCTTTGTAGTGTTTTTGGAAAGACTGTCAAACACATACTCAATGTGGCTACTGTCCAATTTCAAAAATCTGCTTTTTACAACTGTCGTTGGAATATCCTGTCCAGCTATGCGGGTAGTCTGTGCATTACTACACACAATATCAAGCATCAATTCCACAATTCCATCAATTTCATCTGTATCATAAGGCTTTTTTTCTGCAAAATGATTGTACCCAATATTTTCTTTGATAATTTCACTGTACAATTTTCGCTCATCCATCCTATCCATCAAGAACGCCGAGCTTGTCAAGTCTTCCTTTTGTGTCTGCCTCTCTTTTGACAGATTGATAGAGTCAGTATCGCTCAAATCAGTATTATTAATCTTAGTATTATTAGTGTTCCATTTTGAAAAGTCTTGACTTCCTTTTTTGTTAAGTGAAGAACTTTCATATTCAGTAGTCTGCATCTTCGATTCATATGTAACACGAGAAAAATCACCTGTACTGTCACATTTATCCACAGAGGCATCCACAGGTAAAGGCTGTATTATGCCAGTTTCATCGATGTTTTCCTGTTCAGACTTGTCATTATGGGAAGTCTTATCTTCTGCTATAAAGTTAGGTTTACTGTGTTTTTTTAATACTGTCTTAGGACTGCGATCTTTTTTCAAAACTAAAGAACTAAAATTTTTGACATAGATAATCGTAGGCTTACCTTGCCCTTGCTTTTTACGTTCAATCAATCCAATGCCTTTTTTATCATCGAGCTCTGCCATAATACGCACCATTTTAGATTGACTCTGACCCATAAATGCACAGGCATCTTCAAGTGTAAAGTAAATGTATACTCGGTTTTCACCATCAAACCAGTTATTTTTAACGGATAACCCCATTCTGTCAAGCATAAGTCCGTAGAGCATTTTTGCATCAATGGATAGGCTTTTAAAACGTTCATCGGTAAACAGTATCTTTGGTATTCGATAAAAAGAATATTGTTCAGCTTCATTTCCGTAATGATAATTAAGTTTTAAAACAGTCATTTTAAGTCCTCCTAGATTTTATCTAAAAACGAAAAATCCCCTGGCCGAATTAAATCAGTCAAGGGGACATTACAAATTTATATTTATTTATTTGTACTCACTGTGCCACTTTTCAAGCAAGGTAGTAATAACATCTTCTATTTGCTCTTTAGAGTAGTTTTTAGGGAAATACTTGGTTAGCTTTTCGCTTTTTAAGGTTACGGTTACAGGCTTATCTGCTGTTTCAGAAAGAATAGCGTCGATAACGGTTTCGTTTATAGTGCCCTCACTGCTGTATTTTTTCAGCTTGGTAGCCTGTGCCATAGAGGGGATAATCATCAATTCTTCTATTTTTGATTGCAGTATTTCCTGCTCCTCTTGGGTTAGATAGGAAATTTCCACCGCAGTATTAAAAGCAATTTTACGTTCATCTGTCATGTCTAAGAGGGCAGCAATGAGTTCAGTTAAGCGAATGTAGCGTGTAACCTCCATTCTATTCACACCAGCATCTTGAGCAACTTTTTCTCTAGCTGATAACTTTGGCACAACTTGTGCTAAAGTTAAATCATTTCGTTTTCCTTGACTTTTTATGGCATCTAACTTCATTTTGTAAGCAAAAGCCTTTTCGGAAAACAAAAGGTTTTCTCTTTGGATATTGCTATCTACCATTATGATGGTGCTTTCTTCATCATCTAAATCACGCACCATAGTAGGTATTGTTTTAATTTCTAACAACTCACAGGCTCGTTTTCTTCTATGCCCTGCAATGATTTCAAAAGTTCCATCTGCTTTAGGTCTTGCAATGATAGGGACAAGGACACCATACTTTGCGATGCTTTCCTTGGTTTCCTCCATTTTTCCATCATCAAGCACCTTGAATGGGTGATGGGCAAAAGGTAACAGCCTTGATATTTCTATATGTTGTATACGGTTGGCTGTATCTTCAATAGATGTAGTTTCTTCATTATCCCCAAATAAGTCATCGAAGGAAGTCATTTTGATTTTACTTGCACTACTTTTCATTTATACGACCTCCTTAACAAGTCCCTCGTAGGCAATAGCAACTTTACCACTTGGATCATGAAGATAAATGCTCTTACCCTCAGCACTGATTTCGGCAGCTCTTACAGAGAGTGGGATAATGCTGTCATAAATTTTAATTTTACTACCGTAAGTATCGTTCAAAAGATTTATAATATCTTTGGTGTAATTGGTTCTCATATCCACCATGGTAATCAATATACCACCAATTTGAAGTTTGGGATTAAGCTGCTTTCGTACTCTGCCAATAGTTCTAAAAAGCTGTTCCATACCCTTAATGGAAAGATACTGTGCCTGTACAGGAATAATGACTTCGTCTGCACAGGTAAGCGCATTGATGGTTAGCATACCCAATGACGGAGAGCAATCAATGACTGCCACATCATAGTCATTATTAATTACTTTAAGGTATTCACGCAACACGCTTTCTCGGCTCATTGTGTTGACTAAAGTAACCTCCAGTCCAGATAATTCTATGTTAGCAGGTAGCAGATCGATACCTTCCTCGTGGTGTAAAATACCCTCGCTAGGTGCGATTGGTTTGTCCTTAATAATTTTCTCAAGAACTGTAGAAACGGTGGTATCCATTTTATCTTGCTCATTATAACCTAAGCTGACCGTTAAGCTACCTTGTGCATCAAGGTCTATAGCAATCACTCTTTTGCCTTCGTTAGCAAGTCCAATAGCTAGATTTACTGCTGTAACAGTTTTACCTACACCGCCTTTTTGATTTACTATTGCTATGGTTTTCATAATATGTAATCTCCTTAGTGTTATTTTAATTTGGGGAAATAAAATAAGCATAACCTTTGAAAACCTTATTGTTACTGGGTTTATTGGGTTATGCTTATAATAACACAAGCGTTTGCAAACAAGCTTTGACTTTTCTTGCGGTTTGCTTTACGCCAAAGCTGATTTTTTTTCTGATTTCTCTTGGTTTGAACATTGTCGAAGGTGACTTTATCAATCAATTCGGGATAAGCTTCATCCCCCATATACTTAGTATTTTCAAGGATTCTTCCTATACCGCAGTGTGTCCATTTGGTTTTGTTATTTGCATTTAGAACTTCTTTTTCACTCAATTCCTTTGCTATGGCTAATAAAGATTTTCCATTTAGGTATTCCGAGAAAATCCTTTTTACGGTTTTAGATTTTTCTTTATCTATCTGTATTTTGCCATCCACCATTTTGTATCCGATTGGCATATATGTTTGCATAATTGCGTTCACCTCTTTGTTATATATTCTGTCAACTCAAGGTTATTAATAAGCCTAAATGTAATGTCACCGATTTTACCGATTAGGACTTTATCTACTGTATGGATAAACAGTTCTTCTTGATAATCGTCCATAATTATCGGGTTGTATTTTATAATTTGCAGTATCCTTTTTGTTCCCTCAATCTCTTTTTCATAACCATTACTTTCAAGGAAAACATTTCTCTTTTTCTTGTATTCCTCAATTTCAACGTTAATTGTATTCTGCTTTTCCATAAAAACAGCAGAGTCCATATATCCTTTTAGCATGACTCGCTGTAGGATATGGCTCTGCTCCATTAACTCCGATATATTATTGTTTAGTTTGAGAATTTCCTCTTCCTGTTCTTTATTGACTCTTAATTTTTTTAAGGATTCCAAGAGGGGATAGAGGATTTCACTGTAGTTGCTTACAAGCTTATTCCACATGGTTAGGAAAGCATCTTTGATAATATCCTCTCTTACTGCTTTCATGCTACACTTTTTCCGGTTTTCTATATGAGTAATACAGCACCATTGTATTTTCTCGTAAGGCTTGCCGATATACATTTTCTGTCTTCGAAATGTTCCACCGCATTCTTTGCAGATGATTTTACTGCTGAATTCATAGCGGTTTTGGTATTTACCGCTGTCATCCATGCCCATCTGCATTCTTCGGTATTCATAAATTTCCCGAACTCTTTCTGCCTGTTCTTCTGCAATAATAGGTTCATGACTGTCTTTCACGGAGTACATGGGTAGTTCTCCATGGTTTATCTTCTTTGTGAAAGGAAGCACATCTGTTGTATATGTTTTTTGCAGCAGCAATTCTCCCTTATAAATTGGATTTTGTAAAATCCCCTTTACTACGCCATCATGCCATTTTTCTGCTGTTCGGATGGTTGGGATATTGTCATGAGTTAAATCTTGGGCGATTGCATAACTGCCTTTTCCGCTTAAGTATTCATTATAAATTCTTCGGATAATTTCAGCCTCATCTTCTTTGATAATAAGCTCACCATCTTCATCCTTGGTATAACCATATGCCACACAGCTTGGTATGTAACTTCCATCCCCAAATCTTTTTTGAATACCCCAGCGATTATTTGTGGAGATGCTTTCCGATTCACCTTGTGCAATTGAACTTAGGATTGTCAGCATCTGCTCACTCTGTTCTGACATGGTATTGATATTCTCTTTTTCAAAGTATACCGCTATCCCAAGGGATTTCAGATTTCTAATTGTTTCAATGCTATCTATGGTATTTCTCGCAAATCTTGTGATGGATTTTGTAATGATAAGGTCGATGTTTCCTTTTTCACATTCCATTATCATTCTCTGAAATTCATCACGATTTTTTACCTTAGTGCCACTTGATTCATCTGCAAAGATACCTGCAAATTCCCATTCAGCTCGGCTTTCAATGTATTCTTTATAATATTTTGTCTGAGCAGCATAGGAAGTATGCTGTTTTGCACTATCTGTGCTGACTCTGCAGTAGGCACAAACTCTCTTCTTTGGTCTTAATTCTTGCAGAACCTTCTGCCTTACAGGTTCTATGGTTTTGACCTTTTTCGCCATCTAGTTCTCCTCCTTTCCCAGAAGTAAGCCTTCTGTTAGCAACACACGATACCCCAAAGAACTTATAATAGCAAGTGTTATTACACATATACTTTTGCAAGGCTTGGAGAAAAGGATTGGCGGTTTAGTTCATCTATTTGTGCATACTCAACATCAGAAACAATGCCTTTTCTCTTTAGAATATCAAGAAACTTAATTGACATTTTATAGTGCACTTCATTTTGAGATTGTTCTATTGTCATTTCATGTTCTTCGGCAATTTCAGCACCTATCTTCATTAAATCCATATCATTTCCTCCGTTCCTATATAGTTTTTCTTAATATCACAAAAATAGGGATTACCGCTGTCTGCGTTTGTACTGCAAAAGCAGATAAAACATAGGTAATCCCCATTGCTTCTGACATTAAGTCAGTTAGCTTATATTTCTGTACTTTATTTGACACTACTTCCCAAGTACACAGCCTTGCTTTCGCAAAGTTTAGGGCGATTTACATAAACTGAGAGTAGTTAATTCTCATCATAGGAATCTCACCTCCTGCAGGATCTCTGCAGGCTGCCCCCATTGCGTGAGTCTGTGGCTGGACAGAAGTATCATTATAGGCTGATAAGGTTATGGCAATACAATCCACTATAAATTGTTTCATGATCAGACGGACCCGCTCGCTCCTTATGTTGGCCGCATTAATAAAATCCGGAAGAAAAAATCCATTTTCATGGATTGTCCTGATTTTACAGGAGGTCACAGCGCATCTATCAAAGTTGCTCTCCCGGTTAAGGCTCATCAGCTAATGTATTTATGAAATCGGATATTTAATTTTCAAAGTACTTTAAGAGGATAAAAATACCCCCTCACTTACTTCAACGTTAAGTGAGGAGGCTGCACACCCTGAACTTTTATTTTGTCATTAAAACTTTCAGCTTTTTAATAATACGGTTCTTTCTCTTATGTACCGCATTGTGGTAAACACCTAACTGTTCTGCATATTCACGCTCACTTCTTTCTTCGTAAAAAAGAGCATTTATAAGTTCCTTCTCTTCCTGCGCAAGAAACTTTAAGCTGTCTAGAAGTTTCTCAATCATAACTTCTTTGACAGCTGTTTCCTCCACATCAATTTTTTCGTCACAGAACTGCATATCTGCTTCAATCAAACGTTCTAATGAATCTTCTCTGCTTGGAACAAAATAGGCTTTTTCCTTTTCATCATCTAATACAAAAGTTTCAGCCTTCAAATCATACTCTTGGTAAATTGCTTTTCTTGCTCCTTGTTTTAAAACCTTAATAACTTCATCACTTGCACTTGGATACATCTTTTTATAATTTGGTATTCTTCTGTTTACAGTCATTTACTTTTCCTCCGCTTTCTGAATTTTGAAAAATAATCAAAGTTCAAAAAAACGGAGGGGAACGACAGCCAACAAACCCTAAACTATCTGTAAAAATAAAAAAGCCAAACTTATTCCTTGTTGGAATAAATTTGGCACTAATATCCGAAGTCATAAAACACTGTGGTTCTACTTCATTGCTTAAATTTAATTTATATTTTCTATTTTCTTTACTGCTGGTTCGTCTTTTATGGCTACGTTTATGTATTTTGTGCAGATGCAACTTCAATCGATAGTTTATTGAATGTATATTCAAGCGCTGTCTTATACCGCAGTACTTCATATACACCACCCTCACCTACACAGCAACCTCTGCAAAAGATAAAGAGTTCCTTACGCTGCTGTGCCAATCCCCTTATTTTTTTGTCACCTAAATGGTTATATTTAAAAATTAATTTTATAATTAACACAGCTAACACCTTTGTTATTTGAAATATAAAAAAAGAGCAGACAAAGTCAATTGAATTTTGACTATCTGCTCTCAATACATATTAATACTTCAATACCATAATGTTTTATCATATACATGTCCTCCACATTCATATATGATTTGACAACTTTTTCATACAGTTTATGATATAAATATAAGTTATTTTATCTAAAAACATTGTCGAACCATGTGAAAATTTATAAGAATTATCCAAATTTATAATAAATATCAAATTTGTTAGCTCCTTAAGCTGTCTAAAATTATTTTTTTCTCTGATATTAAATCTATCTTAGGGTGATACCTTCTTGGTAGTTCACCATGAACTCCACCTCAGACCACAGAAAAGGCATAGTATACCCTTAGCGGAAACTATGCCTTTTGGATGATTAACCGGTTATTTTTTTTAAAGATATAGATTAGACGTATGACTGCCATTCTCACGACATCTAAATTCGTTCGTAAGCAGACCATAACGGGCTAAGTCATCTATGGCTCTTTTCACAGTACTCACCGACATAGAAGTGTCCTTTGCAATAGTTTTAATTAAAAGCCTACATTCTCCCTCTGAGTTACTGCGATATTCAAATACATATATACCCTGTATTTACCTATAAAGGCAGTTCTTCTTGATATACTCTGCTTTGCCACTTCCATGGTCACTTTTATGTATCCATTTCGCACCCAGAGGTGCTGTAGCAAGCTGGCTGGCATTCTCCAGTTGATTTACTTAAAATCAGAAGACCTCCACAGATTCTGTTTGTGACGACTTTTTAAATTTTGCAAGAACCTGATCTACAAAAGAATATAAAACAGGAATGTATATAAGTGTAATAAATAGAGAAAGCGTTAAGCCAAACATCACTGTAATTGCAATTGGTTTTTGTGTTTCTGTACCAGAAGCAGTTGAAATAGCCATTGGTAAGAGTCCAAATATACTTGTTAATGTTGTCATCAAAATAGGACGCAATCTAGACGGCCCAGCCATCAACATCGCTTCGTTGGCACTGACACCATGTTGCTCTTTCATCTGATTTGCATAATCAATTAAAACAATCGCATTGTTTACAACTATACCTATCAACATAATAAATCCTAGAAAAGCAATAATCGAAATAGGATTACCTGTTATTTTGAGTCCTAATATACCTCCTGTAATTGCCATTGGCATCGTAAACATAATGATAAACGGATAAACTAACGACTCAAACTGTGATGCCATAATCGCATAAACCAATACCACAGCAACAATGAGTGCTAAAATCATCTCCACAAGTGAATCCCCCATTGTTTCCATTTCCCCAGTAAATTTATAACCATAATTTTCTGGAAATTGATAAACATCTAACTTTTCTTCTACAAGACTTTGAATTGTTCCAGTGTCCATTGCAGCATCAAATTTTCCATAAATCGTTATATATCGTTGTTGATCTCTCCTAGTAATGCTTGAAGCACCTTTATCTGTAGAAATTTCTGCTACTTCTGAAAGTGGAATCTTAGTTCCCTGATTTGTAGTCAACATAACATTGGTTAAATCATTGATACGCTCCGTTTTTTCATCCGCATATTTAATTCTTATATCTACTTCTGTATCATCAATATTATACTGAGAAGCCACTACACCAGATGTAACCATATTTACAGCACTAGCAACATCACTTGTTGTAATACCATATTTAGCAGCCTTACTTCTGTTAAGAATAATATTTCCTTCTGGAAGCGCTTCATCTTGTGAGGTTTCAAATTCAATAGCTCCAGGTATCTCAGCAAATTGATCTGTTAATTCTCCAACAATTTGCTCAAGTGTATCTAAATCGGAACCAGTAATATTAAGATTTAAATCATAGTTACCTCCGGCCATTGTATTCGCATTTTCACCCATTTCAACTTTAATTTTTGCTCCAGCTATACCTGAAATTTTCCCTTTAATGTCATCTATGATTTCATCAGTAGTTCTTTCACGTTGCTGTTTATCACAAAGATTGAAATAAATTGTCGGATCAGAATTCTGCCCTAAGACACTCCCTCCAATTTGTGTATAGGAATTTTCTGCTTCTGGAATTGTACCTATTTTATTTATTACATCTAAGACCATTGCTTCTGTTTCAACGTATTTTGTACCACTTGGCATCTCTACAGTTACTTTTACAGTTCCTTGGTCACTTCCTGGAGATAGCTCCATTCCCATACCAGGAACAATGGTTAATGATAGTATAAATACTCCTATTATTACAGCTGTTGTTTTTATTCTATTTTTTAAACAAATTTCAATTAGTGCTCTATATCCCGTATCAAGTTTGTTAATCCCTTTTACCCATACT
The DNA here is from genome assembly GCF_001561955.1 of Anaerotignum propionicum DSM 1682. Taxonomy (NCBI): domain Bacteria; kingdom Bacillati; phylum Bacillota; class Clostridia; order Lachnospirales; family Anaerotignaceae; genus Anaerotignum; species Anaerotignum propionicum. The sequence goes on from NZ_CP014223.1 coordinate 2,008,767, forward strand.
TCCTGTATCTTGGAGAAAGTATTCCTTTTATCTTCGTCGGTACCTTTCCTTAAAAGTTTTGAACTAGCCATAGGGACAAATGTTAGGGCTATTATTAATGACGCAGAAAGAGAATAGCATATAGTTAAAGAAATAGTTTTTAATACTTGACCAATTGCACCTGAAATAAATGCCAAAGGGAGAAAACATCCAACTGTAGTCAATGTGGAAGCAAAAATTGCCATACCAACTTCTCGTGTCCCATCGTACGCTGCTTGTTTAGGTGTCTTACCAAGTTCAAAATGTTTTGAGATGTTCTCTATTACAACGACTGAGCTATCAACCAGCATACCAATACCAATTACAATAGCACCCATAGAAATTGTGTTCATCGTTAAACCTGATATATACATCAATCCAAATGTTATTAAAATTGAGGTTGGAATAGAAACACCTATTATAAGCGACGTTCTAAAATTGCCAAGAAAAAGAAGAAGTATTATAACAGCAATAATTGTGCTTGTATACGCGGTCTGAAGCACATTATTAACAGATGTTTTTATGTACTCTGAAGTATTTGTAAGTAATTTTATTTGAAGCTCAGGATAGGCTTTAATTATTTCATTAATTTCTTTTATAACCTCATCACTAACAGTTACAACATTGGCATCTGATGCTTTTGCTATTGATAATAAAATTCCTTCTTTGCCGTCTATTACTGACATTGTAGACTTGTCTTTAGTTGACAGTTTTACCTGTGCTATATCGCTAATGTATATAGAATTCCCATTATTAGTTAATATAGGTATGTTTTTTATGTCATCAATAGATTTAAATTCACCTACTGCCCTTAACTGCAGATCTGTATCTCCGTATGATACGGTACCTGATGGAATGTTTTGATTTTCTGCAATAAGCGCTTGACGAACTTGTGCAACTGAAATGCCATACCCCTCTAATTTTCTAGAATCAATGGTAATCTGCACTTCATCTTCTTCTCCACCTATAATATCTACTGAAGAAACACCTTCAATTCTCTCAAATTTTTCGGTAATATTTTGGTCAAGCATATCATATAAGCTGTTGACATCCAATATATCACTAGTGACACCAACTGAAAGCGTTTCTGTATTTGTATCTACCTTTGATATCGTTGGCTCATCTGCATCCGTTGGTAAAGATTGTTTAACTAAATCTACCTTTTCCCTAAGATCAATTACAGCTTGATCAATATCTGTTCCATCAACAAATTGTATTGTAATAATAGAAGAACCCGCCGCCGATGTTGAACTCATAGTATCAATGCCAGCTAGTACTCCAACTGACTCTTCTATTGGTTTTGTAATTAGTTTTTCCATCTCTTCAGGACCTGCACCAGTATATGTTGTACTTACAACTGCAATTGCCGTATCAGTGGTAGGCATGAATGCTAAAGGCATTAGTTTATATCCTAGAAAACCGGCCAAAATTACAACGATGAGTATCATCATCGTCGTAACAGGCCGTTTAATTGAAATTTTAGTCATGTTATAATTCACTCCTCTGTAATATATTTAAAAGACTTTAGATCATTAATGCTTCCATTGTTATTGTTCTCTTTTGTTTAAATTCAATTATTGGTTCACTTCAGTAACATCTACAACAGCTAAACCATCGCTGACATATTGTTGCCCTTTTGTAACAACAAGCATATTTTCACTAAGTCCGTCTAATATCTCAATATTATCGCCATGGTCAAATCCCAACTTTACTGCCATTTTTTTAGCAATCCCATCTTCAACTATATAAACATAATTTTGACCATTTTCCGATAAAACCGAATTCACCGGCACGGTAAGTACATTTTCAAGATAATTTTTCACGAAATCAACTTCTGCGAACATGCCACTCTTAAGAAGATTGTCACTATTTAAAACTTCAATTTTAACTTTAAAAGTCCCATCAGAATTTGCACCCGGAGAAATATTTATAACATTCCCCTTAAAATATTCTTCTGAAACAGATGCAATCTTAACATCTACAGAGTCGCCTAATCTAATTGTATTTATAATATCTTCAGTTACATTTACTTCAATATTAATAACATCTAAATTTATGATTACATAAGCTATCGTTCCCGCCGAAAGGAAAGCATTTTCATTGACATTAGATTCTAGGACAACACCTTTTATTGGACTTTTTACTGAAGCATCTTGCAGTGTTTTACGGTTCATACTTAACTGAGTTTCAGCCACTTTATATGCATTTTCAGCATCTTGCAGACTCAATTTGGCAAGTTCATATGTAGTTTTAATGTTATCAAAAGTGTTTTTAGCTATAACTCCTGCATCAAATAATTGAGCATTTACGTCGTAATCGTGAGAAGCGTTATTCAACGCTATTTTTGCTTTTTCAACTGCATTTTTTGCATTGGCAGCTGTTACTTCAGCAATATTTACACTATCTAGAATATCCTCCGTATCCATGTCAAACAAAACACTTTCTTTGTTAACACGCTCACCTACTTCATAATATTTCTTATTCACATCTCCGCTTATGGTGCTTAGTACATTAACCGTAGAACTTGGTACAATTACACCCGAATAATTAGCTGTATCCGTTAGCGTGTCCTTACTAACCCTTAATGTTTCTACATTAACCTTTTCAGATACATCTTTTGTTTCGCTCAAGTCAGAATTATTTATATCTTCCGACTTCGAAGCTATATTAAATAAAGCAGTTATAGCAATGAGAACCACTACTAAAGGAATAATTACTTTTTTATGTTTTTTCAGGATATCCGGCATTTTTCTTAAATTATCTGAAATCTTTCTTAAAACAACCGCAATGTAGTTCATTATTTGCACTCCTTTAAATTTTTATTATGTCCTTCCTACAATTCAACTTTCTAATTAAATAGACTACCGTTATTACTAATTCGTAAATATTATGTTTCTTTACTCAAAATCTCACTTTTTGTTTTGGAGAATAAATCAATAGCCTTTATATCAGGATTTGTATAATGCTTTCTATTTGTTGAATTTTTATATTCAATTGCCTTTGTAGGGCACCACTGAATACAAGCCATACATCGCGCACAAGTTTCTCCAAATATCGGCTTATTAGCATTCATTCTAATATTATTCATAGGACATAACTTTACACATGTTTCACAACCTATACATTTGTCAGTCACGCTGTATTCAAGTGCCAATTTCTCATAATTATCCATTTTTTCGATGAGAGATTTTGGTTCTTTATTTCTTTTAACTACTGCTCGATTAGAAATCTTTGCTTTAATGCTATGGCTAATTTTTAAGGATTTTTTTTTCGCTTTCTTTAGTAGATAACTTTGAAGCCAAACTGGCCATGCGCCGTACATAGCAATGTAGTTTCCAGGCATCTGCATAGGGTATCCTGCATTCAAACATCCACCACGCTCTGCTATAATGCTACTTAACCTATTAAAAGAATTTCCATGAAGAGCACCTGCAGTTATTACAGCATAAACATAACCTGCATCACTAAAATTAAGTTTCTTTACAAATTGCTCAATGATGGGTGGCAAACTGCTAAAGTAAGCGGGGCAAATAATCCCAATGCTTTCATATGGTAAATCAATAAACTCTTCATTCATCAAATCTGCAATCAATACAATTTTTGTGTTTCCAATGTGATTAGCTATATCTCGTGCAACTGCAAGGCTATTCCCAGTACCCGAAAAACAAAAAATAATATTTTCCATAAACTCTTCCTCTTCCTTTCTCTCATTCAGCCATTTCAATTAACAAGGACTAATAGATCTTATCCATTAGCCCTTACTCTTACCTCTTTAGCAATTTAGTCAAGTAAGCGATTAATTGTTTTTATAAATTATCGCTAATCCAATCAAATAAATATTCTGTACCTGTCGCATAGCTCCCCATTTGACAGTGAGCTTGCGCCGTAGTATCTTCATCGAATAGCATATAATCTTTGGGGCACTTTAGAGCATCGTAAAACTTCTTTGCCTCCCCAAACATGGGTTCTTTTGTCCCATCCATTACAAGCATTCTGCATGTAATTTTATCAAGAATAGATGTGTTATCATATTTCTTTAACTCTTCAATCACTTCATCTTCAGAGACACCCTGTTTCCATGCATAATCCTGTAACATAAAATTCATAAATGATGGACGTAAAAATTTTGGTGTTCTCTTAATCACCTGTAGTCTCTCTGCAAATGCTCCGCCCCAGTTAATATTTCCAGGATCAACAATGCACAACTTAACTCTTTTTTCAAAAGCCACTGCTCTCGGAATTAGAAATCCTCCAAAACTAAGTCCCATAAGCCCAATCCTATTTCTATCCACCCCCGGCAAAGTTAATGCAAAATCAACTACCGGTTTCATGACATTTTCCCAGTCCGGTCTAAAAGGAAGTCCACCAAGTCTTAATGCAAATCCCTGGCCTGGTCCATCATATATCAAACAATTGATACCTCTTTTAATTGCACCATCGTAAACCCAGCGAGTATCCTCTGCCCAAGTGTCTCGACCAGGCGTGATTATAAGTAAAGGTGCTTTTTCTTTTGCAAAAGGTGAATGATAATAATGTCCCGGAAGATAAGTGTTCTCATAAGGAATTTCAACATATTTTCCCGGATATTCCGATAATCCAAGATATTTTTCATAACAATTGTGACTTTCAATAGTACAATTCTTCATACGCGGATCATCTATTTTTCCGAAATACATTGTAGCTACACGAAAATAAGTTGAAGCTCTAAGATAAGCAGTAGAAGCTGTAACCTTTTGAGATTTTTTCTCAGCTAATTCAGCCCTGCTTTTGAGTTTCTGTGCCATACTACTCCAAGTATTAATCCACGACTCTTCATCACCTTTTTTAACTTGACTAATAACTTCCATTACTTCTGCAAAGTCAGCCATACCATATTGTGTGAGCCCAAGAATGTGCTTTGTTAAAGCATCTGTTAAAATATCCTTGCTGAACTTAATGTCAGTCCAATGCTTTGTTTTCATATACTTTTTCTTCCTTTCTTAAGGAACCAGTTTCTTTATTATCAAGACCAGTTCAAACTTTAATTTACAAGCAATATCTTTTACTACCTCTTATCAATTGCCTAACTCAACTGGCAATGAAATGATATTATTCTTTTAATCAATCTAATAGGAACACTCATTTGACATTTAACATCTTTGATGATATTATTTTATTGAACATTTGTTGATTATTCAATAATCAATTATTATAATTTGTTTATTAATCAACTTTATTTAAAATCTGTCTATTATTTTTTTAACCATATACGGAGTGTGATTTAGCAATGATAAACTCAAAAAAAATTTTCAATTCAACCAGTGATGATGCATCAAAAATCGATTTAAGAATTATTAAGACAAGGCGTGCAATCTATAACGCCTTAATAGAGCTGCTCCATAAAAAGGGCGTTAATAAAATTACTGTATCAGAATTGGCGAAAAAAGCAGAAATCAATAAAGGTACTTTTTACTTGCACTATTCTGATATCTACGATTTATATCAACATGCTCTTAAAGAACATTTCAAAGAACTTGTCGACCGAATTGATTTCTTAAATCTCTTTTTGACAAACCCTAATGAATTTTCAAGAAATTTAGTTATTGGTTCTTTTAATAATCCAGTCTTTGAAAGTGATCCGTTTTTTTCAAAAGACAATATATCATTTAACCAAAGTGCTCAGTTTTATTTTTGTAATGCCTTGGCAGCCAAGGTTCTAGAAAATACTGACATACCCGCAACAGTTGAAAATGAACTAAAATTAAAATTTATATTTTCAGGTGCCGGTTCGTTGCTTCGTTATGATTCTCCTGAAAGTTCCGATCTCATGATAAACGTTATTTCAACTACTATAAAAAATCTTTTTCCAACAACTGCGTAAGATACGTTTAAGCACGAATATTCTCAACTTAGGTCAAAAATATAATGAGTGAATAGTGAGGTGTTACTACCCACTATTCACTCATTATTATTACATCTTTTTCTACTTTTCCTCTATTTGCTTGTCATTTCCCCTTGACATAATTACATATACCTTTGATATCCTTTATTGTTTTATTGACTTTTTTTTAGTAAGTACTTTCTCCTATTCTCAAATCAAGTTCATGCATAGATACTAAACTCCTCTAGATATACTCTTACTAATTTGTTCTTTCTGTGCTGTTAGATTTATTCTTCAAGTGATTCCTTCTTGCCAGTCCATCATGAACTCCACCTCAGACCACAAAAAAACCATCCACGCGTCTAACGCGTGGTTTTCATTTTACGGGCATAGCCCTCTGCTCCTCGCCTACACGTCAAACGTGTAATCCGGCCTGTCAGTTGCGTAGCTCATTACTTACTTCTTCTTTTTCTTAAAAGCACCCACTTCGCTCATCGTTAACTGTTCTCCCATTCTATCCTCAGCAAGTTGCCCTTTAATATACTCCGCAATTCGGCTCTCATTTTTTCCAACTGTATCTACATAATATCCTTTGCACCAAAACTCCCGGTTTCTGTATTTATATTTTAGTTCGCCGAATTGCTCATAGAGCATTGTGCTACTTTTACCTTTGAGATATCCCATAAACTTTGATATTGAATATTTAGGTGGTATCTCTACAAGCATATGTATATGGTCTACACATACTTCGGCTTCAATAATCTTTACACCCTTCCATTCACACAATTGACGCAGTATTTTCCCTATGGCTACTTTTTTCTCTCCATAAAATACTAATCTTCTATATTTAGGTGCAAAAACAACATGGTATTTGCAATTCCATTTTGAATGCGATAAACTATTTATATCATTCAAACCCATTTGAATGTCCTCCTTCTGTTATCTAAATTGCAGTTGACAGGCCGCAATTCTATCTTAACAGAAGGAGTGTTTATGACATATTCAAATATATAATATTTACGGAACCACGCGTCCAACGCGTGGTTTTCTGTATACAAAAAGGCATAGTATGCCCTTAGCGGAAACAATGCCTTTTTGATGATTAACCGCTTATTTTTTTAAAAGATATAGATTAGATGTATGACTGCCATTCTCACGATATCTAAATTGCTTCGTAAGCAGACCATAGCGGACTAAGTCCTCTATGGCTCTTTTCACAGTACTCACCGACATAGAAGTATCCTTTGCAATCGTTTTGATGGAAGGCCAGCATTGGTCATCTGCGTTACTGCGGTCTTTCAGATACATATACACTGATTTAGCTCGTGAAGGCAGTTCTTCTTGATATAAATTTCCAAATAAGCTCAAAGATTCCCCTCCTTATGTTCTGAGTACTTTCCGCCTCGGATTAATTTCATCTTCTGCAATATGGTTATGCCGCTTACCTCCTTTTTTTCTATGTTGGTTATCATCTGTTTCGTCTGCTAATTCAACAGCCGCCATTTCCTTTAGAATATTTTGTTCCAACTCATATTTATCTGCATAATAAACCTTGCGATGAGATTTTTCCTCCATTTGATACGATTTTTCAAAAGTAATGCCCCAGTCTAAAAATAATTTCAGCTTAGTTTTCATGGGATGAGCACCTGTCTTCATCACCACAAAGCTACCCTTCGGCAATGATTTCAGTTCATCCGCAGTTAAAAGCGGGCGTTCTATCATCTGTAATGATTGTGAAGGATCGTTTTTACCACGGCTGATACTGCCACTCATTACCGTTCTGTTGCCCAAAGATTTAGAAAGTACCTGTGCTGTTTCAGAGTTAGGAGCAAATCCCCCGAATATCGTCAGTTGGCAGTTATCTGTGATGATCTCAGAGCCTTCTTTACCATAATTCTTATCAAGCTGTGCAAAAGATTGGATGATAGGAACAACAGAAATTCTTCGGGAGCGTCCTGCGGACAGCATCATTTCAAATGACTCAATTTTGGGAATAGTTCCAATCTCATCGGCATAAATCATCACACGGTTTGGAAGTTTGCCACCGTGTTCATCCGCCACCATAAGCATTTCACGATAGAACTGCTGTAGAAATAATGACACCATAAAATATTTTGTATTGTCTTCCTCTGGAAGTATAAGAAAGATTGCCGACTTTTCTTTACAGAAAGTTTCGGCATCGATAGAAGAATGAAAACAAAGAATCTGCTCCATCTCTGTATCCAAAAAAGCATTGAGCTTTGAAAGTACAGTGGAGAGAACAGATGCCATTGCTTGTTCTGCAGAGTTAATAGCAGCCCCTGCAAACCACTTTGCTTTATGGGTTGATGGCAGCTTATCCATTAATAGTTGAAACTGACTTTTTCCTTTCACTTGACTTGGTGCCATTAGGTCTTGCACCATTTTGAACACAGAAACAATATGCCTTTTATCTACTAATTGTCCATCAATTTCAGTTGGCGGTAAGTATTCTGCAATGAGCAATATCACCGCTGTCAAAAGTCCCTCTGCTGCATCATAGAAAAATGCATTTTGTCCCATTCCGGCATTATTCCCATCGGGAGATACAATTGTTTTTGCAATAATCTTTGCATACTTTTCAGCTTTTGCTTTAGCATAAAATTTTTTATTATCAGCATGATATATGTCCATATACTTATTTACAAGATGCAATAAGTTGTTTCCATCACTTCTCGTTGGGTTACGCAGATCAATGACAGCAATATTATAGCCATAGTTTTCTTTTGCGATAGTCCCGTAATTTCTTGCTAAGTCACCTTTGGTATCAGTAGTTATAAAACTCATACCGCTGGCACAGGCATACTCCAAATTGGGATAGAGAAAGAATGCGGTTTTACCCACACCGGCTGCACCAATCATCAAGCAGTGTACATCATCTGTGTCTACAAGTGCAGTGACAGTTCCTTTTCTTCCTGTTGATCCGATAACCAAGCCTTGCTCCATTGGAAGATTTTCGCCTTTTCTCCAATCAGCAACTTGAAAGGTTACAGGATGATAAATTTGAGGTATTTCTTTTTTAGTTGCAAACCTTGCCACACCGTGCTGACCATCACCAACGGTTTTGGATTTGATTCCGTTGAGGGTATAGAAGTGTGCAATTAAAGAAAGACCGCCTAAGACAAGGAGCATAAAGGCGGCTGATGATATTAGGATTATAAGTTGTTCGTTCATGGGATGGTCCTTTCTTTTTAGATTTTTAAATAGTATAATTATAAAAAACAGACTGTAATACAATCGGTTTAGTAAAAAAAATCTTGATTCGCTTTTAGCTAGATTTTTTTCAAGTGGATAAGTTGGATTTACATTTTACGCATTTAAAATTAAAGCAGAAAGAAGAGTGGCTATTATGAGAGACTGGTTTTCAATAGATAAAATTGATAACAATACATACATAATCAGCGAATACCGTCACTGGGAGGAAACACACTGTTATTTACTAAACGGCATAGAACGTAGTTTGCTCATTGACACAGGGCTTGGTATTTGCAATATTTATGATGAAGTAAAAAAATTGACCAATAAGCCTGTAACCGCAATTGCAACGCATATACATTGGGATCATATCGGTGGGCATAAATATTTTCCAAGTTTTTATGCCCACGAAGAGGAACTTGACTGGCTAAACGGTGGCTTTCCTCTTTCCATGGACACTGTACGTGAAATGTTATTAGATCGTTGCGACCCACCCGAAGGATATGACGTGAGTACTTATGAGTTCTTTCAGGGTATGCCCACAAAAATATTGTACGGGAGCGAGGTGATAGACCTCGGAGGCAGAAGCATTGAAATCATTCACACTCCTGGACATTCACCTGGACATATGTGTTTTTATGAGGCAGAACAAGGCTATCTCTTTACAGGAGATTTAGTTTATAAGGATACCTTGTTTGCTTACTATCCGTCCACAGACCCCGAAGCCTATCTTTGTTCTCTTGAAAAGATTTCTGATCTTTCGGTTAAAAAGGTGTTTCCTGCACATCATACACTGGACATTGGATCTGAAATTATTATACGTATGAGAGATGCTTTTCGTAAGCTTAAAGCTGAGGGAACGCTGCATCATGGGAGCGGAACGTATGATTACGGTGACTGGGTAATCTGGCTGTAAGATGGATAATGTGAAATTCCCTAGCATCACTTACCCCACCGTAAGTAAATAAATGTTTTTCTAAGCAGAGAGTTTTAACCCTCTGCGTATTTTTATTCCATCTTCATTTCATAACATTGTGTCTGCTCTTTTACTCCCTCTTGTAAATCTTCGTTAAAATCTTTCATCGCAGGGGATAGACGAGAAGCAACTATACCTTGTTCGTATAACAAATTTTTGAATTTCTCACACGCATTAATGCCGGCTTTGTCATTGTCCAAACACATAACCACTTTATTCATTTGAGAGTTAATCTCCAACTGCTTAAGCATTGACTGTTCCGAAAGTCCACAGAGGGCAACATAACTGTGCTGTTTCCAATTGTTATCTTTATGTAGGCTGATAAAAGACAGCATATCTATGGGTGCTTCAAACACATAGAGCCTGTCACTTGTTCCACGCAAATGGAAACTGTAACAAGGATCACTGCTATCAATATTCCCTTTGAAACCTTTACCATTAGTATAGATTCCACGCTTATGAGCATGACGAGCCACACCGTTTTCATCTAATCCTACAAAAATTGCATTGTGATATTCTTTTGTTCCGTCATTAGACTTTTCATAGCTTTCATACAGTAACTTTTCTTTGGCGAAAAAACTAACTACATCTTTGTCAATACATCTGTGCTTAATGAGATAGGCAAAAGTTCTCCGCATGTCCTTACTATGTGGTGGCAGTTTAAATGGCTTTTTAATTTCTTCTTTCTTTTCAGCACAATGATAAACTTTACCCATCTCATCACCAAGAAGCATGGTTACAGCATCGGGAAAAGATAAGCCGTAAAAGTTTTGCACAAAATCGATAGCAAGACCGCCTTTTTCCGTTGCATGATCGTACCATTCATTGTCTCGAACAGTAATGCTGTGGTCACTTTTTAACCTTTTCTCTCTACCGGATGGAATCAATGTTTCACCTTGTTGACGTAGAAAATATTCAAGGTCAACGTTATTTGCTTGCCGTTTTTCTTCCTCAGTAAAATAAATGTATTTACCCATAAAAGACCTCCTTATGATTTTTTACCAACTTTACGATGAAAGGCTATCCTTTTAACGTGATAGCCTTTCATGTTTGGTTTTTGATTCTGTTTTTCAAGTGCATTGGAACTAGAATAAGTATTTTTCTGCTTGTTTTTCATAATAAAAATCCTTTCTATAGTTTTAAGGGTAAAAAAAGCAGCCTTTCGATTGAAAGACTGCCGATTTACAAACTCATATTCTGCTCATGGTCATCTTGCTTATGGCCTTGCGTCATTTTCTTTTGCTTTAACTTACGCAGCAACTTACTGTCTACCGTAAGACTGACAGGAGATTTGGGCTTTGAAATGTTGTCCTCCAAAATTCGGCTCATATGATGAAATAACCTTGAAACTGCAAAACCTAATGATGGCTCATGCCATTTATCCATATTTTCAAGAAAAAACTTTGCATATTCATTACCTTGTTCTGCTGATAAAGTAAACCATTTCACAGCAGTTTCCTTATCCTTTGCCACCCCTTCGCCAATTAAATATGTCTTGCCAAGAATGTACTGTGAAAACTGATTGCCTTGTTCCGCTGATGAAGTAAGATACTGCAATGCCTTTTCAACATCTTTCGGAATTTCTTCACCTTTAAGATATAGTTTTCCGAGAACGTACTGAGCAAATTGATTGCCTTTTTCTGCGGATTGCTTAAGCCACCGAGTGGCAGAAGTAATGTCTTTGAAGTTGTCTTCTGTCAAATATATCTTACCAAGTCGGTAAGCTGACCACTCATTATCCTGTTCGGCTGAATATGTAAACAGTTCAACCGCTTTTGATATATCCTGCCCGATATATTTTCCCTCATAATAAAGTTTAGCAAGAGCATACTGTGCAAATGGGTTACCACTATCAGATGCAGTTTTTAAATATTCAATTGCTGATTTTATTTCTTCCTCTGCCGGATTTTCCTCTGCAATGATGATTTTTGCAAGAGAATAGCAAGCAAATGTATTTCCAACTTTTGCGGACTTTTGGAAATACTCTTTTGCTCTGTCAATATCCTTTTCTTTCCCAATTCCATTTTGCAGCATCCAACCGAGACGGTATTGCAGTTTATCATCTCTGTTTTGTTTTTCTAAATCTTCAAAGCCTACAAATGCTTTTTTGAAATAAATATTGCTCTGCTTTTCATTTCTTTCTGTGCCTATACCGTCACGAAACATTTTGGCAGCTTCAAAATCTGCATAAGGAAATCCTTGCTTTGCAGACCGCAGATAAAGTTCAAAGGCTTTTCCATAGTTTTGCTCTACGCCTTGCCCACGATAATAAAGACCGCCAAGAGAATACTCTGCAAACTTATATTTCTCCGCAGATGATTTTGAAAGCCAATCCACAGCATCTTCATAATTTTGTTCTGTACCAAGTCCTTGTGCAAACATTTTACCGATGCGGTACTGAGTGTATTTCCACGGCTTTTTGTTCTCAACAATAAGAAAGCCTTCCAGAGCCTTTGCATAGTAATCCTGTGCCTGTTCTGCATTTATTTCTACACCAAGACCGTCTGCATACATTCGTCCTATATCAAATACGGCAAGCACATTGCCTTTTTCTGATTTTAATTTCAAAAGCTCCATTGCTTGTTCAAAGTCGGGTTCTTCATTTTCTGTACCGAACAAAAACTTTCGCGCCTTTTTATAATCTTCAGACCATTTTATGTGTGGTGTAAAAGGTTCTTCTATACAGTCATCTTCTGTTTCATCCATTATAAAATCAGACATTTCATTTAGTTCTTCAGAATTTTTATCTACGAAATATTCAGTTGAGGTATTTTCATATTCTTCTCCATCAACTTTAATATCTTCAAGTTCTGATAAGCCGATTTCATTTTTAGAGAGTTTATCTGCCTCTGCAATAATAAAATTCTTGATTGACTTAAATTCCTTTTGCTTAGAAAGCGGTATAGGGTCAGTAAGCTTATCAGAATAGCTTTTAAGCACCTCATTTCTCATTTCATACCACAGGTTATACGCATCTAAGACTGTTTTTTCTTTTGCTAATTCATCTACAATACTGTCCACGATATTTTTCAACTTTGGAGATAAGTAGCCATAGACTCGTCTGCCTTTCTTAAGCTTTAGCTTTTCAGCAAGTTCAAGGAGTAACAACTCCAACTTTGGATTTTGAACATTGCCAGTTTTCATTTTTGCAATCAGATGAAGAAATATTTTCTTGCTTTCTGCTTTTAAAGCATCTCTTCTGTGACTTTGCTCGGCATAGATTTCTTTCATCTCATTATGAAAAATATTCGACACCAATCCGGACTTTATATTTTTGATACCATCCTTGGTGAGATATCCTCTGCGAATATCTGTGGAGTAACAAATCATGTGAATATGTGGGTGGTGGCTCTCATTATGAAAAGCTGCATACCATTTAAAGTGTTCTATCGGTATTTTTAAATTTTCAGCAATGGTTGGTGCGTAGGATTCAAGAAAGTCTTTCCACTTTTCTACGTTATCAAATCCTGTGCTTACAGCATCCTCTCTTCTTAACGAGATAATCGGTGTCCAAACATTCCCCTCATTATTAGCAACATCTTCTGCAACCTTTAAGAGAACTATTTTATCTGTTCCGTTTGTAAATAAACCATGGGAAGATATTTTTTCTACTCTTGGACGATTTGCAATGTAGCCCACATAGTTTTCTTTCTTCGCTGTTATATCAAGGTTGTGTTCTAATGCTATGGAAATAAAGTCAGAGGCATTTTCAATTGTTTTGTTTTGAATATAATCTTCATACTCAAATAAATTTTTACTGTCGGGAAACTCCTTCAAGATATTTTTGATAAGCTCTACCTGCTTTTTTGTGGAAGGGAGATTTTTATTTTCGGCGCTAAACTTTTGCACACCATCTCTTGTTGCAATGTATTTTACAAGATTGGATAAATGTGCTGTGTTATTACTGCCTTTTAGATAGGGACATTTAAAAATTATCCTTGGCATAAAAATCTCCCTTCTTTCTTATTCCTCGATACCCATTTGATACTTTACTGCATCCTCCATATTAATCCTGCCTTTATTTCTTTTTACTTCGGCAACACATCTGCCACGAAGTTTTCTCAAATCTTCATCACTGATTTCAAGTCCGGCGGCAAGAATATTCATCATCATACTCATCTCTACTGACAAGCGAAAGAGATTTGCTGATTGACGATTTTCAGTTTCTCTAAGTGTAGCTTGAATTGCTCCAAGCAGAATTTTAGAAAGATAATCTGTACTCTGATTACTGACTAAATATCCCATATAAAAAGTCAATGCTTTTTCAATAAACTCACTGCGGTTATTGCAATTATCCTCTTTCAATAAAAGATCCATTTTTTCAAATGTTTCTGGATACAGCCAAACCGCTGTTCTTTTCTTATTCTTGTTTTGTGGTTCTTTCAAAATATCACTCCTTATCATCAAAACCACCTTTCTGAGCACCTTGTAAATGCCATAACAACGGTCTTCTCATTGATTGCTGACCACCTAAGCGTGACAAACTCTGTTTTCTGACCACCTAATGATAATGCTAGAAAAGCTCGGCACTGCCGAGCTTTGTGACAGAGAGGCGGTCGCTTGCGACCACCTCTCTTTATCCCGCACCTAAATCAATAGGTGGGTTCACTTAAGATTTGTGATGTTGTGTGGTGATTTGAGTTCTGTTTTCATCGCATTTCACATTTTCCCCACACCTTTCTAAATTCGCCCCCATTTTCTTATTATGGTGTTACTACCCTTCCTTGGAACAAAAGTGGCACACAAGGGCACACAATGGGCAACAACAGTGAATATCACCTTCTTATGAATTGCCATTTACTGTTTGAGAAGCATTACTCCTGCCTGTTTCCATCTTTTTAGGCTTACTCGGCATATTTTCACACTGCAGCTTATCTTCTATATACTCTCGTGTTGGCTGTGGCACATACTTTTCATAGAGCTTTTGGATGGTATCGGAAAGTTCTGCTTGCAATTTCACATCCTTTTTCTCCATATAGTAAGTGAGTGCATCCAGTTTTTCCTTTTCAAAAGTAATGGTTAAGGTTGCTTTTTTCATTGGATACTCCTTTCAAAATACAAAAAGCACACCGCATAATGCGATGTGCCAGTTAGCTTTTTATGTTCTTCATATCATTTTGTGGGATTGCATCTGCCGCTGTTCCTGCATTAGTTCTAGCAACAGCCGCACTCTTCCATCAAAGTTCTTAATGACAAATTCAATTCTTTCCTCATCCATAAAAGGATTTTGAGAAAGGTTGGTTCTGATTCCTTCTCTAAGTTCAAGGACACTTTCAACGTCAAATTTCTGCAAATCACTGGCTAGCTTTATCTGTTTTTCATGGGTCTTGGCAAACGGTTTGCTTTCTATATCATCAACTTCTACCTTGGTTGGCATTGACATAAACAGAGAGGTACCGCTATCAAAGATAGGTGCCGCCCCCAATACTTCAAGAGTATTACTGTTTCTCACAATGCCAAAGTTGTTCATGTGTCTGTCAGTGTTAGCAATCAAGAAATCTGTTACCAGAAGTTTTTCTATGTTTTCAACTGCATTCGTAATCCCTATTTTTTCGTAGGATTCTATTAAATGTTCATATGCAGAAAGGTGATTTGGTTTCTTGAAATGACTGTACACGCTCCATGCAGACACTAGCTCTGTATCCTTTGAGAGAAAGTTTTTACACAGGCTGTATGGCATTCCGTCCTCAAAAATCACTTCATATTCCACATGTAGCAAACGAAGTTTTTCCATCACCATTCCTGCTATTTTCTCATTAAACGGTTCTTGCCTAAACACACCGCTGGCTCCTTTTAGGAGGTATCTATCTTCATTTAAGATAATCCATTTCTTTTTCAACCAGCCATCAGATGTATTATCGGGAGATACTAAGCTGAAACTGTCCAGCTGTTTGCCAAACAAAATTTCACCCATATCCTTGGAAAAGTCATTTTCAAAGAAATTAATTTTATCAAAGTCAAGGTCAGAACCTTTTGGGCAAATCCAGTAGCAGTCCGATAAGCTGAGCCCATAACATTTAAGTGCCAAGCCACCTGTATTCAATTCACCAACTTCTTCAAGTACACGGTCAATATTTTCTCTACTTGCTGGAATGCTTCTCCCTTTAAACCAATGATTCAGTGCTTTTCTGTCAACAATCTGATGCTCAAAACGGACTCCAAGAGGAATATGCTCCGCCTCTATGACATTAAACACCTTCACAATTGTGCTTGTTTCTTCGTCTATTTCCATCTCCAAAACATTTAAATTTTTGTGCTTGAGGTAATAAATCAATTTCTCACCTACTTTCCAATCTTGCCTATTATTCTATCATTGTTTTATGAAGAATTCAAACAAAATCAGCGTACAAGCATGCTGGTTTACTTGAAATCAAAACCCATAAATGTCATTCGTGGTTTAAGCTCCGGTTCTTCCCCAGTAAAAATAGGAACATCAGAAAACATTTGCATGTATTCTTCCACCTGTTTGTCATCCAGTGAAACAAATTCACCGTCTTCACTATCACCACAAACAAAAAATGGACCACAGATAATATCTGAGCCCAAGCGTCGGTTTGGTTCCATTCCATTTAATTTTCCTTCTTCATTGACAACAGCAATGCATCCATCATCGAGGTAAACACATTCAATAAGCCCACCAACTTCAGTTTGTAATGCCCCAAGGGTGTTATCAATTTCTTTTACTACTGGCGGCTTACCAATATCCATTTTTACAACCTTAATTTTATTTTCTTTCATTCCACATTCCTCCTAAAGCTTACTTTTCCAAAACCTCTGTCTAAATAAAGAGCATTTCTTGAAATATTGCTTTCGTCCTAAGCATAAAATAATTCCTCCTATTTCAATGAACATCCATCTTTGATTAGATTTTTAATTAGTATCTGGTAGCCTACCGAACCCAAGGAAATGCTTCTGCCAATACTTTGTATTAATATTGGCATAGCCAATAGGATCACCAGCATGGAGCATCTTTCCATTTCCCACATAAATTCCTATATGAGATGCTATGCCTGCACCTGCATAAGTCCCTTTGAAAAACACCAAGTCACCGGGCATTGCTTCAGTTTTCGGTACCAGTGCACATTGATTATAAATTCCTGTTGCAGTAGTTCGAGGGAGATTATAAACTCCCGACTGGGTATAGACCCAGCAAACATATCCCGAACAATCAAAGGACGTTCTTGGATTTGAACCACCCCAAACATAGGGGTAACCCAAGTATTTTTCTGCTTCCTCAATCAGTTCTTTGTAACTGCCATCGCCAATGGGTTCGCCGGGGTATGGAAGTTCATCTACACCGATTGCTCCATGCCCATATTTCACCAGCGCATAAATGCGATTGGCATTCATTTGGTTTTCTGATGTCACCGTAATTTCCATCATATTTTCAATGTTTCTGTAAACAATCGAAAGGTCTATGATGGGAACTGCTACGGTATAGGTTTCTTCGCTTTCATTTCCTTCCTCATCGGTGACGGTTCGAGAACGCTCTTCATAGGTTACAAAGCAATCTGAAAACTGCAAGGTATTCACAAGTGACGGGCGGTCAGCGCCGAAATACAGAGCATAAAAAACAGCCTTAACCCTTAGCGAGTCGAGGCTGTTTCCATTCTCTGTTTGATTGTTAATTTTATTTATATCGTAGTCCAAAAGGCTAAAGCTATACTGCATATCTTCAATATAATCTATAAATTCTTCAGGAACATTACCCGATATCACACCACTATTAAAACATAAATCTATTGCCGTGGTGTTGTGATCTGCTGTTGCAGACATGATTCCAATCAGCAGTGCAAGGATAACAATAATAGGCGAGAGGATTGCAGCAATTGTCCAACCCATGCCTCTACGGAGCTTATCATTACTCAATGCCATCACCAAAGCCTTGGCAATTAAAACAGGGTTTGCTATAAAAATCACCTCCAAAATCAATTTCATTCCTTGGATACGTGGTTTCATGTTTGTATTGTGTATTTTGAGGTATAAGCTATTTATTAGGCTCTCTTCAATTCTTACTGAATACTTTTATAGACAATATTGTCTATCTCAATTATTTTTTCCTCAACACAAAAGCAATAAAGTTCAAATACTTGCCGCCTCCTGCACCCATTGTCTTGCGGTCGTTAACGGCAATCTCATTTTCCTGATTCAACCAATCTGCCCAAAGCTCGTCATTGTTTCCCTTCATCTCATAAATAGAAATGACTTCCGCATCATGGCTATGATTCAATATTTCCGTCCAATAGGTCATATCACGCAGATAGGCAAGCTGCTCCGGTGTCCATGAAAGGAGCAATTCTTTTGGAAGATTGTCATGGCAATCCTTTTTCATACCGGGAACACAGATGTAAAGATAACCGCCGCTTTTTACAAAGGGTAACAGCTTTGCATCTAAATATTCTGGGTCACGCCCCCAAAAGTTATAGGAATCCGTACTAACAACTGCATCGAAAAATTCTTTCTCAAAAGGCAAGTCAGTTGCATCCGCCTTAACAGGGGTAATTTGTTCAGGGGTTAGCCCCATTTCATAAAAGAATCTACAGTTTGCATGGGGTTCACTCCACAAATCAGCGGCGTAAACCTTAAAGCCATAATCTTTTGCCAGCATAACGCTTGTTAGCCCTTGCCCACTTCCAAGGTCGCAAACACTACTACCATCAGGAATTTCATGATTTTGAAGCATTTCTTCCTGTAATTTAAAGGGGTTAGGCCCCATGATTTTGGCCATCAATTCTGGGGTGTTGTACTTTTGACTTTTTGTATACTCCATTGTAATTCTCCTTATCATTATTTTCTTTTTATCATAGTTTCATTATACTTCCCTGCTTTGGTAAAAGCTTCCTACAAAATAGTGCAGAAATAAAAAAGCGACATGCGTTTTCAATCCATGTCGCTTTCTATGATTCACTTGTTATTTTTCATGCTAGACAATATCTTATAGACAGTTTTTGGAGATAAAAAATATTTGTTGGACAGCTCCTTCACAGTCATACCACCATTATATTCTTCGAAAATAACAGCATTTCGCTTGGCATATAATTGTTTGCTGTTTTTAAGCTCTCCCCATGCCTTTTTATTCTCACCTTTCCGTGGAATATAAAGATATTCTCCATCTATATGTTGCTGTATTGCCGTAATTAAATTGTCTGGCAATACACAAATTGCATTTTTATAGTCCATTGTGCACCTCCTAAATATTCAGAAAATAGGATTACGCAAGGACTATCTTCATATTTTAATTATGCGATAGCCCTTGCTACGCACAATACCGACTCCAATGTTCCTTTTTTGATAAGACAATTCCCCTTTCATATTAAACTACTGTTTGCCTTTAATAAACCATTCTAACCTATAAAAATACTGACGGCTGATTATGCCAAATCAATCATTCAACTCCTCCTCTCCGTAAAGATATTTTTTCCTTAAATAATTTGCTTGTTCTTCTGTGAGACAGTCTGACCAAAAGTCTGCATTGATAGAGCCATATAGT
The DNA here is from genome assembly GCF_001561955.1 of Anaerotignum propionicum DSM 1682. Classification (NCBI taxonomy): domain Bacteria; kingdom Bacillati; phylum Bacillota; class Clostridia; order Lachnospirales; family Anaerotignaceae; genus Anaerotignum; species Anaerotignum propionicum. Next base: position 2,028,324 of record NZ_CP014223.1, read on the forward strand.
TCTCCCCACAGACAATCCATGTAGGAAACTTTGTCTTTTTCTCCCTGCTCATAATCTTTGATCGCCTTTGTTAATTGCGGAGACAAGTTTGTTTCCAAATATGCTTTATCCGCCGGCTTCCCTGTTTTTTCGGTTTTTGAATACTCTGGTTCCAGCTTCAGTATTCCTTCTATGGATAAATTCAGTGCTTTAGACAGCTCTGAAAGTGTCTCTGCACTGCATCGGTTAAGGCTTGTTTTGCCAGAGCAAATATCTGCAAGGGTTGCCCACGGGACACCGCTTGTTTTAGATAATCTGTATCGTGACAGTCCCTTTTCTTTTAATAATTCCATTATCGTCAATGTATATCACCCATCTTCAATGTATCGGTAACCCCATATATTGTCAAGGTGATTTCTCAATTTTATTTCTAATCCATCGACAAAATTCCTTTTACCCAATATTTTCTCTAATAGTCAATAAAATGCTATTATCTTTTCTAGCATATCTTGTTGCCATATTCCCATTATTATCTGCCACCAGCCTTCCCAAACAATTTTTCCTTGTATTTCGGAGCATGAACCAAAAGGTTATATCGCTCATTACCGCATTTATACAAACATACCCCACGCTGAGGGAACTTGATAAGATTGTATTCACTTTGTTCAATCTGTAAGGTATCCATATAAAACTTTGCATCAACAGCACCAGCATTGAAAAGAAATTGGTGTGTGGGGATGGAGAACAACGGTTTTGTCATCTCACGAATGCCCTCAATATTAAAGTCCTCCAAATTCTGACTGGACAGAATTACGGAGGACTCTTTCTTTCGTACTCTTTTCATAAAGTTTCTGATGTACTCAATGGCGGTCATATTTGTAAGGAATAAATACAGTTCGTCAATGGCAGCCGCCGTATGCCCCTCAGTAAGAAGTTTGTCACTCATAAAGGATAAAACATTGAAAAGCAAAGCATTTTTCACATTCTTACTTGCATTTAATAAACCTTTTACTCCAAACACAATAAATCTGTTTGAAGTGATATTGGTGTGTCCGTTAAAGAACTTACACTCTGCACCCTTACACATAGAATGCAGTCCCAGTAGAATTTCCTGTAACAATTCAGCTGTATAAAGCTGATACTTTGCTTTGTCATAGTCTTTATATTCTTTCTCAGTCAGCGCATAAAGGTCAGACAAGATGGGATAGTCCTTAGATTCAAGGGATGCAAAGTCGGTGCTATCACTGATATTCAAATTGGAATATAATTTGCCAAGCATAATTTCAATGACATCAATATGCCTGTCATCAAAGTCTTTATAGCTACGGAAAAAATCTTTTAAAAAGCTGATGTGCTGACTGAGTTTGGTTGCTTGTCTAAATGCAATGGGTGCATCCTTATCCTGTGGCGATCCACCGTCGTCCCAACTTTTCGGTTCTAGTGGATTTATCATATACTGCCCATTCATCAAATCCACAAAACAACCACCTAAATTTTCTGCCAGCTCAGCAAATTCATGTTCTGGATCAAGGCAAATTACACTTTTTCCAGACTCTAAGATATTACACAAAATCAGCTTGAGAAGATAGCTTTTACCTTGTCCCGAGTTGCCTAATATGAGAATACAAGGATTGGTTTTGTCATCATCTCGCTTATCGAAATCCACAAGAATGTTACTGCCAAACTTATCTCTGCCTAAATAAAAACCGTTGCTGTCTGTCTTCCCCGAATAATTAAAGGGATACAGATTTGCAACGGATGAAGCTGGGAGTACTCGTTCAAACTGACTGCCAAAAATATTTCTACCTGATGGACCAACACAAAAAAAGCCTTGTTGTTGACGGAGCAACAGCCTATCCACGTTAAGCTTACTTCGAACAAGTTCTGTCAAAACATCAATTTGTAATAGCTTTAGGCTGTCGTAGTCCCTTGCAGTCAGTTCAATGTATACTGCACAATGCAAGAGTGGTTCACGATTTCGATGCATTGTTGATACCAAAGCAACCACATCCTGCAGATTACTTTCAGCCGTGACACTTTCTTGCAAATCGTTAGTGTTTGCAGTGTTCATTCTGTTCTTATTTGTAGCATTATGAATGATTCTTTTTTCTTCTATTTGTGTTACCTGCCTTGTATAGATACGCAGTGTCACACCATCTTTCTCACCTAAGTGGCGTAGGATTGCCTGTTCTTCAGTTACTGTGGGATACTCACGAAGTGCCCACACACAGCGAAATGTGTTTCCGCAAATAAAATGGTCAGTCTGAAACTTGATGATGCCTGGCGCGATCATGTCAATAAAATCCTTAATTTTTGTATCCTCCTTTTGTGGAACCTTTGGCTTTGTTTGCTTTATCATAATGGATACTTCCTTTCTTTTTACTTGGTATCACTGAAAATACCGCCACATTTCTGTGACGGTGCTACAATTTCTGGAATTTTCATGGTATTATTAGGTATAAATGTATTTCTTAATTGTTTATATAATTTGAAAGAAGGGCTAATATGAAACCGTGGTTTACAATAGACCAAATTGATTCTAAAACACATATTATCAGCGAATATCGTCACTGGGAAGAAACACATTGTTATCTTCTCCAAGGAAGCGAACATGCGCTTTTGATTGATACAGGGCTTGGTATCTGCGACATATCTGCGGAGGTGATAAAGCTGACCGACAAGCCAGTGACAGCTGTCGCTACGCATATTCACTGGGATCACATCGGCAGTCACAAACGCTATCCTGATTTTTATGCGCATGAAGCGGAACTCAATTGGCTTTCCGGCGAATTCCCTTTGAGCATGGATACTATACGTGAAATGGTGCTTGACCGCTGCGATCCACCGGAGGGTTACGATGTCGGCACATATGAGTTCTTTCAGGGAACGCCCACAAGAGTGCTGCGCGATGGCGACATCATTGATCTTGGCGGCAGGATCATTACAGTATTACACACCCCCGGTCATTCCCCAGGACATATGTGTTTCTGGGAAGCCGCAAGCGGCTACCTCTTTACTGGAGACCTGGTTTATAAGGACACACTGTTTGCCTATTATCCCTCCACCGATCCCCAGGCATATCTGAACTCATTGGAAAAAGTTGCGGCGCTGCTTGCAAAGCGAGTGTTGCCGGCGCACCATTCTTTGGATATTCACCCTGAAATACTCGTTCGTATGCGCGATGCGTTCCGCCAACTTGACAATGAAGGCAAGCTTCATCACGACAGCGGAACGTTCGACTTCGGTGATTGGGCAGTTTGGCTATAACCTTGCCAAACAAGCAAAATGGAAGCTGATGTACTGCGTCAGCTTCCCATTGCTTTTTCATCGTCTAAAACTACCTTGTCAGGTATCCACGAAGTGCCCAGACACAATGAATTTCCGCAAATAAAAATCTACATTAGATTTAATTCCCGCTAGAGCAATCATATCTAAAAATATTTTGATTTGACTGCTTAGTTCAGCTGCAATCCTTTGATTTTCAGTCCTCTCTCTATTTTATTTCAAAAAAGCAACCTCTCGAATGAAGTTGCTTTAGGTTAATTGATATTTTGTTTTATTAAGGTATTTAGGCTTTGGGTGGTATTACTCATAATTTGTAGTTATGAACTTTAAGTTTTAAACCATCACGTTCTATTAATTCTTCTGAAAACTGTTCAAAACCAAACTTCTTTAAGATTTTTTCACTTGCCACATTATCAACTAATACATCTGCAAACAATTTTACATTTTTATATTTCTGCTTCATGTAGTCAAGTAACCACTTTGTAGCAATGGTGGCGTTTCCTTGTCCCCATGATGATTTGCAAAACTGATAGAATAACCCATATTGCAGGTTCTCTTTGTTTATTGGTGGACAACCAATAATTCCAATGAGCTCTCCGTTTTGGATTACTGCAAAAACATCTAAAGGCTTAAATATCTCAATTCTGTTTTCAACATCCTCTAAAGTACATGGAAGTTTCATGTTAGTGTACTGAATAACATCTGCATCTGCCCAAATATTTAATAAACCCTCTGCATGACAAATATCAAGATTTTTATATTGCAGCTCACTCATATTGCACCCCCTGGTATCTAAATAATAAGCATTCTTATTTTGAGAGCTTCCTTTTCTGATAAGTTATTCGGCATTAAAGTGTCTGCTCTAATTTTTCAAGTCAAACAGAATTTTAATGGTATACCTTTTTAACATTATAAAACTTATTTATCCTTGTAAAAAGCTTCGATTGCTCTAGCGGCAAACTCAGAGAAGCCTTCACCATATTTTTCATCAAAAAACTTCTTTTCTCTTTCACCCCGATAGTTGGCCGCCATAGACAACATCATACCAGTTTCATGTTTTACTTGCGTAAACTGTTTCATAACAAAACCATACTCACCAATTATCTGCTTAACTTCAAATGAATCTACAGGATAATCTTTCTGTTCACTTAGCTTTTTCTCAATCGCCCCTAGTTTTTTTCCAAAAGCCTCGCCCACCTCTTTACTTGGAGGGTTATTCATAGCGTTGAAAGCACTTTCTTTATCCCCATACCACTCGACCATTTTCTGATAGCCTTTTTGCATATCCTCTTTTGAACAACGCTCCACATAATGCTTTTGCCACTGTTCAATTCCACCAAATTCCTTTATAATAATCTCCTTCATGTTGTTCGGCATATGGTCTAGTGTTGTTTGACATAGTTCTTCAATTTCCGTCTTTGTAAATATTGCAAAATCCATCTTATTTTCTCCTTTCAGAATGTCATCGATACTGGCAATCAGGCATTCCATCCTCTCCTTTTTTGCCACTAACATTTTCCTCTGCATTTGCAGAATCTTATTTCTATCAAGAGAAGGATTACACATCACTGTTCTGATTTCTTTCAACGGAATATCAAATTCTCTGAAAAACAAAATCTGTTGTAATGTTTCCAGTGCCTTTTCGTCATAAAGACGGTATCCAGCATCGCTCTTCTCTGTCGGATTCAAAAGCCCAATCTCATCATAATAGTGAAGTGTACGCACACTAATACCTGTCAAATCTGATATTTCCTTTACTGTCCTCATTGTCATATGCCTCCTTTCTCCTGATAAAACCACTTTAATCTATGACGTTCCGTAGGGGTCAAGGCTTTTTTAATATTTAATTGTTAAATGAATAGTTAAATTCTTGATTGCACTAGTAAATTCGTGTTTGATGATTTTAGTCTTGCACAGAAAAACCTCTACCACACAGCGAATTAAAATTGAGCTATTTAAGTTGATGCACTTGTTTTGTATAGATTTTTAGGTTTGAGTCGAGGTCATTATACCGCTTTAGTCAGATGTTTTCAATGAGAAGCCTTACGCATCACCCAGCACCATCCACCTATCACCATCAAAATCCTCATACCTATCAGTAGTAACATTCTGTTCAAAGTACACTCCCAAAATTCTTTTAATATCCGCATTATCCGCTCGTCTTGCTGTAAAGCCCTGATCCTTTAGGCTCTTTTCTATACGAGATAAATACGGAAACACGTCACTTTCTTTTTCATTTTTCAATCGAATGATTATGAGAAATTCTCGAGCAGTAGCCATCTGCACTTGCATTCGGTCAAGATTGGTGCTATCTTGCATTAAAAGTTTTCGTATCATCGGATTTTCCTCTTCCTCTATACGATTTTTCAGATACTCCTTATTGTCATCAAAATTCTCTTTGGAATTAAGGCAGAGCATTTCAATTTCTGCAATACCTTTCAGTACCGTCATCAGTGCATATATTCTACTGCTTACACTGCTTTCCGAAAGTACAGAGATATTGGTTGGGTGGATGATGAAATATACAAGTTCACCATATGGCGTAACAAGGCTGTAATCAGTAATTTCCGTAATTCCCATCAGTTCTCTTGTGGAATTTTTATGTTTTTCTCTCTGTTTTTTCATACTTAATAATTTCCTTTCTACATTTGTCTTTCTGGATAATCAGGTCGTGATTTGCTCTTGGTTCAAACAAAATATGGGTGCAGCATTATGCTGCCCATTCATATGTCTGTGGCTTTAAAATAAAAAAGGATACAGCATATCGGATAAAATCCAAGATACTCATATCCTCAATGCGAATGCTTAAAAAAGCATATGCCGCAGTAATCACAACTGGGAATAGGATGCCTGTTTGAGCAAGGGCAAAAACAGAAATAAGCAATCCTATTCCAATGATTCCAATGTCACGCAGTTCCCACAGCCATAGTGTTGCTTTTGCTTTTAAGTTATCAGGATACATATACATTTTAACTTTCCTCACTCGTATTATATAGTAGTAGTGTTTATAGTCCCTCTCCAAGGACCGTATATACTGCTTTCCATAGCCTCTCTTTACCTTTTCTATAGGTATGGCTATGATATATAAGATACTGTGGATTGGTTTTTCCTCTCTACCACTTGATGGTTTCAGAAAGTGTCCAACCACAGTCTCTTTGTTTGATTGTTGATCAGTTAGATACCGCATGACGGTTTATTTAGAACGAGTTCACAACTACGAAGAGCACCTGTGGGTTCTAAACAGTGTCAAATACACATTGAAGGAGATTTTTATGATTTACGTAGGTATTGATATTGCCAAAGATAAGCATGATTGCTTTATCGCTAATTCAGATGGTGAAGTGCTCTTTAATTCTTTTACCATTCCAAACAACAGAGAGGGCTTTGATGAACTCTATCAGAAGATTGAATCCGTTTCAGATGATATGACTAAAGTAAAAGTAGGACTGGAAGCCACTGGACACTACAGCTATAACATCTTGGGATATCTTCTTGATAAAGGTTGCCCGACCTTTCTTATCAATCCGTTACTTACTAGTCTTTACAGAAAAAGCCTAAGCCTTAGAAAGACCAAAACGGATAAAGTGGATGCCCATACGATTGCTACCATGCTCATGTCTGATGTTGACTTAAAATCCTACTCAGACACATCTTACCACAATGAACAACTCAAGTCACTTACACGCTATCGGTTTGATAAAGTAAAAGAACGTGCAAAACTCAAAACGTCCGTTGCTCGGCTTATGGTGATTCTCTTCCCTGAACTAGAGAAACTCGTTCCTTCTCTTCATATTGCCTCTGTCTATGCTATGATGAGCGAATTCCCATCTGCAAAGGCTATCTCCCATGCTCACCTGACTAGACTTACCCACCTTTTAGAACTGGCTTCCAAAGGGCATTATTCCAAAGACAAAGCAACTCTCATTCGGGAAGCAGCTCGACAATCCATCGGCTCGGATATGCCAGCTAAATCTTTGGAACTAAGGCACACCATCAAATTAATTAATGAACTATCCTCTGAGATTGACGAAATCGAATTTCACATCAAGGCAATTATGACTGACATAAACTCGCCCATCACAACGATTCCAGGAATCAACCTGCGTATGGGAGCAATGATTCTTGCGGAAATCGGTGACTTTAATCGGTTTGATTCTCCAGACAAGATACTTGCCTATGCTGGATTATCCCCTTCTACATACCAATCTGGCCAGTTGGAATCTTCCTACTCACATATGGAGAAGCGTGATTCCAGATATTTGCGATACGCTCTATTTAATGCTGCCAAGTTTGTTTGTATTTGGGATCCTACTTTTTCTGCCTATCTGGCAAAGAAACGTGCGGAAGGTAAGCATTACAATGTTGCGGTATCCCATGCTGCTAAAAAGCTCGTAAGAGTGATTTACCAACTTGAAAAGACAAAACGGCCATACCTCAAAGCATCCTAAATTGGTGTAAATAAATATCTCCTTTTTGAGCACCTGCAAAGATGCTCTATTTGTCATGCAGTTTTCAAGGTGCTGATTTATAAAAAATGCTTTTCAATATTTTTATCATAAATACAATTTTAGTCTTGACTTTTAATAGTTAGACTTTCTTCCTTGGATTTTCCCAAGAAAAAAGCAATTCCCCGGAGAACAAAGTCTACGCATGGAATTGCCACACTGTTTCCAAGTGCCTTGTATCTTGGCGAATCTGAGGCTTTTGGTATATTTGTCCAATCCACGGGAAAGCCTTGCAGTCTTTCACATTCAAGAGGTGTCAGCCTACGGACAAGGTTACGTGATACTGCAAGATTTTCACTTCCTCCACCATTGTCACCGCCTTCCGCTCTTAAAGTGCTACAACCTTCCTTGTAATCTGCAAATGCAGACTGTCCATAGATGGTGCTTTGGCTATCAATAATACACTTATCTTGGCTGACATATTGATTGCCTGCACCTTTCAAATCACCATTACATAATGTTCCTACTACATCTTGATAAGGTTCAGGCTTATAGATGGCATGAATATCCGACGTTGTAAGGGTATAACTGATATCTTTCTGCACCCCTTGACCGTTGCCACCGTTATGATCTTGGCGGTTAATCGTATTGCTGGCAATGCAATAGCTTTCCTGTACTATAGCAATTCCACCTTGGTTTTTACTTGGATCTGGGTTTCCAGTATCAAGGGTTCGTGATTTATCTGTTTTCCGACACCCTGATAATGAGTTATTAGATTTCATTGAATTGCTGTCTTTGCTATCCAAGCTATACGCAACGGGCTTTGAAACAAGAGGAATATTATTGCCACCTGTTCCATAGACTGCTGCCACTGTGGGTGCAACTTTCAGCGGTCCGTTATATCTGCAATCCTTTCCGTGATTATCAAACAGTACAGGCTGATTTTCTCCCCTTGTTCCGGCAGCTGATGTAATGATCCGGCAAAAATTTTCACAAATTGCCTTGCCTACTTGCTGACTTCCCAAAACAATGGGAAGATTCCCACCCATGTTGGCTCTTAATGTGGCTGTTATGTTTTCGGTAATATCCATGCGATTTCCACCTTGGTCATTTAAACAAAACATTGGTTCTGTAACAAAGGTCTGCATCTGCATATTCTGTGTTTCCATCAATGCACCCGAAAGATTTTCAAGATCAATTCCTTCATCCCTTTGATTAATGTGATAAGATTTCATGTCGTTCATACTTGATAGACTGCTATTATCTGCCTGTGTAATTCCGGCTTGTATTTCCAATGCTGTTTTTAATTGTTTAGGCAACTCCTTACCCCTTGATTTTGCTCGTCTAAGTATTCCCAAGCAAGCGGTCTTGCTCAAATAGTATTTGGGGAGCGGCGTGTCCTCCAAAATCTGCGACAAGAAAGATTCTTTTGCGTCTTTGGGCGACACCCCAGTATTGAGCATCGAGAACTCTCCAAGCAAGAGAGAATTCTCCTCCCAAAATGCACCCAGCAGGTTTCCATACCCCTCCCGCAGGTCGAGGTACAGATACGGTGTCGTCTGCAATTCGAACGGTCTCTTCAATAACCGCTTTGAAATCTTCTCCATCCTGAGAGGAGAAGGCTCCGGGGACATTTTCCCAAACGAAGAATCGAGGTCGAATAAGGTCATTTGCTTTTCCGTCTTTTCCATTGGCACACCTCATTTCTTTTGTTATTCTAATCTGCTCCATAAAGAGTCCGGAACGTTCACCCTCAAGTCCTGCTCTTTTTCCTGCTACAGATAAATCCTGACAAGGTGAGCCTCCACAAATAATATCCACAACAGGAAGCTTGCTACCATCAAGCTTTGTAATGTCACCAACATGGAGCATTTGGGGGAAACGAATTCTTGTAACTTGGATGGGAAAACTTTCGATTTCACTGGCCCACAGAGGAACAATTCCGTTGTGAACTGCGGCAAGGGGAAATCCGCCAATCCCATCAAAAAGGCTTCCCATTGTAAACATTCAAATCATCTCCATTCTATAAGCACTTTCCTTTCTACTTCGCCACCCCTTGAACAATGGTTCTAGTTGTATTTACTGCGGCTTGAGCCGTATATACCGCACTCATGACATTTGCTTTTGTTGAAGTATCCAAACCAAATGCCCCTGCAATTCTTGGAATTTCACCGGCGGACAGCATAAGTCCCAAACCCAGTAATGCATTGTCTTTTAATACCATTAATCCTGCCGTAAGTATGGTTGCTTGCAAAAAAGCAGTTAAACAAAGTCCTATAATTTGTTTGCACCACCCTATAAATCCATCCAAATATCCACGGGGAACAGAGAACATATATAAGCTTCCAACAGCTATCTGAATGAGCAAAATACCACCACGCTTGAGATTTGCAAAGAATACTTTTATCACCGCATATCCCATCAGAATAATCGTGAACAAGCCCATAATAGGTGAAGTAACGTCTGACATGCCGCCAAAAACATTAGAACTGACAACAGCATCAATATTCCCCGCACTGCTTAATCCAGTTATAATGCCGTTCGCTAATTCACTGATTCCATTTGCATGACCTGTAATTCCTGTAGTAAAGCTTCCTTGTAAATTCACCGATAACTTATACAGTTCTATTGGAGCAACAGTAAATAGGCTGACTGCCATAAACCCTTTGATGGCATTTATCCCTGCATCCTTAAGATTTCCTCGTCCGTTCTGATATTCAATTCCGGTTTCAAAGCAGGACACCACAAGCCCTGTAACATAAAGAGTCCATGCAAGATAAGAAAAAAACAGCACAATGCTTTGAACCCAATTCATCTCAAATAATTCCACCCCCATATTGCCCATCAGAGCAAAAAAGTCGCCCAAAAAGCCTACAAGATGTCCATAAAAACAATCAATGATTTGATCCATCACATCACTAAGCAAAAAATCCCATATAAACAAAAAGCGTAACCTCCTTTCTATCCAAAAAAAAAGCATACCGTTTTCACGATATGCTTCAGGGTTGCATAAAAAATGACGGAGTGCTAATTTTCCAAAAATTCCAGCTCTCCGTCATCTTTATTCATTATTTCCAATATCAGTTTTGCTCCCATGCGAAAGCCTTGCGTAAATCGTTCCTCAGCATTGATACAACAGAGTTTTCCTTGTGCTGTAACAAAGTCTTGCAATTTTTCTTTCTCCTCTGCATCCAGCAGGTCACTAAATTTTTCTTCAATCTCAGCCAACTCAGCCATGCACTTTTGATATTCACTTCCCTGTACCACTTCCTTTGCTATGGGGCACAAATTTCCGTTGTACAGCTCACTAAGTAATTTCTCTTTCTGCATTTTTCTCACCTCCTTCAGCACAACACAATAGCATCATTAATGAATATTAGCTATACCTAAAACCAACAACCTTGACATGAAAAAGCAAGGATATTTTCTATCCTTACTACTGATTATTATCTTATTACAACTCAGCTTCATCTAAAGCCTTTATAATGAGCTCTGTGATAAATGCCTTTTGGGTTAAATGCTGGTTTTTATCAAGGTGATTTTTAATCCTTAAGAAAAGTTCCTCTGATATTTGCAAAGCAAGTGTCCTTGTTTGGGCCATGCTTTTTCCCTCCTTCATTTGATAATATTCAATGAGCAACTTTTCTACATATTGGTTTAGCGTAAGTCTGCTTTCTTCTTGGCTTGTTCTTACCCTATTGTGCAATTCAATGGGAATTTTGGCACATAAACTTTTTGTTTCTTTCATCCCATTCCCCCCTTTTTTAATTTTGCAAGCAAAGCATACTCTAAATCCTAAGCGAAAGCTATATCCAATACCAACAAGAAGTGAAGTAAATAGCAACAGCATTTACTTTGTTACATAGCGATATAGTCCATAGAAATCTTGAAAAGGACAGCTTCATCACGAGTTGGTTGAAAGTGATAATTTACTGTGTTAAACTCATATTAAATATCTACAGAAAACTTTCTGAAAAGGTAGTTATGTTGGAAGGCTGTGATGCAATGTTTTTTAATAAAAAACTTAACTTTTATTCTTCTCATTTAGATAGTTATATTGAACATCTAAAAAAAGGGGATTTGGGATATCTCCCATGGATTTTTTGCGTCTTCGCAGAAGATTCTGACAAACATAAATTGAAGGCTGCTCAGGCATTAAATGAATTTTTAAATGAGCTTTCATTTGATGAACTTTGCCAAACCGATATACGAATGCGTGAAACAACTTCAGTGGAATGGAGTATCAACTGGAGGGCATTAAATATCAAAAAATTTATTACTAATCAAATGTCTGAGAATGAGAAACGTACAGTTTTTATTTTTGCATCTTTTAATCCTAATGGCTATATTAGAGAAGAAGCTATAAATGCTCTTGTGACACATAATGAATCACTCCTCTTTATTCTTTTGAGATGTAACGACTGGGTTGATCAAGTGCGTCAATCGGCATTGTTATTGCTTTCCAAAAGATTTATAAATGCAAGTGATGAGGAGATAGTTAATGCACTGCCTCTTATGGAAAAACTTCGTAGAAGCGAGAGATGTGAATTTAGTAGTATTCTTTCAATTATAGTTAGTGCCTTTGGATCCAATAAATCTTTGATAGAAAAAGGACTAAACAGCAGAGAAATACGAGCAAGACGATTTTGCATATCTGTTCTTGGTAATTTACCTAAAATTGACGATAAATGTCTGCTTACTCATATAAAACATGAGCAAGATCCTTTTTTAAGAAAAATGGTTTTTCAACTGCTTTTAAAAACAAAAGCGGATCTTGATGAATTGAGTAGACAATTTCTTAAAGACAAATATCCACCCAATCGCATATTGGCATTGCATTTCTTATACGACTATAAACCTGATATTGCTTTAGATATATCTGAGAATATGCTGATGGATAGAAATACACAAGTTCGAACATTAGCTCGTAGTATTATTTCTAAAAGCGAAAGAGTAATTGATGTTCGGCAACTTTATATCAATAATCTACCCACAGATCCAGTTGTCAGTCTATTAGGATTAGGTGAAGTGGGCATACATGAAGATTGCAATTTAATAGAAAATTATTTAGCAAACGACTGTATTTCCATTATTCGTGCGGCAATGACTGCGTTAATGCGTTTGGATTCAGCAAAATTCATTCCTCGTATAACAGAGATGTTGTCTTCCCAACATGCAGGTATTATCAAGACAACAACATTACTACTTAGAAAAAATAAAGGTTATGATTTTGAACGAATATTTCAACTCCAAGAAGCTTCTTCCAATGAGAATGTAAAGGTAAAATGTGCCACTCTCTTATTTTCAAGTTCGAAATGGAAATCACTGATTTACGCATTGATGCTACTTGGCAGTGACTATGAAAAATTGGAAATTTTATGCCATACACAAATAAGCAGATGGATTTGTTCATATAATCGTTCGTATGCTGTGCCATCAGAAAACGAGAAGCAGAGATTGAATGAACTTTTAATTGAGAAAAATAGATTTCTTGGGCTTGAAATAGAAAAACAGCTTTTATTTTTATCAAGATGAATGCTTTTTGGCATCTTCCTGTTATGAGCATACTCTTTGACATACCATTGACTACTTAACCGAAGATAATATTATCCTTGTATAAAGGCAGCAATTCAATATCTACAAAAACTAACCCGGCTGTAAAAATCAGCCGGGTTATCCTAATTATACCGCAATGGTTTCCATGTGTTCAAAATCAATGACCACATCTGCCTCATCAAAGGTTATTTCGAACAAGATAAGCGCAGGGAGCACATCAGGAATGCTCATAATGTATTCCGGCATCTTCGATAGAAACTTAGCCTTAATTGTTTCAACTGAAACAGAGCTTTTTTTAACAACACCAGCCTTTACTCGCACATGTTCTTCTCCGTTTTCCGGAATCGTTGTGAATGCGACATGAGGATTTTCCCCAAGTTCCACAACCTTTTGGTTGTTGCCGAAAGTAGAGAAATACAGGGTTTTCAGCTCCTCATCGTAATAAAAATTGACAATGCGTACATTGGGCACTCCATCCACAGCCGTTGCGATTGCCATTGCTGTCTGTTTTTCCATCATTCGTTCATATTCTTTTTTAAAGTCCATTTGTCATTGACTCTCCTTTTTTCTTTTTTGGCTTTGTCATCGGCAATTGGGCACAGGTTTCCTGTACCAGCCTGCACAAAAAATCCCTATCTTCAATTTCTTCCAGCAATATTCTGGGCTTTGCTCCGTCATAGGGGATACCCATGGTAACTTCAGGCAATAGTCCCAAACCTGCTTCGGTGGGGCTGATAAAGAGCTGATTATCGCAAACGAGGGCAAAACACTTACCGTCACAATAAACAGCGTAGTCGCCAAACATTTTCTTGTAGGTAATAGATCCTGCAAGGCTCATCTGCTCGCAAACGTACAAAACATAATCCATTGATGATGCCATGCACAATCCTCCAATCGTATGGGTACTTATTTCGTAAATGAGCCAATTTCAATTAGGTTGCCCTCCGGATCTGCAATATAGCAAGTCCGCTGTCCCCATGGCTCTGTTGTAGGCTCTAAGACAGGCACCGCACCTTTTGAAACAACTTGCTTAAAGGTATCATCCACTGCGGTATAGTTTGGGACACTCATTGCAATTTCATAATGGCCGTTAATATCATTGGCATAAGAAAATGACCTTTTTGCCATCTGCTCAAAATCGGTTCTACGATAAAGCAAAAACAAAGTTCCATCTTTCATCAGATAGACATTGCTTGCATTATCTTCCTCTTTGATTTCAAAACCAAGTACGTCACGGTAAAAGCGCACCATAGTTGGCATATCTTTCACGAAAATTCCAAAGCCATCTAATTTCATGCATTTTTCCTCCTTTTTACTTCAGGGCAATGTAAATATCAATATCACAGTTTTCCGGGTCGGCATTTCGGTATTCCTCGAAATCGCCTGTGAAACTGCGGTCTAAATCCGTCTGCCAAATCTCTCCCCACGAATCGGAGACGGCTCTTTCCATATGTCCATGCACAGAAAATTTAGCGTATTTTCCGGCAGGGATTGATTTTATGGTCAGCTCAGGATTTTCTGCCTTGGAAACCTCATTTCCTACCGTTACGCAATATCCATCCTCCGTATAATCAGAATAGAGCCCGATGGCATACTCATTTACCTTGTTTTTTATCACGGCATTGATGCCGCCTTGGTACAACTTCTCCCAAAGCCCGCCAATAATTTTCCCCATTTGAGGGTCACTGTTGCTGGTCGCAGCACTTACCCCAACCATAATCTTTTCCTCTAAATGCACAACTTCATAGTTCATTTTAATCGTCCTCCTTGTCTTTGATGTTATCATCATAGCAAAGACCAGTTGACAACAGCGTGTCATATTATAAATATTGTGCCAGCGTTTTTTGCAGTTTCTTTTTTACTTGCAGACGGATGTCCTCTGGCTCTAAAATTTCACAATGCTCACCGAAAGTCGCAAGATATTGATAGACCCAATCGCCTCTGGGCATGGTAAGCTGTGCAATAAAATCACCGTCTGGGAGCGTCTTGTATTGCGAAAACTCATCATATACACGATATGCCATTTTCTTTAACAGCTTCAGCGTGATGGTTACGAAATCATCTTGAAATATCTTGTCGTCTTCAAATATCTTTGCAGGGGCGGTACGTTCAAAGTGATCATCCATCAGCTCCAGCTCTTTCATTCGCCGCAGCTTAAAAAAGCGATAATCCTGACGCACTGTGCAGAAAGCATAAAGATACCAGCTTTGCCCCTTAAAGCAGAGTTTCATGGGTTCTACTGTACGCTGTGTACTACCCTCACTGCTGTGATAATGAAATACCACTTTTATCTTTCCAAGAATGGCGGTTTTGAGCTGGCTGAACAGCAGTGCTTCCTCCTCAGCATTTGCCCAACCAGAGAAATCGACTTCAACCCAATCGGCGTTGGTGCTTCCAAACAAGGATGACAGCTTTTGCACCGCAGTATTGGTTTGCTCCAAATTGACCGCCTCTACCGCGTGAAGTGCTGCCAAGATATCTGACTTTTCGCCATCGGTCAGTACGGTTTTATTGAGAACGAAGTCAGGGAGCAATGAAATTCCACCGCCCTTTCCTTTTGTCATATAAATAGGTATTCCCGCCGAGGATAGAAGCTCCACATCCCGGTAAATGGTGCGGGGAGAAACCTCAAAGTGCGTGGCAAGCTCCCCGGCGGTCATACTTTCTTTGTTCAGGAGTAAATAAATCATTTCAAACAGCCTATTAATCTGCATATTATCACCTCTACTGCTTTTATTATAAGATGATAATATGACATCTGCAAGGCATATTAAAATAATTAACTATCATTCGTAATACTGCATCGCCAAAATCGTCCAGTCAATTCTTGCATAAGAACGGTGGTTTATTTGACTTACTATCTTTTTCTTCAGCCATAAAAATATCCATATTTCAGTTTTCGTACAAGACAGCGATATCGTGTATTCTGCGTTTCATTTCTGTGCGTATATATAACGGCTCTAAACACTCACATTTATTTCCAAAACTAAGAAGAATATCAAAATAGTAATCGTTCTCTATAAAAGGGAAATCAACAATATAATACTCATCGCCATCTGGAGCAAATTCTTCATAAGCACAAAAATCAAGCACCCTATCCATCACAGCTTTATGAATGCGAATTTTAATTTTTGTTTGTATTGTTTCTAAAATATCCGAAAATTCTAAAATCGGTTTCTGATAATCTCGTGGCATAAAAGATTCCTCTTTTATTTGTAGATTTGATATGCGCGATAGTTTGAATAAGCGATAATCACTCCTCTTATGGCAGTAGCCTTGAAAGTACCAATGACTATTTTTCAATACAAGCTGATACGGCTCGACTACTCGTGAAGTTTTATTTCCGTGGTGAGCTGAATATTGAAACGAAAGTAGCCTGCTTTCCTGTAAGGCTGTTTTTACAATTTCCAAATACGGTTGGATATTCCTGTTACCCATCCAAGGGCTCAAATCTATATGAATTTGATTTGCTTTTAATTCTATGTCTTTCGCCTTATCGGCAGGGATAAAGCTCTTAACTTTTGCAAGGGCATTTACCAATTCATCACCTCGTACTGTGTTTGAAAGGCTGGAAAGCCCCATTAAGAGAGCAGAAAGATCATCAGTGGAAAAAACCTTTTTATCAAGTTTATAGTTTGGCATAATTTCAAATCCTCCACCCACTCCTGATGTGGAGCGGACAGGAATACCTGCCATATTAATTGTATCTATATCACGGTAGATTGTGCGAGGTGAAACTTCAAACATATCCGCTAACTCCTGTGCACCTATCCGTTCTTTATCCAGAAGTATCATAATCATACTAACAAGTCTGTCTATTTTCATTGGACCAATATCTCCTTTTTTAATTGTTGCCACACAGTTGTCAACAATCATATGATACAATAAAAAAGCAAACAAAACAATATTACCCATCAAATGGAGGAAATCTATGATTACAATCTATGTTTATATTCTTGATACTTTAGCCGACTGGGAATTGGGATATGTTACTTCGGAGCTAAATTCTGCTCGCTTTTTCAAAAAGGATGCACAGAGTATATCTCTCAAAACGGTTAGTTGCTCTAAGGAGCCAATCCGTACAATGGGAGGACTGACAATTATGCCTGATTGCCTGATTGACAATATGGTTGTAAATGAAACAAGTGCATTGCTATTGCCGGGTGCAAATACATGGAGCGACACAAAGCATGAAACTATTATCGAAAGAGCAAGTGAATTCCTTTCTGCAGGTGCGGTGGTGGGTGCAATCTGTGGAGCCACTGCTGCCCTTGCCAATGTTGGGCTTTTGGATAATCGTCCACATACCAGTAATGGATCGGGATTTCTTGAAATGGTTTCTCCCTGTTATAAAGGCCAAAATTTTTATATAGACGATTCGTCTGTAGCGGATAACAACCTCATTACCGCGGGTTCTACCGGAGGCTTATTGTGGGCAAAGCAAATCATTGAACACTTAAGCGTTTTTCAATCAAACACACTGGAAGCCTGGTACAAGTATTTTAGTACCGGTAAGCCTGAACATTTCTTTGCGCTGATGCAGACTTTGCCATCTAACAATGAAAATTGATACACCTTTGTCTTAAACAGAACAGTTGTTAAATCCGTATGAAATTGAGGACAGCCTTGCACTATCAGCAAGGCTGTCCTCGTTATATTTTCACCGTCATATCCCAAGTATAGTCCAGGGTATGCTTGCAAAAAGATGGTGAACGCAGCTCAAGTGCTCCACAATTCAGCAATTCTCGTTCATCGCTGTAAACCATAGTAAATAGTACTACCCCTTAGGGAGCATATTTATTATGTATTGATATTCTATTCTACACATGCTATAATAAAACAAAATGTCAGATTGGAGTTGAAAAGATGATTAATACTTCTTGCTAATTATTTAAGGCTAATAAAACTGTTAAACGGTAGGAGCCGTTGTTTTGTTGTGCCTGTGCAAGAAGGTTATCTGCTTTTTCAACTTTTACTATACTTGAGCTGTGCTTTTTTATAAGCATTGTTTTGTCTTGTAGTGGTTGTAAGAATTAACTTTCTTGCGACCACTTTTTTAAGGAGGACAAAACAGTGTCATTAATTAACGTAAATAATTTAACTTTTTCCTATCCAGGATGCTATGAAAATATTTTTGAAAATGTAAACTTTCAGATTGATACAGATTGGAAATTAGGATTTATAGGAAGAAATGGAAAAGGCAAAACAACATTTTTGAATCTACTGTTGGGTAAATATGAATTTAGCGGAAAGATAACCTCCACCGTTAATTTTCAGTATTTTCCATTTCATGTTTCGGATACAACAATGAACGCACTTGATGTTGTGGAAAATTTAATTCCCGATTATGAATATTGGATGCTTATTCGTGAGCTGAATTATTTAGAGGTATCTGAAGAAATACTCTATCGTCCGTTCTCTACACTTTCAAACGGCGAACAGACCAAACTACTACTGGCTACATTGTTCTTAAAAGATAATTCTTTTTTGTTAATTGATGAGCCAACTAATCATCTCGATCAAAAAGGTAGAGAAATTGTAAGCAACTATCTGAATAAAAAGAAAGGGTTTATCCTTGTTTCACATGACCGTGCTTTTCTTGATAGTTCTGTGGATCATATTCTTTCTATCAATCGCACTTCAATAGAAATCCAACAAGGAAATTTTTCTTCTTGGTTTGAAAATAAAAAGCGTATAGATAATTTTGAAATTACTACAAATGAAAAACTAAAAAAGAAATTAGTCGATTAAAAACCAGCGCAAAAGAAAAAGCAACTTGGTCTCATCGTATTGAAGCATCAAAATTTGGAAGCGGATCAGCGGATAGAGGATATATAGGTCATAAAGCTGCAAAAATGATGAAACGGTCAAAGACGATTGAGAAGCACCAAAACGATGCGATTGAAGCAAAATCCAAACTTTTGAAGAACATTGAACCATCTGAATCACTTCAAATTCATCAGTTGAGTTTTTATAATGATACACTAATTACATTATCGGACATTTCGATTTTTTATAATGGTGTATCTGTTTGCGAAAAGATTGGATTTAATATTGAAATCGGTGATCGTGTAGCTTTGTGTGGCAAAAACGGAAGCGGTAAATCCAGCATTCTCAAACTGATATGTGGAGAATCAATTACTTTTAACGGGACATTGGAAAATAATAATCAGGTCAAAATATCCTATGTTTCCCAAAACACCGATGACTTACAAGGACACTTATCTGATTTCATCTATGATAACAGTATAGATGAAAACCTATTTAGATCAATGTTAATCAAGCTTGATTTTTCTCGTTCTCAATTTGAAAAAGAGATTCAATTTTTTAGTTCTGGACAGAAGAAAAAAATTCTTATCGCAAAAAGCTTGTGCGAAAAAGCTCATTTGCTTGTTTGGGATGAACCCCTTAACTATATTGATGTAATTTCAAGAATGCAGATAGAAAATCTGTTACTTGAGTTTAAACCTACAATAATTTTCGTAGAACATGATGCAATGTTCTGTAACAAAATTGCTACAAAGACTGTGCTATTGTAGTATTGTTATGAGCAAATATCTTAGTGAGTCTAAATCAGGGCTACTAAAGCTAATCTTGATTTCATCTAAAGTATAGGCAACCACTCTGTTTTAACAGTTTGGTTGCCTACTTTTTATTTCACCATCACAATCCAAGTATCGTCCAGAGTCTCCTTGCAAAAGGGCGGTGAGCGAATTTTTAGTTTCACGATTGATCTATCCTCTATTCATATTTAGAAGGTTGAAGCAAGTTTTTTACTATGTTAAAATTATTATAAATTTTTCTTCCTATTGAAAGTAGGTGATATTATAGAAAACACATATACAACGAATCAAGTTGCAATGATAATTGGTATACATCCGAACACAGTGAGAATGTATGAAGATTTAGATCTAATATCAAAACCTATGCGTAAAGAAAATGGATACCGTGTCTTTACAGATTTGCATCTTGAACAGTTCAAACTGGCTCGGACAGCTTTTCAGATTGAGGTACTTCAAAATGGGCTACGTAAAAAAGCAATTTCTATTGTTAAGCTGTCAGCATCATGTGAATTTGATAAAGCAATTAAACTAACGAAAGAGTATGTTTACTCAGTTCGAAATGAAATTCATAATGCCAATGAAGCGGTAGAAATAGTAAAAGAACTGCTTAAAGGAAGTAGCCAAGAAAATCGACAATCCTTAAAGAGAAAAGAAGTATCTGAGAAACTTGGAATATCAATGGATACTCTCCGAAATTGGGAAATGAATGGACTGTTTAAAGTCAAGCGAAAGGAAAACGGTTATCGTGTTTATACTGATGATGATATCAGAAAACTTAAAATAATCCGTTCGCTCAAATGTGCCAACTATTCCCTTTCTGCAATTCTACGTATGATGAATGCACTTGATAGAAATTCTAAAGCAGATATTAGCGCAGTATTGAATACACCAGATTATAACGAAGAGATCATATCAGCCTGTGATAGGCTAATTGTATCTTTGGGCAGTGCAAAAGAAAATGCAATTGCTATAAAATCAATGCTTTACGAAATGAAAAATAAATATTCAAACCCTCCACTTTAACACCAGACTTTTGTTTGGTGTTATTCTTTTTATATTACGAAAAGGAGGCTATGAAAATGGATGATATTATTAAGGTAGAAAATCTATCAAAATCATACGGACAGCTAAAAGCAGTAACTAACTTAAGCTTTACTGTAAAAAAAGGTACTGCTTTTGGATTGCTTGGAGCAAATGGAGCAGGTAAAAGCACGACAATTGAATGTATACTTGGAACAAAACCTATGGAAAATGGAGCAGTTTCAATTTTAGGATTAAATCCAAAAGCAAATCGGAAGGAATTGTTTCAAAATGTTGGTATTCAGTTTCAAGAGGCAAATTATCAAGAAAACATTCGTGTTGGAGAGCTTTGTGAGGTGACATCATCTCTTTATAAGAATGCCACCGATTATCTTACTCTACTTAAAAAATTCGGTATTGCTGACAAATCCAGAACCTTAGTAAAAGAACTATCAGGTGGTCAAAAGCAACGGTTGTTTATCATACTTGCACTTATTCCAAATCCAGAGGTGGTTTTTCTTGATGAGCTTACAACAGGTCTTGATGCACGAGCAAGACGAGATGTTTGGCATATTTTAAAAGAATTAAAGGATCAAGGACTCACTATTCTATTAACCTCTCATTTTATGGATGAGGTTGAAGTTCTTTGTGATGAAATATGTATCCTCAGAAAAGGTAATTTAGTTTTTTACGGTACAATCGAAGATGCCATTGCTGGAAGTCCTTATGATAAATTTGAGGATGCTTATCTTTGGTACACACATGAGGAGGCAGCAGAAAATGAAAACATTTAGTACAATGCTTAAAACAGAAATCAGACTATCGCTTCGTGGAATGGATATGTTTATTTTCGCTATTTGCATGCCAATTGTTGTACTTGTTGTACTTGGCGTTATTTATAGCAACAAGCCGGCCTTTGTGGGGGCTGATTACACATTTTTAGAACAATCATTTGGAGCAATAGCCACTATTGCTATCTGTGCTGGTGGAGTTATGGGCCTGCCGTTAGTTATTTCAGACTATCGAAGCAAGCATATTTTGAAAAGATTTAAGGTAACACCTGTGAAGCCTACAATTATCTTACTTGTTCAGGTTACAATCTATGCGCTTTACTCGTTAGTATCATTAGCCACACTGTTTATTGTCGCAACTGCATTTTTCAAGTTTCGTATGCAAGGCAGTATTTATCAGTTTATTCTCGGTTGGCTTTTAGTTATGATTTCAATGTTTTCTATCGGTATGATGGTGGGTGGCATTTCAAAGGATTCTAAAGTAGCGGGAATGGTTGCAAGTTTACTGTATTTTCCGATGCTGATTTTTTCGGGTGCAACTTTACCCTACGAAGTAATGCCAACTGCAATGCAAAAAATTGTTGATATTCTACCGCTTACACAAGGCATAAAGATATTGAAATCCGCTACACTTGGATTGCCTGTTGGTAATGCTATACTACCAATAATCATCATGATTGTTATCACATTTATTTGCTCATTAATCGCAATTAAGTTTTTTAAATGGGAGTGATAAGAAGTGAAATCGCCGGCATTTTGTAATCCACCTTAGTCACAGCTTGAGCTAATTTTAATCAATTTAAAAGAGGATAACTTCATAATTTTCGACGAGGTTATCCTCTTTCTTCTTAACATCATAATCCGAGTATAGACCAAATATACAGAGGGGCCGTTAATGTAAATACCAAACAGGCAAACAAAATTGCTGGGCCACTCCACTCAAATTGACCATGTTTTCGAAAATCAAAGTACGTCATCCCAAGCTTGGCAAAGAAAAACACCGCAAGAATGAGGTCAATTGCTGGAAAGATTACTTTATTCACCACAGTTTTGATTTGCCCCGATGCCGTCGTCCATGTTCCTTCAATAGCTCCCGCTACATCTCCCGTTCCTGCTGCAAATGCCGTTATACTGTAGAACAGGCAAACAAGCAATACTGTGATTATAACTGCAAGTTTTTTGTATTTTTTCATACATTCTATCCCTCCCTTTATGGCTTCAGAGGTGCCACATGCCAATCCTGCCATAAATTCCCCTTTATTGTTAAGCTATCAGTTAAATTCATTGACAGCATTCCTACTGGCGTCCAGCTATCTGCTGCCCAAGTGTTTACTGTATAATTGCCGTCTGGCATCCAAATCGGTGTGAAATGGGTTCTATTTTTATAGGTGGAATACTTATTATTTTGAAACTCAAAGCTAGTTGATGATCCATCTTTCATCCTATCCAAAAGTCTCCAATAGGTTTCGTATCCAAACTCAGGAAAATAGCTTACAGCAGTCTGCGGATATGTAATTGCAGAGCTTTGGTTACTGCTTACCGATGCCGTTACGGTTTCATTGATGCCGTATCCTGACTTCATTACTCCACCACTGGCAGTTGGATTTTTACTGTCACATCGGATATTCATATTAGCTGAAAATCTAGCATAATACTTATCGAGATCGAACTCCCACCACCCGTGGTCACACCAATATCCGTCCTCATCATCACCATGCCATACCCAATATTCTTGCCACCAAGGATCCCAAACGCTCCAGTCTGCTCTTGTCATTTCTGCACGCTTAGGAACAGATACTGGCAAAAATGTGTCGTTTCTATCATCAGCAATAGGGTTTGGAGGAGGATTCTTATCAAGATCGACAATCTTACAGTGAATGGTAGTTTTATCTGTTCCACCTGGGCCTTCCACGGATACATGAATCACCATGTCCTGCTCTATATCTGGCGTTGTCCATTTTACCCACGCAAGCTGACTATCACCCTCAGGATAATACACATTCCCTACATTGTATGTTCTGCCGTCGATGGAAAAAGTGACTCTAGTTGGGTTATCTGGGTCACTTTGCCCTCCACTGACAGTAACTGCCGTAATAACTTCTGTATTTACACGATACTCATAATCTTGGGTTACAATTTCAGGAGATTCCGGCAACTCTGTAAAACGTACAACCCCAAGTCCAAGTGATGATTTGATATCTGCATTGGAGGCGGCTTTTGATGTACTTCCTTTCCATGCAGGATAGCCTAAATCTGAAACCTCCAAAAACATAGCAAGGGGTAAATTTTGATGAGAAAGAGCCACCATTCTTCGTCTGAGCAGTCCACTGATTTGCTCATCATACATCGCTGCCTCTGTTGCTGTAGTTGCAATCATTACACCCTCAAATTTGTAATAGGCAATTGGTTCGAGAAGTAGTTTATATTCTCCTCCAATAAGAATGTCATAGTTCATGCCCGTATGGTTGGCAATCATCTGAACAATGTATTCCGAACAAAAATATTTCTTGATTGCGTCGATATTGCTGTTTCCCTTGTCGCTTATAATTGTGGGCATCGATTGTGGAGGATTTATATACCGATATTTACTTGTTAAAGGCGTTAATCCAACCCCCTCACTATATTGAATTTTACTTACTTTGCCAAAATGCATTTGAATATTATTTGGTGACTTGTTTGTTAGGTCAATCGGTGTAGTAACAACCGTATAATCACTGGCACGAACAACTGTTACTCGGACACCATCATTTCCTGGAGACCATACATTGACACTTGTCCCATTGTCCATACCACCACCTCCAGCATCAATATTTCCGTCGCCAACAGCAAATGCTGTTGTAGAAACTAGAAGAGATAATATGATTGTTAACGCAACGGATGTTTTAGAACATTTCTTCATTTTTATTTTTCCTTTCTGCAAACAAAAATGCACTGCTTATTAGCAGTGCATTTTATTTACTATATTTATTCACCCATAATACCCACCTGTTTATTAATATCACCATCACTTTTGCCGACAGTTGCTTCGCCTCCGCCACCTTCATCTTCTATCCATCCGAATCCCGGCACATAAATTTGACCATCTTTTTTATCTCCGCTTTGTGGCTGATTGTCCTGTTTTGGTGTCTCTGAAGGTGTTTGCACCTTATCATGGTCAACTGATATATCCTGCTCTGTTACTTCATCTCCATTTGGCTTTTGGTCAGGATTTGTAAGCTCTTCTTCGGTATAAATTGGCTTTTCAGCATCGTCTTGAATCGTCTGCTCCGTTCCCTGATCCACAGCACCGTTTCCATCATCTACTTGTTCAGAAACTTCAATTGGCGATACTATAATCTGGTTTTCTTTTTCTATATTATTTGATTCATCTACTACTATATCTTTCCCATCAGCACTCTGTATTGGAAGTAATGCATCTTCTGTAGCTGGTTTGCTGAACCGCCCTGCAATCGCCATTACGAGCACAGCACAAATGGCAAGGCCACCTGCCACTATGATCCATTTCTTTGTTTTTTCATTCATATTTTTCATAAGCTGTTCGCCTCCTTGTATATGTATCTACCCTTACAAGCCACACACTACCACAAGAAAATCTGAAAGTCTAACATTATTTATATAGCTATTGAATAGTTAAAATTTTGGAGTATACCCGGCACTGTTTTTCACCTTTATCTTCATGTGAGGTAGTAGTTTGCCTCCAAAAGAAACAGGAACTTCCAGCATAACAGTACTGTCAATCTCAAATCTTTTGTCAGCCCTATCACTATCTGCGAAGGGTGCATTACGAATCACCACGTCCAAATTCCATATTTTAAACTGTGTTTCACTGCCAGAGGCATTTTTTTCGTGATACCCACCGTTTTTAGTCAGACCAAGTATATTATCCATTTTATCATAAATATTCCCATAATCAATGGATTCCTCAAAGTCCTCGGCAGTTGGTTGATACCCTCCCGAATACCCCTCACGCACTCCATGATACACATCATCATAATTTTCTACCACAGTAGAAATGACTGCATCCTGCAAAGCATCTCTCACACCTTGTGCAACAATCATCAAGCGAAAATATTCTGAAATGCCTGTAAAAATCAAAACAAGGCAAAGAGTGATGGCAACAGCAAAAGGATAGCCGTTGCCACGATTGTTTTTCAGTGGTTTTAATCGTTTATTTACCATTTTTCTCCTTTCCGCTAAGTTCAACCGCAGGCACAAAACTTAAACTAATAGTTAATTTAATGTGCGAATTGAATCAACGCCATACTGATCATTTCCAATATACCTCGCTTTTTCCCATTGCTTCTCCTCTTAAAGTAATAGGAAAAGAGCCGAAACCATTGAACATTCCAATATTCACTTCATAGGTAACAACCACAGAAATTTCCTCATTCAGCTGAATTTTACCTATTTGGGACCATTCAACAGTTGGGTTGATTCCTGTTTTTTCAGCGAGAAGCTGTTCTCGCCTTGAAGTTTCCGTCCCAACCTGCCCTGCAATTTCCGCCTCCCTAACAAGCTCGGTAGCAAAGGTATCCACCTGTTGTTTTACAATATAGGCAGGAAACACTTTAACTGCTACAGCAATCACCAGCATGGCACAAAGAACAAGCACCACCACATCAATATAT
Organism: Anaerotignum propionicum DSM 1682; assembly: GCF_001561955.1. Classification (NCBI taxonomy): domain Bacteria; kingdom Bacillati; phylum Bacillota; class Clostridia; order Lachnospirales; family Anaerotignaceae; genus Anaerotignum; species Anaerotignum propionicum. Next base: position 2,054,591 of record NZ_CP014223.1, read on the forward strand.
CCCTCACCACGATTGTTTTTGAATGCCCTCATCATTTTTTTCATATTATCTGCCCCCTTTACAGCATTCCGCCAAGGGAACGAATAATTTCATAGACAATAATCACGATATAGGTCATCAGAAAGCATATTAACATCATAAAACTGAATACCCTTATTCTCGACGGAATCTTCATTGCTTGCGCCTTAAGTCGTTGCAACTCTAACTGCTTCATATCGTGGCTCAGCATTTGAAAATACATGGCACCATCATCCCCACGCAGCACACCAATGAGCCCTCTTACAATGTCCGAAAGCATGGAAGAGTTAATCCTTGCTTCAAACCTCGTGAGGGCTGCCTCATAGGATGAGGAACGCATATCGGCTGTTAAAATATCCAGTTCCTTAGCAAAGTCTTCACCTGCATTTTTCTTAAAATTCTCCAAGATAGAAAGAACATCTCGGCTTGCCTTTAACTCCTGGGTAATCGTTGCCACAAACCTTGGCAGTTCAACCTCAATCTTTTCTCGTTTTGCTAACAGTTTTTCATCTGCCTTACGGATTTCCTTGAAATAAATAATCACTGCAAGAAATAGCAAAACTGGAGCAATCAGCGGGAAAATCAAAAGAGCCGGCACAACTGCAAGTACAATGAATCCCGATTTCACAATTGCATTTGCCATAAATTCTTCTGGTGTTTCTTTCATGCCTGCGGCACTTAAGGTATTCAGCAAACGGATTCTCTTATATTCGTCCATTGGTAAGAACTTTGCCAACCTGACCGCCCATCCATTTATGAGGGCATCCATGTTTTTTGATTTTTCCCTGCTCTGCTTTGTTGCAGATAGCATAGCTTTTCCTGTGGCTAGGCTTGGCAGTTTCAAAATATCAGCAAAAATGAAAAATAATCCTACAGCAAACAAACTGCCAAACAGTATCATCATCAGTTGCATTCCTCCACCTCTCTTACCATTATTTTATTTTTCATACAGTTACCTCCGATATTCTATAGGCTGGGTAAGCTTAATTACAAATGCCATAGAAATAAACATTGCTGTAAAGCAAATTGCTAGGACAATCTGCCCCACACTCGTGTGCATCAGTGTGTGATACCAATCCTTATTGAGGAAATACAAAAGTGGTATATTAGCTATTACCAACACCTGCATAGTAATAAATTCTTTTCGTGGTTCAAACACCATATTCTCCAACTCACCGTTTACCACTCGCATATCACTAAGCTTTGAAACAATAGGCGTCAAGGTGCTTTTCAGCCCCCTGTCGAACTGGCAAGCTATCAAGGCATCACACCATTCACGGAAAACGGCATTCTCTATCTGCCCACGCATAGCCTGCAATCCTGCCGTTATATCAGGATTAATCATTTTGATTCTATAGATAAATCCTTTGAAAACCGATAAAACAGGCGGATTTAAGTAAGCAATGTTTTCCTCCACCGCTGTTAATATATCTTCATTTCGCAGATACGCCGTTGTAATGATACTGAGTGCTGTTTCCAGTTCTGCTGAAATATCTTTTTTGAAATGAGTCTGGGTTAATCTGATATACCAAAACGGCAGGAGCATAAAACCTACGGCAAGAACAGGGACCAGAAAAAAGTTACTCATCATAATGGCAATGGAACCACCCACTGCAAACAGTGCCAAAGAAATCATACATAACATAGGAAATCGTTTCTCACGACCTGTGATTTTTAGAATTTCCTGTGCCTCAGTAATCTCCCTTTTCAAAAACCCGACCTTTTTTCGGTTGGTGACCTCGTTAATTTCATCCTTAATACTTTTGGGCTTACTTAAAAATCCTTTAAATATTCCATCAGTAAACTCTGTGGGAGAAATGGAAAGCAAAATAAAAAAGCCTGTAATCATTCCGATACAGGCAACTAAAAGTATGATATTCACGCTGTTTTCACCGTCCTTTCCTTAAGGCTTTTAATCATTTCAATTGGCATGCCATTTTCTAAAAGCCGCTTTGACAGGCTTTCGGAAATAGATTCTTTCTGTTCATGGTGACCAATAATCGTAAATGCTCCGTTTTCTTCCATGCGATTTTCTGTAATGATATATTGGAACAACGTGCGGTAATTTCTTGTGCCATCAGGCAAAATTTCACATTCCATAATCTCCATCATGCGTCTTTCCTTGTTTTCAAGCTGTTTACAGAACACAATAATAGGATATGCCTCCGTTACATAGCCATACAGGGTTTCATCACTCATATCCACTGCGCGTTTGCAAAGGGATACCATTCGGCGGTAGGTAGCTTCACAGGAATTTGCATGAATGGTTGTCAGCACTGCAATACCTGTTCTTGCCGCCTCCTGTGCCGCATTGGCTTCTGCTCCACGCATTTCACCAACTACTGCAATATCGGGATTAAAGCGTAATGCCATGTCCAGCAGTGTAATCTGATCCACCTTTTGCTTTTCATTTTCACTATCACGAGTGAGGGTATGAATGACCGAGTTTACTACTTTTCCATCCTCATATCGTGTGAGGTCAAGCTCACGAGAACCATTTTCTATGGTGTAAATTCTTTTATTGTTTGGAATAGTGGTTAAAAGCCAACCAAGCACCGTCGTTTTTCCGCTTGAGGTTGCACCGGCAACACAAACAGAAATGCCATAGCGGATGAGGTATGAAAGAAAATCCAGCATGATGTCAGTTGCCGTTCCACTACGCACAAAATCTTCTTTTTTCATGCTTTGAGGATTTACGATACGAATAGAGGCGGCAATACCCACATCTTCATCTACAAGAGGTGTTTTAAGTGCGGCAATACGAATGTTTTTGGATAGGTGCCCAAGGATTGCAGGACTGGCATTATCAAGCACCATGCCCGATACATGGAGCATTCTTCGTACCACGTTAATGGCATGTTCTGGGGAGTCAAAATGCTCCTCTAATTTCACATTTCTTCCGTCCGAATATTGCACCTCAATGTCTTGCCAAGAGTTAAATAGTGATAGGTAATTCTTTGAAGTTATCTCCGAATTTTCCCCCACTCCACACCGTGCATGAAACTTTCATTTCACACGGCGTTCCCTCAATATTTACTTATTTACACTAATCTCACAATTTCCAACTAAAATTCTCAGTTTGTTTAATCGTTCTAAATCAACAGGTAATTTTTCAAGCTTCAACAAATATTTTTCTATGGTTTCTTGCGTTGTTGCATGAATAAGCTTGTGAATATCAAAGGTAACATACACTAAATTTCTATATTCATCTTTCCCACCTAAATGTTTGGGTGTCTTATGGTGTACTTCCATATTGGATATTTGCAGTTTTTCGCCAGTTATAAAGCACCGTCCACGTTGCCCCACATACAATGAAATTCTATTGTCATTAAACTCGACACTTTGACCCTTTACAGGATTGTTCATTAAATAAATCAAGGTGTCATAATTGAAGTTTTGTAGCTTGTCGTGGATTTTCTTTCTGCCCAGTGGTGTATAATTGCACACATCTTGTGAGAAGCAAACCGGCGGTGTAGTCTGTACAAAATGAATAGGGTACAGTGCTACCCCTTGGATATACAGTGGTTTTACTTTTGATTTTCCATAGAATTTTTCATATACCTTGCTCTTTTTACCTGTTTTACTTTTAATACATTTCGTTCTGCAATAAAGGCTCTTGTTGACATGAAAAGCAATTTGGGCAAAGTCCTTGCTGATATGGCTTGCAATTTTATAGTATCCATGTATACCCAGTACCGTTGCATTAAAATGCTGTACATGAATTCCATTTGCATCATGCTGTAAGACTTTGATTTTTTCTTTGAGTTGTTTCTTGCATTTTTCTATGCTTTTGTCTGTCATATGAGATTTGACAACATATTTGTTACCCTTTTTCCAAAGTTTTAGTTTAATACCCAAAAATTCAGAGTACTTCTTTTTAAGGTTTACTATTTTTGATTTTTCAGGACTTATTTGAAGTCCTAATCGTTCCTCTAACCATTGTTTTGTAGCAATAAACATTTTATTGGCGGTATCTCTGTCTTTGCAAAACAGCTTGAAATCATCAGCATATCTGACGATAAACACTTCTTTGAGCTTACCCTTACGCATTAACTCATATTTCCTTGTTGGATTTTTATATTCCGTATGCGTTTTGTGATTTTCCCATTGACTTGCCACCCACCAGTCAAGCTCATTTAATACCACATTGGATAAAATCGGGCTTAGTACACCACCTTGCGGTACACCTTTTGTCGGTACTCCAATACCTTTTATTTCAGCTTTAAGCATTTTTGAGATAATAGAAATTAACCTTTTATCTTGTATTCCTAAACTCCAAAGCTGTTTTAACAATTTTCCATGGTCAACATTATCAAAAAATCCTTTAATATCAATGTCAACTACATATTGAAAATTGTGTCTGTTGGTTAGTGCCAAGGTTCTTGCAATTGCATGGTGCGTGCTTCGATTTGGTCTAAAACCATAACTGTGTTTGTAAAATTTTGCTTCGCAGATTGGTTCTAATACCTGCTTGATACATTGCTGTATCAGCCTGTCCTCCATTGTGGGTATTCCAAGCGGTCTTGTTTTGCCATTATCCTTAGGAATTTCAACTCTCCTTACCGACATTGGTTTAAAGCTAGCTATACGATTTTTAACATAAGCAATTAGCTTTTCTGGCTCTTGTTCTCCAATATCTAATATGGTAGTGCTGTTTGTTCCTTTTGTTTTGCTGCCTTTGTTTCTCTTGATGTTACGATAGGCAAGCAGTATATTTTCACTACTAATAATGATGTCATAGAGGTTATTAAATTTTTGGTTTTGCCCTGCCTTTGAATAAAGGTTGTCGTAAATCTTTTGAGTATCGTAATACTCATTGTTTCTTAATCTTTGCTTCTTTTTGAGCTTTTTAGTTGCCATAAGTCGGCTCTCACTTCCTTTGCAGGAAATTTTGCCTCTCTTAGTCATACTCGAACCTTATGCAGTTTTTCTACTGGTTGTGAGTTGTGTTTTACTGTAAAATATTGACTTGTGGCTATCCCTCCACCGCTTATTATCACGGCTTCACAGGTACTGTGCCACTACTTTCATCAGCATAAAAGCAAGTTATATCTTACGGCTTTCCTTGCTAACGCTTCATAGAGATTAAGCTCTCCACGTTGCTGACTTACCACGTTCCGATAATCCTATCTATTCATATATGCCCTTAGGTTCTCTCTTTGAGCCTGTCTGTTTTGTCACCGCCTGTAACGATGAAAGGACTTTCATATCGACAAGTTTTACTTATCCTCACAGACCTTGCAATAGCAAGCATAGCCGTTAGACTATTTAGAGATTTAGACCCGTACATTCAAGAGTTCGCCATTCATCAGTTTTAGCTGATAAAATTCTAACCATAGGCATTTTGTAGACCCCGCCCTAACACTCCCAGCCACCTCTGGCTTGGTTTTGCTGTATCATTTCTGACCTTAGCAAGTGCATACAGACGACTTTAGCGAGCTTCATAACACAATTTGCACTTAATTGCTATTGTGCCATTCGCAGTGTTTAGGAAGGCGTTTCAAGGCGTTACCCTATCATTCCACCTATTGGATTACCAGTTCTACCAAACTGAACTTTTTACGTTCTTTGTTTAGTGCCTAACCTTTTCAGTTAGGAACGTGTCGCACCGTCGATTTCCTCAATGCCCTTTCCAAAAATATATTTGGTTAAAAATCCGTACTCTGCCATCTCTGTATACAGAGCATCTACCAGCTCGCCGCCGTCCATGCCTTTGACTGCAATTCGCTCATCCATCACATATTTGCCAATGTACCGTTTCATCTGCTCTTTGGCATCTTGTAGGTCGTCATTGGTAATCAGTTGTGAATAGTTGCTTGATATGTGCTCCTGCACATCCTTTAGCACTGAAGAGAAATCCCTGCCTTCTGATTCTGGGGCAAAAAATAAGGAGTGGGTGCGGTTCCCTGTACCCAATTCCCCTACCTCTTTCTGTTTTTGTGCGGGAATGATAAGATCACTGGCTCTGCTTTCTACCGATACCATTTCATCTGGTACAGATTCCTCTTTTACAGTTTCCTTTTCCATAGGTTCTAATGCCTGTATATTGTTATCTGCTTCTGTTCGCGTCGTAACGATCTGTTGATGATTCTCTGTTGCAAACACAGAATTTCCTCTTTTATTTCCTAACACCCAAACACCTCCTTCACTATTTTTTCAATCTCCTTGCGAAATTCTCGACTGCCCTTTAGAGATAAATCAGCAAACAAATTTCCCTCAAGATACTGCTGTTCCACCTCATCGGAATGGGGAATCTTAAAAGAAAGACTGCCCATTGCCCCTGCCATATGTTCAATACCATGACTGGATTTCACGTTAGATGCCACCTTATATTGCTTTTCCATATCCCAATTGCTGTTTTGCAAAAGCTGTAGTTGACTTGACAGGTAGCTGATGGATTTTAAATCACAGTTTGCAAGACGCAGCACGCTATCACTTTCCAACAAGGCAACGGCGGAGAGAATATCGTTTGCAATGTAACTGCCACAATCAATAATCACAAATGGAGCAATCTTTCGCAGACTCTCTATCAACTCCTGTGCCTGCACTTTGGAATAAGCGGCATAGGTATATTCATTTTCTCCTTTCAGCATACCGATGATAGTGAGATAAGACATTTTCTTGTGGGTAATCATGTTGTATTTCACAAGGGGTTCTGTCACATGGGTTGCTGATAAAATACTGCCAAGGGATTTCTCACATTCCAAATCCGAAGGTGGGCAAATACAGGGAAGCATGGGTGCTGTCATATCACACAGCACCAAGACTACATTTTTCTTTTTGTCTGCAAGGTATTTTGCAAGCTTTACTGCAACCGTTGATTTTCCAGAACTGGGGCTTCCCCAAACCGCAAGCACACCACCATGTAAAACATCTTCTTTTACGGGTTCTGCTTTTTGCTCTCGAGAAAAAATAGAATTTTTCATGAAATTCATTGTGCTTAGTCCTCCTCTGACGTATTTCCAACGGTTTGAGAATTTTCAACAGATGCATCAACTGCATTTTCCTCGTCTGTAGTTTCCGTCAATTCTGGATGATAAATTTTTGCAATAACTTCGTCCTGTGCAAGAATAAACTCCTGTGCCTTTTCGGGAACGCCACGATAAACAAGGGAAAGATGTGCCGTTCCGTCAGCCTCGAGCTCTGCTAACACATTTCCTTGTTCGGGAGTTACAAGTAGGGTAACGGTTGAAGGAAGCTCTCTCTCATCTTCCCCCTTAATTTGCTCGCCAGTGTTAGCATCATAACCGTTTGGTGCAGTTACAGAAATGACCTCAACATATTTAAGCTCTGGAGGAATAATTGTAGCTCCCTGTTTTCTATAATCGGGTGCAATGACCGATACGATATCCCCACTTTGCAGCTTGCCGGAAAGACCATTTGAAAAATTTTTAATAGTAATGGAAATAGCCTGCTTACTGCCATCCAAGTTATATAGATAGGCATTTTCTACAGCAGGAACTTGTGATACCTTGGTATTTAAAATATAATCCCCAATGGATAAATCAGCGGTTGCGTAGGTGCCAATGACGGTATCTTTATTCTTAATGATATTTTCAGGCAGGTTGTACCCTCCTACTTCAACCATCTGTACCATATCACTTGTAACTTCATCTCCTGCCTTAATTTCCTTTGCCACACGTACAATCTCTGTCTTTTGGCTCATTCCTTTATTGAATAAGGGTGTAACACCAAAACAAATAAGGAGCGATAGCACAATGCAAATCACTCCCACAACCGTTCTATTTTTCAAAATATTCATAATTTTCTACCTCCTTAGAATGATGATGTGTCTTTTCTCTTTTTTCTTTCTTTAATCACTTTGGGCATAAATGCAAGTGCTGTGACCATAGGAACAATGACCCACAGTGCAATAAAACATTTGTTATTTCTGCTTTTACTCATAGCATCAGTCCTCCAAAATTCATAAAATATGTTACTAAAAAGCCAATGGTTAAAAAAGGAGCAAGAGGCATTGGAAACTCCTTTGCCTCTTGCTTTGTAAGCTTTCGCCTGTGCTTTAAAATAATAAATACTGCCAGTTCAAGGGAAAAGGCAAGGATAACGCCATATGCTGTGGCAGTAAAGCCAAGAACAAGGCTTACAGCGGCAGTGAGTTTAATATCTCCACCGCCAAGCTGTTCTGGGCAAATCCATGCGGCGGTTATCCATAAAATCATTGGAATGCCAAGTCCCAAAAGATTTTCCGCCTTAAAATTCAGCAGTGCACAGAGGGCAACTCCTACACAAAACAGTGGTGGAATCTCTCTTTTTTTCACATCTTCCACAGACACCAAAATCAGCAGAAAAGAAAAAAGCACCGCCTGTGCGATGCCGTTAGCCTGCCCGTTAGCCTGCATAGTTGAACATTTCCTTAATTTTGGTTTCCAGAGTGGGTATAACCACATCACCAAACAATGCATAAAGTCCTGCTAGTAGCAGGCCACCCAAAACTACAGCAATGAGTATTTTGACTGCCGAATCAACATAATTCTCGCCACGGTTGTTACTAACGGCAAACTGCATTCTTGTAGACTGCATCATAAAAAATGAGTACATCCGTGCTGATTTTTTCTTTACATAGCTAAAGCCTTTTTCTATTGAATTTTTCATTAAAAGTCCTCCCTTATTCAAAATAATAATCGACGGTGTAAGTTATGTTAGATTTGTTGTACATGCAATTATGGTTTGTGTAGTAGTAGAATTCCAATTTGGAATATAGTCCACTGTTTAGACTTCGTTCAAAAGTGATACCGTTATTCGTTGTTTCATAGTCAAGCTGATCCCATGCTTCTGTAAGTATGTTATACCCTCTAACTCTGCCGTAATCGTTACCGCTGTGACCCGATACAGGGGGAACGGTAAAGGTATATCCCGTGATAGTAGCTCCTTCAATGCCATTTTCCAAAATGGTAGAGTCTGGGCCTGACAAAGTCATACCGCCCGAACCGTTTGAATCAGCAACGAAGAACATAATGGCAGCCCAAGGAGATTCTGCTCCTGCACTATCTACAGCCTTGACTCTCACTACATTTTTGCCTAAAGGGTACACTGCCGATTCCGATGGTCTGTTCTCCCATACATAGGTGATGGCATCTCCATCTGCATCACTGCTTTGTGCTGTGATGATTACTGCAGTTCCGGGTGTAACGCTGTTTCCATTAGGAGTTCTGGTAATCACAGGCCGTTCCGGTGCAGAGTTTGCTACAGTGAATGTCTTTTCCGACCACGGAGAATAGGAGCCTACTGCATCTTTTGCACGAACCTTTATGGTGTATGTACCTACTGCATAGTAGCCATCTGCATTTTTGCCCTGCCATTCAAGCACAGTTGTATCTCCATCTGCATCCGCCGCTGTAGCAGAAATGTTCACTAAAAATTTGCCATCTTTCACTGTTCTGGTTGGGGTTACTGTAAAGTTTGTAATAGTCGGTGCACTGCTTGCAATTGTAAACGTCTTCACAGCCCACTGGGAATACGCCCCTGCAGTATCTTTTGCACGAATCTTCACAGTATGTGTTCCTACCGCATAGTAACCGTCTGCCACTTTGCCTTCCCACTCAAGCTCAAATTTATCTCCATCTGTATCCGCCGCTGTAGCAGAAATATTCACCAGAAATTTACCATCTTTCACTGTTCTAGTGGGAGTTACTGTAAAGTTTGTTATAGTCGGTGCTACGTTTACCACAGTAAAGGTTTTTACCGCCCACTGAGAGCACTCTCCTGCAATGTCTTTTGCACGAACCTTCACGGTATGTGTTCCTACCGAATAGTAACCGTCTTCCACTTTGCCGTCCCACTCAAGCTCAAATTTATCTCCGTCTGCATCTACCGCTGTAGCAGAAACATTCACAAGAAATTTACCATCTTTCACTGTTCTAGTGGGAGTTACTGTAAAGTTTGTAATGGTCGGTGCACTGTTCACTACAGTAAAAGTTTTCACTGTCCAATCGGAATACGCCCCTGCAATATCTTTGGCACGGACCTTCATCGTATGGGTTCCTACTGCATAATAACCGTCTGCCACTCTGCCATCCCACTCAAGTTCAAATTTATCTCCGTCTGCATCAGCCGCCGTGGCAGAAATGTTCACCAGAAATTTGCCATCTTTCACGGTTCTGGTTGGGATTGCTACAAGATTTGTGATAGTCGGTGCAGTGTTGGTCACTGTGATTTCCTGGGTACACCTACTCTCTCTGCCAAGAATATCAGTTGCAACAGAAGTAAATACAAATTTACCGGTATTTGAAATTGAAATATTTCCACCTTTTTCAGTCAGTGCTCCTGTATAGCTTTCTGTTTCGCCATTTTTGGTAAGTGCCCAAACAATCGATGCATTTTCAGTATGCTTTGCATTTGAAATCGTCACTGGAAAACTATTTCCATAGTGAACATCTGACGGCATTGTGAAAGTAAAATCCAATACCGGCATAATTTTGATTTCTTCACTGTGGGTATAGCTTCTTCCTAAAAAGTCTGTCATGGTTGCCGTTAAAACAAACTCACCATATTCCTTGAAAGTCACCTTTCCACCAAGTGCATTCAATGTTCCATCAAGCACTTTGCTTAAAGAGACAGCCTGACCGTTTTTATTCAGCGACCATTCCACTGGGAGGGCATTGTTATGCCCGCTTGTTCTCAGGTCAATTGTAGTATCGGTGTAAGCCACTTTCGGTAGGTTGAAGTCAATTGTCAGCACTGGCAAAACCTCGGTTGTTTTCTTTGGCTCAAAAAGGAATACTCTGCCTGTTTCATCAGTCACTCTGGCAACAAGCTCGTAAATTCCTGCCCGCTTAAACTTGATATTTCCTCCTGCATCGGAAAGCGAACCCTCCACAAAGGTACTCCAATCTTGATAACCAAAGCTGTTATCTACAAGCCATTTAATGGTGAGCCCATCCAAATCTGTGCTTTTTACCGTTATTTCAATTCCTGTATCCGTATGTGCATATTGCGGTTGCGTATAGCTGACCGTTGGCACAGGATACACCTTAATTTGCTGTTCATAGGAATAGGCTCTCTGTCCGTCATCGGTAAAGGAAGCTTTCAGAATATAAATTCCTTTTTCCTTGAAACCCACCTCCCCACCTTCATTGGTCAAATCCCCACTGATAAATTCAGAAAGCTGTACATCTTTACCGTCTTTATTAAGAGACCACAAAGCAGTATGGTTTCCGATTTCGTTTAGTGTTGCTTCCACATTTACTGTATCATCGGTGTGGAGAACAGATGGTAGATAAAAACCAACAGTGCCAACAGGATATGCAGTTATTTCTGCCGTATCTATAAAAATTCGCCCTGTTTTATCAGTTAGTGTAGCTGTAATCTGATAAACACCCTTTTCCTTGAAACGAATATTGTTTTCTCCAAGGCTAAGTTCACCCTCAATGAAATTTTTAATATCTACGGGTTCTCCATCTTTCTTAAGTGACCAATTTACGGTCATCTCCTCAGCGTCTTTTGTCTGAACATGGAAAGCAATGGTTTTGTCTGTATGGGTAACAGACTGCAAGGTCAAATTGATTTCTGCAACAGGATAAATATCAATATTCTTTGATACCGTACAAACCTTACCAAGCTCATCGGTAATCGTTGCAGTAAGTTCATAACTGCCTTTGCTGTTAAACTGCACCGTTCCCCCTTTATTACCAAGTTCTCCTGTAACGGCATTTTCAAGCTTCACTGCCATACCATCTTTTATCAGATACCATACTACAAGGTTTTGACCAAGATTTTCTGTTTTCAAATCCACAGCAATGCTGGTGTCTGTATGTGCTGTTTGTGGCATATAGAAGTCTGCCGTCACCACAGGGTAAACTGTAACGGTTTGCTCACAGGTGATTTCCTTTCCAACACTATTTTTTGCTGTTGCAGTAAAGGTGTATGTCCCCTTTTCCTTGATTTTGACAATACCGCCGTTTGACTTTAGTTCTCCCTCCATAACGTCAGGTATTTCCACGGAAATACCATTTTTCAAGACAGCCCAAGCTACTGCGCTTACATTCTGGCTTTCGCTTTTAATATCAATTTCTTCTCCCACATACACTGTTTCGGGAAGAATGAAACTAAACTGTGGCTCAGGCACATAAGATGCACCGCCACTGCCTCCATGGGAGTTTTTCCCCTCTGGATTTTCAATCACAGAACTTTGTTCTTTCTCTCTCTTAATCTGTTCGCTGGCTTCTTCCTCTTTTACAAGCATTTTAAAGGCTTCTGCACGGGTTGCACTGCCACCCGGTTGCATCGTTCCATCGGGATAACCACTAATAATGCGATATTTCTTCCCCATGCAAACGTAGATCTTATCCTCGCTTTTAATCAACTGTGCATCGGTAAAGTCAAGTTCACAGATACAATCTGTACTGTGATTTTCTGTCCCCAATGCACGAACCAGCATTTTCACCATCTCCAATCTGGTAATCGGCTCATCTGGGGAAAATTGTTTTTCTGGATATTCTTCTTCTAAAATAATATCAAGGCTGGTCAACTTGGTGATGTTTTTTTCCGCCCAATGTCCCTTGATATCAGTAAAATCAGAAGGTCTATTGACTGCACCATCTTTATTCCTTTCTATTTTGCGGTCAACCAGTGCTGTAAATTCTGCTCTTGTTATGATTTCATCGGGATGACAAAGGCCATCGGGAAACCCAGATATCACACCCTCATCCGTCAGCTTTAGGATGGCGTCCTCTGCCCAATGCCCTAAACTGTCTTGAAATATTGGCTTTTCTGCATATACACTCTCACTAAACATTACTAGTACAAGACAAATAATCAAAAATAGAGAAGTTGTCTTTTTTAGGTTCTGTTTCATACCATCCCTCCGTCAGCCAGCATAATTGAACATTTCCTTAATCTTGGTTTCCAAGGTTGGCATCACCACATCCCCAAATAATGCATAAAGTCCTGCAAGAAGTAGTCCTCCCAAAACCACAGCAATAAGTATTTTAACGGCACTGTCTACGTAATTTTCACCACGGTTATTGGCTGCTGCAAACCGCAGTTTTGCAGACTGCAATATAAAAAACGACTGTACCTGCATTGCCTTTCCCTTTAAAAAAACCACTGCCTTTTTTACTATATTTTTCATTGTATATCCTCCTAATTTCACATGGTCATCGTTGGAGCACTGCTTTGCTCCTGTGTGGATGTCTCTTGTTTTTGCTCCTGCTTTTGAGACAATGCCTGTTCATATGCACCCATCACTGCTTGGTCAAATTCCTTTCTTGCTTCTGCGGTGCAAGGAAAACAAATATCCTTGTATTCTCCGTTTCCTGCTTTGTAGCTGGGCATGGTAACAAATAGGCCTTTACTGCCATCCTTCACCTTAACACCCCGAATGACAAAGGCTTCATTAATATTCACAGTTGCCGTTGCCTTTAAAGTACCTTCTGCTCTTATGCTTTGGATTTTCACATCATAGTTAAGCTGGTTGTTTTTCTTCATATTCATCATCCTTTACATTTTTATTGACATGTCCTGTTTCGGCTGTTCGAAGTCAATCTCCTTAAACCCAATTCGGTCTACATAATGAAAAACACTCCCTTCGTCATCATAAAGTTCCACTACATCGGACATGGACAGGGAATGCCCCTCATAACCGTGAGGGTGGTCAATATTGAATTTGGTATAGATCCCCTCTAAATCGTTGGTAGCAAGCTCGCCATCATAAACGGTTTCATAATTTTCAATCCTTGGTTCACCAAATTTCTTTTGGCTCTCTTCCAAAGAAATAAACCGCAAATCAAAGTCCGAATCGGCTTTTAGCTGCCAGATTCGGACTCTTTTTAGTGGCTTGCTTTCCCCATTTAATTCTGCCAGCTTTTCACCCCTGGAAAGCCGTTCAAATACACCGTCTGTCCAAGTGGCTGAGAGATTTTTCTCGGCCAGCCATTCTTTCAGTTCTTCCCTTTGAAACATGGTATCCACCACTGCATTTTGCTCTTTTACATATCCAGCTGGATTACCGTAGTAGTAAATAAAGCCCTTTTTGATTTGTATATTACTCATTTTTTACCCCCTTACTGCATTTCCATTCCCCCCATGCTTTGACCTTCCACCATGCTCACTCCCATCTCCTTTCGCTTTTCAACTGCCCAGTCAGGTAGGTGTTCCGCTTTTAATTCTCCAATAAAATCTGAGCGTTCATACTGACAACGCTCACCGTCAGCCAGAAATCGTCCGAACACCTTTCTTCCACTAGCTGTGGGAGAACAGCCAAATCCGCTCTCACACAAAACAAGCTGGTCTCGAGGATTTTTATACTCATCCTTGAGGTTCGTGGCACGAAGCACCATCACCTTCCCCTCAAAGTTAAGCCCCGTGGCATCGTTACAATGTTTTGCTTCCCACAAATTCAAGGCTTGGTAGGCTCGCCTTGCCTGATTGATAAAGCCCTCCAGCACTGCAGGGTGACTATCCACTGCATACTCCAGCCGTTTATCAAAGCCCTGAATCTTATCGGGTAGAATAAAAAAACTATTTGCCCACTCCTTATTGTCACGAGAAAACCTGCCGTCATAACTTTTTTGCTGTACTGAATTAGCAAGAACAAAATTAACTCTGTCATAGCCAAACTGAGAAATCACTTGCTCTGCCGTGTTTTTTTCAAGCCTTAGGCCATCGAAATGTTGACTGATGGCTTTTTCAATGGCATTTTTACAATCTACATTTGCTTTATGGGATTCCTTGTATAAACTTAGCTCCTTATTTCCCTTTGCAAACTGAAAACTATAAGGATATACATAATTCTTATCCATGAAGAAATTCCCCCTTTACAAGCAATGCATCCAGCTCGCCCATACAAATTCCATAGTTTGAAAGCAATTCACGAATATCCTCGGGAATATCTGCAATATCATGGTCGTATTCTGCCTGTTCCACACGGACAATTCCGCTGTCTTCCTCAGCAAAGGCAATCAGCTTTGCATCCTTTGGAATCCCTGCGACTTCCAACATATAATTGGGAATCTTAATATTTTCTGTATCCATTTCCTCACAATGGCCGCAATCCTCACAAGTACCACAATTTTTCGCCAATGTAGCAAGAAGATTTTGAGTGACTTCCGCAAGGGTTGCAATGGTTTTTACCATATCCAATGCCGTCATTCTTGCTCTTGTCAGAATCACAAGACGATCTAATGCAGTAACAACTACTTCATCTCCTAAATTTGCAAATTCAATCATTTCGTTTTCAACAGTCAATCCTTGATGTTCTAATTTTTTCATGTACATTTCCTCCTAATCCTCTTTTAAGTAATATTCAAACTGTTCATCCTCGTCGTCCAAATCAGAAAAAAGATTCATTTGAAAGCTCAAATCCTTTATAACCATCTTCTTTGGATCAAAATTTGTAATAATCACTTCTCTATACTCCGCACCTCCTTCATAACGCTGAGCCAAGTTATTAATACGGACAACTGTGCGAATATGAAAATCCTTATACAACTCCCTGATGTACTCACAATCGTTATAGGACACCATCCAAAGTCCCTTGCAAGCTAAAAGAGTATCCCGAAGTCTTACGTGATTTTCTTTTGCAAAACCCACAGCGTAATGCCCCTCTGTTCCAAAGTAAGGCGGATCACAGTAGATGAATGCTCCCTCCCTGTCATACTGTTTAATGAAGTCCTCAAAATCTTTGTTTTCTATAACAACGTCCTTTAATCGTTCTGAGGCTTCCCATATGATTTTGAAACACTTTCGAATATCACATGGCTGACCACCAAAGGATGTTGTACTACTGCCATAGCTGTACTTTATCAATTTGAAAAAAGCGGCTGCTCTTTTTACTTCATAGAGCTGGGATTTCTTTTCATATAAAAGCTTCATTTCATCAACCGACGGAGGAGGGATAAATTTTTCTGCCAATTCCAGCTCCTCAGCCATATAGGCATCTGTAAATTCTTCCTGTTCAATAAACTTTCTCAAAACCCCAAATTCACCTCTTGAACACAAAGGTAAAAACCCAAGCTCTTTTAGAAAAGCAAGGGGACGTTCTTTCACACATAAAAAAAGGTTTACAAGATTTGAATTAAAATCGTTGTAAACCTCCATGCAGTTCTTTCTCTGCCTTTTCCCAAAGAGTACCCATCCACCACCTCCAAATACTTCTATATAACGTGTATGATTTTTAGGAAACAGCTTATATAATAGCTTTCTTAAAGCCTTTTTCCCACCAATCCACGAAATAAAGCTATTCACTTATCAACCACCTTCCTTCCAAGAAGCAAAAAAGACCGACTGCTTTCCTGCCTAAGCAGAGAAACAATCGGCCTTAAATTTGTTCTTTATCCCCTATTTGTTCTAAAAAATGAAGCTTTCCAAGAACAGTGATCAGTGTCTGCGTAGCATGATACCCATTGTTGTAAAAGTCTTTGATTGCAAAAATTCCATAATGCACATAAGGCTGCATTGGAAGAATCCTTTGATGTTTATCACGGTAGACGTATTTTTTATCAATCAGAAATTGAGTAAACGCCATTGGCTTTAGCCCTAATTCCTTGGCAGTGGTGCGAAAATCAGTGAGCATTTCAGAATCAATCAATTTATCAAAATATTTCCCCTTGGGTACAAGGGTTGCAACCTCATTTTTTAGTTTCTTGTTTTTCTGTGTTTCAAGTAGAAGCTGTTTTAAAAGCAATTCCAAGCTTTCAGGATTTGCCATAATCTCACCAAGCTTTGGCATGGTAATATAAACTCCATGTTTTCTAATGGACGGCAAAACTTCCGTGGTTACCCAGCGTTTAAACTTTTTGGCAGTTGGCAGCTTACTGGAGAAAATAAGGGAATAAAGACCACTTTCGTTGATTGCTATCATTACTCGATTTTGCCTGCCGTCGTGAATTGCGACGCCAGCCTTATCTTCCTTCTCCACATGTTTGGAAAGGCTGTCTCTGGTATTGGAATATCCTAATATTTCTGCCGCATCTTTTCCCACAAACCAAGGTTCTCCGTCAATTAATAAAGTTCTTATTTTGCCGAATTCCTCTTTTTCAAAAATCATAAGTTCATGCATTCACACTCTTCCTTTCCACAAAAACACCGACAGAATGATATTTTTACATCATCCTGTCGGCTGTTTTAAAACTGTTCTCTTTCATTCAGAGTTTTTTCCTACATCACTTCTTTCACTGGCTTATACCCCCAATCCATTGGGAATCCATAAACTGCTCCTCCTGTGGTTTGGAAAGCACCTTGAAGTGATCCTCGTTATGTGACTAACCGCATAACGAGGATTATGCATTGCAAATAAAAATGTGAAGCGATTCGTATCGAACCCCTTTGTTGTATTAAGTTTAAGAGAAAAGACTTTGCATAATATACTTGGAAAAGGTGATACTAACCAGTGTCAAACTAATGCAGGAGGTACACTGATTGGAATCATTAACAATAACTAAGCTAATAGAAAAGGCTCACGAAAATTTACTAAAGCAAAACCCAAGCGAGAGATATATCAGGCGGCATAAGCACATTTGGAAGCTCTTCTCAAACTATGCCCACAAGCATAAAATCACGTGTTTTAGCTCAGAACTGGTAGGCTGTTTTTTAAAAGAAGAATTGAATATTGAGTATACAGATGAAAATTTAAATGGTAATATATCTGTCCATGATTTTGAGACATTTGTCCGTCCCTTGCTTATGCTGTCTATTTTGCAATCAGGAGGAACAATTCTCCGTATATCCAAATTTAACAGAACAGAGGATATAGAATATTACCGAGAAATCATGAAGCATTATGAAGAACTTTGCCAAAAGCGGAACAACAGTAAATCCACCATTAATGCAAAATTATATACTATTCGTCCCTTTTTACTCCATCTTGCACAAAGCGGAATAGCAGATATTGCTCAAATGAAAGCTGAGCACATTCACCAGTATACAATTTTCATTGCGGCACGCGCGCTAAAATCCATAAATCAGAAAATGTGTCATCTTCGCACATTCATTGAATTTCTGTACGAGCAAAAATATATTTCCACGGATTTATCAAAATGTGTCCTTAAAGCACAGAAGCCTCGCCCACGCCTGGCACAAACATGGACAAAGGAAGAAATTGAACGAATTTTAGGGGTGATTGAGCGCGGAACATCTGTTGGAAAACGTGATTACGCAGTTTTTATGCTTGTTACTCAATTAGGGTTGCGAACCGGAGATATCGTAAATATGACATTTGATAATTTACTGTGGGCAGAATGCAAAATACGTTTCATACAGGATAAAACCGGTAAACCACAAGAATTACCGCTTACTGCTACTGTTGGAGATGCAATTATTGATTACTTGAAATATGGCCGCCCAAAGGATGATTGCTCGCAATATGTCTTTGTTCGCCACGCTCCTCCCTTTGGTAAAGTGAAAAACTTCTGGTATGTCATGCAAAAATATTTACGTGATGCACATGTTCCTGTCTGCACGGAGAAGCCTCACGGTTTTCATACCTTTCGCTTTACCTTGGCTACACGGTTACTGGATGAAGAAATACCGATTGAAACAAAATCTGCAATACTTGGACATTCAAGCTCTGACACCACCAGAATATATCTGCGTGCAGATATTAACAAACTTCGCCAGTGTGCACTGAACCCGGAGGCTGTGTATGGCTAAAGAACGCAATCCGATTAGAACATTTGAGTATACCGGGCCTATTGGCAAACATTTAGAAGCTTTCATTTCAGAAAAAAGAGCTGTTGGATTTAAATACAGTGCCGAAGCTTTTCGTTTGCGTGAGATAGATCGCCTCTGTATTGTATTGAATACGCCCCCTGACTCATTGCCACGCAATCTTGTCCTTGAATGGGGATTGAAGCGCTCCCATGAATCTCATAAAACATGGCAGAGTCGTCAAGTTGTAATGCGCCAGTTGACTGAGTATTTCATAAATCATGGTCTGGATACGCATTTGACAACGATTGAACCTCTCCACAAGGAATACGATTTCGTTCCCTATATTTTTTCGGATGATGAAATTGCAAGGATTTTTAGTGCGGCAGATGCGTTAAAGTCATACACCTGGTCTCCACAAAGGCAAGAGGTGCTATCGCTGCTGTTTAGAATACTGTATTGCTGCGGACTGCGATTGGGGGAGGCTTTATCTCTCAAATTAAAAGATGTTGATCTGGAAAATGGAGTTCTAACAGTAATTGATGGAAAAAACAGAACCGATCGCTATATCCCTATGTCGCCGGAGCTTACTCAAAGATGCCGTGCTTTTTCAGCTAAGATGCATCAAGAGCATACACAAGACAGTGTGTTTTTACCGGCTCCTGACGGCGGTTTCTATTCAAAGGGAAGTATGCAATATGCATGGAGTCAGCTATTAAGAGCTGCAAATATCCCGAGAACCGACAATGGTCCTCGTATTCATGATTTACGCCATACCTTTTCTGTTTCATGCCTAAAAAACTGGGTCCGTAACGGAAAGGATTTAAACGCTATGCTGCCAGTGCTTTCCGCATATTTAGGCCATAAACGGTTAAGTGCAACCGGGCATTATTTAAGATTGACGGCAGACATGTACCCGGAGGTTGTTTCAGTATTTGAAGCTAATTTTGGTGGTGTGATACCGGAAGGAGACTATTTGCATGAGGAAGACTGAGAATCTGTTTCCAAAATTGTTAGCCGATTTCCTTAGTATCTACCTGCCTTCACAGCGCAATTACAGTAAAAATACAATTTCTTCTTACTGTGATTCATTTAAATTGTTGCTGAAATATCTGAAGGATGAGCAAAATTTGAACTCGGATCAGATTACGTTTAAGGTCATTAACGCAGATTGCATTCTTGATTTTCTCAGTTGGTTGGAAACATCCCGTAACTGCTCAAGATCAACGGTTAACCAACGGTTGGCGGCAATTCATTCATTCTTTAAATATGTTCAAACAAGCCGCCCGGAACTTATATCCCAAAGTCATAGTATTTTAGAAATCCCATTGCGTAAAACACCATCACCGATGATTGCATATTTAACGCAGGAGGATTTGCAGTTAATTCTTTCTCAGCCCAACGCTACAAAAAAATCTGAACGGCGCGATCTGGTGCTTTTGTGCTTGCTTTATGATACAGGATGCCGGGTGCAGGAACTCGTGGACTTAACCGTTTCCTCAATACGGCTTGAACCTCCGGCACAGATTAAGCTTCATGGAAAAGGTGACAAAACCCGCATTGTTCCGTTGATGTCCAATACTACTAAGCTGCTGCGTAATTATATGACAGAGCACAAGCTTGGTGAACCCCACACCTTACAATATCCATTATTCTGCAATCAAAGGAAAGAACCGCTTACCAGAGCCGGAGTAACTTACATTCTAAAAAAATACGCTGATATGGCAAGAACAAAAAGTTCATCCATCCCACCCAATGTTACACCTCATGTTATGAGACATTCAAAAGCAATGCACATGCTGGAAGCCGGGATAAATATCGTCTATATCAGAGATATATTAGGCCATGTGAATATTTCGACTACGGAGGTTTACGCAAAGGCAAATCTTGAAATGAAACGAAAGGCATTGGAAAAAGTTTCACTTATCCCTGAGCATGATGTCTCTCCGAGCTGGACGGGCGATTCAAATCTTTTAACTTGGCTCGAAGACTTTGGCAAATCTCTTAGCTAAAATTATGTGAAGTGTTTTTGGAAATGAGTAAGCATTTATGCCATTTCCAAGATTACACTTCACATTTTTATTTGCAATGCATAATCCTCACCTATTACAATGCCAAGGGAACGTCCATTGTCCCACTGCATATGCAAAGTTCCTATGTCATCAACTGAAATCACCTCGCCTTGTGTTCCTGCAAGCACGGGAGCATACGAATCATCCATATCTGAAGTAAGCTCAAGCCTTGTGCCCACTGGGTACTGTTCTTTGATTTTTTCAATATATTCTCTTGAAAATCCTCTCATTTTAAATCCCTCCCCTGTTAGTTCTTGTTTTTGCTGATTCTGTTGCACAAGCTGTTCCAGTTTTGAAACCGCCTGCAATATAACAATATCGTGATTGAAACTGTCTGAATCCTTGTAGTTTGAATGAATTCTTTCAACCCCATTTTCTTTTATCAAAATATCTACCGTAGCAATTTCATCCTTTGTAACCCCCAAAAGCTTTTTGCCACTGACTGAGCTTTGGTATCGGTGGATGGCTTCTTCCAAGGAAGGTGCATATTCCAACACCTCATTTTGCAGTCCTAAGTTTTCAAATACAAACCATCGATAGGAATGGTTGACGGCTGGATCGGATGCTCTTTTCAGAGCTGCCAAGCCTTCTTTTGTGAAACCAAACTGCCTATTTTCTACTGCTTCCTTTGGCATTTTACATTCCTCCAAACTTCATATCATGATTTTGCTGTTTTATTCCCAATTCTTCAGCGGTCTGCAAACTCCAGTTTTTTGCACTCCAAAAACTGACATACACCTCCTTGCCGTTGCATGGAATTTCTCTTTGCTCAAAACCTTCGCCCCATCCATCACTGGCTTGACCTGTAATTTCATCTTTTATTCTGGCAAGTTCCCTATCATCAAGGGGTGCATTTAAAATCAGGTTTGCAACTCCCATCAGCTGTCCATTCACTTCTTCCACTGAGAAATCATATCTTTTTACTTTCGCATTGACGCTATCCTGATCGCAGTAGTATCTCATCAATCCTCGTTCCGTTTCTTCGGGTAGGGCATTTCGCTCAATCGCTTGCAAAATTTCATCTTTATATTCCGCCAGCTCATCTGGGCAAACATCGATTTTATAATCTACCTGATAAAAGTCTCCATAGTCATTCTCATCATAATACGTGGTCCCACGAAGCGGCATATACAGCTTTAGTTCCTGAAAGTCTTCCATTGGGATTTCCATTCCAAGATGCTCCCATAAAACCTGTGCGAGCTCCCCATTATAACCGTGATAAAGAACGTAACCCTTTTCAGTAAATGCACCGTTCTGATTAGCAATTTTCTGCTGGCCATAGCGTTCAAAGTCTATGTATTGTTCAAGGTTTTCATCATATTCAAAGTGTCCGCTTTCGCAGATGATATATTTACCATATTCTTCCGCAGTATGGATATTGGGGAAAAGTTCAAACTCATACATACTGTCCAGAAGTACTTTTAAGTCCTTTTGATTATCTGGTTTAATAAATTCTATGAGCTTTTCAACATAACTTTCCTCTTGGGTGCCTATTTCTCGAAACTTAGTTGCAAAGTAATTAAGATTATCCATGTTCTCACAGAGGGGTTTTTGGTCAGCTAGAATTTCAAGCATTCTGTCTGGAAAATGGTCGCTGGTAAGACTTAGACTGCATTCTGACAGAGCATCTGCATCCAATCTTAGCAAGGCATATTCTATTTGCATTTGAGTGCAAGGCAGATAGAGAAATTGAATATAACCGTTTTTTTCCACTTGCAGCTCCGCAATTTCATCTTGCCAATGATATAGAGGAAAGTACAGTCCGTCATAGATTGTCTGTATAGGATTTTTATTTTGATAAAGAATTCCATAGGGCGTAATCATTGAGTTAGGATTTTCAGCAAGCAGTTTTTCAAAATACACCCTGCCGTCAAAGCTTTGCAATTCTTTCTCGCTGACCGCACCTTGTTCTGTTAGGTACATTTTCTTGCCTACCGCATCAAGGTCGCTGAAATCGGCAACAAGGCTGTAACAGTGGGTGTTGAAGGTAATATTGATAAGGTCTGTCGCAGTTTCTGCCTTTTCTGCATATGCCATAGCGTAGAAGGTTTGCAACTCATCCCTATCAAAACTGTCCAACCGTTTCATTAGGTAGTCCAGCTCATCAATATTGCAGTTCTTATCTTTTAGGAAAGTTGATAGCCTTTCATCGGATACTTCTACAATGGTGCAGTTTGGTTCTGTACTTGGGAGGATTTCTAAGCTAATGCAAGCTTTTTCAAAATCTTCGCCTTTCCAAGGAAACCAAAGGCTTTCCTTTCTTTCGTTCACAGGGTTCTGGATTGTTATTCTCATTTTTTCCTCCATTCTGTTTTTCGCATTAAAAAAGAGTCACCTTTTGATGTGACTCGAATTTATTAAGATTCGTATAGGTTTATTATTTGCACATTATTTTTCTCTGCATATTTTACGGTGTATGCTGTGCCACCTTTACTGCCATCGTAGTAGCATATCATTTTTCTGCTATTGTCCACCATATATCGGTTTCTCTGGTGAAAAGAACCTTGATGATATTTTGCATTTAGGGTAATGACCTCATCACACTGAGCGAGAGTTGTGAAATATAGTTCTCGATTCACCTCGTTCCAATTTTTTGCCTGTTCTTCATAGGGAACTACGGCAATGAGCTTTATTACTTTTGGCTCTGAAATATGTACTACTCGTTTTCGCATGAGCACAATTTCTGCACACAGTAAATCGAATCCATAGCACGCTCCGAAGTAAAAGGTGTCTGTTCCATTTTTAATCGCTCTGTCGACTTCCTCCCCTATTTTTAATTTCAAATTTTCAAGGTTTTCTTTACTTTTTGGAAGCCTTTCGCTTCTGTGACCGCTAAAACATAAAGCGATTTCTTTTTTCTGCATAGTTTTATTCCTCCTTTGTAATACTATATATATAGTATCTATTTATATGTGTATAGTCAATATGTAATACTACATATAGAATAGCTGTAAAGAGGTGACTAATATGAACAATAACTCAATTTTTGAAATAAAAGATTACGGAAAAATCAGTTTTCACGTAAAAGAAATCATGGACAGCAAAGAATTGACCAGAAGCAAGCTTGCTAAACTTGCCAACATTCGTTTTGAAGTAGCCGATAAATGGTACAACGGAAATATTGAGAGAATGGATATAGATGTTCTTACTCGCATCTGCTTTGTTTTGGATTGCGAAATTTCCGATTTGATGACCTATACAAAATAAATATCTATTTAGAAAGTTCATCATAGTGTAAAATCAAGCATTCATGACATTTTAAAACTCAAAATTTCACCGCCATATTTTACAATGAGAATTGCATGAATAATCGCCATAAAAGTTTGATGATCTATCAAGTACTTATCTGCAATTTCATTTAGCTTTATGTATTCTTTTCCGGTATAGATGGTTTTTGCCACCTGATATAAGGCATAGCTCTGCGTGGTCATACTGCTGAGACGAATATGCTTAAATTCAAAACGATTGGAATATATATGCTCTTTTACAAGACTGCATAACCTACCATCTGCAGTCAGCAGAAACAGAGTGGCAAGGTAGCGTGGATTTCTGTCCATTTTATGAATTTTGAGCATCTCACAAACATTTTCAAATCTTCCCTCATGGGCTTCACTGATAAACCAGTCGTCCGTAGAACTTGCAACTAAGTCTGAAAGCCTTTTTCTAAAATAGAAATGGCTGATTTCTGAAAAGCATTCTATAATCATTTCTCTGTAGTGTACTCTACCCATCCCCGTGCTGTTCGTAAGATTGGTGCAAGTGGTTTTTCCACAATTATCTTTACCGCATTTTTCATAGGAACGGCATTTCTTAATTCCCCCTTGTACATCCGTTGTTTCTCCCACCACAATCAATCCTTTCTGCCTAGGCGAAAATCTAGGAACAAGCATCATCAATTGTTCCATCTCCTGTAATTCTGTTCCATACATAAATAATCTTGGCATTTTTCTCACGTCCTTTTCATTTTTGGGTACAAAAATAAGCCTTAGTTCAAGCAGGAGCCCCTGCTAAACCAAAGCTTATTGATTTTCTTATATGAAAAAAGAGCAATGATATCGTATTTATATACGTTGATATCATTGCTCTCAGATATTTCGTCATTAAGTTGTTAGGAAGTTCTTTCCGCTCCTGATATTAAATATGCATCTTATTCCATGTTGCTATAGTTTTTCAGAAAACTCAAAAACGTCTCCTTGATTAATATATTCAAAACCAGATTCTGTAATGGTTAACTCCGCCTTATTGTCTTGTACGATAATTATACCTTTTACCTTATAAACTTCATCTTCAAAAGAAAGAGTTTCTCCATCGACCTTAGCAACTCCATCTAATTGTGCCAAACGGAAGATACCAATCGTGGCTTGATATGACTCATCTTCCAAATATGTTAAATCCAAATTATTGTATATGTCTTCTGTTCCCTGCCTGTCAACATACGAACCCGAATAATCATCCTTCTTTTGGGGTATAGCCGTTTCTTCCGATACTTCTTTGTCACTGTTTTCAATCGTTTCGTTAACGGCAGGTACTACTTCATTTGTCATAATCCATACATCATGAACCTTTGAAAATTCCAATGTTTCCGTATGGTCAAACTCATCAAAGAGCTTAAAATCAACAGTGACATATTGTTTTTCATCCTTTTCTTCTACATACTTCAGACTTTCTAAATCACATGCCATCGCACCATAGCCCCTTGAACCCCTTCTTAAATAAAGCTGTCCCTCATATTCCAAAAAGTCGTTTGAAAACCATTTATCGATAACTTCATCTGATAAATATTTTCTTAAATAGTCTCTTACCTCCGTATTTGTTTTGAAGTTTTACGGGATAATAATAGGAACCTATAGGGTCAATAAAATAATTCACATATTTGCTCTCCTCTCCCGGTTTAAAAAGCAGAGCAATATCACCCATGCCATCAGCATAGGCACTCTCGCTTTCATAAGCAGCTAAATAGCTATCTTCATCAGATCCAACCTCTGCACCAAACATCTCCTGCACACAGGAATTAAGGCAAACCACATTAGGCGTAATATCCTCTAAAAACTTTTCCTCGCTAAACGCCTCTGCCTTAGATGAGGCATTGCATGCAGCCATGGAAAAAATCACAAATGCAGATAAAACTAATATCGCTATTTTTTTCATAGTCATTCTCTTCTCTCCTTGTAGAACAAAGATAAACACAATAAAAATAATAATATTTTCGTTTCGTATTGATAATTACCGTTATCCACAACATTGGACTCTGTGTAATCGAACTGTATACCTTAAACAAATTGGGAAACTCGTATTTCTATTTAAATTGCCTAGTTTGCTCCCTTCTACGGTATGCTTCATATCCGCAAATGATCAGACCTATTATCATTACAGTGATGGATACTATAAACGGCACAAGCATATTCGTACCAAGGAAAGACCCCAAAAGTCCAGAAATGCCATTATAATCCCAAGGATTGATGACTGCCATATAAAAGAAAAGGCGGCAAAGATGAGTCCGATGATTGTTATCAAAGCTCCAAATATAAATTTCTTCATTGAAAATGCTCCATCGTTCTTAAACAACACAACTAGCTACATGATTTTCAATAATAAATATTTCTCCTAATTCTTCGCAGAGATTGTTGTAGACTACTGTTGCAAGCTAGTTTCACTGTGTAAACATACTGCTAAGCTCATTCTCATACACAAGGAATGTCGGAGTTTAATTATAGTTATACCCGTTTGGATGTGCTGATTGTAACACTCTCTTCCAGTATTGCTCGCGCTCTCTGGTTTTTCCTTTACCAAACTCATTTTTAGGGAAACACTCCAAAATTGAGTAGCGGAAATTATTTTTTATGTAATCTATCTTATTGCTTTCAACGAGTTCTTTTAAGCCCTTATTAGGGTAACCCTTGTCATTTTCTTCTGTTTTGTCGTAGCCATCATTAAGATAAGTAGACCATCGTCCGTAAATACCTTGTTCTCCAGTAGCCGAGCCGACATATAGTTTGCCATTTGATTCATCTGCCAGAACATATACTCCGTAAATATTGCTTAGAGCATCGCACCAATCTTGCTTGGTAATAATCTTGCGCAGTTCTCGGTATGTCTTACTGACCACTTCGTAACCTGGAAACGATTCACCGGATTCAAGATAAGGCAAAGGAAGAATCTCTGTGAGCTCAATGCTGTCTATGATCTCTGGCTTAACATAATAGAACTGCTGAGATAGGTTTTTCCACTCTACGACCAAGCGCCCGAAAAAAGGCTCGTATTCGTGTAATCGTTCCGCACTTGCAGAATTATATTCTTTATGTGTTACAGGGTTAACCGCCTTATGCCCATTCGCATCAGTAATATTATATGCATCAACAAACAACCACAGATTCTTTTGTCGGTCAATCTTAATGAATAAAAAAGTTAGGTCTTCGTTAGAATTACGATTTTTCTTTTCAGAGCCGTTAGAAAGCATCTCATCAACAAGAGTTGGGCTATTGTCTTCATACATCTCTAAAAAGTTGCGTTTGCATTTTGAGCCATCCGAGAGCGCATCCTCCCAGTCTGTATTAAACCGCAACTTAATACGCTTTTTCGGGAAGCGTTGCTTCAATTCATCGAATCGCAGTATGTCTTTAAGTTTAATGCCATTCATGCGAAAATCCTCCTTAATTTGTCAACAATATTCAATTAAGCACTAAAATTGTTTGAAATATTATTACTATACTGCCTTATCCCGATGTGAGAAGCAAAAAATAATCTAAATTTGCACTGATCCTCATTGTTCCCCTTACCTGTATGTAGAATTATAAACAAAATGAGCAACTGGCTTTACTAAAAAATACAATCCTACGTTAATGATAAACAGCAATTTATACTTGCTCTTTTTTGCCAAACGGGATAAATAAATAAGGTGTTAAACTACCAATAACTGAAGCAAGCCAAAGATTTTCATTTACTCGGTGGAATAACTGAGGTACAATACTACTCCACTCGAAAATTTGAGAAGCATACATGAAAAAGACAGCCCCCCGACCAGTTGTTAGGTTAAACGCCCATTGAGTTAAATCCATTATCAAGCCGATAGCGACAATAATTGATGCAGAAAAAAAAATCTCTTTTCGCGTCATGTTCCGGAAAAAAATCATGCCTCCAACTATAAGTGTCACAATAAATATGGATCCATAGATTATAAGCTCTCGTGTATTATCTGTTTTAATAGTTCCATCTGGAAGCTTAACAATAACAAATCGAATCATAAGAAAAACTTCCATGTAAAAAGCTATCACGCCTGCGGCGATACAAAATAACGGTACTTTCCAAAATATTTTCTTCAGCTCCATAACTTGTTCTTCCCTCCACAAAAAAATTTTGATGTATTGCTCTCTCGGATTCTATAAAACACATTGTTTTTATTAATTTACTAATCTACGGCATATCATAAACATAACTAGAAGTTGATTCTGCTACGAGGTATGCTCATTTTGTCTCGTGGTATTTGAGTTTGTTATAAGCTTTTACTGCAACTGAAATAGCCCAATATATGATAACTCCGTTTAGCAATAATCCTAACGGATTAAGACTCATTGACATAAGCGGATTTAGTACAGGCTTCGAATCATATACCGAAATAAATTGTATAGGCCAACCAATATTATATTGAAAGTGATTAACAACCTTAAAAGGTAAAATATATGATAAAATAATCTCTATCCAAAATGCTGCGTTTAATATTTTCCAATTAATCTTTTCCATTAATCCATAACCCCTTTGATATACACTAATAAAACAAACAAGTGTACCTCTCAATCCAGTTGCTCTGTGTAAACATAATGAGCAATTGAATTGCTGTATGGTATTTTCTACCTAAAAGTTACTTGCTTTCATTATTACATGAATAAGTTCCTATAATATTAAGTACAAAAGTAATGACAACAAGAATAACAGATACAACAGAGATTGCCCCAATCGTGTCCATAATGGTACTAAAATCTTCTATATCCACTCTGTGTCTTATTTCAAATAATTGAAAAACCAGTGCAATGGCACAAGTAGTGAAGCTATAAATCGAAAAGTTTTTTGGGTTACACCCCTTGTGATATTGTCTTACTGCATGCATTGGTATTATCCATGATACAGTGCCTAGAACAATGCTACCCACATTAAAAAATCCGCTCATTCGGTTTCTCCTTCTCACAATATAATAAATTTGCAACTCATTAATGTACACCCTAAACATCCCTTTAAGTAATGACGCAATTATCAGGGTACTAGCGCACACCCTTCAGGCTGGTTCCGCTGTATAAACATAATGCACAGTTAAATAAGTTAGTTAATATCAAAATAGTTAAAAAGAATTTCTTGATTTTATTCTTCTAAAGCTCCACCCCATTCAACAGCAACAAATCCATTTCTTTCAACCGCACTTAATTGCTGTTTCTTTATGCTCTCATTTCCATTTGCAACTTTATATACCATAAATACCCTAATTATACTATCAGGTTGAGGTACAATGTTAAGAGAAGCTTTCGAAGCATATTCCTCTGTATCAAATTTAATGATATTAAAATTATTTTTTATTAGTTGGGGTGTCCAATATGTAATAAAATCTGTCCGTTCTTTTTCATTGAGACCTAGTATTTTCAATTTTTCCTCTAAAAAAGAAACCGTTTCTTTTCTACTAACTAAAAACCCTTCATCAAATTCGGGTGAATAATTCATTACTTTTCCTTCCCAAAAAAGGTAAGGATATTCCGTTGTACCACTGATCACGGTTCCATCCGGTCTTGCCGTTACAGCCCAACCGTCCTTGTATTCGGGATATGTAAACGTAAAATCCCCCATAAAAGAAACTTTTACATTTACATCGGTTTCTTTTTCTGGATAAAGATATATAACAGGTTTGGCAGCCTTAATATATGTGATAGTTGCTTCATGATTATAGGCATTGTACAAAATTCTGGCAATATCCCCTCTGGAAGCAATTTTCTCAGGTAACTGATCTGCAATAAGCCCATTTCCCTTGGCAATTTTTAAATATCCATCAGGATAACCGCCTAAAGTCTTAGCAGTGTCTAAAAGAAGTTTGCGTTGTTCTTCGTTTTTTGCACTGGCTTTCAACAAAACAACAATATAATCTCTTATGGTGATGCTTTCGTCGGGGGCAAAGGTATCTTTATTCTTTCCGCTTATCATTCCATTGGCGAATGCACATATAATACGCTCTCTAGCCCAATGGTCTTTTGGAATATCCTTAAATGGAAACTCAATTTCGTCCTCTTCCTTTGATGTATACGTATGGTAAATTTTCACCATAAGTGCAGTAAATTCGGCTCTGGTTATATTTCGCTCCAAATGTAGTTCCCCGTCCTCATACCCATTCAAAACGCCTATTCCTTCCAAGAATTTCGCCATTTCTACAACGGAAATTTCTTGGTCTTTCCTCTGATAAGCCAAAAGCTCAAATGTATAATCATC
This sequence comes from Anaerotignum propionicum DSM 1682, assembly GCF_001561955.1. Taxonomy (NCBI): domain Bacteria; kingdom Bacillati; phylum Bacillota; class Clostridia; order Lachnospirales; family Anaerotignaceae; genus Anaerotignum; species Anaerotignum propionicum. Next base: position 2,084,743 of record NZ_CP014223.1, read on the forward strand.
TTCGTCAATTTCTGTTCTATAATCAAGCATAATATTAGTTTGGAAATATGCCCTTATTACATCCCCGTCACAAAACTCTGTATCCTCAAAATTCGTTGTGTCAAGAATAATATAGTTTGCCTTTTGCGTTCCAATAATATCACTCCAAAGATCATCACTTATTTTTGTAAGCTTTATTCTTCCATTGGTTATTTTTTCGACTTTACCCGTTAGTACAGAATATCCGCCTTGTATTTTTTCAAATTGATAAGTATCTTCTGCAAAAACCGTAACAGACGCCGAAAAAAGCAAACCTAAACAAAACAAAAAAATAATACATTTTTTAATCATATTAAAAACCCCCTCCACATCTTCCCGTATTAAATATATTAAAATGCTGACCCCTTACATCTCTCTATCGCAACCTCTATCAATTGTATTTTATAAACATAGCACTAAACCGCTAGCGCGGTGGCTCTTTCCAAAACCATATATTACCCTGTTAAAACTGCTGAAACACGGCAGTTTTTTCAGTTTTCAGATACAATGGAATCATTACTTTAAAGGAGATGATTCTATGACTAATGAAGAAGTTTATGTACGGGCTTATGAAGAAATCAAACTAAGAGGTCTATCGCCACACACCGTTGAAGAGTACCTGGGGAAACTAACTTTATTTCTCAGATACTTTGACAACCGTCCCATTGAGACAATGGGTGAAAATGAGATCCGTGAGTTTCTTCTCTACCAACTGGATTCAGGTAAATCATCTGGGACAGTAAACATCTACAATAGTGCCTTGCGTTTTATTTTTGGTGCCGTGTTAGGGCGAAACCTTAATTATCAGCTCATTCCCAGACGTCGCCAATATCGTCCCTTGCCATCCATCATGACCAAAAGTGAAATCGTACTGTTCTTTTCTACTATTGATAATCTTCGGGATAAAGCAATCTTTGAAACTGTATACGGTGCAGGATTGCGCATATCAGAGGTAGCTCGACTACGTGTTCAAGATATAAACAGTGAGCAGATGCGCATCTTTGTCTCTCATGGAGGAAAAGAACGGTACACACTCCTTTCTCAACGAAATCTTGAGCTTTTACGAGAGTATTGGAAGCACTATCGTCCCAGCCATCCAGATGGATATCTATTTTATTCCAGAGGAAGAAAGAATAACATCATGACCACAAGGGCAATTCAAGATGCATTCCATAGACACTGTAAAAATGCCAATCTCCCCAATACATTTACTGTTCATACATTACGGCATTGCTTCGCTACACATCTACTGGAATCCGGCGCAGAAGTATGTTGCATCAAAGAGTTGCTAGGACATACCTTTATCCAAACCACATCATTTTATCTGCATTTAAGCAATACCAATCAGTTGGTTCAAAGCCCATTAGACACGCTACCCAAAAAGCGTGGACGCAAATCAAAGGTAAAGTCCAATGCCTGAGGTGCAAGATATTTTCTTACAGCACGGAGAAAATTATCGCAGAAAACATCAAATGTCTATTGTTCAGCACAAAGCTATGAATGCAATTCAGAATTGTAGAACTGCTCGACTTGGCGGGCATATGGATAAATGTCCATCTTGTAACTATGAAAAACCATCCTACAATTCCTGTCGCAACCGACATTGTCCGAAATGTCAAACCCTTTCCAAGGAACGTTGGATTGATGCACGGAAAGCAGATTTATTAAACATCGGTTATTTTCATGTTGTGTTTACTGTTCCACAAGAACTGAACTGGCTAATCTACAATAATCAGCGTGCTTGCTACAATCTGATGTTTCGGTGTGTTGCAGAAACACTGCAAGAGCTATCCCATGACAAAAAATATTTAGGTGCATCTATTGGGCTTACAGCCATACTTCACACTTGGGGTCAGAATCTTTGCTTTCATCCACACATACATGGTATTGATTCCTTCCGGTGGATTAACTACTTTAGGTAAATGGCAACCTTCACGTAAAAAGTTTTTTCTGCCGGTACGGGTTCTTTCGCGTAAATTTCGAGGGAAGTTTCTGGCGTTGCTAAAGCTCCAAATACCTGAAATAGAACAAAACCTATTGGATATGTGCTACCAAAAGAATGGGTTGTTTATTGTAAACCACCGTTTAAAGATGCCCCTTGTGTTGTTGATTATCTTGGCCGTTATACTCACCGGGTAGCGATTTCTAACAATCGTATTCTCAAATTAGAAAACGACACTGTTACCTTTAAATGGCGGGATTATCGCGACAACAGTCGTTGGAAAGAGATGGTGCTAAATATTGACGAGTTTATAAGACGCTTTCTTATGCATATCTTACCACAAGGTTTTATGAAGATACGGCACTACGGGTTTCTCTCCAGTCGAGGCAAACAGAAGAAACTGCGAATATGAAAATTCAAACTAGAACTAGTCTTGCCCCCAAAGAAAAGCTTTCTGCCGAACAACTTATCCAAAGAATTCTCGGCAGAAAACCATCTCAGTGTCAACACTGCGGATACTCTGGTTTGCTCAGAACCGGACTTTCTCCGCCGGTAGTCAAAACTGCATAAGCTAGGCAATGCTTACGGTTGCCTTTAAAGCCTGTTTCAGAGACAGGCTAGCTTTGCTATGCTTATTTTAACAGAAAATGGTTTATTTTTACACAATAACGCCTGAAAATCGGGTTAAAACTGTGATCTTTTATATTTTTTTAAGAAAATACAGAATGCTTTTCCCATAGCATATGTAATCCGTTCGCGGTTTCGCGCTATGGAATTATCCAACCAAAGGGAACTAGGTCTCTACTCGGTTGCTTTTTTTCTGAGCCTTTGCTCGGATAATTCACTACTCATAATCGGAAATTAACAGGAAGTTATTTTTCATTCAACTTATATACCGCCAATATTGAGGAAAAACCACCGAGTACAGATAAAATTGCTCCGAAAATTTGAAAGTATCTTCATAATAATTACTGCCTATAAACATACTAAGAAATTGAATTTATTGCGAAGTATGCTCAATTAATACTGTAGAAATATGGTCCACATGAATCCTCGTGTGTCTTTACATATGTCCATTTTCCTACTGGATCAAAAACATATATGTCCGCCTTACTCATATCACTATCAAAGTCTAAGTCTTTTGCTTTAAGCAAAGAAGCATTCTTTACAAAATAACATTCCTCTGCATACTGAAAAAATAAATAGACTGCATCTTTTTCTATTGTATCAAAAATCTCTCTTGCAGCGTCCAATTTTAAGGCATCTAGTAAATCAAAGCTAAAGAGATGCCATTTATATTGGTCATTATAGTGTTTTGCATGCTTCTTTGTTTCTTCTGAAACCGCTGATGTAAATACTTCATCCCAATTCGCTACCACAGGATTCTTTTCAACTGGAACAAATTCTAACCCTCGCTTAGATAGCTCAATAATATGTTGTTTATATTCATAATCAAGTATATGTGCATCATATTCGTATATTTTATCCCAGATAGCATCAAGCAATCGCTCTCTGACATCTCTTTCTGTTGAATCCTTGAGCTGGTCAATTTCTTTTTCCAATTTTCTCAATCCATTATTATTAACTATTTTAAGAGCAATACTTTCCACATATTTCACCTCACGATATTAACAATCCATAACTCTTAGTGTACAATCATAAACATAACTAGAATTTAAATATTCCCTTCAAAACTCAAATAATCTCGCGCTTACAATAAATAAATTATGCTCATAACAAGAACAAGAAAATCACTTTCCTTGGGATATTCTACCATTCATCCAATCTTCTAAAGCATCTTTACTAAACACATATGAATCTCCAAATTTTGTACCGAAAGGAGTTATTTCACCTGACTGAATAAGTTTTGTCACATCGTCATTGTTTACGCTAAAATAAGCAGCAACTTCGTATTCAGAAAGAAAATCTTTAAATTCAGGTTCTGCATCCGTTGTCGAAACAGAAATATTGTTCGGAAAACTTTCTGTTTCAGGAAGTTTATATGCAATTATTGCGCCTGAGATAATGACACAAACGCCAATTACACAGCAACCTAAAAACAACAAAATATTAAGATTTTTCATAATTATTCTCCCTCATAAATATAAATAATTTGTACTTCGCATTTTGGTACTACTGTCCCCTCAAGCTAGTTCCACTATGTGAACATAATATGTACACAAATTATTCTCCCCGTCTCTACAAATCATCATAATTTACTTCTTCATAATCATAAAAGGATCTTATCCACCATGGAATAATGTTTGCAAAATTATTAAACGATAGCACTGTTAGCTTTGTAATCTTATTATCTTTTGTATCATCAATTATTATCTTTGAAATATTAACAGAATTCTCAGAATAAATATAGGCTAAAGGAATTATCTTACCACTCTCGCTTGGTGTATCAATAATAGCAAAAAAATTTTCACCAGCCCTGTAGAATTGCCGAGAAATCTCTATTTGTTCATGTGGTGCCACATGTGTAACATCCAAAATTTCAGTGCTGTCCCTCCCTGGCTTAAACGATATTTTATCGATAAAACCATCAGAACGATTGTCTATTATGATATTGTATCGTTGACTATACCGTGAATTGGAATAACAATATGACCCCATTAATATTATGAATAAAAATAAGCAAATTTTTAGCCTTAATTTTGTAGATTTCATTTTTCATCCTCTTTTGCCTGTCAACTCATACAATTTACTAAAAGATCAAGATTTTGAAAAACTTCTAATAAACATAACGGGAAATTAATGTTGGCTGTTATTGTTCATTGAATACTGGCCTAGATTGATCATTAACTAGCGTTAAAGCTTTGCAGAACTTATTCATCTCATCATTACCGAACCGCTGTCCTTGTATTACTCTATCGCAAAGTGACTGTATTGACTTGAGATCATCCAATAAAATTTTATCTTTATATAAAGAAAGCGTTGCCAAAATTTCGTTTTTTAAGTTTTCTTCCGTTCGTTTGCGGTATTGAATGTCACGCTCATCGGTTAGGAGTTCCTGCACCTTAGTGTATGCCCATAACAGTTCAGCAATCTTATCAATTCCTTCATATCCGGTTACAATAGCAGAGGCTAGTTCATAACCACGGCCAAAGCAATCTACTATTTGTGGTATGATATCAATCGGAAACGGAAGGAACGAGCCATCTGGTTGAGAATCGTCATTCTCAAGTGCATTCTGAATTATTACAAATGCTGATTTGGAGAATTTAAGACCTCCTCGTGCAACTTTTCCCTGTGAATCGCAACTCATCAAGACCAAATAATCAATACAGCTCTCCGCAAACCCTAGGCAAGAACACATAACACGCAACAACATGGCTTCATCCGAAAAGTCTAGCTCTTGAATGATAACAGGATAACTAGTTAAGATACCATCCTGCAGATAACGCTGTGGAAATATGACCTTAAAGTTCTCTGATAGTGCAGATAACTGAAGTTCATTTGTCGTCAGCAACTGTTTGTAGTAGCCCTCGTACCATGCCTTAACTTGATACTTGCTAAAATATTCGTTAGGAGCATGCTTTTCATAGTAAAGACACGCCATAATGATTTGCTCCGAAGCGTTTTGTTCGTGATTGCATAGTGTTGCATGCTCCGCAATCAATAGTTTGTACTTTGTGGTCATTTCACCAAATAAGTTCTGCATAGCACTCAAATATTCACGAGCGGTTTTAATATTAACCAAGGCAAGTCTCGCATCGTCTTCTTTTTTTAGTAAGAAACCGGGAAATTGGTTGCCAAAATTTTCAATGCTACTGAAATATTTACTTTTTACATGACTAAATCCTTCTGGTAATGCTGACTTTTCTTCAAACGGTCTGTCTTCGTGTGGAAACTTTAATTCGCAGATGGTGTCTCTTCTGATAGTTTCTCGTAGCGTATCTACCTCAGTAGCCAAACTGTCTAGCTTCTTTTTACCAAGCAAATGGTAAACACACGAAGAGGATTTATCCAGCAGGATACAGATGTTCTTTCTAATTGAAAACCAATGTTCCAGCCATTCCAAGATCGTGTCACACTCATAGTTGCTCATCAGTGTTTTGTTCCATAGTGAGTTGAATTCTTGGTGAAATGTTATTACGATATTTCGGACCGGCATGGTCTTATGGGCATCATCTGGCACTTTATATCCTTCCAATATATTAATGGTCGGTTTTAATGCATCGGCACAATATACATTAAAAATTGGAAGTATTCTGCAAATTGAAGTTAATCTGGAGACACTTTCTGAGTTGGCTTTTTTTATATTACTCGCCAGCAAAATATATTCCACATGAATTTCATTATCGGCTTCACTTAAATAGACCTGCAGAGAATTTGTTTTTTCTTTTAAATACTGCAAAATATTATCAATATAGTCCCCTACGAACGCTCTGTATTCTTTCTCATTTCCACAGAAGCAAGTGTACAATATTAGAGCCAGTGCGTCGTAAGATACCCGTACATTATTCTCCCAAAGATTTTTCAGGGCAATCTCACTAGACAAATTAAATCGGTGATCAATATTGTAGAGCCAGTACATAATATTTGAATATGAAGATATATCTTCGATGGTTTCAAATAGTTTGTTTCCTCTAAGCTTGAAAAAAAGCTTTTCACTAAAACAATGTATATCGGTTTCTAATAGCACATATTTAGGAATCTTATCTCTAAGCTCACATAAGTATTTAATGTTTTTGTTATCCGGCAAAGTTTTTTGCATACTATCCAAGGTACTTATTGACACGTCGAATTCATCAACTTTTGTGAAGGGACTTAATTCGCTTGAAAGAAGGAAAAGTCCTCCATGAATATTTGCATTATCAAGGATAGCTTTTTGCTCGCGGTAGTATTGCATTACACTTCCTGAAAATAAGCCGCGCAGGCCCTGTGTATAACTACCTAAATCTGCTGGATTCCATAAAGCATCTACAACTTTTGTGTAAAATTCATTTTTTGAAGAAATGTAAAGTGGCAAGCAAGAAAACAGTTTGGGAAGATAGTTCCGCTCGCACATACACAACACCTGTAAGGCTGTATCATCTATCTCATAGAACTCGTGTAAACTTGTTACAATGTGCTTAGAGCGCACAGGGTGTAATCCTTCGATATATTTGCTTTCACTATCAACTTTGATCAGAAATTCGTTTTCAATGCTTTTCAAAAGCTCACTTATGTCACAAGAAATTTTTGGCCTAAGATCTGCAATTAGGTGTCTTAGTGACAATCTCACACCACAGATATCGGCAAAACAAACTAGCCGTAGCAATTCGCATTTTATATTTCCGTTTACTGATGAACTAATTTGCGATATTTGATAAGATATCCTGTCTGATAGCATCTCGCCGTGGGTCAACAGATATACATATTCGATAAGAAGCCTTCTGTCAGACACCTGCTCCCACACTTTTCTCCAAGTCTTAACAGTTGGATGTATTTTTTTTGCACCTTGCAGCACATTGAATATTTCTAATGCATCTGCCTCATCTAGGGCAAGTTTAATTACTTCCATCGATTTTATATTGCTAATATCATTACCGTAGTTGTACCAGTCTATTTCTCTGGTCGTAATAAGAAATTTATAATGTAAACAAATATCTTCCTGAAAAAGCTGTGCCAACCGATTCCACTCACTTAGTTGTGCATCCAGATTATCAAGAAGAATAATTGGTTTTTCCCCTAATCTAATCCTTGCTTTAAAGAATCTCACTATATTATCTAACTCTTTTGCGTCGCTACACCAGCGAAGTTGATATATAGTATATTCTTTGAGTAAGGTGAAACACGTTTGAAGTGCCATTGTGGTTTTCCCTTGTCCGCTTGAAGCCTTTATTACAGTAACCGCATTCTTGGAAATAGACTTTAAGACCAACTGCTCAAGTTGAGATCTTCTTACAGGCAAGCCGTTTGCAATATCTTGAGGGGTGGCCTTTTTCCCTTCATAGTAACTCACATCTGTTCCAGAGGCACTGGGAGTATAATCAATTTTTTTAATCCAGCCCAGCGCAGGGTTAAATGCACCTTTGGCAATATCATCTTTTACTGATTGAATCAGATTATCAAGGTCAGACTTGCAGATACCCTTCCTTTGGGTCATTGTCTCGAGACAACAGTACTTTAAGCTGTTGGCAAATAATTTGATGTTGTCAGTTACAATGTCATATGTCTCAATTAATACAGCTTCAATCTCCCGCTCTAAAGAGTCTTTGATCTTGTTCTCGAATGAAAGCTTTGACAAAAAATCACTAAAAGAAAAGTCACTCCAATTCCAATGAGAATTACCATTCTTAATTTCCGTGACAATATTATTCCAATACAGAAAAGTTGCCTCATCAACTGTGCCGTCTATCAAGTTGCTGAAATGACCTTTTGAAACAGAAAAATCATATACTAACTTAAAGTTTCGATGCTTATCTATCAAATATGCTTCAAGAAAGTTTTTCAGGACATCTTTAAGAAAGCTGGCATCTTGCTTTACCGATGAGTATTTCAACTGTATGTGGACTGGGATATCAGATGCGCCTAAACACCTTATAAAATCAATGTCTTCAACCCCCTCAAGATAGAAAGTTGTTGTATTATCCATCTGGGTTAGAATTAAGTAGCATGAGTATAAATATTGATATGTAAATCCTAGTAATGCTATTACTCCACCGTTTCTGAATTCTTGTAATTCTGCAATAGTAGCCTTTGCAATCTTTACCTTTTGGGGAGATTTTGTTTTTGACTTATTTTTTTTGACCATAACGTCCCTGCTTTCTTAATACACATCGTGCACACACTGAAATCGCTATATAGTATTTCATAAATCCTTCAGAAATAATTATTTCTATTTTTAAAAGTGCTTGAACTTATTTTCCCATTATTGCTAAAACCAGAATCTTTATTATAGATAAATCATAAAACAGTTTGTAAATCCAGACTGCTTAAGTTAAACTTATATCAGCAATATGGTTTTAAATGTGCAAAAATTGAATCCATTGTTTCTTATACCTTTTTTACTTTATTATACATGCATCTGCATAATATTTCCATATATATTAAAAAAGGTTAAGCCGAAGTGTCAATTTTATGACCCAGACTTAACCTCTTATATCCCTCTATTTTGTAAAAACGCCCTATGTCATCTATATTTCCACCATATTTTAAGGCTCAAAAACGGCACTTTTTCGCCTATTTTTAAGCCCAAAAACCGCTTCAAAACCAGTCGAGGTAGACGCGCCCATTACTAGACGCACCCCTCACAGAACCGTACGTGCGGCTTTTCCGCATACGGCTCTTTACAAGTCTAATTGTTCAACAGTTATCCATAGACATTGACATAGACCTTGCCATAGGCTATCGGGAACACTTTGAGCATCTCTTCAAGTCCTTTCCACGTATAGCTTTCCCTATGACTTCTTCGATTAAGCCAATAGAACAACATATCTATCACTTTGAATCTAAATCTGTCAAGGCTTGGTCCGTTATCAGTAATCCCGTAGTAATGGTAATAACCAACAAGTATTTGGTTCAGCTTCTTTATGATTTCCTTCACTGGTAGAAATCTAAGTTCTCCCTTTAGAAGTTGGTTTATCTCTTTGCATTTCTTTCTGAATTTCTTCCTGCTGGTTCTCCTCTTCACTCTGAACTTTCCGTTCCTACCTTTGGAACAGTAGTGTGTGAAACCGAGAAAGGTAAAAGTTTCTGGCTTTGTTCCTTCTCGCTTGCAATCTGCTTCGGCGAAACGCCCAAATTTAATCAGCCTGCTCTTACTTTCCTCAAGCTCCAGTCCAAAGTGCCCCATCCTGTGTTTTAGTCTCGTGTAGAACTCTTCTGCTTCGTGCTTGTATTGAAAACAGACTACAAAGTCGTCTGCATACACCACTAATCCGCAGAAACCCTTCATGTTCGGCTGTATCCTCTCCTTGAACCACCATACAAGTACATAGTGCATGTAGATGTTTGCGAGTATAGGTGAACAAATAGAACCCTGTCCACTACCCTCTTCGGACTCCTCATACTGAAAATCCTTCATGATTCCTGCCTTCAGCATTCTTCTAACCAGCCTAATGATGTTAGGGTCTTTGACTCTTGATTCTACGAACTTAACTATCCATTCATGGTCTAAATGGTCAAAGAACCCTTTAATATCTGCATCAAGGATATAATTCGTGTAACACATCTCAATCATCACATTTAATTTCTTAATTGCCATGTGACATCTACGTTTTGGGCGAAAGCCCATCATTTCATCGTAGAAGTGAGGTTCGAAAACAGCCTCGAGTACTCTTTTCAACGCCTCCTGCACTAACTTATCCCTGTAGCAGTAGATACTGAGTGGTCTCGTCTTGCCGTTGTCCTTTGGTATTTCCACCCGCCTTGCAGGCTGTGGCTTATAGGATTTCCGTCTCAGACTTTCCACAAGTTTATCCAGGTTTTCTTCAAGATTCGCTCCGTACATCTCCTTTGTAACTCCGTCGATGCCAACAGCTTTCTTTCCATCCATGTCCGTATGGCACTGCCTAAGCAGTTCCTTGTCTATCAGATGTCCTATAGACGTGAACACCATATCCGGATTTTCTCTTGATAACTGTGATATTCTCTCCAATTTCGTTTCCATCAGTTTCCTACCTCAGTGTGTAGCTAATGTTTCCTCTTTGATATGAACTTGTATGGCAAGGTTGCGAGGAACAACCTACTCTCCGCTTCCCTCCAGTGGCATTACCACCTTCATTGGTACTATCAGGCCATCCGACTGCCTGTCATGCTTCTGCAGCCATCTCTGTCTGCATACCACTCATACACACATAGTGTGGACACGGCAGGCTCTCCCCAGTTGATGTGACATCATTGTATAGCATGGCTGACTTCTAACTCCGCAGAGCCTCAGATATCTAACCCTTTGACGAATATCTGCGTGTTGCCTTCCGCTATGTTGACGGCGTCGGCACTCTGAACCATCCACAAATTTCGAAGCTAAACTGCCTTTTGACCCTGCTACCTAACTCCCTTTGCTTTGCATGCCCTGTTACCAGAAACATACTCTAGGCTTGCTACCGATGGTGGGGCTTCACCTTATCGGACGGGGTTTCCACCCGTTAAATATCACACCCTTGGCTGGGCGCACCAACATCTTGTGGTTTAAACCCCATTTTTAGCCTTAGTACCACAATACGTCATCATTATTATCGCTTCAACGTGACTCGTAATAGGGAACAGATCAACTGGATTTTATGCATATTTATCCAAATATTTCGCATATTATTGTTCAATTGATGAATAAAAAATTTTATTTTGCATATTTATTATGTCATCTGTTTTATCGCTTCAAGGGTAGGTTGAGTTATTCAAATTATAGTCCCATTCTTCTTACACTGTTTGCAACCATTTCAGTTAGTTCACTTTCTGCTCCCAAGCTAAATTAAAAATAGAACCCTTTCCACCACCAGCACCAATGGCAGATATAAAAACTCCTCTTCAATTTTAACATCAGATCTATTTTGTCCGTTCATATTTTTTCCTTATCAACATAAATCAGTTAGAAATGCATTTATCTGTTTATACATGCGCTTCTTTTAGTTTGCATAATTAGAGTATGTACGTGAAATTTGTTTTACTTCTGCACATATCTCGTCAATCTGCCATTTCCAACCTTACGAATTAAATCCTTATCTAACATTTCTTTAAGAATATTAATTGCGTGAGTCGTACCACTGCCCAAGGCTTCTTCAACATCAGAACGAGTGATTTCTTTTTGCTTTTCAAACAATCTGAGTACCGGTAAGTACTTTTGTTCTTCTGCACTTAATACTTTGGCATGTATATTAGGTAGAACTACTCTAAATGCCCCTTCTACATTTTCAAACTTAGGCTGTACTGTTAACCCCTTGTAGCAACTAATGATTTTGCTAATACCTGTTCCATATGCCTCAATTAGCTTCATTCTATAAAATAGAGCTGCCAGTTTTTCATTTCTGGGTTGTGATGCTCCCAGCATAGCTGCCTCTAATGATAACCCAGATACCAATCCGCCTAAAGATATCATCTCTAAACGGTCGGAATAGAGGTTTATAAATGTGCTGCCACTAAATGAATAATCCCTATGCACGATAGCATTCAGCAATGCTTCACGAACTGCATCTTCCGGATAATCTCTCTCATCTGTACGAAACAAATCATGGAAGGTCGCTTTTGTACCATTATAAAAGTCAATGGTTCTATAGGCATCTGTAAGCTGAGTAAATAGGGAACCGGTAAACTCTTTTCTATCCCTAAACACTAACTTATCTATTCCTTGGAAAACTGCAAATTTGATTGAGTGTTTGCATTGATCTGAAACAAGCAACCCCATATTTGTATAAATATCATCAGGAGAAAGAATACCTAAATTCTTCATTTGAACTTCTGTAAATTCTAAGTCTCTTTTTTGCAATTCCTCTTCTAATTTATTAAAAGTCAGCTCCTGAACTAGAGAACGATTTTCCTCAAATGAATCGCCATCTGCCATTTTTATCATCATACGGATAGCATCTTCAGATGCTGGGGCAGATGTTGTTCCACTTCTAACATATACACCTGTTGGTTTCAGTCCTTTATCTGATAGGTAATAAGGCTTTTTTGTGCCTTGGCTTACGGTCACTTTAATAAAAAACTTCTTATCTTCTTGTAACAATCCAATGTTAACAAACATGGAAACATCAGGTCTGACACTATCTCTTATGGAGTTGGAGATTTGTTGCATTACAAAATCAGCATTATCAACACCAATGATATGTCCACTATCCTGTACGCCAATATAGATTGTCCCACCATATGTATTCGCAAAGGCAACAATCTCTTTCTTTAAATCAGAGGTATAGATTTCTTTCAATTCAACCGTTTCACTTTCATATAGCTTCATAACTCCACTCCTTCTATCAGTTTCTATCACTTATAACACTATGCTATCACAACAATTGATAGAAAGCAAGGAGAAGCATTTTACAGTTTATGACAAAGAAATCATCTCACCTTCTTTTATAAGAATACAATCCTTAATACAATAAATGGGAATTCCACTCTTTTTAATAGATTTTCTTGAATCTTCTAAACTGAATTCATATTTTAATAAAACTTCTTTCGAATAACAGATTGCCATATCTATCTCTTTCTTATTATAAAGGTCAAACAGTTTCTTTATTCTATGGTTCCCTCTTTGGAATCCTTTTTCATTTGTAACCCAGCCAAACAAATCTAGAAATATTAATTGCCTCAGTGCTGATTGTAGAGAATACAAGTTGATATACTTAGATTTATTTGGGATAAATACTGCTCCTTTAATTTTTCTATCATATATTCCAAGGGTATTTTCAAAACTAGATAGCGATGGAATGATAATCAAATTTTCATTGTCCATAGTGATCCTCCTTATAAATAATATCATTTTTATGGTATACAAAAAGGCTAAGTTGCAGATCATTACTCGATCTACATCTTAGCCTTAATACTATGAATACTTTTTAACTAGCACAACCTTCTACTCACTAATTAATTTTGACTCAATTAACAAATTTCTTACAGCCTCTGCTTCTGCATAAGTCAAATTCGCTTTAGGCGATATCATTGTTGCTGTTGTGCCATTAAATACATGAGCCGCTAATACATTCTTAACATTTGTTTTTGCCCAATCACTTACTTGGCTGTAATCGGTGTAACTTTGGTTTCTGTTTTCATCACTTCCTACAAGCTTCGTAATTCCCATTGCTCTTTGGTACATAACAATTGAGCTACGGTTGAAAAGTGTTACTGATTATTCTAATCTATTGATTTTCTCATAATACTATTTTACTTCCAGAATACAATCTGCATAATATTTGCATGAAAGATCTACAGCGTAAACTTATGTCCCTCTGACACATAATACCCGTCCTTTGTAATAAAATTAACACTAACATATGCCTCAAAACTTAACGTCTTCATATCAAATGAACGTCAATATTATAGTCAGTAATCTTATTTCCCGGATGATAAGCTGCTGCCTTTTGTTTAAGTTCTTCGTCAGATATTGTGGGAAACTTAATATTATCTTAATGTAAATCATTATTCCATTCATCCAGATAATCAATTAATTTTGCATATCCATGTATTACAGTAACATGGTAACCATAGGAGGAACGATACTCACCAACATAATATCGGATATCCAGCATATTGAGCGGCAACTGTATCACGTTGTTTCCTGTGTCAGTTGTATCTATCACTACATCTCCTAACGGAGAATATTCTTCAACAACAAAATCATTTATATTAAAATCACGGTTTATATTATTTTTAAAATAACTTTCAATCTCATCGTAGTTCTTAGATTTTGCAACATACCTGATATCATTATCATTAATGACTATTTGTTTTCGTCTATCATCAATATACTCTTTTGCCAATTCATTTAGATTGTTTATATCCTCTTGACTAATGTTTCCCTTTAAAACCTTATGTAAGGACATTGTGTTTTTATCTTTATCCCAAGTACATTCAAAGTCCGCAATCTCAGCTATATCTCTTACAGAAAAATAATGATAACCGTTAATGTTATATCCAGATAGAGTAAGCTTTACCTCATTCACAATAATATTTTGCTTAATAGGAACAGCGGTTGCTTTTTTTAAAACCTTATCCACTTGATCCGTTGAATTATTATATTTACCTGACAAATCTAGCTTTATTGCTCTTGTTCCGGCATCCCACTCAACATCAAAATCAATGAGCATTGCAACACCCCTTAGTTTAAAGTAGTTTTTGTTGTTAATTGCATAATCAACTACATTTTTACTCAGTGATACTCCCCTCGGTATTTAAAATAACTCTATTTTCTGTAGGAGAAGTTTGTATTGTTTCTGTTGATAACGGCTCCGCTTGTACCAAACTGCAATTTGAACAAAACAAAATAACAAATACCATATCTAACTTTATTAATCTCTTTTTCATATTTACCCCCGTCTATCCTTAAAAAAGGATAGAAAAGTTCCGTTTATCCAACGGAAGCTTTTCTATCCCTAATATCAAACTGGCTTAAAAACCTTGGGTATGCAAAAGTATAGAGCATAATTAACAATATATACTATTTAGAAACGGGTACACCCAGAACGAGAGACATCAAAACACCATCACATAATATCACTTTTGATATACGCCGTATTTTATTAAATTATCTTTATTCTTTTCTATAATCTGCGGATATATTGAAATAAGTTCTTCTTTTGTTCTGGCATCCAACAAATCTATCAAACTACGATAATCAGGAAAGAGTATACTAATTACAGCTTGATACTCTCCATCAATATCTTTATTCCCCTCCCAGAATATTTCAAGCCATTTTTCAAAGCTTTCCAAAGCATATACAATGTTGTGAGAGCTCTGGGTAATATAGCCCACAGGATATTCATTATTGGGATATTCTCTATCACATATAAAAACCCAATGGTCTAATGATAATTGGTCTGCATTTCCAAAAGTAAATGGGACTAATTGATTAATCTTTACAAGTTTATCTTGCGGAACTATATAACACTCTTTATCAAAATCTTTAATGCTGAGCAAGCCCAAAGAATTGCCACAATTCATTAAAGAACACATAATATGTTCTAAACCTACACCTACCATTGGCTCAACTCCATACATATATATATTGCCATTAGAAAATTCTTTCAGAAATGTTCTAAAGCTTTCAGGTAGTTTTATTTTGCAATAATCTTCTGCCTCTTTTATCATTTCTTCTGTGGCAATAGAAGTAGGTGTTTCATTCTCCTCCATCCCCCCTTCTAAGTATAATTTTTTATTTTTAATTTTATTTATGATTTCATGTACATATTCAATACTCATTTTCAGCCCCAAATCAACCTCATACTCTTCTATAATCTTATATAGAAAAATCCTACATAAGCATATAACTAAGTTGAATTACAGAATGCTTGCATTTCAACAATAATAGATTTTTTAATTATCCGAAATAATTTATTTCCTAAATTAAACCTCCAAACTGATTGCTTTATCACGTATCAATTGGAGGTCAACAAATCACAGGAAACATTTTGAAATTACTTAAGTACAAGTGCTATTCTTCTTTCACAATCACTACAGGTTTATAAACAGGCTTTATTTTTAAAGTATCAAACAGGTGTTTTACTCGTTGACTTACCAATACCAAAGATTGCCTACTCTTCTTACCAATATTTTCTTCATGTGAAAGATTGAAATCTTCATAATGACTCAAAGATGCTTCATCATAATATAGTGGAAAAAACTTAATTCTTCCCTTTTTAGTACAAACCAAACAATCATCTTCATCAATAATATAAGGCATTTTTTCTGAAAGTGGAGGCATAGTATGATTAATTATCATTTGAAAACATTTTATTTCTTTATCTTTTTTCCCCACATGTATAACCGGTTCTAAGGAATATCCAGTAAATCCTTGCTCTTTAAATATATTTGCAAGTCTTTCTGTAATTATAATTGCATGGCTTCCACTATAAAAATTAGCAGGTATCTCTAGTAACAGCTTTTTCTTCATTTGTGCTGTATTCCAATATAAATTAGATATTTGCTTATACACAATTGATCCACATTTGGAACAAACAAGTGCTTTTTCATATTCCGTCCCAAATTCACTTGGAAATTTAACGTTTGTTGCGTAAAAATTATAATATGTTGCCATGGAAAGTAAAGGTGCCTGCTCCATCTCTTTTTTGGTATAATTAATTTCTAATTGAAAAGTGATACTATCTTTTAGTTGTATATCTTCTATTATTGCCATAAATGTTCTAAATGTATTACTTTCATATTCTAATGTAAAATTATAGAAAAGATAGCTATCCTCCAAAGTAGGCTTTTCAGGAGTTTTTTCTAATTCGACATTATATTCCTCAAATATATAATCAACTTTTTCTTTAAATTCAATATAATTTTTAAAGCTCTTGAATTTATTTTGTTCATAATCAAGCATAAGAGAACCTAAATATAATACCTTCATACTAAATCTCCGCTTTCTAAGACATTTTGGGGATAGTTTTTCTTTAAAGCTATTCCTCTTTCACAATCACTACAGGTTCATAAACAGGCTTTATTTTTAAAGTATCAAACAGTCGTTTTACCCGTTGACTAACTAATAACAAAGATTGTCGACTCTTTTTTCCCCAACTTACTTCGTAGGATAGATTGAAATCTTCATAATAATTCAAAGAGGCTTCATCATAATATGGTGGAAACTTAATTCGCCCCTTTTTGCTGCAAAACAAACAATCATCTTCATCAATGATATAAGGCATTTTTTCTGAAAATGGAGGCATCGTATGATTAATTATCATTTGAAAGCACTTTATTTCTTTATCCTTTTTACCCACATGTATCACCGGTTCTAGGGAATATCCGGTAAAACCTTGCTCTTTAAATATATTTGCAAGTCTTTCAGTAATTATAATTGCATGGCTTCCACTATAAAAATCAGCAGGAATCTCTAGAAATAATTTTTTCTTCATTTGTGCCGTGTTCCAATATAGTTCAGATATTTGTTTATAAATTATTGATCCACATTTTGGACAAACGAAAACCTTATCATATTTTGTCCCAAACTCACTTGGAAATTTAATATTTGTTGCATAAAAATCATAATGTGTTGCCATAGAAAGCAAAGGTGCCTGCTCCATCTCTTTATTTGTAAATTTAAATTCTAATCTAAAATGAACTTGATCATTTAGTTTAAATTCTTCCATTATGCTCATGAATTCGTAATATTTTTCACTTTGGTATTCTAATATAAAATCATAAAAAGCATAGCTATCATCCAAAGTAGGTTTTTGAGGAATTTTTTCTAATTCAATATTATTTACCTCAAATATATTATCAACTTTTTCTTTAAATTCAATATAATTTTTAAAGCTTATATATTTATTGGAGTCAAATTTCAGCTTAAGGAAACCTAAAAATAATACTTTCACAGATATTCCCCCTTCAAGTATAAAATGCAGAGTATTAATACTCTACATTTTATACTAATTATCATTTAAAAACCAGATTATTATATTTATTTAAGGAACTTTTATTTTTACACGCTTGCTTGTACTAATTTGATCACTCTCTTCAACAAACCTACTTAAAAATTTATATAAATCATCTCCTGTTTCCTGATACAATTCATTATATCCCTTAATCATTTTATCTTTTACATAACTTTCTGATAACCTAGAATAGTCTGACCGATAAGGTATCATCTCTGCCATTTTATTTGTAATTAATCTATGATCATTTTTATGGATAGTAATTGCAAACATCGAATTTTCGCTAACACCAAATACTTTTGCAAACCTTTTCTCTATAATATGGTGTGCTTCATAGTTTTTAAACCTTGATATACCACTTTTTGCGTCTCGCAAATCATCATATCTCGCAACGCCCCACTTCATCGCATCAGCGAGTTTGTCACTATTCTTAATCATTCGGGTTACGCCAGTTACAGATGGAACAAAAGGCAGAACAACTGCAGCGCCATCCAAAACTACATTAAATCCATTCCAAAAAGTTGGATTCACTGCAAATTCTGCTAAAGATAAAGTTAAACAACCAATGTCATAAAGTGTTTCAACAGCAAACAACCTAATATTGTTATTATTTACAAAATTAGTATTATCGACCACCTGAAAGTCAACTAATTTTAGATTTTTAGGTAAATTCGACTCAAAAACATTTTTATCTATTTTCCCATTATTTATTGCAGGAATTACAAAGACACTTTTTTTGTTTGTTTGCTCATCCAGAAGAGTGATTGTATATTTTCTCTGCCAGCTATCTCCATATATTGCATCCGTATATTTATTAGATAATTGTTGTTGAATACTTCTTTCTGATACATTTCCTTTCACACCATCCGCTGCAAACACCGGTGTTACAAAATTACTTAAAAGTAGAACTACTGCTAAAAATATTGATATAAATTTATTCTTCAAAATAATCATCCTTTCTTTGTACTCTCTTTTAAAAATAGCAGATTCCTTAAGTATTCACGTACTTAAAAACATTAATTAACCCCATCATACTCTTCTTTACTTCTTTAATCTTTCTGGTACCTTTGGTTCATACAGTCTTCCGTGGCACATCATGATCGCAAAAAAGGATGCCGAAGTGCAGAGCAAATGTGCCGACAATTTAACACTGTTACTTCTCAAAAATTCTTTAAAATTTATCATTTTATCCCTCCCAATCAAATCTAAATACATCGTTAATTTTACCTTTACACTTGACCCCCTTTCACGAAGTATAATAACAACATAATTTACCAATTTCTAGTGGTAGGTCGTGAAATAGGCTTTTTAGGTCGTGAAATAAGTTTTTTTATGATTGTATGTCTATTTTTGTCATGCTATGATGTATTTGGAAAGTTTTAAAAACATCTTACGGGGGATACTTATGTCAATTTTATGGATTGGATGGGAATTATTCATTAACCTTCTTGAAGAAGGTATGTTTTGCTATTTACTAACAAAGGCACTTGGATATAAAAAAGATAAAGTCGTAAGACTTTATCTTGGTTTTTTTCTTTTAATTATTTTTACTACAATTTTAAACGTTGCAGTCCAACACACAAATATTGTAATCTTCTTGCTTTTGGTAGCCGACATTATCTTTTCAACTGTTTGTTTTGAATCTAATTATAGTTCTCGGTTTTTTTGGGGGTGCTCCGCATCTGTCATTGGAATTCTTTCAAACACAGTTGTTTTTTCTATGGTATCTTTTTTTACAAACTATGATTTAAATACACTGACAGTTCCATCAACTATCCGCATTCAAATGACTTTGATTTATCTGGTGGTTTGTTCTGTTTTTTACTTTACTATAATTGAACTTTCCTGTAAAAAAGCAATTTTATTACCGCGAGTATTACAAATTGTATTATTTATACTATTATCTCTTGGTATTGTTGCATCTGATATGCTTATTGAACTATCTCTATCTATTCCTGGAAACCAAATAACTACTAAGCTTGGCTTTATCGGCGTTGTATATTTATCTGTTTTGTTAGGATGTGTATTTTTATTCGAAGTATTAGGTGATTATTTCCATAAAAATTCTGCCCTTAGATTGCAACTGCGAGAAGCAAGCCTTCTGGAAAATCACTTAGAAAATATTCAGGCTTCTATGAAAACACTACGTCAATGGAAACACGACTATCATCATCACACACAGGCTATGCAAATGCTTTTAGAAAACCAGCAATATTCTGAGTTAAATACATATTTGGCGCAGTTTAACTCTGATTTTACAAATTTAACTTCTATGGTTTCAACAGGAAATCTTACTTTAGATGCAATACTCTCTAGTAAAATCCTTATAGCAAAATCCCACGGCATTGCTGTGGAACAAGCTATTTTTTTACCTGAAAAGCTTTCCATACCACAAACAGACTTATGTATTGTCTTAGGAAATTTATTGGATAATGCCATAGAGGCTTGCAATAAACCAAACCAACAACAACCACCTTATATCAATATCACAATTAAGATACATAAAGGCATGCTTTATTTTAAAGTAGTTAATAGTTCGAATGGCATTTACCTTTTTGACAATAAAAAACTTATCAGCACGAAAAAACAACCTGAACATGGATATGGTTTTCATAACATCAATAAAATTGTTGAGAATTACGGTGGTTTTTTCAATTATGAGCCTGAAAACAGTTCTTTTGCAGCTACTATCATGATCCCCTTTCAACGTGAGGAGGAAGAGAAATGAATATTTACATTGCTGTTGTTGAAGATGAACTTATATATGCGGAGCAGTTAGATAAAACCTTAAACCATTGGGCGAAACAACTGAATTGCACGCTTTCTTTGGTGCATTTTAAAAGTGCATCTGACTTTTTGAAAACTGATTTTAATCTGTATGACGTGGCTTTTTTAGATATTCAATTAGACGAAACAATGGACGGATTATCTTTGGCTCAAAGTCTGCGTAAAAACGAATATCAAGGTTCCATCGTATTCTTGACGAGCTATAAAGAATATGTTTTTCAGGGGTATGATGTTCAAGCTCTGCACTATCTACTGAAACCTGTACAAGAACAAGACATCAAAAAATGCATGAATATGGTCTATCAATTGACTAAACAAAAAAACTATATTATTCAAAATAACAATCAGACAATAAAAATTCCGTATCATCAGATTTTTTATTTCTCCAGCGCAAACCATTACATAGATATCTATACATTGGAGACAACCTATTCTCATAAAGCAAAAGTGGCAGATATGATCAGTCATCTTCCTTATCACTTCACCCAGTGTCATCGTTCAATTTTAGTAAATTTGAACCATGTAGAGAAAATTGTGAAGAATGAAATATTTCTTTCTAATGGCGCAACGCTACCCATTAGCAATACTTACCTTGAACATGTAAGAAAGGCTTTTTTAGACACTATTTTATGAGGAGGCAATCATGATACTTAAAATTGCAAATACTTGGGCTGACTGGCTCGTGGAAAATGGAGCAAATTCAGATGACCATGAAATATATACATATGGCGCAGAGTGCATGCTTAATGAGTTATTCTCAGATATTTTGTTAATCTTAACAGCATTGATGTTTCACAAAACATTTGAAATGATTCTATGGATGCTATTTTTTACACCTCTGCGGATTCATCTAGGGGGAATGCATGCATCCTCTCATTTGAAATGCATGTTGTCATCTATTTTATTATCTTATTTATGTATTTTTTCATATCCCTTAGTTGAAATCCCAGCATTAATGGGAATCATATTAATAGTTAGTTTTTTTATTGTATATAAAATTGCCCCAGTGGTTCACCCCAATCATCCTGTTTCAGAAAACAGAATGTCACAAATGAGAATGAGAGCATTGGTCATTATTATAATTGAAATAATACTCACATGTATTGCATATGAATATTTCTCAGAAAAAGTGGCTGGTATGGCAACGGTATCTCTCTTCTCCGTTTGCCTTCTTGCGATGATGGGGAAATTTTCGGCACTATATAAATAGGAATGTAAATGATTTTACGCTTTCATAGTAGATCTTGTTATAGATTAATATTAATTTTAAGGTACATAAAAAGGCTAAGTTGCAGATCATCAGTTGACCTACCACTTAGCCTTAATACCATGAAATTCTCCTCTTTTTTGATATGTCATCTATATTTTTGCTTATTTTCCGCCCTCAAACAGATGACATATTTGCCTGTTTTTTCGCTCAAAAATCGCTCCAAAACCACAACATCTTGTGGTTCAATCCTCTTTTTTCGTCTTGTCACCACAATACGTCATCATTATTATCGCTTCAACGTGGGTCGTCATTGGGAACTGATCCACCGCTTGAACATCCTCCACCTTAAACCCTTTTTCCGTTAGTATCGATACATCTCTCGCCAGCGTTGCAGGGTTACAAGAAACATAAATTAATTTCTTCGGTTTAATAGATGCAATGGTGTTTAAAAGAATCTCATCACAGCCTTTTCTTGGTGGATCCACCACAATGACATCAGCAGTAATCCCCTTTTCATGAAATAATTTAGGGATTATGACCTCCGCTGCACCAACCTCAAAAGATACATTTTGAATACCATTTCGTTCTGCATTTTTTCTTGCATCAACAATCGCCTCTGGCACAATCTCCACGCCGAAAACTTTCTTCGCCTTTTTTGCAAAAAATAGAGATATTGTACCAATTCCACAATACAAATCCAAAACTGTCTCTTCGCCATTCAGGTTTGCCATCTCAACAGCCTTATTATATAAAACCTCAGTTTGTGTTGGGTTTACTTGATAAAAAGATAATGGAGAAATTTCAAAAGAAATATCACCCAAGGTATCTTCTATAGAACTTTTTCCCCAGAGGGTAATCACTTTCTCACCCAGAATTACATTGGTTTGTTGCTTATTGACATTAATCACAATAGAGACAACACCATCAATTTTTCTTAACCGTTCCACCAAAACCTCACTATATGGAAGCTTCTTCCCATTTAGTACAATACAAATCATGATTTCGCCACTATTTTTTCCCACTCTGGTCAAAATATGGCGCACCAGACCCTTATGCTTCTCTTCATCATAAGCTGATATTTTAAATTCATCCATGAATTCTCGAACCACGGAAATTATTTCATCATTTACAATATCCTGCAAGAAGCATACCGACGAATCTACAATCCGATGGCTACGTTTTGCATAAAAACCAATTTCAGTTGCGCCAGTTTTTCTCATTCCTACTGGAAATTGAGCCTTATTTCGATATCTCCAAGGATTTTCCATTCCTAAAATAGGCACATCCCCAATATCTTTCAATCCCCCGATGCGTTCCAAATCATCTTTTACCTTTTTTGCCTTATATTCTAGTTGCCCTTCATAAGATAAGTGTTGCAACTGACACCCTCCGCAAGTCTTTGCTACGGGACAGGAAGGTTCCACGCGATATGGGGATTCTAAAAGAATTTCTACCAATTTTCCATATCCATAGCTTTTTTTTATTTTTAGAATGAGTACCTTAATTCTTTCCTCGGGTAACGCCCCTTCTACAAAAATGGTAAAACCATCAATTCTACCGATACCCTCTCCATTGCTACCCAATGCATCAATGGTCATTTCATATATTTCATTCTTCTCTACAGGAAGACTCATTTCCTTTTCCTCCAATAATTTCTGTCCCTGAATATTCACAAACTGTGCCGTTACATACACAATAACGGCAAGTTACAAAGCTTGGGTTGGCTTTACCTACACCATAAATCAGCATTTCCCGCATCTCTTTCGTTGTATTCAAAACTTCTTTACGCAAGCTCTTAATATTTTTTACAACAAACATATAGTCACTATATACCAATCTACCAAACTTAGGTCGAACCCCATAAACATCTTCTATAATCAAAAAGTACGCCGCAAGTTGCAGCAAATCTCCTCTATGGGGCAGAGGATCGTCCCCAATTTTGCCGCTTTTCAGCTCCACAGGGACTAATCCCTTCCCTAACCTTTTTTTATAAATATAATCCGGCTTACCCTGCAACTCATATTCAGCAGAATGCAATAACTTGCCGAAATTTTCTTCATTTTTTCCGTTTTGCTTTTGGTCGGCATAAAATAAAGCGTATCCCCCCATACGATTAGATGAGGGAAGCTTTTTTATGGACCAACCACGGCCACGGAACAAAAACAGTACCAATAAAATCAGAACTGCTATCATCAAAAATAAATCTGCCCACTCTAAGCTCTTAATAAAATCCAACATCTACACCACTTTGCATCAAATAGTAAATCACTGCACCTAGGATTAAAAGCAGAACCGCTATTTTCCACGCCAAATTTCTCAAGCGAAGCTCTGCATAATTTCGTTTATGAAATTCCAGCCCCTTTGTAAAGTTAGCGTTCATACCATCCCCCAATGCCAGAGCCTCGTTTCGCTCCTGATATAGGCGACGCAATTCCTTTCTGCCATACAGCTTTTCATAGTACCATTGATAAGGGCAATAAGAATATTTATTGATTTCGTGGGCTGAAATCGTTTTTCTCTCCATCGTTTTTTCCTCTTATTTATAATCCGAACGTCGGATATTTCTTTGCAGCATCCGATTGAAGCCTGCCCAATTCCCTTGGGTATTATCCGCCGCCAGCATTTCTTCAATCATCTTTGTTTTTGCATCCATATTATCGGCACAATGCAAAATAAATGCCTCAATTGTTTCAGGCACCTTAGGAGAGCCATATTCCAATTCTCCATGGTGCGAGAGGATGCAATGCTTCAACAAAGATTCCAACTGTTTAGGAAAGCCGTTAATTTTTGCCGCTGTATCCTTAATCAATTCGGCACCCAAGAAAATGTGCCCCAAAAGCTGACCATCATCGGTATAATCATTTTCCGGGAAATCTGACAATTCCATAATTTTTGCCGCATCATGAAGCATAGCAGATGCAATCAAAATATCTCGATTTACAAATTGATATCTCCCTGACATAAAATCGCAAATTTGAGTAACAGACAATGTATGTTCCACCAGGCCGCCACGGAAGCTATGATGCATACTTTTTGCGGCAGAATGAAACTTAAATTCTTTACTAATCAAAGGATGGCGCAAAAAGATTTCCTCTAGCATTTCCTTGATGTAAGGACTTTCGATGGTTTTAATATAATCCAAAAGCTGCTGGAACATTTCATCAATATTTTTATCCGTAGATGGAATAAAATCCACAGGGTCATATTCCCCCTCCATGCTACGTCTGATTCTTTTTATATTAATCTGCAAATCATTATTAAAAACAGTAACAGAACCGTCTATTTTAATAAAATCATTTTCCGCAAAGCTTTGAATATCCTTATTCATATCCCAAACCTTAGCATCTACCATACCCGTCTTATCCTGTAGCTTAAGGGATAAATAGGTTTTCCCGTTTTTTGATTTCAGGCTTTGTCTGCTTTTGCACAAATAGTGCTCCACAATGCTTTCGCCTTCCCTTAATTCATTGATATATCTCATGTAAATCCTCCACTTCTTTTCCTTTTCAAATTCTCATTAAACTTTATTATACACCATATAAAATGTTGATGCTACAAGAAACACACTCAATTTTAATCTTCTGGGAACTTTTCCAAAATTTACTCGTCAGAATAAAAAAAGTTTTTTTCCTTCACTTTTTTACACAACATGCTAAAATATATCAAAAGGAGGTTTCAAAATGAAGAAAAAAATTATTTCTATTCTTTTATGCTGTTGCACAGTAATGGGCTTTGCTCCTGTTACCGCTTTAGCGGCAGATGCAGAAACAGAAATCAGTCTTATGATGATGGATTTCAGAGAGGTGAAAGCTGACCAGCAAGGGGATAATTGGACTTGGGACGCCAGTGATAAAATTCTAACACTGAACAATTTTCAAGGTGTGGTAAAAACAGGTGTCCGTGAAAAAAGTTCAGCTATTTTACTCCCCAAAGACAGTACCCTTTATTTAGAAGGAAAAAATAATAAAATCACCACCAATTCTTATCACTGCAACGGCGTTTACAGTGAGGGTGATTTGATTATTGATGGGAAAGGAAAATTGGAAATCAATATTGAAAGTGCAGGTGCCAGTGGAATTTATGTAAACAGCGGCGTATTATCTATCGATAGCAAAGCCGAAATTAATGTGGATTCTCCCAGACATGCAATTTATATTTATGACTTAAAAGCAAATAAAGTTGCGGTTACCGTAAAAGATGATGCAAAACTTACTTTCCCCGATGACCTAAATGATGATGCAGTTTTTGTTGTCACAAAAAGCGGGGTTGATCCCAAAAGCATTACCTTCGATTATAAAGAAACCCGCGACAAAGATGAAGAAATTGTAACTTTATCGAAAGCTGAAGCAAAAACTCCAGAAAAGCCCACGGAGAATCCTGAAGAAAAGCCTACAGAAGAAGTTACGGAAAATACTTATTTGATTACAATTGGTAACAAAGAAATCAAAAAGAATGGCGAAACTGCCTATACTTCAGATGCTGTACCCTATATCACCAACGGTTACACCATGCTGCCATTACGGGCTTTATTGGTTCTCTCTGACCCCAACGTTGATATCAAATGGGATGCAACCACAAAAACAGCACAAATTTCTTATAACAATAAACTCTTTACTCTTGTTGCAAATCAAAAGACTTTGACAAAAGATAGCGCAACAGTTGATCTTGCTACAGCCGCTGAAATTCAAGATGGTCGTCTATTCGTATCTCTAAGGGATTGGATGAAGATTATGGAAGTTGACGGCACTCACGTTTCATGGAATTCAGAAGCAAAAACAGTAACATTGAAGCACTAAAAATCAGAATGACTGAAATTGTCCAAATAAAAATGAAGCATGTGGTATTAACCACTTGCTTCATTTTTTTAGTCCTTTCACAATTTCATGTATATTTAAAATTTGATGTTCGGTTAACGCATTCAAGTCTTTCAAAACGGCATTCAGTAATGAGGGGTTATTGGTTTCTTCGTCAAAAAAATCTTTTGGGGTAATATTGAAATACTCGCAAATATAGAAAAACACCTGCATAGAAGGCATAGATTTGCCATTTTCTATATGATTAATGTAATTTTCGTTTTGCCCAATGGTCAAGCTCATGTCACGGGCAGAAACCTTTTTTGCTATTCGTAGTTTTGATATTCTTTCTGAAATAAACCTATCATACATATCTCATCATCTCCTTATATACAACATTGTACCTTTTAATTTTATACTATGTACAATTTTTAAAATCTTATTATAATTGACTTACAATATTAAATGTTGTAAAATTGTTTAAATACAATATTAAATATTTAAGAAGGAGAGATTTCACTTGAATATGAAACGTATCTATCAAAGAATTGCAAAAGAGGACGGAATATCTGTAACTGAAGTGAAGAAAGAAATGCAGGATGCTATCGAGAATTCTTATAAAAAAAAGGACAAAACACTAAGTGAAATGGTTTTACAAAAAAGCATTACATATCACGGGGAAGTTCCTACGGTAGATGAGTTTATTGAAGCAATTTCTCACAAATTTAAATACCAAGAAAAAAATAAAAAATCTATAGGGTGTCATGGACTTTATTGACACCCTATAGATTTTTCCATGTACTTGCCTTACTTTTTTAAAGCCTTTACAATCTCATGAATGTTTCCGATTTGTTTGTCATCCAGCATATTTAAGTCCTTCAATACCTCATGGATTAAAATGGGATTGCTTATTTCCTCATCGAAAAAATCCTTGGGAGCAATGCCGAAATATTCACAAATATAGAAAAATGCTTGCATAGACAAAAAGGCTTTCCCATTCTCTATCTTATTGATATAGCTTTCACTTTGCCCTAAAGATAAGCTCATATCTCTTGCAGAAACCCCTTTTGCAGTCCGTAACTGTGAGATCCGCCTGCTAAAAAAGTTTTCGTTCATAATATCACCACCTGTGATGTAATTATACACCACACCATCCCTAATTTTAGGGAATTGTACTATCTGTATCCTGAGAAATGAGGAATTAAATTATATAGTGACAATAAGTGAGCAATAAACAGCCATAATAACAGATATATGATAACAGCCAACACGTATATCCCATAACCAATTGAAACCCGCATATCTATGCGGGTTTCATAAAAGTTTTTGGTCTTGCTTTTTTCAAAAAGCAAGTGGGTTTGGGCAAAGCCCAAGGTCTTAATTCCTTTTGCAAAGCCCAGGGTCTTGGTCTTTAGCCTTTTACTCTTCACCCTGCATTGCGTCGTAACCAGTCTCTCCGGTTCTGATTTTGATAACATCCTCAACATTGTAGATAAAGATTTTACCGTCGCCAATGTTGCCAGTGTAAAGCGCTTTCTTCGCCGCTTCAATAACCCGCTCTACAGGTACCTTTGTAACAACAATCTCCACCTGAATCTTGGGTAAAAGATTGATCTCAACAGGTACACCACGGTAGTATTGACTGCTGCCCTTCTGTAACCCACAACCAACAACCTGAATGACAGTCATGCCTGTTACTTCAATTGCATTCATGGCACTCTTTAATTCGTCAAACTTGCTCTGACGTGTGATAATCGTAACCTTTGTAATTTTCGGTTTCACAAGAGAATTGCCAGGGAAGTTATATTCCACAGGAACCGCTTCATCCATAGATACCGAAGATACCGAAACTTTTTCCTCAATCAACTCGTTAGACGGCGCACTGCCGACTAAACCGCCATAGGAATTGGTAACCGGCATAAAATCTGCATAACTACTTGCAAGACCATGCTCACTTACATCAAGCCCTTCAATTTCCTCAGCGGGTGTTACTCTAAGGCCGTTTGTTTTCTTTATTACTGTAAAGACAATATACATGGTAATAGCCGTCCAAGCACCAATTGCCAGAACGCCAATAAACTGCTTCATAAGCTGCTCAACACCACCACCGTAGAATAACCCTTTTGTAATACCATCGCTCTCATAAATATTAAATAGACCAACGGCTAACGTTCCCCAAAGGCCATTTGCACCATGCACTGCAACAGCACCAACGGGATCATCAATATGTAACTTAATATCAATATATTCAACAGCCAAAACAACTAAGAAACCAGCCACAATGCCTATTATAATTGCACCGAAAGCATCAACGTTTGCACAAGGAGCAGTGATTGCCACTAACCCTGCCAAGGAACCGTTTAATGTCATAGAAACATCAGGCTTCCCATTCTTCAGCCAAGTGAAAATCATTGTTGTCACCGTTGCAAATCCTGCTGCAATTGTAGTCGTACCAAAGATTTGTGCCAACTGCCCAACCTGAGTTGCAGCAGCACCATTAAATCCATACCAACCAAACCATAAAATGAATACACCCAACGCACCTAATGTCAAAGAGTGCCCAGGGATTGCGTGTACAACTGTTTTCCCATCTTTCCCTTTTGTGTATTTTCCAATACGTGGGCCTAATAATTTAGCACCGATGAGAGCTGTAATACCACCAACCATGTGAATTGCCGATGAGCCAGCAAAATCAATAAAACCCATCTTGAATAACCATCCGTTGCTGTTCCATATCCAGCCTGCCTCGATGGGATAAATCAGACAGCTGATTATCCCGCTGTAAATCAGGTAAGCGTTAAACTTTGTTCTCTCTGCCATTGCACCGGAAACAATGGTGGCGGCTGTTGCACAAAAAACCAAGTTAAAAACGAAGGAGGACCAAGGGAAATTCGCAAAATCAGTAAAAAGATTCAAATTTGGAATTCCAACAAACCCAAATAGGGTATCCTCTGCCATCATGAGATTAAACCCAATGAGCAAAAACACCACAGTACCGATACAAAAATCCATAAGATTTTTCATAATAATGTTACCGGCATTTTTTGCTCTGGTAAATCCTGTTTCAACCATGGCAAACCCAGCTTGCATAAAAAATACCAATACCGCGCCCATCAAAAACCAAACACCAAATAGATCGGACGACGCCTGTTCAAATAACCCTATCGCATCCATATACACTACCCCCTTTTAAATTAGACAACAAAAAAAGGCGCCGGGAGAATATGACCCAGCACCTTTGCCTTTACTTAACGCAGTTTACCACCTTAAAAAAATATTGTCAATACTATTTTAAAACATTTTTGTTGTATTTATATAAAATATAGTTACATTATTTGTGCACAATAAACTAATTTTTATTAATTTTATAACTAATTTCTTTTTTTATTTTTTAGCGCTTTTTAACAAAGGTTACTTGTTAATTTTCAAAAATAAAGTAGTATTCTTAAAACATATTTCCTACAGCGCACTTTTGTCTTTGAATCTGTCAACAAATCTGCAAAAATATGTATACATTGTGCATTATTTGCACAATGTAATATTGAATTGTATTAAAAAAACGAGCCGCCCACGAGTGAAATATAATCCAGTTTATTTTCTATCATTTCCATACATAAATTTATTAAAGTGTACTCTACGATTTAAAAATTAATGACTGTCAGTACTTCCCTCACCCCTCATTCCCAGAAAACCTATATGCCTTATTCATATATCTGGCTTTAAATTAAGAACAGACCATGAAATATATTTCGAAAAACCCCAAAACCTCATAATTCTTAATTTCACAATAAAACCGAAAAGAAAATGACGATATTTGCAAGGTATAAATTACTACATTCAGGGGGAGATTTTTATTATCTTCAACTGAAATGGTTCGCCATTTTTGTTGCCAAATTGCTTGATAGGAGTTGGCATAATGGGTTATTATGGAAAAGTAGAAATCAGTGGTATTAACACTTCAAATTTACCAACTTTAAGTGGTGCTGAGGCACGAGAGCTTTTTATTAAATTTAAAGAAGGCGATGAGTCTGCCAGAGAAAAATTAATTGAAGGAAATCTCAGATTGGTTTTAAGTATCATAAAAAGATTTGAAAACAGAAACGAAAATATGGATGATTTATTTCAAGTTGGTGTGGTCGGATTAATTAAGGCGATCGACAATTTTGATATCAATATGCAAGTAATGCCCTCAACCTATTGTTGTCCAATGATTATTGGTGAAATCAGACGATACCTTCGGGATAATAATTCCATTCGGGTAAGTCGCTCTTTAAGGGATACTGCATATAAAGCATTACAGGCAAAGGAACGCCTCATGGCTGAACGTGAAAAAGAGCCTACAATAGAAGAAATCGCAAGGGAAATGGGAATTTCAAGAGAAAGTGTTGTCACTGCCATGGATGCAATCCAGGATCCCGTTTCATTATACGAACCAGTTTATCATGACGGTGGCGACACCTTGTTTGTAATGGATCAAGTGAGTGATGAAAAAAATGGAGATAAGCTATGGCTGGAAAACCTTTCGTTAAGTGAAGCAATGCATCATCTTTCTGACCGAGAAAAGAGAATTGTTTCCCTGCGCTTCTTTGAAGGAAAAACACAAACAGAGGTTAGTACGGAAATCGGAATCAGCCAAGCTCAAGTAAGCCGCTTGGAAAAAAGCGCATTAAAGCATATGCAAAAATATGTGTAATTCAATGGACAACCCTTTTAATATCATGTAAAATGTAGGTAAAAAGCGTAATGTCCTAAGGTATCATTTTTGAATGATTCCGTCTGCATTCGCTTTTACACATAACATTGATTTTAGGAGGAAATTGCAGATGAGAATTTATGCAGAAGATACAGCGGCACTGTTTATTGATTTTCAGGAAAAATTGGTACCTGTTATCAACCAGAATGCAGAAATAGTAAAAAAAGCAGTGATGTTGGCACAGGGTTTGACTGAAATTGGAGTGCCCTTTGCGGTATCCCAGCAATACACCAAGGGATTAGGCGAAACTGTTCCCGAATTCAGTGGTGCCATAGAGTCTTTACAGTATATGGAAAAACATACCTTTAGCTGTTTTGAATGTGAAGAAATTGCAAATTGGGTAAAAGCTCAGCAAAAGAAAACCATTTTGATTTGTGGTGTGGAAGCACATATTTGTGTTTTGCAAACAGTGCTCGACCTTTTAGACGATGGCTATCGGGTTTTTGTTGTTGCGGATTGCGTTGGTTCCAGAAATCCATATGACAAAGAAATTGGGTTGGAAAGAATGAAGGCAGAAGGTGCCATTTTAACAACATGTGAGGCTGCCCTTTTTGAATTAACCGGCGGAGCTAAATCCCCCCACTTTAAAGTAATTTCCAAATTAGTAAAATAAAAGCTTTGGCAAAAATATAGCGGCCGGGCAATGGCCTGTGCCGCTCATTTTATTGGCTTCCCAAAGTACTTATGGTGGTATGCAACAAGATTCAGAGGATACTACACCCAAAAAAATTGGGAAACTTCCTATATTATATACCAAGAACAAGCAAGCTAAAAATACAACAAGTATTATCCAAAAACCATATTCAGATGATCTGAATTTTTTTCATTGGCAAGACAAAAATGCTTCAATTTAGGAGAAAAAATCAATATTGACACATTAACAGCTGAATTAAATGTGAGCAATTCCCCCATACGTGAAGCACTTACCATGCTGGAAAAGCAAGGCTTGGTGGAATATGTACCCAACGTAGGCTCACGCATTATTTCTTTTTCTCCTACCGCCTTTCGTGAAATTTGTTTTTCTTTATTTACCGTTGTTTACGGTGCATATGAGTTGTGCTTGTCAAAAAATATAATAGATATTGCTATCGAAAAGCCCATTTGCTAGATAGGCTTTAAAAATCCTACAAGGGGGATGTTCCCATTGGATATCCTCTCGGAGTAAATCATCATTTCTTGGTTTCTTCTGTCTTCGGCAGGAGTGTCTTTTTGTGCAGAAGAAAAATTTTACATAGTTCTTTTTTTTTAATTTCAAATAAGGTAAGAGCTTTATAATTAATCACAAGCTCTATATATGGAGGTATAAAAATGAAAGCAATGGAGCACCTGAAAACAATTACGCACCACAGATATTTAGTTCGACAACACTGTTTTCGAGTGGGGCTTTATTGGCAGGGATTGACCCATGATCTTTCTAAATTCTCACCCACCGAGTTTTTGGTAGGCGCAAAATATTTTCAAGGAGATCGTAGTCCAAACAATGCCGAACGGGAGGATAAAGGGTATTCCAGCTCATGGTTGCATCATAAAGGAAGAAATAAACACCACTTTGAATATTGGATTGATTACAGCAGAGGCCAAGATCGCTTGTTGGGTGGAATGAAAATGCCTGTCCGCTTTGTGGCAGAAATGTTTATGGATCGGATTGCTGCTTGCAAGACGTATCAGAAGGACAAATATACAGATGCAAGCCCTTGGAAATATCATTTGCAAAGCCGTCTTGTTCATGAGATTATGCACATAGATTCTTTAAAGCTTTTGGAACACTTTTTGAAGATGCTTGCGGAATGTGGTGAAGACGTCACTTTTGCATACGTGAAAAAATACTTAAAGCTTGAAAGAAAACATGCACGGAAGCAATTTATTGAGAATCATATCAAAGGGAGGAAAAGGAAAAAGTGAACAATAAAAAAGTAATTGTAGGACTTTCCGGCGGCGTAGACAGTACCGTTTGCGCTTACTTACTAAATCAACAGGGCTATGATGTCATTGGCGTCACCATGGACCTATGGCCAGGTGAAAACGGTGCTCAGGCAATTCAAGATGCAAAGATGGTTGCAGAAAAAATAGGAATCCCTCACTTTGTTTTAGAATTCAGAAAGGAATTTAAAGAAAATGTGGTTGACGATTTTATTCGTCGGTATTTCCAGGGGCTTACGCCAAATCCCTGTGTGGTATGCAACCGATATATTAAAGGCGAGGCTCTCTTGCAAAAAGCCCGCCAGCTTGGTGCCCACTATATTGCCACAGGACACTATGCAAAGGTTGAGAAACATCCCAAAACAGGACGCTATGCCATTCGCAATTCAGAAACAGCGGAAAAAGACCAAACCTATGCCTTATACCGCCTAACACAGGAACAATTGGAGGCAATGCTTTTACCAATTGGAGAATACACAAAAGACGAGGTAAGAAATATCGCTCAGCAGATTGATGGCTTTATTGCAAAAAAAGGGGACAGTCAGGATATTTGTTTTATTCCCGATGGAGATTATGCGTCCTTTATTATCAATGAGAGTGGTAATAGTGGAAAATCCGGAAGCTTCGTTGATTTGAAAGGAAATGTTTTAGGGAAACATAAGGGGATTATTCATTACACCGTGGGTCAGAGAAAAGGCTTAGGTCTTGCCTTTGGAAAGCCCATGTATGTTTACGCTGTTAATCCAAAGCTAAACCAAGTTGTCTTATGTGAGAATGAATCGTTATTTCAAAAGACTTTTCGTGTTGGGGATTTAGCCCATATGGCACTGGAAAAATTTGAGGATGGAATGCGTTTGCAAGGTAAAATTCGTTATGGGAATAAAATGGCCTGGTGTACCGTGAGAATGGTAGATACAGATATTATGGAGTGCACTTTTGATGAGCCTCAACGAGCAATTACCCCCGGGCAGTCTCTTGTCTTGTATGATGGAGAATATGTAGCCGGCGGTGGAATCATCCTCCCCTTCTCAATATGAACATATCAGCAAAAGTTTACAGGATTTTTACTTAAAATTCATATAGTTGCACAAAATGTTAAAAGCAGATAAAAGTTGATTGCGACAGTTGTCACGTTATGTTATGATAACTGTGGCTATTTTGCAGGTGTTACTACTAGATACTTTTATTGGAGGAAGAAATGGATTACGTAAATATAATCATCCCATTTATTGGTGGGCTCGCCATGTTTATCTTCGGTATGAACTATATGGCCCAGGGTTTACAAAATGCAGCAGGCACAAAAATGAAGTCTATTCTCGAAGCTTTAACGCAAAATAAAGTTATGGGTATTGGATTGGGTGCCCTCGTTACGGCAATCGTCCAAAGTTCATCGGCAACAACTGTTATGGTTGTAGGCTTTGTAAACGCAGGCCTGATGAACCTAACACAAGCCATGAGTGTTATTATGGGTGCCAATATTGGTACTACAGTAACAGGCTGGCTGGTTTCCAGTTCCGAATGGGCAAAAATGTTCAGCCCCACCACGATGGCTCCTTTGGCGGTAATGGTTGGTGTTATTCTGCAAATCGGCGGAAAGAAAATGAAGCATAGAGAAATTGCTTCTATTATTATTGGTTTTGGTATTTTATTTATCGGTATGCATACAATGTCCGATAGTGTATCTCCTCTACGAGAATCTCAAGTCTTTAGAGATGCCTTTGTAACATTAGGTCAGAATCCATTGCTGGGTATTTTAGTTGGTGCTGGTGTTACAGCAATTATTCAAAGCTCCTCTGCATCTCAGGGTATTTTACTCTCTCTTGCGGCAACAGGCTTAGTGCCCATTAATGCTGCGGTGTTTATTATCATGGGCCAGAATATCGGCACTTGCGTTACAGCTTTAATCAGTGGTATTGGTGCAGGTAAAAATGCAAAATGCGTAGGATATATGCATTTGATGTTTAATATTATTGGTACATTTATATTCAGTATCTTTGCGATGATTTACTTCTCTTCTGCAAGTCCAGAGGTTGGGTTAGGAATCATATCCCAAACAAAAATCAGTGCAATCCACACCGCTTTCAATATTGGTACAACATTATTAATCTTCCCTATTTCCGGTTGGATCATCCGTATTGCTATGAAGCTCAATGGTGTAACGGAATCTACAACAGGGGACGAAGGTCAGCTCCTTCATTTGGACAAACGTATGTTGCAAACACCAAGTCTTGCAGTAGAAGGCGCAAAAAAAGAAACTATCCGTTTGGGACGCATTGCAAGAGAAAATCTCCAATGCGCATTGGATGCATTGCAAGATGCCACGCCAGAAAGATTTGAAGAGGTAAAGCAAAGAGAATCTGTGGTTGACAGAGTGTGTGATGGTATTTCTGAATATCTCATTAAGCTTTGCACATTACAAATTAGTGATCGCGAAAATCAAATCGTAACCTCTCTTTTAAATACCATCAGTGATATGGAACGTGTGGGTGACCATGCAGAAAATATTGCTGAGCTGGCAGAGGAAATGAAGCATGAAGATTTGAGCTTTACCCATAATGCCATGGAAGATTTGCAAGAAATGATTCATGCTGCCCTTTCCAGCTATGATAACGCATTAAAAGCCTTGGAAAACGATGACATCGCATCGGCGGCAAAAACTGCTGTTTATGAAGAACAGGTTGACGAATTAGAAAAGAGATTGCGTGCAGGCCATATCGAAAGACTTTCCAATGCAGCATGTAATGTAAATGCAGGTATCCATTACCTTGAAGTACTTGCAAATCTGGAACGTATTTCTGACCATGCCATGAATATTTCGCAGGTTGTTTTAAACGAGCATAGATATAACAGAAAAATGAACGAAGAAGGCGCAATGCCAATTTAATCAATAAAAAAGAAGCCATTTTGGCTTCTTTTTTTATTGAGCGGAAAAAGCATGTTTTGTAGTTCATTGCACATAAATGAATTTTCATATATTAAGAGTACACTTTAATATTGAATTTTACATAAAGCCAACGCAAATTAATCCTACAATCCACATTGTAACTACATAGGGTTTATATGTATGTCAATTTACACCAACAACAACTGTCCCTAGCATCAAAATCAAAGAAACTCTTCATAAATTGCACAAATTGCCTCTTCCATCTGATTCTCCGGGACACCTACCCATGTGCTCAGCTCACCACTGCCTTGATTAATCATAACAACATCAATATTCTGCCGCTGTAAGGCCTTATAAATTCGATTGACTGCCAAGCGATTATGAATAATCCCATATCCCACCAGAACAATACCTGCGATATCCGGCTGAATTGTCATAGAAAACGGCACATTGCTTTTTCTAATTTCACTCTCAAAAGCATCTTGCTTCTCAAGAAACTGTCTGGTTTCTACAAGCAAACAAACGCAATGGGCTCCTGACGGGAGATATTGAAATTTGATTCCGTACTTTTTCGCAACGTATAAAACCTCTTGAACAAATGACCATGTATGATCTGTCTGTTCCTTTTCCAGCACCAGAATACTGAAACCTTTCTTACCTGAAACACCAGCAAAAATAGCAAAATCCTCTCGTTGCAAAGCGTTACACGTAATCATGGTTCCTGGGTGCTGGGGCAAATTGGTATTGCGAATATTCGTGGGAATCCCTGCACTGCTTACAGGAAACACACAGTCCTCATGAAGCACTGTGGCTCCTGCACAGCAAAGCTCGTGCATTTCATGATAAGTAATGTGGCTAATTGGACGAGGATCGGTAACGATACGAGGATCAGCCATGAGAAAGCCAGAAACATCAGTCCAATTTTCATATAGTTCTGCTTGGGCAGCACGGGCAACAATGGCTCCCGTGATATCACTTCCCCCACGAGAAAAGGCACGTATGCTTCCGTCAGGGTTGCTTCCGTAAAAGCCGGGTATCACTGCCTTATCCAGCAACTCTAATCTCTGCTTCAATATATCGTTGGTCTTTTCCGCATCAAACTCACCCAGCTCGTCAAAGAAAATAACCTCTGCCGCATCTAAAAATTCATATCCTAAATAATTTGATAACAGCAATCCATTTAAGAACTCCCCTCGGCTGGCACAGTAATCCGCCGAAGCTCCCGCTTCCATTTGCTTGTGAATTTCCTGAAAATATGGCTTAAGCTCCAAAGATAAATGAAGCTGTGAGGCAATGTCATAATATCTCTGTTGAATCTCTTCAAAGGTTTTTTGGAAGGACTCTCCTGCCATCTGCTGATTATAACAACGATAAAGAAGGTCGGTTACCTTTTCATCTTTATCGAATCTACGACCAGGCGCACTGGGAATGATAAGCATTCGGCGGCTGTCTGCGAAAACAATGTCTTTAACTTTTTGAAACTGTGCTGCATCTGCAAGTGAACTGCCGCCGAATTTTGCTACAATCATCCTATTCTTCCCCCTAACCACTGGGCAGAGGGGTGAATATATTTTCCCTCTGCTTATTACAAAAGCCTTCCAACAAAATTTATAACCATAGATATTACCTTTTTTTATCATCTACCCATAACAATAACGGTTATGGAGGTTAACTTAAAATTTCATTCATAAAATTATTTATTATTTTACTTAATACCATAGTTTTTTACAACATTTTTCTACACTTATGGTTCAAATTTTAGTTTAAGTCACTCTTCTATTTCTAAGAAAGTCTGCCTTTAAAATCTTCATATCCAAATTTTCGTATGATGTTTAATTCTCCACTTTCGTGTAAAACTGCAATGGATGGGAGGCACATTCCATTAAAAGTGTTATTCTTCACCATAGAGTATATTGCCATATCCATAAAAACCAGCTTGTCCCCTATGGAAAGAGGTTGTGCAAAGGAAAAGTCCCCAATGACATCCCCCGCCAAACAGGTTGCCCCTGCCAATCGATAGGTATAGGCCTTCTCATTAGGCTCTCCTCCCTGCCACAAAGGCGGGCGATAGGGCATTTCAATCACATCAGGCATATGGCATGCTGCAGATGCGTCCAGAAGAGCAATATCAATACCATTGTGAACAATATCCAACACAGAGGTCACCAGATACCCTGCATTCAAGGCGATTGCCTCCCCCGGTTCCAAATATACTTCCACATGATATTTTTCTTTAAACCGTAATATACAGTCTATCAAGGCTTCCCTATCATAATCCTCACGGGTGATATGATGACCACCGCCAAAGTTCACCCATTTCATTTGGGGAAGAAATTCGCCAAACTTTTCTTCCACTGCCGCCACGGTTTCAATTAAAGCATCACTGTTTTGTTCACACAGCGTATGAAAATGCAGACCATCAATTCCCTCTAGCAACACAGGCCTGAAATTCTCTATGGTCACGCCTAAACGAGAGCCTTCAGCGCATGGGTCATATATACCATGCTCTTGGGTGGAATGCTGAGGATTAATTCGAATGCCACAGCTTCTTCCCGCATCAAGCGCTTTTTTCCCATATTTCTGCCACTGGGCAAATGAATTAAAGGAAATATGGTCGCAAATCTTCACAATCTCATCAAATTCTTTTTCCATATATGCCGCCGAAAAAACATGGGTCTCCTTGCCCATCTCTTCATTGCCAAGCTTTGCCTCAAATAGACCACTGGCGGTTGTTCCGTCCAGATAGCGCCCAATAAGAGGATACACAGAAAACATGGAAAACGCCTTTTGTGCCAGCAGAATCTTACAGCCGGCACGATTGGCAACGTCTCTTAAAATAACCAGATTTTCAGTTAAACGCTTCTCATCAACCACATAACATGGTGTTTCTATTGAATATAAGCGCTTATCCATTAGTCCACCAACTCAGGGTTAAAATCTTCCACCCAAGGTAAGCCCCATTTATTTAACGCTTCCATAAATGGATCGGGATCAAACTCTTCCATATTCCAAACACCAGGCTGATTCCATTTTCCGGTCATTACAAGCATTGCTCCAATCATGGCAGGCACACCTGTGGTATAAGAAATTGCTTGGCTGCCTACTTCTTTGTAGCACTCTTGATGATCGCAAACATTGTAGAGATAATACGTTTTTTCTTTACCATCCTTCATTCCTTGGAAGATACAGCCGATGTTTGTTTTTCCAACGGTACGAGGACCAAGGCTTGCAGGATCGGGCAATACTGCTTTCAAAAACTGCAAGGGCACAATTTTCTTTCCTTCAAATTCAATAGGCTCGATGGAAGTCATGCCCACATTTTCTAAGCACTTCAAATGGGTCAAGTAGCTTTGTCCAAAGGTCATGAAGAAACGGATTCTCTTAATCCCTTTTATATTTAAGCCCAAGCTTTCCAGTTCCTCATGGTGGAGCAAATACATGTCTTTTTTACCAACTTCCGCAAAATCGTACTCACGCTTGATTTCCATTGGCTCTGTTTCTACCCATTGTCCATTTTCCCAATAACTGCCGTTTGCGGTTACTTCTCTGATATTAATTTCGGGGTTAAAGTTGGTTGCAAATGGATAACCATGGTCGCCGCCGTTACAGTCAAGAATATCAATGTAATTGATTTCATCAAAGTGATGCTTTTGTGCATAAGCGGAGAACACACCGGTAACGCCGGGGTCAAAACCACTGCCTAGCAATGCGCAAATACCTGCTTCCTTAAATTTCTCACGGTAATCCCACTGCCATTTATATTCAAACTTAGCAGTATCCAAAGGTTCATAGTTTGCAGTATCCACATAGTGGGTTTTTGTGGCAAGGCAAGCCTCCATAATGGTCAAATCTTGATAAGGTAAAGCCAGATTCAGCACAACATCAGGCTTAAACTCGTTGATGAGCACAACCAATTCCGCCACGTTGTCCGCATCTACCTGTGCTGTGTGAATGATTGTTTTTGTTGTGCCATCAAGCTTTGCTTTTAATGCATCACATTTGGATTTGGTACGGCTGGCAATCATAATTTCCTCAAAAACCTCGCTGTTTTGGCAACATTTGTGAATTGCAACACTGGCAACGCCGCCGCAACCGATAATCATACATTTTCCCATTTTTTCTGTCTCCTTTACTTTGTAATTTGTAGTAATATTTCACGTGTAATTTTACAAGCAATGGCAGTGGAACTGCCGCTTTGATCATAGTGAGGTGAAAGCTCGTTAATATCACAGCCTACAATGTTTAACTGATGCAACTGTAAAACCGCTTCCATTAATTCTTTAAAAGTAATGCCGCCCCCTTCCGGAGTGCCAGTTCCGCAAAAAACGGAGGGATCCAATACATCCAAATCCAGCGTAAAATATACAGGCTTATCCTTCAGTTGAGCTATCGTTTCTGAAAAGCCCCCAAGGTCGAATTTATGGAGATTGGTATGCTTTTTGGCAAATTCGAATTCATATTTTTCGCCACTGCGAATGCCAAATTGATGAATTCTTCCATCTCCCACAAGGTTCCACACCTGTTTGATTACGGTAGAATGGGAAAGACTTTCTCCCAAATAATCCGTTCTAAGGTCAGTATGAGCGTCCAGGTGAATAATATGAACATCGGGGTAACGCTCCACCACGGCACGTACTGCCCCCAATGTAATCAAATGCTCCCCACCAAGCATGACAAAGCGTTTGCCATCACTCAGAATTTGCGCCGCATATTCTTGAATCATCTCCAGCACCCTTTCCGTATTGCCAAAAGGGAGCTCCAAATCTCCACCGTCAAAAATTTGATGTTCCGTCATATCTTTATCGCAGTATGGAGAATAGGTTTCTATCCCAAAGGATTCGCTACGGATGGCTGAAGGACCAAAGCGTGTACCGGGACGAAAAGAGGTGGTTCCATCAAAGGGAACGCCAAACAGCACCATTTCCGCAGCTTCATATTCAGCTTCGCACGCCAAAAATGTCTGTATATTTTTATTCATCCTTTAGCATCTCCTTTACGTAATTGGGTAAGCCAAAGGCTCCTTGGTGCAACTCTGTATTATAATATTTTGTTTTTATCTCCAGAGCATTCCATGCATCTGCTTTCAAATCCCTTTGGGGATGGAGTGATTTAGATGCAAATCCAAACAGCCAATGTCCTGAAGGATAGGTAGGGATGTGCGCCTGATAAACAAAGCTCATTGGGAATGCATGTGAAATGCGGCGATGGGCTGACTTCATTGCTTTTGCATCCTCTTCATAAAAAGGACTTTCATGCTGATTTATCAAAACCCCTTGCTCCGTTAAAGCACGATAACAGTTCCCGTAAAATTCCTTGGTAAAAAGCACCTCACCGGGGCCAAAGGGGTCTGTGGAATCCACAATAATCAGGTCATAAAGGTTATCCGTATGACGCACAAACTTCAATCCATCCTGATAATGCAAATGTACCCTTTCATCTTCAAAGCCACATGAAGTTTGGGGAAGAAATTCCTTGCAAACTTCCACAACTCGCTCATCAATTTCCACCACGTCAATTGACTCTATACCTTGATACTTTCCCAGTTCTCGAACCACACCGCCATCTCCCGCACCAATGACCAATATATTTTTTATCTCAGGATTCACAGCCATGGCAGTATGGGTAATCACCTCGTGATAAATAAATTCGTCCCGTTCCGTAAGCATCATAATACCGTCCAAAGTTAAAAAACGTCCAAATTCAGGAGATTCAAACACTGATATTTTCTGATACTTACTTTCCTCATAATGAAGCTGGCGGGAAACCTTTACAGAAAAACGCACATGAGGCGTGTGATATTCGCTATACCATAAATCATCCATTTTCTTCTCCTTTCCATACGTTCAACCGGGTAATATCCATACTTTCCGGCCCCGTAATAACACAGCCCTTTTCCTTGGCATATTGGATATAAGCAATAATTTCCCGGGTAATACGCTCCCCCGGGGCTAAGATGGGGATGCCCGGAGGGTAGCACATCACAAACTCGGTACAAACCTTGCCGTTACACTCTGCCAAAGGCAGGCTCATTTTATCCGCATAAAAGGCTTTTTGTGGAGAAATGACAACGGTGGGGCTAATATATTCCGTATCTAACATGTCTTTATTGTCGTTTTTATAAATTCGCCTAATTTCAGAAAGGGCACTAATCAGGCGTTCAATATTTTTGTTTTTATCCCCCACAGAAATATAGGCGAGAATATTCCCCAAATCTCCAAATTCAATTTGTATGCCATATTCATCCCGCAGCAAATCGTAAACCTCAATGCCCGCCAGCCCCAAATCCAAGGTGTTTACGGAAAGCTTGGTGGTATCAAAATCAAACACACTGTCGCCGTTGATTAGTTCTTTTGAATAGGCGTAATAATCACCGATGGCGTTAATTTCTTCCCTTGCATACTGGGCAAAATTCTTTACCTTCTCAAAGGTATCCTCTCCCCACAGGGCAAGATTTCGCCTAGAAATATCCAAACTGGAAAGCAATAAATAAGAGCCGCTGGTAGTTTGGGTAAGGTTGATGATTTTCCTTACATAGTTTGCATTTACGCCCTTGCCACAAAGCAATAGGGAACTTTGGGTTAGAGAACCTCCTGATTTATGCATACTGATTGCCGCCATATCCGCACCTGCCGCCATAGCAGAAATGGGCATGTCCTTCCCAAAATAAAAATGGGTGCCATGAGCTTCATCTGCAAGAACCAGTAAGCCCTTTTCATGGGCAAGTTGGGTAATTTGCTTTAAATTGGAGCAAATGCCATAATAGGTGGGATTATTCACCAATATGGCTTTGGCGTTAGGATGCTCTTCAATGGTTCTTTTCACATCCTCAACAGACATTCCCAATGCAATGCCCAGCTTTTTATTCATTTGCGGATTGATGTAAACAGGCACTGCACCACAAAGAACCAATGCATTGATTACACTTTGGTGTACATTTCTGGGCAATATGATTTCATCTCCATATTTTACACTGGAAAGTATCATGGTTTGCACCGCAGAGGTTGTACCCCCTACCATGAAAAAGGCTTGCGCCGCACCAAAGGCTTCTGCGGCAAGTTCCTCAGCCTCTTTAATCACACTAACCGGATGGCAAAGGTTATCCAAAGGCTTCATGGAGTTTACGTCTACAGACATGCACTTTTCACCCAAGAATTCCGTCAGTTGGGGGTTTCCCTTTCCGTGCTTATGCCCGGGAACATCAAAGGGAACCAGTCGGTCGTGTCTCATCCGCTCTAAGGCTTCCATTAAAGGCATTTTACTTTGATCTTTCAAGGGGCTTCACCTCCTGATAAACGTTGGTACCACTGAATATTTCTATCATTTCCTGTCGCAAAGCGTTTGTTATATCCAAACGAATTTTGGGAGGAATTTCATAAACATCGGAATTAAACAAGTAATTTTGCAATACCAAATCCTTAATCAGCATTTTGGTATGAAAAATATTAGACTGATAAATATTTACATCAATAGCATCGTACTTCTGGAGAATATCGTTGTGTATATAGTCCTGAATAGAAGTAATGCTGTGGTCTATAAACAGCTTTTGACCCTTCATATTTCGAGTAAATCCCCGTAC
The DNA here is from genome assembly GCF_001561955.1 of Anaerotignum propionicum DSM 1682. Classification (NCBI taxonomy): domain Bacteria; kingdom Bacillati; phylum Bacillota; class Clostridia; order Lachnospirales; family Anaerotignaceae; genus Anaerotignum; species Anaerotignum propionicum. The sequence continues at coordinate 2,128,639 of NZ_CP014223.1, forward strand.
ACGGTAATCCATGGTGATAATATCGGAATCAAAACTGCCAATCAAAAAATCCAAAGTAGAAAGAGGTGTGATTTCCCCGCAGGTTGCCACATCAATATCCACACGGAAGGTTGCAATGGAGGTTTCCGGATGATACTCAGGATAGGTGTGTACGGTAACATGGCTTTTATCCAAATGTGCCACAACGGTCTCGCCGCTTCTGGATTTTGCCATATTCACCTCTGCAATGAGAAAAGTTACACTGGCACCCTGAGGCTCATAATCCTGCTTGGAAATATTCAGCACCGTTGCACCAATCATTTCCGTAAGCTTTGTTAAAATGGCGGTTAAACGCTCGGAATTATACTGCTCGTTAATATATTTAATATAATCCTGCTGTTCTCTTGCCGTTTTGGCGTAACAAATATCATAAATATTAAAGCTCAAAGATTTTGTAAGATTATTAAAGCCATATAATTTCATTTTATCTTCCATTCTGAACCCCCCAAACAAAAAAAGATGCACCACAGTATTCTATGGCACATCTTATAAATCGCTCAATTGAATTAAGGCATACGCAAAAATCTATATACCTCTACCCTTACAGCAGAGAGATTCTCGCCTGTCGCCAAAATGTTTTCAGAGTCTATATAGTAAGAACTACTTTTACTACTCCTGCTATTGACCGTTTCACAAGTGTGTACCCTAGTACACTTGGTTATGAAGTAACCAACTGGCAATTGAGTTGCCAACTTATAAAAGTTGCGCTCTTAACGCAATCAATAATGTGGAATTAATTTCCACAATCGGCAGTTGACCCGGCTGTCCGTATGGCCTTGAGTTTCATACTTAATCGAAACTGGTCAAAAGTGTTCTCGCTATATGCGATTGAAAACAGGTTTATTTTAATTCATAAATTTAGGTTTTGTCAATAGATTTGACATAAAATTTTTTTCAAATTTGAATTTCCAATATTTTGCTGTGATAATTCCCAATATATTTAAAAATTATAAAGTTAACATAACTTATATTCAATCTCTGTCGATCAACTGATAAAGGAAGTCTATTTATCATCGTTATCAACATTATAAATATTTGGAAATCACATTTATCCTAAATTTATAAAATTTACATTAATTAACCTATCTCGCACCATAGTACAAAAACGCCAAAGAATTTTCGATGATTATTATCCCACAAAAAATCCAAACTTTACGTGGTTAACTACAAGTATTTTCTGTTAACATAACTTTAGATGTTTTTCGACAAAAACTGCTTTTTTTATTCTTTTCAATTCAATTTTCATCCTCGACATTTTATAATTTCCATCGATTCCCACCAAGTTGTTTTTTCAATAAACAAATCTCCGAGATACTGTTTTTACAATTTCTTTGTGTTATAATAAAGATAAATAAAATTTATGATGCAAAAAATAAAGGGGTATAGATATGCAATTTAAAGCGTTGGAATACTTAGAAGCAATCTATAAATATAAAAGCTTTACAAAAGCGGCTGAAGCACTCTTTGTTTCTCAGCCTGCTATTTCTGCGGCAATTCGCAAGCTTGAAGATGACTTTAATGTAAAATTAATCATTCGAACCCCAAAAAAACTGTTTTTTACCCCTGACGGAGAGACCTTTATTGCAAAAATTATACCCATTTTGGAAGAATTACGTTCCATTGAAAAGGATATGCTTGCAAAAAGCAGAAATCGAAAACAAATTCTGCGCTTAGGCCTTTCCCCAACAGCTCCCCCTGATATTGTTCATCGAATCTATCAAACTTTTCTGCCCTCGTTAGCAGAAAACGAGGAGGTTTTTTTCGATGAAGGAGGTGCTTATTATCACATTCAAAAAATTTCCAACGGAGAAGTTGATGTTGCAATTAACGTAATTCCCGAAGATATTTCAGATTTTCCTGTTGCCTCCATCCCACTATACAGGCAAGAAATATGTCTCTTGCTAAGGGAAGATAGTGAATTGGCGAAATATGATAAAATTCCCATACAACTTCTAAATTCCACTCCCATAACCAGCCTTGGTGCATCCTCTTATTTACCAAAACGATTGGAAATGGAAGCTGCAAAAAGAAACATTCATTTGAAGGTTGTTTCAAAGCATTTGCATCAAACCAGTTATATTGAAGAAATCCTTTTGGGCAATAGCTCCGGCATCATCAATGTGGATGGAAACCATATGTCCCGTGCTTTATATGCCCACAAAGCACTGGTCACAAGGCCTTTTCAGGAACCAATGTATCTGGAAATCGGTATTTTATATCAAAAGGATGGTCATCTCCAGCCACTTACCAAAAGAATTCTCGATTTCATTGAGAATTCTGCAAAATCATCAATATAATCAACAGATAGACCCCAAAAAGGTATGTACACATTTTTGGGGTCTTTTCTATTTTCCAGATAAAATAAATTTTTGAGTTAAAAACGTAAATGAATATATCTTAAGATCATTACTGTTAATGATAAAAAAAAGTTATCTTAAGACAAAAATTATGTATTGTACAAAACAATGTACTTATCTTAAAATGAAAACAAATGAATGTGCTATTTTCTCATTTTTTTTATACCAAGGAGGAAACATTATGTCACAAATGATGAAATGTGTAGTGAAAGAACGACCAGAAGTTGGTGCATTAGCTCTTGTAGAAAGACCCGTTCCAACTTATGGTGCCAACGACATACTGATAAAAGTAAAGGCTGCAGCAGTTTGCGGTACCGATGTTCACATTATGGAATGGAACGAATGGTCCCAAAAACGCATCAATCCCCCCACTATTATTGGCCATGAGTTTGCCGGAGAAGTGATTGCAGTGGGTGATCATGTAACAACAATCAAAATCGGCGATTTGGTTTCAGCAGAAACACATATTGTTTGTAATTCCTGCTCCCTTTGCCACAATGGCAACGAGCATGTCTGCCCTAATACAAAAACCATCGGTGTAGCGAGAGACGGCTGTTTTGCAGAATATATTGCTATTCCTGCTGAAAATGCCATTGTTTATGATCCTTCTACTCCTGTGGAAATTGTCTCCATTATGGAACCCTTTGGTGTAGCAGTTCATGCCGCAATGGAATTCCCCGTTGCCGGAAAAACTGTTTTAGTGAATGGATGCGGCCCCATCGGTGTTATGGCAATCGCAGTTGCAAAAAAATGCGGTGCTGCCAAGGTGTTTGCTGTTGAAATCAACAAACAGCGTAGTGAACTGGCATTAAAAATGGGCGCTGATGAAGTCTTAAACCCCATGGAAGTTGATGTGGTAAAAGAGATTAAAGCAAAAACTGCTTATGGTGCAGAGGTTGTAATCGAGTTTACAGGAAACATCAGAGCAATCAAAACAGCCATTGAGTGCATGGCTCCCGAAGGTAAAATGGCAGCGGCAGGTCTACCTGACGGTTCCGTTGATTTTAACTTTTCCGAATTTGTTTACAGCGGAAAAGTGATTAAGGGCATTGCCGGAAGACTGATGTATAAAACTTGGGAAGATGCAAAGGGCTTAATTGCTGGAGGTTTAGATCTCTCCCCTATTATCACCCACACATTGCCATTGGAAGAATTCCAAGAAGGCTTACGTTTAATGAAAAGCGGAGAATGCTGTAAAGCAATTTTAATTCCGTAATTTAATTTTTGTACTTCTCCTTACCGTTCAGATAAAAATAATAATCTACAAAAGAGAAATTTAAAATACAAAAGTTAAGGGTGTCGATAAAATCGACACCCTTTCAGCACTTTCAATCTTTTTACAAATTAGTCTATAACAAAATGATGCGTTCCTGCAAGTAACCAATAGGTCTTAAAACGCCCTATTTCCCTTAGGCGCATCACATCCGTTTTAAAACTAGATATTTACTCTTAAGTGCATAACGTAGTCCTTTTACTATTTATTGTAGCATTAAAAAACTGATATATAGTGAAATGCTAATGTGAGAGATTTAAAGACTTCATCTTCTCTCTATTGCATCTCAACTTCATCCTCTGCAAAAATTTCTTCTCCATCTTCCCAAAGGGGCATACTGACGATTGCCTTAAATAAGTCTCCATCCACCTTAATGCCAAAGGTGCCTCCTTGGGCTTCTGCCAAGCTCTGTGCAATGGAAAGCCCCAGTCCCGAGCCTTCGGTGGTTCTGGAAGCATCCCCTCGAACAAATCGGTCAGTCAATCTGGTTTCATCGAAATCTATTGGAGTGGCAGAAATATTTTTCATAACCAAAATACCCCGTCCTTCTGCTTGAAAAATATCGATATACACACGAGAATCGGGCATAGAATATTTTACCGCATTGGAAACTAAATTCTCCAATATCCGCCACAAATGCCTACCATCAGCAGAGATATACAACGGCTCGAGACAGCTTACCTTCACTTCAAGCCCAGCAGCCTCAATTTTCTCTTCCAACTCTCCAATAGCCTGCAACGTTATTTGCCGATAATCTATCCTCATTTTTGAAACTGTAATGTTACCACTGGAAACCTTGCTGGCTTCAATCAAATCTTCAATCAACTGCTTTAATCGATAAGACTTCTCATATAATATTTCCACATATTGTGAAGCCACTTTATTTTCCAAACTAAGACTTCGAAGCAAATCAACGTAAGAAATAATGGAGGTTAAAGGCGTTTTCAAGTCATGGGAAACATTGGTGATAAGCTCCGTTTTCATCCTCTCACCTTTTACCGCATCTTCTACGGAATTTTTTAGTCCATCCTGTATGTTAGCAATATCCATTGCAAAATTCGAAAAAGAAGGAGAAATTTCCTCCAAATTTAATTTATATTGCAGATTACCTTTTGATGTTTCTCTGGCAGAAATCATTATTCTTTTCAATGAACGCAAAGCCCTTAAAAATAGATACATACAAAAAGCGTTGAAAAGAAATAAACCCAGCACACACAAGAAACAAATGAAGTAATATCCCATTTGCGCAGCAAAAATAATGAACCCCATAATCACGCAGTTTCCCAATCCATAGCTAAGCATAACGAAAATCATCCAGCCTCGGAAGGTTTTTCCTGTAAACAATTCTGACATGCGGCGAATGGTTACAGAAACCCAAGTGTTTCGCAGAAAGATTTTGCCTTTGATTTGCCTTGAGACAGACATAATATATGAAATGATAGCGGCAATATCACAAATATAAATAATCCCCAATATGGTATTAAAAATATATGCCCAAAAAATGGCCGTTTCATTTAAAATGCTTGTTAAAATTGCAACTCCAAAAAATACTGCAAAGGTTGTTAATCCAATTACCAGTAAAAAATGAATCTCATTATAAATTTTATCTACTGCTAAATAAGTAACCTTTCCACCCTTCTCACTTTGTCCCGCAACACGTATCAAATAAACCAAACAAAAAATTATGATAATAGTAGAAGCAGTAAATACCCCAAACAAAATGGGTAAACCTGCCTTTGCAAAAACATATTCCTGGCCAAGGGTATAAAAAGCATCCCCGTATACAAAAGGTTCCCGAATTCCCGCATATATCTTATAATCACTGGTTTCCATGATAGAGTTATTGCTGGTATAGCCCATAACCCCAATTTTATCGCTACTAAAGCCTGAAGAAAGAACAATGGTACGATCAATATTGCTCATTTCTCCCCTTGTTGTATTACCGGCAACAACATTACCACTGCTATCTTCCACAAAATAAAGAAAGTTTGTCATTCCGTTTAAATAGCGAATGCTGCTTTTAAAGTCATCCAACTGATTTTGAATGTACATTTTCCGATAGAGGGGCAGGCGGCTTTCTACCAGCTCTTTATACTCATCAAAATTATGTTTTAAAGAATTTGGGATACTTCCATGGGTAATCAATCCGTCAAAGGTTTCATTGATGGACGTATTCCCTGTGATAATGCCTTCCTTAATGCCGTAATATCGTTTGAAATCGGTAAGCAGTTCCTCCCTGTCTATCAGTTCACCACTACTAATGCGACTTTCGTTGCGATAATACACTTCTGAAAGTATAACCTCATCCAGTGCCTGGGCAAAGCTGTTTTTAAACTCATAGGTATCATAAACAGAATGTGCTTCGATAATATCCCTATTCCAGTGCTTTGAAATATTTGCTGTTATAATCCCACAAAAAAAGTTGGCCATGGCACAAATAAAAAGGAGAGCTATCCCTGCTATTTTCCATTTTCTTTGGTAGCTTCTATATTTTTTCAATTTTGTATCCAATGCCCCACACCACCTTTAGATATCTAGGCTCCTTCGGATTGATTTCGATTTTCTCTCTGATGCGGCGGATGTGTACTGAAACTGTATTTTCCGGGGCAAAAGATAACTCATTCCAAACCCTTTCATAGATTTGATCAATAGAAAACACTTTTCCAGCATTCTCCATTAACAACTGTAGAATGCCATATTCTGTTGCTGTAAGCTTAATAGGTTCTCCGCTGACACGAACCTCCTTCGCATCCTTATCCAACTCAAGCTCTCCAATTTTTATTACATTACTTTTCTCCGCAATACTGCCAAGGGCGGTATATCGACGCATCTGGCTTTTCACCCTTGCCAAAAGCTCTAGTGGGTTGAAGGGCTTTGTTATATAATCGTCTGCACCAAAGTTAAGCCCCAAAATTTTGTCTGTATCCTCAGATTTAGCTGACAAAATAATAATAGGAATATTTAAGGTTTCCCGAATTTTAACCGTAGTATTTAAACCATCCAGCTTTGGCATCATGATATCCAGCAAAATCAAATGTATCTCATTTTCCTCCAACGCCTTTAAAGCCTCTAAACCATTATAAGCTTTAATGATATGATACCCTTCCTGTTTCAAATAAATTTCTATTGCATCAACAATTGCTTTGTCATCATCACAAACCAAAATATTAAATTTATCCATCAGTAAATCCCCCCTATGTTCGCAAATTATTACTATTTTATCATAACAGGATAGTTTTACAAAATAAAACAAACTTCCTTACAGAATTCTTAATATTCTTTTTATTCTATCCGAATCCAAACAGAAAAGAAATATAAATTTTTTGTCAAATTTCTAAAAAAAATGATTGACATTTTTTTTATTTTCATATATACTAAATTTCGTTGCGGGTCACTAGCTCAGTTGGTAGAGCACTGGACTTTTAATCCAGGTGTCCCGGGTTCGAGCCCCGGGTGACTCATTTTTTATTGGTAGAAGAATTGATAAGTTTCTTCTACCTCACTATGGCTTTATTCCATAACGCATAACAACTGAAAAGCCCTATTGTAAGGAAATACCTTGCAGTGGGGATTTTTTTATGAAGTTACACCAAAAGAGCAATTTTTATTTGCGCCAATCTCCTTATCATACAATCCTTTTGTTTTAAGGAATCGCTCCGTTTTGAATGTACAAAAACATTGTCATAGCAAATCCACACTGCTATAATAAAAATGAACCATTTTTTAATCACAGCGCAAAGAAATGTCTTTTTTTTACATAAATAGGGCATTTATTCATTTGCATTTAGGAGGATACTATTGATACGAAATATAATTCAAGAGTACAAAGAAATATTTTTATATTCCCTGATTGCCCTATTCGTCGGAATCATCATCGGTGGTATTGATGCACTCTTTGGGAAAGTGTTGCTGAAAATTACCCAATTCAGAGGCGAGCATGCTATCCTTTTGGTTCCCTTTTTGCCCATTGCAGGCCTGAGTATCACATTTTTATACAGTTATTTCAGTAAAGAAAGCATAAAAGGTATGACCCTTGTGTTTCAGACCGGCCATGGTGACAAAGAACGTATTCCAAAAATGCTTGTTCCTTTAATCATATTTACCACATGGATTACCCATCTATTTGGCGGGAGCGCAGGGCGGGAAGGCGTTGCTGTACAGCTAGGCGCCACAGTTGCTCATACCATTGCCAGAAAGCTAATATTTTTAAACAATCCTCGCATTCTGTTGGTAATCGGCATGGCTGCGGGTTTTGCCGGTCTATTTCAAACACCAATCGCTGCAACTTTTTTTGCTTTGGAGGTACTTGTATCCGGTGTATTTTTATATGAAGCCTTGCTTCCTGCGTTGGTTGCATCTTATACAGCAAGCATGACCTCTCATTTATTGGGCCTAGAAAAATTCTCTATTGACCTTCCAAATACACTAACCTTTTCATCTGAACTTTTATTTAAGCTTGTCCTTTTGGGAATCATATTTGGAGTGGTGGGAGGTATTTTTGCTCTTTTGTTAAACCTTTGCAAAAATAAATTAACTATCCTTATTGAGAATCCTATGAAAAGAATCTTTATGGGGGGTTGTATTTTATCTCTGCTGTTTTTGCTGCTGCATAGCGGCAGATATTGTGGCCTAGGTACCAACCTAATCCAGTTTAGCCTTATGGGTGAACAAATATATCAATACGATTGGCTTCTTAAGCTTTTATTGACTGTTTTGACCCTATCCGTGGGTTTTCAGGGCGGTGAAGTTACTCCTCTATTTTCTATCGGTGCAAGCCTAGGTATGGTATTAGGAAGCCTCTTGGGCCTACCTGTTACTCTTGTTGCTGCCCTTGGCTATTCCGCAGTTTTCGGCAGCGCAACCAATACATTATTAGCACCCATTCTGATTGGTGCGGAGGTGTTTGGATCCCAAAATACAATTTATTTCATCATTGTTTGCGCCTTTGCCTTCATCTTTAATGGGAATAAAACAATTTATACCGCACAAAAAAGATTCAACTTTTTTACTAACGAAAATATTAAATTATGATCCCACTTCAAAGTCAAACTTTAAAATTTTTGTCCTCCAAATGATACTTATTTTAAGATTGTTTTTGTTTAGTAGCATTTTCATTCTAATTTTGCTTGCCTTTTATAAGGAAACCTTTTCTGCACTTGAAAAGATACACTATTTTTGATATACTTTAATTTATAATATTTTTGGAGGTGTACCATGGAAAGTCAGAGCTTTTCATTATCAGATCATGACAGAGCGATCTTATATTCATATGTAAATGTAGCAGAAGGTGTTGCTGAATTCTTAGGAAACTTTTGTGAAGTGGTTATACATAATCTTGAAAACATGGATCATTCCGTTATGCATATCATTAACGGTCACCTATCCGGCAGGCAGGTTGGCGCTTCTATTTCTGAAGTTACATTATCGTTTCTCAACCGTATGATGGCAGAACCAAACCTAAATCATCTTTATTATTTCGCAAAAAATAAACGAGGCGAAACCTTTAAATCCTCAATCTCAGCTATTATGGGAGAAAAAGAGAATATTATTGGGTTACTGTGTATCAATATGTATTTATCATCACCTATCTCCGATTTGGTACATTTTATGACGCCATCCGAAAGTACAAAACAGGAAAATATTTCAGAGACCTTTGTCGAAAATACAGTAGAACTGATGCTTCACGCTCTGGAAGAAGCAAAAAAAGCAGTCTATAGTAATCTCTCTATTTCCTCTTCAAATAAAAATAAAGAAATCGTTTCTACTTTATATCAAAAGGGTATTTTTAACTTAAAAGATTCTGTTGTAACCATTGCAGATCATTTGGGTATTTCTAAAAACACCGTTTACATGCATATTCGTAATATGAATAAATAAGCATCAAAAAGTAAGAAATAAAAAAGCAGTCTTTTCCTTTGGTGACAAACAGGAAATGGCTGCTTTCTTCATTTTTATAGCTTTACAACTTCTTTTTGAAACTCATTATTTAAAATCTGACCAATAGCGGAATAAATTGCACTACTGCCACAGAAAATCCCCTCATATCCGGCTATCATTTTGATAAAATGACTGCCTGTAAAATCACCTAACGCCAATAAAAAGAATAATACCGTCAAAGAACCAAATACAACCCTTGAAGCCATATTATGCTTTAAGGTACCAATAAACATGCCCAGTGTAAAAATGCCCCACAGTAGCAGATAAAAAGCCATAGAGAGCTCATCTGCACTCTGTACACTGCCTTGAGGAATCGCAGAAGGCAAGAGCCAAATTCCAACCAAAGACCACCAAAAGGTTCCATATGCAGTAAATGCTGTTGCGCCAAAGGTATTGCCCGCCTTAAACTCCATAATGCCTGCCACAACTTGCGCAAAGCCGCCCAAGAAAAGACCCATGCTGATAATGACTGCCGATAATGATATAATGCCTGCGTTATGTAAATTCAATAAAATTGTGGTCATACCAAAGCCTAGAAGACCAAGGGGCGCCGGGTTTGCAACAGTACTTGCGTGGTTACTCATAAAAAATTTCCTCCTAAAATATTGACTTTATATTCAGTTTCTTTCAATTCCTGCAATTATCTCACCAGACTTTTCATCAGACAAATCAAAAGCTCAAAAATACTAGAGGTATTTCAGAGTTCTTTTTGCGAAGGCTGAGGAAATAATGGAGTCAGATAGACAAGGAATCAGTGGCAAATTTGTGGCTGTTGACCTTAATATACGACCATAAAAAAGGCATGTCCGGTGATTTAAACCTCGATGCCATTTTCTTTTAAAAATTTCATATCCTTTTGGTTCAAATCAGCTGTCTTTAATAAATCCGGTCGCTTTTGAGCAGTACGAAGAAGAGACTGCTCCCTGCGCCATCTCTCAACATTACCATGGTGTCCACTTAAAAGCACCTGAGGCACCTCATGCTCCATAAAAACAGGAGGACGAGTATATTGGGGGTATTCCAAAAGCCCTTGAGAAAAGCTCTCATCCTCAAAGGAAGCCTCTTTTCCAAGAACGCCGGGCATCAGACGGGAAACGGCATCAATCATAGTAATTGCCGCTAGTTCTCCTCCTGTAAGAACAAAATCTCCCAAGGAAATTTCATCTGTAACAATTTCTTCAATCACTCGTTCATCTACGCCCTCATAATGTCCACACAAAAATATAAGGCTTTCCTCCTGTGCCAATTCCTCCGCCACACGCTGGGTAAAAGGTCTACCCTGAGGCGACATATAAAGAACACGGGTCTTGTTTCCTGCCTTTGGCATAACACTTTGATAGGCATCAAAAATAGGCTGGGGCTGCATAACCATGCCGGCTCCCCCGCCATAGGGATAATCATCTACCTGCAAATGCTTACTTTTGGAAAAATCCCTAATATTTATGGATTCAACAGTAATTAACCCATCCCTTTGGGCTCGTCCCAAAATACTATGGGATAGTGTCTCCTGAACCATTTCGGGAAATAGTGTTAAAACAAAGAACTGCTTCATTACCTCAACCCTTCCAGAAGTGCCACTGTCATAATACCTGCTTCCAAATCTACTTTCTTAATACAATCTTTGATAGCAGGAATCAAAAGCTCTTTATCCTCGGGACTTTTTTGTACTCCATAAACATCGTTGGCACCGGTTACATAGATTTTTGTCAGTTCACCCAATGCTTCCCCATCTTCTGTTATAACCTTTAATCCATACAAATCTCTGGTGTAATATTCATCCTCTTCCAAGGGAATCGCCGCAGAATCTGGAATGATAATTGTTCCGTTTTTGTAAAGCTCCGCCACATTTATATCAGTAATTTCTTTTACAGTAAGCAAAACAAATTGCTTATGGTATGCCACCTTTTGTATATGAAAGATTTCTCTCTTTCCCCTGATTTCCACAATAATTTCTTTTAATCGTTCAAATCTGGTAGGATCCTGTGTTGTAGGAAACACGCGCATTGTTCCTCGTATCCCATGGGTACCCGTAATTTTTCCAATCTCAAAATACTGTTCCATACACACCTCAAAAATTTATGAATTCTTCATACAAAAACAGGCAGGATGCAAGCACCTTGCCATATAACAACATTTTAAACTCCTCGTTTGAAAACCGTGCTTTTTCAAAGGGTGTCGACTACGTCGACACCCTTATAATACCCAAAATATGGGTAAACATTTCATTGAATGATTTCAACGATAATTTTTTTATCTTCGTGAACGCCGGATGCCTTCACCAATGTACGAATTGCTTTGGCAATCCTTCCTTGTTTACCGATAACCTTACCCATATCTTCAGGAGCAACCTTCAATTCCAGCACCAAAGTACGTTCATTTTCAGTTTCGGTTACCTGAACCTTATCCGGATAATCCACAAGATTTTTTGCAATGACCTCTAATAGTTCTTTCATAGTCAAGCCTCCCGCCTTCGGATTATTCGCCGATTACGCCAGCTTTTTTCAACAGAGCCTTTGCAGTTTCGGAAGGCTGTGCACCGTTTGTAAGCCACTTATTAGCTGCTTCTGCATCAACTTTCAGAACAACGGGTTCCTTTGTAGGATCATAGTAACCGATCTCTTCGATAGATTTACCGTTTCTGGATGTTCTGGAATCCGCAACAACGATTCTATAGAAAGGAGCTTTTTTTGCACCCAATCTTTTCAATCTGATTCTTACTGCCATATCATTTCACCTCCTAAAAAATTAAACTAAATTTATCGGAAAAAAGGAAGTTTTCCTTTTTTGCCTTTTTGCATATTGTTCATCTGCTTCATCATTTTTTTCATTTCTTCAAACTGTTTCAACAGACGATTCACATCGGCAATAGTTCTGCCGCAGCCATTGGCAATGCGCTTTTTTCTTGGGCCATTGAGAATGGATGGATTGGAACGCTCCTCTTTGGTCATGGATTGTATAATGGCTTCTACCTTCACCATTTCTTTGGCAGGGTCAACCCCCTCCATGGCCTTTTCAAGGTTCAGTCCGTTCATCCCGGGAATCATTCCCATTAAATCCTTCAGCGGACCCATTTTCTTAATTTGCTGCATTTGAGAAAGGAAGTCTTCCAAAGTAAACTCATTGGAGCGCATTTTCTTTTGCATCTCCATTGCTTCCTGCTCATCGATATTTTGCTGTACCTTGTCAATCAGGGAAAGAACATCGCCCATCCCCAAAATTCTGGAAGCCATGCGGTCGGGATAAAAAGGCTCAAGATCCTCCATTTTTTCACCCATACCGATATATTTAATTGGTTTGTTGGTAACACTTCTGACAGAAAGTGCGGCACCGCCTCTGGCATCGCCATCAAGCTTCGTCATAATAATACCATCAACACCCAATTGGCTGTCAAAACTACCCGCTACGGTTACGGCATCCTGCCCAGTCATAGCGTCAACCACCAAAAGAACCTCTTGTGGTCTTACTGTGGCTTTGATATCCAACAGCTCCTGCATCAACTCTTCATTGATATGCAAACGACCTGCGGTATCTATCAAAACTACATCATGGTGCTGCTCTGCGGCATATTCCAGAGCTTTCTTGGAAATCTCCACAGGGCTAACCTCGGTACCCATTTCAAACACAGGGATACCATAATTTTTCCCTACCACCTGTAACTGCTTAATTGCGGCAGGGCGGTAAATATCGCAGGCTACCAGAAGAGGATTTCTTCCTTGCTTTCTAAGCTGACCTGCCAATTTGCCACTGCTGGTGGTTTTACCAGCACCCTGTAAGCCTACCATCATATATACTGTAGGGGGGCGGTTTGAATAAGTTAATCTGCTTTGGGTGCTCCCCATCAGCGAAATTAACTCGTCATTTACAATTTTTATAACTTGCTGTCCCGGGTTTAACCCCTGTAAAACCTCAACGCCAACGGCACGTTCCGTAACCGTCTTTATAAAGTCTTTGACTATTTTAAAGTTTACGTCTGCTTCCAAAAGCGCGATCTTTACTTCTCGCATTGCAGCCTTTACGTCATCTTCAGTCAAAACACCTTTTCCCCGAAGCTGTTTGAATACTTCCTGCAGCTTAGCGGAAAGATTTTCAAATGCCATAATAGATCGCCCTCCTTTTAGGATAGTATTGCATCAGCAATCTGCTTCATGGTAACAATCGCTTCCGTTGTTTCTCTACTAACTTCACCTGTGCCAATTTCATCAAGAATATTCTTCATTTTAAGCACAGCTCTTTGCTGCTGTTGAAAGCGTTCTACCAAACGCAGCTTCTCTTCGTATCCAATCAAAATTTTCTCTGTGCGCTTTAGCTGATCTCGCACGGCCTGTCGGCTGATTGATAATTCTTCTCCGATTTCAGAAAGAGAAAGATCGTTCTGATAATGCATCTCAAACACCAGCTTTTGTTTTTCTGTCAAAAGCTCTCCATAAAAATCATAGAGAAAGGTCAGCCTTAATATCTCGTCCATCTTTCATTCCCCCTGTAAAGGAAAATCACTTTACAACTACCTAAGACATCATACTAAAAAAAATGAGGCTGTCAAGTACTTTTCCTTTACAGCCTGATTTTTTTTAAATATTCGTGCATTCATCTATGCTGTCAAGTTTTTATCCTGTGAAAGCATCAGCCGCGAATTAGGTCTGTGTTGCTTTCAATTATTTTACGGGGCAATTTATTTTTTCTATGGTTGTTTTTGCATCCGAAACCAATACGGAACTATAACAGCCTTGTTCTGAAAAGAATCTCCAAAAACCGTCTGGGCCTGCTCCTGTCAAATGGCAAAGCATAGCACTCATGGGGCCGTTGTGGGAGACAATAATGATGTTTTTACCTTTATTTTCTTTTATAACCCCGGTTAGTCCCACTGTCACTCGGTCATAAAAATCTAAAAAAGCCTCTCCGCCGGGAAGAGATGATGTTTTCCATTCCTTAATCCAACGATTCAGTTCCTCTCTATGGTTTTCTTTTATGTAGGAGCCTTCTTTGTCCTCCCAATCTCCAAAAAACAGTTCCCTAAAGCAATTATTTTTCCGCACAGGAATCATTTTGTCCCTAGCAATAATTTCAGCCGTATGGGCAGCGCGACGCAAATCACTGGAATATATTTTGTCATAAGTAACAGTATTAAAAAAATTTTTCAATTTATGTGCTTGATTAATTCCTTCTTGGTTAATATCGCAATCTGTCCAGCCATAAAACATGTTGCGCAAATTCCAATCCGTTTCTCCATGTCTGATAAGATAAAGCTTCATTCTACTATCACCTCTGCTATATTTTACGTCACAGCCGCTTATCCTAGCAAGTTAATTCTTTTATAAAATAAAAAAGGCAGGCTCCCTTTTATGACGATTCATAAAAAGAAGCCCGCTATCAAAAAAATAACCGGTTATCTTATTTTACTACGAAGGATTGACAGTCTGTACACTGATCCATTGTAGGATTTCCTTCGTGTGTACCAACCTGAATTGCGTCAAGTGTACAGTAATTTTTTGCGTTGTGGTGATGTCTACATTTTTCTACAGTACATTTAATACATTCATTACATTTTTCCATGTTTGTTCCCTCCTTTGTTTTTATTTCAATATTATTGTGTCCCCAATAAAAATAATTATTACTGTATTTATTAGGAGTTTTTAAAAAAATTTGGCATTCATAGACGATATGAATGCCAAATAAAAAAGTTCTTTATTTTTTATTGATAAAAAATTTGTTGTATAATAATTGAAAGGAATTGCATTTCTCTTGTTAGACACTCTCTCCTGCTGTAAATCAAAAAATTTGCCAATTACTAATTATAAAAGAAAGTCCCATTCGCAAGGATGCCCTTTATATTATACCCTCAGCCTGAAATTTCTTACGCTTAAAATATTTCTCGCCATTCACAAACTATTGTCTTTCAAAAGAAACCTTTGTATGCCGCTTATCGTTTTCATTTCACTTCACAAATGAATTTTAATTTCTAGGATCACTCTTCATGGCTTCCAACGTTCTAACCATTAAATCATCCAGTTCCCAACCAAGTCTCTCTGCACCTTTTCGAATTACATCTCTGTCGCAACCAGCAGCAAAAGCTTTATCCTTAAATTTTTTCTTGATTGACTTCAACTCCATATCCTGCACGCTTTTTGATGGACGCATTAATGCCGCCGCACCAATCAAGCCCGTCAGCTCATCCACCGCAAAAAGAACCTTTTCCATTTCATGAATTGGCTCAATATCACAGCAGATGCCATATCCATGGCTAGCCACAGCATGAATCAAGGGCTCTTCCAAATCATGCTCCTTCATTATCTCTTGACATTTGATACAGTGTTCCTCAGGATACATTTCAAAATCCACATCATGGAGTAAGCCAACATTGCCCCAGAACTCCTCATCTTCTCCATAGCCTAGCTCCTTGGCAAAATAGCGCATTGCACCTTCCACCGTCTCTGCATGACGCAAATGAAAGGGTTCTTTATTATATTTTGTGAGTATTTCCCATGCTTCATCTCTTGTAATTTTCTTTGCCATATACATTCTCCTTTATCTTCTATATTTGTACACATTATAAAACATTTTACCCCAAAAATCTCTGCCTAACAACCCCTTGCATATAAAGTTCTACTTGAAATTCTTTAAAAAAACAGTTAGAATGACCTTGTTTGAAATTGTAAAAAGAAAGGACGGAAATTATGGATGTTACCAGCTTTGGCATTGATCACAATATACTACTAAGAGGAATTTATGTATCCAGAAAGGATACTGTTGAAAACGGAGTATTGACTACATTTGATATCCGTATGAAGGAACCCAACCGTGAAATGGTTATGGATACTGCGGTTATGCACACCATTGAGCATTTAATGGCTACCTTCTTTCGCAGCCATTCCCTTTGGGCAGAAAAAACAATTTATGTTGGTCCAATGGGATGCCGTACTGGCATGTATGCAATCTTTAAAGGAGATTTAGAATCCAAAGATGTGGCAGATATTTTTAAAGAATGCTATAACTATATGAGTCACTTCTCAGATGAGCTTCCTGCTGCAAAAGCAGAAATGTGTGGAAATTATTTAGATCACAATTTAGAAATAACTAAAATTGAGTGTAAAAAATTCGCAGATGAAGTTTTAGCCTGCCTAAAAGAAGAAAATATGGTCTATCCTCGCCAAACAAAATAAGCTTTTATAACAAATTACGAAGCAAACATGGAGCAACGAAATCTTCTTTCTCCATGTCTGCTTTTTTAAATACTTTCTGAACATAAATGTACTTTTTATTCCCTTTCAATAGCAAAGGCTTATTCATAATTTTTTTTTCTACCACTTTCGTGTTTACCGCAAATATAATACTTCTCATTTTTTTGTCCAACTACTACTTATTTTTTTCATCGATCATTAAACCATTTAACGTCACCACCACTGAGTGCGTTATTTTCTACATTCAAAAAGCGGTGATGCAATCACCGCTTCTCTCAATAAATCTTATTTTTCATTACATATAGATAACACCTTTGTTATA
Source organism: Anaerotignum propionicum DSM 1682 (assembly GCF_001561955.1). NCBI lineage: Bacteria > Bacillati > Bacillota > Clostridia > Lachnospirales > Anaerotignaceae > Anaerotignum > Anaerotignum propionicum. Next base: position 2,145,742 of record NZ_CP014223.1, read on the forward strand.
CTTTAAAAACTATTTTCGTACAACCATTTACGATTTCATAGCTTAAAATATATTACCATTTAATAGGCTTTCCTTGTTTCTTCCACTGTCTAAATTCTGCAGCTGCTGTAAACAATGCATCTGTAGAGGAGTTCAAGCCTGTTTCACAAGAATCCTGAACAACACCGATGATGAAACCAACACCTACAACCTGCATAGCGATATCATTAGAAATACCAAACAGGGAGCATGCCAGAGGAATCAAGAGCAAGGAACCACCAGCAACGCCGGATGCACCACAAGCGGAAACTGCAGCAACAACACTTAATACAACAGCTGTACCGATATCAACAGTATAACCCAATGTGTTTACCGCTGCCAAAGCCATTACTGTGATGGTAATTGCGGCACCTGCCATGTTGATTGTTGCACCCAAAGGAATGGATACAGAATAGTTATCCTCATCCAAGCCTAAAGATTCACAAAGAGTCATATTAACAGGAATATTTGCAGCAGAGCTACGTGTAAAGAATGCTGTAATGAAGCTGTCCTTCAAGCACTTAAATACCAAAGGATATGGATTCTGTTTGATATTCAAGAAAACAATCAAAGGATTTACAACCAAAGCAACAACTGCCATACATCCTACTAACACTAATAAAAGTTTGCCGTAGTCTGTGAAAATACCTAATCCACTTGTAGAAACTGTTGCATAAACAAGACCTAAAATACCAAAAGGTGCAAAGCTGATTACCCATCTAACTGCCTGAGAAACTGCATCTGCAAAGTTGCCCAGCATTGTTTTTGTATGATCTGAAGAATGCTTCAAAGCCAGACCAAAAACAACTGCCCATGCTAAAATACCAATGTAGTTTGCTGTTGAAAGAGATGCAATTGGATTCTGAACTACGTTCAAAAGCAAAGTTTTAATAACTGTGCCAACACCATCTGGAGGTGCACTAGCTTCAGTAGCTATATCTGTCAAAGTTAAAGTTACAGGGAACATGAAGCTAGCTATAACTGCAACTACAGCAGCAGAGAACGTACCAATTAAGTACAAGGCGATAACAGTACCCATGTTTGTCTTTGCACCCTTTTTATGCTGAGCCAAAGAGCTCATTACCAAGAAAAATACTAAGATTGGCGCAACACCCTTTAATGCACCAACGAATAAATCACCCAAAAGAGCAATAACTGCTATGTTTGGAATTGCTTTGCCAAGAATAGCACCAATAACCAAACCTGCCAAGATACGCTTAACAAGACTGATAGAATTCCATTTTTGTAATAAACTACCCATTTTATCCATTCTCCTATTTTTTTAATATTATTATTCCAGTAACAATGGTTGTACGAAAGATAAAATAATGATTAACTATGACCAAAAACTTTTTCACAAAGCTTTTTACCAGTTGGTGTGGCAGCTAAGCCTCCCTCAGCCGTTTCCTTTAAAGCTGGAGACATTGCCTCCCCAATCTTTTTCATTGCATAAATGACCTCATCGGCAGGAATTGCACTCTCCACGCCCGCTAAAGCCAACTCTGCGGCTACAAAAGCATTTGCAACACCCATTGCATTTCTCTTAATACAAGGAATTTCAACTAAACCTGCAACAGGATCACAAACCAAGCCTAAAATGTTCTTTAATGCGATGGCACAAGCATGTTCACTCTGCTTGGGTGTCCCCCCGCAAAGCTCAACCAAAGCCGACGCAGCCATTGCACTTGCTGCACCACACTCTGCCTGACATCCGCCTTCCGCACCGGCAATACTTGCCTTGTTTGCAATGACCAATCCCACTGCTGATGCGGTGAATAAAGACATCACAACATCATCATCAGGAATATTTCTATCTTCGGAAATTGTTAAAAGTGCAGCAGGCAATATACCACAACTACCCGCAGTAGGCGCAGCAACAATTCTTCCCATGCAGGCATTTGTTTGGGAAACCGCAAGGGCTTTTACCATCGCATTTCCGAAAATTTTTCCACAAATATTTTTGTTTGCCTTAACAGCTTCATTCATTTTAAAAGCATCTCCGCCGGTAAGCCCACTGGCAGAACGCTTCTGACTATCCAAGCCTGTTTCTACGGACTCACGCATAACAGTTAAGGAACGCTTCATATTTTCAAATAGTACAGTTTCATCTGTCTCTGTTGATTCAGCCTGATCTTTTAAAATCAACCTGCAAAGAGGCACGTTTTGCTTTTCGGCCTGTACAACCAAATCTGCTAAAGAATCATATTTCATTTCCTAACCCCATTTCGAAAGACTTATTTAAATGCAAATTATTATCAAAGCTATTTGTTTCCTTGTAAAAAATCAAAAATGCAGCTTTCAATTAAATATTCTCGTGTTTCAATTCAATTTAACATGCCAATGGGTTTTCTCTTGCCTCATTGACGCATCTGAAACTAACACACAAAAGCTGATATTTTATTTTAAAATTTACTAAATAGCTTTTAATATTGTCGAAGCCAAAATATTGGGTTGTTCTAAAATGACTTTATTAATAGATTCATCAATGTCACCATCAATTTCTATGGTCATTACTGCTGTACCACCTTTGTGATCTCTGCATAGAGAAAATCCATGAATATTCACAGAATGTTCCGCAAGGATGTTTGTTACAATTGCAATCATACCAGGAACATCCTCATGAGGGATAATCAGCGTATCCGATTTTCCCGTAATAGAAACCACTGTATTATTAATTTTATTGATAATGATGTTACCACCGCCAATTGATGCTCCTTGCACCAAAATCTCCTTGCCATCAGCAGACTTCAAAATGATTTCCGCTGTATTTGGATGGGCTCCGTCAATTTCAGTTTCCTCAAAGGTATACGCAAGCCCCTCTTCTTTTGCAATTTCCAAGCTTGTACGAATTCGCTCATCATCTGTTTCCATGCCTAAAATACCGGCAACAATTGCCTTATCAGTACCATGCCCTTTATAAGTTTTTGAAAAAGAACCACTAAAACGAATAAGAGCAGAAATAGGCGTGTCCCCCAGAATAGAACGTGCATATTTCCCAATACGAACGGCACCGGCAGTGTGTGAACTGGATGGTCCAATCATAATAGGACCGATAATATCGAATACCTGCAGCAAACTAAATTCCCCCTTCCAATTCAACTTCAAAATTTAAATTATACTGTTGAATGAAAAATCTTTTTTTCCTAGTACAGCAATTATATATGAACTTTTTTGTCAAAGTCAATAGAAAAACCCAAAAAAGTTTTTTCTGGACGGACATTTTTTTCATGATTTGTACATGTGTTTTCCATTCAAGGACATTTTGCAAAAGATTCGACAAAAAATACAAATTTTAAATATTATGTTAATTTATTATGTCCTTTTCCCTTTTCTTTTAATAAAAATATTTCATTTTTCTGCTAATCCATACATGAAACTCTTTCTCCCCCTTTCCACCTTTCTATGAATTCAGTATGCAATATTATGAATTATTCTCTTATTTTTCGAAGTTTTTCCATTATCCAACCAAATTATACATATATTTTAGTGCTTTCCTTAGAAAACTAGGAATGATTCAAAATCTTTGTATGACAAATTGATTTTTTATAAATTTAGATGAAGCTTTCCTTATTTCAGTATGGCCTTGATAAGTTAGATTCATTGAAAAGTCCCCCTGCAAAAGCAGGAGGACTTTCTAAAATTCACTATCAACAGACTGCATCTTTTATTACATATAGCCGCCCATTCCTCCCATACCGGGATCAGGCATAGCAGGAGCCTTTGAAGGCAATTCTGCAACAACAGCTTCTGTTGTCAGGAAAGAGGATGCAACAGATGTTGCGTTTTGCAATGCACTTCTTGTTACCTTTGCAGGATCAAGAATACCAGCCTCTACCATTTCAACATACTCCTCTGTTAATGCATTAAATCCAACACCTTCAGGCATTTCTTTTACTTTATTCACAATAACGGAACCCTCTAAGCCTGCGTTCTCTACAATCTGACGCAAAGGTGCTTCCAACGCTTTTATAACGATGGCTGCGCCTGTTTTCTCATCACCAGTTAAATTCTCACACGCAGCTTTCACACTTTCAATTGCATGAACCAAAACTGTACCACCGCCGGCAACGATGCCTTCTTCCACAGCAGCTCTTGTTGCCGCCAAAGCATCCTCCATACGAAGCTTCTTTTCTTTCATTTCAGTTTCTGTAGCTGCACCAACCTTGATCACAGCTACACCGCCACTGAGTTTTGCAAGTCTTTCCTGCAATTTTTCTCTATCAAAGTCAGAATCCGTCTCGTCAATTGCCTTTCTAATTTGATGGATACGGCCTTCAATTTCATCTTTTGCCCCAGCGCCATCAGCAATGATTGTCAATTCTTTTTCAACACGAACTGTTTTCGCACGACCCAACATATCCAATGTTGTTTCTTTCAGGTCCAAACCAATTTCCTCAGAAATAACCTGTGCGCCTGTCAATGCGGCAATATCAGCAAGCTGAGCTTTTCTTCTTTCGCCATAACCAGGTGCCTTTACAGCAACACAAGTGAAGGTTCCTCTTAATTTGTTTACAACCAAGGTAGCCAAAGCTTCCCCTTCCACATCATCAGCAATAATTAAAATTTTGCCGTTTGCCTGCATAACCTGTTCCAAAACAGGTACCAACTCTTGAATATTGGAAATCTTTTTGTCTGTTACAAGGATATATGGATCTTCCAAAATAGCAACCATCTTTTCCATATCTGTGGACATATAGGAAGAAAGGTAACCTTTATCAAACTGCATACCTTCCACCAATTCCAACTCGGTTTTCATGGTTTTGGATTCTTCTACTGTAATTACGCCATCGTTTGTAACCTTTTCCATGGCGTCGGCAATCATATCACCAACTTCGTCATCTCCTGCAGAAATTGCAGCAACATTGGAGATATGTTTTTTTGTTGTAACAGCCTGACTCATTTTCTTAATTTCAGCCACAGCCGCTTCTGTTGCTTTGTGCATACCTTTTCTTAATATAATTGCATTTGCACCTGCTGCAATATTTTTCAAGCCCTCTTGAATCATTGCCTGTGCCAAAACAGTTGCGGTGGTCGTACCATCACCGGCAACATCATTTGTCTGGGTAGCAACTTCCTTTACTAACTGAGCACCCATATTTTCATAAGGATCTTCCAACTCGATATCTTTTGCGATTGTTACACCGTCATTTGTAATCAATGGGGATGTAAATTTGCGATCCAAAACAACATTACGTCCTTTGGGCCCTAATGTAACTTTAACTGTATTTGCTAATTTATCAACCCCTGCAGCCATTGCACTTCTGGCTTCTGTACTATATTTGATTTCCTTTGCCATATCTCTAACGCCTCCTATATCAGTCTTTTACTACTGCCAAAATATCATTTTGCTTCATAACCAGATATTCTTCGCCGTCAAACTTGATTTCCATAGCGCCATATCTGGAGAAAATAACATGATCCCCTTCTTTTAGAACCATTTCAACCTTGGTATCCCCAACCATGCCACCGGGGCCTACCGCAACAACAATTGCTTCCTGGGGTTTTTCTTTGGACTGAGAAGTTAAAATCAAACCTGATTTTGTTGTTTCTTCTGCCTCCAACTGCTTTAATACTACCTTATCTCCTAATGGTGAAAGTTTCATATCATTACCTCCTTATTTGTATCTGTTAGCACTCAACCTAACCGAGTGCTGATTTCTGATATTATATTAGCATTTTTTCAAGAATATTCAAATTATATTTACATTCATTTTAGCCACAATTTGGTTAAATTAGAACTTATTATGCTAAAAATAGTAATACACTTCATTTTTTCTAAAAATATCTCTTATTTTCTTTCATTTACTGCTTTATTACTAAAACAAAACTCTTCTTAGTAAATTTTAATCAATAAAGGCTATTTCTTCCTTATTCTAAAAGAACCAAAAAACCCCCTTCAGGCTATTCAAGTTTTGGGAATATCCAATTAGTTTCCCAAAATAGAAGGACAAAGCTTCTGCCCATTCTTTTTTTATTGCCTGAAGGGAGTCTATTATACATTCTTCATTTTATCTATATCAGAAACCGCCGACAGTGCTGCTACCAAGCCTTCTCCAACTGCCTTTGCAATTTGATAGGGTGCACCGGTGCAGTCTCCCGCAGCATAAACCCGTGGTAAATTTGTAGCCATACGTCTGTCTACCTCAATATTTTTTCCATCCGTTTTCAAACCAAATAACAAACTGTCAGGCGGCATTGTATTTTTTGCAAAGAAAATACCATCACAAGAAACCGTTTCTTTATCCGTTTCCAACGCCGCAACTTTATCCTCAGCACCAACTACTGCCTTAGGTGCCGCATTGATAACCTTTACGTTATCTTTCAAAAATGTAATATTTTTATAAAGAGGGATGTAGGATACTTCTTTGCAAATATCAGCCAAAAAATTCGCTTCTGCCTCTCCTTCTTCATTCTCGCTTACAACCACGACTTTTTTGTTGCGATACAGCATGCCATCGCAAGTTACACAATAGCTCACACCTTTGCCCAGATAATCTATCTCCCCTGCAATGCCTTTGCTTTTGCTTAGGCCTGTTGCAAGGATAATGGCCTTCGCTTCAATAAAGTTATTTTCTGCATTGATCATGTAATGTTCGCCAACGTTTAAAATCTGGGTAACACGACACTCCTGAAATTCTACGCCTTTTTTTACAGCATGAGCATAAAAATGGTTAAGCAGTTCTTCGCCATTCACATCAGGCATTCCCAAGTAATTATCCACTTTTTCCGCTGTAAACAATAATGAACTGTCCAAGCTTCTGCCAAAAACACATACGGTTTTATTTCTCTGTCGGCAGTTTAACGCTGCAGATAGTGCCGCAGGGCCACCGCCAATAATTGCAACATCAAGCATATATAAACCTCCTTACTTCTTTAAGTCAATTTTAAGCATATTCTTCTCAATTTACGATATCTCATTCTAAACATAGGAAATAATCATTCATTAGCATTGTACAAATTACCCTTCCATTGGTTTTCATAGAAGGACGGAACATCGTTATTTTTTGTATCCAATGATAAATGATATTTCATCATACCAATTGTTTCCTACGTTGGAATTAATCATAACATATTTTTATTGATTTGTCAGTGACTTTTGCACGCAATATAAACGGAGCACAAATAAAATAAAATGATTCTTCTGCAAAAAAATATGTTTTAACAATTTTTCCATCAAAAACAGACACTTGCCGCCAAGAGAATATAGAAGTCACCCTTTGCGGTTCGTGTCTGTCATGATTATATGAAGTAAGTTAGAACTTTATTTCTCCTTCTCTGCGATTCTACGTTCAATAATTTTTTTCTGAATCTCGGCGGGCACTTCCTCGTAGCGTTCAAAATAATGTTTATAATCGCCACGGCTCTGGGTTAAAGAACGCAGATCGGTAGCATATTTATGCATTTCCGATGCAGGCACCTCTGCCACAATGCATTTCTTACTGCCAACGGAATCCATGCTTAGAATACGGCCTCTGCGCTTATTAATATCCCCCATAATGTCTCCCATGTATTTTTCCGGAATAAGCACCTCAACATGATCAATAGGCTCCAGCAAGGTAGGTTTTGCCTGGGGCACACCTTCCTTGAACGCAACTGAGGTTGCCATCTTAAACGCCATTTCAGAGGAATCCACCGGGTGATAAGAACCATCTGTCAACGTAGCCTTTAAACCAACAACAGGATACCCTGCCAAAACGCCGTTTAAAACACATTCTTGCAAGCCTTTTTCAACAGCGGGGAAATACTGTTTTGGCACAGAACCGCCAAAAATCTTCTCCTCAAATACATAAGGCAAGGACATATCACCACTAGGCTCAAATTCCATAACAATATCACCAAATTGTCCGTGTCCACCGGATTGTTTCTTATAGCGCCCTCTGACAGATGACTTTCCTTTAATCGTTTCTCTATATGGAATAATAGGATCAATCATTTCAACTTCGATTTTATACTTTGTCTTTAATTTATTCACCATAACATCCAGCTGTTGTTCACCGATGCCGGAAATTATAGTTTGTTTTGTTTCTTTATTAACTTCCATTTTGATCGTTGGGTCTTCTTCCCTGATTTTTGACAATGCGGCAGAAAGCTTATCCTCATCACCCTTTCCTTTCGGCTGAATTGCCATGGATAGAACAGAGCTTGGCAAAGGCAGCTTTGGAATAACAATGGGATGCTCTTTACAAGTCAAAGTGTCTTGGGTAGAAGTATTAGAAAGTTTGGCCAATGCCCCAATATCTCCTGTATGTAATTCATTTACTTCAATTTGCTCTTTCCCTCGAACAATATAAAGATGACCCACCTTTTCCATAGTATCCTTTTCAACATTATAGATACTCATGGTGTTATCCAGCTTACCTGTCATAACCCGAAATAAATTCAGACGACCAATATAGGGGTCTGAAATAGTTTTAAAGACAAAAGCAGAAAAATTTTTATCATCAGTACTGCAAAGCACCGTATCTGTACCGTCTATAAAAGCATGGAAATTCTTCTTTGATTCCATTGCCGGAGGTGTAAATCTAACAAGGGTATTCATTAATAATTTCACCCCATAGCCCAATGTTGCAGAGCCACACATAACAGGAGCAATGCTACGGTTTTCAATACCTAATAACAAACCATCGTAAATTTCTTCTTCTGTCAATTCTATATCATTAAAGAACTTCTCCATTAATTCCTCACTGCTTTCAGCAGCAACTTCTACCAACATAGAACGGAGAACCTCTACTTCGTCAATTTTATCTTCCGGCACTTCACAAGCCTGCAATTTGCCGTTCACTTTTTTTCTTGCATCTCTTTTAATTAAATTAATGAAACCAACAAATTTACCATCTTCATCATTAAAAGGAATTTGCAAGGGAGCAACTGCTTTTCCAAAATTACTTCTCAAATCTGCCAAAGTTTTTTCAAAATCTGCATTTTCATCGTCCATTTGATTTACAAAGAAAAACCTTGGAAGATGCATCTCTTCAATAGATTCCCATGCTTTCTCTGTTCCTACTTCAACGCCTGATTTTGCCGAAACCAAAATCAACGCTGTATCTGCCACGCTCATTGCCATTTTTGCTTCCGAAATAAAGTCAAAATAACCTGGGGTATCTAGGAAGTTGATTTTTGTATCCTGCCACTCAACGGGTAATACAGATGTATTGATTGATACCTTACGACGAATTTCTTCTGCTTCATAGTCACCAACGGTATTGCCCTCATCAACCTTTCCAAAGCGCTTCGTTGCGCCGGAATAGAAGAGAGCTGCTTCGGCATATGTTGTCTTACCGGAACCGCTGTGACCCAATAGAACTACGTTTCTAACTTTGTCTGCAGTGTAATTTTTCATAATACCAACCTCCTAATTCAATTTTAATGGCAAATGCCACATTGCATAATTTTGTATACATAATATCATTATTAAACAATATATACATATAATAGTTTTCTTCACTTGTACCGATTTCCCTCTAAATTAAATATCCAAATTAAATTTTTGTCACTTTATACCAAACAAATAAACAAACATTAGTAATTTTTTGATAACCAAACTGTCATAAATAGTAAAATTGTGTAAATAAATATCGTTTTCTTTTATAATTTGAAATTAAAGTTATTTCTCCAATATTCAAGTTGTTTTTTTGACAATTTTTCTTAGAAATCATGACTATCAGTTTGGGTGGTGGTTTTCACTATCATTAGAGAGGTTAATAGGAATGTCATGTTGTATCTTTCCATATTTACTTGCCTTTCACTGAAAATATATTAAATTCATTTATATTCATTTATCTTTCTGTTTATTATCTGAAATAAAAAACTAGCGAAAACCAACAAATTCTAATAAAATGATCCAGCGTCTAAGAATGAAGTAAAAATCACCAGCCCAACTGGTGGTTTATCCTGCCCTATGATGAGCAGGTAGCTTTTTCTAGGGAAATCGAACAATAAAAAAATAGGCGGCTCTGATTCAGCCGTCTATTTTAAAAACTACGCTATTTTATTCTTCATTCTCCATGTGATGCAATTCATCCACATCATCCACAGGTGGCTTCAAACCCTCAATTTTCACGCCATTTTTTTCCGCATAATCCCACAAAGCTGCGTGAAGTGCTTCCTCTGCAAGACAGGAACAGTGTACTTTTACAGGGGGCAAACCATCCAATGCCTCCATAACAGCCTTGTTTGTAACCTCTAATGCTTCCTGAATTGTTTTCCCCTTTACTAATTCTGTTGCCATAGAGCTGGTTGCCACAGCAGCACCACATCCAAAGGTTTTAAATTTTGCATCTTCAATACGTCCATCTTCTATTTTTAAATAAACCTTCATGATGTCGCCGCATTTTGCATTGCCAACCTGGCCTACGCCGCTTGCATCTTCAATGACACCAACATTTCTGGGGTTCATAAAATGATCCATTACTTTCTCGCTGTATTCCATCTAAACTTCCTCCTTCGTTTTCTAACATCAGGCTTTTTTATTCGCTACTTCCTCATATAAGGGAGACATGTCTCTTAATTTTTGAACAACATCAGGGATTTTCTCCAAGATAAAATCAACTTCTTCCTCTGTATTGCCACGGTCCAAGGTCAATCTTAAAGAACCATGGGCAATTTCATGAGGCAAACCAATAGCCATCAATACATGAGAAGGATCCAAAGAGCCTGAAGTACAAGCAGAACCGCTGGAAGCAGCAACGCCCATGGCATCAAGCAATAACAACATGGATTCTCCTTCAATATAGCCAAAGGAAATATTGCAGTTACCGGGTAATCTATCTGTAGGGTGTCCATTTAAACGGCTATGAGGCACCTTTTCCAAAATTCCGTTAATCAATTTATCTCTTAAATGAATGAGACGCTTTGTTTCAGTTTCCATTTCACTAACTGCCAACTCTACTGCTTTACCTAATCCAACAATCCCTGGAATGTTTTCTGTGCCTGCACGTTTTTTCTTCTCCTGAGCTCCACCGAAAATCAGTGGTAGAATGGGAATGCCTTTGCGAATATAAATTGCACCGATGCCCTTTGGTGCACCCAATTTATGACCACTCATAGAGAGCAAGTCGATATTCATTTCGTTCACATCAATAGCAACATGCCCAACAGCCTGCACTGCATCTGTATGAAACAAGATTCCCTTTTCATGGGCTAGCTTGCCAATCTCTGCAATGGGTTGGATTGTGCCAATTTCATTATTTGCAAACATAACGGAAATTAGAATCGTTTCAGGGCGAATACTTTTTTCAAGTTCTTCCAAAGAAATCTTTCCAAATTCATCTACTGGTAAATAGGTTACTTCACAACCTTGTTTCTCTAAATATTCACCGGTATGCAAAATTGCATGATGTTCAATTTTAGTGGTGATGATATGGTTGCCTTTTTTCGCAAGAGCTTCTGCAACGCCCCTCAGCGCCATATTATCACTCTCAGAACCTCCAGCAGTAAAATAAATTTCTTCTGCCTTTGCACCAATTCCCTTTGCTACCTGTTCTCTTGCCTTTTCCAGCGCTTTTTTACTCTCTTTTGCAATACTATACACACTGGATGCATTGCCGTAAAACTCTTTAAAATAAGGGAGAATCGTATCTAAAACTTCATCCCTTACCGGTGTTGTTGCCGCATTGTCCATATATATTTTCGTTGCCATAAAAATGCTCCTTTCGGCGTCTTTTTTATATCATAGTATTCCTATATGATTTCTGTGATTTAAAAATATCATTTTTTTCTAGACTTGTCAATACATTCTACGTTTTTTTTGACATAAGACATCAATAATAATATTGATTCCCTTTTAGTCCATAAACCATGATTTTTTTTGTTTTTTTTTCCGTTTTTATGATTATATCTTTCGCCCTACGATATTTCACTCTATAATCATTCTTATATAAAATATGCTCTCTACTATAATGAGGTGTTTCTATGGAATTTCATGAAAGGCTTAGACAGCTTCGAAAAGAAAAAAAAATTACACAAGCGGCTTTAGCAAAAGAATTAACTTATGGCGCAACCGCTATTTCAAACTATGAGTCAGGTCATAATCAACCTTCTATTTCCGACTTAAAAAAAATTGCATCTATTTTCAATGTATCTTTGGATTTTCTTTTGGGAGTGAATGAAATCCGACGACCCTATGAACCCGACAAAAAAACAGATGAATACGAAATTCTGAATGAATATTTCGGTAAGTTAGATGACCGTGGAAAAAAAGAATTGCTTCTTTATATCCAATGGCTCCTAAGCAGGCAAGATAATGACGGTGGGGATCCTTATGCAAGCAACAACATTTTTCAGAACTCTCCTCTTCAGGTTGCCCAAAAACCAGAGGAATTTAAATTATAAATTTTTCCAAAAAAGCGGCATTTTCGCCTAAACGATAATGTCGCTTTTTTAACCCCATCAGCAAATAGAACTTTTCTTTCCTTCCCGCAATTCTTTTGCGGCTGTCAGGGTAGCTTGCGTTACCGTTGTACTTCCCATTAGACGAGCAACTTCCCCAATGGAAGTTTCCTCATCTAAAGTCTTTACTATAGTAAGGGTCTGATCATTCATTGTTTTCTTTTCGATGAGAAAATGCTTGTCCGCCATTGCCGCAATCTGCGGTAAGTGAGTAATACAAAGAATTTGCCTTTTCTCACCAATCAGGCTCATTTTCTTTCCCACCTTCGCTGCGGTTCTGCCACTGACTCCAGTATCAATTTCATCAAAAATAAAAGTCTCTATTTCATCTGCATCTACCAGAACAGCTTTTAATGCCAACATAACACGGCTCATTTCCCCACCGGAGGCAATCTTGGAAAGAGGCTTCAAATCCTCCCCTTTGTTTGGTGAGATTAAAAACTCTACCTTGTCCTTGCCCATGGCATTCCACTCATCCCGCGGGGTCACCTGTATGTAGAATCTGGCATTATTCATTTCCATATCTTTTAAAGATTCCTCAATTTGCTTAGCAACTCTTTCCGCAGCTGCTTCACGCAAAGCAGTTAATTGTCTGGCGGAAGCTTCTAAAAGATGCTGCTCCTTTTCTCTTGCCGTACTTAGTTGAATCACCCGCTCCTGACTGTTTGAAAAAAATTCAATCTCCTTGGAAATCTTATGATAAAATTCTAAAACCGCCTCTACACTTCCACCATACTTGCGCTTCATTTTATATATGGTTTGCAATCGCTCTTCCACCCGCTCTAATTCAGAGGGATCATCCTCTAAATTTTGGGCATATCGCTTTATTTCTCTGGAAATATCCTCAAGCCTTGCATAAACATCCTCAAGATCATTGTAATAACCTTCAATGGCTGTATCTAAGGCAGCACATTCTCTAAGCTTTCCAACAGCCATGCTGACATTGTCACAGGCAGAAGGCATGTCCTCCGAACCATCATACAAAAGATTTGTACTCTCTATTGTTAAACGTATCAGACGCTCCATATGAGTCAGACGTTTCTTTTTCTCTATCAAGTCCTCTTCCTCAGTAGGAGATAGAGCAGCATTTTCTATTTCTTCCTTTTGAAAGTTTAAAATATCCATACGCTGTTCTCTTTGTGCCTCATCGCCCATCAATTTTTCCAGCTGAGCATCAATTTCTTTTCTTTTATCATAGCTTTTTTTATAAGCCTCTAGCACCTTATCAAAATCCCCATTGCAAAACCGATCTAATAAACGAATATGCTTCGATGGATTTAGAAGGGATTGGTGTTCATGCTGTCCATAAATATCAATCAAATCCGTGGCAAGCTCCCGCAGCATACTGATTGTTACCATACTGCCATTGATACGGCACACAGATTTTCCCGTATCGCTTAATGTACGACTTATCAGCACAGTTCCGTCTTCCTCAGGTTCAATCCCATTTTCCAGAAGTTTGTTTTCAAAACCGGAATCCTTTATGGAAAAAAGAGCTTCTACCAAAGCCATTTTTTGATCTCTGCGCAAGAAATCCTTTCCCATTCTTCCGCCTAATGCAAATTGAAGGGAGTCAATCAGCATGGATTTACCCGCTCCCGTTTCTCCTGTTAAAATATTCAGCCCTTTTCCAAAAGAAACCTGACATTCTTCAATCAGCGCAACATTTTTAATATGCAGATTTTCCAGCATAGACATTCCCTCCTATCGGAATTTATGCACTATGAATGATACGGTACAGCTTTTCTATAATAACAGCCGCCTGATTATGAGTACGAACCACACAAAAAACTGTGTCATCTCCGGCAATTGTACCTAAAATTTCTGAATTTTGCATGTTATCTAGGGCAACGGCAACAGCCATCCCCATGCCCTCTAAGGTTTTAATGACAATCATATTTTGTGCATAGTCCATTTTGACTACTGCTTCCTTAAACACACGGGTCAATCTCTCTGTTATTTCAGTATCATTACCGGAAATAACCGCATATTTCTGTCTTCCCTTTTCTGTAGCAATTTTTGTAAGCTTCATCTCTCGAATATCTCTGGATACCGTTGCCTGTGTAACCATAAATCCTTCATCACACAGCCTTTGTGCCAATTCGTCCTGTGTTTCAATATCATAATTCTCGATTAACTCAAGAATTTTTGCATGTCTGGCAATTTTCATAGCCCGCGCCTCCTTTTTTTATGCCATTTTTATCTCGATAGTTTATGACGCAAAACATCGTAAAAGTTTTGCGGATTCGTTTTCATTATAGTTGTATAAACCCTTGCCCTGCGGATTTGAACTACCTTTTTACCAGTCAGACTCCAGCTCTCCTGTCCGTCAGCACTGATCGTAAAAGCTGTATCCTCTCTGGGATTCACCTCTACCGTTACAACATCATCAGCGGAGACCACAATGGAACGGCTAGTCAAGGTATGGGGTGCAATGGGCGTAATGGCAATGATTTGTGCATCTGCCTTTAAAACAGGCCCACCCGCAGATAAATTATATGCAGTAGATCCCGTAGGCGTACAAATAATAACTCCATCCGCCCGCAAAGTATCTACATATTCGTCGTTTACAAATACATTGAATTCCAAAATTTTGTAAAGCAGACCTCTTGAAATACAAATATCGTTTAATGCCGTAATACCGTCTATGCGTCCTTCGTCCGTTGAAATCGAAGTTTCCAGCATCATTCTTTTTTCTTTTTTGTAGTCTCCCATTAATACTTTATCAATGGCATACTCGGCTCTATTTTTTTCCTCTGCCGTCAAGAATCCCAGCGTGCCCAAATTAACCCCTAATATTGGTGTGTTAAATTGGCTGGCTCTTCTGCCCACGCCCAACAAGGTTCCATCTCCCCCAAGGGAAATGATAAAATCTGTATGTTCATATATTTCATGCTCTTTTCTTGCATACATATCCAAGCCAGCAAGCTCCGCAATTTTTTCCGGCAACTGGGGGATACATCCCTTATCTAATAAGTGCCTTGCCAAACGCTTGGTAACAGCCAAATCCTTATCTTTTTCAATATTGGGAATCAATCCGACTTTTATCATAGGCTACTCTATTTCCTATTGAAGTGCGTCATGAGATTTCCCCACGATGTCTTCTAAAAGGAAATAAACCTCCTCCCTTGTCATACCCTGCTGTTTTTTATCCAAATAGATTAAGTATTCGATATTACCCTCTGGTCCCTTAATTGGAGAAAAACTAAGACCCAAAATACCAATCCCTTGCTCAAATGCATAATCCGCTATTGCAACAATAACTTCTTTATGCACCGCAATATCCCTTACCACACCTTTTTTGCCAACCTTTTCTCTGCCTGCTTCAAATTGGGGCTTAATCAGACATACAAGCTGACCGTCCTCCTTCATAACTCCCAAAACCGCCGGCAACACCTTGGTTAAGGAAATAAAGGAAACATCGATAGAGGCAAAATCTGCCGCATCGGGCACTTGCTCTTGAGTGATGTAACGTACATTGGTTTTTTCTAAGCACACTACCCGTTCATCTGTCCGTAACTTCCACGCAAATTGCCCATATCCCACATCAATGGCATATACCTTAATAGCTCCGTTTTGTAACATACAATCCGTAAAACCGCCCGTTGATGCACCAATATCCAGACAAATTTTCCCTTCTAATGAAATACCAAAGGAATCTATGGCCTTTTCCAATTTATAGCCGCCACGACTCACATACTTCATTTGGGGACCTCTTACCTCAATGGACGCCGTAACGGAAACCTTTGTGCCTGCTTTATCCTCTTTCATTCCATCAACATATACATTTCCTGCCATAATATATGCCTTTGCCAACTCCCTCGAAGTGGCTAAGTTCTTTTCTACCAGTAAGACATCAAGTCTTTCCTTATCTGCCATAGCTTTCTCCTATTTTCCCCTTGATTTTTCTGTAAATGCCCTCAGCGTCTAAACCATAACGAGCAAACAACTGGCTTTGAGAACCCTGTTCAATAAATTTATCAGGAAACGCCAAATTGGTCACGGAAATCCGATAACCACCATCACTATAAAACTCTAAAACTTTTGAGCCAAAGCCACCTTTTCGAAGATTATCCTCCACCGTAAAAATTTCATTGCAGTCCTTCGTGATTTCAAGTAGCAGTTCCTCATCTAAGGGTGAGATAAACCGCATGTTCACCAGAGCTGGGGCATCCAGTCCGTCTTGAGTCAACCGTTCTGCCGCCTGCTTCACAGCTTGCAGCATATGTCCCTCTGCCAATATAGCAATTCCCTTGCCTTTTTGTATAACCTCTGCCTTCCCATAGCAAATGGGCTGTTTATGTTCCGCAAAATCTATTTCAGCTGTCCCTCTGGGATAGCGTATTGCAACAGGCCCCTCACATACATTCACAGCATACTCCAGCATTTCCTCCAGCTCCCAAGCATTTTTGGGGGATAGCACTGTCATATTGGGTATATGAGTCAAGTAGGATAGATCAAAAACACCTTGGTGGGTCTCTCCATCTGCGCCAACAATTCCAGCCCGATCAATAGCAAATACTACATGTAAATTTTCCATACAAACGTCATGAATTACTTGGTCGTACGCCCTTTGCAAAAAGGAAGAATATACTGCAAATACAGGAATAATACCCTGACTCGCCAAACCTGCTGCAAATGTTGTTCCATGCTGTTCGGCAATGGCAACGTCAAAAAAGCGGTCGGGAAAGGCAGCCTGAAAGGCTTCAAAACCTGTTCCACTGCACATTGCCGCTGTAATCCCAACTATTTTGGGATTTTTTTCGCCCAGCTCCACCATTTTCTTCCCGAAAACTGCAGACCAACTGGGATGCTCACTCTTGCTCAAACCATTTCCTGTTTTCATATCGAAGGGTCCAACGCCATGGAAGGGCCCAGGATTATTTTCTGCTGGCAAATAGCCTTTGCCTTTTGTTGTTTTAACATGAATCAAGATAGGCTCTTGTGCATCTTTAACATTGCGAAATATCTCAAGCATCTCTTCCAAATTGTGGCCATCTACCGGGCCAATATATTTAAAACCGAATTCTTCAAAGACTGCTCCCTCTAAAAAAAGCAGTTTTGCACTGTCTCGAACTTTTTCCAAAACCAAATAAGTCGCCTTACCAAGAACAGGGACCTGATCTCTAAACTGCTTAAAGTTTTCCTTCAGGGTGCGATATCGGTTGCTGGTGCGCAGACTATTTAAGTGTTTACTGATCGCACCTACGTTATTGTCAATGGACATCTGATTGTCATTCAAAATTACAATGAAATTTGTTTTATCCCGCCCTGCATTATTCAGCGCTTCATAGGCAAGACCGCCCGTCATGGAGCCATCCCCAATGACAGCTATCACGTTATTATTTTTTCCTTGCAAATCTCTTGCCTTCGCAATGCCCAGTGCTGCTGAAATAGATGTAGAGCTATGCCCTGCGGCAAAAGCATCTGCATCACTTTCCTTGGGTTTTGGGAAACCGCTAAGACCATCCAATTGGCGAAGGGTAGAAAAATCTTTTTTTCTCCCCGTTAATATTTTATGGATATAGGCTTGATGACCCACATCCCATACGATTTTATCCTCAGGAAGGTTAAAGATGTACTCTAGTGCTACGGTTAATTCCACCACCCCTAGATTTGAGGCCAAATGTCCACCGGTTTTGCAAACATTTTGCAGCAGAAAGCGCCTCATCTCTTTACAGAGAGGCTCCAATTCTTCTTCCTTCATTTTTTTAATATCTCCAGTGGCTTGGATTCTGTCTAATAATCCTCCCACAGCTTCACCTGCTCTCTACCATTTCTATATCCAAAAGCCTACCGCGATTCCAAGAAGTCCACCGACAAAAACTTCCAACGGTGTATGTCCCAATAGTTCCTTTAACTTCTCCATATCAGGCACTTCATGTTTAATCAACAGCATGTTGATAATCTCAGCCTGCTTTCCCGCCGCTCTTCGAATCCCTGCTGCATCATACATTACAACAAAGGAAAATATCAAAGCCATAGCAAATAGGGGAGAACCAAACCCATTATATTTCCCTATACTAAAAGCAAGAGCCATAACCAAAGCTGAATGAGAGCTTGGCATACCGCCTGTTCCCACAATGCGGGTAGCGTCAAAACGCTTATCAATAATTAATGTCAAAATAATTTTTGAACCTTGAGCAATGGCCCAAGATATGATTGCCGCCCATAACGGCACGTTATATGTGATTTCTCCGAATCCCATACTCCCATCTTCTTTCTTCCGTCATCCCAGATTCTTAATAGGTTCTTTTTGTTAAATATTCGGTTAAATCCTTTAAGAATATGCAGCCTTCTCCCAGCTCATTCCAAATTGAAATTGCTTCATCCGAAAGTTTACAAGCAATCTCTCTGGATTTTTCAATGCCATAAAGGGTAACATAGGTGGTTTTTTCATTTCTTTCATCACTATGAATGGGCTTACCCAATTCCTCCATGGTGCTTGTTACATCTAAAATATCATCTAAAATTTGAAAGGCTACACCAATTTTTTCACCGGCCAATGCAAAACTTTCTGCTACTGTATCTGTTGCACCACCCAGAATGGCACCGGCCTTTAAGGCCGCCCGAATCATAGCCGCTGTTTTATTTATATGAATAAATTCAAGAATATTTGCCTCCAAAGGCTTACCTTCGTAAAAAACATCTACCACTTGACCGATTAACATGCCATGAATACCTGCTCCATGGGCAATCGCCTGCATAGCTCCCGTAGTTTTTTTGGAAGGGTTATGATAGCAAGCATCCGCCATTATTTCCATAGCGTTATGCAGCAAGCCATCTCCTGCAAGAATTGCCATATCTTCACCAAAAACCTTGTGATTGGTCAGTCTGCCTCTGCGATAATCATCGTTATCCATGGCAGGTAAATCGTCATGAATTAAGGAATAGGTATGAATCATCTCCATTGCGCAAGCAAAGGGCAGCCCTTCTTCCTTTTCACCGCCAACAGCCTCACAGGCCGCCAAAAGCATCATGGGACGCAAACGTTTTCCACCAGCAAAAAGGCTGTATGCCATTGCTTCAAAAATAACGGGAGGAAATTGCTCTTGTTTCGGCATGAATACTTCCAGCTTTTCTTCAATATATGCAATCCATTGATTCATTTGTTTATTTAAATCATTCATATCTCCTGCTCCTCTGATTGAAAAGGTTCCTCTTGCCATAGACCTGCTTCCTTGCGTAACAGAAGAATTTCCCCTTCTGCCACAGCCAGTTTCTCTTTGCAAAATCCGGAAAGAGCCAAGCCCTCCTTATAGAAAGCAACAGCTTCGTCTAAAGAAACCTCTTCTTGCTCCAGCTTCTCCACGATTTCTTCCAGCCGTTCTATGGATTCTTCAAATGTCAGCTTTTTCTTCGCCAAGATCTATCACCGCCTTTTCCAATATCTTTGCTTTTAAATGTCCATCTTGAAGCCTTAAACGAATCACTTCATCAAGTTCAACCTGTTTTACAGAAACAAATGCTTTATTATGTTCATTCATCCCAATCATATAGCCCCGCTTCATCACCGAAAAGGGAGAAGATGCAACCAACCTTGTGTCAAGCGTTCCTATCTTTTCACTATAACGCAGGAGCTTTTGTTTTGTCGCCTTTGACATAGCCAACTCCATCTTATCTAATAGAAGTTGTGCATTGTAAACGCGCTCCAAGGGACGTTTTAACACTGGGCGCTCCTTTATATATAACAGCCTGCGCTTGGCATCCTCTATCATTGCCATACAGTTTCTTTCCAAACGCTTTTCAAGCTGTAAAACAAACTCTATTTTTTGCATCAAAGGCTGGGTAGCTAATTCAGCCGCCGCAGAGGGTGTGGGTGCTCTTAAATCAGAAACAAAGTCTGCAATGGTAAAATCCGTTTCGTGCCCCACGGCAGAAATCACAGGGATTTCAGAAGCAAAAATTGCCCTTGCCACCTTTTCCTCATTAAACGCCCATAAATCCTCAATGGAACCGCCGCCACGACCAAGAATAATCACATCGGCTTTTCCCCATTCATTGGCTAGCTTTAACGCCTGCACAATGTCCTCCGCCGCCCTTTCTCCTTGCACCAAAGCAGGAAAAACAGCAATCTTCACTCTAGGGTCTCGTCGTTTTGCAATTTGTATAATATCCCTCACTGCTGCCCCTGTAGGGGAAGTAATGACAGCAATAGTTTCCACATAGGGAGGAATTTCCCGTTTGAAATCCTCATCAAACAAACCTTCCTCTTCCAGCTTCCTCTTCAATTGCTCATACGCAATTTGCAAAGAGCCAATGCCTATGGGCTCCATCATTTCAGCGTAGAGCTGATATTGCCCTGTCTTTTCGTAAAGGGAAACATGACCATACAAAATGACACTCATGCCATTTTCCGGTTCAAAGGGTAAACTTAAGGCATCCTGACGGAACATAACACAAGAAATCGCCCCTACGGCATCCTTTAGGCTGAAATACAGGTGTCCACCTGAATGGGCTTTAAAATTTGAGATTTCTCCTTTTACCAAAAGACTGCTCAAAATAAAGTCGTTCTCCATTAGGTTTTTAATGTACCTATTTATTTGCCCCACAGAAAAAACCTTTGGTTCAATCATAAGCCCGCTCCTTCATTCCAGACAGCTCTTCTCTTAATATTGACAGATTTAAGAAGTTTTTATCCTTCATTTCCATTTATCTTTATTCCCGAATGATATTTCTTGGAAAATAATCATACTGAATTCCCATATAATTATCTCAGTTTCTTTTTTCGAGTATTAAAGGGGGATACTCAAGCTAACAAAAACAGTGTTTCATAGAAAAGAGAAAATGCAGGAAAAATACAATTTTCAGGCAAATTTCTTCTATCTTGTATACAAGTCTAAAAGTCTAGGATCCATTTTTCTCGAGTATTTCTGTTATTGTACCACCTTGCCCAAAATACCATTGATAAACCCTGGTGCTTCATCAGAGCTGAATTTTTTCGCCAATTCCACTGCTTCATTAATGGCAACGCCCACGGGGGTATCCTTGCTAAAACGAAGCTCATATACTGCCAATCGGAGAATTGCTAAGTCAACCTTAGACATTCTGTCTGTATTCCAGCCTTTGGCGCATTCTCCAATAATTTGGTCAATTTCTTCCATATGGGCTCTTGTACCCTCAACCTCGTTTACAATAAAGTCTTTATCTTCTTCTTCCACAGGTTCTTCCGCTTCCGCAAAGAAAATTTCTTTCACCTGTTCATATTCCTCCGCCTGATTGAAATCCATCTGGAACAAAAGGAAAAACGCATTTTTTCTGGCACTTCTACGGCTCATATTTTTAAATCCTCCACAAAAATAAAAAGGACAAATACCACCCCGAAATTTGGAGTGGTATCCCGACAACTCACTGTTTACAGTTCTTCTGCAGTCTTGACAGTTTTTTCTTTTACAATTCCCGAAACACTAATATTTACAACGGGAACATGAAGCCCTGTCATGGTTTCCACAGCATTTTTTATTTTCTTTTGCACTTCTTCTGCCACAACCTGAACCTTTGTGCCAAAGTTTACAATAATATCCATATCAAGAACAACTTCATTCTCATCTTTGGCAACCTTCAAACATCTTGTTTGCCCTTTTTTCCCAAAAAGCTCTGTTAAAGCATTATTCGGTGCATTTCCTGAAACGCCCTCAACTTCAAGGGCAGCAGTAACCGCAATAACGCCAATGACTTCATCGGCAATTTCTATTTGACCGCCCATCACTTTATTTTCAGACATTTTAACTACCTCCTGTCTTCTTTATACATGATTCTATGCATTCCTAGAAAATTCATACAAAATAAGCATTATCGGGTTTCATTATATCAGAAAAGGGTTTGGAATGCAATGAAATATACATCCTTTAATCATACTTAAATAAATAAAATTAAGCGGCCTCAATCCGAAACATAAATGCCCAACAGCAGTTTTGCAGCCGCTCTCTTGTCAAGTCCCCACAGAAAAAATCTAGTGGAATACCTGCAATTCTTTGCAGTTGCGGAACCGTTTTTTGGTATATTACATGTTTCTGTTTTAGCCGCTTAACGTCTCAATCATTTTGTTGCAAATGCCTCATTAAAAAACTTTTGCTCTTATATGTTGGCATTATCTTTTTTGACATGAATTTAGTAATGCCCCAAATAACAAATATGATGTACAAGAATGTATTGATATTGCATGTTTCAGTATATTTTACTTTTTCAAAGGATTAATTCTGATTTGGTCAGCCTTAAAACCTGTTTTCCGTTTTACAATATCTTCAATTTGCGCAACCTCCGAATCCGACAATGTTGCCTTATCTACAACGACATCAACGGTTTGGTCATCAATGCGCACATAAGCCTCAGTAAAGCCTTTTGCTTCAATCATTGCCTCAGCGGCAGTTTCCTTTTCTATTCTTTCCTGCAATTGCAGCATACTGTCGCCACACTTGTCTTTTTGGCTTTGGCTAACGTTTTCGTTATTCATCATCTCTGTCAAAATATCTTTTTGCTTTGCTCTTGCCTGCTCCCGATCTAACTTTGCCTCAGCAAAAAATTGCGAGCCTGCCAAGGTTGCATCTGCACTTACAAACACTGCCGCCCCATCTCCAGTGGTATTGGAAGCCTCTGCAGTAATGGGGTCTAAACCAATTTCATTTGCGGAAATATCATCGGGAAGGGTGTCATAATCTTTAATTGCCGCAGACGCATCCCCCTCTTCCGTGAGCTGTAACGCAGTTTTTGTTTGCTGGGAAGCCTTACTATCCTGAAAATTCAAATAACCTGCCGCTGCAATCATAACTGCCAGTGCTGTAACCACTACCTGATTTCTTTTAATGACAAACATTCTTTTTCCCCCTTATTTCATTTTTAATATAGCAATTTTATGAGCCGGTACATCCAATAATGCCTGAGCCGCACTGCTTAACGCTTTGCAGACAACGGCATTATCGCCGCCCTGAGCCACAATCACCACCCCTTCTACTTGTGGAGAGTTCTCCGTCAGCACCAAAGGTGATGTATTTCCCTTTCCATCCTCAGTCATAACAACAGTCGTTTCTTTACTTAAATTTTCGCTGGTTTTTCCGTTTTCCTGAGAACGAGATTCTTCCGTTTTTTCTTCATGAGCCACCACACTTTCAGTACTTACACGAAAAGTCAACATGACATCAACCTGTCCCGCACCCTGAATTTTCGAAAGAATTTCTGCCATACGAACTTCCATATCCTGTTCATTTGATTTATGTACTTGGGCTGTTTGCTTATCCGGTTTCACTTCCGCCATAGGTTTCTCCGTGGGGAAGAATGTTTTTCCCAAAATAATCAAAAGCACACCAATCAATAATGCCAAAATGATATTATTGCCTGTCTTTTTATTTTCCGGCCGGAATAAATCCCGCCAAAAGTCTTTCTGCATCTTATGTCACCCTTCTTTCGTCATTTTTCCACTGTTACTGCTTCCTCTGCCAATCCATACCTATTGGCGGCGTAGGTTTGTATTTTTTCTACATTTCCCTCGGCACAACCGATGGTAATGCTTTCTATGGTGCCATAGTTTTCATCTTTGAAGTCCTGACAAAAGGTAACATTTACCCAATCTATATCCTTATATTTTTTTGTCAGATCCTCTTTGACTCTATCCTCCAGCACTTGACCATACGCCGCTGATATCCGCTGTTGCTCAACTGATTCATATTCCTTGCTTGACAAGAAATTTTTTTCCAGTCGGGCTTGATTTTGAAGTAAACCAAGCTCCAAATGCCCTTGATCTGTACCAAAAATTCTTAAAAAAGGGCTGATTACAGCAGTTAATACCAATACACCAAGAACCAGTTCCACATACTTGCGAAAGGAGCCATCCGGCATCAGCATACAAGCCAGCGCAGAGAAAATGGTCAAAGCCGTTATAGTTTTTATATATGCGCCTAAGGCCTCCATCATTCCAATTCCCCCCTATAACCCGCCTAAAAGTAGTAAGGCGGAAAAAAGAAACATTCCCTCCGTAAGAAAAACCACTCCCAGCAACAAAGCGGTATAATCCCCCGCCGCACTAATGCAGTCCACCAGCCGTTCTTCACAAATAAATTCTGACGCCGCTGCCGTCACTTTAAACACCAATAGTATGACAGCAAGCTTGACCAACAGTGGAATACACAGCAATAACAAAAAAATGGCTGCACCCACCAATGTTCCGCTTTTTAATGTTTTCGCCACTGCCGCCGCTGTTTCTATGGCGCCACCCATAACATCGCCAACAACAGGCACAGAGCCCACAGCAATTTTGGCGGTTTTTGCCGCAAGGCCGTTTAGCGCACCACCACCCACCTTTTGTAAAGAAAGCAAAAGCATAAAAAGGACTGCTGCGCCTTTTAAAGTCCAAGAAATCCCTTGACGAAGCAACTGTGCAAAACGGGATAGGATTGGTTTCTCCGAAATATGGTCTGCCATTTCTAAAGCCACTGCCAAAAGAATTGCCGGCACAATAAAATCTCTTATTCCAAAAGATAGGGCTGTGGAGCCACCCATAATGGTAGGGCCCATTAAAGCTGTCTGTGTAAAATTTCCCCCAGAAACAGATAACACCAGAAAAATCGGAAGCATCCCTAAAAATACCTTGCAGGTACTGTCAACTCGATCTACTACCGATGCAGAAATGCTGTAAAACGAAGTAATGATTACTACAATCAAAACCATATAACATATGTAGAACCCCATTTCCCCCACGGACTTCCCATGAAAAGAACCACTGACTTGTTTTAAAACAGCACTCAATATGACAACCAATAACAATTGGGTTAGCAATCGCCCCTGGGTTTTAAATTCTCCAAATGCCAAATCCATAATGGTTCGAGGTAAGTCCTCAAAAGAGAAAGAGTAATCACCCGAGATAATATCCCGCACAAGGGAGGCGAAGCTTGTCCCGTCATCTAATCGGGCATCCACATTTTCCAGCCCCAAAGAGTCCAATTGATTTTCCAAAAGATCCTCTGCATACACAGGTGAAGGTAACAATGCAAGGAATAGTAAAAAAACGATAAAAATTCTTTTCATGTTCCTCCCCCTTTAAACCAAATTCATTACTAACTCTAATAAAGCCGTTAATACTGGCGCAGAAGCGGCCATAATCAATATTTTCCCCGCCAGCTCAACCTTAGCGGCCACAGCTCCTTCTCCGGCATCAGCGCAAAGCTGTGCACCAAATTGAGCCAAATAAGCAATTCCAATTACCTTAAGTACGATTCCGAAATATCCACTGCTGACGCCGGCTTTTTCTGCGGCATCTCTTAAAAGCCCAATGAGTCCGCTTAACGGTGTGCAAATCATAAAAAAAATCAAAATCCCGGTAACCACTGAAACCATAAGGCTGATTTGTGGATTTTCCTTTTTCAGCATCACCGCAAAAATCACCCCCACCAGTCCCAGTGCAATTATTCGCCCCATCTCCATGGCTTGACCCCCCTAAAGTTGAAACAGCGTCTGTACCGTTTCAAAAAGAGTGCTGATATACTGAATTACCCAAAACAGAACCACTACAAGCCCTGCCAAAGTGGTCATCATTGCCTGCTCTTCCCTGCCGGCACGAATTAAAACCTGATTCAATACGGCCACAAGAATACCCACTGCCGCAATACGAAATACAATATTGATTTCCATACCAAATCCTCCCCCATATGCTTACAGCAATGTGATGACCAATAATAAACCACTGAGCACGCCCATGCTGTAATAAAGTCGTCCATTTTTTTCTAAACGCTTTTTGATTCCTTCTTGTTTTTCCCGTAAATAATGCAAAAGCATATCCATACTGCCTTCACGCTGTTCCTTTTCTATAAAGCCAAGAGTTCGTCCAAAGGAAACCAGCTCTTCTAAATCCACAGCAGTCAAATAGGATTTTTTTCCTATCTTAAGCCATGCGCCTTCCCAAATTTCCTCTGCAGAATTCCCCCGCCGTTCTTCCATCTGTCGAGATATTTCCTGAAATGCCAGACCGGTGATTCCCTCTGTTTTCCAACTGATTTGCTCAAGGAGCTCCGTCAGCGGCGTGCCCAAATAGGATATTTGATTTTTCATCAGTAAGATTCCCCGTTCAATTTCCTCAAGATCTTTCAATCTGTATTTTTCTTTGGCTGCGAAGGCAAACCCACAAAGGGTTGTTGCCGCCAAAATTAAAATTGCGCCTATTCCTTGAATGAGCATGATTCCACCCTTCTTTCGTATCGTTTTTGCCCCAAGTTGTCCCATATCTCCTGCACAGTACCTATCCCCCATCTATTACTAA
This sequence comes from Anaerotignum propionicum DSM 1682, assembly GCF_001561955.1. Lineage (NCBI taxonomy): Bacteria > Bacillati > Bacillota > Clostridia > Lachnospirales > Anaerotignaceae > Anaerotignum > Anaerotignum propionicum. The sequence goes on from NZ_CP014223.1 coordinate 2,172,392, forward strand.
GAAACAGGATTCTTCCATTTTCCATCTCCTCCAGCATCTGTTTTATTTTTTAATTTTTTAACATGCCATTCATATCGCTTCCATGTACCGTGGATATTAACGTAACTCCGGCATGAAGCAATGCCTCAACTCCGATAAAATCCGCCTCCTTTCCAAGCTCATCCACTGCAATCACATCAGGTGTCATGCTCCTGAGTAAAAAAAGCATTCCCTCTCCTTTCGGACAATTTTCCTGCACATCCGTACAAGGTCCAATATCCATTTGAGGGACACCATCCTTCATTGCCGCAAGCTCGCCTCTCTCATCAACAACCCCCACGTTATATCCCTCTTTACAGCCTATTCCATAGCTGAGACAGCGTATGATATCCCGTAATAGGGTTGTTTTTCCGCACCCCGGAGGGGATACGATGAACGTGTGACACAGTCGGTTGTTTTCAAATAAATAAGGAATCCATTCCTCTGCGCAGCCTTTTACCTCTCCAGCAATTCGTATATTTAAACTGCTGACTTGCCGAAGGGTTTTTACCCTTCCTTCTTCCAGAACAGCCCTGCCGCAAAATCCTACACGGTGTCCGCCTAAAACGGTTAAATATCCTTGCTTTAGCTCCTCTTCAAAAGCATATAAAGAGTAACCTCCTAACTTTTCCACCGCTTCCTTAATATGCCTACTGGTGATGATCCAATCCCCATTTTCATCAGATAAGAAATATTTTTTCTTATTTGTTTTTACAAAAAGGGGTCTTAGGGCACGAAGACGTATCTCTTGTATCTGCTCATCCTGAAATGCTACCTCTGTTTTTAGCCTTTTTTCTACATCGGTAGGCAGTAATTTATAAATTTCTTCAAGCTTTTGCAATAAATCACCTTCTTTCCATGCAAATATTTCGTTTTTTTAACAAAATATCTTTTTTTCATTCATGCTTTGTGATATACTGATTATAAAATTTTTTTAGAGAGGTGCCAAAATGTTTTCGATTTTGCTAGGCTTTTTTGACGCACCCACCCGAGAATATTTAGTGGATTTCTGTGGAAAATGCGGTCATATCGAAGTTTCTTGTGCTAGTACAAAAGAAGAATGGTTCACTCTTTTTGAACAACATGAATATAATTGTTTCTTTTTCAGTTTTGAAGAAGACATCATGCCCGTGCGCAGTGTCATCTTCTCATTAAGAAACCATGAGCAACATCAACACACACCGATTCTGCTTTTTTCAAGCAAAATCGAATATCTTGTAACTGCTTTTGTACATTGGCGGTCATGCGAATGTTTTTTACTGCCTTTGGACAATAAAAAGAAAGAAGCATTAAATAGTTTGTTACAATACTATGTGGGCATGTACAAAAAAATGCACTCTGTTGAACGCAAGTTTTGTCAGATTAATACCCCTAAGGGACTTTATAATCTGCCTTACAGCGAAATTCTATATATTGAAAGCACCATGAAAAAATCAATCATTCATCTTAAGAATGATGCAATTCATGTTCCATGTCCCCTTTATCAAATTCAACGAACTCTTTCTGACAAAAATTTTGTGCAGACACATCGTTCATTTATTGTTAACCTAGAGAATATTTCCTATGTTGATAAGTCAAAGGAACCTTGGGGGATATTCTTTTTTAATTCAGACAAGGAGGCCTTTGTCAGCCGAAGTCATAAGAAAACGATTTTACCTTTTTTCCCGAGTATGGATGACGAGGCATCTTCAAACAATTTTGAATGAAACGGAGTGAAGGAAATGGATCCTTTTACCATCGTCGCTTTTGGTGACAGTCTTACTTATGGATACGGCGTTTTAGATCATATTGCTTACCCTGCGTGCCTTAAGAAAGATTTCCCCAAGTGGCGTATCATTAATAAGGGCATTAACGGGGATACCACCAGAGAAGCCTTAGAGCGCATTCACAGGGATGTGTTGTTATTTCATCCCCAAATTGTACTCATTTTTTTTGGTTCAAATGATTCCGCAATGTTGGAAGATTACTACCGCCCTTTAATAGAGTATGAAAAAAATCTGCGTTCCATTACAGAACTTGTACTTTCTTTGCAACATGAGAAAGAATTTAATAATGGAACCTCCCTGCCTATTTTCATTACACCACCTCCTGTGGTTGATACGGACTTTTTCCCATTTACTACCACAGACCGTGTAAAACTTTATGCAGAGTCCGTTCAAAAAATTGCCAAAGAATATAACTGTCCTGTAATTGACTTTTTTTCTGAGCTTTGGTCAAAAAAAAGAAGAAGCCTTTGAGGACTTCTTTCAATTTGACGGAATTCATCTGAGTAACGCAGGGTATGCCTTGCTCTATCCGATGATTCGTAACGTGATAGCAAATTATTATAAATAAAATTCAGTGACAACTTGTTCTTCAATTATAGATTACCTTTCATAAGGAACTTACTTTACCTCGCTGCATTGGCGAGGTTTTATTCTGAGCTTTCATATAAAAAATGCCCCCTTTGCAAAAATGTCTGCAGAAGGGGCGTACTTTTTTAATATCATCTAAAATTTATACTGTCCATTTAATTTCCATATGTCCACAAAGAACGTTAATCCTCTTCTGGTTCTACAAAAGAAATCCCAAAATATTCTGCCAAGGAACGAGAAAGCTCCCTTCCAAGATAGTGAACATTATCCTTAATCCACTGCGCGTCATCTATGTTATCATTATATCCCAATGCCACTACCACTGCCGGCGGCGTTGTCTGCATTAATTCCTTTTGTGTGGCAGAGGGTAAAACCTTCACCTTCTTGGGAACGGGATAAAGGCTTTTTATATTTTTCACAACGGCTTGAGCCAGCTCATTTCCATAAGGATTTTTGGAATAGTAAAGCACCTTTGCTCCTTGCAGTTTACCCGTTAAGAAAGGAGGCGCTGTGGTTGTATGGATGGAAAAAAACACATCATAGTCACCTGTATTTACATCTACAATCACTTGAGATAACGGCATCTCCGGCTCGTTTCTTGTAAATTCTATTCCTGAAGCAAACAGGTATGGCTCCATGGCATCCGCAATTAGGTTTACATATTCCTCTTCACTGCCGCCATTTATAAAAAGATTATAGTTTTGCAAGGATGGGCTAAGATATACTCTCGGCATAAAATCTCCCCCCACGTTTTTCTATTAGCTTATGAAAAAAGGGGAATTTTGAAAATTGTCCTATTTCTTAGGAAAGGAGACTCTTTTCATACACCTTGAAAATATCTTCTTTTACAGCAGGATATGGGAAGGTTGCAATTTTCTGGGGACTTTCCATGGCTCGCTCTGTGTAGTAAGCCACTTCTTCAACGGTAAATGTTTCTGAAGTATGCAAAACATCCTTCAAAAATGCACCCATATCCTCAATACTGTTCATGTCCAAGCAATGCAGAAGCTGCCCCACCTTTTTATCTACCTTGGGGAACATTTCTAAATAAGCCTGTGTCACGATACCATTTGCTCTCCCGTGGGGAATGCCCTTTTCATAAGTCAAAAAATAACCAAGACAATGGGGAATGGAGGTACTGGTCTGGGCGATGGCAACCCCTGCCAAAGCGGATGCCAGCATGAGCTTATCTCTCACTTCAGAGGTATATACCCTCTCCTTAAGCGCAGGTATGCAATCTTTAAATAAAGATAGTCCCAGCTCAACGATTTTTTCACTAAAAAAGTTGGCATTCACAGATAAGTAGCTTTCAATCAGATGGGTTAACGCATCCACAGCAGTGTTATTTGTAATTTCTGCAGAAAGCTCATCCATATATTTCGGATCTAAGAAAGAAGCCTTGGCAAAGACCTTTTGTATGATGGCCCGCTTTGTACGTTTCTCATGAAGGGTCATTATGGAATATTGGGTTACTTCTGAGCCTGTTCCTGCTGTTGTTGGAATTTCCGCCACAGTCAAAGCCTTTGCATCTGGCTGAGTAAATAAAATTTCACTGTCAGCTTGGGGGTTTGCTGCCAAAACAGCAATCGCCTTTGCCGCATCCATAGGAGAACCTCCCCCAATCCCAATCAGAAAGTCAACCTTCTCCTGATGAGCCATCTTTGCTGCTTTTACCACGGTTTCCACATCGGGGTTTTCACCGATTTCATCAAATAACACCCAAGGAATCTTGCATGCATCCAACGCATCCGTAACATCCTTTTGCGCACCATTTTTCTTGGCAGAGCTGCGTCCTGTAATCAGCATTGCTTTAGTGCCCAATGTCAAAAAAGATTCTTTATTTTCAAGGATACATCCGCGGCCAAAAAAAGTTTCCGCAGGCATAAAAAATTTAAATTGATCCATATTTTTTCCTCCTTTTTATGTTAGAAATTAAAATCATACCAAACCCAATCTGTATTTATAACAGAAACTGGATCTTCAGAAGCATCCTCTGCTAACTCACATATAATTTCAAACTCGTGGTATCTTTCTCCTTCAATAGTAGCGACACCGGAAATTAAAAATTTTCTGCCTTCCCCTTCCACAAATTCAGCTTCCAAGAGAAGGTCATCCTCTTCCAAATAAAGTTTGTTTAGTTCTTGTTTTTTTTGTTCTTCCGTAAAATGAAGCTTCATGTTTTGCCTCCTTAAGCTTTTGTATGCCATTTTCATCTCATTTTATCACCTGACAATTATAGTTACAAGATAATTCATGATTCAATCATAAAAGAACTTTAATTTATAATTCAATTCTCCCTGTAAAGTATTCAATAAGCCATTTTCCCCGTTTAGCTAAACCATGGTGAATGACTATTCCAAACATTTCAAACCATTATGGACTAAAATGTGCACGGATAAAACCAGTATGACCACACTTAAAAATATTCTAGCATAACCTTCTATCATTCCCGAAAGACTACATATTTTTCATGCTATTTTTACAAAAATAGATAATCCAAAGCTCAAATTTCCTTCTTCCCTTCATATGAAAAATGGTGTATACTTGGTTCAGACAGGAGGAACTTTCATGAATTATATCGTTTTGGATTTAGAGTTCAATCAATCCTTTCCTTTCAAAACAGGTGAGGCAGTTGCTCCGGTGCCTGAATGTCCCTTTGAAATCATTCAAATCGGCGCTGTAAAATTAAATGATTCTTTTCAGCAAATAGATACTTTTAATGCATTGATTCAGCCTAAAATCTATCCGAGATTACATCCTTTTGTTGAAAAAATAACCGGAATCACCGAAGAAAAGTTAAAAGCCCAACCGGACTTTACCGAAGCCTTTCAGCACTTTGCCTCTTTTATCTCAGATAAGGATGCAATCCTTTGCACTTGGGGCACGGATGATATTAAATCCCTATTTCGGAATATTTTATACTATAAACTGGATACCAACAGCATACCCAATAAATATCTGAATGTACAAAAATTCGCTTCTGCATTTTTGAATTATGAAGCCGGACAAGCAATCGGACTGAAAAACGCAGTGACAGAGCTGAAAATCACCGTTGACTCACCCTTTCACGATGCTTTATTTGATGCAATATATACAGCGAAAGTTTTTAAAGTTGTGCGACCCAAAGAGCTGTCTCCCGCAACCTTTAAACCTGCAGCTCTGATGATTTCAGTGCCCAAGGCACCCCGAACAAACATGGCGGCTTTGCTACGTCATATTGCTGATTTAACGGAAAAGGAATTAACAACGGAAGAAAAAAAACTGATTAAAATTGCATATTTTCTAGGCCGTGCCCATACATTTGACAGCCAAAATTCAGAAAAAAAGAAGAAAAAACGTACAACTGAGAACGTTGAAAACTAGTTTAAGTAAAAAATGGGATGGGAAAGAAAATTTATGAAGTACAACTTGTAACCTTAGCATTTATCTATATTATAAAATACAATCTGCATCAATGGCATTTAAAAATGTCATCGGTGCTTTTTTCATTCGATTATTAATAGTGGGTATAAAAAATTTCTATGCCAAATTTGAATTTATTTATTCCGCTTTTTTTGCATAAACTTTCATATTATTTTATTTTTTGCGAAAATAAAAACAGCAGCAAAATAGAAAAACATGCCTTTTTACGAACCAAAATGCCTGTAATTTTGAAATAAAAATTTACTAATGATTAATAATTCTAAAAAATAGCATAATAATTCATTATGCGCTCCATTGACATTCCTCATTAACGCTATTAAAATTTCTATATGATACAAAAGTTCAATCATTATTTTTTATATCAAAATTTAAGGAGGCTATCTTCATGTTAACTTCTATCGTTGGAACCAACTGGGGAGATGAGGGCAAAGGTCGTATGGTTGACCTGCTTTCACATGATTATGATATTGTTTGCAGATATCAGGGCGGTAATAACGCCGGGCATACCGTAATTAACCATTTAGGAAAATTTGTTTTAAATCTTCTTCCTTCCGGCATTTTGCGGGAAGATGTAGTAAACATCATGGGAAATGGCATGGCTATTGACCTTGAGCATCTTTATCATGAGGTTGACCGCTTGAAAAGCGCCGGCGTAAAAATCACAGCCGAGAACCTGAAAATCAGTGACAAGGCCATCATTTGCCTACCTTATCATAAGCTATTGGATTGCTTGGAGGAGGATCGCCTAGGGGATGCCAAGTTTGGCTCAACCCGTAGAGGTATCTCCCCAGTTTACGGCGATAAATATATGAAAAAATGCTTACGTATGGGTGATTTGCTCCATCCTGAAACTTATCCAGCTACACTCAAAAATCTGGTGGCTTATAAAAATCTGGTTATCGAAGGTGTTTATCATGCTGCCCCCGTTCAGTATGAAGAAGTTTTGCAGTGGTTGGATACCTTTGGTACGCCTTTCAAGGATAACATTATTGACACCGGCTTGTACATTACAGAGGCCGAAAAAGCAGGCAAGAAAATTATGTTTGAAGCGCAGTTAGGTGCACTGAGAGATATCGATTTTGGTATCTATCCTTTCACCTCTTCATCTTCAACCATTGCTGCCTATGCGCCTATTGGTGCAGGTGTTCCCAACTTGCAGTTGGATAGCGTTATCGGTATCATGAAGGCTTATTCCAGCTGCGTTGGTGAAGGTCCTTTTACCTGTGAAATGTTTGGTGCAGGGGCAGATGCCTTAAGAGAAGCCGGCGGAGAATATGGTGCTGCAACAGGCAGACCTCGTCGTGTAGGTCCCTTTGATGTTGTAGCAAGCCGTTACGGCATTCGTGTACAGGGATGTAGTGAAATCGCATTGACAAAAATGGACGTTTTATCTTATTTAGATGAAATTCCCGTATGCACAAAATATAAAATCAATGGAGAAGAAGTAACAGAATTCCCTTACTCCGCTGTTTTGAAAGATGCAGAACCCATTGTTGAAACCATAAAGGGTTGGAACTGTGATATCAGCGGATGCCGTAGTGTTGCAGATTTACCAAAAGAAGCTCTTGATTATGTCAAATATATTGAAGAAGCCGTTGGTTGCCCCATAAAGTATGTTTCCGTTGGAGCAGAAAGAGATGCATATATTACTATGTTTTAACAACTAAAAATTGAAAGGAGGAGCTTTATGAATCAGATATTGATTATAGCAGGAAAGGAGACGGAGAAAGAAAATTTGGTTGGCCTTTTGGACTACTATTCTTCGTCTCAAATTTTCTACGCTTCCAACAGCAAGCAGGCAAAAGAATTAATTGCTTCCGAAACACCTTCTCTCATTATCATAAATGCTCCTCTGCCAAGTGAATCCGCCCAGGATTTAGCGATTTTTATGACACAAAGAACAGATGCTTCTGTTGTATTGTTGCTACCTGAATCCTATAGAAACATAAAGGAATACAGCGGAGAAGACTACGGCATTCTTATTCTTTATAAGCCTTTTAAGCGTTCAGAATTTGAGCGCACTGTAAAATTTGCAATTGCTTTTGAAAATCGCATTGCAAAAATACAGGAAAAGAATAAAAAGCTTCAAAAGCAGCTTACTGAATTCCGTACTGTTCACAGGGCAAAATGTCTGTTAATTCAGCATCTGCACATGACTGAGCCTCAGGCCCATCGCTATATTGAAAAGCATGCCATGGATTGCAGACAAAGTAAGCTGGAAGTTGCAAACAATATTTTAAAATCTTATCACGAAATATAAACTTAAATGGCGATATCCAAGTAATTAGGGATGTCGCTGTTTTTTATTTCTTATACTAAATGTCCGTTGTTTTTTGTTGATAAGAATAAAATTTTGCAATATAATGTGTACAAGGACTTAAAGAACAAAGGTCAAGGAAGAAAATTTTTCTTTGCTCAATAGATTTGATATCAAATATGCAGAAAACTAAAATTTGAAAGTTCGCTTTTCTTATGAATTTATATGTATATAGACATTCATTAAATTAAGCAACGCTGAAAACCAAGTCCAATATTTTTGAAAAGAAGTGGCCTCAAAATTATAATATTCAGTAAAATTAAACATACCATTCCATGCAAAGAAGATTATAAAAATATGGCTTTAAAAGGTGAACATGTAAAAGTCCCTTCCGTGGAAGAAGTTTAACGTTTCTTACCATCTAAAATACACAAACGTTTTAGTTATTCACAAAGTTATCAGACACTTACTTGAATAAGTAAACAACAAAATCGGAGGAATACAATGCTAATTGATATCACGTTAAAAATCACACCAAAAATGGTTTTTGATGCTCAAGGGAATGAGAAAAAAGCTCTCTTTGGACACTTAGGAACCCATTTTGATGTGATGAACAAAGAGTTTCCTTTAGAATATATGGAGCGCAATGCAATTGTCTTTGATGTCAGCCAAATTGTAAATCGAGAAATTGAAACATTAGATATTGACTTAGAAAAGGTAAAATCAGAAATGTTTATTGCTTTTTACACTGGCTTTATTGAAAAAGTAGGCTACGGTAGCCATGCCTATTTTTCTGAGCATCCTCAGCTTTCTGTCGACTTAATTGAAGCATTGGTGGAAAAAGGTGTTTCTATCATTGGAATTGATTTTGCTGGGGTTCGCCGTGGGCAGGAGCATACCCCAATGGATCAATTTTGCGCCGAAAGAGGACTTTTCATAGTGGAAAACTTGTGTAATCTTTCAGATTTACTCAAGTATGGCATTTATTTTCAAGCCTATATATGCCCTATGAATTTTGCGGAAATGACAGGCTTACCTTGCCGTGTAGTTGCAAAGCTGTAAGAAGTGTTAATTTAAGCTCATACACTTACTATATATGTTCCCTTTCCATTTAAGGAGGGGCATTGTCAAGATTCCTATTCCATTCCTCCTCTTTACAGTACATAAAAAGGGACATCCTTAAATTCAATTGGATGTCCCTATCCTTATTTTACCCACTGGTTCTCAGCGCTTTACTGCTATATTTCATAATCAGCAGTTCCACAGCCCCTTCTTCAGCGGCTCGCCCTGTCTTTATGTCCAAATCCGTCTTCAAGCAATCCTCAAGAGCCATTTTCCATTCTTCCTTCGAAAAACGTTTTGCCTGTCTAACATATTCTTTTACAGCAAAATCTCTGATTTCCAGCTTCTGCCCAATTTCAACATAGGATAATCCATCTTCAAACAAAAGGGAACTGGTAAAAATCATTCGAAATTGCCTTGTAATCAAGGAAAGTACCATATAAGGCGATTCTTTTAAAAGTAATAAATTCCGATAAATGGATATAGCCTTTGCCGGCTTTTCCTCTGCTACGGCACGAACCAAATCAAACACCTTTGCCTCCAACGAGGGCGTGGTGACTTCCTTCACATCCTCTATTTCAATACTGCCTTGGTTACCTTTATAAGAAATTAGCTTTTGCAGCTCTCGTATGATATTTTCCATATCACTTTCAACGGTCTGAAGAAAGAACTGTATGACACTATTTTCAATGGAAACCCCATTTTTGGCACATTCTTTTTTCAACCAAGCTGTTAATTCCTTTTCAGTGGGCGTTTTAAACTCAACGGCTTCTCCATTTTTCGTTACAGCTTTGTAAAGGCGACTATTTTTTTCAACCTTTTCTTCTATAAAAAGAATGCACACGCTTTCAGGCAAATTTGAGAAATAGTCAAGCAATTTCTCCCCTTCCTCCTTAGCATTTCCTTTTTGAAAGAAACCACTGTTTTTAATGGTAATCAGTCGTTTTTCATTTAAAAAAGGTAATGTATCAGCAGCATCCATAATTGCGTCAGCACTTGCCCGCTTTTCCTCAAAAATATCGTGGTTCATCATTTCAGAACCGGAAGATAATATTGCATCCATAAGTGCCTTCTCATAATTTTTAATTAAATAGGTTTCGGAGCCATAAAATAGATAACAACTCAAAAACTCACCGTTTTTCCATTGTTTTTTTAATTCCTTCATAAACTGCCTCCCTTTCTGCAACAGCATCCAATTCATAGCTGCCCTTTGGAGATATTTCCGCTAAAATAGTTCCCTGCTTATCCGTTCGATAAACAGTGATCCTCTGTTCATTCACTCTATTTAATGTATCTTCATGGGGGTGACCATATCGATTCTCGTTGCCGCAGGATATGATACCCACCTGAGGGGCAACAGCCTCTAAAAAAGCTTCACAGCTTGAATTTTTTGAACCGTGATGTCCCAGTTTTAAAATTTGCGCCGAAACATCCACTCCTTTTGTAAGAAGAATTCTCTCGTCCTCCACTGCTGCATCTCCAGTGAACAAAATCTTTGTTCCACCATAGTCGTATTTTAAAACCAGTGATCCATGGTTATCATTTTCGCCAATAAATTTCACACCATCGGGAGGATAATAACAAGAAATCTCTCCGCGGTTCCCCCAATTTGATATGTCATTTTCCTTCACAGTATACAGCATAATTCCCTGTTTTTCCAATACTTCTTTTAAGAGATGCCATTTTTCCATATCAGAACAAGGATACTCCGACAGATATACGGCTTTTGTGGGTAAGCTTTGGCAAAGCTCAACAACGCCAATCATATGATCGGAATCAAAATGGGTTAAAAAAATTCCATCCAATTCCTTTACTCCCAGATATTCTAAATAAGGCTTTACTACTTTCATTCCCGAATTCTTCCCTATTTCCGTACCGAACCAGCCGCCGCCATCAATCACCACAGCTCTACCATCGTAAGTAGAAATAACCGTGGAATCCCCTTGTCCCACATCCAAAAAGGCGACGGTATTCTTATGAAAAATCATCCTATTCCCAAATGCAGAAAATCCCAAAGCAATCATTGCACAAAGGATGGCTTTTTCATTGCATAACTTCCTACCGTAAAAACTACACATATACAAAATAATATAATATATCGCAATGGTAAGCAGGGAAGGCGCTCCAATCAATAGATAGCCTCCGGGAACAGAAACCCCAATGGTGCATACTATTTGATAAAACTTTAAAATCCCGTAGGCTCCTCCTGCGGAAATTGCTGCTATGGGCGGAAAAATCAGCCCCCCTATCCCCGTTAAAAAAGCGAAGAAAAGCAAAGGAGCACAAAGAGGCAAAACCAGTAAATTTAAAAAAACGCCAATCAAAGAAATATGAAAAAAATGATATGCCACAAGGGGATAGCTAAACAGCGATGCATATAAAGAAAGAATGAAAGTTTTCTTCATTTTGCTCATAATATCTGTTTCGTTGGAAACAACCTGTAAACCCATCCAAATGCCCACCACAGTAATAAATGATAGCTGAAAACCTGCATTCCATAAATATAACGGCTGATAAAGTAAAAGAAAGAGGGCGGCAATAGCCACATTGTTCAACATATCACTTCTTCTAAAGAAAACCCGCCCAAGTAAAGCTACAGTAATCATAATGACCGCTCTAACTGAGGAAGGGGAAAATCCTGTAAAAATCAAAAAAAACAAGCAGCAGGCTATAGTGACCAATGACACTGTCCGCTTACTCTGCTTCAAGCATTTTTCCATAAGAAAATGAATCAAGAGCACAAAGATAGAAACGTGAAGACCTGAAACGCAGAGAATATGATTGATTCCAGCTTTTATGTATAAATCTCTGGTTTCTTGGTCTATATCATCCCTCTCCCCCGTTACCATTGCTTTTAGTATCCCACTTTCTCTCTGAGGTAGAACCGTATCGAACACAGCAAAGACCCGTTGTTTTATCTCTTGCAATTTCATAAAAAGATTTTTGTTTTCACCAATCTTCTCAATCATCTCAGGATACATTTTGTAATCAATACTCTTTGTCTTTAGATATAACCTCTCATCGTAACCACCAGGAACTGTTTTCCCTTCTAAGGGCAAAACCGCTCCTGTAATCAAAATTTCATCTCCAATTTGAAAGGAATTCTCTCCTGTCCAAATTGCATATAGTCCTACTGTCTTATTCTGCTCTTCTTGAAAAGGCAGCTGCAAACGCATAAACAGCTTTTGATTTCCTGAGGAAGTTTTCCCTTCCTCAAAAATTATCCCCTCATATTTGACAAAGTCTTGTCCCTCTAATCCTGAATAGGAGGGTTTCACAGCATCTCCTGCTAAAAAAAAGCCAAGGATCACCATTACAATAAATGTGCCTGCCATTTTTATGTTCTTTTTCATCACAAAATGTGAAATTAGTAGAAGAGAAAAAACGAAAAAAGCGAGGCATATCTCTTTAGATATACCTAGCCGCATATATATTCCACACATCATGAATATCAGTGCCCAAAGGGCCGGTCTTTTTATTTTCATAGCAATATCTTAACTTACCGTTTTTAAACTCTTAACAGCAACAAAAGGGGTGCTAAAATCAATATGGCCTTTGAAGGCCTCTACTTTTTCCCCCTCAATCAGAAATTGAACCTTTTTCACATTATCCAACTCTGAAAGAGAATTAACAATAGAGTAGATTGTAAGCAATTCTCCTGTTGAGCCTCCATTGTGTTTTGCAACAAATTCCTGACTTAAGTTTACATAGCAAACACCATCGCTGGTGGTGGTTATATCCATAATTTTTGTTTCAGTTGGTATCGTTGCGTAGTTGCCTTTTTCCTTAGGCCCCGCTATCAGCTGTTCTAATATTGTTTTTTCTCTTGGTTGATTTGCATTAACTTCAACTACCCGATCTTCCACTATCAAGTCTGTGGCATCGGCATTGGAGAAATATAATTTCAAAATAGCATATTCCGTTGTGGTAGCTGAAACAGAAGGATCAATCAATACATTCTCACGATTCATTTCCCCATAGACTTCGCCAGTTCTTGATTTCAGGGGTACACCCTCTACGGTAAACACCACAGAATTCAAAAACTTAAGGGAAGTCAGCGACCATACAATAGATGAGCGGCAAATCACTTCGTCCACACTGCTTAAGCCATAGTAAGCGGAATTAAAGTCTATCGTAGCAACATTTTCTGCGATGACAACAGAGTTTACTCCCAAAGCCGGAGGAATCGTAGGTTTAATTCCATCTGACTTCACTCCAGCTCTTAAATCCTCCAAAATTGCATGGATCATATCAACCTCAGACCCCGTCTGGATATCTATTTCCGTTGCTTTCATTTTTCCATTGGCACTCATATAGTAAAGCTCAGTGGTACTTTCCCCATCATCAAAGAATTGTTCCTTTAAAAATAAACCCACTGAAACGATAACCAGTAAAGCCATCCCTACAATTACAATAATAGAAATTACTTTTTTTAGTTTTGCCAAAATCCATCCTCCTTCTTAGCTTTCTATAAAAAGGCCTTATTACAAATTTTATGATACATTTTGACGTATCGGAATTCGCACCAATATGGTAGTACCTTCATCCTCCTTGCTGTAAACCTTTATGCTCCCATTGTGCATCATAATTGTACTATGGGTGATAGAAAGTCCCAAACCCGTGCCTCCTGTTTCTCTATCTCGAGTTTTGTCTACACGGTAAAATCTCTCAAAAACTCTGGCTACCTCATCATCAGGAATACCAATTCCTGTATCTGCCACACTAATAAAAACATTTTGATGATCTGCATCCAGTTTCATTTCCACTTCACCGCCCTCAGGCGTATATTTAATTGCATTATCAACTAAATTTGCAACAGCTAAGGTCAGCTTCATTTCATCTACTGTGGCTGTGATATCTTTTACTTTTTCATAACGAATGTGGATATTTTTTTCTTTTGCCAAGGGAAGAAGCCTCTTGATAATCCCCTCCAGCATCTCATTCAAATCCAATTCTTTAAAGTTCAAAGGAACCTCTTTTTGATCCAGTTTAACCAAAGTCAAAAGATCATTAATAATTGCCGCCATTCTATCAACCTCGGAATTAATATCATGGAGAAATTCAACATACATTTCTTTCGGCACATCCTCTTGCAGTAAGATGGATTCGCTTAAAACCTTAATAGAGCTTAGCGGCGTTTTTAATTCATGAGAAACATTAGAAACAAACTGCTGTCTTGTAGACTCCACCTTCTCAAGCTGATCCGCCATTTGATTACATGCCAAGGCCAAATCCACCATTTCATTATGAATTTGAGAATGCACCTGAACCCTTTGTTCAAAATGGCCCTCAGACATTTTTTGAATGACTTTGATCAGCTTCTTGATTGGCTCTGTAAAAATTTGAGACATAATAATCATGATGATTATCACAATAATGGCAAGGCCTGCCAAAAGCAAGTTACCCTTCTTTGCAATATTGCTTACAGTCACCGAAATATCACTCAAATCATCAGAAACCAAAACCACACCCACACGGCTGTTGTTGCTTCCGGAAATGGAAACTGCCGCATAGACCACGCCATCCTCCTGCACTCTGGCAATATCCTTATTCCCTAAAGCCTCTATGACTTCGGAGATGAAAACCGTCTTTCCAACTTCACTGTAACCGGTATCATACACTACCAAGCAAGAGGAATCTAATACCAAAACTCGAAAATCATTTTGATGGCTCATCTCTAGCATGGTCTCTTCCAATGAATCCCGATCATCCTTATTAAACATATAATCATGGGAGGTTATCTGCCCGGAGATCACATTTGCCTCGCTGAGTAATTCCTTTTTCCGTTCTTCAATAAAATAATCCTGTACGGAATGTAGTATAGTACTTGCAATTAAAAGCAGAGGAACAATACCTACCACAACGTAGGTGGCCAAGAGAATCCAACGCAAGCTAAGAAAATGAGGTTTCTTCTCTTTCCGTTCAGGTTGTTTACTCTTAATTAAAATAATAACCAACTCCCCATTTTGTAAAAATGTATTTGGGTTCACTGGGATTTGCTTCAATTTTCTCCCTTAGTCGACGGACATGAACATCAACCGTACGCACATCCCCCGGGTAGTCATAACCCCATACAGTATCTAGCAGCTTTTCCCGGCTGTAAACTTTCCCGGGATTC
This sequence comes from Anaerotignum propionicum DSM 1682, assembly GCF_001561955.1. Lineage (NCBI taxonomy): Bacteria > Bacillati > Bacillota > Clostridia > Lachnospirales > Anaerotignaceae > Anaerotignum > Anaerotignum propionicum. Next base: position 2,187,624 of record NZ_CP014223.1, read on the forward strand.
TCCATCAAAAGCTCCAATAAATCAAATTCCTTGGCTGTAAGATTAATTTCTTTGCCTTGAATAAACACACGGCGGCTATCATAAGAAAGTTCCAAGTCCCTTGCCTTTAAAATATTCTTGGCAACACCCTCCGCGGGACCTTTCTTCACACTACGGCGTAAAATAGCTTTGATTCTCGCCTTCAACTCCAAAATATTAAAGGGTTTTGTAATATAGTCATCCGCACCATACTCCAATCCCATAATTTTATCCATATCTTCGCCTTTTGCCGTAACCATAATGATAGGCACCTGAGAAAACTCTCTTACCTGCTGGCAAACCTGCAACCCATCCATTTTGGGCAACATTACGTCCAATACAATCAAATCAAAGCTGGAGGATTTAATCAACTGCAAGGCTTCCTCGCCATCATAGGCAGGGGTAACCTCCATACCATCTTGCTCCAAAGAGAACTTTATACCTTTTACAATGAGTTTTTCATCATCCACAACCAAAACATGAAATGCCATAAGAACCTCCTATTTATTCAGCTATAATATACTCTTTCATGGCATTCAGCTTTTTGATGCCAATTCCGGGGACATTTATCATTTCCTCTGTACCATGAAAAAGTCCGTTTTTTTCTCGATAAGTTATGATTTCCTTTGCAAGCTTTTTCCCCACACCGGGCAAAGACTCCAAGGTTTCTTGGTTAGCCGTATTAATGTTAATTGCCCCAATTGTGCCCGGTAAAAAAAGCTTGTACTCCCCAGTCCATCTGGTCTCCAATTCCTCCACCGTAACGGCAGAGCCCATACACAAAGATTTTCCTCCTTTTATTGAAAGAAAAATCAGAGTAATTGCAAAAACCAGAACAATTGCAAAAAGAATTTGTAATCCTTTTTTCTTGAGAGATAAATCTTCCATTTTTTTATCCAATTTTTATAAAAACCCCTTTTGTCTTGCACCTTAATTTGTTATAATTGGAAAGTATGTATAAAACAAAATGAATTCAATGGGATTTCATTATGATATACACCCTTACAAACATTTATATTTTATCACAAAATCAGGGAGCAAACACAAGTAATTATACTTTTTACCGCATCAAAATTACAAATTAAAACAGATACTTAATTCTCTCCCTAAGTCTTTTTATTCTAACACAAAAATCCCAAAAGTTAAAGTTATATAGGAGATGTCAATGAAACAATCATTTTTAATATTTATTCTATCCTTGTCTCTAACTATGCCATGCTTTTCTGCCTTTGGCGAAACAATACAAGGGGATAGCCCAACAAACCCAGTAACAACTGAAACCATAAAAGCCCCTGAGTTAAACGCAGAGGCTGCCATCCTTATGGATGCAACCACAGGGGAAATATTATATGAAAAAAATAGTAAGAGCAAAATGTATCCCGCCAGCATTACAAAAATTATGACTGTGCTATTAGCCTTGGAAAAAGGAAATCTAAACGACACCATTACATTTTCCCATGATGCTGTTTACAGTATAGAACCCGGCAGTGCCCATATTGCCATGCAAGAGGGCGAGCAGATTACCTTGGAACAAGCCTTATATGGCATATTGCTCCGATCTGCCAACGAAGTGGCCAATGCCGTCGGGGAATACGTGGATGGATCCATCCCTGCCTTTGCCCAGCACATGACCCAACGTGCAAAGGAATTAGGCTGTGAATCAACAAATTTTTTGAATGCAAATGGTCTTTTTGATGAAAACCATTATACCACTGCCTACGACATGGCTTGCATCGCCAGAGAACTATTAAAGCAAGAAGCCTATCAAAAAATGATGAGCAATACTTATTATGAAATCCCACCAACAAATAAGCAAACAGAAACCCGTTATCTTCATGGACAGCATCAAATGCTTAACCCAAAATCCATTTACTACTATGAATATGCCACCGGAGGAAAAACAGGTTATACCTGGGAAGCACTTAATACACTGGTTACCTTTGCAAAAAAGGGAGATACCCAGCTCATCGCTGTTGTATTAAAATGTAAGGGTGCCGAGCACTATGTAGATTCAAAAACTTTATTTGAATACGGTTTCTCGAATTTTCAAACTGTAAAGGTTTTTTCTGCCCGAGATTACATAAAGACTGTAAATGTGGTGGAAACCTACAAAAATAAAACAACCACCTTGGGTAGTATTCAGGTTGTACCAAAGGAAGACGTTTATAAGACCATTGCGGCTAACACAACACTGTCAGACCTCAAAATTGATGTCAACTGCCCAGAAACGATTGATGCTCCTATTTCAGAGGGACAAGAAATAGGTACCATTACAGCAAAAACAGGAAAAGATACTATAACCACATCCTTTGTAGCTCAATCAGCTGTAGCCGCAACCTCTGAAGAAGCTCGTTTAACACAAGAAAAAGAATCAAAAGTGAAACTTCTTAAAACAATAGGTACCATTTCATTAGGGATTCTTCTATCATGCCTAATTGTCTTTGCAATGACACGTACTATCGGCCATTTGAAAAGAAAAAGGAGAAAAAGACTGCGTACTTTGCGCAGAAAAAAATATAGAAGATAGGTTTTTATTTCAATATTGAATAAATTTTGATGATTTTGATGAATTTTTCTTGTAACAACCGAAATTCATTTATTTCATTTTTACAGTTAACATCAGTAAACCGGTTAGCGGTTACATTTCCAATGGTGCCTTGAAAATAACGCCTGTCAAAACATTCTAAAAATGTGAAATACCCTATACAGGGTATTTTTTGCTTTATCCTTTTGGAGAAACACATATTCATTCTATACAAAATACACTCACAAGAATTAGACACCAGACATTGGTATTTCCACATGAAATACAGTTCATTATTCATATTGCAAAAGATATAATAAAGCGCACAAAAAAGGGCAGATAATCTGCCCTTAAAATTTTTCCAACTATAGAATTATCTAATTACACGTCTTGCTGTAACATATGTATTTGCGCTATAGCTGCTGCTTAAAGAAGTGGTTGTTACGCCATAAGCCGCACCATCTGTTGAGTGAATATAATTACCATCACCCATATAAATTCCAACATGAGAGATTCCGCTGTTGCCGCCTGTATTAAAGAAAACCAAATCTCCCGCCTGCAAATCAGACTTGGAAACCTCAACTCCATTAGAAACCATGGAGTAAGAAGATCTATTCAGATTGATTCCATAATTTTTCATAACTGCATAAACAAAACCGGAGCAATCTACGCCTTTAGAAAGATTTGTTCCACCCCAAACATAAGGTGTACCAATGTACTGCTTAGCAAAAGAAACAACCTCTGCACCTTTGGAAGAATCCTTGGATCTGGTGGTGCGTTCGCCTTTACGTACAGAAAGGAATTCTGAACTAACATAACCCTTTACACCATCATCCGTTACAACTCTAACCCAGTCTTGTCCAACACGATCAACATTCACTTCCGCACCATAAGGCAATACTTCTAAAACAATGGAAATCATAGATGCCTCTTTACGAAGCTTAACGCCTGATGAGGAAGTAACCACACCATAGGTATCCTCTATTTCCTGTCCTGCATTTTCTGTAGCTGCGGATGCAACGGAAGTAATTTTAGTTAAAAGATCTCCTGAGATATAATCCTTGCTAACATAGGCAGTTTCTCCATCAAGCTCAATGCGATACCAATCGCCGCTTTGACCAGTAACAACTACCTCTTGTCCTTCCTTTAACTTGCCTAAGGAATCTGCCGAAGCCGAAGGTGCCTTTCTAACATTAATGCTGCTGCCTGTAGCCACTGCATCTGTTTTTGTCAATTCAAAGTAGTCAGCAGAAACAAAAGCGTTCTCACCTTCATAAGAGATTTGATACCAGTCTCCACTTTTTCCAACCACCGTATACTCAGAGCCTTTATCTATTTTCCCAACAACATCAGCCCCAGCATTCGCTTCTTTTCTAACATTTACAGCAGAATCGGTAGCTTGTCCCGCATCTGCAGCAAAAGCCACTGTGGAAGCAGCCATAATCATTGATGTTGTAATACAAACATGCTTTAACGCCTTGGTAATTATCATAACAGATTCTCCTCCGTAGTCATCAAATCAAATTGTTACATAATTGTTAACTTAAGTATAAAGAATATTAAGAAAATTGTCAACTGTAATTCTCCATAATTATGTAATTTTTTAAATAAAAACCATAAATATGATAGGTTTCATGGGGTTTTCCTTACTTTCAAAATTTATCTACACAATGTGATAAAGTTCTTTAAAAAGTACAATAAATTCTTAATATCTTCTAAAGGACTGTTGAAAAACAAAAAAGACCACCGAAATGTGATGGTCTTTTTCTTCCGTATAGACAGTCTTTTTATAAATACTTACAAGCAAATTTTTGTTTTTAACCCATGTTAGTCAGAAAAATAGATTTTATAGTAATTCTAAACTAATTTCCAATGATTCGTTTCTGCCTGAATTCGCACCATGTTCTGATAAATCCCCTGTACTGCAAGCAAATCTTCCGGCTTTCCTTGTTGCGCAACATAACCACCATCTAGTACTACAATTTTATCGGCACCCGCAACCGTGCGCATACGATGGGCGATAATTAAAACAGTCTTTTTCTGAATCAGGCGAGAAAGAGACTCTTGAATTTTAGATTCATTCTCCACATCAAGGGAAGCCGTAGCCTCATCCAGTAAAATGATAGGGGCATCCTTTAAAAATGCACGGGCAATGGAAATGCGCTGCCTTTCTCCTCCTGAAAGCTCTGAGCCATTTTCGCCTATTAAGGTGTTCCAGCCTTGGGGCAGTTTATTAGCAAATTCATCACAATGGGCAAGCTTTGCTGCGGCGATCACCTCATCATCTGTTGCATTCATCCGACCGATGCGGATATTTTCCAAAATAGAATTATTAAACAATGTTACATCCTGAAAAACAATAGAATATAGAGTCATGAGGCATTCAGGGTCAATTTCAGAAATGTCCATTCCACCCACTGTAATCTTACCCTTCGTGATATCCCAAAACCGTGAAGCAAGTCTTGACACCGTTGTTTTCCCGCCACCGGAAGGTCCAATTAAAGCTGCTACCTCCCCTTGCTTTGCAGTAAAGGAGATATCTTGAAGCACCTGCTCCTTCTGAAGGTATCCAAAACCTACATGGTCAAATTCAATATCATAGCCTTTATTGCTCAAGCGGTCAATTCCTGTTTGAATGGGATGGGATAAAATTTCATTCATCCGATCGCATTGAACATTTGTGGCAATCATAGCCGCCAGATTTTGCAAAGCTAACTGCATTGGATCATAGATCCTAGATACCACTAATAAAAACATAAAAAAGGTCAAAATATCAAGGCTTCCCTCTGTCAACAAAAATCCTCCCACCAAAGCTACCGTGGCAATACCCAGTTTTAAAACCATTTGTGCTGATGCCACAAAAACAGCAGTACCAAGCTCTGTAATAATGGAACGTTTTTCTACGGCCTTAATCTTTTTATTTAATCCTTTTAGATATATTTCTTCCGCATTATTTGCCCGCAAATCCCTTACAGATTCCAAACACTCCTGAATGCCATCAGCACATGCCATTTTCACAGCCATCTCTTTAACCCCTAAGGAATGCTGTACCTTCGATGAAAACAGCACTATAAGAAAAGCAACAGGAAGTACCCAAAGAGCTGCCACGGCCATAGTCCAGTTAATAAAGAACAGGCTGATTGCAACTAAAATTGTAGAAACAATTGCCCCAATTAATTGAGGAATCCAATGGGATGATGCCGTTTCCAGCGAAGCACAATCCGCCATAATTGTGCTGGTCAAATCACTCAAATCCTTTTTCCCAAAGAAGGATAATGGCATTTTTCTCAGTTTTTCAGCCAGTGTGATTCGTCTTTTTCCGCTTTCCACATATGTTGCAAGAAATGTAGTGTTGTATTGAAAATAAGTGGTTCCAAAAATCAGTATCAAGCAAATGATTGATCCTGCAATATAAAACGCCCTTCTTCCATCAGGCACCCCTCCTTGCATCAAATCGGAAGTAAGATAATAGAGCAAGGAAATGGGAAGCATTAGCGCTATATTGGAAAAAATGCAAGTGACACAGGCTTTTAGCATATCTTTCGCTCCAACTTCAGAGAGGGCATATTTATGCTGTAAATACTTAATCATTGATAACACCTACCTTCCATTGAGCGGCACGGTTATATTCCTGCCACATTTGTGCGTAAAGAACGGAATCATTCATAAGTTCATCATGGCTACCGGACTCGCAAATTTTACCGTCCTTCAAAACAAAAATACGATGGGCATTGGTAACAGTGGAAAGTCGATGGGCAATCATAATCACAGTTTTCCCTTTTGACAATTCAGAAAAGGCTTTCTGAACCTTTGCTTCATTATCAGGATCAGCAAATGCTGTTGCCTCATCCAAAATTAAGATAGGAGCATTTTTCAGCATAACCCTTGCAATGGAAATGCGCTGTTGCTCTCCACCGGAAAGATACACACCCTTTGCACCAATCACAGTATCAATTCCATTAGGCAACTTCTCAATAATATCATCACATTGTGCCGCATGAAGCGCCTTTAATACCGCTTCTCTGGTAGCGTCTGGTCTTCCCATGAGCACATTATCCAGTATCGAAGCCTTCAAAAGACGGCTATCCTGAAATACGAAGGAAACCGCATCCATCAAATCTTTTTTCCCGATCTCCTTCACATTCACGCCACCAACACAAACCTCCCCTTCCTTTACATCCCAAAACCTTGCAATGATGCTGGCTAGCGTGGTTTTTCCTCCACCGGAAGGCCCTACAAAAGCAACAACCTCCCCACTGGCAATGTTCAAGTTGATTCCATCCAAGACATTTCTCTTGGAATCCTTATAACGGAAGGATACATCCCGTAGGGAAATAGAATTGTTTTTTGGATGCTTAGGAATTTTAGCCTCTATCAGGGGTTGTAGATCCATGACACTTTCAATACGCTGTAACGCATCTGCAACCACCATTTTATTTTCACTTGCATACATAATCTTGTTCAAAGTGACTGTGATAATTGGTGTAATAATGATATAAAAAAGTAGATTTAGCAGAAATTCATTTGTTACGCCACAGGATGTAAAAAATAATGCCCCACCAATTAAAACGGCAAAAACCCCATTGATTGCTGTGGTATAGCAAAGCATGGGCAGGCGCAACTCCTTTGTATAAGACAATACCCATTTTTCATAGTTTTCAATGGAAGCTTTGAAGCGTTTGAAGGAGAAAACCGACTGCCCAAAGGTTTTTACAACGGGAATACCACGTACATATTCCACTGCTTCGTTAGACATTTGGTCTAGGGCATTTTGATATTCCTCCATTCTGCCTTTCATAGATGGTCCGGCCATCAGTCCCATAATTACAAAAGAAAGTACAATAGGAATTAAACTTAAAAGACCCAGCCTCCAATCGAAATACAATAAAAGAAACAATAGACCCAATGGAGTTGCTACGGCACCAAAGGTATCCGGCAATTGATGTGCCAAAAAAGATTCTGTTGCCGCACTGGATTCATTGATAATTTTACGTATTTTGCCACTGCCGATACCGTCCATAAACCCTAGGGGTAAGGTAGTTATATGCCCCATGGCTTGGGAGCGAATATTGGATTGTACCCGAAATGCGGCAATATGAGAGCTCATTAATGCGCCAATATAAATAACCATAGACAAAGCCGCAAATAAAACAGCCATCCAACCATTATGTACCAAATTGATAGCTTGATTAAAATTTGGTGCAACCTCCAATACCTCTTTGATGAACTTCCATATATAAACAAATGGAAGAAGTGCCACCAGTGCACTGGCGGCAGATAATACCCAAGATAGAATTGTTAGGTATTTAAAATTCCCTGCATATTCAAATAGTTTTGAAATATCTGATTGCTTTTTCATTTCTAACCCTCTTTCCTAAGATTAGTCATAACTAACCTAAAATGTATATTAGACGCCTTTCGGCGTCACTTGTATTATCTTAAATTAATCCTGCTTAAAAATCCGCTCCATTTGTGTTATTTATAACTCCAAATGGGCAATTTTCATTCTTTATCAGATAAACAAAACAACATACCCACAAGTTCAGAATCAAAATAAATAAGCTTATTGATACAAGCTATAGAAATATTTCAAATCACATAATAGTCAAAGAAATTATTTCGTCTTAATTCTCAACATAAACAGCACCAAAATGCAAAATATCTTCCTCAACATGGGTATTTCGATATTCATTTGGAGTCATCCCAATCACATTTTTAAAAGCACCCGCAAATTTGCTCCCATTATCATAACCGCATTTTCCTGCTATTTCCAAAACTGTACTCTCAGTCTGTCGTAACAGCAAAGCCGCAACCTGCATTTTCTGCCTTCGAATAAAAGAATATATAGAAACGCCGTAAACATCTTTAAAGCTTTTTTTCAAGGTGGTCTGAGATACATGAAATATCTCCCCAAGCTCCGTAATGGTAATATGACTCTCCATATGCTCTGTCAAATAATTGCATACATTTTTCGCCAGATTTACACTGGATCTTTTTACACTTCGTTTGCAAATCTCATTCTGGGAAGTATCCTCATAATGAAATAAATGTAATAACAGCTCTAACACCTTAATTTTAAAAAAACCTTTGCGAATGCTGATGGGAACAGAATATAATTCCCAAAATAAATGCTCTAATTGCGCTGTGGGGCGGGCAATGAAACAAAAGCTGTCATTGCAGAACTTTTCCCCCAATTCCTTGGGAGAAACATTAATATCCTCCAAAATGCAATTCAGATTTTCTGGAGCTCTATCAAGATCAATCAAAACAGAAACCCCATGATAATGACTGAGGGGAAAATAAGATTCATGGGGTGATTCATGTTTTACATTCAGGGAAAAATCTCCTTTTGTTAAATAGAAATAATCTTCATGAAATGTAAACTCAATACGCCCTTCACGACAATGATTAATTTCTATATAATTTCCTCTGGGTGCACGCTCAACATAACATCTTCTGGCATGAACGTCGTTATAGATTAGTTCAACTCCCGGAAATATTTGATAGCTTGTCATGAGCACATCCCCTGATTTATCTGTCAACTTATACACAATTTGCTCTTCTGAGCGAGATACAATCTGCACAGAACGGCCATACAAGTTTTTTTCTCTTTCTGTGGCAGTCATGTCTTTCACCTTCCAATCCCCTTCCAACAATATTATAATCTTTTAGATATCTTCCAAACAAAAGGAAACCTTATTCCACAGCAAATTTCTTTAATAATTAGTTTAAGCTAACTCATTTCCATGTTACCCCCTATCTATAATAATGTCAAGAACTCCAAACTATGCAATTCTTAATTACTATACGCCAAACTATGGTTTATTTTATTTCTTCATAAACGCAAGGTAAAAGCTGAACCATAGCAAATGATATGTGCCGTGGCTCAGCTTTTGACTACAAAACAGTGTATTTTCAAAATGAATGAAGATTATGCCCTTTTAATAGCTCTTTGAATTAAATGATTTTAAATTGAAAAAAAGCCAAAATTATCTACTAAAATAGCTCACAAAACAATTTACACTCTCATTTGCAAATCTTTAGAACGGATAATTTTAATTTGTAACCTAATTTAAATCGAGAAATTCCATCCAGCTTAGATTTTTCTAAATAACACTTTTAATCCCACAATCAATGTGCTTTATGAACTTAGGATATACATTACGCCTAGCCCCTTTATTAGATATAAAAACATATTTATACAGTTAGTTTATGTTAACCAATAACAAATGAAAATAACAAAGGGTCGTAAAATGAGTTTTTTGCCGAAGCATACTGCTTTTTAAAATGCTAGATTTGATTCAGAGTTCATTTTTTTATAGAATTTGAATCATCTTTTTGCAGATAAATATTTAACCCTTTTTTCCAGGGTGTGGAATTGCCCAGCTTTGCAATATACCTTGAAGATCAATATACTCAATTTTTACACTGAGGCTGGCATTCTCACTTGGCAATGCTCCTTCTGGGAAAGAAATGACCAGACCATTGGGGGAAAGAAAAATATATTCATCCTTAAATGTTTTCTCCATCTCTGTTAAGAGAACTTTATCATCAATTTTCAAAGCATTCAGCAATCGCTTTTTACTCTCACTTTGCGAATATACGAATAAATCCCAAATACTTAGTTGCTCACCCGTACTTTTATCGAATATGGCACTCAATAGAATATCTTGTGCTTCCCTGTTTTCACGAACCAATGTTACAGAAGTATCAAAGCATACAATATTATTGCTTGTACAAGAAAAAAAGCTATCTTGACTAATAAAAAAGTGGTCAAATGTTTTCCCTGTTTTTTTGCAGCTTAAATAATAAGTATAGGCTTTTTCTAATTCTCCTTGAATATCATATAACAATCCCTGTTTTTGATAAAAAGTTGATACTGCCTTTTGAACCTTTTCACTTAGATATAGAGAACTGGAATTCTTTATTCCTTCTTGATTTTCTTCAACAGGAACACTGGGTTCTGCTACCATCAATAGGATTGTGCCATCCGAAAGTTTATATACATCTCGACCAATACGTTCCATCCGCCACAAATTAACATTTGATCCATCTTTGAATAAATAGACATTTTCCTGCTTCAATGTCAAAAGCTCCGCTTCTTTCTTCGAATCACTGCCACAACCGAAAAGTAATACGCAACTTATTAAAACGATTAATGTTACTTTATTCTCCTTCATACGATCTCCACCCTTAAAGATTTGTAAATCACTATAATTATCTTATCATAATTTCAAAAAAATGTCATTCACTCTGATAAATCAGATAAATGACATTCATAGGAACTCTTCAAATTAAGTTTAATACAATTATTTTACTTTTTAGATAAAACAAAGCACTTTAGGAAGTAACAATTTGTGATTTTACCTAAATTAGTACCATCAAATGCTGCGAATAACCATCATACAAAGAAATCTGGCATTCGCACGCTATACTCTCATAATCCAATGGGTATAGAATTTGCTTCTAAATTTTTACCCAAATCTTTTTTAGCTAAATCGCCCATGGAACGTGCATCAAAAATTTCCCTCAAACAAAAAAGTTCTTCCATAAAAGTGTAATCAAACTTCAAAGAGCCGTTCCTTTTTTGGGTATAAACAGACGAGAAATGTCCACACCCTCTAATTCAAGCAATTTAATTTTAGTTTGAATACCCCCTGCGTACCCTGTTAAACTACCATTGAAACCCACAACTCTGTGGCAAGGAATAATGATAGAAATAGGATTATGTCCAACTGCTCCGCCCACTGCTTGATTTGCCATTTGGCTTTTCTTCATCTTCACTGCCATTTTCTTGGCAATTTCGCCATAGGTAATCACCTCACCATAAGGTATCTCACATAAAAAAGACCATACAATTTGCCGAAATTCTCCACCTATGGGTGCCAAGGGCAACTCAGAAATCAGGGGTTTTTCACCTGAAAAATATCGATCTAGCCATTTTCTAACCCCTTCAAAAATAGGCATGTCCTCCTTTTCAGTCATCTGTTGAGCTATGGTTCCACCAAAATATTTTTGCCCCTCGTTCCATAATCCAACAAGATTGTGTTCGTCACACGCCATGGTAATCATACCAACAGGGGACATATATGTCGTTGCGTAATACATAGTGTACCTCCTTACAGTGAATTCCAAAGGTTAATCGTTGCGTAGCTGCGCCAGGGGCGCCAGATTTCAGCCATTTTTAATATTTCTTTTGAAGTATAAGGCTGTAATGCTTTTTTTACACCAGCATCAGTTTCAAGAAAAGCATCAGGCCATTCCATGGCTCGCATACCAATATATTGGGCTGTCCAGCTTCCAATGCCTTGAATATCCATCAGCTTTTTCATTTCATCCTCCGGTTGGTGGCAATAGGTAAAATTAATTTCTCCCTGTGTAATTTTCCGCGCGAGTTCAAGAATTGTTCTGGAACGAGTGCCTATAACACCCAGTGGACCAAAATGAGTTTCGATAGGTCCCTCCAGTGCCAATATCCCTTCAGGAGAAGGAAAAACATGAGTTAAACCCTCTATTCCAGTTTGAATCGGTGTACCATAATGACGAACCAATCTAGCTGCCAATGTACTGGCTGACTTGACACTAATCTGCTGTCCAAGTACCGCTCGCACTGCCATCTCGAAAGCATTGAAACACCCGGGCACACGGGTTCCTGCAACACAAAGTCCGGGGCGGATGTCGTTCATAACCTTCAGTGTTTCATACACTGCTTCCGGATTGCAATATAAGTCAAATAAATGCCGTATCCTAGCTAAAACCATAGGAAGTACTGGCAATAAAGATTCACTTACAGTAACACTTATTGCATTCTTTTTTGTCTTATGCCCCACCCGTATCCAGCCGCTCGCATACATCCCCTCTGCATTTTTCAAATGAACAGTGCGCATATATTCGTCATTCTTTACCACCTCAATACCTTCAATTGCCCGCCCTGCCAAGAATTTCAGCATTTCTTCCCAACGATAAGGCGGGCGATACCCTAACGCTAAGGTAATTTCGCCATTTCTTTGACTTTCTGCTACAGCCTGTTTTCTTAATGATGTAGGGGTAAGCTGATAATGCTTTTTGAAAACATCATTAAACCGCCTTAGGCTTCCAAACCAGACGCCAATGCAACATCTAATACATTTAGATTTGTGTCAGTAAGTAAATTTTTAGCAAGCAACAGCCTACATGTCTGAAGATACTGAAGAGGGGTCACATTATATTCTTTTGTAAACACTCTGCGTAAATGTCGATCCGTACAACCAAGCAGCCCGGCAATTTCCTCTAAACGATCTCCGGTTCCACATTTTTCTTCTAACACTCTTGCCGCCTTGTGTGCCAGCATAGCTGTAGCGTCAGTTATGGAGGTTCCCGGTGCAAGTTCGGGTCTACATAAAAGGCAAGGACGGTATCCCTCTTGTTCAGCTTGTGCTGCAGTAGCATAAAAGGTGCAGTTCGCTTCTTTTGGTTGCCGAGCCCGACATACAGGGCGGCAGTATATGCCCGTGGAAGAAATACCTACAAAAAAACGTCCATCAAAACGTGAATCCTTTGCTACAAATGCGGCATAAAGAGCGCTATCCTTTTCTGGCATACATGCTCGCCTCCTTATTTCAAATTATAGACTTCTTCATTCATAATATCCAGCCATTTTCGGACATGCTTTAATAATGTTTTACTCCAACCCTTAAGAATCATATCCAAGTACCCTATATAATAACTTTATCAATAAATAAGGATACTAGGCAATTGTTCCTGCTTCGCAGTTTAAACTAAAAACACAGCAAAGTACCTCGAGCTGTAAACGGGGGGTAATTGCTGTGTTTTATTAATGTATATCTTTATTATAAAAAAGAAACCAATATTTTTCACCTGTGGAACTACATGAGCCTCTCTAATTTGTTTTCTAACTTTTCATTGTCAAATACATCAACGCTGAAAAAAAATATCGTAAGATTTAATGGCAAAATGGCAGAAACTCTACAGGCTTAAATATAGAGCCCAAATCCAAAAGCTCTTGACCCAATTGTTCGTATTTTCTTTCATTTATGGATGCCTTGTAAATTTGCTGGTTGGTATGGGTATTCACGAAATATTCCCCTTTTTCTTGGTTTACAAAAGCCGTGTACAAGGTATAATCTGATGTATTACGTCCTGTGATTACAACACCCTTAGGGATGCTTACACTTTTCAGACACTGAAAACAAAGTTCAACGGCTGAATCATCATCCGGGGGTGTAGATGCATGGGTTTTTATAAATGCTGTGCGCACAAATCTTTCAGGTGAAGCAAATCCTCCTGGCAGTCCAAGGGTGCCTCCTGCTTGACTGGGTGGAGAAAGCTTCAACTTCCCCCATTGGACATCTTCACGTTGAGTCGAAGTGATGTTGCAATAATTATTTAGATTTGCCATATGCCAGGGGAAATCCGGTGCATTCGCAAGCACGCCAATTTGATTTTGAAAAACGGCAAAGCCCTTTTCGGTTTTCTCAATAACAACACATCTTCCGCCTTTATCTGTGGCAATCCAATGAAGGGGGGCGGCGGTCTTTGTTACAGGATCAGCGATGCCGATAAGGCTTACTTCCTTAACGGCTTGCTTTACATCAAATACTGTTGCGCATCCTCCAAGCAAATATTTCAAAAAATCAAAAGCAGCAAGCTGAATTTTTTTTGTGTTATGGTAAAGGGAATCATATTTTGCATATCCGCTGAAATAAAGAGCCGCAGCTGCAAAACCTGTTTCATTCACTCCATCGAAAAAGGCTAAAAGCCCTTCTAGCTGTTGCCCGATGCCAATAAATTTATACTTTGTTGTAATTCTTTTCATATCTGCAGCACTTTTCCATGTATATTGCCGCGGCGCTACAAAAAAATGAGGGTCAATATCATGAGAAAAATCCATATTTCTCCCAAAAAAACTTTTATTTTCAATTGTTTTCATTGTTATAGAAGTGCACATTATTGATCCCCCGTTTAATAATTTTTATAAAAATATATATATGAAGTTTATAATAAAAAAGAATATGCGAAAGTTAACCTAGGAAATATGTTATTTAACGGTTGGAAATATTCTATCTTTTATTTAGTATCCGAATTGAAAATAAGTTTCTTTAGCCATTATGCTGAAAGAGATCGTCAAACTGATTGCCTCACTGTGTACACTTATTTCGGAATATTTGCTAAAGTCTATGAAATATATTTTTGAATATTGTCTATCTCCAAGACGACAAAAACAAATGGGTTTCTTTCACAGAATCTTCCCTGACTATTCACAAGTTGTCCTACCAGCAATCTCTATCTTCAACTTTAATAATTTTCATCTCTCTTCTTCTCCAACAATAATAATCTTCATTGATCCCACATTGTCATAAATAACGAAAAAAGCCATATATGAGTATAAACTCATATATGGCTTTCGCTAGTGCGGATGGTGGGACTCGAACCCACACGATATCACTACCGCCAGATTTTGAGTCTGGTGCGTCTGCCAGTTCCGCCACATCCGCATGGAAAACTGCTTGACCATATTAACATATATTTCAACATAATGCAAGTGTTTTTTCAAAATTTATTGCTAGCCTTTTGAAAATTTTCCTGACATACTCAAACAGATTCCAATACTTACACAAAATCTAATCTGCCAACATAAAACTGTTTTTGCCCTTTCCCTTAACTCTATACAGCGCTTGATCGCCACGCAAATATAATTCATTAAAGTCAGCCCCATTTTGGGGAAAACAAGCAATCCCTATACTACAGGTAACAATTGCCTCATCGGACTTCATTTCTTCTTTTTCAAGGGCTTCACATATTTCAGCAGCTTTTTTTGCAGCCTGCTCTTTATTTACATTTTTAAGAAACACCGCAAATTCGTCTCCGCCAAGACGCCCAACATAATCACTGTTACGAACACAGGCCTTTAAAAGCTCTGCCGTCGCAACAAGCACATGATCCCCCAATACATGACCATATCCATCATTTATCTGCTTAAAATCATCTAAATCAAGTAAAAGCAACGCATGGTTCTGGCTCCCCGATTCTCCGTTGAGGCTTAAATTCGCATAAATTTCAAATGCCATTCGATTGAGCACCCCTGTCAACGGATCCTTTTCTACCTGCATTTGTAATTTTGATATTACCTTCATCTGCTGATCAATGGGTACAATCATGCCATAACACTTCAATGGTATGCCATGTCTATCGTGCCATACACGATAAACAAACTGATGCCACTGTATGTTTCCATCTTTCCCCAGCAGTCGATATTGGGCATTACCCGTTACCTTACCATCAATTAGCTCTTGTCCCAATTTCATGAAAACCTCTCTATCTTCCTCAAAGATAAAAGGATGAGGCTTAGCAAAATCACTAATTTTGTGCATAACCGGATTTCTTCCAAATTGTTTGAAATAATTATTATTGACTACAAAGGTATCCTTTCGATAATCTCCCTCAAAGGAAATCATTCCGGCAACTTCCTCTGCCGTTCTTAAGCAATTGTTTTCCTTTTCAACCGCCGCCTTTTCATTTCTAATTAAAAAATAAATGAGTATGCATGCGGCAATATTTATAAACAGCATCTTTACAATTAAGTCTATTTTTAATTCCTCAAATAAATCATCATTTTGTGTAACGAGATACTCTGGTAACGTAGAAAATAAATACCACCCATTTATTTCAAGGGGTGTATAGGAGGAATACCAAACCTTGCCTTCACTGCTATAGATAAATAAATTTTCTTTCTCCGCCCCATTATCCAAAGTTTTTTCTAAGGAAATGTTATTTGCGTTAAAAAAAGCTAAAATATTGTTTTGTCCATCAAAATGTCTATTCCCCGGATGCCAGCCCATAATATTTCCCTGTTTATCTGTTACGCACAAAAAACCCTCTCCGCCATATGAGTCAGAAAGAATGTATTTCTCCACGGACTCATAATTCACATGGGCAATTAATAAGGCTTTTAATATATTTCCGGAATAAAGAGGTGTTGTTAAGATAATTTCCTCATCCCCACGTCCTTCCTCTTGAAAGAACTGTATGCTACGGCTTTTTCCAAGTGCCTCTTGAAAAAATCTCTTTTGGGAAATATCCACAATTATGCCATCCAAATATGCCGCCTCTCCCGTTTCAATATCAGCAATTGCAATTTGCTTAAAGTCACTTAATAAAGTATTATATTCTCTGAAATGAATTATATTTTCTTTTGAAAAATCATCTTCTTTTACAACATAATCAGCCAAAGCTTCCAGCATAATCAATTGTTGCTCCATTCTCTGCTGAAATCGATATCCCATTACCTCAGCATCTTCACGAAACGCAATCTTTCTTTGCTCTTGCATTATACTTTTGCTATAACTTAAATATTCAAATGTTTGAAAAGAGGTGACTACAAAAAAAATAATAGCAATCAGAAAAATATGCCTAAATTTCTTATACCAATGCATATATTGTCCTCACAATCTGATTTTGTGACAAAAACTGTGGTTCACTTTTTCAAAATCTCTATTCCAATTACATTTTTTACTATCATTATATAATATACATTCTTTTTTCATTGAAAACAAGCAAATGTTAGTAGAAAATATTTGTTTGTTTTTGTACAATTTTTTTCTATATTTTGTAATTTATGTAACCCCGTTTATAAATAAGCCTCTACAAAATTATTGGTTCTATAATATCTATGCATTTTAACAAATACAGAATGAATAAAAATGGGATGATTTGAAAATTTCACAAATCGTAAATGCTTTCACTGAATTTGTATCCCTTTCCATTAATTATACCCAGTCCCGTCTGCCAATATTTTAAAAATCCTCATTTAAGCGAAAAAATAAAAACAACTGGTTTAAATTGTTTCTCCTTTACCCTGTAAGAATACAAAAAAACACCCAAAATGGGTGTTATAGTTAAACTGCGCTATTGCCTTACTTTATTTAATGAATTAACACCAACCGTAATACCTAGCTTTATAAAAGTCAAAGAAAAGAAAGTAATTATCAACACCACACTTGTGTGATATTATAAATATGTTCTTTGACATTTTTACGAACGCCTTTGAAGGCGAACTTTAAATCATCTTCTAAATCCATATCCAAATATATTGTTTAATCCAATTATTTAATATTCTCTAGCACCTAACTGCCCCCACAATAATCAACTATCATGGTCAGTTCGAAGTTATTTTTCAATTTTGTCTTCATAGTTGTTTGCTTCTCTTTCTTTTTTTGCAAGTTTCATTAGCAGACACTGCAAACAACATAACACAGATGCTAATACGCACCCTATTAAACGTTCATTTAAAATCACATAAGTAATAAAAGTGCTTAATGCACAAAAAAAAGTTAATATATTAAGTACTGTTACCTTACGATTCATTGTATTAAACTCCTTCCAATAATATAAAAATACATCATTTATTTAAAATTATCAAGCGTTTTAACTAGGTGTCTTCTATGGGGTACGCATTTGTCAGTCCATTTTCCACAGAGAAAATGAAATTTACAGAAATTATAGATGTTCAATTTTATGGGTTGACTTATTTATCCACCTAAAAATTTCTGTCTACGAAACGTTTCAAGAAATGGGATTTTAGGTACTTATTAACTCAGTAAGTCTAATACCAGTATCAAAAAACATTGCAATGATAATCTTATTCCTACATCCAGAAATGTATTGTCGCTGTAACATTTAAGCTTTTTTCTTATATCCTCTTTGGTAAAAGTCCTTATAATATCTTTTTCCTTTCTTACATTCCCCACTTCTTGTGTAGGAATTTTAAAATATCGGAACATTATCTTATAATTCAATTTCAGTAATTCCTTTATTTCCTATAAAGTCAAGTGAAAATTTTAATCATTGGCAATAGTTTTTATTTCCATAAAAATAGCCTCCTTCTCCTGTAAATTTTCAACAAAAGAAAGAGACTATCATTGTCATAATTGATTTTTTAACAACGCTTAAAACTTATCATACTAAATCAATCATTGTCATAATTGATGTTTAGTATCGGTAAATAATACGTTTTTATAAAAACTTAGAAATCTTCAAATCACTGGTTATCCACAGAATACATATGGGCAATTAAATCAACAACTTTATTACTATAACCCCATTCATTATCATACCACGCAATTAATTTTACAAAGTTATCATCCAGGATGATTCCGGCTTTTTCGTCAAAAATACAGGTGTTGGGGACGCAGTAAAATCAAGGGTTTCAAGAGTTTTTGTCTAAAAATCCAATTATGATAATGAGTTTCCTTATCTTAAAAACCATTGTTTTTTCAAACCACATCATTATCATACTAAAACACACTTTATTTTTCGTACTACAATGAAGATTATCATACTAGAAACCTTATGTCAAATAGACTTTTAGAAGTAAAAAAAAGGGTATATAGCCATCACACTATATACCCTAATATTTTCTTACATCGTTCCCCCACTCAACAAAAACCCAACCACAGCAGCCACAATAAAAGTAATTGCTTTCTCAACAATACTTTCCCATCTCTTAGCTGGTTTTTCAGCTAAAGCCTTTACATCTGCTTTAATTTCTCCAACATCTTTCTTTATGTAACTTTGCTCAGTTTCCATTTTTGCGAAAGCATTTGTAAGCTGCTCTAAATTATCCTGACGTTTTTCTAACTTATCCTGTCGTACCTCTACATTCTCAATTCTTACTGACATTTCATCATGATTCATTCCATCAACCCCTTTATGTTACTAAATTTCCATTACTATCTATTATTGTTTTCCATGTACCATTAACCCCTGTGCTACTGAATTGCAAGCCACCAGTACCCCAGCGAAACAATTTTGTTGCCTGTGTGTAATTAACATTATCCATGCTGATATAAAGTGTATTGTTTGCTATGGTAATATTACCACTGATAAGGTTTAATACCTGTTTTACCTCAGTGCTTGCACCCAAAGCAGTTGAAAGGCTTTTCTCTCCGCTGGTAATACTGCTTGTAATATCTGCCACAAAATCCCCTAATTCAACGGTACTGTATTTCTCCAATAAACAATCCCACTCATAAGAGATAACCTTCGCTTTCTTACTAAAGTTCATCTTACTATTTACCACTGTCACAACGTCCCCTAATTGAACATCTTCAAGGATAGCAAAGTTCTTATATTCCTCTGTCTTTGCCAATAGCTGAAAATCAGCCTTAATATTTACCGTTGGCAAGTCTACCCCACTATTCAATATACTTTGGGCAAAAGCTGTAAGTTGTGCCTGTGTGGTAAGGGAAGAATCTTCATACTTTCTTGCTTTGGGATACGGATAGTCATTGATATGTGAACTACTCACAGGCGAACCTATTAAGCCATCCTTACCAATAGGAAATATTTTTGTGGCTACCTCGCTAATATCTTCCTCAATCACTAAGCCTATAAGGTTTTTACTATATCGGATAGAAACCCCTTTATCACTGCCAATGGAGGGTAAGAAGGAAATATTATAATTATCCCTTAATATCTCACCACCAAAAACAGAAACAAAACTATCATTGTCTTTCCCATCTCCTAAAAGTGCAGCTATAGGATTGATACTAGATACTGCCATGCTTCCTGTGCCTGTCAGTGTGGTATTAAATGTAAATGGCATAGAATAATTAAAACTTGATTTCAAGCTATTCAATGTGCTTTGTGGTGTCTGTGCTGTGATACCGCATGATTGAATAAAGTTATCCAGTAAATCATAAAAGATATGACGGGCATTCACTGCAATACTTTCCATAGTAGGCTTAATGTTATAAATCCTGAAAGGCTGTTTTCCCCTTGGCGTACTTACACATAAAATACGTCCCTTTTCAATGTCCTCCCATTTCCCCCACTCATCATAAGGGTGTTCCATCTCCAATTCATACAGGCCGTTTAACTCCTCTTTTACAGTACAAAGGCTCGGAAGCAATGCCCCCAAGCCCAAAGTATCAAATGTTGTGCTATTCTTTTCATGTATGGTAATCATTAAACCACCTCATACTCCTGCCCTGTGATTTCTGCAAACTGCTCTGCTGTGATTTTGCCACTTTTTACGAACATGCCTACATTCTCAGCAGAATAAATCTGAGAATCAAAATACCGCTTTACAATTTTATAAATCATCTCACCACCCCCTGTTGATTCAGCAGTAATTCTGCTAATGTTATATCAATTTCTGTCTGCTTGCTTAGAATCAATTGCTGATTTAACAGCATTTCAGCTTGTAGGACTTCATCTTCTATGAGTTCCATTGGGTCTGGCTCCAATTCTGGAATAATAGGTTTATTTGCTTTGTATTCTTCTTTCGTTATTTCCACTATTTCCTCTGACGGAATATTGTTTACTTCATATTTCAAAAATATATATCCTTCATAAGAATAACTTTCTTCGTATACGCATCCAGCTTTTATTTCTGGAAGTACATTTCCTTGTTTTTTATAATACATAATAGCCTCCTATTCGTATAAAGCATAAAAAATTCTTATGTTTCTTGTTGAGGTGGGGTTGTAAGTTATGGTTAAGTTATTATTAAATTCTATAACTGAAAAATGTTGTCCAGAGTATCCTGAATATGAGCTTGCTTTTAGAATTTCCATATCGCTCATCGAGGTAGTCAAATACAACCAAGCCATTGCATTCCCAGAACTATAACCCATCGTGTTAGTATACGATTTACCATCAACGCTAATTGTTATACTGTCAGAAATATTAACTGATAATGCCGTTACGCTATAAAATAAACCAGCCCCATTAATTACTGTTGTGTTGTTACTGCTTACTCCTGCAGTTACAGACGCCATCTTCCTTGATAAAAACATTTGCTTTTTGTTGATTAATGCATTTAGCTTCCCCATTACCGTCCCTGCCGTTGCCGTTCCACCTGTGTCCGCAGTATTCCCCAACCTCTGCACAACCCCATCCACAGAGTTGTTATTGATTGCATTTTGTAGCAATGTTGTCAAATCCTTGGAAACATAGTTGCAAAGATATTCCCAAGCATCCCACATGGTATCAATGGTAAGCTGCCCTGCAATCTCCCCGGGGACACCGATATTTTGCACCATGGTAGTCATTAAGTCATGGGCTTCGTAAAGGTTTTGATATAGCACCACCAATGCGCCATATTCGTTACTACTTTCCACAGCTCCTGCAGAAATCAGACTTTTCACTATATGTATCTTAAAGGGCTGTGTGCTGAGAACTTCCAAATTATTTTTGTACAAAATTATCTGCACTTCCAAGTCCTGCGCCACGGCCAACGCCTGAGAAGTCAATTCAAACTGGCACCTTCCTGCGGTTGCATTGGTAATGGCTCCGTTGTTATAAAACTCCGTCCCATCAGCCTTTTTCCCATATATTCTAACCTCATGCCCTGTGAGGTTAATTGCTGTACTGCCGTCTAATAAAATAACATCTAAATATCGGCTTTTGGTATCATTTTGCACGGCTGTAATAATACTTGTTACTTCTTTATTTACATCAATTTCTAATTTCTTATAGACTTGCGCCATCTTATAACCATCTCCAATTCGGTTTTATTTCTAATCTTGTTACACTTCCCGTCCAACTGATTGTATTCGCCCCCTCTTGAAATTTAGGGAAATCCAACGCTGAAAAGGAATTGTTTTTATTTGTACTATCCTTATAAACTTCTTGAATCTCACTGTTGATAGTGACATAGCCGTCAATTCCAGTAATCGTGTAGTTTTTTTCATTAATCGTAAGTGCGATATTCCCTGTACCATAAACTGTGATAATTGGTTCGCTGTAAATGGTTCCTTGGTTGTAAATCGTTGTGGGTGCAGTAAGACTCAATTCCTCATCTGCTTTATCCACAGAATATTTAAAAGGGAAACAATCAAACTGTACTAGGAAATCATTCAAATTCAGCAGAATGTTATTAAAAGGTATCTGGTTCTTGATGAATGCCCGATATACTTTATCTGGTTCACTGCTGAAAATAACTTCGCCATAACCATTCAGCCAAGCGCTAACATCATCAATACGGCTTCTGTCCATCACCTGACATTCGGCTTCTTTTGTATAGTTTTCATATGTATTGGTATCCTCATGTAAGATACCGTTTCGCCCAGCAATTTGGATTTCATTTACCCTTTTTGTTGGTTTATAAATGGAGGGTGCTTTCAGCATAACCACACCCATATCAAGGGAATTTATCCCTTTAAACGTAAAATATTGATACACCTTAAACACCTCCTGTAGCTAATTTCTTAGATTTCCTGTAAAATTCCATTTCTCTCATTAAGTCCCCTGTAGTTCTGCCGTTGCTGTTCTCAACTTTTTCAATGTTTACAATAAAGTTTTCCGTCTTGCTTCCACCGTTTTCTCCATTGCGGTATCTATCGGCTTCGGCTTGTGTCAGTACCATTTCCCCTTTGTGTAGAATAGACTTATACCCATCAAAAGGAACATAGGACAAGCCGTTTCTATGGCTGCCGTCTGAGTCGTCATCGTCCTCCGACATTTCACTTTTACTTTTTCTCCAGAATGTTAATTTATCAGTCAGCCAATCTACTGTATCTTGCACCCATTTTTTTATGTTTTCCCATACACTTTTCAAGCCATCCCATAGTGAAGTAAAAATACTCTTTCCTGCGTTAAGAAAAAACTTTGCTGAATTGGTAATCAATTGAATAAGCCCATCAAGCAAAATAGAAAGAAACTCTTTTACTCCATTCCAGAATCCTTCCCAATCTCCATTGAATAAAGCTGTAAAGGCGCTAAATAAGGCTTGTATTCCCCTAAACGTAGTATCAATGAAAATCTTAATCTGTTCCCATACTGCATTGAAAAAAGCACCTTCAGTCTGTGCATTCTTTACCAATGCCTTTATGACATCAATTAAACCGCCTATAAGTTGCCCTGCTACGCTAACAACCTCCTGAATGACTGTAAATGCCGTACTCACAACCTCTTGAATGGTAGGCATATTATCAAGAATGAATTGCCCCAATTCCATTAAAATAGGCATTACCTCAACACCTACCTGCGTAGTAACAGCCCCGAAACTACGCTTTATCTGGTCTACCATATCAGTAAAAGCCACACCGCTGTCTATGGCATCGTCACCCATTACAAGACCTAAATCGTGTGCTTTTTGTCTCATTTCCTCAATGCTTCCAGCGGCACCGTTTAGCATAGGCATCATTTCAGAGCCACTTTTACCGAACAATTCAGTAGCCAATCTTGCTTTTTCCGTTTGATTTTCCATGCTTTGTAATGCTGACATAGCATCAAACATTACATCCTCTTGTTTACGCAATGAGCCATCTGCATTTGTTACAGCAACCCCTAGCTTTTGAAATTGTTCTATATTATTTTTATTGCCACTGGCTACCCCATCCATAGCAGAAGTAAGGGTTTTCATCCCTACTTGTAACTGTTCAACCGACATACCCGATTGAGAACAAACAAAATCCATTTCTTGAAAGGCTTCTCTTGAAATGCCTATCTTTTGGGACATTTTATCTATTCTGTCTGTGGCTTCGGCTGACTTTGTAGCCATCCCATATAAAGCTACTGCGCTTGCACTAACGGCGGCAGTTATGCCTAAAACAGCAGTCTTAACACCACCAGAGACATTGTTTGCAAAGGTTTTCATCTTGCCATCTGTATTTTCGGCTTGTGTTGAAAAGTCTTGTAATTTCTTTGTACCGTCTCCACTATCCACAACAACCTTTGCTACTAAACTGCCTAAATCTATCATTCATTTCTCACCTCCCAAAAGGCACTAAAAAAGACAGCATAAAACTATACCGCCTTTCCGAATTTCTCTCTTAATTTATTTTTATCAGGTTTTGTCTGTTGTAAAAGCCAACAATCCTCAAGGTATTCTCTGCCCTCTTTAAATTGTTTATATTTATATACGAAAGCATCTTTAAAATACTGCCTATACTCATAACAGTTCAATTCAAGACATTCCTTAAAGTTTAACCCTGCATATTCCGATACAGCTTTAATATCCTCCGTTTCAACTAATAAATAACTAGGTATTTCATCCCCTGTATTGGATGGCATACAAGGGATGATTATTTTCCCAACTGTGTCTGTGCTCCCTCTAAATACTGACTTATAATGCTTTTACCTAAAGACAAAGTGACGAATTTTTTAATGGTTTCATATTCGTAAACATCACCATCAATGTTAGAATTGAAAATCTCTTGTAAACAAAGATAAAATACATCAAGGGCTTTTTCTTCGCTCTGATTTCCCATAGACATCATTGTTCTGAGAAGTTTCTCTGTGGGCAAATAGCATTCCATTGTCTGTCCACCCAAGTCAATAATAACCGTTGGATTGGATAATTTTTCTAGATTAATCATTTACATTCCTCCTATAAAATAAATAGGATACTGTAAAATACAGTACCCCTTCATCATCATTTACGCTACAATGCTGCTATCCTCTTCCTTGTACAGAATCAGAGTTCCTTCGTTATCCTGTGGCTGCGCTTTAAATTCTGCGTTGATAACCGTTTCCTTATCTTTAGCAAATGCAAGTTCAAATCCAGCTTCATTGCTGCCGACAATTGTAATACGAATATCACCGTCCACCGCATCCTCATGTACAAAATGGATTACATATTTCTTCCCATCATATTTAGATGCACCACCGATTTTTACAATTCTGATTTTCTTTGTTGCATCCTCTGTCACTCTCGCAGTAGAACAAAGTTTTTGCAATGTTTTTCCATTCCAAGTCATAACACCAGATTTTAAAACGGCTTCTTCATCGGTAATCATTTTTTTAGATACTATACCTAAATCATCCTTTGCTTCGTAAAAACTAGGTTTATAACTCAACGTTGCACCGCCCTGAATGTATCCCAAAAGTTTAGTTTCGACTTCCAAAACAGCATCTTCAGGTAAAGCACCAGTAAATTCATCAATGTACAGTTTGCCACTACCTAATACGATTTTTTCCATGTTTAAATCATCCTTTCTCGAATTGACAAAATAAAATAAGCCTTAATGATGTGTTGTTTGGTTTCTTCAATAAAAAGACTCCCTCCACCATTCAAGGCTACGTTTAAAATGTCATTGTTTAATTGTTTATTTCCAACTGTAATTAATAGCTGTTTTACTCTACTCAATATACTCTCAGCTTTACCATAATCGGGACTAATACAGTTCATTTCTAGCTTGCTTTGTGCCTTAATTCCATCACTCGAAATGATAGAATATTTATAGCTGATACAAGTTTCAGCTTTCCCTTGATTCATATAAATTTTACTGTCTGATACAGTAGCACCCAAGAGGGAATATAATTCACTGTCAGCTTTTAGAATTGTTAAAATTTCATTCAGCATTGTCAAGCACCCCCTTAAAACAATCCTTAATTTCTTGTATGTTTTCCTGTATACTGTCCTCAAGAAATGGATTCTTTTCATGATGGTAGGGTGCATATTCAATATTGCTGCCAATGTAGCAAGTATCGCCCTCTACATCATGAGTAATACTTCTTCTAAGTGTGCCAGTGTCAACGCCACATTTTACTTTTGCGCTGTTCTCTACAATGTACCCAGCTCTATCAAGTCCTTGCTGAATCGCAGAGGGAAGTATGTTGTTTATAATATTTTCTAGGTTCAAAGAAATTTCATTCATACTTTCACCTCTTCCAATACAAGCTGAGATAATCGCCCATTGATAAAGGAGGTTATCTTATACTCATGATAGGAATTAGAAATCTTGTATTCTGCGCCTAATTCAAATTGATTAAAAGGTGTAACCCCTTGCAAGGCTTTCACAAAATAACAAGTATTTGTACCCATTACTTTTAGGTGCTGTTCATTGACATAGACTTGAATATCCTCAAGAAATTCAAAATCATTTTTGCTATTGCCATATTCGTCAAAGGTTTCTACAAGCTGATACAATTTATAAGTTTCATACCTCATAGGAATCTCACCTTACTTTTCGGCTGTGAAACACTGTCCAACATAACCCTTATATAATAAGGATAAAACTCGTTATAGTTTTCTGAAATCCCAGAGATTGAAACACTATTCAAACCTTCATTACCTTCTTTGGACTTGTGACACTTCGCCATTTCTTGAATAATAGTAAGGTGCTTCGCATTCGTTTCATCATATAGAATGTTGGTATAGGCTTCAAATACAGCTTTTGCTACTTCTAAATACTGTTCCATTTTCTCACCTCATTATAAAAGGGGTACGCCTAATTTGGCGCACCCCCTAACCATTTGTTAGACTGCCTTTGTCAACTTAATAGCCTTTTTCTCGTTATCAAGATATACAATACCAGCGAACTTAGTTACAAAAGTTTCCTTCTCCAATTCATTATATACGTCAGTAGTAACCGTTGCATCGGTTTTACATTCATAAACAACTGTATCCTTAGATGCAATAATAGCTTCATCTTCAGCCAATTTATTAGAAATAACAATACTCAAACCATCAACAGTTTTCACCTGTCCAGAGAAAATAATTTCTCCGTTGTTTGCAGCTTTAACCTCCGCTGATTTCTTCAACTGTGAGTACATCTTAGGAGAAACCAGTAAAAACATTCCTTCTCTTGATTCAAGATTCAATGTTGCAAGTGCGTCCTCTACCGCATCCCAATTAAATGTTGTGTATTCACTTGTCTTTGTAATGGTTCTTAATGCTGTATAGAAACTATCATTAATAAAGTTGTATGTAGTTTCTGCATTGCCCTGTGCCATCATTGTTAATGTGTTGCTATTCTGACGTTTCATTTTATCGGTGATGTCGAAAGCCTGCTTTTTTGCTTTAATTCTTAACTCTTGAATCTTATAAGATAATTTACCTCTTTGCTCTGAAGGAACTACTTCGCCCGTATCGGCATCTACCACACCACCCTCATAGGTGTATGTAATCTTTCTAATCAAATCACCATCTTCACCCTGCAATGTAAATTTTGTAGTGAATAAATTCTTTGCATTAATCAAAGAAGTAATTGCTGTTTCAAATGCATTTTTTACAACCAATGCTTCAATGTATCCTGCTGTTGTATCCTGTACTGTTGTTACACTTCCGTTAATTGTTGCCATATTATCGTCTCCTTATTTTAAAAAATCTGGATTGCTCTTTAAAAAAGCAATCTTTTCGTTGTCATTTAACTGTGCAAACTTCTCTTTTGTCATGCCTGTTTCTAATCCAATGGTAGAAGTTTTTGGTGTATTGCTACCGATACGTTTTTCAACCTCTGCTTTCACGGCCGCCTTAAAAAGCTTGTCCAGACTATCAATCCTAGCTTGTGCTTCCTCTACATCGTCACCAATCTCAATTAAATCTGCAAAACGAGCATCTAAACCTCTCGCAGATAATACTTTGGTGATTTCTGTCTTAGTCTGCATTACGTTAAACTCCCTGAGTTTGTCTTTCAGCTCTTGAATTTCCATATCCTTTTCAGCCTGTTTCCGCTGTTGTTCATCCAAACCAGAAAGAGAAAGTTTCTTTTCATAATCTTTTTGCTGTTTCTTCAAAGCCTGTGTAACTCTTTTGTCGGCTTCAGATTGAAGTAAAGCCATAACCTCTTCTTGAGTGTATGTCTTGTTTTCAGTATTTTCAGCTTCCTGCATTTCATTAACATTAATGTCTGTATTTTCTTCCATGTTAAAATCCTCCTATTTTAGTTTTGTCACTATGCGACAACCCTTAATTTTTATGTTGTATTAGTTGTTTCTTTAAAGCCTAACCCCTAAAAAGGCATAAAAATAACACCCTCCCAAATTAAGAGAATGCCTTAATCAACATCTATAAGAACGGTGCAATGACAATGTGGATGCAAAGGTAAAACACTCTGATTAATATTAAAATGTTTCCCTGTAAACTCTCTAACACAATCCTCACAGGCATCTGGTTCAATTAAAATACTATAGCTTGTATATCCCCTGTCCATAGCCTTTTGCCTTGCAGATTCATTAAATACACGTCCCGTTTCCGTTACAGTAATCCGTTTGCTACTGGAATAAGCAACATTCATTCTTTCCTGCAATTCCTTTGCTACTTTTCTTACGTCCTTACCCTGTAATGCTGACTTAGTAACACTATCCTCAATCTGCAAACGCAATTTGTCCATATCGTTCCATATGCGCTCTGAAAATATAGCACCCTTGTAATTTTGGCTAATAATTTCTCTTGCAACCTGCTCATCCAGAAATGAGAATGTACCTGCAATGCCTAGAAATTTATCCATAGATTCATAGCCATTTTGAAAAGTATTATAAAGGCTTGTCTGCATAAATTCAATATTCGTTTCTCCAAGTTTTTTTAACTCCTTGGATAACAAGGCTTGTAAGTTGGACATTCTATTTCTCTGGTAAAGTGCTGATTGTGAAATCTCACCCTCTGCCGCCATATCAAGCCATATGTTAAGCAATTCACCCTTAATATTGTTGAATGCTTTTCTATACAATAATTTTAGTGGACGTGCCACTTGCTTTTCAGATAGCTTAAGCGCATTTTCCATTCTTTCAGCCCAATAGGTTTTACTGTCCATCATCATCACCACTTAGAATATCATCATCATATGAATTAATAGAATTTTCCTGTTCCATTGCTGACAATTCCCCGTCAATATCATTAATGAATGGAATTTGAGATAATAGCGAACGCTTGCTAATATAAGGAGCGAATTTTGCAATACTATCAGACAGTGCTGTAAAATCTGTGGGCAAATTTCTAATAAACGTAATTTTCAAATCCTCAATAGTAATGTTGCTACCTAAAAGATTATAATAATTACATACCATCTCCCACCGATTTAATAAGGCTTTACGGAAATAAGTTTCTTTGGTGGCGCATTTCTGCTCGAGAGATAAAAGACTTAATCGGGCTGCCGTTGCCGTTGTATGAGACTTATTTTCTAACTCACTGATACAGGAGAACATCTTAATATCACTTGCAAGGCGATTTTTAATATTTTCGCTCTCTGAATTATTACTATCCTTATTCAGCCAAGAAACATCGGATTGCATACCATTTTCAGTGTCTTCAATGCAGATAATTCTATTCTGTTTCATTGTAATAATTGCTTCTTCGTCAAGGTGAGTGTTGCGGAATACCAGATATGAATCTTGTAATAATGCCCTGAAATTCATGTCATCGCTAACGCAGGTATCCAGCCCATCGATTAAAGTATGTACCTTCTCGGCATCCCCTATTAAATCCTCATTGTTATAATAGATATTAATGGGAACTTCCTTAAAGTAGTGCTGTTCCTTGCCAGTGAGAACCGTTCCATTTACAGACTTGCTATAATAGGTAATTTCTCGGCTATCATAAACTTCAATGTTGGTTGTAGTTTCATTGGTAAGAATGTCTGTTGAATCCCAAAAACGAATACAGTAAATCAATTCCTTTGTAATATCCGTTGAATAAATAGGAATTACTGTACTAGGCTCAATCTTTTCAAACTGGACTTGTTTATTTCCATTAATAAAAAGAAGCTCCGCAGCTATACCATAAATTGAGCAATCCTTTGCTAAACTCTGGTTGTGAGAAACTTCTTTTACTGTGTATGAAGATAAAATATTTTTCAAGTCCTCGCTTTTGGTGTCGTATGTCACAGGTGCTCCAGCAAAGTAGCCGCTAATTAAAGTTGTGATATACTCGGAAAATGGATGGGCACATTTATTGTTTGGTTTCGTAACATCAACAAATGTGCGGCTCATGATGGTATCGTTTTTACAGTCAAAATACCGCTTATTCTTCAGCAATCGTGGCTGATAACGAAACTTGAAATCTTCTATATATTTTTCTATTCTTTCAATAGTTAGTGCTATGTTTTTGTCTAGGTAATACAATGTTTCACCCCTTTATAATTTTATGGTTAATATGTTGGCTTTCTTCTTTACAATCTGTAATGAATATCTTAAGGCATCCACCAAATGACAATACCCATTGTCTAAAGGCTCACTTGTATATTCATCGGTATTCTTATCCTTCTTATATGAATAATTGTCAAATTCATCTTGCGTATGAACACATGAAGGATGAACAATGATTTCATACTGCAATAATTTCTGCAAACCATGTTTAATACTATCTTTACCTTTACGGCATGGTGTAGCCCTGTCAATGCCAAGTCTCTTTATTTCTTGAATGGACTTTGGTTCTGCACAATCAAAGAATATTTTTTCCTTGTGGAAACCCTTGCTCATAATCATTCGTGCAATATCTGTGTTAAGCATTCCCCTCTGATAATGTTCGTCAAAGATATAAAGTTTCTTATCTGTATCATCCACAACGGCAGCAATAAACGCTGTCGGGTCTTGATAACCAAAATCACAGCCCAACGCTAGAAATGTTCTGTTGTTTCCATTGTATAGCTTGTCTTTCCAATTAAATTCCTCTACTTCATAAGAAGGTATAACAAGTTTGTCAAGTGTAGCAAAATCACCTTCAGCTTCAATTTTATATCTAGCTGGATTACGCTCCTTTAATCGTTCAAGTCGTTTCATAGTGGCATCATCACACCATTTATTATCTTTGTAAGTAGTTTTGAGAATAAATGTATCCTCTGGAATAATACCTGTGTCAAATCCAAAATATTTATATACCCAATTTTGCTTGCTTACAGGATTAAAGGAGAAATAAATTTCTTTATTCTTCGCCTTACCTCTGATAGTACCGTCAATCAGTTCCACATCATCTACAGAAAAGTTTGTACATTCTTCAAGCCACACCGTATCAATATTTACATAGCCTTTGATACGCTCCGAATCTTGCAAGCCAACACATTTTATCCAACTGCCATTAGGTAATTCTATTGTATGGTTAGACTTATTAATTTTACATTTATCGTAAAGCTTGAATTTATGTAATGTATCAAGTGCCATTCTCCAAACAGTGTCCTCAACTTTATTGTCCTGCTTCATCATAAATAGCATTTTACATTTTGAACTTAATGCCTTTATGATTAGCTTGTCTACAATAAAGTAAGATTTGCCAGAGGAACGTCCCCCGTAATAGACATTATAGCGGTGAGAATAGTCTGTAATTTGGGGAAAATATACAGGATTAAAATTTCTTTTGTCTATGTTTAACAATTAGTAATCACCTCTTTCTACTTGGGTTTAAAAATCGTGTGCGTAAAATATTGGTAGTAAAACACCCCACCCCATACTCCCCTATGAGGGTGTCCCCCCCTATCTACGCAAAATAAAAGAGAGCAACCATTATTAGTTGCCCTCATACGCTTTAAGTAGCTTATAGAATGTTGTCTTTTTTAATTCTAATATCTTCATCATATCAACTGCTTTGAGTGAATTGTTTTTATACAGCTTATAATACTTATCCCATTGTACAGGGTATTCAATAGCCTTTCTGCCTTTATATTTGCCTTGCTCCTTGGCTATAGCAATACCTTCCTTTTGTCTGTCCAGAATATAATCTCTTTCCAATTCAGCAACGGCAGCAAATACAGTAAGCATAAACTTTCCTGTTGGTGTAGTTGTATCTATGCTTTCCTTAAGAGAGATAAACTCAACACCCTTTTCTTTTAACTGTTCCACTAGGCTTAATAAGTCCTTAGTATTCCTAGCAAACCTTGATATACTTTCTACTATAAGCTTATCCCCTCTATGTAGCTTGTCCATTAAGCGTTTGAGCATTACTCTATCAGTAACATTCTTACCGCTAACCTTTTCAATAAACACATTCTCAACAGGTATATTATGCTCTTTAGCTTTAACCTCTTGCCTAGCTGTATTCTGTTCTTTGGTGGATACTCTGATATAAAAATAAGTCTGCATACAATCACCCCTTAGAATGATTATAGCAAATAGTTCGTTTAGAGTCAATATTATTTACGAACGTTTTTAGTATGAATTTACAACGAATCTATCACAAAAACTAGCGTTCATAAAATGATTTTTTAGAATATACCTCAAACGAACGCTTTTATTCCTCATTTTCATCATCTTTACTACCATCAAAGAACGAAACTACAATGTTTTCTGTGGTATTTTTTTCTATGTTCAAATCGGTTTTCAAGTATCCATTTAACCTTAATCCAGTTTCCAACGCTTTCATTACCGTTCTATTGTCCTTACATTCGAGCATTTTATCAAGCTTATCCATGTATTTAGCTAAACTTACCTTATACAATCTTTCACACGCTCTTCTATACTCTTCCTGCCAAATTGTATTGTCAATCCATCCGTACAAAGTTGTACGAGATACGCCTAACTTTCTACACGCTTCCCTCTTATTACCACCGTTATCCAATAATTCTACAATCATTTTTAACTGAATCGGTGATAACTCTTCATGAACTTTGAATCTTCCTCTTACATCTCTTTCATTGTTAGCCATACTATCACTTCCTTTCATTTGTTTCTATTCATAAAATACAATTCCCTTAAACATTCGTTTATGATTTCTAGCTGCTTTTCATTGGACATTTTTTTCTTGTGTTGGATATTAAAAATACATAGTTCCCCTTCATCATTTAAGCGAAAGAAACCATCATATTTTAACATCCCTACATTGTCGGAATAGAGGAGAATTTTGTCTCTTGGCAAACCATCAAGTTTTAACATAGTGTCATTCTGAATTTGCTCATAATATCTTTCGTAACTAATTGGACAAAACTCAATTTTTGTAATTGTCATTTTTTCTGCTCCTTTCTGACATCAAAAACTATATTCTCTTTTTCTAATTCAATAATTTTCTTTTCTGCTGTCTCTAACCATTTTAAATACAATTCACATCTATCTTTATACCATTCAGCCCGTTCAGTTTCATTACTCCAAGGTACACACATTTTTATTAACCTCCTGTAATATTATCTTTCAATCACTGGCACACTTCCCTTATTGCCAACCCTTAAGCCCAACACGTCCGCAAAATCTCTAGTCTTAATATAAGTAATTCCGTCCTTACGAATCATATCAACCTTACATTCCTTACCATCAACAATAATTGTACCCTGTTCTACCATTTCATTCTCCTTTGGTGACTTCCATTCCTTACTAACCTCAAAATGCGGCTTATCTGGTGTACTCCAAGTACCACCCCAAGTTATACCTAACCTTTTAGCAACCTCTCCACACTTGGAGAAGAAAGTATTATCTGAATATTCACGGCCACGAACATTTTGACAAATATCCCATGCCATTCTATCAGTATGCCTACTATTCTTTGTCCATGTAACAATATTCCCTGCCCTAGTTCTACCCTGTTCATATAGCCAATTCTGCCGAATCTGAGGACGGTAAGTTTCAGTAATGCAAACATTCAAG
Source organism: Anaerotignum propionicum DSM 1682 (assembly GCF_001561955.1). Classification (NCBI taxonomy): domain Bacteria; kingdom Bacillati; phylum Bacillota; class Clostridia; order Lachnospirales; family Anaerotignaceae; genus Anaerotignum; species Anaerotignum propionicum. The sequence goes on from NZ_CP014223.1 coordinate 2,221,393, forward strand.
CCTACCTTTTTACACTCGTCAAGGAAGAGATTACAAGCTATTTGAGCCAATGGAGATAACTCTTTAATGTCTCTGCAAGCTTTGATAATATCACTCATTGTTATTATCCCCTTTGTCATTCAATTTCTTAATCTGAGTGCCAAAATAGAAACCAATTACAACTGTAAATATGGTAAGGAACTGTTCTCCTGTTATCCTACCTACAATAGCCAAATAGGAAAATACGCCACTCAATAAGATTGTAATAATACTTTTCACCGTCAACAAATTCTGAATTGTCACCTTTGAATTATCTCTCATGTTTACTTACACCTGCCTTAAGTTTAAAATAAATTTTCTTGCATGATAGATATAAAAATTTAATGAACAACTCAATCAAGCTTACAATAATAATAATCACTGGCACAACAAACAATGAAGAAACAACAAACATACTTACCAATGTCCATAGTACCGAAAATGTTAAAAAACTCATAAATATTTACCTCCTTATGTGTATAGAAAAAGGAGAGAGCAATTTAACACCCTCCCCTAAACAATGTTTAGTGCTGAATTATAAAATATCGTCAATGTCCTCAACATCAAGCATTCTTACATATTTAACCAACCTATGATTATTATTTTCGCACCACACAGAGAATTTATTGATATTTACAAGTAAGCCTGTTACCTCTCTATTATCAATAGTCTTGGTAATGCTTCTCAGCATAGTCTTATGGCTGTCTATGTATTCCTCTAACGTTTTCTTAGTGTACATCCATAAAATCCCATTGTATTCGTCAATGTAACAATAACAGTTAGCTTTGGAATTATAGTACCAACCTTTTTTACCTGTGTCCTGATACATTTCGATAAACATATTCCCTGACCTGTGCATTACAGAGTCAAATTTTACATCAAATCTTGCTGTCGTGCCATCTTGATACTGGACAATGAAGTCAATACCACTTTCAATTCCCAGAAATCCGTCTGTACCTACATTAATACAAATAATACCTTTGTCAATGCAGAAATCATGAAACCATTTCTCTCCTACTTTACCATGCTCTAAGTCTTTATTAAATTGCAAATTGCTCATTCTGTTAATCCACGCTTACCTTTCTTTGTGTCCATCGTTAGTTGTTTGTTGTTTACCCTATAAGGATTGCTCTATAAGTTAAAACCCTTAGCTGCAAACTTGCTTGTCAGCAAGTTCACACCTTGTCTTGTGTTCCACAAGCCAGTATTAACCTTTAGTTTTTATTTAGATAATTTACTCTGGATATTACATTTTAACTTTAAATAATTAACCTTTAAGATTATTCCTAACTATTGTACTTTACACTTGTTACCACTCTGATAAGATATAAGAAGGACAAAACGGCCGTAAAGCTTGTAAATACAGCATTTCTTTGAAAATTTAGGGGGTAATTTTTACCCCTTTTTTTCTCTAAAAGGGGGTAATTTTTACCCCTTTTTGTAAGAAACTTTACTCCATTTGCTATCTTTGAATAGTTCAACTATACCCCTTTTTATGTCTCTACCACGAAAAAATAAATAAGGATTGACAGCAATACAATTCATTTCTTTATTACATTTTTCATCAAACCATTTTATTTTTTTTATGACATCTTTCTTCTCTAATGATGCAACTAATTTTTTTACGTTGGTATAATCTCTATGTATTATGTCTGCAATATCTGTTATTTTCATAGGTTTATCATTAATTCTTAATATGTTGTCGTTGTATGATATGTAGTTAATAAGTGTACTAATTGTTATAACCTCTGTGCCTGTTAATTCCTCATATAATTCATTGCAGTCACAAAGGTATACTTTGACAAATGGAACTGTTTTGTTAAAATTAGTTATGTATTCTGCAACGTGTTCATCTTGTTGTTTGGTAACAATTCTGTCACCCTCGCATAATTCCATGATGATTTCACCAGTAGTAATATCAATTACATTATGCCCCGTCTTAACTTTTTCTGATTTAACCATATTACAATAATCTTATCCTTTCTTATTTCTCTTGAATTCCTCACACTTGATACACCACATGTCATATACTTTTGCACTGGCGGCTGTGTCGAATACCCAAAACTTTTTCATCGTTCCATAATGGATGTCTACATCTAATGGCAATACACCATGTTCAATGTAGTATCTTGCTTGTGTGGGATTGTAAATATACTTTTTTTGGCTCATGTGTTTAGTCTCCTTTTTTTGAAAATCACCCTATCCAATTACTGAATAACTGGACAGGGAGATATATTATATTTATCTGTCTTAGTTATGCTTTGCTTTTAATTGAGCAATTTCTTGACGTTTTTCTTCCATCCAATCATCAAGTTTCTTGTCAATTTCATCACCTTCATTAACGAACTTGTCCATATATTCTTGAGACTTCTCTTTGTCACCAAAATAAAATTCACGCCAAGCAACGGCTAACCAAAAAATAGATGTTCTAGTATGAAAATTGGAAGATAAGAAATCATCTAACAATAAATCATTTAATGAATAGTTGCGTTTATTTTCGCTATGTAAATAATGTGCTGGTATTGTTACAATTCCCAAATCTTTACACGCTCTAACACGTTGGTGTCCAGAAATAATAGTATTATCACGAGTAATAATTACTGGTTGAATGATTCCATATTTTTCTATGCTAGTAAGAAAATTTAAATAATTTCTTCCTTTCATTTCTGGAAAATAAAAATCATGATTTGGAAATGGTTTTAACTCGTCGACAAAAATTTCATATGTATTCTCATCAAGTGTTCTATCAACAATGTTCCAGAAATCATTTACATTCTTCTTGTAATCTTTAATTCTCTCTTTCATTTCTCTTGTGGAAATGTTTTGCAAATCATTTTCATTCATAAAATCTTCTCTATCATCTACTGGTAACTCAGCTAAAAGATATAACTTTGTTGAATCCAAATTAGAAATCGCTTGCGAATTTGAACCAAACTCACGAGTAATTTTCATTAATTGGTTCGCTGTACGTTGGCTAAAATCAACTTCATTTTCAAGCCATTCTCCAAATTTACCATGTGGAAGTGATTCTTTTACTTTGATTAAGATTTCACCCATTTTAATAACATTGTTCATTGTTGCGTCTTTAAGTCTAATAAATTCCTTTGTCATTACTTTAATTTCATCATCTTGCATTACTTTAATTTCGTTTGTCATTTTTGATTCGCTCCTTTTGTGTTTTAAAATCACTTCTCCATTAACTTCTCCATTAATTCTTTACTGTACTCGAATACGAATACACTTCTCTTGCCGTCAATATCATTCTTATCTGGTTTAATATCAATCATGGTAAAACCTTCTTTCAATAACTTTCGTGCTGCTTTGGCTGTGAAAATTACGATTGAATCTTTGTTCATGGGGAGTCCTCCTTTCTTGTGTGGTGAGTTTGGTTGTCGGTAATTCAGACATCCGAAAAGTTACTAATTGTCACATTAGAATTCTAAAGTATCTTTGGTATACTTTTGAATTGTCGGGATAGTCGACTTTTGGATATGCATATTGTGCATTTCTTTTTTTTCGGAAACGCATCGCATGTGCCGAAACTGGCACCTCCGATTTTTGGACAATAAAAAACCACTAAGAGTTATTTCTCTTAATGGTTGGATAAACGTTACTATTAAATTTTCTAAATATGTCCTCCATAGTAGCGGTATTTTAAAACCCATAAAATGTGGACTATTTTATTTTTAGTCGTTTAAAATAATCCATGAGTTGTGGGTGAAGAACCTCGTGGGACATATCGTTACATTTTATACTCTCTACCTTATAGGAAAATCTCAGTCTTGTTAGGTATCACCTGTAAAGCTAGAGAAATCAAGGGTTGCAAGCAAAAATTTTAATTCTAATCATCGTGACAATTTATATATACTATTACCATATAGGAAAATCTCAATTTGAAAATGCATGTCCAGAAAAGCCTGTAAAATCAAAGGATGTAGACGATTTATAAGAATTTTAGAATATATCCTAAATTGCTAAATTTGATTTATATTCACGATTTCGTTCTAATTGCTTATCATAAGCACAAGCTTTACAATATTTTTGGTTATTTGTGTTTCGTCTAACTAATATCCCACAATCAGCACATCTGATATATTTTTCACCTTTACCCTAATATACAGAAAAAATGAATTGTCCACAAATGGCTTAATATCAACGAAAACTAGGGTTTTCTATTTCGCTATAATTGGGGATTCACAAATTGCATTCTCACATCTTTTATTACACTTTTTGCTCGTCCCCTTATTGTCATTATCTCTGTTTTTGAAAATGGTTGCTAACCCTTGAAAAACCTACATTTTATAGGTGTTTAGACTAGACTACCTCATTTTTTTGTCCCCTAAAGCTGAAAAATTATGCAAAATTTTATTTACTATTACCATAATATAGATAAAAATAAAAATACTTGTAATCCTTGATTTTACTAGGTTTGCAAGATTTTCTAATTACGAGAATTAAAATATTTTTCTTTTTGATTACTTGCTCTCCACAATATGTAGGGAAACAAAAATATTAGTTTTTGCTGTATTTTCAAGGGTTTCAATGGATTTTTCAAAAATCTCCATTATAGGGGTTCATCATTTCATCATCGCCATCCCAAGAATCATAGTCATCATAATCATTAAAGAAATTCCCTAGTAAAACATACTTGAAATTACTTGTCAAAGGATGCTTTGGTTGATATTTATATCTTACATCTGTGTCCTTTGCTCTTCGTTTTCTATAACCTAAAAATTCATGTAATTCATGTTTTACTTCTTCTATTTCCTTTTTCAGCTTTGCATCATTCAAATCTATTTTAGAGGGATTAATTCTTTTAAGTGCAATATTGGTACAAGTATCAACAAAGATTAAATTGTCTGGTGAATTGTTCCATGGGTTCATATCTATCTGTTTCAAAATATATTTTTCTTTTGTTCCTGATAATCCAAAAGCATTGGCAACTAAACTTTTCACCCAAAATTTTTTTCGTTTAAAAAGAATATATGTGTCATGTTTACATAATGATTTTTCAATATGTTGCTCCATAATAAATGTATATCTTTTTGCGCCTTTCTTTTTGTAACCTTTATCACATCTAATTCTACCTTTATTACTTGCTGAAAATCCTTCCAGCAATTCTACGTTTTTTATTGGTTTCCAAGTTTCTTGTATTTCCATTTTTCTCCTTTTGAAATTGTGGTTTTATGTGGTTATCAAATTTTTATAAATTTAATCTTCCATAAGATTAAATGATATGTTATAATGATTTATCAGAAAATTAATACATATCATTCATCCTATGGTGAGTGGCTAGGCTGTCAGTATATTAGATATTGGCAGCTTTTTATTTTTGTGTACTGTCAATATAAGCCAATACATCTTTTCTCTCAAGTTCGTCATATACCATATGAATAGTTCTAGTACTGAAATCACCAAGGTAATTACAAACTTCCATTGCATTTTTCCATCTATCATCATTACTCCAATGCTCTGCTAATTGCAAACCATCTCTAGTTATGTCAAAAAGTTTTTCTTCAACTTTAATTATTGTTTTTGTAAAACCATCTGTTATATGTCTATCTACGAGCATCTCTTCTAATGCAGTTTTTATCATTTCCAAGTTATAACCATTAGCATCATCTGGTTGAATAATTGGATACTTCGCACCATTATAATCTTCTGATTCTTTCATATTTTCCATTGTTACTAAAATTTTTCTTTTAAGTTCCATCATTTTTTTGTTGTCCATAAATTGTTCTCCTTTTTTAATTAACTCTTTTGACAGTGACTAATAATACATTTCTACTTAATTCTTATGTACTTCGCTAGGTCATTTACATCACCACTTTCTTTACTTACCAACTAAAGAATATTTGTTCTCCTTACGCTAATATAATACTCCTGTTAGCACTCGTTGTAAATGACTGCTAACAAATTATTTTTCGACAAATAACGTCAACATGATAGTGTGTATTAAATATCACACATGGGGTATGTCGCATTTCGTTACCCACCTACATATCTACCGTTTCAGGTGTCGTGAAACCCGACAGCTTGAATTCCCCGTTGTACCTGACAAGTCGTTGTGAACGACTTAGGTATACCCTGTTTTGGGGTAGCACCTTTACAATGTGTACCCTTTTTATATTCATCTTACAAGTGTTTATGGAAGGTTTCCCGACTCTGCGACCAAACTTTGACGATGTATTTTGTACTTTCTAATAAGCATTAATAAAAACTCCTCCCCAATTGTACCACTACCCCATTCTCAATTACTGGCGGTACTGATAGTAACTTCTCTTTTTCCTTGTGAAGTTTGTCAATATCCTTTTGAAGTTCAGATATAAGAAAATTTTGTGCTTCTATAATGTCTAGCAAGTCTTCATAGCCCATTGCTTCTTGTTCTGCTCTGTTTGCGTTCATTGCTGTATTCATTGTGTTTGTCCTCCTTTAGGATAAAAAAGTTTAATTTACGCTTGACAACATTGGTTTTAAAAATATCATTCAGGTGGATTGTTTTGAGCGAAAATAGAGTTTTCCCAATGTCGGGACAGATACCTCTATTTAATATCACTCTGGAGCCATTGCCCGTCGCTTAATCCTGTACGAGTTTAGCTTTTGCTAATAAGCCTAATAGCCAAGTAGGTATATCCCCTTGTCAGCTTATATCCTCTTATACCGTTCCACCCTCTTATTCTTTAGTTATTGTGAGTTTGCATAAGACTGAAATCTCACTGACGCATATAATCCCTAGTACAGTTTAGGGAATTACTGCGAATGATTTTGTGCATCGGCTCATTACACCTTATATTATTTAGTTCTCACATTTCCGAAAAAAAAGAAATGCTAAAACAAGGAAATTGTATGCTTTCAAACCTTTATGTATAAAACAGATTATTCACTTTTATTTCTTAGTGATGTCACTTTGATTATTATAATACTCATATTTCATAGTGATGTCAATATGCAATATTGATTTTTATTTATTTTTGATTTATAATGATGTCAGAATGAATACTAAGGAGTGTTTAGAATGGCAACCGAAAAAAGAGCATTCACTATGAGAATGCAAAATGATAATTTTGAAAAGATTAAATTTTTAGCAGAACAAAACAAACGCTCTATTGCTATGCAAATTGAATATTTAATTGAAAAAGCAGTTTCCGAATATGAAAATGAACATGGAAAAATTGAAATTGATGAAGATGAGTTATATAAGTAAAAGGTACTATTTTGAATAGCACCTTTTTTTATTGCTTGATTATCCAATGGGTAAAAAATAGAACAAAAGAAGAAGATAAATGTACAGATGTTAATCACCTCCGAAAGGAGTGGTTAAAATTATGATTAATACTTATCTAATGATTAATACTTATTTAAATAGCAAATCCAACAAAATAATGTTGGAATCGCTATAAGCTACTTAAGTACAGACAACAAAATAATGTTGGAATCGCTATAATGGGGATTTTACTGGATTGAATCGAGGTTAAGTAGTAGACAAACTGGTAAGTACTGAATACGATTTCGTGCTGAGTACCCCTCACTTTGAGGGTAACTGATTAACCAATCCAATCTTGGACTCGTTAGAGACTGCCATTTGGTTGTCTCACCGAGTACCCCAAAACGGGGAGGTGTCGGTGTTATACCGATACCCCTTTGAAGGGGGAACGTGAAAGTTTAATATAGACATGGTGCATTAAATTTCATGCAGCACTCGTATATTTTGTACGAGGGGTTTAAATTGGTTTGATTTCAAAGTCAAATCAATAAAAGATTGATACCCCTTTGAAGGTGAATCAAAAATAGCCTTGACTTAAAATGCAATATATCACCCTAGAATTGATTGTAATATTGTAAGTAATGAATTGCTCAAGAAAAGTATTATCGTTGAAATTAGAGGTGGAAAACGTGTATTTTCCCTAAGGATATAGGTAAAGAAATCAAAGTAAACATTGTTTAGTGTGAGGGTCTGTAAAACACCGATACCTTTTTCAGTTAATTCATCAATAGTATTGATAGCTTTAGATGATACCCTATTTTGGGGTATGGACGTTTCGGCTACCCCTTTACAATGTCAGAACGAAATTCGTACTAAGATAATCATTAGTGTCAACACGAAATCGTGTTCAGTCAAAATTATAGGCTATGCTTCAGACTTCCATTTTTACCCCGCATATCTAACGTATACATTAGCGTAGAAAATTTTGATAGCACAGGTGACTAATTCATAGGGTAAAAAATAACCCCTTAGAAAGCTGTATAAATGCTTTAAAAGGGGTATTGGTTTTATTAACTATAAATTCATTAGTACACTTGTTTTCTTACTCTGATAAATCACATCATCGTCTTTAATGCCATTCAGATATATTTGTGTTATTGAGACATTTTCATGCCCTAATAGTCTACTGAGTGAATAAATGTCCAATCCGTTCATTAGTTGCATATGAGCAAAGGTATGTCTGCAAGTATGGGGCGAAACCCTTATATCTTTTGATACGTTTGCATATTCTCCTGCATCTTTTACAATTCTCTCCACCATTTCCCGTGAAAGTTTTCTACAGTTCTTACTGAGAAAAAATTCTTTTTCAATTAAATTTCTATCCATAAAGCGTTCTTCTCTTATGACTTGATATTTAAAGATATACTTCGCAAGAAATGGGCTTTTAGGTACAACCCTATCTTTGCTACCCTTACCACACTTGATTAATATATAATCATCTTTAATATCTTCCTCTTTTAAATCTATTAATTCAGACAACCTAATCCCAGTATCAAAAAACATTGCAATGATAGTCTTGTTTCTAACATCCAAAAAGGTTCTTCCGTTATAGTACTCAAGCATTTTTCTTATATCCTCTTTAGTGAAGGTTCTGATTATTACTTTTTCTTTTCTAATACTTCCGACTTCTTCTGTTGGAATGTTATCAATATAACCTTCCTTGTAAAAATATCTAAACATTGTTTTATATGTGCTTAGGATACTATTGATATAATTTGGCTTATTTCTAGCTCTTTGTTTTGCCATAAGATATTGCTTAATGTGCTGTGGTGTTACATCCTCAACTTCAGTAATCCCTTTCTGATTCAAATAATCAATCAAATAATTTATGTGCAAATTATAAATTCTTAATGTTCTTGGAGAGAACTTTTTGTACTCACACTCAAATAAATATTCATTTGCTATTGTTCTTAAATCCATAAAAATAGTCCCTTCCTCTCGCTAGTTTTTAACAAAAGGAAAAGACTATTTCATTATCATAATTGATTTTTAAACAACTTTAGTGCTTATCATACTAAATTAATGATTATCATAATAGAGGTTTAGTATTAATAAATATAAAGTTTACAAAAACTCAAAATTTACTGATTTCACTGGTTATCCACAGAATACATATGGGCAATTAAATCAACAACTTTATTACTATAACCCCATTCATTATCATACCACGCAATTAATTTTACAAAGTTATCATCCAGGATGATTCCGGCTTTTTCGTCAAAAATACAGGTGTTGGGGTCTCCCAAAAGGTCACAAGAAACGATTTCATCGTTCATGTAACTGATAATACCTTTCATTGTTGTTTTGGAAGCCTCTTTCAGCTTTTCGCATATTTGCTCATAGGTAGCAGGTGTTTTTAACCTTGCCGTCAAATCCACTACAGAAACATCATTTGTAGGTACACGGAAAGACATACCAGTCAGTTTGCCCTGCAATTCGGGGATAACACGTCCAACTGCTTTTGCTGCTCCCGTTGAAGATGGAATGATATTTCCAAAAACAGAACGTCCTGTTCTCCAGTCTCGTCCCGCTCTGGCATCTACTGCCTTTTGCTTTGCCGTAGCAGAATGAATGGTAGACATCAAACCCTGCTCAATGCCAAAGTTATCATGAACAACTTTTACCAGCGGTGCCAAACAGTTTGTTGTGCAAGAAGCATTGGATACAATATCCTGTTCTTTCTTATATTCCAAATGATTTACACCCATTACAAAGGTCGGCATAACATCATCCTTAGATGGAGCAGTTAAAATTACTTTTTTTGCTCCTCCAATTTTATGTAATCCTGCTTTTAAAACTGTATTATATGCCCCTGTGGATTCAATAATATACTCTGCACCACATTCTGCCCAAGGGATTAAGCCAGCATCACTCTCACTGAATACACGAATTTTTTTACCATTGACGATGATACAATTCTCTCCGATTTCAATTTCTCCATTAAAGCGTCCAAAAACACTATCATATTTTAACTGATAAACCATATAGTCTAACTCAGCATTTCTTAAATTTATGCCGCAAAGTTCAAATTCGTCATGACGGTTCATTAAAACTCTGAAAACAACTCTGCCGATCCGCCCAAAACCATTGATACCAACCTTAATTGCCATTAGTGTATCCCCTCTCATTGTTCGAAAAACTATTCTGCAATGAATATTGTAGCACAATTAGCAAAAAAAAAAGCTGAAAATCAGCAAATAAATAATTTTCAGAACTCTAACCAGAATCCTTCCATTTTATGTTTTTAAGTTTATGAAAACTAGATATGAAAGCGGGACGTTTTTCGTCCTAAACCTTATTTTTGCATAAATTTGTGGGACGTTTTTTGTCCTATATTATATTTACTCTTTTTTAAACGAAAAAAATCTCTCAGAAAATAAAACTAGCAGTTTAATTTAATTTCTTTTCATTACCCGTCTTTAACAAGTTTTAAGCTTGTATTTTTGTATAACTCTTTATAGCAGAAGCCCCCTTCTTCACTATTTTTGTGAAGAAAGGGAGCTTATCTTCATTCAATTTATTTTTTTATTATGCGTTGTCAACACTGTTCATATGAATGATCAAATCCAGTGCTTTATTGCTATAGCCCCATTCATTGTCATACCAGCTAACAAGCTTAACAAAATTATCATTCAGTGCAATACCCGCCTTTGCATCAAAAATAGATGTATGTGCATCGGTTAAAAAGTCGGAGGAAACAACATCGTCTTCCGTATAATCCATAATGCCCTTCATTTCGTTTTCACAAGCCTTTTTAATTGCAGCCTTAATTTCTTCATAGGTTGCAGGCTTCTCTAATCTGCAGGTTAAATCAACCACAGAAACATCAATTGTAGGAACACGGAAAGACATACCTGTTAATTTCCCATTCATCTCAGGAATAACCTTACCTACCGCTTTTGCTGCACCTGTAGAAGAAGGAATAATGTTTGCAGAAGCGGCACGTCCGCCTCTCCAGTCCTTTTTAGAAGGTCCATCTACAGTTTTTTGTGTTGCAGTTTGAGAATGAACAGTTGTCATTAAGCCCTCAATAATACCAAAGTTATCATTAATAACTTTCGTTAGAGGTGCCAAGCAGTTTGTTGTACAGGAAGCATTGGATACAATTTTCATATCTGTTGTATAGGTGTTATGATTTACACCCATAACAAACATTGGCGCATCTGCAGAGGGTGCAGAAATAACAACCTTCTTCGCCCCGCCGTTAAAGTGAGCTGCTGCCTTATCCATCGTTGTAAACAAACCGGTTGATTCCAAAACATATTCAGCGCCGGCTTCTTTCCAAGGAATTTCCTTAGGATCCATGCAGTTATAAACAATAATTTCCTTACCATTTACAATCAGCTTACCATCTTTTTCTTCCATTTTCGCATTATACCGACCGTGAGCTGTATCATACTTTAACATATAGATCATGTATTCCACATCGATAAATGGATCATTTACGGCAACAACATCAGCGTCCCCACGCTCCATCGCTGCACGAAATACCAGTCGACCAATACGGCCAAATCCGTTAATACCTACTTTTACCATATAAATTCCTCCTCGTTTTTAATAGACAATTGTAAATTTCGGCATAACAATTATCTATTAACATGATACCACATTTTTCTACTTTTAAAAAGAAAAAACGGCATTTTGCTTCTTAATTTTCTGTTATTTCATATTAACAGCATAGTTTTATTTTTCCCACGTGAGGAAAAACAATTCATCTTAGTACTCTTCGGAACAGAGCATATCAATAATGGATAAAGTCAAAAGTGCAGCTGAAACTGCCAAAGAAACCGCACTCATTACCAAACGGGCAACCTTCATTTAAACTACCTCCTTTCGGAAAAGCTTGCAAATTTTATGGAAATATTTTATCATGTTAGCCATAAGAAGTAAAATAAATTCATTAAATATTTCAAAGGATGTGCTCTTTTTATGATTTTTATCGGGGGAATCGCCCAAGGCCAAAAAGATTTGGGCTTTTTACAAACTCTAATATGCAAAAAATGCGGGCGCTACGGCAGTGTTTCTGTTTTTATGATTTACACATATTTTAGTTTTTTCTTTATTCCTTTGTTCAAATGGGGAAAAAAATATTATGCCGTTTCAAGCTGCTGTCAAACGACTTTCTCCATTCCCCATGAAATTGGAAAATCCATTGAGCGAGGAGAAAACGTAACTTTAAGGGAAGATGATTTAGAAATAGTGGGTATGGAGCAAAACTACAACACATATTGCCCTGACTGCGGCTTTTTACTATCACCTGAATATACCTATTGTCCCAAATGCGGTAAAAAATTATAACTAAAATTTAAAAAAAATGAGCTCATGACAGCATAATATGCTTTCCATGAGCTCTTGTTCATATTTACGTGACAAATACTGCCCCCATATCCTTAACTGAGTTTATATTATAGATTCATAAAATTCATATACCTTTCTATTGTATTACATTAAAAACACAAGAAATAAAAGGAATTTCACTCTTTATTTCATCGGTCATCTTCATAAAATAACATTTGATTTTCACTCAATTTTAATTGTATGCGTCTTCCTCCAAAGAAACCCATTCCTTTTTTCCATTCCTCTGATAGATATCGTTCTGCTGCTATATTATTCACTGGACAGTCGCTTCCTCATACGCTCCAAAACTTTTTTTTCAATGCGTGAAACCTGAACCTGCGAAATACCCATGCGCTTTGCGACCTCCGTTTGTGTGCGGTCTTCAAAGTAGCGAAGAACAATAATTTGTCTCTCCTTTGCCTCAAGGCTATCCAACGCCTCCATGAGGCAAATTCGATTAATTACCTGCTCCCCATCCTCCTTAGCCGCCAGCTTGTCCTGCACCTGCAAATCTTCCTCATGGGCAATGGGCGCATTCAGACTCTCCACCTCTTTTTTTGCTTCCAAGGCGGGAATGAGCTGCTCAACCTCAACCTCCAGTGCGGCTGCCAGTTCCTGCAAGGTTACCTCTCTGTTGGTCTCCTGCTGAAGCTTCTCTTGCATTCTTTTTGCCTTTGCAGCAAGTTCCTTTAAGCTTCGGCTTATTTTGATTGCTCCATCATCCCTTAGAAACCTGCGAATTTCGCCAATAATCATAGGAACGGCATAGGTTGAAAATTTCACTTCATAGGAAAAATCAAATTTTTCAATGCATTTTAGCAGTCCAATTGATCCGATTTGATAAAGATCCTCCAATTCTACGCCTCTACCCTGAAAACGCCTGGCAACACTCCATACCAAGCCGGCATTCTCTTGTAATAGTGTCTCCTTCGCCTGCCGATCTCCTTCTTTTGCCTGCCGAATGAGTTCCTGTGTCCTATCCATGGCATCCCCTCATTCCGTAGTCAATGTTTTCTCCATAAAAATTCTAGTACCCTCTCCTTGTTTGCTTTCTACTCTGATTCCTTCCATAAAGGTTTCCATAATGGTAAATCCCATACCCGAACGCTCCAACTCAGGTTTGGAGGTAAATAAGGGTTCTCTTGCCTGATTGATATCGGCAATCCCCATTCCTTGATCCGCAACCTCTATGTAAATCTTTCCTTGGCTGTAACCACAAAACAACTCAACCTCACCGGTTTTATTCTCATACCCATGAATAATGGCATTTGTAACCGCCTCGGATACTGCCGTTTTTACATCAGTTATTTCTGATAACGTGGGGTCATATTGAGATAAAAATGCCGCCGTCATAATTCTTGCTAAGCCTTCATTTTGAGATTTTGCGGCGAAAAACACGCGAAAAGCATTTTCATATTCCATTAATTCTTCCCTCCTTCCACATATTCCAAAGCCAAATCTATATTGGGGAATGATGGAATAAGGGATTGCATCGCTGATAGACGAAAAATCTGCTCAACTCTTTCATTCGCTTCCGCAACTGCAATTCTGCCTCCCAGCCTTTGGATATTTTTATACCGTCCAATGATTGCGCCAATCCCGGAGCTGTCCATAAAAGAAACGCCTCCCATGCGGAAAATAATATTTTTCCCTCCCATCTTTTCAAAAGCACGATCCGTTTCCCCTCGCAAAACCTCACAAGTATGATGGTCAATCTCTCCGTCTATTTTGATAATCAGTGTTCTGTTCCGTTTTAAAAATTTTAGCTCCATGAAATTCCTCCTTCCTTAATAACTATACATGATTTTTTGACCTCTGCTCTCAAAATCCATCATCAAATTCTCCCTTGTCACGACATGTCCTCGAAAAAAAGGACATAAAAACTTTTTTTCAGACACGCACGCAACACAAAATTGCAACATACAATAAATCTATACCATGGTTTCAGAGCATTTTCAATCTTTCGGGGGTGAGTGTATGTTCGCTTTTTTTGCTGTTTTGCCATTTTTATTTGCCTTTTCCTCTTCCGGCGCATTTCCAAAACCACTATCAAAAGAAGATGAGGCCTACTATTTAAAACTTTATCAATCAGGAACCCAGGAAGAAAAAAAAGAAGCTAAAGATAAGTTGATTCTTCATAACCTTCGATTAGTGGCTCACATCGCAAAAAAATATTCCGGCAGTGCAAGAGAACCCGAAGAACTCATTTCAATAGGCATTATCGGTCTCATCAAAGCCGTAGATTCCTATAACGTAGAAAAAAATGTGCGGCTCGTGTCATACGCCGCAAAGTGTGTGCAAAACGAATTGCTCATGTGGCTAAGAAGTGGAAAAAAATATCAAAACGATATTTCTCTCCACGAACCTATCGGCACCGATCGAGACGGAAATGAAATTGTCATGCTGGATATCATCAATAGTGACAATCCGGATTTTGTGGAAGCCATCGATTTTTCCATTAAATCAGAAAAAATGTTAAACGCAATAAAAACAGTCCTCACCCCCAGGGAAAGGACAGTAATTATCCTACGATATGGTTTATCCAATCAAGACATTTTAACCCAACAAGAAATTGCTGAACGCTTAGGAATATCCCGATCATACTCTTCTGATATTATAGGGCTAAACATTTTGCATATCCTTATTGTGCATGCATGAATGACTGTACTTAATTTCATATTTCATCTTTTTCCTAAAAAACGTCTCTAAAACTCCAGACTATTCGAATAGAACCATTTTTCTCAATCATTACTTCATTAACAAAAGTCTCCACTGCTTCTCTGGTTAAGCTTGATAACAAATAAGGCCTTTTCTTATCTAATGCCTCTTCTAATTCTTGTTGCAATTCACCCAGCCTAATATTTTCACCTTGCAATGCTTTCTTTGTTTCCCCAAGTTCTCTTTGTATCTCAGCTTTTTTTTCTACAAATATCTGCTTATCTATATTACTGTCTCTATATGCTTCATATTGCTTTATCTGGGCAACGGCTATTTGTTTTAGTTTCCTTTCATTTTGCACAATTAGCCTCTGAGCAATTTGAATCTTTTCTTCTACTTGTTGGCGATGTTGTATATCCAACTCCTCATCATACGTTAATGCTGATAATTGATTGAAACAGTCTAAAATGGCACTTGTAATACAGTATTCCTCAATCTTTTCACAATAGCAAGAAAAACGATCTGAATACCTTGAGGCAGTGCAGCAGTAGGTTGACTTAGAGTCCGCCTTATTTTTTTTGTGGGAAGCTTTTCTGGGTATTCCGTGATTACAAACACCGCACCGAACCTTTTTCCATAGCGGATATACCTCGGCGTTTTCTCTTGCATGATAGTTTTTAAACCCAGCTTTTACTTTTTCAAAGACTTCTTTTTTCACAATTGCTTCATGGGCATTAGATACAATCATCCATTCCTCTTTTGGTACATTTCTCCCCAATCTACTACCTACTTCCTTTGGTTTCACCCGTCCGTATATGCCATCCCCTATATATCGTTGGTCTTTCAAAATCTTTGATATTGTTGCAGGATGCCACAAATATTCCTCATTTACACAATGGCAGAAAAGCTTTTCTTTTCGAATTTTTCGCAGCAATAAGGGACTGGGTACCTGCTCTCTATTCAGCATGCGGGCAATTTCTGCCTTTGGTATCCCCAGTAAAGCCAAATCAAAAATCCTTTCCACAACAGGTGCTGACTCTTCATCAACAACAAGCTTTTGCTCCTTGGATTTCTGATAGCCATAGGGTGCAAAGGCAGTGATAAACTTTCCCTGTTCTGCCTTTACACGTTTCCCAGTGGAAATTTTCACAGAGAGGTCTCTGCTATAAAGGTCATAAATTAAATTCTGAAATGCTCTACCAATGAACTCCCCATTATTAGAAACCTTATCGCTATCAAAATTATCGTTTACTGATATAAAACGAATGCCTAAAAAAGGAAAGACCTGTTCTAAATAGTTGCCTACCTCAATATAATTTCGACCAAAACGGGAAAAATCCTTAACGATGATACAAGAAATTTCTCCGTCTTGGGCACGTCTAAGTAGTTCTGTTACCCCCGGACGTTGAAAATCTGTACCACTGAAACCGTCATCGCAAAACTCCAATGTTTCATATGATGCAAGGTATTGATTTTTTAATAAGTAATCATGAATGATTTCCCTTTGCCCTTTTATACTGTCGCTTTCCTTACCGTTTTCATCCTCATCGGAAAGACGGAGATATATCCCAATTGTCGGAGTCAAATTTTCTCACCCCTTTGATTCATGATTCTTTGAACCTGATAAAATGTTTCTGGAGAAATTATTGGTTCATGGGTGTGTTCAATCATGTTCCATTCTTCCTGGGGAATCACTCTGGACACCCCACCCTTGTATAACACCTTCTCTGATTTACGTTCCACAAGACAACCCAGATAACAGGGATTTTTCAAAATATTCGTAACCGTAGAGCCATACCAAAAGTCTTTATCTGTTTGATTCCACTGCTTCAAATGAAGCTTCCCCCAAGTAGGGATTCCCATTTCATTCAATCTTGCAGCAATGACAGAAACACCTAAGCCCTCAATTCTCCAGCAGAAGATTTTTTTCACAATTTCTGCCGCTTCCTTTTGTATGATTAACTTATATGGATGGGTTTTTGAACGGATATAACCATAAGGAGGCTTTCCGCTCATAAAATTACCATTTTTTTTCTTTACATCTATGGAGGTGCTAACTTTCTTAGAAATGTCTTTTGCGTAGCTATCATGTAATATAGATTTTAGCGGTACAATCAAATCATCTTGATTCCCTTTAAAATTGCTATCAAAATTATCATTCACAGAAATAAATCTTACTTTTTTACGGGGAAATATGTTCTCCAAATACTCTCCTACTTGGAGATAATTTCTACCAAATCTCGAAAAATCTTTGACAATTACACATTGAATTCGCCCCGCTTCCACATCCTCCATCAACCTTAAAAAAGCAGGCCTATTAAAATGAGTGCCTGTTTGTCCGTTATCAATATAACTATCAAAGAAAATTAGGTCTTTCTGTTCCTCTATAAATTTTCGTCCTAGTAAAATTTGATTTTCAATAGAGCTACCCTCAGAAAGAGTATCCTCAACAGAAAGCCTCACATAGATACCTGTGTGATAGTGCATTGGTTCTTGTAACACTTCATGTTCCAAATTTTTTCTGCTTTTTCTTGCCATTTTTATTTCCCCTTTACACAGAAATAAAAAGATTTTTTGGGTTCCGACTTTCTTATTTCAGCCTTCACTATTTATGAAAAATTCATCCTGATAACGCAATACCATTTTTATTTTTTTCCCATCCAAAACAATGATTTTCTCTATCATCAAAACCAAAGCAGACCTTCTTAATTCCACAGAAAAATCTCTTGCTTGAGCTTCTATTCTATATGATTTTTTCTTAAAGTTCTCATTCTCTAAATTTTCTTTTTCCAGTTTTAAACAATGCATGCATTGTTCAGTCTCTGTACATATTTTTTCATAATACGCCTTCATATTTTGATACTCAGTCTTTGTCAAAGTACCATCTTTATAATCTTCATATATGTAATTTTTTAAGGCCTGATATTTTTGTAATTCCTCTTTTTTACAGCTTATCTGCTCCGATATTTTTTGTATTTCAAGTTCATTTGAAGCATACTTCCATGCAATGCTTTCCCCATTTAACTGATTAAAAATAGCCTTGTGCTTTTGCAATAATACCGACACAGCCTCTAAAACAGCATCCTCTCGGATTCTATGGCTGGAACATTCCTTTTTATCTTCTTTATTTTTCGCACAAATATAGTAGGTATATGTAGTTCCCCTTGCCTTCACAATTTTCCGAACCATACCGCTTCCACAACCACCGCACCTTAGCATTCCTGAAAGTAAATAAAGACTGTCTCTCTGGGGAGACGTTCTTGTATCATTTAACATCATTTGCTGTGCAATGGCGAAATCCTCTTTGGGAATAATGGCATCATGGGTATTTTCAACTCGTATCCAATCTTTTTTGGATTTCCCCATCCTTTTTTTCGTTTTATAATTCAACGTTGTTTCTTTCCCTTGAATCATATTTCCTGTGTATAGCTCATTTTTTAATATACGGTCCACAGCCATAGGAGACCATTTTGCCTTTGGATTCAGTTTAAATGAAGTAAAAAAACCCTCTTCTTTTAATGTTTTATATTCCATGGGAGAGGGAACCCCTAAACGGTTAAGATAATCGGCAATGTATAAATTATTATATCCATCCATGCGCATAGCAAATATATTCCGAACGATCTCTGCCGCAGTTTCATCAATTTTCAGCTTATGTTTATTCTCTTCATCACGTATATATCCATAAACAGGAAATGCCCCTACAAAGTCACCACGCTTTTGCCGCATTTCCAATTGAGACCTAACTTTTATTGAAATATCCCGACTATAAGCATCGTTTAATAAATTTTTAAATGGGACAATCATGCTATTTGTATAACCATTTTCTTTAGCTGTATCAATATTGTCATTAATTGAGATAAATCGTACCCCTAAAAAAGGGAAAATTTGCTCAATATATTTCCCTGCTTCAATATAGTTCCTGCCAAAACGAGAGAGGTCTTTCACAATAACGCAATTTACAACCCCATGTTTGATTTCCTCCAGAAGTTCCTGAAATGCCGGCCTATCAAAAGTAACTCCACTAAAACCATCATCAATTTTTTCACTGACTAACTGAATATCGTTTTGTTTTTTATATATGAATGAATCAATGCTCTTTGGGTTTGTACGCTATTGCTTTCAATTTTGTCTCCATCTTCTTTTGATAAACGCAAATAAATTCCCGCCCGATACGCTTTCGGCGTTTCATTGCCAAACATAAAAACCCTCCCTAATTTGTATAAATAGGCAGTAAACAAGGGTAAAACTGCTTTTTTGTGCTCAGAAAAATCTTGGGTCACTACTTCAATCTCATATATTGCTTCATTCGCTCAGTCAGAGTTACCTCTGCCTGAGAAAATTCAATCTTAACAACGACATTCCCACACTTAAATAAATATGGATTCTTAATTTGTCTTATAAAATCCGCAATTCGTTCTTCTCTTGGAAGTTGCATTTGTATTTCAACATCATTAATATCAATCAAATCATCAAGATTTACTGCAAGAGGATCCACTTTTTTTAAGTCTTTCAGTTCTTTTGGTGTAAACATAAAATACCTCCTAGTCTCCTACTCCATTTATATAAAAAACCCTCTTGTCCTATGCGATGCAAGGGGGTTTTAGACTTAGTTTACTTCTTAGGAATTTGAGATTAGAATGTACTGCTATAATCAGTACCATTATTTTGATAATGAAACCCAAGCTTTCAGAATAGTGCCCCTTAAACAGAAAAGCACCCTAAACCGCATTTCTGCAATTCAGAGTGCTTTTTCATATTTTAAATTGGGAAGAGAATTTATAACGGCATGAAACGTTATTTATTCATAATCTTTTTTCATTGCAATTTCAACTTCCTGTCTGCCATCTTTCCATTTTACTTCGCCGGGTGTGATGCAGTTTGCAACAGGGCAAACGTTTAAGCAAAGATGACAACCAACACATTTATCATTCAGTTCTGGTCTGCGTTTTTCTGTATTCCAATCAATTGCTTGATGTCCTGCATCATAGCAGGAAATATAACATCTTCCACAGCCTACACATTTTTTATCATTAAAATCCGGCAAAATCTTGAAATCACGATTTAAATCTTCTGCTGGAATTACATTGCCTAAAGCCATACCAATAAAATCATCCAGCTTATCATAGCCTCTTTCATCCATCCAATGCATCAAACCGTTGGACATATCCTCAACCACACGATAGCCATACTGCATAACGGATGTGGTTACCTGTAAATTTCTACAGCCCAGCAGTAAGAACTCCAAACAGTCTCTCCATGTTTCAATACCACCAATACCCGACATAGGCACATTTTTCAGCTTTTCATGCTGGAGCATTTGTGCAATAAAGCGTAATGCAACAGGCTTTACTGCGGCGCCGGAGTAACCGGAAATGGAAGATTTACCGTTTACAACAGGCATACCCGTCATGTTATCCAAATCAATATTGGTAATGGACTTAATGGTATTGATTGCAGAAATGCCTTTTGCACCACCCTCCATTGCTGCAATGGCAGGAATAGTCATATCTGTAATGTTAGGCGTCATTTTTGCAATGAAAGGAATTTTGGTGGTTTCTGCAACTGCCTTGGAATACGCCCGCACCAAATCCGGATTGGAGCCAACGTCAGAACCCATGGCATGAGATGTCATCTGAGGACAGGAGAAGTTTCCCTCAATCAAATCCACACCTACTTCATCGCACATTTTAGCAAGCTTACGCCATTCATCTTCATTGGAACCCATAATGGAGGCAACCATAATTTTTTCAGGATAAGCCTTTTTCAACTTATACATATTCTCAAAGTTCACCTCTGTGGGCTTGTCTGAGATTTGCTCCATATTCTTAAAGCCTAGCCAAGGCATTCCTTCCTTTTTCACATGGTCAAAACGGGGTGAACACTCGTCTGCAACAAAAATACCAATGGTTTTATAGAAAACACCTCCCCAGCCCGTTTCAAAGGCCTTCGCCACCATTTCATAATTGCTACCTACAGGGGATGAGGACAGGAAAAACGGATTTTCACATTTAACACCTAAATAATCAATAGATAAATCTTTTTTAATCCCCATTTTAGTTCACCTCTTTCTGTGCAAGATACTTCATCATCTCTTCTGCCGCAGCTTTTCCAGATGCAACAGCTTCAACCACGGTTTTTCCGCCTAAAACAACGTCACCGCCGGCAAAAATTCCATCAATATTTGTTTTGCAACCACCTTCGGTCACAATCAAGCCTTTTTCGTTCACTGAGAAGGGTGCCAAGCTTGTCATATCCTCAGCCCCTTGTCCAATGGCAAAAACAACGGTGTCTACAGCAACCTTCGCTTCGGATTCCCCATCTCTACCATTGAACTTCATGGCTTCTACCTTATCCGTACCTACTACCTCTGCAGGGGCAAAGTTTGTGGTGATAGAGATACCCAAAGATAACGCATACTGGAATTCAGCCATATCCGCAGGAGCCTCTTCAAGGGTTCTTCTATAATAAATATCAACCTTCTCTGCACCCAAGAGTTTTGCGGAAACCGCACAGTCCATGGCTACGTTGCCACCGCCAATTACGATAACCCTTCTGCCGGGATCATATGTACCCTCAGATTTTCTCGCTTTTTTCAAGAAATCCGCCGCTGCCAACACCCCAGTCAGTTTTGTGCCGGGAATTTCAGGCAGTTTTTCCATCCATAAACCTGCACCGATAAAGATTGCTTCATATTCTTTCTGAAGGGTTTCAATGGAAATATCTTTTCCAACTTTTGTGTTAAATACAAACTTCACACCTAAGTTTTTCACTGTATTAATATCATGGTCAACAACATGCTGAGGTAATCTTGCAGGTGCAATGCCATAGGTCAAAACACCACCGGCTTTTTCTTCAGCTTCATAAATTGTAACCTCATAGCCTTCCAAAGCAAGCTTTGCTGCACAAGCAAGGGAGGCAGGCCCGGAACCAACACAAGCGACCTTTCCAGCTTTTTTCGTTTCAGGGGCTTTTAAAATATTCATTTGCAGAGCTTCTTCCTGTTCCACAGCAAATCTCTGTAATCTTCCGATTTCAATAGGTTTATCAATGCCGCACCTGCTGCAAGCTTCCTCACAAAGACGATCATAAGGACAGACTCTTGCGCAGCTGCCACCCAGAACATTGTTTTCTCTGATGGTTTCTGCCGCACCCTTCACATTTCTAAAGCGAATAGAGCGAATAAACTTTGCAGGATCTGTACCTGCGGGACAGCTTTTGCTGCAAGGGGCATCATGGCATAGTAAGCATCTTGAAGCTTCTTCCATTGCTGTTCTTGGCGTAAAGCCTTCAACAGCCTCAGAAACATACGTTGATTTAATTACTTTACTCAAATTCCTCAACTCCTCTCATATCTTCAGGCTACAAATTATATCAACCTGAACTTTCACCCAATTCTGTTTTTTCTGGAATAAACTGAAAATGAATCACATTTTTCTTTCTGTATCAATAAAATTCAGTCACTGAAGCATAAGAAATTATTTTCATCTTTAAAAATCATTTCCCACTCAGTCATTCCATACCCCTCTTTCTTTTTTATTATCATTAAAAATGTGATGAAAGAGGGAGGCGCCTCAAAATTTTCAGACGCCTCCCGGCAGTCTTAGTCATAAAAAATGATAAGTTTCAAAAACTATTCTTTATCACACTTTAAAACTGCATTCAGCAATACACTAATTCCTTCAGCGCAAACCTCGTCACTTGTATGCTCGGGTTCACAATGGGATAAACCCTTTTCGGAAGAAACAAATATCATGGTGGTTGGCAAAACATATGCGGCAAATTGTGCATCATGACCTGCACCACTATTGATATATTGATGCTTCGTATTTAATTCCTCTGCAGCCTCTTTCACATAGCCCACCAGCTTTTTATCGAAATAAACGGTATCTCGATTCCACTGATCCACCACTTCACAACGGCATTTTGCCCATTCCTGACCATCCAAGCTCCGAACGATTTGATAAACCTGTTTCAGCACTTCGGGATTCTCATGGCGTACATCAAGGGAGAAATCGACATAATCAGGAATTACAGTATGTACACAGGGATGAACAACTACCTCCCCCGTGGTATATACCAGCTCAGGATATCCAAGCTTATCTATTTCCTCATGAAGATAGCAAAGCGCCTGTGCCGCCGCATAAAGGGCATCCTGACGGTATTGCATAGGGAATGTGCCTGCATGAGCCGCCTGACCATAAAATTTCACTCTGGTGTTAAACATACCCAAAACACAGGTAACTACACCAACGTCTAAACCGGCATTTTCCAAAATAGGACCTTGTTCAATATGTAATTCAAACATTGCCTTATAGTTGTCAGGGCTTAAACGGTTCTCTTTTTTGCCTTTATAACCGCTTTTTTCAAGAGCCTCGCCAAAGGTTGATATTTTATCTAAAACACTTTTGGAAGCAAGCATATTCTCTTCCTTAAAATTCTTTGCAATTCCTTCCGGCAGATAAGCATTGCATACAACACCGGAACTCATCATTGCAGGGGGATATAAGGAACCCTCTTCATTTGTCCATATCATTGCTGTCAAGGGATGCTTATGAGGAATATTGTCTGCCGCTACGGTTTCCAAAACCTCCATAGCTCCAATGACGCCTAAAATACCGTCATAATTACCACCATTTTTAACAGAATCCGCGTGAGATGCCATTACAATTCTTTTTGCATTGGGATCACTGCCCGGTAGTGTTGCATACATATTGGCAAAATCATCAGTTTCAATGGTTGCACCGATTTTTGTCATTCTTTCAATATAATATTCCCTTGCCTGTTTTGCCTCGTCAGATAAAGAATATCTGGTAATTCCTCCGTGGCCGGCATCACCAAACTTAGAAAAAGTTCTGATTTTGTCACTGGTTCGCTCTAAACTGCATTTGTACATCATTCATTCCTTCTTTCTATATTTTTTCTCTTTATTTAACGGGCTTTTAGGGATTATCCGCTTCCAAAACGGTATCCCCAGTTGTATTGCAATCAATCCCAATAGGCAATACAGAGGTGCAATATACACTGTCCGTTATGAACGAATCTTCAAAACACATTGATGATGAAACAATTGTTAATTGTCATTCATCGTAAATCCTTCGTGCTCCTCTTGACTTACGAAGCCATAGCTTACGTTTCCTTGTGCCGATTTCATTAAAGCCACATAAACAACAATGGCAATTATGAAAGAAACCATATATCCGTTGGCAGCTAAGAATTGAATAAAGTTAGGCTTTAAACCGGAACCAGCATGATATTTTAAAGCAGTATTTCCTATTAAAGGAATAATGAAGGATACACCCCATGCAATCATTGCATTTTTATTCCAACCACCGCTGTACCAATATCTTCCACCCTCGCCCTGATATAAGCCTGCAACATCTACAAGCTGTTTTTTACAGATAAAGTAGTCAGCAATCAAAATTGCAGCAACAGGAGCAATAATGGTTCCATAATTATTCAGCCAGTTAAAGATATAGCTTGCGCCCGAACCGTAAATCCACCAAGGCTGGGTTACGAAGGTTGCAATCAAGCAAGTGATGATTACGCCCTTTTTGTAGCTGATTTTTTTAGGAGACATATTAGAAAAACCATTTGCAGGTGCAACTACATTTGCAGCAACACAAGTTGTTATGGTTGCCATGATTACACCAACTGCACAGATTGCAACAAGAAGCTTGTTATCTACATAATAGAATACACTTGTAGGATCAAACAGCGCTTCACCCACCGTATATTTTGTTGCCTGTGCAAATAAAGCACCAACAAACGCACACAGCGCCATAGGAATTGGCATGCCCACCAACTGCCCCATAAATTGGCTCTTTTGGCTCTTTGCAAATCTGGAGAAGTCCGGAATATTCAGAGCCATGGTGGACCAGAAGGCAATATTTCCCGTTAGTCCCGCCATAAATACAAAGGTAAAACCTCCATTTTGTTCAATGAGTGTTGCATCATTTCCAACAGCAAATACATCCCCTAAGGAATGCCCCGAACCGGAAATCGCATTTAATGACCACATTAATAAACCTAAAATAACGATAATCAAGATAGGGCCGCCAATATTTTGAACCCATTTTACTTTCTCCATACCGTTATAAGCAACAACGAAAACCAAAAGCATGAAGAGGAAAAATCCGATTAATTGTCCGACAACAACGCCATCATTACCAGGAAGAGCAACTTTCATGCTTTGGTCAGAAAACATGGGGATTGCAACACCAATTAATGCAGCAATGGCTCCGCCACCTACCCAACTTTGCACCGCCGTCCACCCGCAGGCTATAATCGATCTTGAAAAAGTAGGTAACTGGGTTCCCTTATTTCCAAAGGTCATTCTGGAGAAAATGGGGAATGGAATACCATATTTTGTTCCGATTTTAGAGTTTAGCTGAATGGGAATTAACACAATCAGGTTACCCAAAATAACGTTCACCACTGCAAGCATTGGTGATATACCCAAAGCAACCAAGGAAGATGCAAGGGCAAGGGATGGAACACAAATTGACATACCAACCCAAAGGTTGCAAATGCTAAAGGCATTCCATGTTCTTTCATTTACAGTGGTTGGCGCCAAATCCGAGTTATAATAATGAGAATTGCTGAGCTCGGCGGTTGCTTCGGGTGTTAATTCATAAAGACCGTTTTTTTCCTGCTGCGTATATTTACTCATATAACCCTCTCCATCTATTTTAGATTTTTTGGACTTAAACTTCTTTTAATTAATTTCCCCCAGCCGGGCTCCCCTTTGAACTCTCCATTATCGTAAACAAGGCGGCCTCTGGAGAAGGTTTTCACAGGATACCCATGAAGCTTTGTGCCTTCCCAAATGGTGTGATCATAATCGGAATGCATGGTTTCGCAGGCCACCGTAAAGTCTTTTTCTGGATCATATATTACAATGTCTGCATCCTTACCAATGGTTAAGCTGCCTTTTTGGGTACAACCGAAAATTCTTGCAGGATTTGAAGAACATACCTCAACCGCTTTCATAAAGGTTAATTCGCCATTGTTTGCCTTTGCCAGCATGTAAGGATACATATTTTCTACACCAGCACAGCCATTTGGAATCTTTCTGAAATCATCCTTACCCCAATCCTTTTCAGACTGCTGGAATGGACAGTGGTCTGTGGCAACTGTGTCGATTACGCCTTGCTTTAATGCCTTCCAAAGGGCATCCTGACTCTCTTGCCCCTTCATAGGTGGTGAACAGACAAAGTTTCTTGCGTCGTCTCTCTTATAGACATCGCAGGTGAAATTCAAATATTGGGGACAAGTTTCAGCATAGATTTGGTAGCCTTCTTCTTTTGCTTTCGCTACGTACTCCACACCTTTTTTGTTCGCCAAATGCACTATGTAAAGTGGAGCATCTAGAGATTTCGCCCATGAAATAGCCCTAAAATCCGCTTCGGCCTCTACAAACTCAGGGCGAGACATGTAATGATACCATGGAGCTGTTTTTCCTTCGGAAGTATATCTTTCTACTAAAGTATTTACCAATTCATTATTTTCTGCATGAACACAAATAAGTGCGCCTATTTCTTTTGCTTTTTCAAGAACCTGATAAAAAACACCGTCTGTTACGCCAAAATCATAAACCATAAAAACTTTAAAGGATGGAACACCAAATTCTACTGCCTCTTTCATAGAATCCAAGAGATCACCATGAACGTCCTTTACGCCAACGTGGAAGGCATAATCCACAGCGGCTTCGGGAGCCGCAAGGGCATCTCTTCTTTTTACTACATCTAACATTTTTTCGTTAAAGTCTTGCAGCGCAAAATCAAAAACCGTGGTGGTCCCGCCACAGGCTGCCGCTCTTGTTCCTGCATAGTATCCGTCTGCAGAAATTGTTCCGCCAAAGGGCATCGCCAAATGGGTATGGGCATCAATCGCACCCGGCAAAACAAGCTTTCCTTCTGCATCCACAACATTTTCACAAGGAATGTCTGAAAGGTTCTTTCCAATTGCAGCAATGATTCCGTCTTTCACAGCAATATCGCCTCGAAACATTTCTTTTTCTGTTACAATAGTACCGTTTTTAATCATTAAGTCCATTAACGCTCACCTTCCCTTGTTAGTAAATAGCTTTCCATTTTCCAATCCCGCTTCTCCATCCTGCCCCCTTCCAATCATTTTTTATCGATAGCTTTTATGTTTATACTTATTAAAAACTATGAAAGAATCCTCATAGCAATAAGCTTGGATGTTTGCGATTTTTTTACCATAGAAAACGAGAATAAACACACTATTTCTTGGGAAATAAAAAATATTATTCTTTTTTTTGAATCAACAAAAAACTACAAATATTTTAAAAATAAAACGGAATTATTATGTATATTTCAAATATTCGAGATGGATTCATGTTTTCCTCTGTAAACCTATGTCAATTTTTCGCCTTTATTTTCTAAAATATTATTGTAATTTAACAATAATCATAGCCTGATTATACGCATTGCAGTAAGGGGAATGTCAATGATATTTCTAATTAATTTTCATATAAAAAAACAATTTTTTGTCAAAACATTCCTACCACAGGATTCTATCTGGTTTTTTATTTTCTGTTTTCACCAGCAAAATGAAAAGTGTGCAAAAAAAATATGCAAAAAAAATGAAGTTTTTCTCTTTTCTTTATTAAGTTTGATATCGTTAACCGATTGTGTTATACTAATTCATATCATTTTTATGGGGAGGATGAGAGAATGAATGCCGACTACAAATTCTCTATAAGAGAAGTATCAGAAATTTGTAACATTCCCAGCAAGACCTTGCGTTATTATGATGAAATAGAACTAGTTGTTCCCGAATTTCGAGATGAGGTCAATAGATACAGATATTACAGCAAAAATCAGCTTGTAACCCTTTGCATTATTCGTAAACTCCGTTCCATGGATTTCGGTTTAAAGGAAATTCAAAGTATTATAACCGGAAACAAAGCAGATGATTTGGAAAAAAACATTGAAATAAAGCTAACGGAGCTATTGGATGAAATCAATTGTCTGCAAAGAAAATATGCATCGACAAGCGCTTTTTTACAACGCTTGAAAACAGGTGTAGACCTTTTAAATGTCAAAGATGCTATCATACCGGGAGATATTAAAATAGAACAAATTCCCCAAATGTATTTGGTTTTTACACGAAAAACTATGTCCAATTACTCAAACATTGATGTTTCCGTCCATAGGTGGGTGGAAATTCTTGATTTATGCGATAGTTTGAATTTGAAAAATAAGGGAACCATTATTGTTACATATTTTTGCAACCCTTTAGAGCAATTTTTATATACAGATACCGACATTGAATTTGGCATTACTGTGGATTCCTCAGAGGAAGGCGATTGCTTTAGAACTTTCGGAGACATCACCGCTGCCACCGCAATTCATGTGGGAAATTATGCTGATATCATTCATACCCATATTCGATTAGTTCAATGGATCAATCAAAATCAGTACAAAATAATTGGTCCTGTTTCTGAGGAGTTTATAATCTCTCCATTGGACATTAATAATATTGATCAACATGTGACTAAAATAATAATTCCCATTGAGAAAAAGAAAAAATGAGTATAGAAAAAGGGTGCCGATAAAATCGGCACCCTTTTAAAAACCATCAGCCTTTCAAACAGCTTTTGACATTCCATTTTTTCCAGAAAGTTCTTAAACTGCCCATGGGAAAACTAGTTTAAAAAATCAGTGAGCTTATTCCTTGGCAAAAAAGAACTTTCTATCTCTCTCAAAATTTTGTATTGTTAAACGGCTTTAAGACAGTTTGAGGCTATTCACAAAAACTTTTGTTTTGCAAATAGCCTCTTTTTTATGTTATAAAATGGTGAAATGGTTTCCAGCAACTTCTACAAAGGGAAATTTCCATAAATGCCCGCTCCTATGGATTTTTTCCTGAGTAGTATCGTTACCTTATTACAAATATCTTAGTATCTCCCCTACTGCTTTCCTCCTTGGCGGCACTGGCACTTCATTTGCATAGCCACAGGCCACCAAAGCAATGATCTCCTCATTTTCCGGTAAATCAATAAACTTGGAAATACCTTTCTCATCAAATGTGCCCATTATTACAGTTCCCAGCCCCAGCTCCGCTGCTGCAAGGCATAAGGTTTGGCACGCAACCCCTGCATCAAACATTTCCCAGCTTTCCCCCTTTGATGAAGAAAGATGACCATCCCGCTCATAGCCGGAACGTTTTTTTACATTGGAAATGACAAAAATTAAGGGTGCATTTTTGACAATATGGATATTTTCAGGAGCAACCAGGGTATTTGCCAAGGTTTGCAGATGCTCTGCATTCTCCACAACCGTATATCTCACTGCCTTACAATTATTCCAAGAAGGTGCCCATCTGACGCATTCTATTAGCTCCTCGATTACTGAATGAGCTACTTTCTTTGGTAAATATCGTCTGATACTTCGCCTTGTTTTAATGCATTCAATGGTATGCATAGGCTTTTAATAGGGTTCGTATACAAACTGGACTACTGTAGACAACGGTGGCTCAGGGAGCACATCAATAGAGCTTGGAAATGGAGGGTTTTCAGGCACTTCAATGATTTTAAAAGAACGCACCTCGATCACTGCACGATTTCCTTCCATTTTCTTAATCCTTGCCATAAATTCCATATAATCCCCCGCAAAGCAAGGCTCATATAGACGCACTTTTCTAACTTCTACGCAATGTCCTGTGTTTTGAAACACCTTGGCCATCAAGCGGTTAGCAGTATCATTGGCAAGGGTGATGCTTCTTGCTCCGTTTACAACGCCGCCACCATAAAAAACATCTCTATCTGACATTCTGTAACGATATGTTACGCTTTGTTCACTCATAATCATTCCCCTTTCTTTCAACAAAAGAATTTTTATTCCGGAAAATCTTCCAACGGACGCCATGGTTCAACCACTTTGCCTTCAGGCTGGGCACCTCTTTGTAAATGCTTTTTCACAACAAGACGAACCTTTCCCTCTGTGCACAGAATGGGCTCGTCAAACCAAACCATATCTCCCGGCTTGCAATCTGTTTTTCCTTCTCGAAAAGCAGGGGTCGCCAGTTTAAACACCTCAATCCAGCAATCCCTAGAGGTATTTCCCACATTGGTCAGGGTGGCTTTAAAATCAATCATATCCCCCACATACACATCCTTGTAGCATTTTACATCTTCGTAACCCAAGCAGAGGGATTCATCTCCATCTACCAAAATCATTTCTTCTGTTTCCACATCTCCGATAAAATCGAATTGTCGTCCAATGGGAATCAAACCATCTTGATTCGCTCCATCGGCTGTGGTCATGTTATAGCTTAAAATAGATACCTTTCTCATGAAATTTGCACCTCCATCTTTATTTTTCATAGTAAAAGTATTTTATAAAATTATAAAACGCCTTCTTCTTTTAGCTTCTTCATTTCTTCTTCTGTAAGACCAAAAATTTCTCGGTTATGTTGACCCAAAAGGGGCGATGGAGCTGATACCTCACCCGGTGTTTCCGATAGCTTTATCACACAGCCTTGGAAATATTGATCTCCCGCTGTGGGATGCTCACAATGCACCATCATTTCTCTCTCCTGTATATGAGGGTGCTCAATGGCCTCTTTCACGTTCAAAACAGGGCCGCAAGGAATGCCTGCTTCATCCATGATGCTTTCAATTTCACCCTTGGTATAGTCTTTACACCATCCACGAATCAGGTTTTGTAAATCGGGTATGTAGTTATTGCACCTTAGATCGTTGGTTGCAAAGCGGGGATCTTCCATTAACTCAGGATGCCCAATGGTTGCAGAAAAGGTTCTAAAAAGCTTGTCATTTCCAACGCCCAGTGCAACGAAACCATCTTTGCATTCATACACATCAAAAGGAGAAATAGAGGGATCCACATTTCCATTTCTCTGGGTAATCTCTCCGCCCATGGTATAGTTCACCAGTGCATTCTCCAAGATACTGAAAATGGTATCAAACATAGCCACATCCACCTGCTGACCTACCCCTGTAACTTTGCGGTTATACAAAGCAAGCATAACACCTAGAGCCAAATAAATACCAGCAACATGATCCGCAACAGATGGCCCTACCTTTACAGGGTTCGTCTCCTTAAATCCTGTTAAGTTAATCATCCCACCCATTGCTTGGGCAACAATGTCATAGCAGGGACGGTGGGTAATTGGGCCATACTGTCCAAAGCCTGATCCAGAAGCATAGATAATAGCAGGGTTTATTTTTTTAATTGTTTCATAGTCGATTTTCAGTTTTTTCGTGATGCCGCCTCTGAAATTCTCCACCAAAATATCTGCATCCTTTACAAGCTCATAAAACAGTTCCAATCCTTTTTTTGTTTTTAAATTTAAGGTAGCACCCTTTTTATTTCTATTTACATAATTATAAAAACCGCTTTCGCCACTTTTTTCATCAAGAGGGCCCCAAAAACGGCATTGCTCCCCCTCAATGGGCTCAATTTTCAAAACCTCCGCCCCATAATCCGCTAAAATCATGGTGCAAAAAGGCCCATTTAATGCTGTTGTAAGGTCCACGACCTTCAAACCTTCCAGCGCTTTTTTCATACGATTCCTCCCCGGTCAATTAAAAGCTTACGAATTATGATTCATGACTCAAGCATTTTTACCTTCCTTAATTGCATCAATCATCATTGGTACAATTTTAAACAAATCCCCTGTTATACCATAATCAGCACAATCGAAAATAGGAGCAGTCTCGTCTTTATTTACCGCAATAATCAACTCTGAATCCTGCATACCTGCCTTATGCTGAATGGCGCCGGAAATACCAAGGGCAACATATACCTTAGGATGCACGGTTTTTCCCGTCTGCCCAACCTGATGATCCGCAGGGAGCCAACCGGAATCAATAACCGCACGAGAACCGCCAACAACACCATTCCCAAACGCATCGGCAAGCTTTTCTGCTAGGGCAATGCCCCCTTGCACATCCTTGCTGATTCCACGTCCAACAGAAACAATAATTTCGGCGCCGATTAAATCAACAATTTTTTTAGTTTCTTTCACAATATTGATTACTTTCGTCTTTAAGTCCTCATCAGATAAATTTACATGGCGTGTAACAACCTGACAAGCCTGAGCCATTTCCTGGCTAAACTCTGCTTTTTTCATAACCCCGGGTCTTACAGTAGACATACAAGGGCGGAATCTAGGGCAAATGATAGTTGCCATCAAATGTCCGCCAAAGGCAGGACGGGTCATTTTTAAATTTGTGTCCTCCATAGGAAAGGTCATGGATGATATATCCAATGTTGAGGAGGTGGAAAGAAAGTCCACATATTTGTTCATATCAATATCCAAATGGGTACAATCTGCTGTTAAACCCGTATGTAAGCGTGCTGCACATCTGGGGCCTAAATCACGGCCAATATTTGTTGCACCAATCAAAATAACCTCGGGTTTCTCCTCCATAACCACATCACAAAGTACCTTGGCATAAGCATCTGTGGTATAAAATTTTAATTCGGGATGGTCGCAAACAATCACTTTATCTGCACCATATCCACCTAGCTCTTTTGCAATCTCTTCTACCTCATGTCCTAATAAAATACCAACCAATTTTGAGCCCCGCTCATCAGCGAGCTTTCTTCCTTCTGAAATCAGCTCAAAATCTGTATTAATAAGCTTGCCTTCTCTCTGTTCGCAAAATACCCAAATATCTCGAAACGAATTTATATCAGCACTGTTAAAAGCCATACTCAGCCCATCTCCCTTCGGTTAAATGACATGCTTCTGCATCAATTTGTCCACCAAATCTTCAACTTTTTCTTTGTCTGTTCCTTGAAGCATAACGCCTACACCCTTTTGTGGCGGCGTAAAGGATTTAAATATATTTGTAGGAGAACCTTTCAGACCGATCGTATCCAATTCGATTAGGGGTTCATCCTTAAGGGCTTCATAATCTAATACCAAAAGAGGCTTGCTATAGCATTCCATAATTCCATTCAAAGTCATATAGCGTGGTTTTACAGCCTTATCCTGAATGCAAGTAATCAAGCAGGGTGTTTCCACCTCTATCATCATATATCCATCTTCCAGCATGCGCTTTACCAAAACCAAATCTCCGCTTTTTTTAATCCCTGCCCCATAAGTCACCTGAGGAATGCTTAATTTTTCTGCAATTTGCGGTCCTACCTGTGCTGTATCTCCATCAATTGCCTGCCTACCGCAAAAAATCATATCCTCATTGGAAAGCCCTAATTTATGTATCGCCGCCGATATAATTTGAGAGGTTGCGAAGGTATCGGAACCACCGAACTCTCTGGCGGAAATTAAAACGCCATCATCTGCGCCCATTGCGATAATTTCCCGCAACATTCCCTCCGCAGGAGGTGGCCCCATGGTAAGGGCTGTAACTTGACAGCCTGTTTCATCCTTCAACTTTAAGGCCTGCTCAATGGCACTCATATCATCGGGATTAATAATAGCCGCCATAGATGCACGGTTTAAGGTTCCATCGGGGTTTACAGCAACCTTTCCCGATGTATCCGGAACTTGTTTTACACAAACATAAATTCTCATGGTTAACACTCCTCCTTATCTTTTCATTACCTCTCTGGCGATTACAACCTTATGTATTTCCGAAGTGCCTTCATAGATTTCCGTAATCTTTGCATCACGGTACATGCGCTCTAAAGGATAATCCTTCATATATCCATATCCACCATGAATTTGCAATGCCAAGTTGGTAACAAAACGTGCATTTTCCGAAGCATTCAGTTTACACATTGCCGACTCCTTAGTGAAAGGCTTGCCTGCATCCTCTAAGTATGCCGCGAACTCAACCAGTGCTCTTGCAGCAGCCGTTTTTGTTGCCATGTCCGCAATATACCACTGAATCCCTTGCAAATTGGCAATGGGCTTTCCAAACTGAATGCGTTCATGAACATATTTCACAGATAAATCAATGGCTCCCTCTGCAATACCAATTGCCTGAGCACCAACGCCAATTCTGGCTCCATCCAAGGCCTCCATTGCAATTTTAAAACCTTTGCCCTCCTTGCCAAGAAGATTTGCGGCAGGTACACGGCAATCTTCAAAAATAAGCTCCGCAGTTTCTGACCCTGCAATGCCCATTTTGGATTCCACTTTACCAATGCTAAAACCCGGTGTTCCCTTCTCCACAATGATTGCTGACATCCCTTTTAATCCTTTTTTGGGTTCCGTCAGCGCAAATATCACAAGCACGCCTGCTCTTCCGCCACCGGAGATAAAGCATTTCGTTCCATTCAAAACATACTCATTTGTTTGAGAATCAAGGATGGCTGTTGTTTTTACCGCACCAGCATCAGATCCAGCATTGGGTTCCGTTAGGGCAAAAGCACCAAGCTCTCCCCCTTTTGTCAAACGAGGAAGATATGTTTCCTTTTGTTCCTTTGTGCCATATTTATAGATAGCCTGAGGTGCTATCAAATGAATGGATAGGATAGACGCAGAAGCCATACATTTTTTACCGAATTCCGAAACTGCTATAACCTTTTCCAATGTACCGCCGCCGGAACCGCCAAATTCCTTAGGAATTCCAATCCCTGTCAGCCCGATTTCTGCCATCTTTTTAAAATTCTCGGCAGGAAAAACATGCTCACGATCAATTTCTTCTGCAACGGGCTCCAATTCTATTTCCGCAAATTGGCGTGCAAGCTTTTTCAACATTTCTTGTTCTCTCGTTAATGAAAAATCCATTCTTTTCATCCTCTCTTTCTTGATTTTCAATAGAAACATTGCATGATGTATTTTGGCTCATATGCTTTCCTTCCAAAAAAGTTGATCCAATCCTTCCCTTTTAATCGTCATA
The DNA here is from genome assembly GCF_001561955.1 of Anaerotignum propionicum DSM 1682. Taxonomy (NCBI): domain Bacteria; kingdom Bacillati; phylum Bacillota; class Clostridia; order Lachnospirales; family Anaerotignaceae; genus Anaerotignum; species Anaerotignum propionicum. Next base: position 2,256,477 of record NZ_CP014223.1, read on the forward strand.
TTTTAGTTATAGCCCATACAATCACTGGAATGTCAATATGTCTCTTCAATTAATAATTTCAATTTATAGGGTTCTTTTTTCAAAACCTTCCCTTATGGCAAGGTATTTCCTTTTAATGTAAATAGTAGAATTTGACAACCATGCTCTCAAAAAAACAGGCAATAAAAAAAGCAGGCAATTACGCCTGCTTTTTTAAATTACTTTGGATTTTTCAAATGGTTGTTATTTACCCTTCTTTTCAATAAAAATTACTGTCATGGTAACCTTAACAGGATGATTTACAATATCAGCATCTTGATATTCCATATTATCAACACTGATATTATCAATTACACATTTAAAGGGACTCGTGTATATTTTGTCAATAATTGCTCGGGCGGCAGAATAGTTTGCGCAGTCAAACTCCACATCTATCGGTCTGTACAGCAAGCCATTCTCCTCTGTTGTCGGCGAAAAGGACAGCTTATAATCCGTTGAACTACTTAGAAAAGCATCCATTTGCCTCATCACATTTTCCAAGTTATTATAATTGGGAATTACCGTCTTAAATCCATTGGAGGAAGAGGCTTCCTCAATTTTTTCCTGCATCTCTTTTATTTTCTTCATCTTCGCCATTTCCAGCATAATATCATCCTGCACCGAAGCCGCTTTTTCGTTTGCGGCGGAGATACGATTGATAGAAGGAAGAGCAACTGTAAAGTAATATAACGCTGAAAATAGAATCAAAACCAAAATGACCAGCAATACTTTCTCACGCTTTGTAAAAGACTTAAACATCATTGTCCCTCGCCTCCTTCCTCTTTGGAAACCACCTTGGTTTCATCCACAGCAAGGATAATGGTCATTGTTGCAGTGGTAAGGGAACCGCTTTCACCATCGGTACTGGCAGTATAAATTTGCACGTTAGAGACAAAACTATTTTTCATGATATCTGTATAAATACTAGAAACCTGATTTAAGGTTACCCCTGAGATTCTGACAGTAATAATATCATCCATTACGTTAAAGGATTCCACCTTCGCCATAGAGATTAAATACTGATTCACAATTTCTAACCGTTGGGACAAGGTTGCAATTACAGGTGAAGTGATGCTTAAAGACACGCTTTCGTTATATTCCTTCAAAACATCATCATAAATAGAATTTGCTTCTTTCATTTGATCCAATTGCACCTGTGCCTGCTGTGCACTCGCTTCTGCCTGATTTACAGAATGACGCAAATCCAAAACTCCCAATTTTAAAAAGCCCAAAACACAAATAAGTATAAAAATTCCTATGGGCAGCATTGATTTTCTATCTACACTTTTTGCTTCCCGAACCGCAAAGTTAATACTAATTTTGGTCGGGTATTTCACTCCAATTTTTTTATCCAATATCCCCAAACAGCTCACCCCCTATTGCAAAGTCGCTCCAATTGCTCCACAAATCAATTCCAAGTTCTCATCCTGCCCATTTTCAGGCATCAATTCAGCAATACTATGACAGCGCACTTCCAATGTTGAGCGAATCATTTCCATCAGCGGCGTAACCTTTGCCAATCCTCCACAAAAATAAACGTCCTTTAATTCGCTGTTGGGATTATTATAATTATAGAAATTTATAGAACGGAATATTTCAACAATCATCTTTCCATAAAGCTCCTTGCAAGCCTCTGCTTCTTGCACATTATTGTAATTTTTCATTTTATAAGAAGAAGCAATATGTACATCCACATCCAACTCTTCGGCAATCACAGAATCCACGGCACCGCCGCCATACTCAATTACCCTAGTGGTTTCGTAAACGCTCCCCTTATATAAATGCACCCGTACACCGGAATGCCCCAAATCTACAATGCAGTAAGCATCGGGGTGGTTTTCATTTTTATTTTCGTAGTCACGAATGATATTGCCAAACGCACAAGCATCCGGTAATGCAATTTTTAGCTTAAAACCAGCCAAATGCAATATTTTTGTATACTTCTCAATCAATTCATTTTTCACTGCCGCTATCAGCAGTTCCAAGGAGCGTATCTCCCCTTCTTCATCCATTTCCTGACCAACGACGGCATAATCATAATAATATTCCTCTCGATCAGCATGAATATAATCTCGGAACTCATAGGGAAGGTTTAACCTTAATTGATCTGTGCTCATATAAGGCATACTGGTTCTGCGTAAATAGCAGACCTCCAAAGGCAGAACAACAACTGCATTGCGGTTTTTCATTTGATTGGCTTTCGCCATTGTTTTTAAAATATCTGCCAGAGCCTCAAAGGACAAAATGTATCCATCCCGCACCAGATTATCCGGCGTAATTTCCGTTGCCGTTTTCACTGCCTTTCCATCGACAATCTGTATCATTTTGATACTGCTCTCCCCAATTTGTATTCCTGTATATCCTTTGGACATTATAACCCTCCCCTGTGTCTTACATAAACGCTTTTCCTATGTATCAAACTTTATCGGTACTCTAAAAATATATAAAATCCAAGCTGTTCCAAAACCAGCCGGTCATATTCAAACTTAAAATAACCCCAAATAAAATTGCAATATGGGCTGGCCAAAAAAAACGCAAGTCATTGCCGCCATTGCAATGGAAGGGCCAAAGGGAAATGCCATGGGGTTTTCTTCATCCTCCACACGAATATTTTGAAAAATCAGTGTGAATAATATTCCAAAAACACAAGACAGCAAAACCAGAAGTACATTAACCTGTATGCTGAAATAAAGCCCCACTATAAAATACAGCTTAATATCTCCGCCACCCATGCTTTCCTTATGCAAAAAATGATCCATCACAAGGGAAAGAATCAAAATAGGGGCAGAAATAGCCAATCCAGCAAGCGCTCCTTTCAGGAGCTTTAAAAAGATAATATCACCTTTTAAGCAAGTAAACAAAACAAAATTAAGAATTCCTGCAATAATCAGACCATCAGGAATGATTCCTGTTTCCAAATCCACAAGGGCAATTGCCATAAGAATCAAACCTAAAACCATAAACATCAAAGTATCTAAACTTAAGCCGAATTTCCAAACCAAGGTAACAAAAACCAGAGCAGTCAAAAGCTCCGTGGCAGGGTAGCGCATGGAAATCTTCTCTTTACAACAACGGCTTTTTCCCTTTTGCATCAAATAAGACACAATAGGTATTAACTCAAAAGGGGTTAGGGTATGTCCACAAACGGGACAATGGCTTCTTCCACGGACAAAGTCCTCGCCGTGGGCAATGCGCCACGCAACACAGTTGATAAAACTCCCCATTATGGAGCCAATGAAAAAAGTTAAAATAAACATGTATGCTAATATGTAAGTATCTTGAAAACTGTTTAATGGAAGCATAAGCACTTCTCCTGTTTATCCAAAACCCTCGATAGAACTGCAACCCGCCACAGTTCTATCGGAATGAAGGTAGAAATTGGGATATATCTAGTATATCATTTAACTATTATTAAATATCAACCACCTGTGGTAGGTGTGGTGGGAGGTGTGATGGATGCTGGTGGTGTTGGGAAAGTTACACTTGGGTAACCAGATTCATCCGCAGTTGTTCCATTTGGGTCGTATACAACTTTAAAATCCTCAGCCTTCGTTCCTGTAATTGTTACAGTTGAACCTGATAGTTTGCGTTCTGGCCCAGTATAGCTAGTTGGTAAAGGAGTATCTTCCGCCATGTTTTTAGTCAATGATTCTGCATACCATGCACGAACGTTTGCTAAGTCTGCGGCATATTCCGCTTTTTTCTTTGCTCCACTGAACGTAGGTATCGCAATTGCAACCAAGACAGCAATAATACCAATAACAATCAGCATTTCCATTAATGTAAAGCCTTTTTTATTTTTTCTTTTCAAAATTTTGTTCATATTATGTACCTCCTTAAATAGTCAATAAAAATATATTCTATGTGAGCGGGTTTCTCACAAATGAATAACAACTTAAATTCTAGGTTCTGCAACGCAGAAATCCACGTAGATTTATTTTAAATGCCCAACAGACTTTTGGCAACGATTGTAAAACAATTGCTTTGCGTTAATTTCTGGAAAGGCTTCCATTTTTTATATTCCTCCATACAGAGAGAACATTGGCGCATATACAGAAACAAGGATAAACAATACTACAACCGCCAAAACACAAATGATAATTGGCTCCAAAAGGGTTACCATTCTTGAGGTCTGGGTATCAATTTCACCATCATAAAATTCCCCTATGGTATCCAAGGTTGACTCAAGGGAACCTGTTTCTTCCCCCACGGCTGTCATTTCAACCAAAAGCTGGGGTAGTTCCGTTCGATTATGCAAGCTATCCCCAAGGCGTTTTCCTTCCTCAAGCATAGATACCGTGCCTTTTACTTGACTGCCAATATATTTGTTATCCATCACCTTCCCCGTAATGGAAACCGCCTCCACCACAGGCAAGCCTGCCCCAATCAATGTTGACATGGTGGCGGCAAATTGGGATGCCTGCTTTAACATGGCAAGCTTTCCAAAGATGGGAATTTTAAGCTTGAAATGCTCCAGCTTCAAACGATTGTCTTCCTTTTTTTCATATAATTTATATATAACCAGAACAAGAGCAATCAAAGCCACCAAGGCAAACCAATAATGTACAAAGAAATTAGATAAGCCAATTAACATCTTTGTAGGCAACGGGAGGTCAACTCCCAATTCTGCAAAGCTGTTTGTAAAAACAGGTACCGCCTTAACCATAATAATAATAATGACAAAAACCGCCACAATCATGGTAAATGCAGGATATACCATAGCATTTTTGACCTTCCCCTTCATTTTTGCAGTTTTATCAAAGTAGTCATGAAGCCGACGAAAGGAATGCTCCAAGGTTCCCGATTCCTCACCTGAGCGAATGGTTTCAATAAACGTAATAGGAAGGTTGGGGCCTTTGGTTTGAAAGCTTTTCGCCAAGCTTACCCCTGATGCAACATCCTTGGAAACCCCCTCCATTATGGTTTTCAGCTTTTTATTCTCTGTTTGTGCCGCAATCATTTCTACCGCACGAAGAATGGGAAGCCCCGCACCTACAATAACAGAAAGCTGGGAGCATAGAATTGCCAATGCTTTTTCATTGATTTTTCCTGCAACAGCATTTCCTTTTCCCATTTTTACTTCTGAAATACTTGTTACAATATCATGGTTTTCTTTAATTTTATTGATTGCTTCATATTCACTAAAAGCTTCTATGAAGCCTTCGATTTCCGCACCCTTTTTGGAAATCGCCTTATATTTATAAGTTAGCAATTACATCTCCCCTTTCCACTGATGGAAATTGTTTCTTATGTGATATTTCTTTTTACAAATTCCAAATTTTTTGCGGCAAACAAGGCTGTTCTGCTAGAAATCTTTTTATCACGATAAAGCTTGATGATTGCATTATCCATAGTAACAGAGCCTTTATCTGCCGTCGTCGAAATGACGTTGTCTATCTGAGGAGATTTTCCTTCTCGAATCAAATTTCTGATTGCAGGATTCACCAGCATAAATTCACATGCGGGAATCCGCCCGCTTCCATCCTTTTTGGGCAGAAGCTGTTGTGCCAAAACTGCCATAAGGGTTAATGAAAGCTGTAAACGAATCTGTTGTTGTCTAGCCTCTGGGAAGGAATCGACAATACGATCCACAACCTCTGCCGCAGAGCCGGTATGCAATGTGGTTAGCACCAAATGCCCTGTTTCCGCCGCTTTTAAGGCGGTTTCCATAGTAGTGGTATCTCGCATCTCACCAATCAAAATAACATCAGGATCTTCTCTTAAAACGGAACGAAGCCCTGATTCGTAGCTTTTTGTATCTCGCCCGATTTCCCTTTGGTTAAAAATACTCAAATCCGGCTCATAAATATATTCTATAGGGTCTTCCAATGTGATAACGTGACAATCCCTTGTATGATTAATACGATCAATCAGGGATGCAAGGGTGGTGGACTTACCTGAACCCGTTTGTCCTGTAACAATGACAATGCCACGCTTAAGCTCCGTTAGACTTTCTACCCCCTCTGGCAAGCCCAAACTTTCCAGCACTGGAATCTTATCATTCAAAAGTCGGATAACCACAGAGGTATGATCCTGCTGACGGAACAAATTGATACGGACACGAATCCCCTCAATGGTTCTTGCCAAGTCCATTTCTCCAACTTCCAAAAAATCTTCATACCGATATCTGGCTAATTCCATGGCATAATTATCGCAATCCTCATCATTTAAGATGAAATCGGCCATAGATTCTAACCGCCCATTGACACGGCATTTGGGTGGCAAGCCAAAAATCAAATGAATATCCGAAGCCTTCTTATCATTGGCATAAACAATTAGGTCATCAACTCTCATAAGCATAATCCTCTGAATTCGTTATTCTTTTTGCTTCATCAACGGTGGTTACACCTTCCAAAACCAATCTCCTGCAATTGTCTGCTAGGGATACAAACTTCTTATCACTTTGTATTATATCCGCTAATTCTTCTCTTTTTGCACCAGATGCCATGGCATTTTTCACTTTTCTATCCATAACCAAAATCTCAAACACTGCAACTCTTCCTCGATATCCCGTATTAAAGCACAACGGACAACCATCTCCATGATAAAACTTATGATTGATCTCTTGAGATAGACCAATGCTTGCCAATTCTTCCGAAGAAGGCGCATATTCCTTTCGACAATTAGGGCAGATTCTGCGTACAAGACGCTGGGAAACAACACCGTTTAGAGCACTTGAAATCAGATAAGGCTCAACACCAATATCTAAAAGACGATCCAGCGTGGCAATTGCGCTGTTGGTATGTATGGTTGAGAGCACCAAGTGACCTGTAATAGCGGCTCTCATGGCAATCTCAGCCGTTTCACCGTCACGAATTTCACCGACAGCAATAATATCCGGATCCTGTCGAAGAATTGCCCTTAAACCGCCGCTAAAGGTCATCCCTGTTTTTTCATTGATTTGAACCTGATTGATACCGGATATATTATACTCAACAGGGTCCTCAAGGGTAATCAGATTACTTTCAACCGTATTTAATTCTCGAATCATTGTATATAGGGTTGAAGATTTTCCTGAACCCGTTGGCCCGGCAATCAAAACTACGCCGCCGCCCTTTTGGTCAATCAGTTTCATATACTTTTCCAAATCTTCCCCTGTTAGACCAATTTTTGCTTTATCCAAAAGTTGCGTATTTTTATCCAGTAAACGGATAACAAACTTTTCACCATAAATGGTAGGCAAGGTAGACATACGCAAATCGATGTCCGCTTTTTTTACCTTAGCATTCGAACGACCGTCCTGAGGAATTCTGCGCTCCGTAATATCCATGCCCCCCATAATTTTCAGACGAGAAATCACAGAAGCCTGCAAATCCTTGGGCACTGTCATAACATGCCGTAGCAAGCCATCAATTCGCATTCTTACTCGAACCTCTTTTTCACTGGGCTCTATATGAATGTCACTGGCATGCTCCATCACCCCTCGTTCAATCAATGAATTCACCAAACGAATGGTTGGTGCGGATTGCTCATCATTATCAATGATATTGGACATAAAGGAATCCCCTAGAATGGCAACCACAGGAGCATCATCTATTTCCCGCTTCATCTCAGCAATTGCCCTAGCGGCGCCTTCATTCCCGTATAAAGAGGCAATGTTTCTTTGTATTGACTCCTCCGTTGCAATCATAGGAATAATACGCTTTTTGCTAACCGCTTTTACATCCTCCAATGCCATGAAGTTTAATGGGTCGCTCATTGCCACATATAAGGAATCTCCCTCCAGCTTCACCGGCACAAGACCGTAACTGTTGGCCAGTTTTTTGGGCACCAACTCTGAAAGGGAGCTAGGTATTGATATCACCGATAAGTCAATGGAATCAAGGCCTAATTGAAGCTTTAACGTTTCAATCAACTGTTCCTCGGAAATAATTCCTTCTTCAATCAATTCTTTTCCCAAGCGGTTCTTGGTCTTTTTTTGTTTTTTTAAAGCAATTTCAAGCTGTTCATCGGAAATGACTCCTGTTGAAGTCAGCATATCGCCCAATCTTTTAAACTTCATTTTATCCTTTGTCCCCCTCTTTGCGGTGTTACTATGCTATGCTTAATGTACGAAAAATAAAAGTATATTTTTTTCTCAAATTGCTATCGTCTTTACTTTGAATGACATAGCTTCCGGAAAAAACGCCATCTTTATAATTCAAGGTAAAGGAATCAATCTTCATAGACGTATAAGTTCCACCGTTTATCAATGCCACCAGTGGTGCATCATCTGCACCGTCCGCCTTTTCGTCTGTCAGATTTAAATAAAGCCAGCCTTTTTTCAGTACAAAATGCCCCTTTACAACACTATAGTTTTCATTGGTAATTTGAATCTTACCATCCTCCTCACTAACAGAGGAAGAAAACCGCAGAACATCAGATAGAGCAGTATCAATGGTAGCTGCCAGCACCTCCCCCTCAGAAACAAACAGGGATTTTTTATAAATACTTGCTGCCGCATTTACCGCAGTCGTAATTCCAATGGTTAGGATTGAAATAATCAATAAGGCTACCATAGATTCAAAAAGGGAGAATCCCCCTTTATTTAAGCATTTCTTGATTCCTTTCATATTAAGCTCCACCCTCCTTTGTTACAGCTACATAGGAGGTGAATCCCGATCTATCTCCATAATAATTCACATCATAGGTATAGGAAGTACCACCGCTTTGTATTGTCACTACTCCGATAGTAGGAGTCTCTCTTTTTTCCACCTTTTCCAAATCATTACGATATTTTTTATCTACTTTTTCAGCATTCAAATTTATTCTTGTTGAGGATGCGGTCACCTCTGCCAACAGCATGGCAGAAACTGTGAGAATTAAAATCGCCACCAAGGTTTCTAATAATGTTTCCCCTTTTTTACTATGTATCAATTTCAAGGGTACACCCCCTTTGAAACGGTTCCTGCATCATAAGCAATACGTGTATTAATAGTATAAACAGTAACATCATAGGTTTTTGGTACCCATACTTTTGATCTTATTCCATCATCATCAATTTCAATTTGCACTTCATGAGAATCAACATCAGGTTTAATAAGCACATCTGCCGAATCTTTATTCTGGGCGTTTACCCCCGCCTTAAAAGTTACGGTCATTGCATTGTTTACATCCGTGCTATCATTTAGTGTCAATGAACAGGTGAGTAAATAAGAATCTCGATCCAAGGACATTTTCAACTTCACATCTTTCATACCTGTGCCTTTTATCACAAATTCTTTGGTTATAACAGCAGATACCGGCTTGGGTGTTACATACTGGGTATGAGAAGTAAACGCCTCATACACCATGCCTTGTAATTCGGCCCGCAGCCTTGCCTCAACACCCTTATCATAGTCCATTTCCGTACAAAGCTCAGCTATATCACTATGCCTTTCAGGTCTAATTTGCAAAAGCTCCCCAAAACACTCATAGACTGTGTTTGTTTCCCAACCCTTATACTCTACCCCTCCGAAAATATTCCTGAGAAGATTTGACGCCGAGCCTACGGAGAGATACTCTTTCTGATTCTCATCCCTCTGGCGTATCTTATCAATATTTGCCGTAGCTGAGCTTAAAATGACCGAGGCAACCATAAAGCAAACAAAGAAAAGCATGAGTGCAAGCAAGATAGAGGCGCCTTTATTGCTATTTATTTTTTTATAGATTTTCATAAAAGCACCTCTTTGTCCTTAGGGTTGGTAGGTAAATGTGTTATTGTTATATACAAATACATGCACTGTACCATCCGTTTTATTTCTTAATATCACTTCATCCAAATAATACCCATTGGTTACCCAGAACACATTTAATGTAAGTCCATTTGCGTTGCTATTCCTTAGGTTCCCTTCCGAGACTGTGGAAAGATTAATCGTATCTTCACCCCATCGCCAGCCAAAATAGTTATAGCTATAGGTATATTTCGCTTCCCAATTAGATAAATCCTGTGCAAAATCACTATCAAAAACAATGCCATATGCATATCTATTACTGTAATATGGATAGCCAAAATAATTGTACATTGCAGAGCCTTGGGCGTAAAGGTTTCCTTGTGACATATCTTCAAGACTCACCATTATACCATTTGCATAATAATTTCCGCCACTGCGATACAACTTAATCGCTCCAACCTTCCCGCTTATTCCTACAGGCCAATCCCCACAGTGATCCAATGCAGAAAGTCTGGGATAAGGGTAAGCCCCACTCATGGTATTGCTCCATGTTGCACTTGTGTTGCTTGTTGTCCAAGCTCCGGAGGTAAATACCGTTTTCAACTGCGTGAGGGATTTACTTGTTCCACCAGAGTTGGTAATTGCATTGTTTATGGTTTTATCCTTTGCCCAATAACACGATGCTGTGGTAATGCCCGTAGAACCTGTTGGAACAAATCCATAGCTCTGGGTTCCGTATATGTTGGCAAGGGTATAGCAACTCTGAACATTAGACCCAGAAGAAGTTTTGCCAATAAAACCGGAAGCAACTGCATTGGCAGACTGCACTTGGCCTAATGCATAGCAATTATTTATGGTTCCACTGTTTCTAAGTACAAAGCCCGCCGCTTCACCTTTCCCACTGGAAATCGCTACATTCACATAAGAATTTGAAATAGTACCGAAGTTTTGACCTACCATACCCGCACTACCCAAGTTAGTAGTATTTGTTGTAATTGTACCTGTAGCAAGACAATTTTGAATATCTCCATTGTTCGTTTTAGCTACGGCCGCTAATCCATCTGTAGAACTGCTCATGTTTATTCCAACTAGAGCCAAATTCTTCACATCGCCATTTATAGCAATGATATCGAACAAAGGCTTTGTCAAACCGAAAATACGGTTACCATTACTTCCGGTTTTATATCCATTGAAAACTCTAGCATTGCCACCCGAAATGTACCCACCATCAAATGTGTACCCTGCATTGTGAATACCTCCCGTATTTACGCCTGCAACAACATCATGATCCAGCTTAATATTCCATCCACTGCTTGCTGAAGTCATGTTTTGAAGCTGTTGGGCTGTACGCACCTTAAGAGGTGCCTCAGGTGAAGCCTGTAATGCCGAGGTAGAAAGCGTATCGGCAAAGGCTCCGTTTACATGAATTGTTCGTGTTCTAGGGGTTCTCATAGAATCCTCTGTTTCATCATAGCCAAATTGCAATTCCTTGCTTATCAAATTGTTCTCAGGGTTCAATAACCCCAAGCTTTCATCATTAAGGCTAAATAAATTATAGATTCCTCTACCTACTGCAATATTGTTCTTTAGAATAGACCCTAGCTGAAGAGTCTGACCATTTGCTTTAAAGGTTCCTGCATCCTCAAGCAGTCGAAGGATACCATACCCAGCACTTTCGATGGTTTTGCTGTTGGTTGTGTCAAAGCTTCCCACATAAGCAAGTGCATTCTTTTCATTGATATAGCTGGTTGCAAAGGTACCATCGGAATACAGCTCATAATAAGTTAAATAACCTGAATCCTTCTTTGTTGACTCGTAATACCAATCTCCATAATGAACATAGGTAGTGGTTTTTTCTCTTGGATTGATCACCAGTGCAGGGTAAGAATAAGCCACGGAATCTAATGATGAAGACCACGGATAAGTATTCCCCGAGGTAGCACGACCCGAGCCCCTTGCATCGACACCAGTTGCACTATCTTTGCTTGCTGGAATGGATAGTGCACATAACTGGGAATAATTTAATTTGTAGACTGAAAAATCCCCACCGGCTACTGTGCCATTTAAAGTTACCCCCGTACCCACGGTATTTGTTAAGTAGTAACCATTATAAAGTTTCAGCTTATCCTGTTTATTGATTACAGCATAAGGAACACCTCTAATAGGGTATTTGTCATTATCCCATGTACAATAACTATATACATTTGTAATGACCATATTTCTACTGGTGGCTTGATTATCATAAATACCATAAATATTATCAAAGCCGGCACAAATTCCTGCCAAATAGGTGTTGGATGAGGAACTGTCCGAGGCTGATACGATACCACCGCTATAGCAGTTTGTAATAGTCCCTCTACCATTGATTGAGCCCACCAAACCGCCAATAAAACGGGCAACATTAGAGCTTCGGTCCGCAGTAACCAGCTTACTTACCGCACTGCTATTTTCAATTCTACCAAAGTTATAACCTACCAAACCACCCACAGCACAGGGCAGCTTAGCATTACTTTTCGGAGCATAACTTACTGTATATCCAGTTACAGAGCAATTCTTAACAGATGCATAAGAATATGTATCATCATTTCGATATTGCTCATTATCATCGCTGTCTTTTTTACCAACATACACCAAGCCCGCCAAAGCTCCAACACCGGGATGATGTGAACCGTCATTATATTCAGAGATAACATAACCGGATTTGTTTTCAGGATCGGAAGCAACCATAACGATATTTTTCAGAGAAGCACCCTGTACCTCACCAAAAAGGCCTGTAAATTGATATCTATCCTCATTCGTCGTAACACAGCGATAATCAATAATTTCATATCCTTGACCATCATAAACATTTCTAAAGTTACTTGGTGTATAGGTGGCTCCCGTAGGATCTGTAAACGCCTGAGAATTGGGACGCCCTATAGGTCTGTTTCGATATGCATTCCCACTTGCGGTATCCATCAGGTTATAGCTTATACCGCAGTATGTCTTCGTATAAGTCCCAAAATCAATATCATTTTCCTGTCTATAATAATACCGTGTATCTCTACTATCAGTCCATTTTGTCGTATTCCAATAATAGGCAGCACGAGCCAAAGCATTAATATGTCTTGGACTTCTAACGGAAATAGGTCGACTCTCCCCTGTTGGGTTTTTGGGAACCGCAGCCGCAGTTGTGCTGATATCGGGATTAATTGCATTTTTTGCAAAGTCAGGGCAGTAGAAAAATGTATAATTCTCGAACACTGCTTTTTCATCAATATAGCCTGTTATCGTCAAGCGGTCATAAAACCTTGCCGCTGTATTTCGGTCAGTCATTTGCAATGCAAAAGGAAGGCGGAAAACCTTGGCATTTGAAATGGTATACCTCGCCCCATCTGCTGTATTTGAAAATTGCAAAGAAACTTTATCGGTAATTCTTTTTGCTGTACCGGCACTCTGGGTATCCGTAATATTTACCACTTTTGTCGCCGCAGTCTTTTCATCGGCAGTTGCATTATCCTTTAAATTCAAACAATAATTGAACTTCGTCAAAGAATAGATTGTCATGATGGCATAGCCATCCTCCACACAAGGTTCTTGCCGCAAGGTATTTAGTTTCCAGCTATTGATACCCCCTGTATCAAAACTATCCCCTTCTGCCATCAAGCTTGTTTCTGCATAATAGCCATAATAGCTTCCCTCTGCATCGGCATTTGCATATCTTTCATAATAAACCAAAGATGTCTGTAATTTTAACTCTGCGGGCCAATCTCCATAATGAGGTAGAATTGTTCCATCCTCCCTATGCACCATTACAAAAGGGATGGGGTTTCCTACCAAAGCATCACTATATGGGTAGCAATTACTATCAAGATTCCCTGAAACCTTTAAATCTGGAAATCCTTTTGGCAGAACATCCGCAAAACTAATCGTATAATCATAATTATAATTTGCCTGTCTTAAAAATTTGCAATTGCGAAAGGTTGCAGTAGAGGTTCCGGCAAATCCACCCGAGGTAGCTTTATCTATAAGGCTATCCCCTCTTTGTACCAAACCATAGGCACTACAATCGGAAATCGTTCCATTGGCTGCACTTCCCACCAAGCCACCAGCATACCACTGAGCCGTTACGTCCGAGGTGGAATAGCAACTATTCATAGATGTATTTGCAGTTCTTCCCGCAAACCCGCCGGCATAGCTTCCAGTTGCATTCACCTTGCCCGAGGCATAAGAATTGAATATCTGTCCATTGCTGTATTCGCCACAAAATCCCCCTACATACGCATTCCCCGCAACATTCATTGCTGCAAATGAAGCTTTTGTGATTGTAGCACCACTGATTCGTCCTACCAATCCACCAACATAATCCGTTCCACTAACGCGATAGCGTGCAACACGGTCTCCCATATCTGTAAGAGGACGGTTATATTCATCCCTTGTTGTAAGATAAACCCCGCAATTGGTTATGCTTCCTCCTTGCATTTGCCCTGCCAATGCACCAACATAGGCGCTCCCCGAAACACTAAAATCTACCAACTTCATATTCATGAAAGCACAATCTTTCAACTGGCTAAACAAACCAATATTATTCGTTCCAGCTATATTAAAATTCCGAAGTTCATTATTATTTCCATTGAATGTTATTCTATCAAATAATGATGGGTTTGCAATGGGAGCAAAGGTATCTGAATACGGTGGATTCTTTTTATATCATAACTGCTAATCATGGAACCGGCAGGCCATTTGCTATAATCATAGTCAATTGCACCTGTCTGGGTAATAATAAGTCCATCTTTACCTGTGGCAGAATAGTTTGATGATCTTAAATTGTTTAAATGGCGGACACTGGAAACAGCCAAATTTTCATCCACATCTTTTGATGCAAAAAGGCTGTTTGTAACGGGCGCCACTGCACTTCCGGTAACAGTAAGACCTTCTCTGGCATAGGTTATCGTCACTGTTGCAGTTATATTATCACCTGGTGTCAGTTTCCCCCGTGTAATATTTTGAAAGCTTTCCATGCCTCCACGAACACTATCCAAAAGAACTTGAACTTTTGCCTTATCATTGCTAATCCAAAAATCTCTACCACCTTTCAATTCAATGGTAAAGGAATGGTTTGATGTATCATCAGGTCGAAACCTCTCATCTGTAATGGTCACAGACAAAAGGATATTCTCGGGATTTTTAATCAGCTTTCTCATGCCACTGCATTCAATATCCAAATATAAATCTTCTTTATTTACCACTTTTACAGCGGGTTCAAACTTATCCGGCAGACCAATACCTTGGGAAAGTTCTGAAATCCCACCATAATAACCAATCATTTTTTCTTTTCGATCGCTTTTACCTCTTGAAGCAAGTGCCATTATATCATCATATGTAAACATTTCTTCTCCATAAAAAACGCCGTAAACATCTCCTGTTTCAGGATTTAACTCTACCAAATAATGCCCTCCCGTTTCTAAGGAAGCATTTAAAATGGAATCATTACCTATTATATAATCAATAAAAACAGTATCCGTATCCGTAAAATAATAAAGTTTTTTCCAATCATCTGTTTCTCCATCGAAATCTTGAGGTTCTTTACCTATAAATCCTAATTTTCTTTCAGAATAATCTTCATCCTTCACAATGTTTTCACAAAACGTATTTAATGTTCCAACAGTTTTCATGGTTGTAAGCTTGTTTTGTGAAACCAAATAAATCTGCCTTGCAACATCATCATACTTGGTTATCTCAAGGCTTCTTCTAAGGCCGGCTACCGCAGGTATGGCAATGGCGCAAATGACAATCAGGATTCCGACTGCAACCAGCATTTCTATAAGGGTGTAGCCTTTTTTTTCTCTTTTTGAAAACTTATCAATCATTGCGCTCACTCCCCTTTTCCATAAAATGATTGGCAGATTTACAATAGTAAATTTCAATCAGTAGTTACAATAATCTCATCCACATTGTAACAAAACTTTTTGCATAAAACAACAGAAAATTCCTGCTTAATGAAAAATAGTAATATTATTCCAGATTTCCAATTCAATTGCTGTTAAATTTTTTATTATTAATCTTAAATTTTATTTAGCCCTTTTGTAACAGAAGCGTACGTATCACGAATAGAAAAAAAAGCATTGAAAAAGCTTAATACTGCTTTAAAGGATTAAAACAGGGCCTTGCCCTGATACATATTAGCAAAATTTCATTAAAATAAAAAAAGCAGGTCAAAAGACCCACCTTTCTAATTTATCCTGCAAAATGATTCCCATCCGCAATAATGCGCAGATAATTCTTCAATACCCCAATCTCTTCTGCAGAAAAGCATTTCAATACCTCATCATTCACGTCATCAATGATTTTTCCAATAGGTGCCTCTAAAGCTTTCCCTTTTTCCGTCGGAACCACTCTAACTTCACGTCTATCTTCCTTGTTGATTACCCGATCAATCAGACCTTTTTTCTGCATGCGATCTAGCACGCCTGAAATAGTAGATGTTTCCAAGCAGAGAATCTCTGAAATTTGCTTTGGTGTAGCAAACTCCTTTTGCCATAAGCAGCTTAAAACACCATATTGGGATGGTGTAATGTCATACTCAGACAGCTTTGAGCTCAGATGCTGAAAAACAGAATGCTGTGCTGTAGTCAATAAATAGTTGATACACTGTGTTAATTCCATAAGCTTATCCTTTTCCCTTTACTCAATTCTATTATATAGGATAGCTGTATTTCAGACAAAAATCAAGTTTTTTATTTAGCATCCAACACATTTTTGCGCAACATGTCGAATTTTTTTACTGGTTTTTCAAACAAAATTTGTAAAATTTGCTGAGGGTGTGGCGCAGATTCCACCGCATTTCCTTTTTCATCCCACATCTTAGAAACTTTCATTGTAAATGCATTTCCCTTTGCAGGCATAACCTCAATGGTATCTCCAACAGAGAATTTATTACGCTGTTCCACAATGGCAATTCCTGTTTCAGAGTTGCTGTCCTCTTGAACCATACCAACAAAGTCAAAACCACGAATATACGTATTACTATTGTAAATCTGTTGATTCCCATCAGGCTTTTCATAATAGAAGCCTTCGGTGTAGTCTCTATGACTCGCCTTGGAAACTTCTTCCAAATACTGAGGCAGTTTTTCTCGATATAAATCAGGTGAAGTCATATAATCATCAATGGCCTGACGATATGCCTTTACCACTGTTCCTACATAAAAAGGTGTCTTCATACGGCCTTCGATTTTCAGGCTCATAATTCCTGATTCTAGAATATCGGGGATATGTTCAATCATGCAAAGATCCTTGGAATTATAAATATATGTCCCTCTTTCATTTTCCTCTATAGGCATATATTCACCAGGTCTGGTTTCTTCCACCAAATGGTATTTCCATCTGCAAGGATGAGAACAAGCTCCCTTATTTGCATCTCTGCCGCTTAGATAATTGCTCAGTAAGCACCGCCCCGAATAAGAAATGCACATTGCCCCATGCACAAAGGCCTCAATATCCATATCCTCAGGAATGTTTTCCCGAATTTGCTTTACTTCCGGAAAGGAAAGCTCTCTGGCAATGACAACACGCTTTGCCCCAAGCTTATACCACATGCTGGCGCTCATATAATTGGTGTTATTTGCTTGGGTAGAAACGTGAATCTCCATATTAGGTACCGCTTCCTTAGCCACGGAAAATACACCCAAATCTGAAATAATCAGCGCATCCGCACCAATTTTTTCTACCGCCTTAAAATACTCTGCCATGCCTTCAAAATCCGCATTATGGGCAAAAATATTCGCTGTGATATAAACCTTTGCTCCGTGGTCGTGAGCAAAACGAATGCCTTCAGCCATGGTATCCAAACCGAAATTTTTCGCTTTAGCCCGCAAACCGTAAGCCTCACCACCAATATATACTGCATCGGCACCATAAAGCACCGCTATTTTCAGTTTCTCCAAATCACCTGCAGGAGCCAAAAGCTCCGGCTTATTCAATTTCCACATGTTTCATTTCTCCTTCTGTTTCCTTTGTTTTATAACAAAGCGCCATACCATCCCCAATGGGGATGATAGAGGTTTCCAATGCCTCGTTATGGGTAATTTCCCATAAAAACGTTCTTAAACGTTTATGGATGGTGCGCTGTCTCCTTGGCACACTGAAACGGGTTTGAGCAATTGTCCCTCCCTGTAAAACGTCATCCACAATCAAAAGCCCTCCAATGGGCAGCAACCGCAAACAGTGAGGCAAAAAACTATGATATTGCCCTTTTGCAGCATCTAAAAAAATCACATCATAGGGGCCCTCTAAGGTTGGCAGGATGTCTGCAGCATCCCCTTCCAAAATCGTGATGGTTTCTTCCAACCCCATTCGTTTGATATTGGGGCGTGCATCCTTTAGCATAACTTCAAAACGATCAATTGTGGTTACTGTTCCACCTGGTTGTAAATATTTACTGATGAGCCCCGCAGAAAAACCCACAGCTGTTCCAATTTCCAAAACATGCTTCGGTTGTTTCATAGAGAGCAAAACACTCATCAGTCTGGCTGTTTCCAAAGGTATAATCGGAACATTCCCTTCATTTGCGTCCCTTTGTATCTCCCCTAAAACGCCGTCATACATGGGTTGTATGGTGCGCAAAAAGGTATTCATCGTATCATCTGTTACATAATTCATTTTATTCTCTCCTAAATTAGGTTCCGCTAGCCTTATATTTTTCCTTGGCTTTCAAAAAGTCCTCATAAGTTTCACAGAAAACATGGTTATCTTTCCCTTTTGCCTCAACCACATAGTAAATATACTTATTATCTTCTGGATAAAGGGCTGCTTTAAAGGACAATTCTCCAGGGTTGGAAATCGGCCCAACAGGAAGTCCTTTTACTTTATAGGTATTATACGGAGAATCCACCTGTAGATCAACGGTAGATATATCTTCCTTTACAATGCCCATGGCATACAAAACCGTGGCATCCACCTGCAAAGGCATTCCATCTTTAAGTCTGTTATAAATTACCCCCGCCGCACGAGGACGCTCTTCATCCACCTTAATTTCTTTTTCAATAATCGAAGCGATCGTAACCAGCTCATCTAAAGTATGCCCACTTGCTTCCACAGCGTTTTGATATTCCTTTGTATACATTTGTTCAAAGCGTTTCAGCATTGCTTGAATCAGTTGGTGTGCAGTGGTTTCTTCCTTAATAAAGTATGTGTCAGGAAAAAGATAGCCCTCCAACTTAAACTCTCTATCCGGAAGATCCTTTAAGAAATCAAATTCAAAAGTTCCTGTATTACACTCATTAATAAATTCCTCAGCAGTACAAATACCCTTTTCTTCTGCTTTTGCAGCAATCTGCTTTGTTGTAAAACCTTCGGGTATGGTAATTTTCATTTCATCTAAAACCACCCCAGTTTGCAGCAACTCCATAATTTGGGTTGTATTTAAACCTTTATCTATCTCATAAGTCCCTTGACGATAGGTTCCATCGAAGCCATCAAGTCTACTACTCACACGGAAGGTAAGTGTACTTTTAATCAGCTTATTTTCTTTTAATATTTTTGCAATATCTGCTGTAGATGCCCCTTCGGGAATTGTCACCGTTACAGTTTCACCTGTCAATACTGGTTCCTCTACTGAGGATTGCATAAAACTCTTAAACAATCCGAAAGAAAGAAGGCCAATCACCACCGCAATTAAGAGAAATATCCCCCATCGAATATTTCTATTTCGCCTACGTTTTTTTTCCCGCAATCTCCGCCTATCTACCTGCCTTTTTCTTCCTCTATCATCATCCATTTTTCCATTCATGGCAGTTCTCCTTTCATTCCCCATAAATCTGTTCTATTATACAATTTTATTCCCTTTCCGACAACCTTATTTTCTAATCTAAATCTCATCGTAAAATTCTTTTTCACTTTTCTTAATCTTATTGCAGAAAATACGAATCTTGGTATAATAGATAAAGGCTAAAAAAGATATAAAAGATTCTATAATTTATAAACAGATGGAACAAAAACAACGTTTTATGTGATGGGCGCAATTACGTTGCCGCCCATAAAAATTTTTGACGATTACCAAAATTTTATTCCTTTTGAGGCAAAATGGTTTTTCATGAAAAGTTATGCCTACTGCGGAATTTTATTTTGGTTTCTTTTGTGATAGGAGAATAGGATGAATTATCAAGAAAGCATACATTATTTAGAAAAAGAAATCGGTTTTGCATCTTGCCCCGGGTTGGAAAGAATTACCGATTTAATGGAAAAACTGGGTAATCCCGAAAAAAAGTTAAAAATAATTCATGTTGCAGGTACTAACGGAAAAGGTTCCGCCACAGCATTGCTTTGCTCTATTTTGCAAGAAGGGGGTTACCGCACCGCAGGCTATACATCACCCCACCTTGCCAGCTACAATGAGCGTTTTTTGATTAATGGCGAGGAAATATCTGATGATGCTTTTGCACGAATCCTTACGAAAACAAAGGATGCTTGTTTGGAATTGAATGCAGAAGGAAAAGATGCGCCCACTCTTTTTGAAGTAATTACCGGCGCCGCCTTTCTCTACTTTGCAGAAGAAGGTGTAGATATTGCTGTGATTGAAGTGGGACTGGGTGGAACATATGACGCTACAAATATCGTAGAAAACCCAATTTTAAGTGTCATTATGTCTATCAGTATGGATCATACAGAATTCTTGGGAAATACAATTGAACAGATTGCCAAAGAAAAAGCCGGAATTATAAAGGAAAGTTGTCCCGTGGTGTTGTATTCTCAAGAAGAATTAGTATATAATATTGTTAAGAAGCAAGCCGATGGTCTGAATGCTCCCCTTTATTGCCCAAAAGAGACAGCAGTAAAAATTCACTCTCAGACCATAGACGGAACTGTTTTTGATGTAAAAAGCCCTTCTTTTGCCTACGATAACTTATATTTACCTTTGCTGGGGCAGCATCAAATTCAAAACTGCATTACAATTCTGGAAGCTTGCCAGGTTATCAAAAAGAGTGGTTTCCCATTAACAGAGTCCCAAATTCGCACAGGCATTTCAAACACGTTTTGGGCAGGAAGAATGGAAGTGTGCAAAAAACATCCAATGGTGGTTTTGGATGGTGCACACAATGTTGATGGTATTCGGCAGTTGGCAGAAAGTATTAAAACCTATTTTAAAGATAAAAAGATCACTATCATTTTAGGTGTTTTAGGTGATAAGGAATATGAAAAAATGGCAGAGTTAATTATGCCCTTTGCCAGTCAGGTCGTATTTACCGAACCCCACAGCGAGCGCAAGCTGGATGCTCAAACATTGGCAGATATCGTTTGTTACAAGGAACTGCCTTTCTTCATTGAGCCTGAGTTAGAACACGCATATCAAAAAGCCTTAGAAATAACCGATACAAATGGTGTTATTATATGCTGTGGTTCCCTTTATATGATTGGGGCTTTACGTTCCTATATATTTTCCGTTGAATAAGGAGGTTACATTATTATGTTCAATTTTAAAGATGAGCTTTCAAGATATCAGCCCATCCTTGAGTTAGATCAAATTGAAGAGGCTTTACAGCCCAATCAACTGAAAGACTTGGTTGATATTCTCGAACATATTGCAAAAGATAAAAATATCAGTCCTTCCCAGGAATGAACAAAGGAGCGATAAAAATGAGATGTCCAAATTGTGGATTTGATTTTTCCGAAGGCTACCTTTGCCCAAAATGCGGGATTGACACCTTTGTTTTTCTAAAAACCCAGAAGCTCTCTATTCGTTTATATAATGAAGCCTTGGAAGCTGCAAGGGAGATGGATCTTTCAGGTGCTGCTGAAAAGCTGGAGCAAAGCCTTCTTTTTGATAAAAGCAATATGCAAGCCCGAAACCTTTTGGGGCTGATTTATTGTGAAACCGGCAGAATTGCCGATGCATTAAAACATTGGATTATCAGTACTTCTATGGTAAAAGATAATAATCCCGCCGTTGGATATATGGACTTTCTACAGAAAAATGGGCGGGAAATGGAAAAATATAACGATGCTGTTCGTATGTACAACCAAGCTCTTCTGTACCTGAACCATGGCAGCGACGATATGGCGATTATTCAATTAAAAAAAGCAGTTGACAGTAACCCAGACTTTATTGATGCTTATAATTTGCTTACCCTTTGTTGCATTGAAGAAAATAACTACAAACGGGCTCAGCACTTTATTGATATTGTTTTGAAAAAGGATAAGAAAAATCCTAAAGCTTTGAAATACGATAACGTTATCAATAGTGGCGGAACCAGTGGTCTGCGCAAAAAGACTCCTCGCTCCGCAGAAAGCAAAGAGGATTCCTCGCAAAAAACTGTCTCACTGAAAAAAACAGATAGTGCTCCTCCTATGCCCAGATACAAGCGTAAGGAAAAACAAATCGGTATCTTAGAAAAAAGAGATATTATTTCCTTTCTTCTTGGTATCGTCTGTGCGGCGATTGCAATTCTTGTTTTAATGATGCCTGCTATGAATGAAGCAAAGGATAAATTAATTGTAGATTTGCAAACAAAAGTGGACAACTATGCCGGGGAAACCAAAATGACACCCGGCGAAGTTTTGGCTATGAGAACAGAGCTTGAGACCTTGCGAAATGAAAATAAACGCCTACGCAGTGAAGAAACAAAACAGGCTAATCTTGAATTATTGCAAACCGCATTATCTCAAATGACCGATAACGATTTTGAAACCTGTGTAGCCACATTGGATCGTATTGATACCATAGGCTTTAGCGATGAAGATATTGCAAAATATAATTCCGTTAAAGCAACCGTTTATCCAAAGGCCGCAGACAGCCTCTATACCAAAGGTAAAAGCGAGTTTTTAAGCAACAAATATGCTGAGGCAAAAGCAAGTTTGGAAAGTGCATTAAAATATGCTTCCGATGAAAATTTTATTGATGACGCATACTTCTATTTAGCAAAAATAGCTGAAAAAGATGAGGATTTGGAGCAAGCAAAAGCCTACTATCAAAAGGTTATATCCGAATATCCTGATTCTAATCAACTTACCAATGCAGAAAATGCCTTGAAAAATCTTTCTGAATAATATGCCGCTACAGCTAGATTAGTGATTTGCAGAGTCGTGTTAAAAACATCCGCCCTTCTATGGATAAAATAATCAAAAATTGATTTTTATCAAGATATAAAAATCAGAGGAGTCAAGATCAAAGGAATTGTAGCTCCTGTTGTCCTCAGATTGAATTGATAGTTTATGAATAAGAAAAGCGGTCTTTTCCGAAAGGATAAAGATCGCTTTGTTTAAGCTTTCAATGATACATAAATAACTATGTCAACAGCCGTTGGGAATATAAGGCCACCTAACTTTAATGGTTCTTCTTTCTCGAAGCATTTCTCAATACAATAAAGAGAATAACTAGAAAAGCAATACCTCCTGATAACTGCCATTGGTACGCCTTTAAAAAAGCCATGCAAATTTCCCAATGGCTGCCCAAAAAGTATCCCGCACTAATCAAAGCCGTGTTCCATATTATAACGCCAAAAAAAGTATATACTAAAAAAGGTAAGGCAGACATTTTTGCCAGTCCCGCCGGAAAAGAAATATATGTGCGTGCAATGGGAAATAATCTGGCAAAAAAAACAGATTCCTTTCCATACTTTTCAAAAATACTCTGGGCTTTTCCTACCCCCAAGGCAATGGTTTCAAATCTTCCCGCCAGTTTATCAACCATTTTTCCACCAATTCTTCCAATTAAATAACAGAATGTTGTCCCAAACATGCCCCCTATTGTTGCAATCAATATGGTATGAAAAAGGCTATAGCCATTTATGGCAATGACATAACCAATAAAAGGCAGTAAAATTTCGCTGGAAACAGGAAAGCAACCATATTCTAATGCTGTCGCAACAAAAATTCCTCCTGCACCCAATTCTAAAATCAATTGTTTTATTGCCTCAATCAAACTCATTTTTTCTCGCCCCCTCCATTTATCCTATGACAAAAGAAATAGAAATAGGACATTCACCTTTCATAATTAGACCACTAAATCATTATCACTCACTTATTATTTGTAATTTTGCGAAACAAAAAAGCCCATTTGCAAACAAAACAAATGGACTTTTCTATGATAAAATTTTTGTATAACTTCTCAATCAGCAATTTTTATTTAGACCAAAAAAATTTATTCCTCCCAGCCCCAAATTCCCTTTACTTGAGAAAGATCACGAGGGCTGAACATATATTTTTCAATCATTTTAACTGGATGATATGCACGCTTTGCTTTACGCATTCCTTCAATACCCATATCTTCTTCACGGTTAATTAACTCTACTTCCGTGCATTCATTTTTCACATATTGCTGATTAATCATTGGATAGATTCCCTCAAAAGAGGCATCTGCTTTTTCAATATGCACTAATTGTAAATGGGGCTGCAATCTTTCCCCTAGTGTAAAGGCTACAAGTTTATTCTCGATAAAAATTGCGCCTCCCACCAGACCTAGTTCCTCCATATGATTCAAAGCCAAAAGTACAGATTTTCTTTCTTCTTTTAACTCTGCACTGATTTCCTCTTTCTCCTCTTTCCATTGGTCATAAAGAGCAATGCAGTCCTCTATCATAGAAGTTTCCAGCTTTCTATACTCATAGTCAGGGTATAAGGAAAGGAATTTATTGACATGGTTTCTTTTCGCGTGGAGCTTCTTGCCTGACAACGTCTCCAGTTTCTCTCGTTCATACACATAGTCCCATGCAATATCCGTGGGTTGAATAAACAGCTCGGGACAGGCCTTCTGCATCATTTCGTAAAAGGGTGAAGAGACAGAGCGAATTGTTGGCTCAACTCCAACTTTTTTCATATACTCAATGGCATCATAAACTGCCTTACGATAATTAACATTTTCACCATATTTGGGGATGGGTGCCCAGAAATAAATGGGAACTCGTTTGAAATCCAGCTTAATATAAAGCACATTGTCTTTTTCCGCATATTCCATTTTACCATCAGTACCCCAAATAAACATATTTGTAAAGGAAAGGTCAGAACATTCTGCTCCCCAAGGCTTCGTATAGCTCTCAATTAGCTGCTTTTTATCCAATGTGATTGGATAAAACTGAAAAGACACACTTGATGTCTTTATTTCAATATTATTTACAATCTCTTCTTTTTTTTGATTTTTACATAAACATTGTACTCCTGGCATACAATTGCCTCCAATTTTAATATTCATCAATGATATAACATTTACATTTCGGTAAAACCTGTCTAATAGAATCATATCCATCCTGATTCAATATTGTGACAAAAGGGCGAATTTCATCTAAAGATGTATAGCCCATCAAAACACGCAAAAATTGACCTGCCTCCACTTTCATCGCGGGATCATCATCGGTTTTTGTTCCTTTAAAGGTAAAAATACCATTGTTTTCTACAATAATGGGATCAAAAATATCAACCGCAAAGGGACAGTTTATTTCTAATTCTTTTAGAACTTCACCAATATTTGAAACACCGGCTACTCCTTTTGGATAAACATTTTTATCCCACTCAGAAGAAACTTCCACATCAGGAGGTAGTTTCACAGAAACTTGCCGACTCTTTGCAAAAACAAAAATTTCTTTTAACAAAGCATCATAGCATCCGTGGTTCGCCACAGCTTCAGGACATATCACTTCGTTTTCCAATGAGTAGACAAAGGCATAACCTTCTATTGCTGCATTTCTTAAAACAATGCAGATTCCGCCATCTGAAGCATAATCGTCGCACTTGCGTAAAAATTCTACCTCTGTGCGTTTCACTGCCCCGCTGTAACGCCTCCAAATATTTTTTTCATACAAAGGGTATAACTCTCTCCATTGTGCTTTGTCAAGGAAAGATATCTCTCCACCCACCTCAATGGGTTTATTGCCTTGAATATATACAGCATCCGCCACGGGATAATGTCCATATGCAAAATAACTCTCCAATGTGGCTGGGGTATGCACCACTAGGGTTACACCTTTTTGATTCAGTAAATTCATCTCATGGGTAAAAATTTTATGCATATAACCCTTTTTTCTATGGTCGGGGTGGGTGGATACACCGCAAAGCATGGCTCCCGTTAAATCCTTTCCTCGAACACGAATGGTATAGGGTACTCCTTGCATCGCACTTAAAATTTCACCTTCTTTTTCCAAACAAACGGAATATTCCGGATAAAATCTGTTATGAAAAAGCCAATTGCAAAAGGCATCGCTATCCCCAAAACATAATTGCCAAAGGCGATAAAAATCCTTTGCATCTGCTTTCGTAGCTACTCTTACAAATTCATTGTCACCCATATGTTTTCACTCAATTCTAACCCAAAGTATTTTATCAGGTCAATATTTTATCTTATGCCATTAATAGACACTGTTTTTTTATGCAACCAAAGCTTAACTTCTTTTGGATACCATAAGGAAGTTCTAAAATTAGTTTTGTGATGAGCTTCCTATACTATTTTACTAAAGATATTAGAAAAAATCAACTGATAATAATTATCAATAAATAATTTTTTCGATGATTTTTTTGTACACCTTTACAAATTCCTTCTCTTTACAATGACTTTCTATTTCCTTAACAGGTATCCATGCCACATCGGAATTTTCATCTTCTTTTATTCTTAGACTAACTCTTTCATCTGCAATGAAGGCAAAGGTTGCATTAATATGCAAGTGGTTTGGGACATATTCTCCCCTTTTATAATGCGCCGTAACCGAAAGAATATCCAAGGAGAGTATATCCTTTGAATGAGGAACGGCAGCTATGACACCTGTTTCTTCTTGCAATTCCTTTAGTGCAACCGACAATAAATTTCCTTCCCCATCAGCATGACCGCCTACGCATGCCCATGTATCAAAAATATTATGTTTAATCATCAGCACTTTGTCCTTTTTATCATTAAAAACCATGGCTGTTGCTGTTGCATGGGCGAAATGGGAGGTTCGAAAGAGAATCTGGTCACCGCTTTTTTCTAAAAATTCCAATATTACCTGTTTTTCTTTTTCCTCTTCCATAGTATACGGCCGATAAGCCCAAATTGATTGTAATAGATTCATATTAATCCTCCAGAAGACTGCAACCCTCTTGCCAAATTTTTTTAAATGCCGAAGGCAAAGCATACTCGTTTTCTACTGTTTCTTTTGATAACCACAGAAAGTCTTTATTTTCATTCTCCACCTCAACAAAATAACAACTCATGTGCCATTCGATATGGGTAAAAATATGTTTTTGCGCCTTCATATCTTTTATATTGCCAGATAGAATACCCCACTCACTTAATGCCACTGGTAAGGCTTTCTCCTGATTACAATTTGGCAACTGCCAAAGCCCTGACAGGAGTCCTTTTCCATCTCTCTTTTGTAAAGCTATTTTTTTTCTATGCACCAAAAAAAACACCGACAAATATTCCTTAGTCCTTTCTTTTTTGGGGCTTTTCACAGGAAATTGCAATACAGCATTTTTTCTGTAAGCCTGACAATATTTCCTCACAGGGCAAATTTCACATTTGGGATTTCCATTCGGCAAGCAAACTGTTGCCCCAAGCTCCATTAATCCTTGGGTAAAATTCCCCTCATCGCCAGTGGGCATCATCGAAGAAAGTTCTTCCTCCCAAGCTCCTTTGGTGGATGCTAAGGTAATATCCCTTTCATCAGCCGTCAAGCGTGACATCACCCGCAATACATTGCCATCCACCGCCGCATAGGGCAATGAAAACGCAATGGATGCAATGGCACCTGCAGTATATGGGCCAATGCCCTTTAGCTTTCGCAAAGCATGATAATCCTGTGGCAAAGCGCCTCCATATTCATCTACTACCGTTTTTGCCGCTTTTTGCAGATTTCTTACCCTACTGTAGTAGCCTAGGCCCTCCCATAATTTCAGAAGGGTATCCTCTTCGGTATTTGCCAAAGCCTCAATGGTAGGGCATGTCTGCAAAAATCGCTGAAAGTAAGGCTTCACCGCTTCCACACGGGTTTGCTGTAACATAATTTCAGATAACCATATATGATAAGGATTTTTCGTTCTTCGCCAAGGCAAATCCCTTGCATTTTCCTTATACCATTGTATCAATTCCTTTACAATATCCTTAGAATCCTTCATAAAAGCTCCTTACAAAGATAATTATTTATATTCATTTTATCGGATACAAAACAGCTTCATATAAACAGGAAGGATTAATCCCCCCACACTGTTTCCCAAGGTCATAACAAGAATTGCCACAAAACAATGTCCATCCCAAGCTTTGGACAAACTGAAATAAAACATATTTGCAATCACGTGCTCAAAGCCACTTAAAATAAACACCATAACAGGAATAAAAATTGCCAATGCCTTCAATGTTGAGCCTTCTATATTCCGATATGCATCAATCGCAATAAACATTAACATACCGCATAAAATTGCCAAAAGAAAGATACTCATAAAATTATCCCCCAGTTTGATTGCGGCAATTCCTTGAACCCTTTGAGAAATAGTCGCATATAGTCTTGTATGCTGAACCATCCATGCCAACAAGTATGTACCTATCAGATTCCCAATCCAAGTTATACCGAGTTCAATAAAATACACAGGCTTTTGGAAAATGAGATAGCCAATCCTTCCCGTAAAGAGTTGCAGTTGAAAACAGATGATAGAATACAATCCTATGGCAAAGAAGAAGCTTCCCAAAATAGGATTTTCTATCGATAAAAAAACTGTACCTCCGATACCAATTAACATACCTGCAATGATTGCAGAAACCAACTGTCTTATCTTTTCCACGCCCTATTTCCTCCTAGAAAAACAATATGATTTAGCATACACGATAACGAAACGGTATGTCAATATATAGCGTAAAAAATCAAAAAAAGCCTATATATTGCATGAATGGTTTCTCTTGCGCATCATCATACAATGTGATACGATTACTAGAGAAAAATGGAAAACATCAGTATAATCAATATCATGGAGGGAAATGTGTATGAATCAAGAACTTTGGAATCAAATTCATTGCAAAGACCTTTTAAAAAAGGTGAGCAATGGAAAAGAAGTGGTCTGGGTAAATGAAAATTTGGAAACTGCACAAAGCGCCTTATCAAAAATTGATATTTCCTTAAAAGATATTGATGATGCAGAGGCACGGTTAGCTCGATTTGCCCCATTTATTTTAAAATCCTTCCCCGAAACAGCTGGGGAAAAGGGACTTATTGAATCTCCTTTGACAGAGATTAGAAAAATGAAAGCTCAACTAGAGGGGGAATACAAAACAACAATACCCGGCAGGCTCTTCCTCAAGCAAGACAGTCATCTGGCTATCTCCGGCTCAGTAAAGGCAAGAGGCGGGATTTATGAGGTATTGAAGCATGCGGAGGATTTGGCTTTGGAACATGGTATGCTAAAAGAAGAAGATGACTATAGCATCTTTGCTTCTGATGGATTTAAAAAATTCTTCAGCCAATTCAAAATTCAAGTTGGTTCCACAGGAAACCTGGGTATGAGTATCGGTATCATGAGTGCCGTTCTTGGATTCCACGTAATTGTTCATATGTCTGCTGATGCAAAGCAATGGAAAAAAGATTTGCTTCGCAAACGTGGTGCTGAAGTCATTGAATATGATGATGATTACAGTAAAGCCGTTGAAGTTGGTCGTAAAAACTCTGATGCAGACCCCACAAGCTATTTTGTTGACGATGAAAACTCTGTAACTCTTTTTCTTGGTTATGCCGTTGCGGCAAAACGCATCAAAGCCCAGTTCGATGCACAAGGCATTGTAATCGATGAGGAGCATCCCCTTTTCGTATACATCCCCTGTGGTGTTGGCGGTGCACCGGGAGGCGTAACCTTCGGCCTAAAACAAATTTTCGGCGATAACGTTCACGTCTTTTATGAAGAACCAACACAGGCGCCCTGCATGCTGGTAGGTATGGCATCAGGCATGCAAAATAAAGTAAGCGTGCAAGATTTTGGTCTTACCGGTCAAACCCATGCAGATGGTCTTGCAGTGGGACGAGCTTCAGGATTTGTAGGCGGTGTTATGACCCACCTATTATCAGGCATTTTCACCCTTGAAGATTATCATATTTATGACTTAATGCGTGATATTGTGAACACAGAGGATATCTTTCTGGAACCATCAGCCTGCGCCTCCTTCTGGGGTCCTATTCAGTTAATGAAATATCCTTCAA
Organism: Anaerotignum propionicum DSM 1682; assembly: GCF_001561955.1. Lineage (NCBI taxonomy): Bacteria > Bacillati > Bacillota > Clostridia > Lachnospirales > Anaerotignaceae > Anaerotignum > Anaerotignum propionicum. The sequence continues at coordinate 2,286,241 of NZ_CP014223.1, forward strand.
CAAAGGATTATGTAGAGAAAATGGGATTGCTTCCTAAAATGAAAAATGCAATTCATGTCCCTTGGGCAACAGGCGGAAGCTTAGTTCCACAAGAAATCAGAGACGAATATATGCACACTCATTTGAAATAAACAAATTCATTTGTGATAATAAAAATAACGGCAAACGCCGTTATTTTTATTATTTCATTTAATTATGCAAGCTAGATTTATTGTAAATCGGCAAACATTATTTTTATTTGTCAGCCAAAATAATAGAAAAGCCCATATTTCAATATCTGAAATATCTTTCAAATAAAGCAATGGGCTTTCTTGTTTTAAACCAATAGGTCAAAGTCACTTACTATGTTTGTCAAAATAGGCATAAATCTTATTTCACATTTATTTTGAAAATAGCTTTGTAAAATCAAAGGTGGCGAAATAATCCTCTGGAGTCTCTGCACGACGCAGCAAACCAATTTCTCCGTTTTCCTTCAATAGAAGTTCAGCAGAACGTAATTTCCCATTGTAATTGTATCCCATTGCATGACCATGGGCACCGGTATCGTGAATATAAATGATATCTCCAATTTCTATCTCTGGAAGCATGCGGTCAATGGCAAATTTATCATTGTTTTCGCAAAGACCACCCACAACATCATAAATATGGTCGCAAGCCTTATCTTCTTTGCCTAATACGGTAATGTGGTGATAAGCACCATACAGTGCAGGACGCATCAGGTTTGCGGCACAAGCATCTAGGCCAATATACTCTTTATAAATATGCTTCTCATGAATAGCAGTTGCCAAAAGGCTTCCGTAAGGCGCCAGCATAAACCTTCCCATCTCTGTAAAAATGGCTACGTCGTCCATTCCCTCACGTTGCAAAACCTCTTCGTATACCTGCTTCACGCCTTCACCAATTGCCATAATATCACATGCCGCATCTTCAGCATGATAAGGTACCCCAACACCACCAGAGAGATTGATGAATGCAATATGAACATCTAATTCTTTTTTCAGTTCTACTGCTAACTCAAATAAAATCTTGGCTAACATGGGATAATAGGTATTAGAGCTTGTACTGCTGGCCAAAAATGAGTGAATACCAAAGTGTTTTGCACCCTTCTCTTTTAGAATGCGAAAGGCATCCTTAATCTGATCCTTGGTCATACCGTATTTTGCATCTCCGGGGTTGTCCATAATATCATTGGAAACCTGGAAAAGACCACCGGGATTGAATCTGCAACAAACAGTTTCAGGAATTTTTGCCAATTTCTCAAAAAATGCAATATGGGTAAAATCATCAAAGTTGATAATTGCACCTAATTTATTTGCTAAAACAAAATCTTCAGCAGGAGTCATGTTGGAAGAAAACATAATTTCATCCCCGGAAAAACCTAATGCTTCCCCAATCATAAGCTCTGTAAAAGAGGAGCAATCCACTCCGCAGCCTTCTTCTTTTAAAATTTGCAAAATGCCTGGAGTGGGTGTTGCTTTTACAGCAAAATATTCTCGGAAGCCTTTATTCCAAGAAAACGCACGGTTTACCATGCGGGCATTTTCACGAATTCCTTTTTCATCATAAAGATGGAAAGGCGTTGGATACTGATCAATGATTTTTTTTGCCTGTTCTAATGAAACAAATGGAATTTTCATTTGTATAATGCTCCTTTTATGATAAAATTTGTTTTCAATTATAACAAACAATCTTGTGCTTTGCAATGACGCTCACAAGAAATATGAAAAAACATTTCCTCTTGTCCGAAAAGGAGTGTATAATATAGTTGTTATTCATTTTTAGCGAGGTATACTATGAGAGATTATTTGCATCAATTAAAGATGATTAAATTATCCCCGGATATTATTTTATTTGATTTATTTAAAACCATATTGGTCTTTCTGATTGCAACTTCCTTTGCACTATGCGTTGTAGAAATGAATGTAATCAGTGATAATATTTTTGGGGTCTATATGTTCGGCGTTGCTATTACCTCTGTGATCACCAGCGGTTATATTTGGGGTTTGCTATCCTCAATTGGCGGGGTTATTGCGGTTAATTTTTTCTTTACCTATCCTTTCTTTGCGTTGAATTTTTCCATGTCAGGTTACCCCATTACCTTTGCCTTACTCTTGTTGATGTCAGTTTTAGTCAGTGCATTAACGACAAGGGTAAAAAAAGCTGCCGTACTTTCCGCAATGAGAGAAAATCGCTCTGAAAATCTGACAAAAATGAGCAATGCACTACTCTCCGCCAATACACTGACTAAAATTTTGGAGATTACCGTCGACTTTTTCTCACAGTCAAATCAATGTAGTGTAATCGGTTATTTTGGAGATCCCACAGAACCAGAAATTAAATTGCTAAAAGCTATTCAAAATAATGATGAACTTATCTTAAACAGTCCATTGGAATTACAAGTAGCAAAAATCGCTTTTACAACAAATAAGATTTCCGGCGTTACCCTTGAGTCAGAGGCTCATAACTGCAAAGGAACCTATATCCCCATTTCCGTGGAAAATAGGGTGTATGGAGTAATCGGACTTCTGTTTGAAAACCCTGATAATGTTTTAATGGATGTCTATAAATTTTCAAGTATTATGGTTTTTCAAACTATTTTGGCCATAGAAAGACAGGCCATAGAAGAAAAAGCACAGCAAATCTTATTGGAAAAAGAAAAAGAAAAAATGCGAAGCAATCTTTTAAGGGCTGTGTCTCACGATCTTCGCACGCCCCTCACTTGTATTATTGGTGCCAGCTCAACTTTACTTGAAAATAAAGATAAGATAACTGAAGAAACCTTCGATCGTTTACTTCATGATATTCATCATGATGCCCAATGGCTGATTCATATGGTTGAAAATCTGCTTTCTATTACAAAAATTAGCAGCGAAGGCGCAAAAGTCAAGAAGCAGGATGAAGTGGTGGAAGAAATCGTTGCTGAAGCCATTGCCAGAGTTCATAAAAGATTCCCAGACGCGTCCATATATGTTTCAGTTCCCCAAGAAATGTTGATTGTACCTATGGATGCCACTCTAATAGAGCAGGTTTTGATTAATTTATTGGAAAATGCCATACGGCATGCCCAAACTGTCCTACCTATTGCACTCAAGGTATTTCAAGAAAATAAAGAGATTATTTTTACCATTACAGATTATGGAAAAGGCATTGATCCTGCAAGAATATCCACAATTTTTGAAGGAGATAACGGCAACGCCTCCGTAGATTCAAATCGAGGATTAGGAATTGGCCTTTCCCTTTGTAAGACCATTATTCTTGCCCACAATGGCAGAATATTTGCAGAAAACCAACCCTGCGGAGGGGCTGTCTTTACATTCGCATTGCCCATGAAAGGAGAATCATGATATGACAGTGAAATCAAAAATACTAATTGTTGAGGATGAAGAACCTATCAGCAATTTTATGGAAATGACACTAAAAGCCAATAACTACAGCGTGATTTGTGCGAAAAAAGGGAAAGAAGCCTTATCCATGATTCCATCCCACTGTCCTGATTTAATTATATTGGATTTGGGTCTGCCTGATATAGACGGAATCACTATTTTAAAAGAGCTTAGAACGTGGAGCTCTACACCTGTCATCGTTGTATCTGCCCGCAGCGATGAAGCGGATAAAGTTGAAGCTTTGGATATTGGTGCAGATGATTATATTGTAAAACCTTTTGGCACCTCTGAGCTATTGGCACGCATCCGCACCGCAATCCGCCACAACACCAGCAACCATTCAGGTGCATCAGAACATCTTTTTTCAGTGAAAAATCTAAAAATTGATTTTCAAAAAAGGCTGGTTATCATTGATGGAAGCGAAGTTCATTTGACTCAAATTGAATATAAAATAGTTTCATTACTGGCAAAAAGTGCCGGTCGCGTTTTGACTTATGACGCCATTATTACTGAGCTTTGGGGGCCATATGCCGTAAAAGACAATCAGATTTTAAGGGTAAATATGGCAAACATCAGAAGAAAGCTCGAAAAAAACCCTGCTGCCCCTGAATATATTTTTACCGAGGTTGGTATTGGATATCGCATGGCAGAGGAATAATTCCCCTGTCAGCGTTTACTGCTTTATCTATTTCCTATTCTTTCAAATCTATAAAAATAAAAGGCTTCAAAGTCCTAAAAAACTTAAAAGCCTTTTTTCTTTACCAGCTTATTTAAAATTAAAGAAAAGCTCATACCCCATCTATAACAATCATAATAATGAGACCTGCTCCATAAACACGAATCCTACTTCATACAATTTCCTCAATAAAAAAAGCCCCCTACGGGGCAAGGGGTTGGAATATGTACAGGGATTTCTCCCTGTTTAGTGCACTTTCATTTGAAAGCTTTTAATCATTTTTTCATAGCAATCTTGGCATAAATCAAAGGAATCCTGTCTTCCATCTTGTTGTGATAAATATCCCCATGATTTTTCAGCATGGAAATATTCCTCCCATATCCCCTCTCTGATTTGGGGTATCTCCTTGCCACAGCAATTACATATAACTTTAGTAAGCACTTGACTTTCCTGCGCCTTGATATCGTATTCTTTCATCATTCCGCCCCCCAATTGATTCGCCTTATTTCGAGCTACAATTGCATTTTACCACATGAGTTTTTATTTTTCTATATGAAACTGTTTCTAATCGTGGTATCATATAGAAAACAAAAATGACTCCGCTGGAACTTAATGTATCTTGTTCCATAGGGGTATCCGGAAAGCAGGTTTTCATATGGAACAAAGCCAATCCCTTTTATCCCATTGTACAGTCTGTCCAAGGCATTGCCATATTGATCGTACAGACAATCAAACAGGTTTTTGTCATGCATCCCTTCTTCCCAAAATCGCTTTGGTCAGTGCACATTTCTGGGAAGAACCTCCAATCAGCGGGACAAAAGGTTCTGGTACGGTATTTTTTTCCTATTGCAATCTACGTTGTATATTTTGCCAAAATCATGAAATTAGCGAAAATGGATTTGGAAAAGAAGTTACAATTGAACGTTTAGTAGAAATTTTTTTAGAACAACAGGCACAGGGTTTGCATAATATCAATCTGGTTTCCCCAACCCAATTTATCCCACAAATTGCTATAGCGCTGAGGATTGCCAAACAGAACGGGTTAACGACACCTGTTGTGTATAATTCCAATGGATATGAATCCTTGGAGGGGCTGTGTCTATTGGATGGTCTAATTGATGTCTATCTGCCTGATTTTAAATATTGGGATGACAAAATTGCGCAAGAATATTCCTCTGCTCCCCATTATTCAACCATAGCATCCAAAGCTATTCTTGAAATGAGAAGGCAGGTTCCCCTTGATATATTTGATGAAAACGGATTGATGCAAAAGGGTTTGATGGTTCGCCATCTCGTACTCCCCTCGCACTATCGGGACAGCTTTAAAATATTAGACTGGATTAAAGATACCTTAGGAGGCGACACCTATGTCTCCCTCCTAAATCAATACACCCCCATGCATCGGGCAAACACGACAAAAGCTCTATCCCGTAAACTCACTACTTTTGAGTATGATAAAGTTACGGAATATTTCTTAAATATTGGGCTGAAAAATGGTTTTATGCAGAAAAAAAGCGCAGCAACCTCTGATTATACACCTATTTTTAATTTAGAGGGTGTTGAAAAAAGAATTCACTGAAAAATGAAAGGAGAACAAACATGGTAAGAAAAGAAAGAGTTGTAACAGTAGAAGGATTAAGAGATGGTAAAGGCTCCGTTGAAATTCATCATTTCATGGAAAAAGAAGAATTGATGGGACACGCAACAATGTATGCCCGCGTCATCATAAAACCTCACAGCAGCATCGGTTGGCATCAGCACGTCGGTAATACAGAACCCTACGCAATTATCAAAGGCGAAGGAACTTTCATCGACAACGACGGCTCCAAAACCACTGTACATCCCGGTGATGTCTGTCTCATCGAGGTGGGGCAATGGCACTCCATCGAAAATAATACTGACGAAAATATGGAAATGATTGCTTTGGTTATTAATGAAGAAGTAAAATAAGATAGATAATCCTTAGCTTTGATCAAAATTTCAATTCAATAGCACTAAGAATGCACCATAACAACTATTTTATTGTTATGGTGCATTTCTTAAATCTTCTATTGGGAAACAAACGCAACTTTCAGTACTACCAGTTGTTTGAGTTCTTAACTTACAAAATCAGAATCTAATCATACCCACATTATTTAGCTTCATTACTCTTTTTCATTTTAGCAAATCCAACAAAGCTTAATATAAGTTGAATGATTACGAAAGGCGCATAGATAAACATTGCCAAAATGGATACTGAATAAAGAATTCCTGCTACCAATGCACCCCATCTTGCTCTTAATGCCCAACCTATCCAAGTAAAAAGAACAGCTACACCAACGCACAGCATATGTGGCATTACTAACATTGTTGCAAGGCCACCAGCAATCACTTGTGCTTGGTCATCAGTTGCCATCCCTCCCATAAAATATGTAATAAGATATATCAAATATAATGTTCCTAATATACCGGAAACAAGAAGAAGTTTACTCTTCTTAGTCTTTTCGGATACTTTGGTTTGGATGTTTATTGCTGATTCGATGTTTGTTGACACTGCCAAATCACCACAATCCGCATTCATATTATTTTCTAATTCTGTCGCACTATTATTTTCATTCATTTCTTTCTCCCCCTTAAATAATTAAAAATCGTGAAACAATGTGTGATGCAGGGATGTAAACCCTTTTTCTGATTTTTGCAAGCAAATGTAAATTAATGCTGGTTCTGAGTAACTTTATTATTGAAATCCATGGTGTTTGAAATTTTTGTAATTTGATGTTCGGAGGCAAAGGGATTTTTAATATGTAAGTAAATTACTAATTACACTTAAAATTGTCCTAATTCCATTTCATCAAATATATTGACTCTTAAGTGGTATTTTTGGTGTTTTAATGATTATGTTTAAAAAACTGAAAACATATAATTATCTCTAATTTAAATGACAAATTTTTAACTTTGAATGTTATTGCATTCCGCTTTGCCGAAAATTGATATATAATTTCGATTTAATGTGGTTTTATCAATTAAAAATGCAAAAATCCAATATAAATCTTATTAAAGTCAACATATTAATAGTATTTATTTATATATCTGGTAGTATTTGCAAAGTTACTCCATGGAAATCTTATACTTATCATAATATATTTTTACATATATGTAAATGACTGTAATTAAAAAATTATGAAAAAATAAAATATAGTTTACATGATAAAAAAATATTTATTAATAATCGGTAATTTATTAACAATAATGACGATTTTTTTGTTTTTTTGTCGACATAAAATCATTCCCCAACAAACATTTCACTAGAATTAATGGATTGCATAGAAAATAGCAGGCAACGAATACTCGCTGCCTGCTATTATAATTTTCTCATATTTTAATACAATATTTTTAATCACCATAGAATACACAAGGTCTGTCAGGAAAAATAATCATACCAAAACCATTTATAGATGATAGCTTAGTTATCAAGGCCTCTGTACCCTCTTTTTGCTTCCCTTCAATTTCCTCTTTGAAAAGAGGAATTAAAGTATAAAAATTAATCTGCGTTCCATCTTTGCATTGCATTACACTAATTTCTTCTTGCAATGCACCAAGCATGACGCCGCAAAGTGCGGTACTTTCATCATAGGGAAGATATTCTTCCGAGTTGGGAATGGTGTGTCCCCATCCAAGCCAAGTTTGATATTCATGGGGAAAGCGAGAGATATATTTCATCAAATTCACAGGCCACCATAAACGGTTATCTACCTTTCCATCCTCAGGAAGAATGAGGCTCCATTCCGCCGGCAACAAAAGCATCAATTCCGCCCTTTCCAATACTTGATATTGGGGCAATAAGTCTTCCGGCAGTTTCATTGCCAATGCACTCATTCCCACGGTATACAAAACATGAAAGTCTTTTTTCGTTGGTGCTTCCAGCAAATGAATATCTATCTGTAAAAAATCCGAAGTTTGTTCATAAAACACACGCTCTTTCCGCTCTGGGAATAACGATTTCATATGTTTATCAATTTCTTTGTCATACGATGTTGTATGCACAGGTCTTTTTTTTCCTGTATTCTCGGGCTCCTTATAATGAAGTTCCGATGTATTTTTCTCATTTTCCATAGTCAATTGCCTCCTTATTCCCCAAATAAAGCCTTAGCAAATTCCTTAGCATCGAATTTCTGTAAATCGTTGATACCTTCGCCTACGCCAATATAACGCACAGGAATTTGCAGTTCACTTTTAATGGCTACCACAATGCCGCCCTTAGCCGTGCCATCCAGCTTTGTAAGAATAATACCTGTAATATCTGCAACCTCTTGAAAAAGCTTTGCTTGCTGTAAAGCATTTTGCCCTGTGGTTGCGTCCAAAACCAAATATACCTCTTTATGGGCATCAGGATGCTCCCGCTCAATTACCTTTCCAATTTTCCGAAGCTCTTCCATAAGGTTCTTTTTGTTATGCAAACGTCCTGCGGTATCGCAGATCAAGAGATCTCGCTTTTGATTCCTAGCCGCATGAACAGCATCATAAACCACTGCCGCAGGGTCAGAATTTTCCTCCTGCTTAATGACCTCAATCCCAGCACGTTGTCCCCAAACTTCAAGCTGGTCTATGGCCGCCGCACGGAAAGTATCTGCCGCAGCAAGCAAAACTGTGCGCCCCTCTGCCTTATAGCGGCTTGCCAATTTGCCAATTGTAGTGGTTTTTCCAACACCATTTACACCTATTACAAGAATGACGGAAGGATTAGGTAAGGTCTCCTCCTGCTGTACCCCCTCAGATAAAATTGCAGTAATTTCGTCAGCCAGCATTCCTTTGATTAAGGATGGATCTGTTGCATGTTCACGCTTTACCCGTTTGCGCAGGTTTTCTACAATATTCATTGTAGTCTGCACACCCATATCCGCCATAATGAGGGCTTCTTCCAGCTCCTCAAACAATTCTTCATCAATTTTAGTAAATCCGCCTAAAACTGCATCCACGCCGCCCAAAATACTCTTTCTAGTTTTATCTAATCCTGCCTTTAGCTTTGCAAAAAAGCCCATCTTTTTTTCTTCTTGCTCAGGTTCGTCCGTTGTTGCAAGCTCTTCTTTAGGAACCTCAGTAACAACAAGCTCTTCTTGCAAAGTCTCCTCAACCAAGTCAGTTAATTCTTGCAAAAACCCTTCGGCTTCCTCTGGATTTTCTTCTGAAAAACAATCTCCTTCGGCAGTTGTTACCAACAACTCCTCCTCACCATTGGGCTTTTCCAGCATCTCAGCCGCCAAATCAGAAAGAGCTTCAATAAAAGCTGTTGCGTCTTCCTGATTCTCAGAAACAAAGGTTTCTCCATCTTCCGTGGTAATTTCAACCTCCGCTTCTTCAAAAGCATCCATTTCCATATCAGCTTCCCCGTATAAAGAGTCCTCGTTCCCTCTAAAAATCTGGACTTCCTCAGACCCCATGGCTTTTCCAATAGCCCGATTGACAGCCGCCGTTTTTTCCAAGTCTTCATCCATTTCTAAAACAATCTCTGCCAATTCCGACTGGGGCGTTTCAACCTCTATCCCATCTAATTCAAAAACGCCTTCCTTTTGTGCTTCTACCAAAGGCTCATCCTTCGTTTTTTTCTTTAAAAAATCAAATAATCCCATTTGTTTTCACCTCTAAAACATTACGTCTAGAAAATTAATTGTAACCAATTTCGAATTTACATAGCATCCTTTTTTTGCTCCGAAAAATCTACGGAAATCAGCTTTGAAATGCCCTTTTCCTGCATTGTTACACCATACATCACATCAGCGTATTCCATGGTACCCTTTCTATGGGTAATGACAATAAACTGGGTGTCATTTGCAAACTTCTTTAAATACTGGGCAAATCTGCTTACATTCGCATCATCCAGAGCCGCCTCAATTTCATCCAAAATACAAAAAGGTGATGGCTTCAGGTACAGAATTGAAAATAAAATTGCAATTGCCGTTAAGGCTCTTTCCCCACCGGATAATAATTGCATATTCTGCAAATTTTTCCCTGGCGGTTGGGCAATTATTTCAATGGGAGATTCCAGCACCCGTTCTGTATCAAGCAACCTTAGGTATGCCTTTCCGCCGCCAAACATCTCTTGAAAAACACGACTAAAGCTTTCAGAAATCAATTGAAATTGCTCTCTAAACTGCTTTTCCATTAAAAGAGACAGCTCTTCAATAATACCCCGAAGCTTTTCTTCTGCCTCCAGAATATCTGCCCTTTGTTGTGTCAAGAAAGCATATCTTTCCTTTACTTCTTTATATTGCTCAATGGCACCCACATTTACATCACCCAAAGAACGAATGTCTCCCCTTATTTCCTTTACAGGACGGCTTTTCAAGTCATTCTGTTTATTTGAGGTATATTCCAGCGCCATTCGATATGTCATTTCATATTCTTCCCACATTTGCGTGGTAATGCGCATTTTTTCTTCTTCCAGCCGCTCTCCCTTTGCTTCAAGGCGGAACAACTCACTTTCCATCTGTCTTGATGCTTCCCTTAAGTCTATTCCTCTTTGCTCAACGGTTTCTGCTACTTGCGAAATTTTATTCTTTTCTTCTGTGGTTTTTGTCAGTGCCTCCTGCAAATCACGAATTTTTTTATCCAACGCCACGGATTCCTCTTGCAAAACTGCTTTTGCTTCATCTTTTTTCTCAGTATTTTCACCAAGAACAGATATTTTTTCTTCATCCAGTTTTATTTGCTGTAACAGCGTTTGAATCTCTCTTTGCAAGCGCAAAACCGTTTCTTCTATATTAGAAATATTTTGACCATTTTTGGAAAGTCCAATCTTCAGAGATGTAATTTCAGTCATTACTGTATCCCGTTTTCCTTTTTCATCGGTGAGGTTATCCTGAAATTGCATCAAAGCCGCACTGACTTGTTCCACCTTACTCTCTGTGAAGGCAAGGGTTTCTTTGCCAATTTGGATATCCTTTTCCGTTCGCAAAAGCTGCTCCTGAAGCTGGCCTTCCTCTAGAAGAATTAATTTTAAGCGTTCCTGATTCTCCTTGGTATCCATAGATGTTTTTTCCCGATCCCCATGACTGCTGTTTAAGGTTACAGTCATTCTTTGCAGCTCCATTCTTTTTTCCAAAATTTGCTCTTCAATCTCTGCCATATCCTCTTGGAAAAGCGAAAGTTTCTCTTGAAGCTGTCCAACCAATTTACCCGTACTTTCCATTTTCTCCTGTAAAGAACGGATTTCTCTTCCTCGGCTGAAAATATGTGCCGCCTTTTTCTGTTTTGATCCACCTGTCATGGCGCCACCGGGGTTTAAAATATCACCCTCAAGGGTTACCATTTTATACTGATGCTTATATTTTTTCGCAAGTATTACAGCTTGCTCTAAATTTTCCATGATGATGGTTCTTCCCAATAAATTCTCTGCAATTTGGCGATACATATCATCAAAAGAAATCAGTTCATGGGCAACGCCAATTACTCCCACCTCATCCAAGATAGGTGGTCTACCCTCAAAGGTATGTCCCTTGATTGCGGAAATGGGCAAAAAGGTTGCCCGACCCAAGTTATGATTCTTTAAGTAATTGATTGCTTCTCTGGCATCTTCTTCGGTTTTGGTCACAACATTTTGCATTGCTCCCCCCAAAGCCCCTTCTATAGCAACTTCATATAGTTCATCAACTTTAAACAATTGACCTACAGCACCGCAAATACCTCTTTTTTCTTTATCAGGTAAATTTAAAAGGCTCTTAACACTATGGAAAAAACCTTCATTTTCCCTTTCCATTTCTTTTAATACTGATAATCTGGATTGGATCTCAGAAAGCACTTTGCCTTCTGTGGAAAGATATCCTTGTGCATCCTCTTTCTCTTTTTGGGCTTTTAGTTTATCTTTTTCCAATGCAAGAAGTTCTTTTTCCATAAAAGAGGCATTCTCTTTCATATCCGCTTCTTGCTTATCCAAAGCCTGTATATGTATTTCAAGCTGGTGAATACGACTTTCTAATTGTGTCTTTTCCGTTTGCAATTGCACCATACGGTTTAAAAACTGTTCTCGTAGTGCTTCTCGTTTTGCTATTTCGCCCTTTGCCTCTGTTCCTGCTTTGATTTGTTCAAATATTTCATCCTTATAGCTTTCCGCTTGGGTTTCATCCTGATGCAAACTGGAGTTTAAAGATGCATATTCCTGTTCCAACTTAGAGAGCTGACCCTGTTGAAGCTCCATTTCAATGCCAAGGGCGGTAATTCTACTTGTGCAAAGCTCCAGCTGATTTTGATTTTCAGCTTTTTGCTCTTGCTTTTGCAAGATTTCCCGCTGTATTCTGGCGAGATTAGAAGCATCGTTTTGCTTTTGCTCCTCTGTCAGACGAATTTCACCTTCTTTGCGCTCTTTTTCCGCCCGAAGCTCTGCTATCTCTTGGTTCTGCTGTTGTATCAGTACATCCAGCTGTTCTAAACTATTTTTTAATTGGCAAATTTCAGCTTTATCTTTTCCCTCTTGGGCGAGATGCTCTTTTAATTGTTCCTCCGCCAGAGCCTTATCCTGCAAAATTTTAGCTAGACTTTCCTCCATTTTACTCAAATCTCTGCAAAAAGCCACAATTTCTGCTTCTTTCAATTCTTCCTTAAAAATCAGATAGCGTTTTGCCTTCTCGCTCTGCTCTTCTAAAGGTTCCAATTGTACTTCAAGCTCGCCAATAATATCGTCCACACGAAGGAGGTTTTGCTGTTCTCGTTCCAACTTGCTTGCAGCCTCGTTCCGACGGGTTTTGTATTTTACAATTCCTGCCGCCTCTTCAAAAATACGCCGCCGTTCATCACCCTTTGCGCTTAATATTTCATCAATTCTGCCTTGTCCTACAATGGAATAGCCTTCTCGCCCAACGCCAGTATCCATAAAAAGCTCCTGAATATCCTTGAGTCGGCAAGCTGTACCGTTAATACGATATTCACTTTCTCCTGAACGGAACACTCTTCGGGTCACCTGTACTTCGGTATATGCCAAGGGCAGCTTTTGGTCTTGATTGTCAATGGTTATGGAGACCTCCGCAAAGCCCAGGGGTTTCCGATTCTCTGTCCCCGCAAAAATAACATCCTCCATTTTATCTCCACGAAGGCTTTTTGCTCTTTGTTCCCCCAAAACCCAACGTACCGCATCGGAAACATTGCTTTTTCCACTGCCATTGGGCCCCACAACTGCCGTTACACCTTGGTTAAACTCTAATTTCACTTTTTCGGGAAAGGACTTAAAGCCCTGCAGATCCAATCTTTTTAAATACATCGCTGCACCTCGTTTACTTGGATTACATGATTAGTCTTCCGCCTACCATGGTATAAATTACTCTGCCTTGTACTTCCCAATCCGCAAAGGGTGAGAATTTCGCTTTAGAAGCAAAATGCTTGGGATCTATACGGTAACCTTGGCGCAAATCCACCACGATAAAATCCGCATCCATTCCTTCTGCAATGCGTCCCTTGTTTTCCAACTTTAATATCTCTGCCGGTTTTGTACTCATCATATGAACCAAATCAGCAAGGCTAATCAGCCCTGTTTTCACTAGGCCTGTATAACTTAGAGAAAATGCTGTTTCCAAAGATGAAATACCGTAAACTGCACTGGTAAACACTTTGTTTTTATCCCCCTCGTTTGAAGGGCTGTGACCTGAGGCAATCACATCTATGGTGCCATCGGCCAAGCCTCTTTGGATTGCCTCTACATCCTCAATGGTTCGCAATGGAGGGTTTACTTTTGCTAAGGTATTATAGTTATCCACCCCTTCCTCTGTTAAAAGGAAATAGTGGGGACAAGTTTCCCCTGTTACCTTAGCCCCTCTTTTCTTTGCCTCTCGAATGAGCTGAACGGAGCCTTTTGTGCTTACATGGGCGATGTGAAGTCTTGCTCCTGTATTTTCTGCCAAAATAATATTTCTTGCCACCACAACCTCCTCAGCCTCTCGGGGCATTCCTGCTAAACCGAGATAGGATGCAGTAAAACCTTCGTTCATTACACCAATTCCTGATAAGCCTCTATCTTCACAATGGGTTATTACTGGCATATCGAACATTTTCACATAAAGCATGACATTGCGCAAAAAAGATGCCTCATCTGTAAATTGGTCTCCATCGGAAACCCCCACGATACCAGCGTTATACATTTCGCCGATTTCTGCCATCTCCCGTCCTTTACAGCCAATCGACATGCTTCCATAAGGATGAATATTCACCAATGCCTGACTCTTTGATTTTGAAACAATATATTCCACAACAGTTTTATTATCAATCACAGGATTTGTATTTGGTTCACAAGTAATTGTGGTAAAACCGCCCCGAGCGGCACTGCGAGACACCGTTTCAATATTCTCTAAATATTCAAACCCGGGATCGCAAATGTTACAGTGCATATCAATTAAGCCCGGCAAAACAGTATTTCCACCTAAATCCATAATTTTTGCATCGGCTTTTGCTATGTTTTTTCCGATTTCTTCAATAATGCCATCTACCACATAGATATCATATAATTCCTTTTCTTGAAATTCAGGAGATACCACATGGCAGTTTTTCAACAGGGTTTTCAACGAAAAGCGCCCCCCATCTGTGTTAGGATATAATAAATTGCCATTCGAACGGCAACACTGTTTGCAATTTGATCGTTGATGATACATTGAGGGCCATTAATAACACCGGCAGAAATTTCAATTCCCCTGCGAATGGGCCCCGGATGCATCACAATAGCATCCTTTTTTGCATAACGAAGCAATGCCTCATCAATACGGAAAAATCTTTTATATTCATCCAAAGAGGGTAAAACCATGGTATTTTGGCTATCCTTATGCATCCTTGTTGTTAAAATAACATCTGCGTTATTCATGGCTTCACGGGCATCATAATAAACCTCTACACCAAACTTCTCAATCTCAGGAGAAATTAAAGTAGGAGGCCCTGAAACACGAACCTCAGCCCCCAGCTTTGTCAGTGCCCAAATATTACTTTTGGATACACGACTATGGATTAAATCCCCAATCACCGCAACTCTAAGGCCTTCAAAACCGCCTTTTTGCTCCTTAATGGTCATCAAATCCAACAAGGATTGACCGGGATTTTCATTGAAGCCGTCCCCTGCATTGATAACAGAAGCATCCACAGTGGTTGCCAAAAGCTGGGGAGCCCCTGCCATTGGATGACGCAGAATAATAAAATCCGCACCCATTTGGTCAACCAATTGTCCCATATCCAAAAGACTGTCAAATTCTTTGTTTTGGATAGAGCTGGTCATATCTACCACACTGGCACTTAAATGCCTTGCTGCCAATTCATAGGAAAGCTTGGCTCTTGCACTGGCCTCATAAAACAAAATAATCACCGATTTCCCTCTTAAGTGGGGAGACGTTTTATTTTTTTGACTCAAAATATATTTCATGGTTTCTGCCGTACCTAGTATATAGCGAATATCATCCGCAGACAGGTCCTTTAGACCAAAAAAATCCTTTTTTATCAGCGGCATTTCCTGACCCTCCTAATTTTAACCTTTTAAGCGCATAAGCAGTTTTTCATAATTCTCAGGCAAAGGTGCTTCAAATTCCATATACTGCCCAGTTGTTGGATGCACAAAGCCCAAAACACGGGCATGTAAAGCTTGTCCCTCCAAATGGAACGGTTGTTTTTTGGGTCCATATACCGTATCTCCCAAAAGAGGATGACCAATAAAGGTCAAATGAACACGAATTTGATGGGTTCTCCCAGTTTCCAGCTGAGCTTCGATAAACGTGAAATTTCCCATTCGTTCCAGCACCCGATAGTGGGTAACTGCCCTGCGGCTATGCTTTTGTGTCACCGCCATTTTTTTTCGGTCTAAGGGGTTTCTGCCAATGGGCTGATCCACTGTGCCTTCATCTTCTTGGAAGCCATTAAACACAATTGCATTATATTTTCTAGTAATGCTATGCTCCGCTAATTGCTCCGCCAAGGATTGGTGCGCCACATCATTTTTTGCAATCATCAAAACTCCGGAGGTATCCTTATCAATACGATGAACAATCCCCGGGCGCTTCTCCCCATTAATCCCCGAAAGCTCATCCCCACAGTGATACATTAGAGCATTCACCAGGGTACCTGAGGTATGACCTGGCGCTGGATGAACCACCATTCCTTGGGGTTTATTTACAATGATTACATCCTTATCTTCATACAAAATATCCAATGGTATGTTTTCAGGCAAAATTTCCACTGTTTTCGCCTCAGGAACCTCAACGTCAATAATATCCTTTTCCCGCAGCTTATAATTCGCCTTTACTGGGGAACCATTTAACTTGATAAGACCTTCTTCAATCAGCCTTTGCACACCGCTTCGAGAAAGCTCCTCAATATTTTCTGCAATAAAAACATCTATGCGACTGCCTACGTCCTCTGGCTCTGCCCCAAATGTAAAATAATCCATATTATTCATCCTTCTTTTTTTCTTCCGGCTCTTTTATCACAAACAAAATCAAAAAAGCCAATATACATACTCCAACAACAACATAAATATCTGCTACATTAAACACAGGGAATTTGAAAAAAGAAAACTCAAAAAAATCTACTACATAACCACGAAATACTCTATCAATCATGTTCCCAATTGCTCCCGAGAAAATAAGAATCATCACCATACGAACCAGCTGATATTCTTTTGTTCTAGGTAATTTATTATAATAATACAATAAAGCCACCGTAATCACCGCTGTCAAAAGCAGAATAAACCAACGCTGTCCCGAAAACATTCCAAAGGCAACACCTCTATTTTCTACAAAAGTGAAATCTAAAAAACCTTTCATAAAAACCATGGAGCCTATGGGCTTAAGGTTTGTCAACGCCAAATATTTTGTTGCCTGATCCAATCCGATTAAAATTATCGCTGCAAATGCAGGTATCAACCACATAATTCTGTCAACCTCTTATTCTTTATTTTTATATATCGTACATTGCAAGAACTGTTTTTTTAAAAAAGTTTCATTCAGCTATTCTTTTAACAAGCAAAAAACTTCCCAATCCTATAAAAAGACGAACTGTTGTAAAATGCAAAATAGCCGTGGCAGCAAAAATGCTTAGTCACAGCTTATTTCAGATGCCCTGGGATTTCGGAAACTTCCTCAAACCGCAGAAAAAGCGGCTTCCGGCAATCACACGTTGTCCACCGCTTTTTGGCTTATTATTCACTTGCTTTTCTCACTTCATCCTTTTCTGCAAGGATTTCGTTTTTATCCAGCAATTCAATTTCGGCATATAATAAAAGTTTCACTCTGGTTCGCATTAATTCATAACGATTTTGCAAAGCAGCCATTTCCTGCTCCAATTCGTAGGTTTTTGTTCTTGCACTTTGTAAAATTTCCTCTGCCTGAAGCTTTGCGTTTTGTATTATTGCTTCACTCTCTGCCTTTGCTGCCGCCTTTGTTTCCTCTGCTGCGGCTTCTGCTAAGGTTAAGGTGCGTTCCAAGGTTTTTTGTAAATTAGTAATTTGCTCAGTTTGGGAAGATGCTTCTTCTACCTGAACCTTTTCTTTTTTTGTTTCGGCATAAAGCCTTTCATAATCCTCATAAAGGTCATCCAAAAAGGTGTCTACCTCTTCCGGAGAATACCCAACGGCAACCTTTTTAAAATCCTTGGTAGCAATGTCATTCGGTGTAATCACGCAAAATCCTCCTCATCTAAACGTACACTTCTAATTCCAGACCGATTCTGTCTTTTTTCGTTCTTCCACCCACTTCCCCTACGCGGAAGCGGCCGAATCCTCGGGCAGAAACCATATCTCCTGTTTTTAATATGTAAGATGTATTTGTCACAGCAGACCAATTTACATTTACCTTTTCTCCTGTAATTAAGGTCTGCGCCTTTCCCCTTGAGAGATGCAAAGCATCTGCTAATATTGCATCCAGCCGCAAAGATGCCACAGTAATACGGCGGATTTCCGTACGCTTTGGTGACAAAACCTCAGCTTTATCTATCTTAGTTACCGTTACCGGTGTTTTTGAAACCTTGTCCAAATTGGTCTGTATATATTCCGCCATTTCTGCCTCAGCAAAACATATCCCACCATCCTCAGAGACCAAAATATCTCCAATTTTACCTCTCTCAATCCCTAGTCCAAGAATGGAACCGAGATAATCACGATGACTTAAATCCTTTTGCCCAAACTTTTTACTTTTTGGGGCAATTTTTATAACTGTAATCGGAAAAATTTCGTGGGAAAGAATACCCTCGCCGAATGAAAAGCCAAGCATCATCCGCTCCGCATCTTCCACCCCGCCAAAGGAAAGCATGTCAATCTTTCCAACGCTTTTCAACCGTTCCAAAAACCGCTCACATTTTGCTCTATCCATAAAATCAGTAAACTGCACCTCATGGCGCTTTAAAGAAAATGCCACTTGATCCAATGCATTGGCAAAAAGCACACGCTCTTCTTGATCTTGAATGCCTTTCATCATCTGCTGCTTATTCACAGTATCACCCGTTTCTTACAGCATGGTTATCAAGCTTAAAATCAACTGCTTTACAAGCATCATTAATATCAAAGCAATGATAGGGGAAAAATCCAACATCATTCCACCACCAAGGGGGGATTTATCCAGCATTTTGCGACATGGCCCCAATATCGGTTCTGTCATGTTGTAAAGAAACGCTCCAATTGGATTGTGAAACCCCATGGGCAGCCAAGAAAGAATAATGCGCCCAAATATTAAAAGCTCCATTACATAAAAAAACATGTCAACGGCTTTCATTAGTAAAAATTGTAAATTTTCCAATATTTTATACCACCTTATCTAGCACTATTCACCCACGGAAGAATTACGCCCTTTGTCTTCAGCTCTTCTTTGAAATCCCCCGAGATATCCACATTTGCCGGAGCAATAATGAATATATTATTTGCAACTCTTTGAATGGATCCTTCTAAGGAATAGCAAGTACCGCTCAAAAAGTCCATAATACGCTGGGCAATGGGATACTCAACCTTTTCAAGGTTTACAACAACAGGTCTTTTTGTTTTAATCTGATCGCAAATTTCCTGGGCATCCTCATAACAGCTGGGCTTAATGATTACAACCTGCATCTGCACGTTTGTGTTAATGCTATAAACCTGAGGACTTCCCTTTGGCATTGGTTTGCGAGCTGCCTGAGCAGAATAATCCATTTCTCTGGGAACCTCACGTAAGCCATAACCACTGGAAACCGCTTCTCTCACAGGAACATCATATTCCTCTTCTTCATAATACTCATCATCATCATATTCACCAAACATTAAATCCTTCATTTTATCTAATAATCTAGCCACTTGTCTGCTTCCTCCTAATCGCTACATTCTTTATTTTTCTTTATTGGAGTAATCTCTTGCACCAAAAATACCCGTGCCTACCCGAACAATAGTTGCACCTTCTTCGATGGCAACTTCATAGTCACCGGTCATTCCCATGGAAAGCACGTCCATTTTTATATTATCAATTTTTTTTGCATTGATGTCAACCTGTAATTGTCTCATCTTACGGAAATATTCCCTGTTATCTTCCTGATTTTCTACAAAAGGTGCCACCGTCATCAGGCCTCTTACGCGCAAATGCTCCATCTTTGCAAGGATTTTGACGAACTCTAACGTATTATCAGGAGTAATGCCAAACTTACTTTCCTCGTCAGCCATGTTTACTTCCACCAAAATGTCCATTACAATGCCCTTGGACGCTGCACGCTTTTCAATTTCCTCTGCAAGCTTCAAACTTTCCACAGAATGAATCATGTCTACTTTATCAATGATGTATTTTACCTTATTTGTCTGTAAATGTCCAATTAAATGCCAATGAACCCCGTTACCCATAGGCTCGTACTTGTCCATAATCTCCTGAACTTTATTTTCGCCAAGAGAGGTCAAACCACAGGCCACTGCCTGCTGAATGGTTTCCACAGTCTGCGTTTTGCTCACTGCCAACAGAAGGATATCCTCCCGCTTTCTGCCACTTCTTTGGGCAGCAGCCGCTATCTTTGCTTCTACCTCTTTGATATTATCTGCAATATAACTCATATTTGTCTTTCCTTTCTTATTAATAAAGGTTTTGACCCTCTTTAATATTTTTTGCATCGGATACAATCAAATCATAGGCCTGCAAACCATAGGTGGTTCCTGAGCGAATGATTGCATATTCTTGATTTTGTTCTAAAATATCTATGGTCACAAATTTTGCCATGGAACTGTTTGCAACATAAACACCGGTTCGTGGAGATAAGCCGGAAACCGTATAATGTGTTGCCTTCTCACCTGTTCCCTGCAAAATAACATCACCTAGTTTGAGCTCACCATTTTGATCGATATAAACGTTTGTATCATCATAAGAAATTACAGAAATAGCTATAAATTTAGCATTGCTGCCATTTACCAGAAGCACCCCTGTATTTCCCATGCTTTCCTGCATACAATCCTTCGGTATACTAATGAGTGATTTCTCAACGATAGCATCATTAGGCACCTTAAGTCCTTCCACAATTGCCCCTGCCAAATAAAACTCTAAAACCCTTCTGTTGATGAAGCGATCCATCTGCTCATAAGTCGAAAAAACCACCTTTGTTTCTTTTTCCCCCACTTCAGTGGATTCAATTTTGGCATTAACCGGAATCACCTCATCATCCAAAAGCAAATTCAGTATCTTTCCGTCCCCCTTTGCCCAATTTACAGTTGCCGAATTTGGCAGATAAGCAACCATATACCACTGATTGCTTGTCACAATTTTAAACAAGGGGTCTTCCTTAGAAACAGCTTTTGCTTTTGAAATATATTTGGTTTTACTTTCTCCAATCTGTTTTTTTGTAATCCCGTCCAAGGTTTTTGAGGTAAGGGTTTTCTCCAAGCCATCATAGCTTAGGGCTAAAATACCGCTTTGCTCCGCACGCATAGCACTCATATTCTGAGCCAATTGCTGCTCATATTGTGATTTTTCCTGCGTCAGTTTAGATAAACTATCAACATTTTCTGTCAGCCAAATTTCATTTCGTTGTGTCATAAAGGATTGTACTTGATCCTTCATATTGTAAAGAAAGCTTGCGTCGGATTTCATCGATTTTCCCGCATAGGAGATAATCACTCGCTGTATGTTTTCTTCAATTCTGGAAATATCTTCTGAAAAAGCCGATAAATCAGAACGACTTTTCTGGTTTTTCAAAATATTTTTATCAAGCTTTTCCAATTTACTTTCTATTTCTTCTGTAGAATTTGTATCCTTTACCGTACAAACCACAGCATTCCTTGAAATATATTCCCCCTCGGAAAACTGATAAAAAGGCTGTCCGGCCCGATTGCTTTGAACAACGTATTCGTCCCTCACAATCAGCCCTGTATAACGTGCCGGAGTATCAAGCCCCCCATAATCAACAGTCTCCATATTTATCTCTGATCTTTTGGCAGACATGGCCAACATTTGTCCAAAAAGATAAATCGCAATTACCCCGAACACAAACATGGGCAAAACCCGACTTACTCGAAGACGTCGTGTTCTTTTTCTGGTTTTTGGTGCTTCTCTTTTAGGTGAAACTTTCGTTCTCACTCTTCCATAGCTCCCTTGTCCTATGTCAGAATCCATCCTATAGACATTCTCTTTGGGAGGATATACTTTTTTAGGGCGGGGTGTCTGCCTATTTGAACTTTGTCCACCCCTCTGGGGATGCCTTTTTTTTCTATTCTTTGAGGAATCTTTTTGCATTGAAATCCTCCTTATCAACGTTATCAAAGAAATTCTATCATAACATTATATAATATATTTCATAGAAGGTAAACAAAAAATAATCCATGATGTACCAGTGTTTCCTATTCTTAGACAAAACTCCTCCCTAAGTGAACTTTACAGCCTCCTTTATTTCAATTTTCCGAAAAAATTATCGTGTAAAAAAACCACGCGGTAAAACGCGTGGCTTCAGATTAATCGGAAAGTGTTGTCAGGAAAAAAAGATGAATCATAGTTAATTCTTTATCAACGGAATACCTCTTTTTGAAAAACAACCTCTTTCTAATTTCAATTTCTACGTCTGGCTGACAGGTTTCTCTTTGAGTAATACATGAGTTTCAAGATAACTTCGCACCAGAACGCACTTCTTCACAGCTCGAATTCAATATAATGCTTTTATCCACACTATTGTTGGAAAAATAGCCATTTAGTTCTTCATGTGAATCGCCCGTTTTTCTACGTTCAAAGCGGCTTCTCTCATGGTTTCCGTCACTGTGGGGTGAGAGTGAATGGTAGAAATCAATTCTTCTGCCGTTGCTTCTAAACGAATGGCCAAAGCACCCTCTGCAATTAAATCTGTCGCCCTTGGCCCAACAATATGCATACCCAAAATTTCTTCATGCTTCACATCGGTGATAATTTTTACAAGGCCTTCTCCACCGTTTAAAATGAGCGCTTTTCCATTGGCAGACATAGGGAATTTTCCAACCTTATATTCCATTCCCTTTTCCTTGCATGCCTCCTCTGTCAAGCCAACACCTGCGGCTTCGGGCATCATATATACACAAGTAGGACTTGTGCCTTCCTCATAATAAGCGGTGTGCCCACAAATATTTTCCGCTGCAACTTCTCCCATGGCGGATGCAGTATGGGCAAGCTGGGCATAGCCCTTTACGCAGTCCCCAATGGCATATACGCCTGGTACATTTGTTTCCATTTTTGTATTTACAAAAATGCGTCCGTTGTCATGATGAACGCCACCTACCTCTAATTCCAAGCTGGCTGTATTGGGACGTCGACCAATTGCCACCAATACCTTTTCAGCTTCAAAAGCCAAAGTATTGCCCTCTTTATTTTTGCAAATAACCTTTGCACCAAAAGGTGATGGCTCTATAGCCTGCACAGGGCATTCCAAATGGAAATCAATCCCCATGTTTTTCATATGTCCGACACTTACCTCTGTAATTTCTCGATCCATCATAGGCAGCATATGGGCAACGGCTTCAATCACCGTAATTTTCGTACCAAATGCGGCATATGCACAAGCCAATTCCAAACCAATTACGCCGCCGCCAATCACTACCATAGATTTCGGCAACGCCTCCAAACTAAGGGCACCTGTGGAATCAATGCAATTGGGATTTTCCTTTAGACCAGGTATAGGAGGGGCAAAATTGATAGAGCCTGTGGCCAAAATAATGGCATCTCCCTTTAATTGCTCCTCTTTCCCATCCGCTTTTTTTACCAACAACGTTTTTGGTGCAATAAAGCTGGCTTCCCCATCAATTTTCTTTATTTTATTAAGCTTAAATAAACCCGCAACACCTGAGGTTAATTGCTTGGAAATTGCATCTTTATGTGCTATAACCTGAGTAAAATCCACACTAAGTCCTGTTGCATTGATGCCCAACTCTTTGCCTTGATGCTTGATTTGTTCATATAGCTCTGCACTATGAAGCAAGCTTTTTGTGGGAATACACCCAATATTTAAGCAAGTACCACCCAAATATTCTTTTTCAACTACCGTTACCTCTGCGCCTAACTGTGCCGCTCTGATTGCCGCAACATAACCCCCGGGGCCGCCACCAACAATAATGATGGATTTTTTATCAGATTTCTGGGATGGTTCAGAGGATAAAGATTCTTTTTTTAATGGTGCTTCTTCCTTTTCAGCTGCAACATTTTCCCCAATGCTTTCTCCCGCCTGACCAATGTATGCAACAACGCTTTTGCAAGGTGCTGTTTCACCAGCAGGGCATACAATTTTCAGTAATACACCTTCTTTATCACATTCCACATCACTGCTTAATTTATCGGTGGCTACGGAGAAAAGCACATCTCCCGCCTTCACCGCTTCCCCCTCTTTTTTCTTCCACTCCTCAATGGTACCTTCCGTCATGGTCAGCCCCAATTTGGGCATTAAAATTTCAATTGCCATATGCTCAAGTCCTTTCTATTCTATCGTTAATTATCCAAAACCTCTACAACATCTATATTGAAAAAACGGACAAAGGTCATTGCCCCTATCCGTTTTTTGCTTCTTATGTAAACAAAAGATATGGGTTTTCCAAAAGGTCGCAAAGACGTTTTAAGAATTTCGCCGCCATAACCCCGTCTACCACCCGATGATCTGCCGTTAAGCATAGGTTCATCATTGGGCGGATTTCAATTTGTCCGTTTCGTACCACAGGTGTTTCCACCATATCGCAAACACCCAAAATTGCTAGCTCAGGCTGATTGATGATGGGTGAAAAATTGGTTATGCCATAAGGGCCTAAATTAGAAATAGTAAAGGTGCCCCCTGTCATATCTTCCATAGCAATTTTTCCACTACGGGCAGCTTCAATCAAAGCCTCTGTTTCCTTGGCAACTTCAATTAAAGATTTTGTGTCTACCCCTTTCACATTGGGTACAATCAGTCCATCGCCTTTTGCCACCGCCAAGCCCACATTGGCATGGGTATGTCTTGTGAGCATATTATCTGCAAAGCTTGCATTTACATCTGGGAATTCCATTAGCACCTTTGCTGTCATTTTGATAATAATATGGTTAAAGGTTAGCTTCACATTGTCATCTTTGCAGGCAACTTTTAATTTATCCCGCATTTCTTTCATTGCTGTTGTATCCACAGGGTGGGTATAAGTCACACGGGGAGAGGTTTGCCAAGACAATGTCATATTTGCGGCAATGCTTCGACGCAAAGCATTTACTTTCACCGGTTGCTGGTCATTATTGCTCACCGGAGCCACTGCTGCTTCTACATTTGCCGCCGCCAAAACGTCTTTTTTCATCACTCTGCCGTCAGCAGAAATTGATTGAATATTCACACCCAATTCCTCAGCCAGTTTGGCCGCCATAGGACTGGTTTTTGTTTTTTCTGCAGTATTTTCCGGCTGTGGATTAGCAAGATAAGCTTCCACATCCTGCAGGGTAATACGACCATTGGGGCCTGTTCCCACTATCAAACCAATTTCAATATTTTTTTCTTTTGCTAATTTTTTTGCCGCAGGAGAAGCCAAAACTCCCTCTCGAATCGGTGCGGCAGAGGATTGTGTTGTTCCTTTCCCCGTTTGTTCTTGGGGTTTTTCTTCTGTTTTTTCTGTCTGAGCAGACGTCTCTGCAATGGTTTCTCCCGCTTCGCCAAGATAGGCTACCACAGCTTTACACGCCGTGGTTTCCCCAGCAGGTACTAAAATCTTCAAAAGCACACCTTCTGCGTCTGCTTCCACATCATTGGTTAATTTATCTGTAGAAACACTATATAAAATGTCTCCTTTTTTTACAAACTCACCCTCTTTGAATTTCCATTCATCGATGGTTCCTTCTGTCATGGTCAGTCCCAATTTGGGTAATAAAACTTCCTGTGCCATAACTTCACCTCCAAATCTTATCATTTTGTTAGAATCTTTTGTACAGACCCATTTCTACGGCTTTTTTAAGGGTTTTCCTAATTTCTACCCGCCAAGGGCCATTTTGTGTAATGGTAAACGCCAGACGGTCTCCTTTTTTTCCACGCAATTCCCGTTCTCCGTCTAACGCCACCATGCAATCCCACTCCATCACCAATTCCATTGGCATGCCTAAGGGCATCCGTTCTGCCTTGGAATAGCTTAGAGGGGCTAAAATACCTGCGGCGATTGGTGCGATAATTTTTTCCCCTGTCTCTTCAAGGGTCAGGGCTAAACCATGGGGGTCGCTATCTTTTACAATTTGAATGCATCCCGCCGCTGAGGAAAAGCCGATGCTTGCCGGATGACAGCGGGTCACAAAAATGTGCTTCAATTTCTCAGCATCCCAAATGGCTTTTGCTCCTATCCAGAGATCGTCGGTAATCACCGCATCAATTAAAGCAATATCCGAAAAAACTCCGTTTCTATATACTTCAATGCGCTTATCCTGTATACAGCATTCCTTGGGATTGGCCATACGGGCAATGACTGCCGCCGCCATTCCTGCCACCGTCCCCTCTGTCATAGTTGGATAAACGTTATTTGTTCCCGTGGAAAGAGGAAGGAGGGGTGTATCCTTCAGCCCTTTTGCAACGGCACGACTGGTACCATCTCCCCCCAGAACAATCACACAGCCTACCCCCAGTTTCTCCATTTCCACCGCCGCCGTGGTGGTATCTTCTGCGGAAGCCGTTAGGGGAATCTCCATCACCTGACAATCGATATGCAGTTTTTCTTCCTTTAACAAATCAGAAATAACGGTATATCCTATTTGAAACGTATCAGGCATAATCCAAATTGTATCAATCTCTAGAGATTGCGCCGCCAATACGATTCGCTTTACAATATTTACCTTTTCCTGATTATCAATGGTTGTAGCATAGGAAACAAGCCTGCGAATATCTTTGCCCGAAGCGGGATTTGCAATAATGCCAATGCTGGACATAAACGCCCTCCTTCCCAATATTTTTAAACCAATGTACGAATGGCACCCACAATATCAATTGCATTGGGAATGCATGCCTGCTCCAAAACAGGAGCAAAAGGCACTGGCGTATCCAATGCGCCGATACGTACCACAGGAGCATCCAACAAATCAAACATCTCTTCTGCAATGATTGCGGAAATTTCGCCACCATAACCGCCACGCTTATTTTCTTCTGTGGCAATTATAACTTTATGTGTTTTCTTTAAGGATTGGAAAATTAATTCTTTATCCAAAGGATATAAGGAACGAGGATCCAAAACCTCAACAGAAACCCCCTCTGCCTCCAGCTGCTTTGCTGCAGACAGAGCTTCATGTACCATTTTACCTGTTGCAATGATTGTAACATCATTACCAGCATGCTTGATGTCACCCTTGCCAAAGGGAATAGGCTCAAAGCTTTCCACTTCGCCCTTCATGGCATACATTGCCTTGTGCTCCAAAAACATAACAGGGTTGTCATCATCAATTGCTGAAAGCATCATCCCCAATGCATCCTGGGGTGTGGAGGGATAAACCACCTTTAACCCGGGCACATGGGTCAGCCATGCCTCTAAAGACTGAGAATGCTGTGCCGCAGCACTTACCCCTGCACCATTTGGCAAACGCACCACCATAGGCATAGAAATTTTCCCACCAAACATATAACGCATTTTTGCCGCTTGATTCACTAGCTGATCCATGCCAACGGTCAAGAAATCGCAGAACATTAACTCTGCAATGGGGCGGATGCCTGTTGCCGCCGCACCAACTGCGGTACCAATAATAACGCCTTCGGAGATAGGTGTGTCACGCACGCGTTTTTCGCCGAATTCTTGAAACATTCCTGCGGAAACGCCGAAACAACCGCCAAACTCGCCAACATCTTCACCAAATAATACTACATTGGGGTTTTCCCTCATCCGGATGCTCATGCCTTCTCGGATTGCCTCTGCATAACTCATCTTTTTCATCTTACCCGTACCTCCTCTACAATATCGGAATAGATATCCTGAACAACGGATGCTACATCAGGCTCAGGACTCTCTTCTGCAAATTGAATGGCATCTTTTATTTCATTCATTACTTGTTCTGTGCAAGCAGAAAGTTCTTTTTCACTCAACACATTGTTTTCCTTCAAGAAAGCTTCAAATCTAGGAATAGGGTCCTTCTTTAACCACGCTTCCTGTTCTTCCTTAGGTTTATAGTTACCAGGATCTCCTTCAAAGTGGCCTCTCCAACGGTATGTTTTGCACTCAACCAAAGTAGGGCCTTGGCCTTTTCTTGCTCTAGCTACTGCTTCCGTTGCCGCTTCATAAACAGCAAGCACATCATTGCCATCTACAACAACGCCGGGGATGCCGTATGCCGCACCACGATCGGCAACGTCTTTAATTTTCTGATGACGAGCCTGACTCATGGAAATGCCGTAATTATTGTTTTCACATACAAAGATAACAGGCAAGTTCCAAACTGCCGCCAAGTTCATAGATTCATGGAAGGTACCTTGGTTAGTGGAAGCATCACCAAAGAAGCAAACACAAACTTGATCTGTCTCCCGCAATTGGGCAGATAAACCTGCACCTACAGCGATATTATGGCCAGCACCTACGATGCCGTTTGCACCCAAAATACCCTTGTCACGATCCGCAATATGCATAGAACCGCCTTTTCCTTTGCCATAGCCTGTAGCTTTGCCATATAGCTCAGCCATCATAAATTTTAAATCGCCGCCCTTTGCCACAATGTGACCATGGCCTCTGTGGGTACTGGTGATATAATCCTCATCGCTTAAGCAAGCGCATACACCTGTTGCAACTGCTTCTTCCCCTAAATACAGGTGAACAAAACCGGGAATTCTCCCATCTGCAAACAAAGATTGTGCCTTGCTTTCAAATTCACGGATACGTAACATCCGTAGATACATGTCTTTCATGACTTCCTTAGGTACTTTCATTTCATAAACCTCCTTTGAAATATTGTTCAAGAACGCCTTATGGTTCCAGAATCCTAACCTCTACCGCCGCAATGGCAACCTCTATGCTGTCGTCTTTATCTCCAAACCTTGGTATAAAAAGCCCTGGTACTTGCAATCCTCCTTTAACCGCCTTTACCTCCACTTGACCAATGGGTAAACAGTTTGCAATCTCAACAGGATTTACCTCCTCCGGCCTTGAAACTGCCACTGTCACTTGAATTTGTACCGACTGATTTAAGTCCTCTAGGCCCAAAACTTCTGTTAAACCACACAGACAACTGCGTGAAACTGCATCCTTCACCGCCTTTACTGCCGCTTTACCTGCATCCTGACCATGAAAATCCGTGCCCATTCCAAATTCAATGATATAACGCTTCATACTTCACCTCCCTCTACCTTGTTTCTGTACTATGTATAAAGCAAGGTTTGTGCCACATTTGGCGGTTACCAAAATTTTGTGCACTTGCACAAATACAATGGAGTGTCATGAGACTTTGATAAATTTTTTTGTTTATTTTGTCTAAAACGCAAAAAACCGTAAGATTTTTGAGAAAAAATTTCTCTCAAATATCTCACGGTCTCGATAATTTCTCATGATACAATGAGAAATCTCAATCTATGACTTTTACTTTTTTCGGTTGAATACCACACTTTTTACATATGCGATAGAAAGTTGCCCGACTTACCTGTAAGCTCTTTGCAGCATCATCAATATTTCCTTTTGCACCTTGCAAAGCTTTTAATACTTCATGATACATGGTATCTGTTTGGGGAACAGTTTTTGATTGTAATTTTGAATTGCCAATGACATAACAAAAGTCCTCCGTAGTCAAGGTGTCTTCATTGCATGCATAAAAAGTTCTTTCTATGCTGTTTTGTAATTCACGCACATTTCCGGGCCAATCATATTGCATCAGCGCATCCAAATATCCCTCGGACATGTTTTTTTGCTGCTTTGGATAACGTTTGTTAAAGCGATCCAAAAATATCTCAGCACAGCCTTTGATGTCCAACGGACGATCCCGCAAGGGGGGTATATCCAGTTTTAATACGTTTAGGCGATAAAACAAATCTTGGCGAAAACGTCCCTGCTCCGACTCGGTACGCAAGTTTCGGTTTGTTGCGGCAATCACCCGCACATCAAGCTTTCTTTCCTGGGTTCCGCCCAATCGGCGAATGCGCAGGGATTCCACCGCCCGCAAAAGTTTTGCCTGAAACTCCAAAGGCATCTCTCCAATTTCATCCAAAAACAGCGTTCCTGAATTGGCAAGTTCAAATTTTCCAGGGTTTCCTTCCTTTAAGGCGCCAGTGAAAGCACCCTTTTCATACCCAAACAATTCACTTTCAATTAAATCCCTTGGCAAAGAAGCACAATTCACTGCTACAAAAGGTCCCTTTGCCCGACTGCTCTCATTATGTATTGCTTGCGCAAACAGCTCTTTCCCTGTTCCACTTTCACCTTCAATCAAAACCACCCCATCATAGCAAGCAAATTTTTGCGCCAATTGTATGGTTTTTCTCATCAAAGGGTCTTGGGCATAAATGTGCTCAAAGGTGTAATTCGCCCGATTTCCCGAAACTTTGTTTACAGAATCTATCAAATATTCTTGTCGCTTTAATGTAACTGTAAAGGTTCTAATATCCCCATCTAGGGTGGGGGACATGGTTGCACTGCAATCGTAAATATGCCGTCCCACC
Organism: Anaerotignum propionicum DSM 1682; assembly: GCF_001561955.1. NCBI lineage: Bacteria > Bacillati > Bacillota > Clostridia > Lachnospirales > Anaerotignaceae > Anaerotignum > Anaerotignum propionicum. Next base: position 2,316,283 of record NZ_CP014223.1, read on the forward strand.
AAAAGGCGAGTGTCATTGGTAATATATTGTCGTTCCTGCTCCCAATGCTGTAATTGCGTCCAATCCACATCAGGCATATACTCTCGAAAATCTGAATTTTCCAAAAGATTCATGGTCAATCCAAAGCTTTTTTCTGCGGCTTGATTAATCCATATTGGGCAAAATGCATCGTTTAACAGAACAATTCCATTTTCACTGCTATCTAGGGTTTTTCTCATAAGCCTTGCACTTTGCTGCTGTTTTATCATGGTTTCTATGCTAAAGGCCGCTGCAACCACAAGCCCTAATGTATGGGTATGGGGCTGGGCATAGTGAAAGTCCCCCGATATATCCAAGCAACCAATGATTTCGCCATTGGCACCATGTATGGGTGCAGCGGAGCATGTCCATTGATGATGGGGCAAACCGTAATGCTCCGGCCCTACCATTTGAATAGACGTGTCATAGTCCAAGGCAATGCCGATGGCATTGGTGCCAACCTCTAAATCGCTCCAAAGGGAGCCTTTGACAAACTCCAGCTCCTTAGACATTTTTCAACCGCCATATCCCCTATGGTTTCCAGTATGTAACCAACACTATCTGTCAAAACCAATAAAAAGTGGGATTGCTTCACAATTTCGTATACACTTTGCATAACGGGCAAAGCAATTTCCAAAAGCTCCTTGTTTGCTGCCCGAATACTTTGAAATACTTTATCATCGGCACAACGCCCTCTGCCCTTCATTGGGTCTAGGCCATTGTGCTGGCATTTCTTCCATGATTTTTCCACAATTGGATTCATTCTTTCATCTGTCTCACCTGTTTTGACAAAATGATCCCATATTTCTTGTAAAATCTCAATTTCCATCATTTTATCCCCCTTTAAAGCCAATTTTGTCTCAAAAGTCTTAATTATATTGTACAAGAATATCTCGTTTTTCACAATCGTATAAGATTACCAAGAAATATCTCACTCTTTTGTTGTAATTTCACAGAAGCACAACTTATTTATGAAACAAATCAATGTTGCCCATTGAACCATATAGAACCTAGATATTTTTATAAAGCAAAACGGTTGCTGTCTTTCGACAACAACCGTTTTGTGCATTAAAGGATAATGCAAATCAAACCGCCGCTTCCTTCGTTTACAATCTTTTGCAGGGTTTCTGCCATTTTAAATTGTGCGTCCTCAGGCATACGATAAATCTTGTTTTGCATGCCCTCACTCACCATTGCACTTAACGTGCGTCCAAAAATATTCAAATCCCAAATCTTTTCAGGCTCAGTTTCATAATCTGCAATCAAATTATCAATAAACTCCCGGGACTGTTCCTCATTCCCGATAATGGGTGAAACCTCCGTTTCCACATCCGCTTTGATTAAGTGGATAGATTCGCCTTTTGCTTTCAGCTTAATGCCATAGCGGCTTCCTTGTTTGAATACCTCTGGCTTCTCCAAGGAAATCTCTTCAAACACAGGGGTAACCACACCATAGCCTTTGCGCTTCACATCATTCAACGCCGTAGAAATCTTATCATATTCTTTCTTGGTTTCTGAAAGCATTTTAATGGTAGAAATTAGAGCATAATCATTTTCAATAGGTAAATCAACGGTTTCACTTAAAATACGATAGAATAAGCCATCCTCAAAGGTCAGTGCAACATCCACAGCACCTTCTCCCGGCAACATGCGATCGGAAAAAACCTTTTTAAGGAAATCTTTGCTTTCTAAGGCTACAATAGCACTGGAAACGTCCGCCAACCGATCAGCCTTTTCCATGACCTCTTTTAAACCCTCAATCAGGGAATCTTTCAACCAATGATCATCCTCCAGCGTCTCCACCCATCCAGGGAAATAAAAACGAATTTCACGCATAGGAAATTGATATAATACTCGCTCCAAAATAGTCTTAATATCTTCCGCTTTTAGCTGAGCAACGTTTACAGGAATAACAGGAACACCATATTTTTCCTCCATATCTCGAGCCAATATGACCGTAGATTCTCCGTAAGGTGTTGCCGTGTTCAGTAGAATTACGAAAGGTTTCCCCATTTCTTTTAATTCTTCAATGACTCTTTCCTCGGCATCAATATAGTTCTCCCTAGATAATTCCGTTACCGAGCCATCTGTTGTAACCACAATGCCAATGGTAGAATGGTCAGTAATTACTTTCTTTGTTCCCATTTCTGCCGCTTCTATAAAGGGCATGGCATTTTCTGACCAAGGTGTATGTACCATACGGGGAATTTCTCCATCCATATGTCCCTCTGCTTCCGGAACCAAATAACCAACACAATCAATCATGCGTACCCGCATATCCGTATTATCTCCAAGGGTAATTTGCACCGCTTCATTGGGCACAAACTTTGGTTCCGTTGTCATAATGGTTTTTCCTGATGCAGATTGAGGCAGTTCATCTTTAGCCCGCTCTCTGGAATGAACATTTTGAATGTTGGGAAGCACCAGCAAATCCATAAACCGCTTGATAAATGTAGACTTTCCTGTTCGCACAGGGCCAACTACACCAATATAAATATCTCCGCCTGTCCTTTCTGAAATATCCTTATAAATATCAAATTTTTCCATAACAATTTCCTCCTTTGATTTCAAACTGTATCCATACAATATATTATTATGTTTCAAATACAGGAATAGAACAAAGTAGGACTTGTTTTAAAAATTATTTCTCTTTAAAAGAAATTGCAAAATATCCTTGGTGTCTTGTTAAAACCATTTTACATGTTTCTTAGTTTTCTATTGACTTTTGTATGGGAAAGTTTTAATAGCCGATCCAAGTACTTTGAGGACATTTCAATATAAAATTGTGGCTTTAAATTCATTATCCCTAATCCTTATAAATAAGAAGTAAATGTAATGAAATATTCTTAGGTGTGACCCACCACATTAAGTTTAACTTGCAGAAAACATTCCACTATTATGGTCTAAGAGAATCTTGATGAACTTTAACAAAAGCGAAGGAATAAATCTTAATCAATGTGTTGTTTGTCAATGGACAACTTCTGTCCTTGTTATTTATCCACTAACCATACACGTCAAGGACAATGTAATTAATATTCCCGATCATAAATATTGAGACCAATTTAGCCATCTCTATATTTATGATATAAAATGATAAAAAGTCATTAAAGAATTTTTAAAGGTATTTCTTTTGTCTGCTCGTTTTTATCTGTATAACGCACAACACACTCTCCTAGTTTTGAAAACGTCACAAAGTCGACATCATAATCAAGTGATAGATCATTTATGAAATTATTTTCATTATAAGCAGTGTACATTGGAAGAGGCACACACATTGGATAAGAAAAATCATAAAATTCAAGACCTGATGGGTGTGCCCAATAACACCCACTAATCACCAAAATATTATTTTTTTTGCAATAATACTTTTCTTGCCAAATAAAAGTCTCTTCCTTATTAAGAACAGTCTCGGGAACGTAAGATACTACCAATAAATTTGACATATCCATAATTGAATACCCATACAAATCAATGTTAAATATCAGATATTCTCTGCCATTTCTATGGTGAATCAATTTTGCAAATATATACCCAGTAATGCACTTAAACTCAGTAATAATTATCCCATCTACGCTTTTTAGTATACCTTTTGACACGGTATGGCGTATTGGGAAGTTTGTACCTGCTTCTGATTTCTCATACAAAACAACCTCTAAGACATACTTGTTCTCTATATTATATTGAGTCGTGTTCGATGGATTTAACATATATAGCCAATCAAAAGATTCCCTATATATCTTATAATCTTGTGTGTATGCAATATTTTTAGGATAATCTATCATAAAATTCGCTCCATATAATTACTCCTAACTCTCGGATACCCATGTTTCATGCTTTCGCCCTCTTACTTGTCCCCCCTATTCACCATCGCTATCGTCTCAACGTGGCTTGAGAGGAGCACTGATGTTTAATGCCTTTTCCGTTGTAGGGAATTGGTCAACGGTAATTTTACATTTTGTAAGATCTGCCAGACATGAGCTCTTAGTTGATATATATCTATTTAGCCCTTAGTCCAAGATTTCTGCAATATTCGACCACTTACAGGATCAACAATTGCTTTAATCCCCTCAAAAGTTTGTAATTGTAAATTTCCATTGTCATCTTTTTGTATATCAATAAAAAGATGTTCATCTGTGTATTTGTTGTAATTTTGGAATATTGGTTTCACATTCCACAAGACCTTTCCATTCTTTCCTATTGAATACACATTGCTCAAAGGTTGATCAGCCATATTATCACTATCGATATTCCACAACAATATAATATACACCTTCTCGAACTCAACAATAGACTTAATTTTATAATCAAAATTTAATACCTCATTATTAATATTTTCCTTCCCCAAGATATTTACTATACTGTAAATGTTCTCTGGATTATTTTAATTACGTCATATTATCATTTGATTGACCTATTTACTGCCTTTTACCAAATTAACAGTATATTTTACGAATTCTTCAGGGGTGGGAATCTTATTTTTTCGTGGTACAGCATTTTGTCTTGCAGATGTAATACCATCACCCGTGGTATTTTGATAAGCATATTCAAGTGCATTTTGCATTTCTTCCTTTACCGCTTTTACGCTAAGTCCATTTTCTTTTGCAATTTTTCTAAAAATATTACGCATGCTCATTTGTGCCTCCTCCGTTTCCTAAATGAAAAATGAATGAATATTGTATAGGTACTTCTATAATACTATACAAGATATCTATTTTCAATAACTTATATCATATTTATCTTATCAAATATTCGATATAGAATAATCAAAAAGAGGTGATAAGAGATAATGGAAAAAGCACAACTGAAAGAAATTGGGCAACGTTTAAGACAGAAACGCACTGAATTAAATTTAACACGTGAAGAATTTGCAGAACTTGCCGATATTTCGCCTGGTTTTTACGGACAAATTGAAGTAGGAACCACACAAATGTCTATTGATACATTAATAAAAATTACAACATCTATGCACCTTCCCATGGAATATGTTTTATTTGGAACGGGATATTCACCCTCGGATTGTTCACCTATTATTGAATTGCTCAATAACTGTACCGAAAGAGAAATAAAGTTAGCCGAGCGACTTTTAAAACTGTATTTACTGAAAGTTGATTAAAAGTAACTCATTAATAAATAATGAGTTACTTTTAAATTTAAGGAATTAGAATTTCCTTAATAAACATAAAATCCTATTTGCACTACAAAAATTCATATCTCTTTTTTTGATATTTTTGCCTTTGCCCCAAAAGCTGCAACTCCAACTATAAATTTTATTGTTTTAAGTTTTATGCTAGGATTTAGGAATCATCAGAGACAGCATTTATCTGCAATAGTGCCATCGTTTATTTTTGATGTAATGTTACCACCAGATGAATATTGTATTATGTCTGTTACCGTTTTGTTTAAATTAATAGTTGTCCTTTCGCAATTATCTTAACATCTCCAGATACTTTAATATCACCTGTTGATTGATCAGCAAATACCTTTATCTTGCTGGGTCTTCCCACGAAACCACCTTGATTAATTGTTATATCATCTGTTGCATTGAAAATATTCCATTTATATAGATAAGCTCCTGTGGGACCGGCTGCACTGCCAGTTGCTACATCCTCGCTTGCCCCCCCGTTATCCCAAGTACGACCTTCCATTCTATCTACATCGAACAAATAAACAAATTTTGCTTGAACTTTTCCTAGCTGCTCCTCAAAGTCTCCAACACTGATTCTTGCCTTTTCTAACCCTGAAGTAAGAGGAACAATCAAATAGGGTAATCCAGTTGAAACAACCTCCATTGGAAGCGATGGATGAAGATAGTCTGTTGTAAGATTCAGTGCCTGCAAAAATGTATTGACCGATTCACCCTCAACAGTACCCAAGAATGCGGGTGTACCTTGATTCATCGTAGCCTGAAAATAGCCTTCCTTTTTTACTGATTCCCCTTGCAATGATTTATTGTTCAACTCAAAAACTGCGGTTATATTTCGTTCTTCTGCAAATAGTTTTTCATGGATGACTGCCATGGCTCCTAGTATTGGATGTCCGGCAAAATCCAATTCTTCTTCCACAGTGAAGATTCTGGCACGAAAACGCTTCTCTTCGATTTGTCTGAGAAAAATAGTCTCAAATTGCTTGAATTCCTGTGCAATTGCCTGCATATAATCCTTGGACATATCTTCTTCATGAAATATTACGGTCAACCCATTCCCTGAAAGAATTTTAGAACTAAATACATCTACATGATAAAAAATCATTTGCTATTTCTCCTTTGCTGCATTTCTTTAACAAGTTATTTTCTTATATGGTACTCTCCAGCATACAAAATGCTACCGAATGCCTTAAATAGTCAATACGATTTTGTTTGAATCTGATACCCCCTTGACAGGAAAGCATTATAGGCTTACCAAAAGCAAACGTCCGTAAAGTATTTTTGTATCAATTGATAGGCTTTTAATATAGAACTAAATATTGCTTCATTAATCCATTTTTTCTTGTGCCAATTCTGCACCCCATTTTGCCAATTCATCAAGAACCGGCAGAAGTTTCCTCCCTGCTTCCGCTAACGAATATTCAACATGAGGGGGCATCACATTATACTGTACTCTTTCAATTAATCCATCTTGCTCCAGTTCCTTAAGAGAACTCGTCAGCATCATGTTAGTGATTCCAACGGTCTTCTTTTTTAACTCATTGAATCTAAGGGTACCACATTGTGATAATACCCAAATGATTGCCAACTTCCATTTTCCACCGATCAAACTTAAGGAATATGTTACGGGGCAAAAAACATTATCGCCCATAAAAATAATCATATCTTTCATAAAATTCTCCTATACTCAGAATAAACTTACTTAGTAATAAAAAACTGCATACTTGCACCATATAATACTTTATTTTATGATTATACTAAAAGAAGTTAAAAAATCAATTACAAATGGAGGTTTATTTATGAATGAAGTTTTGAATTTTTTCAATGAATGCGGAGTTTTTTTCGTTTCTACAGTTGACGGTGATCAACCCAGAGTTCGACCCTTCAGCTTTGCCATGGAGTACGAAGGGAAACTTTGTTTTGCTACAAGCAATCAAAAACCAGTATACACCCAGTTAATGAATAATCCAAATGTGGAAATTTCTGCTTCTTCAAAGGATGCAAGATGGCTGCGCCTAAGTGGCAAAGCTGTATTTTGCACTTCGAAGGAATCCAAACAAAAGGCTCTTGAAGTAATGCCCATGTTAAAATCAATGTACTCCCCAGATGATACTATTTTTGAAATCTTCTATCTTGAAAATGCAGTTGCAAATTTCTATTCTTTGCAAGGCGAATCTAAAAGTATTTCCCTTTAAAAAACACAAGAAGAGACCCATATTACATTTGGGTCTCTTTGCTACTTAAAATAAAACATGACTAGATTCTTAATAATTATAAAGTTTTATCAGAAAATAGCATTTCTAATAATTATTGAAATCTAGATGTAGGCTTAATGATTTTTATCTTCTCTCAAATACTTTAACATGCATTTAACCGCCAATATTGCAAGGGCAATTCCCAGTCCGTATACAATAAATGTTGGAATAAGTAATAAAATTGTATATATTGATTCCATGACACAACCTCCTGCTAATTATTTGTACAAGCTTCAATTTCTTCATGTTGTTGCAACCTGTTCATCTTTCACAAGCTCTTCTCTTTTAGATATCATTGTACAATCTTGTCTTTATAAATGAAGGAAAATGCCCTTCTCAGCTATCTGTTCCAGTTTTAATTCAATTTCCTTGTAGCGATTCATACGAAAAGACGATAACCGTTTCACTAATCTATACTTTAAAATCTCTAGGATTTTCAAAGTTAAAACACTCGGAACTTATGATTCATCTGTTGTTCCGCCCCATTCAACAGCTACAAAGCCTTTTCTTTCACCCTTATTTAATATTTGCTCCTTCACACTTTCATTTCCATTTGCAGCTTTATACACCATAAATACCCGAATCAAGCTGTCAGGGCTGGGCTCAATGTTAAGAGATACTTTGGAGGCATATTCCTTGGTATCAAACTTAATCATATTGAAATCGTTCTTCATTAATTGGGGCCCCCAGTAAGTTATAAAGTCTGCCCGTTCTTTTGCATTCAGACCTAATAGGCTTAATTTTTCTTCCAAGAAAGAAATCGTTTCTTTTTTACCCACCAAAAAACCTTCGTCAAATACAGGTGTATAATTTCTTACTTCACCTTCCCAAAAAAGGTATGGATATTCTGTAGTTCCACTTACAAGGGTACCGTCTGTTTTTGCAGTAACAGTCCATCCTTTGTTGTATTCAGGATAGGTAAATGTAAATGCTCCATCAAAAGACACCTTTACATTTACCTTGGTTTCTTTTTCAGGATATAGATAAATCACCGGTTTTCTAACCTGATAAGTATATGTAAATTTAGGTTCATGATTATAAGCGTTGTATAAAAGCTCCACTACCTCTTCCCGTGTAGCAATCTTGTCTGGGAATTGATTTGTTATCAGTTGATTTTCTCGGGCAATTTTTAGATATCCCTCCGGATAGCCACCTAATTTATTTACCGCAACAGAAAGACCTTGCTTCTTCGTATCCCTGTCTGCACAGGCTTTTATCAATACAGTAACACAATCTTTTATGGTGATACTTTCATTGGGAGAAAAGGTATTTTCATTTTTTCCACTAATCACATTCTTCCAATGAGCAATTTCTATATACTTTCTTGCCCAATGCTCTTTTGGCACATCTTGAAAAGGGAATATTATTTCACCATCATTGTTATATGCTCCAGTAAAATGGTTACAAGTATAATTATAGTACATCTTCATAACAAGCGCCGTAAATTCCCCTCTTGTTATATTTCGCTCTAAATGTAATGCTCCATCTTCATATCCCTTTAATATCTGCATCTTTTCTAAAAACTTCACCTTATCTTCAATGGTAATTTTCTTGCCATGCGGTTGATACATTAAAAGCTTGCGTGGTATTTCTTCTCCATCATCACTCATTTTACTCGTAGAGTTATTAAAAAAATATGCCTTAATCACATCACCATCATGAAACGCATTCTCTTCAAAATTTGTGGTATCAAAAATGAAGGAATCCTTATTGGTTGAATCCTGAATATACCTATAATCTGATCTTCTTCCCGCTACAACGTCACTCCACAGCTCATCACTAATTTTTGAAAGCTTGATTCTATCCTTTGAAATTGTTGTGACTTTACCTATAAGTACAGCGTAGTCGTCATCTATCTTTTCAAAGGAATATGAATTTCCTCCAAAAACCGTAGAAGTAGCCGAAATTAACAAACAAATACTTAATAAAAAACTGATCACTTTTTTACTCATAATAAACCTCCCTAAATCTGGAATCGGAATTTTCAAGAATCAAGCCATTCAATATGCATGATCAAACCCAATCTTTGGTTTCCAAACAGCTACAAAATCAACTTTTCTGTAAATTAATATTTCCTAAAACTTCATATTTTTACATAAATTACCACAATTATACTATAGCTTTATTGCAACGTAAATGGCTATTGCCAATTTGTAACATATTTGTCACATACATTTTTTGAACTTCAATATCCTTTTTAGGTTCCCTTGATTTTTGTTTAATGTAGGATACCAGTAAAAAAGTTGCCTTAAAAACCTGTTTTTGTTATAATAGAAATCATTCATAGTTAAATGATATTGTTAAATTACAAAAATAGAGGAGATAGAAATGTATAGTGTGCCCCCTGATATTGGAAAGGAAATGAGAAGAATCCGAACAGAAATGAGAATCAGCCTAGACACTGCTGCCCGCCTTACAGGGGTTTCCAAGGCAATGCTTGGGCAAATAGAACGAGGTGAATCCATTCCTACCATTTCTACCCTTTGGAAAATATCCACCGGTTATAAGGTCACCTTTTCCAATTTTATTTCGCAAAATTCAGTTGAAAATAATATTTTAAGCATTAACGATATCTATCCCATAAAAGAAGAGAATGGAGATATGCTTCTCTATAACATTTTTCCCTTTGACCCAATTTCAGGCTTGGATTTTTTGCAGATACACATGAAGCCCCATTGCCGGCACGAATCTTTCCCCCACACCAATGTGTTAAATGAATATATCGTCATAATCAAAGGACAATTGCAAATGACAATCAACAATAAAGTTTATATTTTGCAAAAAGATGATGCTCTGTCCTTTCAAGGGGATTCAAACCATGTTTATGCAAACCCTACAAATGAGGATGTTATATTTCATAATGTAATTCGATATAAATAAAATGAAAAAGACGAAAATCCTAGGATTTTTGTCTTTTTTTCATTTTATTAAGAAAAAGTATCAACCCTATTTTTTCAAAATAATTGGGTAAATGTGATATTGACAAAAACGAAAAAAAATGCAATATTAAGACTATAAGTTGTGCGTTATAACATACACTTTTTTCATTATCACATCTTTTCCCAATTAAGAAATCGACTGTTATCTCGCACAATCATCTGACTGTTAATCTTAAATCCATTAAGGAGGGTCAATATGAATACAACTGCAAGAATTGAACGATTAAGACAAAACTATGTAAATTCGAAGCCATCTGTATGTATTGAACGAGCAAGAATTTTTACAGAATCCCATAAGCGCACAGAGGGTATGCCTACCCCAATTCGCAGAGCCCAAGCCTTTTATGATTTTTGCAATGAATTTGATATTCAAATCTTCGAGGATGAGTTAATTGTGGGAACAGCTGGTAAATTTAGAAGAAGCGGCATTTTGACACCTGAATTCTCTTGGAAATGGGTAGACAAAGAAATGGACATGTTTGATAAACGTCCTCAAGATCCTTATGAAATGACCGATGAGCAAAGAGCCTATGTACGTGAGAATATCTTCCCTTACTGGAGAGGAAAATCCCTTGAAGAGCATTTTCTCTCTATCCTTCCTGAAGAAACTGCCAGAATCGCAGTGGATACAGGTATTGTTGATAACGACTCAAAATGGCGTCAAGCTGTTGGAGAAGTAACCCCAGATTATCAAGATGTTCTTTTCCCCTTGGGCTTTCAAGGTATTTTGAAGCAAGCGGAGGAACAATTAGTTGAATTGGATTTTGCAAATCCTGATGACTTTGATAAGATTGCATTTTATAAATCAACCATTTTAACCAGCAAGGGTATTATGCGTTTTGCAGAAAGATTTTCTGATCTGGCAGAGCAAATGGCTAACCAAGAACAGAATGAGGAAAGAAAAGCTGAACTTCTAAAAATCTCTAAGGTTTGCCGAAACGTTCCAGCAAATCCCCCAACCTCCTTCCATGAGGCAGTGCAATTTGTATGGTTTGTGCAGCTTGGGGCAATTATTTCCGAAAATCCATTGGCTCTTAACCCAGGCAGATTTGACCAATACATGTTCCCTTATTATGACGCTGATGTAAAAGCAGGCATTATTTCCAAGGAGGATGGGGAAGAATTGGTTCAGGCCCTTTGGCTAAAATTCTCTGAATGGGTTTGGACAATTTCTGCGAATACAACAGGTTATTTTGCAGGTTATAACCAATTCCAAAACCTTACTGTTGGTGGACGCAAAAGAGACGGGTCTGACGCTACCAATGCGCTTTCCTATATCTGCCTGGAAGCCACGGATAAAGTGAAAACCCATCAGCCCGGACTAAGCGTTAGAATCCATTCCGACTGCCCTCAGAAATTACTGGATGCTGTAACTGAACTTGTCAGCAAAGGCACAGGCTTCCCTGCAATCCATAACGATCAGGTGGGAGCACAAATGCTTTTACAAGCAGGATATGAACCTGAGGATGCAAGAGATTGGAGCAATTGTGGTTGTGTTGTGCCCCATTTCCGTAAAACAGGACAGTGGACTGCTGCTGTAAATATTAACTTTGCCGCTGCCATGGAATATGCATTAAACGAAGGAAAAAGCAGGCTTACAGGGGAAAAAATGGGTCTGGATGCAAAACCTATTGCAAATTACGCATCCTTTGCAGAGGTGAAAGATGCCACCTTGGAACAGATGAAAAACTTAATTTATCATAGTGTTGTTGCAACAGTTGTGGCACAAAAGTTACATACACAGCTTGTTCCCCGCCCTTTCCTTTCTACCTGTGTTGAGGATTGTATTAAAAATGGCAAAGACCTATCCTGCGGTGGAGCTCACTATAACGTTGGTCCTGTTCTGACAGGTATCGGTCTTGCGGTAGTGGCGAACTCCCTTGCAGTAATTAAAAAACTAGTTTTTGAGGATAAAGTAACCACCATGGAAGAGCTCAATAACGCTATGAATGCAAACTGGGTTGGCTATGAAGAATTAAGAGCAAAAGCATTAAGTGTACCAAAATACGGTAACGACGATGATTATGTGGACGATATTGCAAGAGAAATTGCCAACTATTATTATCTGGAAACCAGAGCCCATAAAGATATCTTTGGCTCCAATTTTAACTCAGCTTTCATGGGAATTTCTAATTATATCCCAACAGGAAGAATTGTTGGCGCCACTCCTTGCGGCAGAGAAGCCACAAAGCCAATCACAGAGGGTGTATCCCCTTATGCAGGAAGTGACGTTACCAGTCCCCTTGCGGCAATGCGTTCCAGTGCAAAAATGAATCATGATGTTCACACCGGAGGTACACTTCTAAACCTACGTTTAAGTGAAGAAATGGTAAAAACACCTAAGGGCAGAAGAGACCTTGGCAATATTATTCGGGCATATTTCTCCCTTGGTGCCTTCCACGTACAATTTAACACTCTTTCTACAGAGGTGCTTCGTAAAGCACAGAAGAATCCACAAGATTATAAAGACCTCTTGGTGCGTGTGGCAGGCTATAGTACCCAATTTGTAAATCTTTCACCAGAAATGCAGGAAGCGATTATCGCAAGAACGGCACACGAAACAATATAATTTTTAAATAATTCGCCTGCTCCGTTGTGGGGCAGGCGTCGTCTACAATAGGAGGTTACTATGGGAGAATGTTCAAATACCGGCATTGTCATTCAGATGCAGGACTATTCTATACATGATGGCGATGGCGTCAGAACCACCATATTTCTTGCTGGCTGCAATCTGCGCTGCCAGTGGTGTGCCAACCCCGAATCTTGGACAACAAAAAGCAAATTGGTCTTTTATCGGCATAAATGCGTTGGCTGTATGAAATGCGCCAACGTCTGTCCCATGGATCTCGTTCCCTGCAATATGGAGCGACCCAATGATATCTGCACTGCTTGCGGAAAATGTGTTGCAGTTTGCGCACAAAAAGCCCTGGATATTGCTTGCACTGAGAAAAGTGTAGATACACTGGTGAAAAAAATAGAGAGAGATGCACTATTTTTCCGCTATTCAGGAGGAGGGGTTACTTTTTCAGGAGGTGAACCCTTTTTACAGCATAAATTTATGCGGGTCTTATTAAATCGATTTGAGGAATTGGGAATTGAAAGCTGGGTGGAAACCTGCGGATATTTTGATTTTGAAGCAGTACAAGACCTATTACCCAAATTCAGCCACATTTTCTTCGACCTGAAGCATATGGATAGCGAAAAACACAAAGAGTTCACAGGTTGTGGCAATGAAATCATTCTGGAAAATGCGATAAAAGTATATCAAACAGGGGTTCCAATGACAATTAGAATTCCAACCATAGTTGAGGTAAACATAAGCGATGATAATATAGAAAAAACAGCACAATTTATAAAGGAAAATCTGCCGAAAGCCAATGTTGAGCTTCTCCCCTATCACGGGTTGGGCAAGGCCAAATATATTTCCTTGGGAATAGAAGAAAAGTTTATTGACTTTACTACACCAACAGCAACCCAAATTCAACATGCCTATGAAATTTTTAAGAAAAATGGCATAGACGTAATTGAATACAGATAAAGTCAGAAATAGGGTTCGGTTAAACGAACCTTTTCCTTTGCCTCAGACAAAATTGAACCAAAAATAGCGCGCACGCCAGAAATATGGGACAAAAATGAATTTGGCTTAAATTAAAATAAGCTGTAAAAATTTATACCCTATGAAAAGACAAGTAAATCATTTTTCCTAAATGCTCTCGAACTCATGCACATTCTACTCTGGACACCCTAGGTAAAAATATGTATCATAGATGTAATGATAAAGACAATAGGAGTTGATTCCGTGGATACCCTCAATAAAATCTGTACGTGCCAGAATTTATCATGTCCTTTACACCCCAGTAATCACAGTCAAGGCTGTACACCCTGCATTGCTAAAAATCTCAAATTAAAGGAAATTCCCAGTTGCTTTTTCAACCTGATACCTAATGCAGAGAAAAGAGACGGTGATACTTTCAAATGCTTCGCCAAAGTGGTATCGGAGCAAACCGGACAAGAATAGGCGTTAAGCTTTAGGAAATTTTTTTGAGCTACATATTATTTAAAAAAGTCAGTTCCTGTATAAAAAAACTACCTTTAATCAATTCAGCATACTTAAAACTGCTGATAACCGAGTAACAGGGAGCTTTTTTTCTAAGTCAAAATCTTTAATATCGTTAAATTGAAAACCTCCATCAAATCAATTTCCTCCTTGGTTGCAGTAATCATCACCTTAGGCCTTAGGTAATGTTTCGTATTTTGCTGAACCACGATTGCCTCTTGCCCATTGGAGAGCTCAACAGAAATTCCCGTAGGGTACGGTGATACATATTCCAAAATCTTTTTTACACAATCGATATCAAACATGATATAACAATTTGACATCAAATATTCAAGGGCATCCGCCGGATTCATCGCCCTTCTATAAACACGATTGGACACCAGCGCATCATATACATCGCACACATGGATAATCTTCGCATAGATATGAATATTCTTATCTGATAGTTGGCGAGGATATCCGCTTCCATCTTCATTTTCATGATGAGATAGCACTGCGTTTTTTACCAAACCAGAAATCATGCAATTTTCTTTCAGCATATTATAGCCTTCTTCAGAATGACAACGCATAATATTCATTTCTTCCTCTGTCAGCTTGCCCTTTTTATTCAAAATATCCAGACTGATAGATACCTTTCCAATATCGTGAAACAGTGCCGCTTCGGAAAGGTGTTTCAATTGTGAATAATTTAAGCCCATGCCTATGCCAACGATAACCGATAGGACTGACACATTAATACAATGAATGTATGTATAATTGTCAAAGGCAGCAATATTTACCATATCATATGAAACATCTGATTTATCCAGCAATTCATCCACAATAGAATGAGCCATCAAACGGCATAAATCTAGGTTTAATGATTTCAATGCGGCAACTGTATCTCTTCTGGTTTGCTCAGATAGCAATTCTTTCACAACAATTCCATTGGAAATGTCATCATATATATATAAGCCCACATATCCAAGTAATTCTAACTTCTTTAAATATGCCTGCTTTAATATGGTGTTTGCGTTTAAAAGAATGCTTCCGCTGTCATTATATACAGGAATGGCCAATATTGAATTTTCTTTCACTTGTTTTATTGGTAAATATCGCATTGATTTCCACCCATTTACTTTCTCTTCTTAAACTTTTGAATGATAACTATCTTAAATGTTTGTATAAAACATAATTTTTAATATATAAATTATGATAAGATATACTTTATTATTATATAATAATATAAAAATAAAATACAAACTTGATTTTAATTCAATTTTAATAATATTTTTATCATTGACTGAACAATATTTAAAAATTATCACTGCATAGCTGTATACAAAATAATAATTTAATATCCAAATATTTTTCTATTCATTTATATAAGATTACATTTGCAACTATAACTTAGTAAAAAATACATATTTTCTAATAAAAAAGACATATTACATAGAATCTATTTTAACAAATATCAACAAAAAATGCAAATTGCATTTTGTCAGACCAAATGTACTTTTGAAATATTTTTCTTTTGCATACTACAAATTCCTATTCTCTAAAAAAGCTTGTTAAATGAACGCAGGGTTATGAAGCTTTATATTTTCTACTATTGGCTTTTCCGTTTTATGTACACCTATTAAAATTTACAAAAAAACATAATCAAGCATTTTTAAAAATATCTTTTTTGCAAATTGAAAGATAGATATTATTTAAAAAAATTTATCACTATGTTATAATCATACGACAAAGATAAAAACACAGTTCCGGTTGGTAGTCCGGACGCAGCAAAGCTGTCAGTAACCTGCCTCCTTGGTTGTCCCTTCTTTGTATGTTTTAAACTTACAGGAGGGAAAGCTATGATAAAAACCGTATGGAAATTTACTGTATTTTTTGAGGACCCCTTTTGGGTTGGCGTTTATGAGCGTGAAACCCAAGGAGAGTACCAAGTGTGTAAGATTACCTTTGGCTCAGAGCCAAAGGATTATGAGATTTATGACTTTCTGCTCAAAAAATGGACTTATCTTCGGTTTTATGCATCTAAGGATGCCCCATGCATTACAGAAAGACCCATGAATCCTAAGCGTATGCAGCGTGAAATTAGACACCAACTGCAAAACACAGGGGTGGGGACAAAAGCACAACAAGCCCTTAAACAACAACAGGAGCTAGGTAAACAAGATCGAAAGACCCGCTCCCGTAAGGAAAAAGAGGCTGAAAATGAGAGAAAATTCGAATTGCGCCAGCAAAAGCGTAAGGAGAAACATAAGGGACATTAATTTTATCGTCCTAATAAAAAAGCAAGGGTTTTTAGCACTTGCTTTTTTATTACCTCTGTATCTAAAAGAGATACAGATAAAGTGCGCCTGCTTCTGTAATTTTTCTATAAAAACCTGCTAAGAAAAGTCAATAGTTAATTTGACTTCTAGCAGGTTTCCTTTTTTATAAACCATCTTTTTTCACACATGACTAAAAAGACTGGATTCATTCAGCCAGTCTTCTAATACTAGATTTGATTTTATTGATATACTTCTTTTACTCGTGCATAGTATATCCGCAGAAATTTATTGAGACCTGCAATTTTTGCCAATTTCTTAGCTTTGCCTTCAGATTCTTTTTTCAAAATATACCAATAAACAGAGCTGTCTGCTGGTGCACTGTGTGTCTTTAAGACCCTCATCACTTCATATCCGATTTTTCTTAGCGTCGAGGAACCTCGCTTGCTTATTTTACGATTCGTTCCTATAAATTGCCCTGATTGGTATGGTGGAGCATCTATTCCTGCAAATGCAATCAAAGCCCTGCTGCTATGAAATCTACGAATATCACCAATTTCTGCTATTAATTTTGGTGCTAATACATCTCCAACTCCCCCCATTGACCTTACTACAGAATATTCTGGCAACTGCTTGGCGAGTTCTTTCATCCGTGTTAAAATAGTCTTCAAGGTAGTATTGACTTGCCTCAATACACCAACTGCCTGCTGAATCATAATCTGAGTTGATTCCATTTCAGCAGGCAATGTAGGGATACCATCTTGTGCCAGGGAATAAATCTTGACGGCTTTATTATGGTTCTGATGGTATCCTTTTTCTTTTGCCCACGCTAAATAATTATTAATGAAATCTATCTCTGACAGTTTTGTTATATTATCGAAATGCCAATACATCTCTACAAAATCTGATAATTTGTCTTTACCAGTTGAATCTTGCCATCCCTTCAACAATTTTTTTATACCAGGCATTGTATAGTCCAACAAATGTGTCAAGGACTGTACACTCTCTATTCTCATTCTCATATAATGTGAATACTGTCTGCCCAATATTTTAAGTTCTTGATAAATACCTTCGGACATTTCGTATTTTTTGAGGCGAAACCAGTAATC
This sequence comes from Anaerotignum propionicum DSM 1682, assembly GCF_001561955.1. NCBI lineage: Bacteria > Bacillati > Bacillota > Clostridia > Lachnospirales > Anaerotignaceae > Anaerotignum > Anaerotignum propionicum. Next base: position 2,334,059 of record NZ_CP014223.1, read on the forward strand.
AATTCCGTAATTTGCTATTGCAATGGAGTCCTGCTTATCTGTTTTTATTGCCCTAAGTCCTTGACTTCTGTACTGTTTCATTTCAAATGGGTTTATTACAGCTACAAAAATCCCTCGTTCTTGCAGAAAATCAAACACCGGAAGATGATAGATTCCTGTTGCCTCAATTACAACTTTAACGTCTTCATTAAATCTTAAAAAGCATAGATGACAATTCAGATAATCCTTGCTCTGTATGTTCTATTTCAAACGGTGAACAAATCAACTCTCCATATGGTTTTAAAATACAAACCGTACTCTTTCCTTTTGAAATATCAATTCCAACACTAATCATTGACTCCATCCCTCCAAATCAAAAAATATTTGTAGTTGTTACCATCCACACTTATTACAATTCATTTTAGTTCGTTACACGAAAGCTCATTTATGAGTTTCAACCTGCTTAATCGAATGCTTATAATAAGGGGTGGTTGACGGTTTTTGTGACGGATGTATAAATCCAAAATAGGCCACGCCAGACCAACTACTCCCTTTATTATAAAGAAATAAGTGCAAATGTTTTAGCACTAATGATGTGTTTAACACTTACACTTTTATGGTACTAAAAATAAGCCATGAGAATAGCTCCATGGCTTTTATAAATCAAACATATATTTTTGTCGGACGATAGGTAATGTGGCAATAAACTTCTTCTTCCCCACATTTTAAAAATTCTGCCATTGCAGCAAAATCTATTTCCTTTTCCCGAGATTGGCCCATCACCACAGCAATATCTCCTGCCTTAACTCCACCAGCTTGGGATATATCTACCACCATTTGATCCATACAGACGCCCCCAATCACAGGGCATAGCACATCATTAATCAATACAGAGCCTTTTCCAGACCCCATGCGCAAAATATCGGAATAACCAATGGTCAATACAGCCGCCTTTAAATCTGAATCCGCACAAAATGCTCTGCTGTAGCCAATAAAGTCCCCTTTTTTTACATCACTTACTTTTCCAATACGACATTTGATTGTTACAATTGGTTTAAATATCGTGCCTCTATGGTTGTTAATCTCGGGCAATGCGCCGTAAATCAACGTTCCCACTCTCACCATATCCAACTGCATTTCCGGCATATTTACTGTTCCCGCAGAATTTAAACAATGCAAAATTCCAAGATAATTATTTTTTGACAACAGTTCATCTGTAATCTTCTTAAATCTTGCAAACTGAAGTTTAGAGTATTCAAGAGAATCTTGGTCATTTTCATAGAAAGTTGCAATATGCGTATAGCACCCTGTCACCTGGAATGTTTTGTTATTGCAAATTTTAGTAATTTTCGCAATGGCATTATCAAGATTTTCGTCAAAACAGCGGATTCCAATCCTACCCATACCTGTATCAAGTTTGATATGTATTTTCAATTTTTGTTCTTCCTCCTGAAGCACTTCTTCCAGCTGCAACGCATAATCGAAGGATACTAGGGTTTGGGTGATATTGTATTCTAATAATAAATTGGCATACTCAGGGGGGGTGTAGCTCAAAATTAAAATGGGGTTCTCAATTCCTCCTTTTCTGATTTGAATTGCTTCCTCTACATTTGATACCGCAAATTGGATTTCATCGTCTAATGCAGTTAATTCCTTAGCAATTCTTACATCACCACAATTATACCCATTGGCTTTTAGAACCGCCATTATTTTTACATTTTCGTTTAATAACTCTTTTATTTTATAAAAATTATATTTTAGGTTCTCTATAGAAATTTCAACCCATGCACGTTTTATTAAGTCCATCATGACCTCCTATGAAAAATGCCTTAAGATAACCTCTTAAGGCATTTTGAAATAATATTATTTTGTTACTTCGTGCTCAATTGTTTCATAAGAAACTCTTTCAGGATTTTTTCCTGCTTTCAGTTCCGGAATAAAACGGTTCCAGAAATCATTGTATAATCTGAAAATTTCTTTCCGCTTTGTATAAATGAATGTTAATGTAATAATTACATACATTGCACTTAAAATATCTGTAAAAGCCCAAAGCATGTCTGCCTTGATATTATAAAAAACAAGAGCAGGGATTAGAAAATACACCATGTAAACAGGAGAAAACTTTTTATTTATCTCAGTATCTCCAAGGGCATAATTTACGGACTTAGCACAGCTATAGTACATACCGATAATGGTTGTCCAAGCAAAAACCGAAATGGCACATGCCATGAAGTATCCACCAAATTTTCCATATGCCACCTTAAATGCCACCGTAGTCAATTGCGCACTAGTAATATCAGGGTAATCAATATAGGAATTGGTTAAAATGATAGATAACGCAGTTACGGAACAAACAACAATCGTATCTAAGAAAACTTCGCCCCAGCCCCAAGAGGACTGACGAACCGGATGGTCTGTCTGCGCTGATGCATGGGCAACAATGCCATAACCAGTGCCGGCATCATTGGAGTAAAGCCCACGGGCAATACCATATCTGATGGCATCTCTAACAGAAGCACCAGCAAAACCGCCAACACCAGCCATTGGTGTGAAAGCGCTTTTAAAAATTAGCGCTACTCCACCGGGAACGGCATCAAAATTCATAATTAAAATACCAATACCTGATATTATGTAAGCCAATGCCATAAAAGGCACTACTTTTTCCATAACACTAGAGATTCTCTTTAACCCGCCTGCAATTGTTACAAAGCATGTAAGTCCGATTACCGCAACAGAGATAGTGGGAGGAATTTGAAATGCTTCATAAAGAGAGCTGGTTACAGATTCAGTCTGAACCGCATTGGTCCAAGGCCCAAACACAAAAACAAAAACAGCTAAGATGATTGACCCAGTTTTCCATCCAAGGGCATTCTTCATGACAAATGATCTATCGCAAAGATACTCATCCATGGACTTATCATATTTTACTCTGTATCTTTGACCTAAGATGATTTCACATGCCTTTGTACTCATACCCAACAAGCCGGACATCCACATCCAAAAAATCGCACCGGGGCCACCCATAGTAATGGCAGTGGCTACACCACCGATATTACCAACACCAATAGTATTGGCCATAGCGGTACAAGCAGCTGCAAATCCAGAGACTGTTCCTTCTCCTTCACCACCTTTAAACATTTTTCCGAATGTGTTTTTAAAATGAAACCTTATTTTTGTTATGTAAGCAAATCTAAATTTAATTGTTAAATAAATTCCTGTTCCTACCAATGCGACAGTCATGGGTGTTCCCCATAGAAAATCTGAAATTGCCCATAAAACTTCCAAGATTCTTTCCATCTTGTAAAATCCCCTCCGATTTTATAAAACTATATTATGCCTTATTGTGCCTTGTTAAATACTTCTAGAGCTTGGTTTAGATCTTCGATTAAATCCCCCACATCTTCCGCGCCAGTTGAAATTCGAATGAGTCCTTCATGAATACCCATTTTTGTCAACTCCTCCTCTGTAAACTCATTCCGAAAGGCTGTTGCAGGGTGAGCTAATGTCGTTCTAATTCCACCTAGTGTACCTAAATACTTAATTACTTTCAGTCGGCGAATGAATTCATCCACTTTTTCTCTGTTATTCTCTACGGAAAAGCTTATCATGGCACCAAATCCATAGGAAAAAATTTGGCTTGCTAATGCATGCTGAGGATGATTTTCCAAGCTGGGATGGTAAACGCACTGAATGTGAGGATTCTTGCTTAATGCCTCTGCCACAAGAACCGCATTATCCAATTGTGCTCTCATTCTTAATCCCATGGTTTTAATACTTCTTTGTAAAAGCCATGCCGAGTTTGCATCCAAAGAAGCTCCCAGCAATAAGTAACTTTGTTTCAATTTTTTGATTATTTCATTGCTCGCAGTAATTGATCCACCAGTCACATCACTGTGCCCGCCAAAGAATTTTGTTAAACTGTGAATGACTATGTCTGCACCAAAATCAAGGGGTTTAATTACAAAAGGTGTAGTAAAGGTGCTATCCACAACTACCGTTGCACCAAAGGAATGGGCGATTTTGCTGATCTTTTCAATGTCAACCACCAGAGTCAGCGGATTTGCAATAATTTCTGTATAGACTATTTTAGTACTTTCTTTCATGGCATTTTCAAATTCTTTAATATTTGTAAAATCCACTAAAGAAACATGAACGCCAAAGCCTCTCAAAATCTCAATTAATTCGATTGTTTCACCATAGATGCTTTTATTGAAAACGGCATGGTCTCCACATTTTAACAAGCCCAGCAGGGTTGTGGAAATAGCTCCCATCCCTGAGGAGCATACTAACGTGCTTTCACCATTTTCCAAATAGGAAATTGCTTCTGCTAATCCATCTCGATTGGGGTTCGCGGTTCTATTGTAAAAATATTTTCCACCATTATTGGCAAAATCATAATCTCTTGTATCTTTAATGATATATGCCGAGGAAGGATATATCGCCGGCGTTTCAGGATGAAGCGACCCCTCTCTATCCTCCGTACCTTTATAAAGGATTTCTGTATTTTCTTTCAACAAGTTATCCACCACTTTCTTAAATAATCAGTAATAAAATCGTAATTCTTATACCTACTATAAGGTCAATTATTACTTATTACTAAAGAAGTATCTGGATTTCATATTGAGCATCAGCATAATCCACTAAGTTATCTTCAAATTCCATAGCAAGAACCAGCTTGGGTTTTGGTTTGTGTTCGAAATATTTGGTAAGCATATTAATATCCCAATTTTCAGATAATGCTTGTGTTTGGAAACATAAATATTCTCCTGCGGGTATTACGTCATACAGTGTTCTATCTAAATCCGGCTTTCCTCTAAAATAAACAAAATACTCTCTGGGATAAAATTCTTTCTTAAATAGCGCATCCAAATCTATCTTATATCCATATTGCCTTCTAAACTTTGTTTGCGTGTATTCGTTTTTGCTTTTTGCCGCAGCCAACCGTATTTCCATCTGAGCCAGTTGTTCTTTATAATAGCAAGGAACGCTTAAAATATATCGTTCTTCCTTCTGAATTTTATATAAATTATCTATGTTTTCACCTTTATTCATATAGGTAAAATAGTCAATATACCATTCAATATCCTTAATGCGCTCTTCCATTTCTTTTAGTTCCTGTAAGGCATCCTCTCTTTTTTTCCTCAAATAAGGCAGCAATAAATCCACACTGCCGCTGTGAATAATTTTTCTAATGTCCTCTAGGGGCATCCCAAAGCTTTGAAGATATCTAATACGATCAAGAAAGTGAAATTGTTGATAGTAATAATATCGATACCCTGTGTTTTCATCGGTAAATCCTGGAGAAAGCAGACAAATTTTATCATAATAACGTAATGTTTGTGTAGAAATTCCCAATAAGGCAGCTGTCTCTCCAATTGTATATTTCTTTTTCAAAATTTCACCTCATAACTTCATATAAATAATAAATTATTATACCCTTTATCAAAAGATAAATCTCAATATAACAGCCCAAATAAAAGGCAACTTTTTAGATGAATCAAGGGGATAAGCCTAAAGTCACACCATATACCACATTGGAATTCTGTTCTTAAATATTGCATTCATTATAACAGCTCCCCAAACTTGGAAAAAAGCTATTTTTTTCAATGTATTATGCGATTTCGATATAACCCTATATAAGATAAAACATAGATACCACAATTTTTTATGATATACTGAATGCATAGACCAAGTATGCAGAAATCACACGCAAAAAAATAACCCCCGATTTACGGGGGTTCTAGACAGCTGATAACGGGATTCGAACCCGTGACCTCCGCCTTACCAAGGCGACGCTCTACCTACTGAGCCATATCAGCATAGCCACGAAAAATATTTCGTCAGCCTGTATATATTATCACATTGTCTTTGTTTCGTCAATACTATTTTGCTCCAAAAAACGTTCCATTTTCTTTTTTACCCTTTGCAGTGCATTATCAATGGATTTCTCATTCTTTTTTAAGCTTTTTGCGATTTCAAAATAACTTCTGCCTTGCAAATAGAGGGCTAATACCTTGGTTTCAAAACCACTTAAATTTTTCACCATCTGGGATTCAATAAAATCCTTGTTTTCTTGTCCAATAAATAATGCTTCAGGATTTAACAGCTCCCCTTCTTGCAATAAATCAATATAGGTCTGATCTGAATCATCGTCAAAAACTGGTTTATTCAAAGATATATAAGAATTAAGAGGTTGATGCTTGTATCGCGTTGCAGCCTTAATTGCCGTAATCATCTGGCGGTTCACACATAGCTCCGCAAAGCCACAGAATGACGTATTTCGTTCCACATTAAAATCACGAACGGCTTTATAGAGGCCAATCATCCCTTCTTGAATAATATCCTCACTATCTGCTCCAATTAAAAAATACGCCCTTGACCTTGCTTTCACCAGAGGCTTAAATTTATCCATTAAATATTCCTCTGCTTGTGCATTTCCCTGCTGAGCCATTGTTACCACATCTTCATCTTTAAATGCCCCAAACCTAATCGTGCTCGACTCTGGGGCTTGAGCCGCGCCTTTTCCTTCTTCTATTTTGTTCTCCGCAACGCTTCTATCCATTCCAACGCCTCCCGGTCAAGATGATCTGCTAGCAAATTATTTTTGGGCGGTCTATTTTCAATAAACCGCTCCCTCAAGTAATCTGTTTCTGCTTGAATTTCCATTCTTAGCTCTTTTGCCGTCATTCTTGTGGCACCTTGCCCATAGATAATGAGCTGCTCAAGTCCATCCCCTGTGGCCACCCGAACTCTGTAATGCTTTGGCATGGCAGTAACGACTCTTTCTATATAATGATCCGCCGTTTCCGCCTCTTTGGTATAAACAACAAATATATTTTGATATGGATTCACAGACCCAATATTCCCTTTCACCAAATAGCCATCAAAAACTAAAATAATAGTTGTGTTTTTTACCCCTTTATAATTCGAGAGGATATCCATAAGCTTTTGCCTTGCACTTTCCAAGCTTACATCTAGAGCTAGTTCTTTTAAATCATCCCAAGCATGAATAATATTATAGCCATCAACCAATAAGAATTCCTTATGCAAAAGCGCCCCCTCCATTCTGCAGTGATATACACAATAGAGTAACATATTTTGTCGCAATTTGCAAAACCACTATTTACATTATAAATATTATTTTATTATTAGAATTACCAAATACTTTATTCTTTAGTGTATTTTCTTTGTCGTACAACTTCATACATTAAAAGACCTGCTGCTACAGATGCATTTAAAGAAGAAATCTGCCCATACATGGGAATAGAGGCAGTAAAATCGCAATTTTCCCGAACCAGACGACTTACGCCTTCTCCTTCACTACCAATTACCAAGGCCAATGGCCCCTTCATGTTGGTATCAAAGTGGTCTAAGCCTTTCATATCCGCACAGGCAATCCACAAACCTTCTTTTTTCAGCTTTTCCATAGTCTTGACAATATTGGTTACTCTGGCTACAGGAATGTATTCAATGGCACCTGCGGAAGTCTTGCCTACTGTGGCATTTAACCCTACAGAACGGCGTTTTGGAATAATTACACCATGTACTCCTGCACATTCTGCTGTACGCAAAATTGCCCCTAAATTATGTGGATCCGTAATACCATCCAATAACAAAATAAAAGGGTCTTCCTGTTTTTTTCTGGCAATCGCCAAAATATCCTCCACCTCAACATATTCATGAGCAGAAACCAAAGCAATAATACCTTGATGATTTTTCGTTTGGGAAAGCTCGTCCAGCTTCTGCCGGCTTACCTCCTGAATCACTACACCTTTTTCTGTTGCCATAGCAATAATGCGCTTAATTGTTCCCTCTAGATTCCCCTTTAATACCAAAAGCTTTTCCATATCTCTGCCACTTTTTAATACTTCCAGCACAGCATTTCTGCCTTCTACTTGATTTTCGTTAATTTCTCTTTCTATTTTATCCACAAAAATGCCTCCATTTTTTCTAAGCCAAATACCTATCTATTGAAAAAAATTTTTTTAAATTGGGGTCCTACTCAACCCACGAATCACATCACAATGTTATAGAAAGCCGAAGGAACAGGTTTCTCTCCCTCCTTCGGCTTATCTTTCATCCTATTTTTCTATTATATCTGCCATGCCCAAAGAAAACAAGCTCATTGCCCGTTGTTTTTCACCTTTTAAATACAAATATCCGAATAATGCCTCAAGACCTGTGGCATGACGATAATCCATTAAATCTGCATTTTTGGGTGTCGTAAACGACTTTGCATTACGACCACGACGAAAAACAGAAGCTTCTTCCTCTGTCAAATCCTCTGCAATGCGAAAATACATCTGGGCTTGTGCCTTGGCATTGACCAAATCTTTTGCTTTTTTGTGTAAACGATTTACCGGCGCATTTCCGTCTGTTAATACCGTCAATCGGACAAACATCTCGTAAACCGCATCCCCTATATAAGCAAGACCTAGGGGCGACATTCCTTTAGGATCAATCTTCCCTGTACCACCTAAAATTAAATCAAGTTCTTGTAAATCCATATTTAACCTCTAAACCACTGTACACCCTGACGAGTATCCTTAATAGTAATTCCCATGGCTGTTAATTCTTCCCTAATTGCATCGGCTGCGGAGAAGTCTTTGGCCTTCTTGGCTTCATTTCTTTTTGCAATCAATGCTTCAATTTTTGCTGTTTCCTCATCAGAAATACTATCTTCGCTCAATTCCGCAATGCCCAATACACGACATAAGTGATCCAGCATATCTTGAATTTTTGAAGCATACTCCTTGGAAGCACCTGCTTTAACAGCAATATTGCTAAAACGAACCAATTCATAAATTACGGAAACCGCATCAGCAGTATTAAAGTCATCATCCATGGCAGCTTCAAATTGATCTTTATAGCTTTCTAAATCCTTCACTTGGCTCTTTTCTTCTTCGCTCATGGTTCCCACAGGGGCATTTTCGATAAAGAATGCAAGCTCTTTTCTAGCGTTTTTAATGCGTTCCAGACCATTCTGGCAAGCCTGCATTAAATCTCGACTGAAGTTGATGGGGCTTCTATAATGGCCATTTAAGATAAAGAAACGGATCACTTCATATGGGAACTGTGCAGCGATATCTCTTACCGTAAAGAAGTTACCTAATGACTTAGACATTTTCTCGTTGTCAACAGTGATAAAGCCATTGTGCAGCCAATATTTTGCAAACTGGCAGCCATTGCATGCTTCACTCTGAGCGATTTCGTTTTCATGATGAGGGAAAACCAAATCTTCACCACCAGCATGAATATCAATGTGCTCACCCAAATGGTGCTTTGCCATAACAGAGCATTCAATGTGCCAACCAGGTCTGCCTTCTCCCCAAGGTGAGGTCCAACTGGGCTCACCCTCTTTTTTGGGTTTCCAAAGGACGAAATCTGTAGGGTTTTTCTTGGCATCATCTACTGAAACACGTTCACTGCCGCCGGCAATCAGTTCATCCAAATTTTTACGTGATAACTTTCCATATTCAGGAAATTTCTTTGTATTATAGTAAACAGTACCCTTATCTTCATAAGCAAAGCCTTTATCAATCAGGTCTTTTACCATTTCAATGATTAAGTCCATTTCCTCGGTTACACGAGGGTGAACGGTAGCTCTTTTTACATTCAAGCCATCAGCATCATGAAAAGCTTCTTGAATATATCGATTGGATATCTCCTGCATCGTACTGTTTTCTTTATTCGCACGGTTAATGATTTTATCATCCACATCCGTAAAATTCTGTACATATGTTACTTCATAGCCCTTATACTCCAAATAACGTCTTACTGTGTCAAAAACAACATAAGGTCGTGCATTACCAATATGAATATAATCATACACTGTAGGACCACAAACATACATTTTTACTTTGCCTTCCTCCAGGGGGACAAATTCTTCCTTTTGTCTGGTTAGGGTATTATAAACCTTCATATGTGATTCATCCTTTCTAATCATTTATTTCGAAATATAAATATATTAAGAACATTCTGTACAAGCACATCTCAAAAAGCTCCTTCTCCAATGAAAAATGAATTCAGTAAAGCTCCTGAAAATTATTACCTCTATTTTGCAATTATATCATATATTCTTAAAAAATACTTATATTTTCCACAGGAATATAAAGATTTATACCGCTCTTCTTTTGCATCCTGTTAACTCCTCAGGAGCAACGGGTGAAATACGCATGCCATCTTTTCTAACCACCATAACTGGTGAACCAACCGCAGTTACATTCTCCGGAATATCTTGAATCACCACAGAGCCTGCACCAATTTTTGAATTTTTACCAATTGTAACTGGACCCAAAACAATAGTACCTGCACCTATCATAACATTATCTTCCACAGTTGGGTGCCGCTTATTTTTATCTTTTCCTGTACCACCTAAAGTCACCCCATGATACAGCATTACATTATCGCCAATTTCCGCTGTTTCGCCAATTACAATACCCATACCATGGTCGATAAAAAAATTCTTGCCAATGGTTGCACCGGGATGAATCTCAATGCCTGTAATAAAACGGGAAAACTGTGAAACCAATCTTGCTAAAAAATATTTATTTTTTTTGTAAAGTGCATGGGCAATACGGTGATTTATTACAGCCCAAAAACTGGGATATAAAAAAACCTCAATACTGCTTTTAATTGCGGGGTCTTTTTCTTTAATAACTCTAATTGCATCCTTTAACATAATAATTCCTCCTATTTTTAAGATAACCTCATTCACAAAGCAATTTATAGTCAACAACTCATTTTTTAACGTTGGATTATAAAAAAACAAGAAATAAAAAAACTTCGTCCTTATACAAATAAAGACGAAGCTATATATTCTCCGCGGTTCCACTTTAATTAGACGGCCATCACCATCTCTCTTTCGGACTGTAACGTTGTCACCGGATACAGACTACTAAAAATTCGCCTGCTCAGTTCAGGAACGCACTTCATTCTCCCCCACCTATAAGCGACTCCCACCCAAGTATCTCAAGATGTTGACAGATAAAACCATGCATACACGATTTCAAATCTCATCACCTTTCACCAAGGTCGCTACTCTCTGTTAGGCAAGAAAAGAATTACTCTTTTCCATCATAACCTTTTTCTTATTCACTTTTGCTGTAATAGGCAAACTGCCGTAGCGGCAATACCCTCGCCTGCTCCAGTAAAACCCAAACCTTCTTCCGTTGTTGCTTTTACATTCACTTGGCTTCTATTTATTTCCAGAGTTTTTGCAATTATTTCACACATTTCTGGAAGATAGGGCGCCAATTTTGGTTTCTGAGCAATAATCGTTGCGTCGATGTTAATTATACAATATCCCTTTTCAGAAATCAAGTATAAAACTCTGGAAAGAAGCTTTACACTATCAGCACCTTTATATTCTTCCTTCGTATCGGGAAAATGCCTTCCAATATCTCCTAATGCTGCTGCACCCAAAAGCGCATCCATAATAGCATGTAATAAGACATCAGCATCTGAATGCCCTAAAAGACCCTTTTCAAAAGGAATTTCTAATCCACCAAGAATCAGTTTACGATTCTTAACCAATTTATGCACATCATATCCAGAGCCAATCCGCATTTTTTTACCTCTCTTTTAAAATATGCTTGGATGTAAATAATTCTACTATCCTACGTAATTTTTTAATTCTATTACCCTACTATACCCTGACCTTATCATTCTGTCAAGAATGTGAAAATTACTGGATTAACCTTCATTATCGAATGAAATTTGTTCTATGTGTCCGCTCAACCTCAGGCAACGAAACTCCACTATTCTTACCAGCCTCAATATTTTTTAACATCCATGCCATATTTACCCCGATATTTCTCATGGTCTGCAGTCCCTCTGCATCCTGCTTAACCTCTTCGGGAGAATTACCATGCACCATATTCCAATAACTTGAAGCTACTATAGGCATCATTGCAATGGTAAAATATTTATTAATTACGTCAAATGATGCTGTAGTGCCACCTCTCCTAGCAGAAACAACAGCTGCTGCTGGTTTAAAGTTAAATGGGTTTTTAGGGGAAGTGGTTGAACAGTAAAAGGCTCTATCCAAAAAAGAGAGCAAACGACCACTAGGATGAGCATAATATACGGGCGAACCAAAAATAAAACCATCTGCCTCTTGAGCCATTTCTACAAATCTGTTTACGTCATCATCGTTAAAAATACATTTTCCTTCGTGGCACTTGCCACATCCAATACAATCTCTGATAGGTTTTGGGCCTAGTTGAAAAATTTCATAGTCAATTCCTTGTTTCTCCAAAGCCATGCCTACTTCTGTTAATGCTGTAAAAGTGCAGCCTTTCAAGTTTGAGCTTCCGTTAACCATTAATACCTTCATGCTATTAGCCTCCTTATTTATTATTGTTATTACAAATAATTAATTTTGATAAAACCGTTATTAAAATACCGGGTTTTACTTTCAAAATAAAAAATAATATTAAATCATACTATTTAAATATGGAATTATTATAACCTATTTATTTCATTATGCCTATATAAATTTAAAATTGAAAACAAAAAAGCACCCCTGCTTTAGGATGCAATAAGACATAGCGGAGGAGGGATTTGAACCCCCGACACTGCGGGTATGAACCGCATGCTCTAGCCAACTGAGCTACTCCGCCACATATTAATTTTTTTGTAATAAAATGGGAGTTACAGGGCTCGAACCTGTGACCCTCTGCTTGTAAGGCAGATGCTCTCCCAGCTGAGCTAAACTCCCATAAACGACTCAGAAGGGGCTCGAACCCTCGACCTCCGGCGTGACAGGCCGGCGCTCTAACCAACTGAGCTACTAAGCCATATTAAATTAAATGGGTCTTCAGGGACTTGAACCCGGGACCGTCCGGTTATGAGCCGGATGCTCTAACCAACTGAGCTAAAGACCCAAAATACTGCGCTCAGTTAAAAATTTAAGCCGATGATCGGACTCGAACCGATAACCTGCTGATTACAAGTCAGCTGCTCTGCCAATTGAGCCACATCGGCTTAATATAGATTTCGGCAACCATCTACTTTCCCAGGCAGCTTCCCACCAAGTATCATCGACCGCTCAGGTCTTAACCGACGTGTTCGGAATGGGAACGGGTGTGTCCCCTGAGCGCATCATCACCGAAAATCTAGAATGATCCGTGCGGGATTCGAACCCGCGTTACCGCCGTGAAAGGGCGGTGTCTTAACCCCTTGACCAACGGACCATTTACTCCCCGTGTTGGATTCGAACCAACGACCCTCCGGTTAACAGCCGGATGCTCTACCGCTGAGCTAACGAGGATTATCAAGGTATATCTCTACACCTTCAAAACTGAACACAAGAAACATTATATCATCAATCGAATTATTGGTCAAGCCCTCGGTCTATTAGTATTGGTCAGCTGAACATGTTACCATGCTTACACCTCCAACCTATCTACCTCGTTATCTTCAAGGGACCTTACTTCCGAAGAATGGGAAATCTTATCTTGAGGGCGGCTTCACGCTTAGATGCCTTCAGCGTTTATCCGTTCCATACATAGCTACCCGGCTGTGCAGTTGGTCTGCAACCGGTACACCAGAGGTACGTCCATCCCGGTCCTCTCGTACTAAGGACAGCTCCTCTCAAATTTCCAGCGCCCACAACGGATAGGGACCGAACTGTCTCACGACGTTCTGAACCCAGCTCGCGTACCGCTTTAATGGGCGAACAGCCCAACCCTTGGGACCTACTTCAGCCCCAGGATGCGATGAGCCGACATCGAGGTGCCAAACCTCCCCGTCGATGTGAACTCTTGGGGGAGATAAGCCTGTTATCCCCAGGGTAGCTTTTATCCGTTGAGCGATGGCATTCCCACTTATTACCACCGGATCACTAAGTCCTACTTTCGTACCTGCTCCAGCCGTCGCTGTCGCAGTCAAGCCACCTTTTGCCTTTACACTCTTTGAATGGTTTCCAATCATTCTGAGGTGACCTTCGAGCGCCTCCGTTACCTTTTAGGAGGCGACCGCCCCAGTCAAACTGCCCGCCTGACATTGTCCCCTATCCAGATAATGGACATGGGTTAGAAATCCAATGACATAAGAGAGGTATCCCACCGGCGGCTCCACCAAGACTAGCGTCCTGGCTTCATAGCCTCCCTCCTATCCTGTACATATATCATCGAATCCCAGTATCAGGCTGCAGTAAAGCTCCATGGGGTCTTTCCGTCCTGTTGCGGGTAACCAGTATCTTCACTGGTTCTTCAATTTCACCGGGCGTGTTGTCGAGACAGTGCTCAAATCGTTACACCTTTCGTGCGGGTCAGAACTTACCTGACAAGGAATTTCGCTACCTTAGGACCGTTATAGTTACGGCCGCCGTTTACTGGGGCTTGAATTCAAAGCTTCGCTTACGCTAACCTCTCCTCTTAACCTTCCAGCACCGGGCAGGTGTCAGCCCATATACATCACCTTACGGTTTCGCATAGACCTATGTTTTTGCTAAACAGTCGCTTGAGCCTCTTTTCTGCGGCCACTTTCGTGGCTCCCCTTATCCCTAAGTTACGGGGTTATTTTGCCGAGTTCCTTAACAACACTTCTCCCGTCGGCCTGTGGATTTTCTCCTCATCTACCTGTGTCGGTTTACGGTACGGGTACGTATAATACAATAGCGGCTTTTCTTGGCAGTGTGGATTCGGAAACTTCCCTACTTTTTTTCAGTCCCCATCGCACTTCATCATCAGAAAACGGATTTGCCTATCTCCCTTGACTTTGTGCTTAGCCGGGTATTTCCATTCCCCGGTTTTCCTATCCTCCTGCGTCCCCACAGTTCTGATTATACGTAGTACAGGAATATCAACCTGTTGTCCATCGACTACGACTTTCGTCCTCGCCTTAGGCCCCGACTAACCCTGAGAAGATTAGCTTTACTCAGGAAACCTTAGATATTCGGCCTACATGTTTCTCACATGTATCTCGCTACTCATTCCGGCATTCTCTCTCCTGTTTCGTCCACCATTGTTTTCACTTTGGCTTCGTCCTTGCAGGATGCTCCTCTACCACTTCCTACTCTTCGTAGGAAATCCGTAGCTTCGGTGACGTGTTTTAGCCCCGTTACATTTTCGGCGCAGGTTTTCTCGACTAGTGAGCTATTACGCACTCTTTAAATGAGTGGCTGCTTCTAAGCCAACATCCTAGTTGTCTATGAAATCCCACATCCTTTTCCACTTAACACGTACTTTGGGACCTTAGCTGTCGGTCTGGGCTCTTTCCCTTTTGTCCACGCGACTTATCTCACGCAGACTGACTCCCGAGGGTATCTCTACGGCATTCTTAGTTTGATATGAGTTGGTAACCTTTTTGGGCCCCGCGTCAGTTCAGTGCTTTACCTCCGTTAGACTCCTCTCGAGGCTAGCCCTAAAGCTATTTCGAGGAGAACCAGCTATCTCCGAGTTCGATTGGAATTTCTCCGCTATCCACACCTCATCACCACCTTTTTCAACAGATGTGTGTTCGGTCCTCCAAAGCCTTTTACGGCTCCTTCAACCTGGACATGGATAGGTCACCCGGTTTCGGGTCTACTAATACTAACTATACGCCCTATTCAGACTTGGTTTCCCTTCGGCTCCGTGGCTTCTGACCACTTAACCTTGCTAGCATTAGTAACTCGCCGGACCGTTCTACAAAAAGTACGCCATCAGGCACAAAGCCCTCTGACTGTTTGTAAGCACAAGGTTTCAGGTTCTCTTTCACTCCCCTCCCGGGGTTCTTTTCACCTTTCCTTCACAGTACTGCTTCACTATCGGTCACTAGGGAGTATTTAGGCTTGGGGGGTGGTCCCCCCGGCTTCCCACAGGGTTTCTCGTGTCCCGTGGTACTCTGGATTCTGTCAGCTGGCTCAAAATTTCGTCTACCGGACTTTCACCGTCTTTGGTCTGCTTTCCCAAAACAGTTCGACTATCTCTTGCCAATACCTTATACAGTCCGCAACCCCGAAGAACTAGGTCCTTCGGTTTGGCCTCTTTCCCTTTCGCTCGCCGCTACTTAGGAAATCGAGTTTTCTTTCTCCTCCTGCTGCTACTTAGATGTTTCAGTTCACAGCGTTCCCTTCCATACGCTATGTATTTACGTATGGATACTTGAGGTTTGCTCAAGTAGGTTTCCCCATTCAGAAATCTCCGGATCGATGGCTATTTGCGCCTCCCCGAAGCTTATCGCAGCTTATCACGTCTTTCATCGGCTCCTAGTGCCAAGGCATTCTCCTTGTGCTCTTTCTTGCTTGACCAGTTTTTTGCTTTGAATAAATTCAAAACAATAGCTTGTTCTTTGGAATGTTTCGTAGTAGCGATACTACGGTTTTGTTGGCATCGTCTGCCAACGTTTATTACTTTTATTTCTAAAAAAATTTTACTTTTTCTCGATTGACTCTTTTTTCTTGTATTCAGTTTTCAAGGTGCAGCATTGAAGGTTTGATCCTTCAAAACCAAACAGTAGTATACATTAACAACCAATACTCCATAGAAAGGAGGTGATCCAGCCGCACCTTCCGATACGGCTACCTTGTTACGACTTCACCCCAGTCGCTGGCTTCACCTTCGGCGGCTCCTTCCTTACGGTCAGGTCACCGACTTCGGGTGCTTCCAACTCCCATGGTGTGACGGGCGGTGTGTACAAGGCCCGGGAACGTATTCACCGCGACATTCTGATTCGCGATTACTAGCGATTCCAGCTTCATGTAGTCGAGTTGCAGACTACAATCCGAACTGGGACTGGGTTTTTGTGATTTGCTCGACGTCGCCGTTTTGCGTCACTTTGTTACCAGCCATTGTAGCACGTGTGTAGCCCAAGACATAAGGGGCATGATGATTTGACGTCATCCCCACCTTCCTCCGTGTTATCCACGGCAGTCTCCCTAGAGTGCCCAACTGAATGATGGCTACTAAGAATAGGGGTTGCGCTCGTTGCGGGACTTAACCCAACATCTCACGACACGAGCTGACGACAACCATGCACCACCTGTCACCTCTGCTCCGAAGAGAAGGTGTATCTCTACACCGGTCAGAGGGATGTCAAGCCTTGGTAAGGTTCTTCGCGTTGCTTCGAATTAAACCACATGCTCCACCGCTTGTGCGGGCCCCCGTCAATTCCTTTGAGTTTCAATCTTGCGATCGTACTCCCCAGGTGGAGTGCTTATTGCGTTAGCTGCGGCACCGAGGGTTCCCCCCCGACACCTAGCACTCATCGTTTACGGCGTGGACTACCAGGGTATCTAATCCTGTTCGCTCCCCACGCTTTCGAGCCTCAGCGTCAGTTTCAGTCCAGTAAGTCGCCTTCGCCACTGGTGTTCTTCCTAATATCTACGCATTTCACCGCTACACTAGGAATTCCACTTACCTCTCCTGTACTCTAGCTTGATAGTTTTAAATGCAATCCCGAGGTTAAGCCTCGGGCTTTCACATCTAACTTACCATGCCGCCTACTCTCCCTTTACACCCAGTAATTCCGGATAACGCTTGCCCCCTACGTATTACCGCGGCTGCTGGCACGTAGTTAGCCGGGGCTTCTTATTCAGGTACCGTCATTTTTTTCGTCCCTGTTGATAGAAGTTTACGAGCCGAAACCCTTCTTCCTTCACGCGGCGTTGCTGCATCAGGCTTTCGCCCATTGTGCAATATTCCCCACTGCTGCCTCCCGTAGGAGTTTGGGCCGTGTCTCAGTCCCAATGTGGCCGATCACCCTCTCAGGTCGGCTACTGATCGTTGCCTTGGTGGGCTGTTATCTCACCAACTAGCTAATCAGATGCGGGCCCATCCTGTACCGAATAAATCCTTTTCTTGCAAGAGGATGCCCTCTCGCAATGACATGCGGTATTAGTCACCGTTTCCAGTGATTATTCCACAGTACAGGGCAGGTTGCCCACACGTTACTCACCCGTCCGCCGCTAAAATATGTAATCTTCCTGCCGAAGCTCTCCGATTGCATATTTCCGCTCGACTTGCATGTGTTAAGCACGCCGCCAGCGTTCATCCTGAGCCAGGATCAAACTCTTATATTAAAGTTTTGTCCTGCCAGTCTTAATGTCTGGCTTACTTCCGATTTTTTCGAAATCGGCAAACTCTTTGTCTTCTTTTGCTTGTTCCGCAAAGCGGAAAAAGCTGAATTGACTATGGGTTGTGTGTTTGTATCTCTACTGTTTAGTTTTCAAGGATCAAGTAATTCTTTGTTGCTGTCATATTTCGTTGTCAGCGAAGATTAGTTTATCAGAAGCAATTCCTTTTGTCAAGAATTTTTTTTCCAATTTTTTATTTCTATTTGACATTTTTTGTTCCTTAGAATTGACTGCTTTTTTTCTATCTCAATGCTTTCAATCGGCAGTGACAGTTATTTATTATACACTGTTTTTCAATCTTGTCAACACCTTTTTCGACATTTTTTAAATAATTTATTGTTAATCCGTCAAATGCTGGTAATATCAACATTTCCTACAATAAAATCTTAATCAATGTAATTATTACTAAGAAAATCCCTTCCTTATACAAGAAGGGATTTTCAAAAAACTTATTGCTTATCTTTAGTTTGTGTTGCTTGATTTGTTAGTCTTGTTTGTTTTGTTTGTCTTATCACATTTACTGTTTGTTTGAGAACCAGTATCGATGCTGTATTCCTGAGCAAATTCGGTTCTGTTCATACCTTTTTGTGCTTTTTCTGATTCTTTATTTGTTCTCTTTTCCATAGTTAATGACCTCCTTAATTTCATTTCAATCTTTATTGATCGAGGAATATCCTCGCAATCATAGTATGGATTATCTTTCGTTTTTTATACCTAATCTTTTTTGAATCAGATATCTTTTTTTATATTTTAGAGACACATATTTCATAATTTTATGATAAACAAATGGGTTGACCATGCCGCCAACAATGCCAAGCACAAAAAAACCTTGAACAAATTTCGATAATAGTAATGCCTTAGAGAGTGCGATTGATGCTTTTTGTATTTCTTCTTCAAAATCATAAATAATTTGGCTCTCATTCATATGCACGATCCAAAATTCAACGCTATCATTTAACTTCTTTATCTCTTCATCAGTACATAAAGCGGCTGTAATCATTTTTAAAATGAGAATTTGTTCTTTTTCTTCTTTATAATTAAAACCATATCCAATTGCAGTTTCGTAAATACCTTTTAAAAGAACACCAAGGAAAAGTGGGATATCCGGCAAGCCAATTCCGATCGCCCCTAAGCTTATTCCTTCGGCCAATGTTACACAGGTATTAAAGCTCTGTTCTTTTTTTATTTCTTTCTCCAGAAGCCTTAATGACTTTTTATCAGGCCTTTGGTTTATTCTAAAATCATTAACTCTAAAAGCCAGTTCCAACTCGTCTTCCCGAAATGTTTTTTCTATAATCCCAATCCCTTTGGTAAAAATTAGTTGAAATGCCTTATTAAAACCTTTGTTCAATGTATCTATCATTTTTTCGGGAATCTTATTTTCCAACTCTTTCTTCAATTCGTCAAGCCTAGTGAAATTGTGTTTGATATTTTTTCGTTGTATTTTTTCCAGCATAGATTCTTCTATGGCTAAAGTTTTTTCCAATAAATCATCAAGGCTCCTTGACATAGAGACCCTCCTTCTCCTATTATTTCATCCTTATAATTATTGTCGTACCGACATTTAAAAACCGCCTTATTCCTAAATTAGCTTCCTTACGCATTTCACCCTACTATTCAGGTTAGAATACATTCTTGCCAAGACAATTTCCTCTATTTAAAAGTTAAAAGAAAGACCGTCCTTCAAAGGCGGTCTTTCTTACACTGTCTTTTTAACTTATGATTTCGTAGTAGGATCATTTTGGGACTTAAACATTTTGCCGATATCTGTCGTTCCAATATTATTTTTCATATTAGTATCTGATTGAATATTTTGCATACGGTAATAATCCATAACCCCTAAGTTGCCATTGCGTAATGCTTCTGCTAATGCCATAGGCACTTGTGCCTCAGCCTCAACAACCTTGGATTTCATATGCTCAACTTCTGCCTTCATTTCTTGCTCTTTTGCAATAGCCGTTGCACGACGTTCCTCAGCCTTCGCCTGGGCAATTTGTTTGTCCGCCTCAGCCTGCTGAATCTGCAAGTGAGCACCAATATTTCTACCAATATCTACATCAGCAATATCGATTGATAAAATTTCAAAAGCAGTTCCATTGTCCAATCCTTTTGACAAGACAGTTCTGGAAATTAAATCTGGATTTTCCAAAACACTCTTGTGACTTTGGGAAGAGCCAACTGTAGTAACAATACCTTCACCAACTCTTGCAATAATGGTTTCTTCCCCAGCACCGCCGACCAATCTGGCAAGATTGGTACGAACAGTTACTTTTGCAACTACCTTTACTTCGATGCCATCTATCGCTACTGCGGAAATCCATGGAGTTTCAATAATTTTGGGTGTTACACTCATACGAACAGCCTCAAAAACGTTACGTCCCGCCAAATCAATGGCTGCGGCTCTTTCAAACGAAAGATCAAGATTGGCTCTGTGTGCTGCAATCAATGCATCCACAACATTGTCCACACGTCCACCAGATAGCAAGTGAGATTCCAACTGATTTGCATTTACATCCATGCCAGCTTTTTGCGCTTTGATTAAGGGGCGAATAATTTTATCCGCACGAACACGACGAAGACGCATACCAATTAATGAAAAAATTCCTACTTTAACACCCGCAGAAACCGCAGAAATCCATAAACCTAAGGGCACAAAGCTTAAAAAAATCATGATGATAACAATAATGACAATGAGTGGCATGACCACCGGTATTAAATCAAACATTTATCGTTCCTCCTTATTCTCTTTTATTCTTCCCATTCCTTTACAGTCACTGTCTTACCTGAAATTTGAACAACCTTAACTCTTTTTCCTTTGTCAATAAAATCTCCTAAAGAGCAAACATCATAGTTATTTTCATCAATTTCAGCAACACCATAGGGTCTCAGTGTAGTTTGGGTAACACCAATTTTCCCAATTAGTCCTTCAAGTCTGGTTTCATCGAAATCCTTTGATTCCAGACGGTCATACAGAACCACTTTGTTATACAATCCGCTTTTTTTAGCAATCATCAACATTATAAAAAATAGAGCAACCAATGCTATAAGCAAAATCATAAATACGATGACTCCATAGATTTTTGCCGCCATAATTGTGGAGCATAATAATGAAAGAATACCAAAAACTCCAAAGACACCAAACCCAGGAATAAGCATTTCTGCAAAAACCAGAATTAAGCCTAGTATGGCTAACACGACAATCCAAGGTAACATATTTACCCTCCCTTCTCTATATTTTCTATTGATAATACTCGCCAGAAAATACCAATTTATTTTTCAATTCTAACACAATTATAACTACATCACAACGAAATTCTTTTAAAAGTAAAAAATGCTTAAGAAATGACTTTTCCATTTTTAATGGCTTATATCTTGATACTCTTCGTTGTTTTTATATCTAATTTATAATATCTCCAAAAAAACCAACTCTATGTTTTAAAAAAGAGCCTTAAAGGCTCTGAAAAGTTGTTAATATCACCAGTACTGTCGAGACTAAAATCTAAAAGCTTTCATTTTTATAAACTAAAAAAGAATTTCTAAAATTTAGACCACTTCGAACATCCTCGATTATTTTCAACATAATAACCAGATTTGTTCCAGTAAAGGATTCACTAATCAGCAAGTTTGAAATGAAATCCTCTAATCTTTTATCATTAACACTCTGTTCAGCCTATAAAACATAACCCTTGTTTCAAACACATACAGGCGATGAGAAAGAACTTGAAAGCTATTTGCTCATCTTTTCATTGGAACAATTAAACTTTCACCAGATAATATGTTCTCAGAACGCATTCCGTTAATTTTCATGATTTCAG
This sequence comes from Anaerotignum propionicum DSM 1682, assembly GCF_001561955.1. Lineage (NCBI taxonomy): Bacteria > Bacillati > Bacillota > Clostridia > Lachnospirales > Anaerotignaceae > Anaerotignum > Anaerotignum propionicum. Next base: position 2,355,914 of record NZ_CP014223.1, read on the forward strand.
AAATCATATGTTCTACTTTTTCATTATCCGCCTTATATTTTTTGGCAATCTGCCATAGAGTATCTCCAGAATGAATGAATACAGCTTCATAATAAACTTCTTGTGATTGCTCTCTCTGTGCACCCAATACCATGGTTCCAAGGCCTAGAATCATGCCCAATGTGATGAACAAAAATGCTCTTTCACGTACCTTTTTCATAAATCTTTTAACAAAATAATAATTCATAAAAACGCCCCCACGCGAACAAATTTTCTTTAATTCCCCTTTATACTAATCGAACTTATATTCTTTGTCAATATTTTTTTTGATATATTCCGAACGTAGGTTTGATTTTATTCTAGCTCTGTGTTATACTGCAAAAAAAGGAAATAGTTTTTTATATAATTGCACCGTATAAAAGTTTTTCATTTACAAAGTCTATCTGTAAAGGAGTGTTATCAATGGGCGATTTGTCACCTAAGCAAAGACAAATTTTAGAATATATGAAATCCGAAGTGAGAGAAAAGGGCTATCCACCATCGGTACGTGAGATATGCGAAGCAGTTGGTTTAAAATCCACCTCAACTGTGCATGGTCACCTTGCCAGATTGGAAAAAAAGGGACTCATTCGGCGTGATCCAACCAAGCCACGGGCAATCGAAATATTGGCTCCCGATTTTTATGATTCCCCCCAAAAAGAATTGGTAAACGTGCCTATTATAGGAACCATTACCGCAGGCACACCAATTTTGGCCGTAGAAAATATTGAGGATACCTTTCCCATTCCTGTTGAATATATCCATAATGATACTGTGTTCATGCTGCGCGTAAGAGGAGAAAGTATGATTGAGGCTGGAATTTTTGATAAAGATTTAATTCTTGTCAGGCAGCAAAATTCCGCCAATAACGGAGACATCGTCGTCGCTCTGATTGAAGATTTTGCTACCGTTAAAACCTTTTATCGAGAAAAAGATTTTATCCGTCTACAGCCTGAAAACTCTGCCATGTCACCAATCATTGTTCGTGATGTGACAATCTTAGGCAAAGTAATTGGTTTATTCAGAAAATTCTAAGGAGTGTATATCATGTTTAACTACATTAAAGTTGCCGTTGCCATTCCCAAATTAAAGGTTGCTGACTGCATTTATAATAAGCAAGAAATCATGTCAGTAATCAAAAATGCGGCAGAAAAAAAGGTGAAAATTCTTACTTTTCCTGAGCTTTCCGTTACAGCATATACCTGTGGGGATTTGTTCTTTCAAAACCCCTTGCTAGCCTCTGCCGAAAAAACCTTAGCAGAAATTGCGGCAGAAACCAAGGAATTGGACATGCTAATATTAATTGGCGTTCCTGTTCTGTCCGATAATCAAACTTTCAATTGCGCTGCACTCCTTCATAAGGGGAAAATATTAGGTCTTGTTCCGAAAACATTACTTCCTAATTATAGCGAGTTTTATGAGGAGCGTTGGTTTGCATCATCCGATGATTTAATTCAGGAAGAAATCACTTTTGCCGGACAAGTTGTTCCCATTGGTGGGGACCTTATTTTTGCTGCGGAAAACTTCCCAAATCTCAAAGTAGGCGTGGAAATTTGTGAGGATTTGTGGGGACCAATTCCTCCAAGTTCCTATTTGAGTTTATATGGAGCCACAGTACTTTTAAATCCCTCGGCCAGTAATGAATTGGCAGCAAAACCGGGCTATCGCCATCAACTTATTGCTCAACAATCCTCCCGTTGTTTGTGTGCATATGCATACGCTTCCGCAGGAATTGGCGAATCCACGCAAGATACCGTTTTCAGTGGTCACAGCCTAATTTATGAAAATGGCGTTTTGCTTGGAGAATCAGAGTCATTTTCACAGGAAAATCAGCTGATTTATGCCGATGTGGATTTAGAACTTTTGGCTAGCGAACGCCGTAAGCATACCACTTACATGTCCCATCTTTCCAGAGCCCATGCACAAAAATTCTATCGAGAAATTAAATTTTCCATGGTCGAGGATGAATTGGATGAGTTTAAGAGACCTATTACTGCAAAACCCTTTACTCCTGCTGATGATGCCTCATTAAGCAAGCGTTGTCATGATATCTTTATGATTCAAACAACCGGTCTGGCAAGACGTATGGAACATACCCATGCCAAAACCCTAGTGATTGGAATTTCAGGTGGTTTAGACTCTACACTAGCTCTTTTGGTTTGTGTAAAGGCTTGTGATTTTTTGAATATTCCTAGAGATCATGTTTTAGGTATTACTATGCCGGGCTTTGGAACTACCGATCGAACATACCAAAATGCAGTTCAACTAATGAAGTCTCTTGGAATTTCCACCAGAGAAATTTCCATCCGTGCAGCCTCTTTACAGCATTTTGAGGATATCGGTCACGATCCTTCTGTCCATGATGTTACTTATGAAAACACGCAAGCCCGGGAACGCACCCAAATCCTGATGGATATTTCAAATCAAACAGGGGGAATCGTGGTTGGTACAGGGGATTTGTCTGAGCTTGCATTGGGCTGGGCAACCTATAATGGCGACCATATGTCCATGTACGCGGTTAATGCCGGTATTCCGAAAACATTGGTTCGAGTTTTAGTAAATTGGGTTGCATCCACAGGTGAATTAGATCAGAAAGCTTCCGATATTCTTCTTGATATTTTGGATACACCTGTAAGTCCGGAGTTATTGCCTCCTGACGAAAATGGAAATATTAATCAAAAAACCGAGGATTTGGTGGGTCCTTACGAGCTTCACGACTTTTTCCTGTATCAAATCATTCGATTTGGCTTCTCACCAGCCAAGGTATTATTTCTGGCAGAGCAAGCCTTCGGAAATGCATATTCCAGAGAAACGCTTTTGAAGTGGCTGAAAAACTTCTACCATCGCTTCTTTATGCAACAGTTTAAGCGTTCTTGTTTGCCCGATGGACCTAAGGTTGGTGCTTTATGTCTTTCTCCAAGAAGCGATTGGCGAATGCCGACGGATGCGTCCAGTCGAATCTGGATGGAAGAAGTTGAAAAATTATAATCAATTGAGGAAGAGTTAAAAACAATTGTGGGATATATTTTATCCACACATAATATTTCTTTTTCATTAAAATAAAGCCTATATAACTTGGATTCGTGAAATCCTTGTTTTATAGGCCTTTTTCATACTTGTAAAGATATCTTCGTCTTTTAAAACAGAAGGGTTTCTGTCTTTTGTATCTTTCATTCAATAGTAAATGTTTTCTATTCTTCCGACATTTTAAGGGAAAAAACAAAAGTGCTACCATCTCCCTGGGTGCTTTTTACGGTAATACCTTCATTGTGAGCCTGCAAGAACTCTCTTACTATGGCCAATCCGATTCCGCTTCCTTGCATATCCTGATTACGCGTTCTATCAGCCTTATAAAAACGGTCAAAAATGTATTTTTGATCCTCAGGACTAATGCCAATTCCATGATCCTTGATGGAAACCAAAACCTTTTTCCGATCTGTTTTTGTTGTTTCCACCTCAATTAACCCTCCTGTTGGTGAGAACTTCACAGCATTACTCAATAAATTTTGAATCACCCTGGAAATCTTGTCTATATCTCCGTGAACCATGGTAATTTGGTCTGCAAAAATCGCTTTAATCACGGCATTCTTTTCGTTTAACTGCGGCTCTAATAAATTAATGTTAGCACGAATTTGCTCATTTAAATCAAAGTCAGACTCATCTAAAATAATTTTACTACTCTCCGCCCGACTTAAATCAACAATTCCTTCTGTTAAACGAGAAAGTCGTAGCGTTTCCTCCAAAACAATATGCAAATATTTTTCTTGCTTCTCCAAAGGTACCGTTCCATCTAGCATTGCCGTAAGAAACCCTTGCATAGAGGTAAGTGGTGAGCGTAAATCATGAGAAACATTTGCGATAAAATCTCGTCGTGTCTTATCGTTGTTTTGTAAACTCTCAGCCATATGATTAAAGCTTTTTGCCAATTCACCGAATTCATCATTGCTTGTAATTTCTACCCGATGTTCAAAATTTCCGCTGGCAATTACCTTTGCGGCATCGTTCATCTCTTTAATAGGTCTAGTCATCTTTCTGGAGGTCAGATAGCTAAACAAAATAGCAAAAAGAAACACGACAAAAATGCTGGCAACACCCACTTGATACATCTGATATAGGGATTGCTCCATTTCAGGCATGGAACGACACATAAAAATCCCCGCCATTTTTCCCACAGAAAGGGGATAACCAACCACCAGCGTGGGCACATCAAATATCGTGGTTGCCTTTCTTTCACTGGAAACAATGTTTCCCTCCTTTACCCCTTCCACCAAATCTTGAAAGGCAAAGGATTGTCCAATCATCATTTCATCAAGCCCCGGTGATGCCAATACAACAACACCGTCAGCATTTACCATTAAGATTCCCGCACCCATGTATTCCTCCAATACTTGCAGTTCATAGCTCAAATTACTTAAGTTGCCTGTTCGGTAGGCATTTGTAAATGCAATAGAAATCTTCCGTCCTTGCTGAATCAGCTCATTGCGCTTTTCCTTCATATAATGCTGTGTGTAAACCACAGATAGGATTCCACCTAATATCAACACACAAATAAGAATCGTAGTAATGTATTGCAGCATTTGTTTTTTCACAATTGATTCTTTGCGCATGATTTTACCTCCAAAATCCATCAAAAAAGCTTCCATAATCTCGGAATGATGGTATAATAAATATATTGCATTAAAAAAGAAAGGAGATAACGGTATAACCGTTTTACAATCCAATGAATCTTAAAAAACCGCAATCTAATCCTGACAAAAAGAAACTTTCCACTGCTGATATTATTTTAATCGGCGTGGGATTATATGTTTTAATCAGAACACCTTGGGGAAACATGAATAGCTTTCATTATCTCCTGTTTTTCCTTTATATTTTCTGCATGATGATGCGCCTCACAAATATTAGAAAACAGCATTCCCAAAGGGAAAAAATGGAGCAAGAAAAACAAAGGCTTACCCTCCAAGCCCATGAAGAAAAAAAGGATGGGGAGTTTACCGAAATAGAAGAATCCAAAGAAGGAGAAGCTTCGTCAGTTGACCAAGAGCTCATTGCCTCTGAAAAAGACTCTCAATTATAATATCGTTTGATTATTTGGTTCGTATTATCACAGCATGGTGCAACAGTATATAAAATGATATAAATATTATGTAAGACGACTGATTATCAGTCGTCTTATTTTATTATTCAAATGTTTAGCTTCATTTCTGACCAAATTTATACCCAACACTCCATACCGTTAAAATACCCCATTCATCTTCCTGATTCAATTTTTCTCGAATGCGCTTTACATGCACATCAACGGTTCTGGTATCACCAATATATTCATATCCCCAAATTTGATCTAAAAGCTGCTCTCTCGTAAAAACTCGATTGGGATGCTCCGCCAAATAGTACAAAAGCTCAAATTCCTTTGGAGGAAATTCTAAACTTTTTCCATGGTAGGTCACGGAATAATTTGAAATATTGATTTCCAAGTTGGGAAACCGTAGGATGTTGGCATCCTCCTGCTGTTTTGGTTCATAACGCCGCAAAACCGCCTTGACTCTTGCCACCAGTTCCTTGGAATCAAAGGGCTTCACCATGTAATCATCAGCACCAAGCTCCAATCCAAGAACCTTATCAAAGGTTTCACCTTTTGCTGTCAGCATAATAATTGGGACGTTACTCGTTTTTCGAACTTCTGCGCAAACCTGATATCCATCCATACCAGGCAACATCAAATCCAAAATAACTAAATCCGGCTTAATTGCACCTATCTCCTTGATTGCCTCTCTGCCGTCATATGCTTCTTTGGTATCAAAGCCCTCTTTCTCCAAATATAGAGAAATCAGCTCTGCAATATGCTTATCATCATCCACAATCAAAATCTTTTGTTTTCCGTTCATGAAGATCTCCCCTTTTGTTGAAAGAATTCCCAGAATTTTTTAGACTCTACAGTCGAAACGGATGGGTTTTTCTTTTCCCATCATCAATCTTTTTGAAATCCATTACTTTAGTTCAACTACCGTAACACCTGCTTCACCTTCACCGTATACTCCTGGTCTTTGGCTTTTTACATGAGAGTTCGTTTTCAAATAACTCTGCACCGCTGTACGCAAAGCGCCCGTTCCTTTTCCGTGAATAATAACAATTTGCTTTAGTCCAGATAAATATGCATCATCAATATATTTGTCTATATTTGCTAAAGCTTCATCAACCAGCTGTCCTCTACAATCAATTTCAGCCGAAATAAATTGGCTCTTAGATACCTTAGCCCTTGGAGCAGACTGTTTCTGCTTATTTTCCTTTGGTGCGGAATCATCCAGCATCAGCTCTGCCAATGGAATCTTGGCCTTCATGCTTCCCATCTGTACCATAACTTCTTTGTTTTTATCAGGCGGAGAAAGGACAACACCGTTTTGATCGAAGGATATAACATAAACTCGATTTCCTGTCTGTAAATTCTCAGGCACTTTATGGCTGGGTTTTATCTTTTTGGATTTCAGAAAATCCTCTTGCACAGAAGATAACTTTTCCTTTAGCTTACTCCTGTTTTCCAAAAGCTTTTGCTGATTTCCCTTTTCTTTTGCTTGACGGTTCATTTCTTTTATAATGCTATCAGCCTCTTCCTTGGCCTGGGCATAAATCAGCTTAGCTTCTTCTCTTGCCTTTTGCAAAATCTTTTCCTTTTGCTCGCTGGTTTTTTCTTTTTGCCGTTCCACCTCAATCTTTAAGTTTTCCGCTTCTATACGGTACTGCTCTGCACGCTCTTGCTCATAGGCAACAGATTTCTTGCTGATTTCCAAATCTGTGATTACATCTTCAAACCTAGCCTCATCTTGACTGATAAATTCTTTTGCACTATTAATAATATACTCTTGCAATCCCAAGCGCTTGGAAATGGCAAAGGCATTACTTTTACCGGGAATACCAATTAACAAGCGGTAGGTTGGTCGAAGGGTTTCCACATCAAACTCACAGCAAGCATTTTCAACGCCTTTCGTTGAAAGAGCATATACCTTAAGCTCACTGTAATGAGTTGTTACAGCAGTGCGAATTTTTCTTACTTTTAGCTCCTGAATAATGGCAAGTGCCAAGGCTGCACCTTCCGTAGGATCTGTCCCTGCGCCCAATTCGTCAAAAAGAACCAACGAATCATCTGTCACTTCATCCATAATTTTCACAATATTGGTCATGTGGGAAGAGAATGTGCTTAAACTTTGCTCAATGCTCTGCTCATCGCCAATATCAGCAAAAACATTATCAAAAATAGCCAATTGTGAATGGTCAAAAGCAGGAATATGAAGCCCTGCCTGTCCCATCAGTGTGAACAGACCAAGGGTTTTCAGGGCAACCGTCTTCCCACCGGTATTGGGACCTGTAATCAATAATGTTGTAAATTCCTTACCCAAATAAATATTAATCGGCACAACAGCTTTTGCATCCAAAAGGGGATGTCTAGCTTTCTCAATATGAATATAACCTTTTGTGTTAAATAAAGGTCTGGTTCCCCCCATGGAGACAGATAAACCCGCCTTTGCGAAAATAAAGTCCATTTGGGTTAAAAGCTCCAGATTTGCTTCCAGAACCATGGTGTTCTCCGTAACCAGACGGGAAAGCTCCACCAAGATTTTGCGAATTTCATCTTTCTCCTTTGCTTGAAGCTCCTTTATTTTATTATTCAGCTGAATAACACTCAAAGGCTCCATAAATAAAGTGGAACCTGTGTTGGATTGGTCATGTATCATACCAGGAAAGGTGTTTCTGTATTCACTCTTTACAGGAACACAATAACGGTCATTTCGAATAGTAATTACAAAATCCTGAAGCATATTGCGGTACGCCGAAGAAGAAATCACTCCATTTAAGTGATCTCTTACTTTTTCATTGGAAATCTTAATCTCCTTACGGATATTTCGAAGCTCTGCACTTGCATCATCAGAAATCTCTGTTTCAGAAAGAATGCATCGGTTTATTTCATTTTCCAAGGAAGGTATGGGCGCCAGTAATTCGAAATACTCGTCCATTCGTTCATAGGCTTCTGCTTTATTTTCATGCTTACCATAATTTTTCATCTTTCGGCACACATAAAGAAATTCCCCAATTTCCATCAGTTCGGAAATAGAGAGAACCCCTGCCATGCTTGCCCGTTTTAACTGGGGTCTTATTTCGCGAAAACCACCAAAGGAAGGTGTACCTTTTCGCAAAATCATATCTGTAGCTTCCGTGGTTTCTTGCTGCCATAGAGCAATATCGCTCATCACCGTTGCAGGTTGCAGTTCTCTGGCTCGTTCCTTTGCCATCGGCGAAACCGCAAAGGCGGCTAATTTTTCGATAATCTTGTCATATTCCAACGTGTGTAATGCCTTTTTGTTCATTTTAATCCCTCATTCATTTCATAGAGAATATCAATATTATATCCTTTATCTTTAAGTATACCATAAAAGGTAGAAAGCTAATATAATTCCTTTCATATTTACTTTTAAGATTTTATAAAGCTCAATCGACCTATAGGCATATTATATCATATTAGAGTGTAAAGCAGATTTTCAAAATTCTTCATATTAAACTACTACTTTTATTAAAAATTTTATTCCCCCCGTTTGTCCTAATTCTATAGGGGGTCATTCCTTTTCCAAAACTCTTGTCACTATCAGCATAAACAACAGAACAGTTGGTTTTATCAAGCTAATATCAATAAAAAGCAGACCGCCATTACTCATTTTGAGAAATAGCGGTCATTTTTATTATTGCTCTTTGATTAAGCCATTCTTATATGCATAAAGCAATTTTTCCAACTCATCAATACTTTCTAGTAATTTCTTACCAATATCCGTATCTCTTACACGAATACGATCCTGGGTATATTGCAATGCAACCGTAGAAGATAGAATATCCTTTTCCTCCGCAATGGCCACTTCTGTTGAAACAAAGGGTTCATGGGAAACCAGTACCAAGCCATGGGAATTATAAATCAAAGTATAACCCGCAATACCCGTCACCTTCTGATACGCCTTGGCAAACCCACCATCTATAACAAAAAGTCTACCCTTAGCTTTAATGGGGCTTTCTCCCTTGGATACTTTTACAGGCACATGCCCATTGATGATGTGGGAAGCATCAGGATCAAGACCAAATGCAGATAATACCGTTTTACATACATTCTCCTCGTTTCGCAAAGTGTAGTAAGGATTGCTAACTTCCTTATGGGTTGTTTTATCATCTATAAAATACCGCTCAAAGGTTGTCATCTTTTTCTTACCAAACAGAGGAGAATCTTCACCGCACCATAAATACCAAATGATGTCCATGCACTCACGCTTATTATCACTGTGAGGTCTGCTAAAGTAACCCTCTCTGGCTGTTCTTTCCACTTCATCCAAATATTCCTTTCCGGAGTACTGCTTGCCTCGGAAAGTTACTGTTTTCAGCGTCCCGTCCTCATTCATGGGAATACCACCGTGGAATAGAAGGTTGGAGTTAAAAATGGTATACATGCTGCCTTTGCTGAAAAGAACCCTTGTATGTGCCTGCAATCTCTCACTGTTTACAAAGGAGGATTTTACCTTATCCATTACAATCTGTTCTTCGGGGGTAAGCTTATATGGATCCTTGGGATCAACAGTTGGGAAATTTATATCATTCATCTGATATTCTTTTCCTTCAATCTTGATAGTACCTTTTTCAAAATTAATTTTATCCAAAAGCAAACGATTTTCCATCCTGAACTCCGGATGACGCTTAATGATCTGTGCCTCCATTTTCCATTGTATAATGGAGATTGCCTTATGCATTTTGGCAATCATATTAAAATCCTTATCGCTCATCTCTTCAGTGCCCTTTGGCGCAAATTGCGCACAAGGATCATCTGCATATTTCTCCATAGCAAAGGTTGCCAAGGGAATTAAATTAATTCCATAATCCTCCTCAATGGTATCCAGATTAGCATATCTGGTCTGAATACGCAAAACGTTACAAATAAGTGCTTGGCAGCCCGCAGCAGCGCCCATCCACGCAATATCATGGTTACCCCATTGAATATCAACGGAGTGGTATTTTGCTAAAATATCCATAATTTGTGCTGCATTAGGCCCTCTATCATAGATATCTCCAATTACATGAAGTTGGTCAATTGCAAGTCTTTGAATGAGATTTGCCAGCGCAATGATAAAACGATCTGCCTGTTCTAAATCAATAATTGTACGAATGATTTCGTTATAGTACATTTCCTTATCGCGGCTAACACTATCCTCATGGAGTAATTCTTCAATAATATAAGCAAACTCCATGGGTAGTGCTTTTCTTACCTTAGAGCGTGTATATTTTGAAGAAATTACCTTGCAAATTCGAACCAGTCTATGTAACGTAATTTTATACCAGTCGTCCAAATCCTCTTCCTGCTCTGTCATCATTTCCAGCTTTTTTTCCGGATAATAAATGAGAGTTGCCAAAGCTTTTTTTTCGCTTTCCCGCAGGCTAGCGCCAAAGATTGCGCTGATATGGTTTTTAATAACACCCGAAGCATTTCTAAGAACATGGCTAAAGGATTCCGCTTCCCCATGAATATCAGATACAAAATGCTCTGTGCCCTTAGGTAAATTCAATATGGCTTTGAGGTTCATCACCTCTGTTGCCGCACTATTGATATTTTTATATTGATTCGCCAGTAATTTTAAATACTTCATTTCTTCCTTCGTAAAGGTACAATCTGTCGAGTACATTTTCTGCCACCATTCTTTCCAATTTAAAAATTGTCCTGTTTTATTATAGCAGAGGGTTTTTTCTTTTCCTAGACCTTTTTCAAAAATATTTTCTTTTCTTGGGACATTTTTCGTCCCACTTCGTGAGTTGCTGACTTGCTTTTTCTTGGATTTCATTTTCCCCACAACATTTTTGCATTCGTTTCTTCCTAAAAATTATGATTGTGTAGTGCTAGAAGAGATCTCAGATTGGTAGAAAGAATCTCATCAAACACAAGTACAAATATTTTCAGAGGTCTGGACTTCCCAGTACCAATTTATATAAAAAAGAACCTTTTTCAAAGGAAATCCAGTTTAAACGTAAAAATTTTCATACACGTCCAAACAGTATAAATCTATATTTGTAGATTTCACTTTAAAAAAGGCTCTTAAATTCTTATTTATTGTCTTCGTCAATTGTGCTATCCAAGGTATACTCTTTTACTTGTCTTTCTCCCAGTAATACCACCTCCCGATTCATAAACAATACTGTTAAGGCTATACTGGCAAAACTTGCAACAATGTAAGACAGTGTGTAAGATAAAATATCTGTTCCAATATGCTGAGGTAGAATTAATTTCACAGTGCCAAAAATCCAATCCCAACCCAATGCAATCAGAAAAATAGTTAAAATCACTAAAACTGTTTGCCAAAACCTTCCCTTTGTCAGTTTCATGCTATATTCTAGGGCTTTCCATCCTCTTTTTTGCCTTAAACCAATGGCATATACATAAAAAGTCCAAATAATTCCCAGATAAACTCCCGGGATAATAAAAAGCATACCTGCAATAAAAATCAAGAAAAAGTATGGTACTGCCGTTATAATAACACTCCAAAGGCAATTCATGGACTCCCCAATGATTTCTTGCATATGAATGGGATCACCACAAATACTTTTTTTTGCTATTTTAGCAATAGAAATAACTCCGATTGGTTCTAAAAACAGGTACATTGCAATGAGCAATAAATAATTTTGAAAGAAACTTAGAGCCGCATCCTTAAAAGCAGGCATATTTTCCAAAATTGCTTCTGTAGTGTTCAAACTTTCTATAAGTTGCACCCCAATATTCAACCGATCCAAAATCATTGCATTTAAAATGCTTATGGGAAAAAACAGAAAAGCTACAACAACCATGACCATGGGGAGATTTCCAACAAATAATTTCATGGCAATAGATAAAATATCCATCAATTTTAATTCTTTAGTATTAATCGCTTCCAGCATACTTCCACCCTTTCTGACTAAAAAGTCAACAGAACTAGTATACCGCATTCCCTAAAAAAATCCAACTGCTTTCTGCCTTGTAATTCTTAAATATTTCCGATACAATAATAAAAAACATAACAATTAAGAAAGTAGTGATCATTTTGAGTCTAAAGGGTAAAACCGTTTTCATAACCGGCTCCTCCCGAGGCATCGGCCAAGGAATTGCCTTTGCCTTTGCCAAAGCAGGCTGTAATATCATTTTAAATGCATCAAAGAGCAAGGAAGCCCTTTTAGAAATGGAGAAACAGCTTGCAAGAGATAACATTCCCGTTCTTGCCCTCCTTGGAGACGCTTCCGATTATGATACTTGCAAAAAAATGTTCCAAACAATAGAAGATACCTTTGGCAGTGTTGATATCTTAATCAATAATGCTGGTATTTCTCATATTGGGCTTTTTTCTGATATGAACCCTCAAGAGTGGCAAAACCTAATAGCTGTGAACCTTTATTCTGTATTTAATTGCACCCATCTAGCGGTAGCTGACATGGTGCGGAAAAAAAGCGGCTCAATCATTAACATCTCCTCTATGTGGGGTGAGTTGGGGGCATCCTGCGAAGCAGTTTATTCTGCCTCAAAGGGTGGCATCAACAGCTTTACAAAAGCAATGGCAAAGGAGCTTGGCCCTTCGGGAATCCGTGTGAATGCCATCGCCTGCGGTGTCATTGAAACTCAAATGAATGCAGCCTTTGATGAAGGGGAGCGAAAAGCACTTGCAGACGAAATATCACTCATGCGTTTTGGAACACCAGCGGAAGTGGCGAAGCTGGCACTTTTTTTAGCCGAGGAATCTTCGTCCTATCTTACCGGACAGATTATCACCTTAGACGGAGGCATGCATTAATGAAAAAAAAATTTTTATTATTCGATATTGATCACACCCTAATGGATTTTTCAGCAACAGAAAAAAAAGGTCTCAAAAAATGTTTCGATTCTTTTGGTATACCTTTTACCGAGGAAATTTTCTCTTGGTACCTTTCCCATAACCGTATACTTTGGGCACAATATGAATGTGGTAAAATTCCCCGTGATATTATCTTTCAAAACCGCTTCACCGATACCTTTTCGGAATTTTCTATCAAGGCAGACGGAAATTTGATGGAAAAAGCATACCGCCAAGCACTCTCTGAAGGCATTGACTTGATTGAGGATGCACTGGACGTAGTCAAAAAACTGCATAAAACCCATGAACTATATGTTGTAACAAACGGCCTTGCCGCTACCCAGGAAAAACGCCTAATTGACAGTGGCCTTGCCCCTTACTTTAAGGCAATCTTTGTTTCAGAAGTTATCGGACTTCAAAAACCAATGGTTGAGTACTTTCAATATTGCTTTGAGCGTATTCCAAATTTTCAAAAAGAAGAGGCTATCATTATCGGAGATTCCTTATCGTCCGATATTCAGGGTGGCATGCGCGCCGGCATAGAAAGCTGTTGGTTTAACCCAAACGGGGTAACAAATGAAACCGAATTTCAACCTACCTATGAAATTCAATGTCTAACAGAACTGTTGCCACTTTTTGAAATCTTTTAATATACATATACATAAAACGGTATCCGCAGTTATTTGCAGATACCGTTTTTTTACAATCGAGATATTTTCACTATCTCTCTGATATGGGAGATAGTGAAATAAATTTTGTGTAAAAAAATAGCCACAATATAAATACCCCATAACCTGAGCATAGGGAGCAAGGATACCATGGAAAGGGTTTTCCATAGCCTTATGGGTGTCAGAGTGCCCCCCCACGCTTCATTGATGTTCAAATGTATCTTACTCATTCAGTGGCATAAGTCCTCAAAATCTATCCATGGATGCGCTTCTCCATGCAAACCAAAGTCTCCCATATTACATTCTGAAAATGAAAAAGACACTTTCCCGCCAACTCATATCCCAAATGGGAATATAAATGAATGGCAGGTTGGTTCCCCTCATATGTATCAAGTCTTATGACTTTACACCATCTCATACGTGCATACTCCTCAGCAAATGCAACAAACTCTCTACCATAACCCTTTCCACTGGAATTCGGTCTGATGCAAAGGGTATGAATAACCAAAACATCGTCATTCTCAGCAGAAATCTTCCAAGCAATATTAGTATATTCCTTGGGTTGAATATGGTTCAAAATAATACTTCCATACAATCGTCCCGATTCATCCTGACCAACAAAAAGCGTGCCTTCCTTCAGCGCTTTTTCAGCATCCCCTTTTGTTGGATAAAGCCCTTTCTGCCAATTGGTATAACTGCCGTTTGCCGCTTCAAAATCCAAAACTTCGTGATAGATTGCTTCAACCTCATCCAAGTCCTTCTCCATTGCTTTACGAATCAAAGTATCACTCCTTTATCATCGTTCTCCTAATTTTAAGCTTGGGTTTGCATTCAAATCCAAACCATCCCGCACGCCTGCTAAATATTCATAATACGCCGCACACCCAATCATTGCAGCATTATCCGTGCAAAGAATAGGGGAAGGAATGCTCAGCTGGAATCCTTCCTTTGCGCAAGCCTCTTTCATTCTTTCTCGCAGAGCGCTATTGGAGGCCACACCACCGGCTAAGGCAATTTTCTGCAGCCCTTTGCCCTTTGCAGCCTTTATTGCTTTTCCCACCAGAACCTCTACAACGGATTGCTGAAAGCTTGCAGCAATATCAAAAGGATTGATTTCCTCACCCAACATCTTTTGCTTATTCACATAATTTAAAACGGCTGATTTTAAACCGCTGAAACTAAAATCATAACTATCTTCCTCTAAAAATACACGAGGAAATTTAATTGCATCAGGATTTCCTTGTTTTGCCGCCGCATCAATTTTGGGTCCTCCGGGATAGCCCATTCCAATGACCCTGGCTACCTTATCATATGCCTCACCGGCGGCGTCATCCCTAGTCTTGCCCAAAATTTCGTACTTGCCATAATCAGAAACATAAACCAAGTGGGAATGACCCCCTGAAACAACCAAAGCCATGTAGGGCGGTTCAAAATCCTTATTCTCAATATAGTTTGCACAAATATGCCCTTCAATATGGTGTACACCAATCAAAGGCTTATTTACTGCAAAAGCAAGAGCCTTCGCCTCTGCCAAGCCAACCAAAAGCGCTCCCACCAAACCGGGACCATAAGTTACCCCAATTGCATCTACTTCCTGAAGGGTTACGCCTGCCTCCTGCAAAGCCTGTGTAATTACCCCATCAATGGCCTCTATATGCTTTCTGGAGGCGATTTCAGGCACAACACCCCCATACAGGGTATGCAAGGCAATTTGTGAGGAAATAACGTTGGACAGCACCTCTCGTCCGTTCTTCACCACAGCAGCCGCCGTTTCATCACAGGAGCTTTCTATTGCCAGTATATAAATGTCTCTTTCATTTTTCATGTTTTTTGTCCTCCAAATCATCCTTGGGAAACAGGATGGTGGTACTCATTCTTTCCACCCCCAAAACCGTATTAGGGAAAATATTCTGAGCTACCTCTAAAAACAGTTCCGGCTCATTAAGAGATGGGCTGAAGTGGGTCAGCCAAAGAGCTTCTGCTTCGCCATCCTTGGCTAGCTGTGCCGCCTCAGAAAACAGCATATGCTTATTTTCTTTTGCTTTGTGTATTTTTTCATCCTCGCCATACATACCTTCGCAAATAAAAAGCTGAACACCTCGAATAAAGTTGCGTAATCTGTCTACAGGTCTGCTGTCCGTACAATAGGCTACACCTATTCCCGCTCTTGGATTCCCTAGTACCATGTCGGAGGTATATGTCTTCCCTTCAAACTCTAAGAAACCTTCCTTTTGTAAACTGCCCCATAACGTTTTTGGAATACCCAATCCTTCTGCTTTCTTTACATCAAACTTTCCTCTGCGCTGCAAGTCTACACGATAAGCATAGCATTTCACCATATGATCTGCCAAACAGTGGGAAATCATAAAATTGCCCACCTGAATAGGATTTGGCGTATCCTTTCCAATTTCAATATATGTTAGTGGAAAAGGCAATTCCGGACATATCCTGCAAAGCCCTTCCACAATATAAGCAAGTCCTTGTGGCCCAATTATCGTAAGGGGTTCCGTCCTTCCCGCATTGCCAATGGTTAGCAAAAGCCCCGGTAGGCCTGAGATATGATCCGCATGGAAATGGGTGATGCAAATCACATCAATGGATTTAAAGCCCCATCCTTGCATCTTCATGGTCACCTGCGTGCCCTCGCCACAGTCAATCAGCAAAAGCCGCCCGTTGATTCTGGCCAGCATCGCCGTTAAAAATCGTCCGGGCATGGGCATCATTCCGCCTGTTCCCAGCAAACAAATATCAAGCATAACTTTCTCCTTTGAATTTAAAAATTACCGTTACTTTTCATCATAGCTTATTCCTCGTTAAAATACAAGTTTTGCCACAGAAAAGCAGCAATATACTTTTCTTTTTTCAATTTCCTTGTATTGGTTCAATTTTCATTTTCTAAATCTTATTTTTGTAATTGAAAAAGTAAACTCAATAAACATATACGTTCTGTTATTCTCAATAAAATAAATCTAACAATGCATTAGACATAGAGCCCTTCACGAAAATTGCTCCTATATTCTTTTTTACATCCCATCTAATCATTATTTACAGGAAATGAACTTACAAATATCTTTTTATGGCTCTTCACAAACAAAATATTCAAAATAGTATGAAAATTTTATTTTTCAGGTACAAAAACGTGTTCATTGGAATAGAAATACTAAAGGGGGGGTTCTTATGCGTAGGAGATTTCGATATACACCATTAAAATGGATATGTGGGGTTATTCTCGTTTCTTTGGGCATAGGAATGCTTCTGGCCATCTTAATACCCTATTGCATTCCTTTGCTGGCAATTCTGTTTATTGGTGCGGGTATTTGGCTTATCTTTAATTTCCATCAGTGTTAAGGCAAAAATGCATAATCGAAAAAAAGCCTTTCTCCAAATTCGGAAAAAGGCTTTTAGCTCTCGGTCAATTAGATTGCACGTGTAACTTTATTTGCACGCATACATTTTGTGCAAACGTAAATAGATTTTACATTGCCGTTATTTTCAACGATTTTAACTTTCTTTACGTTGGGTTTCCACTTTCTATTCGCACGTCTACTAACCTGACTACGGTTAATGCTGATTCTATGACCTTTCATCTGGCCCTTTTCGCAAATTTCACATTTAGCCATGTCTGCACCTCCTCCACTACTGCTTTATGTGACATAACAAAGATATTTTAGCAGAAAAGACAAAGTTTTGCAAGGAAAATCAGTGGATAATTTGAGTTTTTTTTCCTCTGCCTCAATCCTTGGAACGAATTACATAAAGATATCCTTCGGTAAAATCAATTGTTGCCTCTTCCTTTGCCAAAACATTGCTCACCGCAACCATATCGTCATCTAATGCCAAATCCCTGTTTATTAAGGGATATTCAAATCCCGTAAGGGTAATCCCCTTAACCATCATAGATAGGGGGATGGTAGACACCAAGTCCCCAATTTTTCCATGTATTGTAATAGGTCTATTCACTAGCTCAACACTGTTATTTTCATCCACCAATCTTGCACGTATTCCTTTTTTCAAAAGTCCCAAAAGCAAATGAGCATTGGCAAGGGAATGATCAAATCGGGAACCAAGTCCTCCCAGTAATATTAAATCTGTAGCGCCCTTTTCCAAGGCCAATGCAATGCCCAATTGCATGTCTGTTTCATCTTTTCTGGCAGGAAACTGACGAATAGGTATGCCTTTTTCTTTATAATAGTCCAAAACTTCTTGGCTCACCGAGTCAAAGTCCCCAACAATATAATCGGGCATTAAACCCAACGCCTTAGTATGATGCAAACCGCCATCACAGCAGATAAGAACATGGGCACCTTCTAAATATTCTTTGCAAAATGCATAGTTTGATATTTTTGCCCCTGCAAAAATGACTGCCTTCATTCTACTCATACTCCTTAAAAATTTCAAAAAAATCTTTGGCAGCCTTGGCAATATCCTCTTTTCCAAATACTGCGGAGCCTGCTACAATAACATTTGCTCCTGCATCTAAAACAATTCTAACATTATCTTGGGTAATGCCACCATCAACCTGAATATCATACCCCAGATTCATCTCTTCTTTCCAAAGAGCCAATTGACAAATTTTTGGAACCTGATTCTCCATAAATTTCTGCCCACCAAAGCCTGGTTCCACCGTCATAACCAAAACCATTTCCAAATCAGCTAAATATGGCTTCACTGCTTCCACAGGTGTATTGGGCTTAATGGTAATGCCCGCCTTTGCCCCTGTGCTGTGAATTAAATCAATCACCTTCTTGGGGTCTTCCGTAGCTTCCATGTGGAAGTTTATAATATCCGCGCCGGCTTTGCGAAACTCTTCAACATATTTTTCAGGCTCTACAATCATTAAATGGGCGTCAAAAACCATGTTGCTTGCCTTGCGAATTCCTTTGATCACAGGAATCCCAAAAGAAATATTGGGTACGAAAACACCATCCATTACATCCAAATGAATATAAGGAGTGCCCGCCTGCTCAATGATAGCCAACTGCTCCCCGATTTTTGCAAAATCGATGGAAAGCATTGATGGAGAAAGATAAATTGCCATTTTATTTCTTCCTTTCCTCTTCCTTTTTCAGTTCTTGAACTATATTTACATACCGTTGGTAGCGCATAGGATGAATTGCCTTGCCGATTTGTGCTTTTACAGCACAATCCGGCTCGTTTATATGCATACATCCATTATAATAGCATCCATGGACAAACGGTTCAAACTCTTTGAAATAGTATTGCAATTTTTCCGAAGGAATATGATTTAAAAACAGGGAGGTAAATCCAGGGGAATCCACAATATAGCTGTTCTCCGTTATTCGTATCAGCTCTGCATGTCTGGTGGTGTGGCGTCCTCGTTGTATCTTCTTGCTGAGCTCCCCGGTATTTAATTCTAACCCAGGAAACGCCGCATTAATTAAGCTGCTTTTTCCCACGCCTGAAGGTCCGGCAAAAACGGAAATTCTATTTTCCAAGGCCGCTTTCAAATCTTCCACGCCACTGCCAAGCTCTGCGCTGGCGCATATCACCAAATATCCTGCCTGTCTGTATAATGTTGCAGCTTCTTCATAATCCTGATTGTTATCCTTGTCAATTTTATTCAACACGATGACAATATCCAACTCCTGCTCCTCTGCAAGGAGCAAGAACCGATCCAATAAATCCAAGTTCATATCAGGACTTTTTGCCGCAAAAACAATAACCGCTTGATCAACATTGCTCACTCTAGGGCGAATTAGTTCAGTTCTTCTTGGCAGTATTTCATCCAAGCTTCCTTTTTTGTTTTCTTCATCCAAAACGGAAATTTTCACATGGTCACCAACCGTTGGTCGAATGCCCTCTTTTCTGAAAATCCCCCTTGCACGGGTTTCAAAAACGCCTCTTTTGGTATCTATATAATAAAACCCACCGATTCCTTTTACAATTACGCCTTCAAGCATATGCCCTCCATCTTATTCTGAAAAATTCACATTTTGTGTCCATTGCAATTCATCATCAATATAACAGCTTACTGTGCCACTGCCCCTACCTGTTAAGGAAACCGTATAAGGGAACTGTGTTGAATTCCTTGTCTCATCCACCGCAGGGAAAAGACCGTCCGCATCATTTTTTACAACACGAACATATAAATCCCCATCCGCACCACTGGGTGCACTGATGGTAAAGGACTTGGTTCCTGTAGTGGCTTCCCCACTACCATTGTTGTTTCCACCGTGGTTTGGATTGCCGTTATTTGTATTTCCATTGTTGATATTTCCATTATTTCCATTTTGTGAAGGCTCATTCTCCACTGCCTTGCCGGAGCTGATCACCAAATTCACAATGCTTCCACTGGGCACCTCTTGCCCTGCGCTTAATGTTTGGGTCATAACTTTACCCTTATCCACAGTTTGACTTTCCGCATAAGACACACTACCAACCGTTAATCCCACTGCCGTCAAATCTTTTTTCGCCTGCTCTTCAGAAAGCCCCATCACACTTGGCACAGAAACACTCTGATTTTCATCACCTTTACTAACCTTTAAAATAATCGTAGTCTTTGCATTAATGCTTGTGCCTACATTGGGATTTTGATCTAAAACAATTCCAACTTCTTTATCCTTGTCAAAAACATACTCTATTCTAGGTGTTGTCCCTACAAGTGAGACAATTTTACTGGTAGCTGTTTTTTCTTCTTCACCAACCAAAGAAGGCATATCCTGAGAAGTCAATCCAAGGCTGGTTTTAATGCCAATCTTTGTGCCGGAGGAAGCCATTGTGCCCTCCTGAACAGACTGATAAATAATATAACCTTCATCATAATAGCTGCTGTAATCTTGTCCTTCCTCCACCAACTCTAAGCCCATTTGTTTTGCTGCTGCTTGGGCATCGCTTAGAGGCACACCTACGAAGGCGGGAACTTCAATATTCTTTTCTGATGCAATCAATCCACCACTTAAAAGCTTCATCCCTAAAACGGAGATTACACCGATAATTACCAAAGCCGTAACAATTGCAGCGATGATTACTTTCTTCTCTGCTTTACGATCATGCTCATTTCCATAATCCCCTTCTTTTCTGGGGTTTCTACGCATTTTATTGGGCCTTTTACTTGTTTTCACAGGCTCTGCCTCCACATATTCATTTTCGTAATCGTCTTCTTTTGATAAGCGCAGCTTCTTACCATATTTTTCAAAGCTTACCATAGGTTCTCTTTCAGCCTGTGCTTCCACTTCCTCTATTTTCTCTGAAAAAGTATTTCTATTCAGTCTGATAAATTCAACTTCTTTTGGATCAGCTGATTTTGTTGCCTCTAAATCCTCTTTTTCTTCAGATGTTGATACAGCTTCAGAAGAAGCTATATCCTGCGTTTTTTCTTCTAAAGTTTGCTGCTCTCTTAGCTCAGCAGCCACCTCTGCTCTTCTAGAACGACGCACACCATGGGTACTTCCACCTGCAGTTCCTGCTAAAGTTGCCGCTGTAACCGCCGCCTCAACCTCTTTTTTCACAGGTGCCTCTGTATGTAAAAATCCACCTGCCGTATCGGTCCTTGCTTTCAGCAAATCTGCCAGCATCAGCTCAACGGTAGCATACCTTTCATCCGCCTTTTTCATTGTTGCCTTTTTTATAATGCCCTCAATCGCCGGGGTACAATTGGGGTTATATTGACGAATATCAGGCAGTTCCTCGCTGATATGCTTTAGGGCAATGGAAACGGAATTATGTCCGTGAAAGGGCAAAACACCCGTAATCATTTCAAACATGGTAATACCCAAAGAGTAAATGTCACTCTTTTCATCCACATAACCGCCCCTTGCCTGCTCAGGAGAGAAATAATGTACAGACCCTGCCGCATTGGCTGTAGTAGTCATGGTAGAAACTGTGGCAGCTCTGGCAATACCAAAGTCCGTAACCTTAATCACACCATCCGTTCCCACCAAAATATTCTGTGGCTTGATATCCCTATGTATGATGTGAGCTTTATGGGCCTGAGCCAATGCAGAAGCAATCTGAATGGACACATTTAGGGTAGAACGGGAATCAAAAGGTGCCTTTTGGCGAATTGCCTGCTTCAAAGTGTCCCCATGAATATATTCCATTACAATATAATTTGTTTCACCATCCTCTCCAACATCATAAACACGCACAATGTTGGGATGGGAAAGCCTTGCCGCCGAGCAAGCTTCGGAACGAAACCTCTCAATAAATTCATCGTCCCCGATAAACTCCTCACGCAAAACCTTAACTGTAACATATCTATCCAGTTTCTTATCCTTGCCCCGATATACCATAGCCATGCCACCGGAGCCAATCTTCTCTATAATCTCATATCTATCCCCAAGGATAGTTCCGGGATTTAACAACATTAGTTCTTACCTCCTACATCAACCAAAATCAAGGAAATATTATCATATCCGCCTCGTTCATTGGCCATTTCAACCAATTTCTGCGCCTTTTTTTCTAAGGTAATCCGCTTTCCTATCACTTCTGCCATTTCCTTATCTGATACCATACCGGAAAGTCCATCTGTACATAGGAGTAAAATATCTCCCCTCAGTGCATTCTCCACAATTGCATCTGTTTCAACGGTTTCTTTGATCCCCACAGCACGGGTAATAATATTTCTTTTGGGATGACTTGCCGCCTCTTCCTTTGTGATGGAGCCCAGTCGAACCAATTCCATAACATAGGAATGATCTGTGGTAAGGGGACTCAGCTCTTTTTTACGAAATAAATACGCACGGCTGTCCCCAACATATGCAACAAAAATTTTCCCATCCTGAACAGCTGCAGCAACCATAGTTGTACCCATCTCTGCAAATTCACGCTTAGAATTGGATTTATCATAAACAGCCCGGTTAGATGCTGCCATGGCTTCTGCCAATAAATCAGGTATATCTTCCTCGCCGTGGGAATCTCTCTCCTTTTTGATATAATTCAAAAAGGAATCAATGGCATATTGACTGGCCACTTCTCCGGCATTGCAGCCCCCCATGCCGTCTGCAACTATAAACAGATTTTGTATTTCATCCTCCGGCAACGGAACATAAAGGGCATCCTCATTATTCTTTCTGCATTTACCAATATCACTGATACCTATTGCTTTCAAGCAATCCACCTCCCCGGTGTAAAAAATCCGAAATGAATTATCCTCAAGCATAACCTCTTTAACTATGATAATTCTCTTTTGTCTTTCAAATGACTGCGTCTTAGTTGACCACAGGCCGCATCAATGTCACTGCCCAGTTTTCTGCGAATAGTGGTTTCCACTCCGTTTTCCTGCAACAGTGCCGCAAACTGTTTTACTCTGTCATTGGAGCTTTTTATATAATCCCGCTCTTTCACATCATTCACAGGAATTAAGTTTACATGGCAAAGCATATCCCGAAGCTTTTTGGCTAACTCTTTGGCACAGTCATCACTGTCATTAACTCCACGCATCATGGCATATTCAAAGGTTATCCGCCGTTTGGTTATCTCCGTATAATGACGGCAAGCAACCAATAAACGATCCATAGAATTTGCCTTTGCCACAGGCATAATGCTCTTTCTAATTTCATCGTTGGGCGCATGAAGAGATACCGCAAGGGTAATCTGCAAATGCTCCCCTTCCAACTGATACATTTTCTCAATCAACCCACAAGTTGAAAGGGTAATATGCCTTTGTCCCATATTCTGCCCATCAGGATGGTTGATTAAATGTATAAATTTTACCACATTTTCATAGTTATCCAAAGGTTCGCCGCTGCCCATCAGCACCACACCACTGATACGCTCACCGCAATCTTTTTGAATCTCATATACTTGAGAGAGCATTTCACCTGCTGTCAAATTTCGCTCTACACCGTCCAATGTAGAAGCACAAAATTTACAACCCATACGACATCCCGCCTGGGTTGAAATGCACACAGTATTTCCATGCTCATATTTCATCAATACGCTCTCAATGACCGAATCATTCTCCAAAGCAAAAAGATATTTTCTTGTTCCATCAACCTGCGAGATCAATCTCCGTACCATTTCCACGCCACCGAGAACTGCATTTTGCTGTAGCTTCTCTCGCAAACTCTTAGAAAGATTTGTCATCTCTTCAAAGGAAGAAACTTGTTTTTTATGAATCCACTCGAAAACCTGTTTCCCACGAAACTTTGGTTCCTTCATATCAGCCAAAAAAAGCTGCAATTCTTCTAAATTCATAGATTTTAAATCATTTTTCGACATGTTTATCCCTTTCTTTTCATTTTTGCAATAAAGAATCCATCCGTATTGCTTTTATGGGGTAACAGTGTAATATACCCCTTCTCAGCGGTTTCCTGCCATAAGGTCTTTGGCAAAAACTCCGTAATATCCTCTGTAATAAATTCTGGGTGGCTGCTTAGAAACCACTCCACATTTTTTTCATTTTCTTTTTTGCATAAGGTACATGTGCTATAAATCAGCGTTCCACCCTGCTTAACATATCTTGCCCCATTTTCAAGGATTTGACGCTGAATAGGCACCAATTGATCGATTTCATCACCATTTTTCTTTAATCGAATATCCGGCTTTTTGCCCATTAATCCCAAACCGGAGCAAGGTGCATCCACCAAAACACGATCGAAGGCATCTGCATAGTTTTCATTAAATTCAGTGGCGTCCTGCTGTATTGGTTCAATCATTGTGATTCCAAGCCGTTGGGCACCTTGGGTAATCAATTCTATTTTATGCTCATAAATATCTCCACATACAAGCCTTCCTTCATTTTCCATCCTTTCCCCAATGGTAAAGCTTTTCCCCCCAGGTGCTGCACAAAGGTCTAATACTTTCTCTCCCTTTTTAGGAGCCATAATCTCAATTGCAAGCTGAGAACTTTCATCCTGCACATGAAACAAACCTTCTGAAAAGGATTTTAGTCTTCCAATATCCGCTGTTTTCTTTAAATGCAAAGCAGAAGAAACCAGTCTGCCATCAGTAACTGTTGTACCCAGCTTTTCCAATTCCTTTCTCAAGGATTCCTTTTTCGTTTTTAATGTGTTCACACGAATGGTTACATCAGGAGGGCAATTATTTGCTCTGCAAAGATTTTCCGTCTCTTCATAACCAAAATATGCAGTCCACATTTTAATCACCCAAAGAGGATGAGAATATTGGATATGCAAAAACTCTGGCGTACCCTTCTTGGGCAAAGCAATATTTTCTTTTTCCCGTCCCACAGTGCGCAAAACGCCATTTACAAATCCCTTTAACGGTTCCAACCCTCTTTCCTCAACCAACTTTACGCCTTCGTTACAGGCAGCAGAATCAGGTACCTTCATAAAGTACATTTGATAGACAGCGGTACGCATCACCGCCAAAATCCACGGCTTCATCTTTTCTGTTTTTGTCTTAGAAAATTGATTGATGACATGGTCTATATAGTATAAATTCCGTAATGTTCCGTTTACAATTTCTGTTACCATGGCTCTATCCTTCGGTGGCATTGCCCCATTCTGGCGTAATAGCCTTCTTAAAGCCATATTGTTATATGCGCCCTCTTCCATAATTTCCATCATGGCCTGGGCGGCAATCTCTCTTGGGTTTATCTGTATCATTATTCTATTTTCCCCTTCATCAGGAATGTGATTACAAGCAGATTCTATCATCTGTCTTGCTAAACTCTTTTTAAATAACAGTTAATTATCTTATGTCCGATAAAGTTTATCCTCCACCCAGCTTAATTAATCCGTTAAATCTAATCCACTAAATTATTATTATAAAGTATTCCCTGTCATAGAGCAACATTTTTCGCCATTTCTCCGAGGATTTCATTCTTTCACAAGAAATGGCAAAAGGCCGATTTTCAAGTGAAAAATCAGCCTTCTTATTATATTTAGTCACTTCTTCTTCCAAAAATTCCAATCAAACGTAATAATTGAAGGACTGCCACAATGGCCGCCGCAACATAGGTTAATGCAGCTGCCCGCAATACCTTTTTTGAACCTTCAACTTCGCTTTCGTCCAAAAAGTTCTGCTCAACCAAAAGATCAGTTGCTCTTGCCGATGCATCAAATTCCACAGGTAATGTGATTAATGTAAACACTACCGATGCGGCAAAGAAAAGAATGCCAATTTGAATCATCAAATAACCACTGTGACTGGAAAAAAGCATTCCAATAAAAATTAATGGCATAGCCATCTTAGATCCTAAATTCGCAATTGGATAAAAAAGACTTCTTAGTGCAAGAGGGCCATATCCAACATCATGCTGAATGGCATGGCCTGTTTCATGGGCTGCTACACCCAAAGCCGCTACTGATGGACTATCATAAACGTTTTGGGAGAGACGTAATGTTTTTGTGCGAGGGTCATAGTGATCTGTAAGATTTCCTCCCACTCTTTCCACGCTTACATCATGAATGCCTGCATTTTGCAGCATCATCGTTGCTACCTGTGCGCCTGTATAGCCTCGTTTGTTACGAACATTGGCATATTTGTTGTATGTTCCTGATACATTGGCCTGTGCATATAGGGTGAGTATCATGGCCAGAATTAATAAAATAAACATAATTGGTTCCTCCTTTTTATTTTACAAATTTAAGGAAATCTGTTTACATCGGTATGCTGTTGCATACGCGAAACAACTCAGTTTTTCCTTAAAAAGACTACTGTAAAAGGACGCCCTGATTAATAGCATGACCTCTCAAGTATGCATCCGCAGGCATACGTTTTTTGCCTGTGGCTTGCAATTCCGTGATAGTCAATGCTCCATCGCCGCATTTTACGACGAACCCCTTTTTGTTACTATCAACAACCTCGCCGCATTTCCCATGGCGATAGTCACCTTCCGTTTTTGTTCCTTTAAAAAGTTTTAGAGGCTCCCCTTCATACATTGCATATGCTCCCGGTGCCGGATCCAGCCCCCGCATAAGATTCAAAATTTCTTCTGCACTTTTTGACCAATCAATATGCCCTGTTTCCTTTGTAATCATAGCGGCATAGGTTGCCTCTTCATGATTCTGGGGAATTCTTTCCACTGTTCCTGCCTGTAAGGCAGTTAAGGTATCCAAAAGCAAATCTGCACCTGCCAAAGCCATTTTATCATGAACAGAGGCAAAATTGTCCTCAGGTGTGATTGGCACTTCCGTCTTTAAAAGCATATCCCCTGTATCCATGCCCTTTGCCATAAACATAGTGGTAATTCCCGTTACTTTTTCACCATTTATAATAGACCATTGCATAGGCGCCGCCCCACGATACTTAGGGAGCAAAGAGCCATGTACGTTAATACAACCGTATTGGGGAATATTCAAAATACTTTCAGGCAATATCTGACCAAAAGCCGTTACAGCTATCACATCAGGATTCAATTCTTTCAACAATGCAACAAATTCAGGGTCTCTTGCCTTTTCAGGCTGATAAACCTGAATTCCTTGTTCCAATGCGTACTCCTTAACAGGAGTTGGTGCCAGCTTTTTTCCTCTGCCTTTTGGCTTATCCGGCTGGCTCACAACAGCAATCACTTCATGCTGTGTCAGCAAAGCCTTCAAAGAATACACCGCAAATTCCGGTGTACCCATAAAAATCATTCTCATGGGGTTATTCCTCCTTAAACCTCTTCCACATCTTCTGGTGGAATGGCTTTGTCAATATATAAAACTCCGTCCAGGTGATCTGTTTCGTGGCAAAGAGCAACAGCCATCAGCTCTTCTCCTTCTACAACGATCTTCTCACCATTACGGTTTAAGGCTTCCACACGAACATATTCGGGACGATCTACCAATTCACTTCTTCCCGGAACACTTAAGCACGCCTCATAATCAATTTGTGAACCCCTTCTTTCCACAACAACAGGGTTAATTAACTCAATCAGACCATCCCCAATATCAATGGTAACAATTCTTTTCAAAATACCCACTTGGGGTGCGGCAAGACCAACACCATTTGCAGCATACATGGTTTCTGCCATATCATCCAATAATGTAAGTGTGTTTTGATTAATTTCCTTTACCGGCTTACAAACTTTTCTCAAAATTTCATCTGTACTTATTCGTATTTCTCTTGTTGCCATTTATCTTACCTCCTACAATTACTTATCCATACAAAAACAGTCTTTTCAATTCCATATTCAAGTTTTCAACTTTTAGATTTTTTACTTCTCTATCTCACAAACTCCCAAAACTTTAAATCACCAAAAAACTATCTATTCATCCATATAACAATAAAAAACAGGGTTTACCCTATATTTTAACATAAAGTTATCAATTATACAATATTCAAGGGATTTCGGGTTAATTGAAAGTGTATCCCCTTCCCCACCTTTTGTTCTCCTTTTTCCACGCACTTGGCTACAAACTGCACCAATGGGTCTTCATCATGCCCTTGAATCAAAATCCGTTGTCGGTACTCTCCTCTGAATTTAAACAGCATGGCCGGTACAGGCCCCATTATAAAATAGCTGTTACCTCTATTTTCCGTCTGCAAGATTCCACCCAAAACATCAGCCGCCTTTGCGATATCCTCCTCCACTTCCCCGCTCACTACAACAGAACAAAAAGCACCAAAGGGAGGATATCCCATCATCTCACGCAACAATATTTCTTCCTCATAAAACCCCTTATAATTTTGTTCAGCAGCATGGGTAATGCAGTAATGCTTTGGTTGATAGGTTTGGATATAAACCCTACCACTGTCATCCGCTCTACCTGCCCGCCCACCGGCCTGGGTAATTAATTGAAAGGTATTTTCTGAAGCATAAAAACTGCCCGTATTTAAAGAAGTGTCAGCGGCCATTATGCCGACCAACGTTACATTGGGGAAATCATGCCCCTTTGCAATCATTTGTGTACCCACAAGTATATCTGCTTGTCCCTTGCGAAATGCCTCTAATATTTGATTATGGCTGTTTTTACCCATAGTCGTATCTAAATCCATTCGAAGGACATTGGCTCTTGGAAAAAGCCGCCTTACCTCTTCTTCAATTTTTTGCGTTCCTGTTCCAAAATAACGAATATATTTTGAACCGCATTCTGGGCAGTTTCGAGGGCTTTCCACTGTCTTTCCACAATAATGGCACATCAGTACATCTTCTTTTGCATGATATGTATAAGAAATACCACACTCAGGACACCGCATCACATGACCACAACTGCGGCAGGAAACAAAGGTTGCAAAGCCCCTTCTATTCAAAAACAGCATGGTCTGCTGACCTTTTTCTAAATTTATTGCTATCTCCTGTTGCAAAATATGACTAAAAGCAGATCGGTTTCCTTCTTCAAGTTCTTTGCACATATCAACAATTTGCATCTTAGGAGGGGTTCCTCCCCCGGTTCTTTCTTTCAGTTCTAGTAGGAGATATTCTCCTTGTCTGGCCTTATGGTAGCTCACCAAATCAGGGG
Organism: Anaerotignum propionicum DSM 1682; assembly: GCF_001561955.1. Lineage (NCBI taxonomy): Bacteria > Bacillati > Bacillota > Clostridia > Lachnospirales > Anaerotignaceae > Anaerotignum > Anaerotignum propionicum. Next base: position 2,384,777 of record NZ_CP014223.1, read on the forward strand.
TGGCACTGCCCATTAACAAAACTGCACCTGTGTCCTCTGCAAGAAACTTCGCCGCTTCCCTTGCATCATACTTCGGGGTAATATCGGAGATATAGCTATTATCATGCACCTCATCAATAATAATCATTCCCAAATCAGAAAAGGGCATAAACAGTGCTGATCTGGGGCCAATCATAACAGAAATTTCTCCATCTCTAGCTTTTTTCCATTGGTCTAACCGCTCTCCTGCTGAGAGCCTGCTGTGGGTAATGGACACAGCCTGACCAAAACGAGAAATAAATCGTTCCATCATTTGGGGTGTCAAAGAGATTTCAGGAACCAGCACCACCGCCTGTTTCCCCATGGCAAGGATTTTGGCAATGCTTTGCATATAAATTTCCGTTTTTCCGCTTCCTGTAATTCCATGAAGGAGAATGGTCTTCTTTTTTTCCAAATCTATTTGATATTCAATTTCCTCAATTGCCGCTCTTTGTTCTGCCGTGGGAAAAAAGGGTGTGGTCTTTTCATAATCCTCCAGAGAAAAAACAGCTCTTTTTATCTGCTCTATACGCTCTTTTAAAATTCCTTTTTTCAAAAGTGTCTTTAGAGGTGATTCACCGATTCCACTTTTTTTAATTTCCTCAAGGGAAATTTCACTCTTTTCTTTGAATAGATGTAGGAGTTTTTTTTGCCCTGAGAGACGCTTGTCCGTCTCTACTTTTTTTATGGTATTTTCCCATAAAGAAGTATGATTGTTGATAGAATAAAATCGCTGCTCCATTTTATATTCAGAGCGAATCATTTTTTGTTTCAAAAAAAGTATTTTCTTTTTTGCATCTGTTGTATTGCGTTTTTAACGCCGCTTCCCAACAATTTCTCCAGCTCGCTCAAAGCACTGGAACCGCCCATTTCCTTCAAGGCTTCTAAAACCGCTAATTCTCCACCTTTACATGCAGAAACATCAGCTGCTTCGTTCAAAAGAACCTGCCATGTACTTTTGGTTTTAATTCCTGTAGGCATAATGGCTTGCAAGCATTGGTTTAATGTACAAAAATAGTGCTCTTTCATCCATTGTGCTAAATGAAGCATTTGAGGGGTAAAAATTGGTCTGCCATCATCTAGAATTTCAAGGATGTCTTTTAGCTTTTCTAAGGGAATTTCACTCTCCTCAGCCAAAGAAAGTATGTACCCCTCTGTTTTGGTATTTCTCCGCCCAAAAGGTACAATCACTCGAACCCCTTCCTTCGCTTCATCTTGAAAAGCTTCTGGAATGTGGTAGTCAAATACTCGATCGGTCTGTGGATGGTTCATTCCAACAATGACTCTGGCATACCGCATTTTTCACACCTCCGTTTCTAACAAATTTTACTGTCAAAAAGGCGATAAACAAAATTCCTTCGCAAAAATCCTGCGTAAGATACCTAATGTTTATCGCCCTGAATTCTAATCTTCCGTTGGTTCCATAAATTCTGCAGTGTCATCTCTGAGAATCATTTCACCCTCATAAATGACTTCTTTGGCTTGACGCACCTTGATTCTCCCTTCGTAAAGCTCGTTCACTGCAATAGAAACGGGTTTATCCACTTTAATCTTACTTACCAAAGGCTCTGCATGATCCACTAGCTGTCTTGCTCTTTTTGCTGCCGCAATCACGATGGTATATCTGCTCCCTAAAGTGATATCATCTGTTTCTTCATTGATAACTTCTAATAAATCTGTATAAGAAGGTCTTAACATTTACATCTCTCCTTTAAATATCTTTTTAATATTGGGATTTCTGCTGCATTTCATTCTTTCCGCCTGAACAATGACAAGCAAATCCTCCGTAGCTTCTTCAACGGTATCGTTAATCACCACATAATCATATTCCTGAGCCAATTCCATTTCTTCCAAAGCTCTATGAATTCTGCGGTTTATGGTATCTTTATCTTCAGTGCCTCGATTGGTTAGGCGTCTGCCCAATTCTTCTAAATTGGGAGGCATTAAAAAAACCAAAACTCCATCAGGATAAATTTTTTTAATCTGAAGTGCGCCCTGTACTTCAATCTCAAGGATCACATTTTTCCCTTGTGCCAACTGCTCAACTACATATTTACGAGGTGTTCCATAATAGTTCCCGCAAAATTCTGCCCACTCCAAAAGCTCTTTATGCTCCTGCATGCGCAAAAACTCTTCCCTTGTATGGAAGAAATAATGCACCCCATCAATTTCATAATCTCTGGGTGTTCTTGTCGTTGCCGAAATAGATAGCGAAAAATTATCTCTTTTGCAAAGCTGTTCCACCACCGTCCCCTTGCCTGAACCGGAAGGCCCGGAAATAATTAGCAATACACCTTGTTTCTTCATTGTTAATTCCCCTTCTGCTCTGATAAAAGCCTGCCGCCCACTGTTTCAGGCATATTGGGCGATAGCACCAAATGCCCGTTATCCATAATAATCACGCAACGGGTTTTTCTGCCATAGGTTGCGTCGATTAAATTTCCTTTTTCTTTCCCCTCTTGCACAATGCGCTTAATTGGGGCAGAATCAGGGCTGACAATGGCAATGACCCGATTTGCAGATACTACGTTTCCATACCCGATATTCAAAAATTGAATTTTTTCCATGCCGCCACCCCAACTACTCTAAATTTTGAATCTGTTCGCGAATTTTTTCAATTTCACTTTTTAGTTCGATGGTTGCCTGCACAATTTGTATATCATTTGCTTTAGAAGCAATGGTATTGGACTCTCTATTCATTTCTTGCACAAGGAAATCCAGCTTTCTGCCTACCTGACCGCCTCTTTCCAAAATATCAGCAAGCTGAACCAAGTGACTTTCCAAACGGGTTATTTCCTCATCAACACAACCTCTGTCGGCAAAAACTGCAACCTCCGTTGCAATACGTTGGGGGTCAACATCAATACCGCCCAATAAATCCTTTAAACGGTTATTCAATTTTTCCCTATATTCCTCAACAACCAAAGGAGAACGTTCCTTCACTTCATGAACCAAAGTCTGAATTCGTTTTCCCTTTGCCAAAATATCTTTTTTCAAAGCTTCCCCTTCTGTCTGACGCATGGAAGCAAAACGGGTCACCGCCTCATCCAAAGCCGGCAGTAATGCATCCCAAATAATTGATTCATCCTTTTGAGGTTTTTCCACTGTAATCACATCAGGAAACTTTGCTGTCAAATCCAAAAGGTTGCCGCCTTCAAAACCAATGCTATCCTGCAACACCTTAAGTTTTTCATAGTAAGCCTTTGCTAAAGCTTCATTCAACTTCACCTCAACATCATCCGAAGCAAAAGTTTCAAAACTTACATATACATCCGTCTTTCCACGAAAAACCTGTTGCATAATATGCTTTTTAATTTTGTCTTCAAGGCTAGCCAAAGAACGGGGTAATTTAATACTAATATCATTATATCTATGATTTACGGATTTTAGTTCTATGGTAAATTTTCTGTCCTCAGCAATGTGTTCACCTCGGCCGTATCCCGTCATACTTCTAACATTTGTACCCATATCCTTTTTCCTCTCTGTGCGTTCACTTCAATTTTCATAACAAAATCGAGGCTTCTCCTGTTGACCAGTATATATCTTACCGTCAAACTCAAAAAAGCCTGCAAAAGACCAAAAACCCATATGACGTGAGTCGATCCTTCAGACATACATTGTTCCCCATTATAGCCTATGAACACATAAATATCAAGAAAAACCTAGAAATTTACACTTAATTTTTAATCAAATTTTAATATTTCTCCTTCGTGTAATATTCTTCCTGCTATGTTATACTATACCGACACATAAAAACAATAAAGGAGGAACGTCCCATGGCTTTAGACGGTATCACCGCAGCAGCTATCGTACACGAACTGAAAACAAACCTCATCGGCGGCAGAATCGACAAAATTCATCAACCTGCGGCGGATGAAATACGTTTTTCAGTAAGAGGTACAGGCGTTGTCCATAAAATATTAGCTTCTGCAAATTCCAGTAATCCAAGAATTCATTTTACCGAAACAACAAGGGAAAACCCTATGACGGCGCCTCTGTTCTGCATGGTTTTGCGTAAGCACATTGCAGGGGGCAAAATTATAGATATTTGTCAGCCCAACTTTGAACGTATCATTCTATTGAAAATTGAATCCGCAAATGAAATGGGCGATATGACGGTAAAAAACCTGATTTTAGAAATTATGGGAAAGCATAGCAATCTTATTTTGACCGACGAAAACGGACGAATCTTAGATTCTATTAAGCGAGTTTCCCATGAGAAAAGCTCTGTAAGAGAGGTATTGCCCGGGAAAGATTATGTTTTACCGCCTTCACAAAACAAAAAAAATCCTCTTTTTGCAGAGCAAGGTGACTTTTTGTTCTCCCTCGCTCTACAAGCTGGACAAAAACTGCAAGATTTTATATATAAAACCTACACAGGAATCAGTCCCATTATGGCGGGAGAGATTTGCTTTCGTGCCGCTTTAGAGCCCTCTGATGCCTGCCAACAGATAACCCCTGACAAAGGTGAAGCATTATTCTATGCCTTTCAAGCTGTTATGGAAGATGCCAAGCTAGCAAACTTTACACCAAAACTGTATTACCATCCAAATTCCAATCGGGTTTTGGATTTCGGTGTAATTGAAATGACAGAATTTAAAGCCTTCCAGCAAAAAATTTTTCTTTCAATATCAGCACTTTTAGAAAGCTTTTATCAAGAACGAGATCATGCCTCCCATATCAAGCAAAAAGCCCACGATATGCGTCGGCTGGTTAGCTCAAACATTGAACGTTGTGTAAAGAAAAAGGAAATACAGTTGAAAACCCGCAAAGACGTGGCAGATATGGAAAGCTGGCGCAAAAAAGGCGAGCTCCTAACCGCTAATATTTATGCCGTGCCTCAAGGGGCTACTACCTTCCGAACCACAGATTTTTACGACGAGGCTATGGGTGATATTGAGATTTCCTTAGACCCCACTAAAACCCCTGCGGAAAATGCGCAAAAATATTTCTCCCGCTACAATAAAGCAAAAAGGACTCTTGCTGCATTAGAAATACAAGAAAAGCAAAATGATGAAGAACTTGTTTATTTAGAAAGTGTACTAAATGCACTGGATAACGCCTCTGATGAAGCAGATTTGGGAGAAATCAGAACTGAATTGGCGGAAAGCGGTTTTGTGCGCCGCCAAGCACCAAAAAAAGGTGCCCCTAAGGCAAAAAAAGCAAAACCTCTACATTTTATCTCCTCAGATGGCTATGAAATATATGTAGGTAAGAGCAATCTGCAAAATGATGAACTCACTCTGCGCTTTGCCGACAGCATGGATATCTGGCTGCATACCAAAGAAATTCCAGGTTCCCATGTCATCATTCGCTCTAACGGTACAGGCACCGCCAGTGACACAGCATTGGAAGAAGCTTCAAATTTAGCCGCCTTCTTTAGCAAAGCCAAAAACAGCAGTATGGTTCCTGTTGATTATACTCAACGAAAAAATGTGAAAAAGCCTAACGGAGCGAAACCGGGTATGGTCATTTACTTGACCAACCGTACCATTTACGTAACCCCTGATGAAGAAAAGGTGAAATCTATGCAGTCTAATGCCTGATTGCACCTTGCATTATACATGCAATTGACTTATAGGCGGAAAAACTCCGCCTATTTTTAACGAGTTATTTCTAATCACCAAGAGTATACAAGATGTGCAAGCAAATTTTTTGTCAGTCAAACAATTGTAAGCCAGAGTTTTCTGAGTATTTACGCGCGTTTTTCCAGACGAGAAAAGACACAGTCATATAGGCGTATAAGTCATCAGTCTTGAATTGTATGGTGATTTTAGGACTAATTATTTTGAATTGAGGTTTAAATATGCAAAACGAATTAGCAAAAGATTTTAACTTATCCTCCCTTTTGCGTTTTACCCTGCCAACCATCACTATGCTGGTATTTGTGGCAACTTATACTATTGTAGATGGTATCTTTGTTTCCCGCTACGTGGGCACAGAAGCTTTATCTGCCACAAATATTGTGTTTCCTCTGATTAATATATTAATGGGTGTGGGCATTATGCTTGGTACAGGAGGCAGTGCGGTCATTGGTCGTACGTTAGGTGAAGGACGAATAGACGATGCACGAAGCAACTTTACATTAATTGTTACCTTTAGCGCTATATTGGGGCTGATTCTTTCCAGTATAGCTTTTATCTTTATCAGCCCTTTATGCCGCTTTTTAGGGGCAGATGATGTCCTTTTGCCTTATTGTATAGACTACGGCAAAATTCTTATGTCTCTATATTTTGTTGCCGTGATTCAAGTGTTGTTTCAAACCTTATTTGTAACAGCAGGAAAACCACATCTGGGTTTATGGCTGAATGTTACGTCAGGGCTTTCAAATATCTTTTTTGACTATCTGTTTATAGTGGTGTTTGATTGGGGCATAGCCGGTGCCGCTTGGGGTACTGCCACAAGCTTTCTTATTGGGGGATTATTCCCTCTTTGGTACTTCGCCAAACCTAGAGCTATTCTATATTTTGTGAAACCAAAGTGGGATGGAAAAACCATTCTTTCCAGTGTTCTAAACGGTTCCTCAGAAATGGTGACCTCTGGAGCAATGGCAGTTACTACTTTTCTGTTTAACTTAACAATGATGAAAACTTTGGGGCAGGATGGCGTTGCCGCAATCACAATTATTTTGTATGCCCAATTTTTATTTTCAGCAGCATATATGGGTTTTTCCAACGGAGCTGCGCCAATATTTAGCTATATTTATGGAAATCGAAATATACTAAGAATGAAAAAGATGTTTAAATTATGCATTCAAATTATATTGATGTCGTCGGTTTTAATCTCTGTTTTTTCATTTTTTATGGCAACCCCAACGATTTCAATTTTTACGCCCAAAAATACTGATACCTATAAAATTGCACTCCACGGGTATCATATTTTCGCTTGGAGCTTTCTGTTTTCGGGAATTAATATTTTTACTTCGTCTTTTTTTACGGCGTTATCCAATGGATTGCTGTCTGCTATCATTTCATTTTTAAGAACATTCCTTTTTGTTACAGTTTGCATCCTGTTCTTGCCTAATATATTTGGCATCAACGGAATTTGGCTGGCCATCCCCATTGCTGAGGGCTTGACGGCTATTTTGGCAATTACTCTGCTGTATATTGGTAATAAGCAATATCATTATTTGCAGTATAGCAGATAGGTGTGTTTTCTGCCTATTCGTTCTATACTTGGCATTTAGAGTTAAATTTAAAAGAGAAATGCAACCAACCTTCTGCATTTCTCTTTTATAATTTAGTGTCATAAAAATCAAACTTTATCAATATCCCGTTCCATTCTAATCTAGACGTACTACCAATAGATTCCTTTTGATGCCTTAAAAAAGTCTCTCTAATATCTCCTACCTCATCACCATTAAAACGGCAAACCCTACACTCCTTTTTGCTAAAGGTTTTTTAATAAAAACCATTTCTACCAAATGCAGAGTGGGTAATCTCTCAAGTTAAAGCGAACAAAAAAATAAAGCCCACCAAAAATGGTGGACTTTATACTTATTTTGCGTATTCAATTGCTCTGGTTTCTCGAATCAGATTAACCTTAATCTGTCCGGGATATTCCAGTTCTTCCTCGATCTTCTTGGCAATTTCTCTTGCAAGAAGCGTCATTCCCTCGTCATTTACATCCTCGGGTATTATCACAATTCGCAATTCACGGCCCGCTTGAATTGCAAAGGATTTTTCAACACCTTTGAAGTTGTCAGCAATTTCTTCCAACTTCTGTAATCTTTTAATATAAGATTCCAAAGTTTCACGCCTTGCACCAGGTCTAGCCGCAGAAATAGCATCTGCTGCCTGTACCAAAACAGCCACAATACTCTGGGGCTCCACATCACCGTGGTGTGCCTCAACAGCATTGATAATCAGCTGATTTTCCTTGTAGCGCTTCAACAGCCCTACACCGATGCTAACATGGGAACCTTCCATCTCATGATCAACACTTTTACCGATATCATGAAGTAAACCTGCTCTTTTTGCCAATGTTGTATCAACACCCAGCTCCGCAGCCATGAGTCCCGCCAAATGGGCAACCTCAATGGAATGCTTTAAAACATTCTGACCGTAACTGGTTCTATACTTCAATTTGCCCAATAGTCTAACAAGCTCTGGGTGCAAACCGTTTACACCGGTTTCAAACGTAGCGGCTTCACCTTCATCACGTACGATAACCTCTACTTCTTTTCTAGCCTTTTCCACCATTTCCTCAATACGGGATGGATGAACACGCCCGTCTACAATGAGTTTTTCCAAAGCAAGTCTTGCAATTTCTCTACGGATAGGATCGAAACCGGAAAGAATAACCGCCTCCGGCGTATCGTCAATAATTAAGTCAATACCCGTCAAAGTTTCCAATGCACGGATATTTCTGCCTTCACGACCGATAATACGTCCCTTCATCTCATCATTTGGAAGCTGAACAACAGAAACCGTTGTCTCTGCCACGTGGTCAACCGCACATCTTTGAATTGCGTTGGCAACAATCTCTCTGGAGCGTCTGTCTGCCTCCAGCTTTGCCTTGCCCTCAATCTCTTTAATCATCAATGTTGCTTCATGTTTTACATCATTTTCTACCATAGCAAGAATATAATTCTTAGCTTCCTCGGTAGTTAAACCGGAGATGCGCTCCAATTCTTGCAATTGTTTTGCATGAAGTGCTTTTGTCTCTTCTTTTTGTTTTTCAAGCTCTTCCAGCTTTTTTGACATCTGCTCATCTTTTCTTTCCAAAGCTTCTGTCTTTTTGTCCAGTGTCTCTTCCTTCTGGAACAATCTTCTTTCATTTCTCTGAAGCTCGTTTCTTCTGTCACGAACTTCCTTTTCTAACTCGTTTTTTGTTCTGATACTGTCTTCCTTGGCTTCCAGTAAAATTTCTTTTTTACGCCCTTCTGCTTCTTTTGCCGCATCCTCTACAATCTTCTTGGCTCTCTCTTCAGCCACACCGACCTTTGCTTCCGCAATACGTTTACGATAAAAGACACCACAGATGGCGCCTACTAGTATGCCAATCACAGCACAGATTACACTTATCGGCCCTATGAAAAACACCTCCCCTTATTCAGTTTTCAAAGTACATTTTCAAATTCTATTTTTTGTTTTCACATACCATAAGCAGTGTTATAAAACACCCTATCATTTTATTACTTTTTACCAGAAGTGTCAAGAAACAATTCAACACAATGAAGCGACAATAATAAAAAAGAACCGAAAACAATGATTTTTTTCGTTTTCGGCTCATATCCTCCAAATTATCTTTGTTTTTCTTTTATTATTTCATATAAAGAGAAACCCATATCCTTAGAGCTTTCACAGCGCACGTTTTTTTGAAAACGTTTGGAAAGCTTGTCCAAATAAACATTCTCCTGCCCGCAAAAAGCTTGCAGCAGCCTGCCATCTGCACGAACTGTCACCTGATTGTATATTGTGTTTGCCAAAATACTCTCAACTTCTCGGCGCATCTTGGTTACCGTCCAATCAATAGAAGGCATTCTGCCTGTCCCATCACATTGTCGGCATTTTGTAGTCATTTGCTTAGATAAACTGGGTCTTGTTTTCTTTCTTGTAATTTGCATCAGCCCCAATTCTGTCATGCCCACAACAACAGTCTTTATACGGTCATTTTTCGCAGCAGTCTCCAATGCCTTTGTGACGATGTTCCTATTTTCTTGACTGGTCATATCAATAAAGTCAACAATGATTATACCCGAAAGGTTCCGAAGGCGCAACTGCTTAGCCACTTCTTGGGCCGCTTCCATATTGGTTTTTTGAATCGTTTTTTCCAGATCCCCTTTACCTGCAGATTTTCCAGAGTTTACGTCAATTACCACACATGCCTCGGTCTCTTGAATTACCAAAAATCCACCGTTTTTCAGCCAGACCTTTTCATCCAGAGCTTTTTGACTTTGGCTTTCCACAAAATACTCCTCAAAAAGGGGCAATTTCTCCTGATATAATAACAACCTTGGTTGTTTCTCTCCATTAAAATCTCCTGTTTTCAATAAATATTCATAGGTCTGTTGATCATTCACAACAAATTCATCAATTTTCTCACTATAGAAATCACGAACGGCCTTTTCCACAGGCAAGCTTTGTTGAAGGAGCAAAGAGGGTGCCATTCTAAACTGAGCGTTTTCAACAACTTTTGCCTTCTCCAAGAGAGACTGAAGCTCCTTTTGAAAGTCTTCCTCTGTTTTCCCTTCCCCGTTGGTTCGAACCACTGCGCCAAAACCCTTTGGCAAAACGGCTCTAACCCCCTCTCTGATACGATTTCGCTCCCCATTATCTGTAATCTTTCGGGAAATACCGATATCCCCTTCCTCTTGCACCAATACAACAAACTTTCCAGGATAGGAAATTGTTTGGGTCAAAACCGCTCCTTTGGAACCTGCGGCATCCTTTTCCACCTGAACAATCAAAGTATCCCCCACCTTGGGTCTAGATGGATTTTTTTCTTGGTCAGAAACAGCACGCTTGCTTCCGTAATAAAGGTAGCCTTTTTTATCGCTGCCTATTTCCACAAAACATGCCTGTAAATTGGGAATTACGTTATCAACTCGTCCAACATACACATTACCAACCAAGCTTTCTTCTTCCTTTGTTTCATAGTATAATTCCACCAGTTTGCCATCCTCTACTAAGGCAACCCTAGTGATACCCTCTTCAATATCTAGTAAAACCCGTTTCATGCAAACACCTACTTTATCAATCATCTATTCCATATCATCATACCCGAATTGATAGGTTTTTGCACCAAAATCTTTTTGATTAGCAATTTTCCACACCCACTGACAATCCTTTTCCGTAAATAATGCCAACATAACCCGCTCCTGTGACACTCCACCTAGGTTTTCTCGAAAAAAATAAATATCTTCATAGGGATTCATATGTAAAGCCAACTCAAAGGGTGTTTCTTTTCCCGAAACAATTACTTCACGCAGAGGTTTCTCAGCATCGTTCAGCATCCCTGTATACAAATTTTTAGCAATTTGTAAAAATTCATGGCGATTGACGTAAATTAGATAAAGGCCAACTGGTAAAATTAAAAAAGCACTCGGCTCAATAATTGAAAATAACACCCCAAAAACACAAAGTCCATAACCAACACCATAGCCTGCTTTTGTTAACCAACTTGCGGCCCGCAGCGTTCCCTTCCATTTTCCTAAAATTTCCAGACATATCCGCCCTCCTTCTAAGGGCAAAAAAGGCAGTAGGCGAAGCCCTGCCAACAACAGCGAAAGAACTGCAACATTCTTTTGTTCTAAGCCAAACAGCACAATACTTAATAAAATCCCAAAAACACTGCCAATAAAATGCAGTCTCAGTCTCTTATCAAAGGCAATATTTGCGCTCACAAAGTCGGCTCTGATACCCAAAGGCGTAAATAGCCAATACCGAACGCTTAGCCCCTTACGCCTAGTAAAAATAACATAGCCTCCTTCCTGTATTGCCCAGCAAAAAAGCATGTCCCAAAACAAGGTGCCCATCCCAAAATAAAATAAAATTGTTACTAACAAAAGAAACAGTGGATGGAATTTAACCTTAGTCTTTATCATATACTCGCCCCCCTTGCAGCATATTCCGCCGCAACTTCCTGTGTATATTTTAAATCAACATAATCCATAGGATCTATGAGCTTTCCATTCTTCCAAAGGCTGTAATGCAAATGAGGGCCTGTGGATAACCCTGAATTTCCGGATTTCGCAACAATTTGCCCCTGCTTCACTTTGTCCCCTTTCTTTACCAAAATCTCAGAAAGATGGGCATACATCACCTTGTAACCGTCCTTTGTTTCATATTCCAACACATGACCAAAAGTAGTAGAGGTGCGAATTTCTGTAACCACCCCGCTACGTACAGCGGCTACTTCCGTTCCGATTCCCACCCCAATATCAATCCCGTTGTGTAACTCCATTTTATTCAGAACAGGATTTTCCCTTACCCCATAAGAGGAGGTTACCATCCCCTCTGCAGGGTTAATCCATCCCTCTTGTTTTTTCTCCCAATTCACGAAAGACCACGCTAATACACTAGGGCGATTCCTCTAAATCTGGTTTGTAAACCTTATTCTCCTTTGGTGCCTTCTGCTCATTATGGAAAGCTGGCAATGTAATATTTCTGTCCTTCCAAAAAGCTGTAATTTTTTCCCTAGCCGTTGCAACATCCTCCGCAGGAATCTGATATGCGATGGTCTCCTTTAATTGATTGCAAACTGCCTCTGATGTGTCTGTATGAAAAGCAGAAACCAATACCAATGCCCCTGCCAAAATCACAGTTACATATGTACGAAAAATCAAAAGCCACTGAGGTGAACTTTCACCAGGATTACGGCCTTCTCGTCTGTCTCTCATTCTTTTTTCCATTTCCATTCTGCGCCGTTTTCTTTCCTTATCTGTCATACCGCATCCCTCCTGATTTCAAATATATGCCCCAAATTTTAAAATATGAACGAGCATGAAAAATGGATTCGAAAATAAAATATCCCCATTTATTTGCTTTCTGCCTAATGATTTGCTAAAATTAGCTTATAATCATACTGAAAGGGGATTGTGCATATGAATTGCAATTTTGACAGAACGGATATTGCGGGAAACAAGGAGGTTTTCAGAGCTTAAATCTTCTAGAAACCTCCTTGTTGTATACAAAGAACACATAGTATACGAATTCTTACGGAGGTAATTTCATTGAATTTATTAGAAAATTATGGTATTTCTCAGCGGTTTATACAAGAAGCCACCCTTTATCCGGAATATTCTTTAGGGAGGGTTATTGCTCAGTATAAGGGCATGTATCGCATCGCCAGCGCTGAAGGTGAGCGTTTCGCCGAAATTTCAGGGAAGTTTTCCTATGAAGTGGAAACTCTATCCCAATATCCTGCAGTGGGTGATTTCGTTATGGTGACTATCGGCAATACCGACAGCCCCGCCATTATCCACAAGGTTTTAACAAGAAAAAGTGTATTTCAACGTGCCGCTTTGGGGCTTATCAATCAAGCCCAAGTAATCGCTGCAAATATAGACATCGTTTTTATTTGCATGTCTCTCAACCAAAATTATAATTTAAGTCGTCTAGAACGGTATTTGTCCATCGGTTGGGACAGCGGGGCTAAACCCGTAATTCTACTCACCAAGAGTGATTTGTATGAAAATATCTCACAAATCATGGCGGAAATCGAAACAGTTGCTTTGGGTTGTGACGTAATCGTAACCTCATCCTTTGATGCTACGACTATAGAAAAAATGTCTCCCTTTCTAAAAAAGGGCATTACCGCATCTTTTATCGGTTCCTCAGGGGTTGGTAAATCAACACTGATCAACCTTTTGGCAGGAAAGCAGCTTCTTGCTACTGCAGAAATTGATGAATATGATAAAGGACGACATACCACCACAGGACGAGAAATGTTTTTATTACCCAATGGAGCCATTGTCATTGATACCCCAGGGATGCGGGAATTGGGTATCGCCAATGCAGATATGGAAAAAACCTTTTCAGATATTGAGGAGCTGGCAAAGCACTGCAAATTCAGAGATTGTTCTCACAACAATGAACCCGGATGCGCTGTGCAAAAAGCAATTTTAGAGGGTCAGTTGGAGAGCCGAAGATTACAGAACTATTTTAAATTAAAGCGAGAAACAGATTATGAAGGTCTTTCTTCAAAAGAAATTGAAGAAAAGAAGCTGAATGAAATGTTCCGTGAAGTTGGCGGTATGAAAAAAGCCAAACATCACATCAAAAGCTTAAAGAAAAGTGGACATCGTTAAAGAATAACTTCATTTAGAGTAGGTGCTATATGAAATTCATCTTATCTTTTTGATGTAAATAATAATGAGGAGAGCATCCGTATTCGCGGATGCTCTTACTGAATAAAACACTAAAAATCATTTTTAGGAAACGAGGCTCATATATGAATATCTTGGTTAGTGCTTGCCTAGTAGGGCAAAATTGTAAATACAACGGTCAAAATAACTATAATCAAAATGTTATGGATTATATACAGTGTCATACTGTGATACCCATCTGTCCCGAGTTGCTTGGGGGGCTAGGCTGTCCAAGGGACAGCGTGGAGCAAGTTGATGGTATTTTTATGACCAAAAATGGGAAAGACGTGACCAAAGAATTTCAAAAAGGTGTGGCTGTTTCTATGGAACGAATACATGAAAAAGAAATAGCTTTAGCAATTTTGCAGTCCAGAAGCCCAACCTGCGGTGTAAATCAAATTTACGATGGAACTTTTCAAGGTAAGTTAATAAAAGGCCACGGCCTTTTCGCAAAAACCTTGAAGGAAGCAGGCATACCTGTAAAGGATTGCGAGGATATTCATCCGTGATACGCAAAAAGGCAGGAATACCCCACCTTCTAAAATCAATATCTTATTGGGAATTACATTAAAGTTAAAACTAGTTTGTAAAAAATTTGACGCTCAAAGAACCTTTCTTTTTTAAAGGGTGCCGGCTAACCGACACCCTAAAGAGAAAAACCCATTTTTCCTCTTTATTTCTTTGCCTCATCCAAACTTTTTGCTACCGCCTCTAAAATTGCCTGTGCCGAATATGCGTTTTTCTCAGAAACTTGAATGGTCAAGGATTGGGTCTTGACAACCTCTTTGCAAACCTCATCCGCCGCCGATTGCAAAAGAGGATAGAATACCATTGTGCTTTCAGAAACCTCAGATAACGCAACGTCTGCAATCTTTCCATCATCAACCGTTACAGAAACCATTGCATTCTCATTGCCCAAGGCTACCTGGGTATGGTATACCCCATCCCGATATGTACCAGAATCATTATTTCCCAAGCTTAAGAAAAACCAAATCAGTCCAACCAAAATAATGACGCCCAACACAGCAAATACTACCGTTTTGATGAGCTCCTTTAACTTTACTACCACAAATTTCGTGCCGCCCACCTTACTCCCTCCTAGAATACATTTCCTTAATCTTACCATATGTTTGTCACTTCCCCTTTATTCCGCTGTACAAGTTTGCCTTGAAAAAAAGCTTTCTGTTGGGTATCATGATAAGAAAAAGGAGGATACCCAAATGGCATTGCGCTTTATCATCGGCACCGCCGGTACAGGAAAAACCCATCTTTGCATGGATGAAATAATTGATAAACAAAAAATGGGTCTAGGACGGCAGATTTATATTGTGCCTGAACAATTTACCTCTCAGGCAGAGCGTGATTTGATTGCACACAGCCCTCAAAATGCCATTCT